>NC_015680.1:0-1200000 GCF_000215995.1 Pyrococcus yayanosii CH1 | reverse complement strand
AGCTCCTCGTAGCGGGCGAGTCTGTAGTCGTCGAGGGTTGTCTCAGGAGAGAGGAAGTGGTCTTGGAGGAGCGCCCTGAGATGGTTGTCGTAGGCTAACTCTCTCCTAATTTCCTCGGGAATCTTCTTGCCGAGTTCATGGATGCTTGCCACTCCCTCGCCTTCCTCCTCGGGTGTCGCCGCTTCGGAGACCTCGTGGTAGTGCTCCCATCTCCTGGCGAGGACATCGCAGTAGTTCACTGCCTTCCTTTTGGAGCTCAGCTCGAAGAGGGCCCCACCGTAGGCCGGCTTGAATACCGCTATGAAATTCTCGTTCTCGAGGTAAACCTCCTCGCGGCCGTCATAGTCTATGTCCTTGACGAAGCTTCCGATGGGGACGTGGGCCCTAATAATGTTCTCCCAGATGGCCCTCCTCAGATGGGGCAGGTATATGCCGCCGAAGACGCCGTGCCAGTAGGCGTCGTTGCATTGGGCCCTGAGAATGAAGCGCCTAGCCTCTGGCTTATCCCTTGCGAGCTTACTGATCATCAGCATCCGCTTGTGCATGTAGTTGCCCTCTGGATACTTGAAGAAGAAGTTCTTCCAGATGCCGCCACGAACGAAGACGCGGTAGCGCTCGAACTCGCCCCTTTCCTTGAGTCTGTTCACGAACTCGACGAAGAGCTTTGCCTGCCTCGCCGGAAGGGACCACTCGCTCATCTCGAAGTAGGAGGCTATTGGCAGGTATACCAATCCTTTGGGCCTGAAGCGCTCCAGATACTCAGAGTAAAGCATCAAGTTGATCCGCTCGTCGCTGGATACCCTCTCGAAGAACTCCCTGAGCCATCCCTTCTCGTGCACCCACTCATAGGTGCCGGGCCAGACGCCGAACTTCTCCCCGTCGTCGTGGAAGACCGCAACTTTGCTCTCGTCATCATCTATGAGGGAGTGGAGGTATTCAATGGTTTTCTCAACTGGCCTGAATGGAATTAGGTAGCGGAGCTTCTCATCTATGGGGAAAACAGTTATGACCTCACCACCATCTTCCGTGTAGTAGGGCCAGAAGAGCTCCTCCTTGCTCAGACCGGCACTCATGAAGTGGTAGTCGTCCACGATCACGTACTCTATCCCGGCCTCGCGGAGGGTCTTGACGAGCTCGGGCTGCCAGACCCTCTCGGTTAACCAGACGCCCCTTGCATCATACCCGAGCTTCTTGGCCCACTCCTTCATAAGCCTTATCTGCTCTATGCGGTCCTCCTTGGGGATTGCCGCGAGCACGGGCTCGTAAAAGCCGGCGACTACGAGTTCGACCTGGCCTCTCTTGATGAGTGTGCGGAGCAGGTCAAAGTATTCCGGCCTGTTCTCTTCAATCCACTCCACGAGGGGTCCGCTTATGTGGATAGCCGCCTTCATGTTCGGGTACTCCTCGAGGGCCTCGAGAAAAGGTCTGTAAGCCCTTTCGTAGGCGCTCTCGAAGACCCATCCGAAGTTCCCAAGGGGCTGGTGATTGTGTATGCCAAATATGAAGTTTATCTTCTCCATCTTCCCCACCTTATCACTTCCAGTGATTCATGAAATATAAGGTTTGTGCCACTAAACTATTTAACCTCAGTAGACGAGATGATGTGGGTGGTGTGAGTGGATAAGCGTCTGCTTGGACTCCTTATCGTACTGGTGGCTCTCCTTGCCTATGCCATGAAAACAGCCAAGTTGCCCCCGGCGACCGTGGAATACGAGGAAGTCTACTACGATAACAACAGGAGCATCACTTATATCGTCGTAAATCCACAGACCGGCGAGGGAGATGGGTTGTTCGGTCTGAAGATAAATCCCCTCGTGGACAGCTTTGAGCTGAGGATAAAGTTCCCAGAGGGCACGAAATACGTCGTGGGCTACGGGAATGAAAGCTTTAGAGGAGTTGACAGCTTCAGCATAAAGGTTGAGAAAGGAAAGGTTCCGGAATGGGTTTACGTTCAGTTCACGCTCTCTCCTGAGCTCACAAAGAAGGTCGTTAGGGGTGAAGTCAACGCCACGATAGAGATTAGGATGAGCAAGCTTCCCCTCTGGAGATGGGAGGACACCATATACATTGAGAAGCAAAAAGAGGGAAGCTAAAGGGCATTCTTCACGTCTTCTATTACCTCCTTTATCTTGGAGACGTCCTTGACCCTTCCCTGAGCTAAATCGGTCTTGCCGCCACCTCCTCCTCCGGCTACGGTCGTTATCCTCTTGGCGATATCCCCCGCCTTTACCTCCACACCATCGCCGACGGCTACGACGAAGTTACCACTTCCATTGTAGAGCACCACCACCCTGCCAGGCTTCTTGAGCCTCAGGGCCGCGTCCCTGAGGGTTGCGGGGTCAAGCTCCACCTTATGGAATATCAGCTCGACGTTCCCGATTCTCTGTCCAGCTGTCTCAAGGTTACGGATCTGGGCCTCGGCCAGCTCCTTCTTAAGCCTCTCGACGTCCTTCTTGGCTTCTTTCCACTCGTTGAAGAACCTCTTCGCGGTCTCTGGGAGCTTGTCTGGAGGGACGCGGAAGACTTCGCTTGTCTTTCTCAGGAGCTCCCTCTCTTTCTGCCACTCCCTGACGGCGGCCTCTCCACAGGCAAAGATTATCCTTTCAACGCCGTCCTGTATGCGCTCCGTCCTGAGTATCTTAATTGGCCCGATTAGGCCCGTGCTCGGGAGATGAGTTCCACCACAGGCCTGGACGTCCCAGTCCTCTATCTTAAGGACGCGGATAACTCTGCCAGGCACGACTCCGCCCTGGTAGAGCCTAAAGCCGTACTTCTGCTCTGCCTCGGTTCTTGGAAGCCACTCCCACTTTACCGGCCTGTTCTCCATGACTATGCTGTTGGCGAGCCTCTCGATTTCTCTGAGCTCCTCCTCGGTTATGCGTTTGTAGTGAGAAATGTCCAAGCGGGCCCAGTCGGTGTGGAGCTGGCTTCCAGCTTGCCAGACGTGCTTTCCGAGAACCCTTACGAGGGCGCCCATGAGGACGTGGGTTCCGGTGTGGTGGCGCATGTGCTGTATTCTCCTGTCCCAGTCGAGCTTTCCGTGGACGGTCATCCCCTCCTTAAACTTCTCAGGCTCCTCGACCTTGTGGAGGATTACTTTCCCGACCTTCTGGACGTTGGTGACCTTAACTTCCTCCCCGTCCACCACCAGAACGCCCGTGTCGTAGGGCTGGCCGCCGCCCTCCGGATAGAAGGCGGTCTGGTCGAGAACGAGCCAGTTGTCGATGACCCTAAGAACTTTTGCCTTGAACTCCTTCATGAACGGGTCCTCGTAGTAAAGCGTCCTCGTCTCCGGCAGGTCCTTGACGAGCTCGAAGTCGACCACGTGCTTGGCGGCCTCTTTCTTCTCGCCCTTCTCGGCCTCCTTTGCCACGAGGGAGTAGAAGTTGTCTGGGATGTGAACATCAACGCCTTCCTTCTCGGCTATCTCTTTGACGATCTCCGGTGTTAGACCATGGCTCTCGTAGAAGGTTATGAGCTTCTCCAGCGGTATTTCTTTCTTCCCCTTCTTCTTTAGTTTTGTTATCTCCCTTTTCACGAGCTCGCTTCCCCTCTTCAGTGTCTCAGCATAGCGCTTCTCCTCCAGCTCAATAATCTCCAGTATTATGTCTTCCATTTCCTTGAACTCGGGGAACGTCTTGTGCAGGGCTTTTATGTGCATGGCGACGATTTCGGCGAGTGGTGCCTCAAGCCCAAGCTCCCTTAGGTGTCTCATGCTCTTCCTTATCAACAGACGAGCTAAGTAGCCGGCCTTAACGTTGGAGGGAATGACACCGTCGGCGAGCATAAAGGTTAAAGCCTTCGTGTGGTCCGCTATGGCATAGATGAGCTCGTAGGGCCTTATCGCCTTCTCAAGCTCCTCGACGCTTATGCCGACACGCTTGGCCACCTGCTCGCGGAGGACCTTCAGATCGCCCATGTCCTCGATGTCGAACATTCCGGCAAGGCGAGAGTTCTCCATTAAAATGCGCTCATCTATCTTCTCAACACCGGCCTCCCTCTTGAGCGGCTCGATGACGTAGTCGAGGACGGCGTCGTAAGCGGTGGGCGTCCCCTGGCTCATCCAGACCAAGCGTTCAAGGCCGTAGCCGGTGTCGACGACTTTCGTCTCCATAGGGACATACTTCTCGCCCTTGATGATGACAACCTGGCTTGGGTCTGCATTTTCTAGGGCCTTCTTATACTGCATGAAGACGAGGGTAGCAACCTCAAGGCCGCGGTAGAGAACCTCGAATGCCGGCCCGGCGTTTCCTCCACCGGCCCACGGGTTCTCCTTGAAGGTAATGTCCTCCGGCTTCATCTTGAGTTCTTTGGTGAAGAACTCAAAGGCTAGCTCAACGGTCTCGTCCATCCAGTAAATCGGCTTTCCAGGGTAGTTGAAAGCATGATGGGCCATCATCTCGAAGATCGTGAAGTGCCTGCCAGTTATTCCGACGTTGTCGATGTCGGTGAACCTTATAGAGGGCTGGCTTATGGTGAGTGGATTGGCAGGTGGATCGGCTTCGCCGCTGATAACCCAAGGCTGGAAGTCCATGATTGAAGCGCCAACGAGGAGGACATCATCGCGCCAGCGCGGAAGAACCGGGTAGCGCTTCACCCTGCCGTGCCCGTGCTTCTCGAAGAAACCTAAAAAGGTCTCGCGCATCTCGTCAAGGGTGTACTTCTTTGGGATGCCCGGTTTGCCAATGAATTCATATTCATCGCACGGCGGGTCGCCGCAGGTCTCCCTGTCGGGGTCGAGTGTCCAGAAGGGTTTCCCGCAGACCTTGCAGGTCTTCCTTATCCAGCCCTCCTCCTCGAACATCCTAGTCTTCATGATGAACTCCATGGCACTCTCCCTCCAAGAAGTTGGGGAGAACTCTTGGTAATAAAGGTTTCCTATCTTCCCTCAGTTTCCTCCTCGCATTCCTCATCAATTATCACAAATGGTATCTTAGCATTCTTTAGAAACTCGATGAGCCTTTCGTACTGCCGCTGGAGCCTCTCCAGCTTGTGTCTGAGGTTGGCGTTCTCTATGGCTAGGCTCGTGGCCTCGTTTGTCTTCATCCTGAGCTGAGTCTTCAGCCTGACGATTTCCTCCTCCAGCTCCACTATGGAGCGCTCCAATCTTTCGATTTCTTCGATATACTCCCGACAAAGCATCCTCTTAATCATGGAGGTCAGCCCCGCAAGTTCTCCTCACAACTCGGGGGGCTCCAGACTCATCATCCTCCCATGTTTTCGACACTTAGGTATTTTAATCCCTACGCTTTTATAGGCCGGAACTTCTTCTCCAGCTATTGATTTGCCGTCTCAACACCATCGGGGAGAGCGAGGGAACCGGGCGTTACGTGCCGGTGAAAGCCTCGCCCTTTAGGGAGGGGATGCAGTATTCTTGAGTCGAGCATTCTAACCACCGAAACCTTTTTAAGTCTTGCCAGCGTAATAAGGCCTCGAAGAGGCCACCGTAAGATAACCCGATGAGATGAGGGGTTTCACGTTACCCTCCAGCGTTGGAGGGTTGGCGTTGTTAAGCGTCCTTTCAAAAGACTGCCTCTTGGCAGTCAAAAACTCTGAGGGGTGGCCTCTAAACGATAACCCTAATCCGGGTTTGCCGGTAGGGGTAACGGGCCGAAGACCCGGCTTGCGGGCTGAACCGAAACTGGTAACGGGAGTAGGTGATGGGCCCGCGAACCGAACCGCCTCTGGCGAGGGGTTAATTCGTTGGAACCCTCGCCCTTCAGGGCGGGGAGGAGGTCAGTTGTGTGTAGAGGAGATGGTGGATAATTGGGAGGTCCATGGGATAAATCGTGTTCTGGCCGTTCACCTTGGACAGCTGGAAGTGGGTTTATCGGCAGCACCATTACCTTAAAAAATTAATTTGTCCTAGGGATTTAACTACTTTGGCTGGGGGCAATGTCCATGATTAGGGCTCTCAAGGAGATATACACTAAGTGGAGGACAAGATGTCCTTTCGTGAGAAGGTTCGAAGAGTGGCGGGTGCGTAGAATGGTCAGGAAGTTCGAACTTAAGAGGAAATAGCCCTTCTTTGCAATTTTTTGTTAATGGGACTCTGTCGGCACATCAAGATTAGCTGGATGGCTCAGATATTGTCCCCTAGCCCACCTCCTGCGTCTCGCCCCGCTACTTAAGGAGACTAGTAAAGTCATCAAATAACAAAAAGCCTATAAGAATTAAGAGTAAATTTTATAAGTTTGTGTGGGGTGATTGTTGTTGGGAATAACTATGGTGAGTAGGGAATTTTTGTTGGTAGTTTGGTTATTGATTCTTTTTGGAGGAACTATTGTGGGGGCCTTGAACTACATGGTGAATAACGAGGACTCCGTAAGTAGAATATTCGGCTACGATGTGTACAAGATTGAAGGTTCGGGCAACTACGTTATCTACTACCCTCTGCCCAATGGGAGTGTTAAAGTACTGAAAATCGGAAAAGCTGGCGGATTCTTCCCAGTCTTCGTCAAAGTGCCCAGGCAGGAATGGATAAAGGAATTCTCAACTACTGAGAAAGCTCTCTACGCCCCACCAACTCCCCTAATCCTCTACATAACCAAAGACGGAAGGCTTGGAGTGAAAAGCGTAACCTCAAGCAGGATCAGGCTTGAAGGCGAATTTCTCGACTTGAAGGGAAGCTACAATGTTCAGGCAACGGGCTCTTGTCCAAATGGTTACATGGACTTTGGGGGAAGGTACTGCCTAGCCTCAAACTGGGATTTCTACTTTGAAAGCAGGGCAAAGGCAAAGACTTTTGACGAGTGGGTTTCAGTGATGGGGCTAAAAATAGAAAATCGAGTTGCAGAAGAGATTGATTTTGACTGGGATCTCCTACTCAGCAGGAGCACCTACAGCTACTGGACGATTGGAATTGACGTTGGGCCTTTTACAGTCCTCAGCGTATCTAAAGGACACAACTTCGAAGGATGGGCACTTGATGTAAGCTATCAATCATTGGGACCCTTAACAGTCAATTCAAACACCTGGGAGAGGTATCTGAACATTAGGGTTGGGTATATCGTGGTTCACGCCAAAGTTCCCGCATATGATAAGCTCACAAAGAAATACGTTGACATAGAAATAGTCCAAACATACCCCATCAAAATCCACAGCACTGGAGATTACAATATTAAAGAGCTGGGAGAAGGATGGAGGTTCGAGAAATCTGTGGGGCAGAATCCTCCAAGAATTACAAAGACTCCCAACATCTGGAGTATCTCAAAAGAAGCAGAATGGAAGAGAAAGTGGATTGGCAATATCGGAAACTGGGAGGAAGCAGTATTCATAAAGCAACTTCAGGCCAATTCACTTTCCTCTAGGTCGAGCTTGAGCATTCCAATAGGCTATGCGGCCGGAAAGTATCTTACTGGAGTAAGCCCGAAGCTTGGAAGATTGGCCAGCGCACTCAGCCTGACGTTCGGATTTCACAAGTGCATGAACGCGGTATCGATTGCAGTGTACGATGTTGACATTAAGCCAAGGAAGAGTTGTTATGCAATGTACAGCGTTGTAAGTGTGAATGTGAGGGCTGGTGGGCCAAAGGTTAACGTCCCATTGGTCTTCGGCATTATAACCGATGGCAAATCACCATCCCCACCATGCAACCCAAGAACGGGAATTTGCATAACTACAAAAAATGGAGATGCAAGTTGAGGATATCTCCTTGATTTCAATTTTATTATTTTTCAGAAGAAAGCAATGGGCTCTATCTCCTGAGTAACCCTAAAACCTCTTCATCAACCTTGTCAATTTCCACTGTTCTCTGCTCGCCGCTCTCCATGTCCCTTACCGTCACCCTTCCCTCTGCAAGGTCCTTCTTTCCGACGAGAACGACGTAGGGAACGCCGAGCCTTCCAGCGTAGTCGAGGGCCTTCCTAAGCTTCCTACCCATGAGCTCGTGGTCCGCCCTAACCCCTGCCCTCCTGAGCTCCGCCGTTATCTTAAGGGCCGCTCTCCTGACTTCTGGGTCGTCTCCAATGGGTATCACATAAACCTCTGCCCCCAACTTCGGCTCCGGAAGGAGGCCCTTCCACTCCAGTATTGGGATTAGCCTCTCTATCCCTATGGCAAAGCCCGTGGCAGGTGTAGGCTTCCCTCCAAAG
Source organism: Pyrococcus yayanosii CH1 (assembly GCF_000215995.1). Lineage (NCBI taxonomy): Archaea > Methanobacteriati > Methanobacteriota > Thermococci > Thermococcales > Thermococcaceae > Pyrococcus > Pyrococcus yayanosii. The sequence goes on along the minus strand of NC_015680.1, from coordinate 1,191,907 downwards.
ACCTCTATGAGGTTATCGTAGCGGCCGCCACCACCTATCGACCCTATGCCGATGTCATTGGGCGCTATCGCCTCGAAGACGACGCTCGTGTAGTAGTCGAGGCCCCTTGCTATACCGAGATCTATCAGGATGAAATCTCCGACGCCGTAAGCCTCAAGCAGGTCAACGAGCTCGTAGAGGCGTTCAATCTCCGCTCTGGCCTTCTCGCTCCTGAAGAGCTCCTCTGCCTTTGGCAGAACGTCATCGGGCTTGCCTTTCATTTCGATTAGCGAGAGAACTTTCTCAACGCTTCCATCGTCGAGGCCGAAATCCCTTAAAGCCTTAATGAAGTCCTCCCGGCTCATCTTGTCTTTCTTGTCTACGAGTCTCATCAAACCTACATCGTCCTCGACACCGAGCTCTCTTGCGAATTCGTCGAGCAAAACCCTGTCTCCTATGTTCACCGTGAAGTCCTTCAGTCTGGTAGCAAGGTAGCTCTCCACGAGGAGTGCTATGACCTCTGCGTCCGCCTCCACTCTATCGCTTCCTATCAGCTCAACACCGGCCTGCCAGAACTCCCTGTAGCGACCGCTCTGGGGCTCCTCGTATCGAAACATGTTGGCGATGTAATACCACTTGATGGGCTTTGGAGCATTCTGGAACTCATTGACGAAGAGACGGGCGACGCTTGACGTCATATCGGGTCTCAGGGATACATCGCGGCCACCCTTATCCTTGAAAGCGTAGAGCTGCTTGACGACCTCCTCCCCACTTCTCAGCTGGAAGAGCTTAGTGTACTCGAGGGTGGGTGTTAGAATCTCTTTGAACCCATAGAGCTCGAAGACTTCCCTTATTCTCTCGAAAACCCATCGCCTCTTCGCCATCTCCTCTGGAGAGAAGTCCCGCGTTCCCCTTACTCTCTCTATTCCCGCCATAGGGCCACCCGGGGAGGATGGGCCATCATCGGATAAAAACCTTTGGACGAAAGTTTTATAGCGGTGAAACTCAATCCATTGATGGTGGTTTCTATGGGGAAGCTTGACTGGATTACCGAGGAGCTTAAGGAGCTCAAGGAGAAGGGCCTCTACGTAACCATAAGGGTTCTCCAAAGCGCCCAGGGACCATGGGTCGTCGTTGATGGCAAGAGAGTTCTCAACATGTGTTCCAACAACTATCTCGGCCTCGCAGCCCACCCGAAGATTAAGGAGGCTGCCATAAGGGCTATCCTTGACTATGGCGTCGGTGCCGGAGCCGTTAGGACGATTGCAGGGACCATGGAGCTTCACGTCGAGCTAGAAGAGAAATTGGCTAAGTTCAAGAAGAGGGAAGCGGCAATACTCTTCCAGAGCGGTTACAATGCGAATCTTGGTTCAATAAGTGCCCTCCTTAGGAAGGGGGAGGATGGCGTCTTTATCAGCGAGGAGCTCAACCATGCGAGCATAATCGACGGAATGCGCCTCAGCGGCGCTCCTAAGGTTATCTACAAGCACATAGACATGGACGACCTCAAGAAGAAGCTGGAGGAGAACAAGGATAAGAAGAAGAAAATCATCGTCACTGACGGAGTCTTCTCGATGGACGGCGACCTCGCTCCCCTGCCGGAGATAGTTGAGCTTGCCGAGCAGTACGATGCAATAGTTTACGTAGACGATGCCCACGGTGAGGGTGTCCTTGGAGAGCATGGCCGTGGAATAGTAGACCACTTCAAGCTCCACGATCGCGTTGATTTCGAGATGGGTACACTAAGCAAGGCCTTTGGAGTAATAGGCGGCTACGTCGCCGGACCTGAGGAGGCTATAGAGTATCTCAAGCAGAGGGCGAGGCCGTTTCTATTTTCAAGTGCCATGAACCCACCTGACGTTGCCGCGGCGATAGCGGCCGTAGAGATACTTCAGAAGAGTGATGAGCTCGTCAAGAAGCTCTGGGATAACACTCACTTCCTCCAGAAAGGTTTGAGAGACCTCGGCTACGACCTCGGCAACACCAAGCACCCGATAACGCCGGTCATGCTCTACGACGAGAAGCTTGCCCAGGAGTTCAGCAAACGCCTATATGACGAGTACAACATCTTCGCGCAGGCGATTGTTTATCCGACCGTCCCGCTCGGAACGGCGAGAATAAGGCTTGAGCCTTCAGCGGCCCACACTAAGGAAGATCTCCAGTACGTCATCGATGCCTTCGAGGATCTGGGCAAAAAGACCGGCTTTTTGAAGTGAAGCGTGATCGCTCTTTTTTACCCCCCATTTGAGTCTACGCGCAGGCAGTTGTGGCCTAAGGATCACCGATTGTATCACCATTTTTACTCAGGCTACTTTTGACAAATCCTAAGGGAAGATTTACTTTAAGTAAATGGAAAAACTTATAAGATAAAGTTGGATAGCAGACATTGCAGACAACCCTACGAAGGTGACCTCATGAAGTGGAAAGGCCTGTTGGCAGTTCTCTTGGGACTGCTGATGGTAGGAGTGACTGCAGGAAGTGCAATGGCGATTCCAAGCACCTATAACAAACAGCAATGGGTTGGTGGGGATGTTCAACCCCAGTCAGTAACACCCGGAGCTGCTTTAGAAGTGTATCTCGACGGAAGTGGCATTCAGGATAAGAGGATAGTACACTTGATATTCTTTGCATACAAACATTACAAGGTGAAACATGGAAGCAAACTTTCACTGGTAGTGGGTATCGGAAAGTTGCCAATAGGAGGCTATCGGGTCTGGATAGGGGTTCCAAGCGGTGTTACGTTATACCCTAATGAGGTAGAATGGAAGTGGAACGAGGTTAAATACGAGGGAACAACGAAGAAATGGGGCAAGCCGTTCCATAAGTTCAAGATTGAGAACAGCGGTTGGACCATGTCCGCCTTTAAAGTCCCAGTTAAGTTCTCAAGAGGAAAAGGGGAGAGCTACGGCATACTTGTGCTGGGAGCAAACACCTACGATGAAATTGACACGTTTTTAAGTGATCTTGGAGGAACCATCTTGGGTTACGTGCTGGCTGGACTCGCAGGAGCCCTCACCGGCTTGCTGGGAGCTTCGGGAGTCAGTTATGACTACATAAAAATCACCGAGGTGTGACAATGAAAATCAGACTGAAAGCCACAATTCTATTCCAAACGCTTCTTTTACTTATTTTCGCCATCCCTTACCTGATTAAATCGGGGATTTCCCGGCATATCCTGTTCCCAGCAACTTTAGTGACGGGAATTATATTAGCTAGCAAAAGTAGAGAAGCCTTTAAGGAGTATCTTCATGAGCAGGTCAGACAAGAAAGAGATACTAATTTTGTAGCCATGTACAACGTTCTTATCCTTTCATTGGTGATATTGGTTCTACTATCAATCTCACTTGCGTGGATAGTTGGCAAAAATGGTTACTCAAAAAATATCGTGGGGTTTATGGTACTGCTCTTGTTGTATGTATTTCTGGCGTTTTATTCCCCAATATCCTTCTCCAGAATTGTTACTATCGCTGTTTCCCTCTATACTCCCAACGTGCTCGCCCTTGAGCTCGCAGGGTTCTATGAGATGCCTATAATTCTAATAGTAAGCGCAATTTTTAGGGTTCTCCTCTGGGTACTGGGGATTAAGCTGGCTCTCCGTATTTTCAAGCTGAAGGAAAACGGGATAGACCCAGTACTTTCCCTGTTTCCCCTCATGTATACGGGATGGATAATAACGATAATCCGGCTGGTTGACTACCTCTATTTCCCCATATATTTAAGGCGCGGAATCGAAGGTTTTCTTATCATAGGGGCCTGGGGACTGTCGTTTTACCTCCTTGGAAGGAAGCTCAGACCATATATCGGCATAATTGCTTATCTGGCGTCGTTCAGCATCGGGGTGGTTTTGTTCATATTATTACCACCCCCAATAAGTGTTTAGTCCTCCCTTTTGCATTCCTGATAAAGGACATCCTTAGCAGGGGCTACCGAAAACAGACTTGTTCATGAAATCCTCGCTATTTTAAGCCTCTCGCTCAACAAGATAGGCCGTATCAAGGAGCGAGAGAAAGAGCCTACCATTGATCATTCTGCCGAAGTACCGCTTGTTGTAGAGCTGGTTTATGGCCTTCTCCAGTCCGCTGCCTTGCCTTTGTAGGCGGGGTCAACGGCTATGCTCATGTGCTCGGCCCTGTAAAGATTCCTTCTCTATCCTCACTACGTCGGGAATGTCGAGGGGAATTCGGCCAGCTTCCCTAACGGACACACTCATGTTATAAGCTACGCGCCAAAGCTTCTAATGTTTGGCCTCAAAAAACGTTCCAGCAATCACCAAATACTGGGATTATGCATTGAGGCCACAGAGTATTCTGAAGGATGAGCCCTCTTTTGGGATGTCTTGTCTTTGTCAGTAGGCAGGACTGTTATACCAACAAGGGCATATTCCTGACGGTCTTCAGTTAGCCCAATTCCAACTGATCCAACTGAAAGCAGCAGAGGGTAGAGAACAACACCCTCTGGCAGTGAAAGAGCAGGTAAAACTGCCGCCGAAGCCTCAAAAGCATTGATTTTTACTGGAGGAGAAAGATTTGAGAATATCAGTCGAAATTCAACAAGTCTGAAGCCAAAACGGGCAGGAGGCTCAAGAGAATGCATAAGAAAGCTAAACTTCAGGCGAGGCATTACATTAACACTGTTAAAAAACTTTATGAACCGATTAGAACGGGTTCTCTAATGAGAACCCCTCAAACCTCCCCACTAGCAAGGGGTTAAGGCGTTGGAACCCTTAGCTAAGGGGGGAGGAGGTTGCGAAGAAGCTTGAGAGCTCCTAGGGGCCCTGGGTCGTGGTTGATGGAAACCGCGTTCTGAAGTATGTGCTCCAACAACTACCTCGGTTTAGCGGCCCATCCCAAGATAAAGGAGGAGAGCAAGGATAAGAAGATCATCGTCAGCGCCGGGGTCTTCAGCATGGATGGTGATTTGGCACCGCTCCCAGAGATGGCCGAATTAGCTGAACAGTACGACGCGATTCTCTACATAGACGACGCCCACGGTGAGGGCGTTTTAGGAGACAGCGGAAGGGGTATCGTTGACCACTTCAAGCCCCACGACAGGGTTGACTTCGAGATGGCTTTTGACAATGCATCGTTTTGAATAGCCGGATGAACCAAAAGGTATTTATGAACCTCTGGCAGAGTATCCAATGAAAGACAAACGAGGGGGATTAACGTGAAAAGGATTTACGCATTTTTCTTGATGGCCATTCTAACTATGGGGGTCATCACCTCGGGATGTATAAGTATCGGCGAAACTTCAACTGCTCCTACGGCGACCCAACCCGCGAACGATACGATTCCCTTAACCGGGGACACCAACGGTAACCTGAACGTCCAGAGTCTTCAATCTTACATAGATTCCATACCTGCTGGGGAACTGACACAGCAGGAAAAAGAAAGCCTTCTCTGGATGATCGAGGAGGAGAAGCTGGCGCACGACGTTTACATCAAACTCTACGAGAAGTGGGGGCTTCCAATATTCAACAACATCGCCAAGAGCGAAACCACCCATGTTGAGTCCGTCAGACTGCTCCTGAAAAAGTACAACCTGACCGATCCAACCACCAGTAGGGGGATTGGTGAGTTCCAGAACAGAGACCTGCAGAACCTGTACAATCAACTCGTTGAGCAGGGGATGAAAAGTGAAATAGATGCGCTCAAAGTCGGCGCTTACATAGAGGAAATTGACATAATCGACCTGCAGGAGAGGATAGCACAGACTGACAAAATAGACATCATAACCGTCTACGAGAACCTCATGATGGGCTCAAGGAATCACCTGAGGGCCTTCGTGAAAACACTTTCAAATTACGGGGTAACCTACGAGCCGCAGGTTCTGCCGAAGGACGAGTTCGAGGCGATAATCAATAGCCCGATGGAGACAGGTCAAGGGAGGGGCGGCAAGCCCTAATCCCGCTTTTCTTCCCACACCAACATTTTATCTCCCCTGCTCTCAGCCAGCAGGTTCCCGTCCCCATCGAAGACCCAAGCCCCGCCCGGCGGGTAGCTGTTGACTATGAATGTCCTAACACCGAGGAGTTCAGCCCGCTCGGACATTGCCTTCACATCCTCCTCGTTCGGCTCGCCGTAGTCCGGCGAGTACTCCATCGGTATAAAGATGAAGTCCGGTCTCTTTTTCCGAACCCACTTCGCTATCCTCTTGTTGTAGAGGTCGCCGCAGATGATTATCGCGGCCTTTCCAAACTCAGTTCTTGCAGTTCTTACTGTATTGCCGGTGCAGAACTTGTAAGGTTCTTGAAACTTGCGGTGCTTCAGCAGGATTTCCCCGTTCCGGCCGATCAGCAAAGCTGAATTGTAGACGCAGTTTTTGTAGGGTTCCAAAAGGCCGAAGACGACGTAAACACCCGCCTTCCTGGCAAGCCGGCTCACCCACTCAACTATCTCGCCGTAAAGCTCCGCCCCGCTGAAGTCCCACTCCTCAAAGCCAGTTAAACAGTACTCCGGGAAGACAACGAAGTCAGGGTCATGTTTCAGGGCCTCCCCAAAGCGCTTCTCAAACTCCCGCCAGTTGGCCTCAAAGTTTCCAGCCTCAACCTTCATAGGGATTAGAGCGACCCTCATTTTTCAGCCTCCCTGTTTTTTGAGAACGAGCAGGAACGCATCGCACTCCCTACCGTGACTCGTTGCCCATCCGAGGACGAGCTCCTCACTCACGAGGAGCCCATAAAGCCCGGTGAGCTCCTTTACCTTTTCTCTCAACCCATTAAGGTCGAAGTCGCCGACGAGGATTCTGCCACCGGGCGAGAGAACGTCAGCGGCCCGTTTTATGAACGACTCCGGTTCAAGGTCGTGGAGGGTGTAGGAGAAGACCACGGTGTCAAAGTCCCGCCCAACGTCGTCGCTGAGGAAATCTGCCCGGATAAACCTAAGGTCTCCGCTCTCAAGTTCCCGAAGGAAGGGAAAGAAGTCGGCCCTCTTTTCGACTCCGATGACGGTTCCCTTCTCGGAGAGCGCGAGGGCAAGCAGTCCGGAACCGGAACCAACGTCGAGGATTTTCCCTTCTGCCCGCCGTACGATTTCCTCCATGGTTCTAAGCCTCAGCCTGACCTCCTCCCTGTGAGCAGGAAACAGGGCTAGTGTCGAACCGGTGAGCCACTTGAGTTCCTCCTCCGTGTCACCTGCTTTTTTAAACACTTCGACGGCTTTGGAGTGGAAGTTATCCAGGGTTTCTCTCACACAACCACCTCCGTCCTCAGGAAGGGTAGGGATAGCGAGAGCCCTTCGTCGAGCCACACCCTTGTAAGCTCGCTCCCAACTCCCGTGGTGGTTTTGAGCAGTTCCCAGACGTTCCCCTTGAGTTCAAAGCGGGAGAAGCCCTTAACCTCACCCCTCTCGATTATTAGGGCAGGCGTTACGACGACTGAAAAGTTGCCTGTCACTGGGTCGAGTGCATTTGCCCCCCTGAGGCCAAGGGCCAAAAAGCCCTTCTCCACCTCTTCTATCATCCGCTCAAGGGTTTCTCTTCCCGGTGCAAGCGTCAGGTTGTGTGGACCATCGAAAACCTCCTCTTCTATTCTTATTCCGTTGCCCGTGCTTTCCTTCCCTGCCTTCCAGGCGGTGTAGCTGTCCCATAAGAGTCCTTTAGCAATGCCTTTCTCAATGAGAAAGTTTTTTCTCGCCTTAACCCCTTCATCGTCTGCCTTAACGTAGCGGAGCGAACCCTCGTCGAGAGGATCATCAAGAACCGTCACGAGAGGCGAGGCCAAGACTTTCCCTTCCTTCGCCTCCATCCCCGGTGAGTTCACAACTGTTCTTCCCCGAAACTTCCAGAGGACTGGGGGGAGAAGAAGGGTGTAAAGTGGCGTTGGGGCAAAGACCACCTCAACTTTCCCTTTTGGGGGCGCGATTTCATCGAGCCTATCGATAAGCTCGAGATATGGCTTAATGAACTCAATTAGTTCCGTTTTTGAAGCCGAGCCCGCGGAAACCTGAAAGGAAAGCCCACCCCCGATTTCGAGCTCGGCTCTCAGGAAGGAATATGAACCCTCAACGTCAGCTCCCGCGGTGCTCTCCACCGAGAAGCGCCTCGTTATGAGCTCCACCGTACCCGAGAGGGAAATGCCCTTCAGCTCGCCGGCCAGCGCGGAGAGCTCTCCGGCAAGGTCGCCAACGTCAATTTCAAACGCCCTCTTCCAGCGGGATTTGTGGCCAGTTGGGAGCCTGTAGTCCTCTTCACTGGAAAAGCGAAGTGTCTCGCGGGCAAGCCTAAAAGCCTCTGCCTCGCCCTCGCCTTCTGCAAGCGCCGAGCCCATTTTTCCGTTTTCGATGAGCCTGACCGCCGTGAACTCCCTAACCTTGGCAAAGGGCTTAAAGCTTCCCTCAAGGGAGACACCCTTCCGCTCCTCACGCAACCTGTAAATTTCCTGCTCCATTCACACCACCCTTATTCCCCTCTCGAAGAGAACGTGTGGCCCGCCCATGCTCACCCTAACCACCTGGCCCTTCCCGCAGTAGGTATTCTCGAAGTCGAGCTCCTTCCCGAGTCCCCGGATTCCGGGAAGTGCATCCAGAGCCCTCCCGGTGGCCGTGGCGTTGAATATTGGCTCCCCAATTTCACCGTTCTCGATTGTGTATCCCTCGAGGACACCAACGGTGAAAGACGAGTCCACTCCTGTCTGTCCCGGTCCAGGGCGGACGAGGTAGTAGCCGTGCTTAACCTCGGAAACAAGCTCCTCGAAGGACCAGTCACCGGGCTCAAAGTAGGTGTTCCTCATCCTCACCATTGGCTCAAAGGCGTAGCTCTCGGCCCTCGCGTGACCGTTCGGGGAAACCCCGAGCTCATAAGCCCTCTCCCTGTCCAAGAGGGGCTCGTTGAAGATTCCATCCTTCAGGATTTCAACTTTTCTGACTGGGACGCCTTCGTCATCGTATCTATCGTTCCCGTGGCCGTTCTCGACGTTCCCGTCGCTTAAGCTAACAAACTCCGGTGCAATCTGCTCCCCGAGCTTTTTGGCTAAAGGCGTGTTCGGCAGTTGGTCTGCCTCAGCCAAGTGACCGAGAGCCTCGTGGGCAATCATCCCGGCAAAGTAAGGGGAGACGCTCACCTACCCGAGCACGGAGGTCAAGAAGACCATACTGAACGACCCCGCATGGCAGTCCATAAAGGCCGTGAAGGAAGGAAAAGTGTATGCCATGCCCAACGACGGTGAGAGCTGGGATTATCCTGCTCCAAAGTGGGTTCTCAGCCTCTACTGGCTGGCAAAGGTTCTACACCCGGACCTCTTCCAAGATGTTGATGTCCAGAAAATTGCAGACGAGTTTTACGGGAAGTGGTACGGCATAGACCCGGGGAAGGTTACCTATCGAGGCTCATAGGAGATGGAATCCTGAGCCTCGTCCTCGCAGGAATGGCCGTCTCGGCCTTTTTCTCGGCCCTGGTTGGCATCGCCAAATATACGGCCGATCCCTACGACAAACTGCCCACGATAGTCTTCTGGCTCCTCGGGAGCCTCGCGGGAATGAGGTGGGAGAGTATGAGCTTTCTCCCGATCCCCATTTTGATTTGCATCGCGGGACTGGCACTCCTCCGATGGCCGCTAAATGTCTGAGCCTTGGAGAGGAGGAGGCAAAGGCCCTTGGATTGAACGTTAAGGTCTACAGAACCCTGATAATACTGCTTTCAACCCTTGGCATATCGGCCTCAACGGCCATGGCCGAGATAGTGAGTTGGATTGGACTTATTGCGCCACACATAGCCAGGCTCCTGGTTGGGCACGATGCAAGAATCCTTGTCCCTGCCTCGGCCCTGATCGGGGCGACACTTTTGATCATCTGCGATGACCTCGCGAGGAGCCTTGCCCCAATGGAGCTCCCCCTGGGGGTAATGACGTCCATAATAGGCGCCCCTGCGCTCGTTCTTATATTGAGGAGGCGATGGTATGCTGTGCGTTGAGGGACTGAGCTTCTCCTACGGCCAGAGGCGGGTTTTAAAGAGCGTAAACCTTTCGGTGGAGAGAGGACTCACCTGCCTCCTCGGGCCGAACGGCGCTGGCAAGACTACCCTCCTGAAGTGCATAGCAGGAATACTGAGACCCGAAACAGGGCGCGTGATCGTGGATGGCAGGGACATAACGGGGCTTCCACGGAGGGAAGTCTCGAAGCTGATAACGTATTCACCGCAGGAGTTCTCATCAACCTTCCCCTACACGGTCTTCCAGATGGTTCTTATGGGGAGAAACCCTTACATCAACCCAATCGAGGGGCCAAGAAAAGAGGATGAAGAAGCCGCGCTCCAGGCCTTAAGAACCCTCGGCCTCGAAAAGCTAAAAAACAGGCCCTTCACTGAGCTCAGCGGCGGTGAGAGGAGACTTGTCATGATAGCCCGCGCGGTGGCTCAGGGGGGAAGGGTTTTACTCTTCGACGAGCCAACTTCTTTCCCCGATTTTAAAAACAAGTACGAGGTGATGTCCATCATAAAATCCCTCTCCGAGAAAAAGCCCGTCCTCGTTTCACTCCACGACCCGAACCTCGCCCTGACGTACTCCGAGAGGGCGTTTCTGCTCAAGAACGGGAAGATAATAGCCGGGGGCAGGGCGGAAGAGGTGATAACTCCACAGAACCTCTCAGTTCTTTATGACATCCCGGTTGAAAGGGTTACCGCCGAGATAATGGTTCCCCGGGAGGTGGTACCATGAGAAAAATCCTGGTCTTTGTAATCTTGACCGTTTTTGTGTGCGGATGCGTTTCGAACGGCTCGAACACGGGGGAAACAAACAGTTCGGAGGGCACATGGACACTGTACATTATCTCAGGAAACAGCGTGAAGGAGCTTTCACTGGAGGATCCAAAGAAGCTCGGTCTGACGGACATGCCCGTTCCGGACCTTGCCCTCGGAAGAACCGTCCACTGGGAAGGTATACCCCCGCAGAAGCTCGGAAAGGGGGACGTGATAAACTTCATCTCCGAAAACGGCGAGATAGTCAGCGTGCCATCGAACGTCAGCATGGTTCTGGCCCTCTACCGCGACGGAGAGCCTGTAAACGGGACGGTGAGGCTGATAACAAGTCTATCCTTCGGGTGTAAGTGCCACTGGATAGACAGAATAAAGGTGGTCGAGTTCCTGAACGAAAGCAGCGCGCTCCACATATACGGAATGGTGGAGAACGAGTTGTATTTATCTCCAAGAACCTTAGGTATCTTCGAGGGCATTGACTACATCGTAAAGCATGAAAAATCAAAGGCAGGCCTCAAAGATATCATTAACCTGGCAGATCCGTGGCCCGAAGCAAAGGAGGTAACCTTCGTAACGTCCCGGGGCGAGAAAACCTTCAGGCTCTCCGATGTTATCGAGAAAAACCCGACGATAGAGTTCGAGAACGGTTTCTGCGTTCCCGAGCTCAACATATGCGGCATTAAGGGGATAAGGATTGGAGGTGACTGAGGTGTTCATAGGCTCGATTAAAAGAAAGGTCTTAAAGCTCTCCCGTGGGCTTGAGCTCGCTGATTTTTCCTTCGGCCTGCCATACACGTGGGTTCTCGTCAGAGATGACAGTGGAAAATCGGCGCTCGGCGTCGCTATGACCCTTAGCGAGGAGGTGGGAAGGTACGAAAGCTCCCTCGAAGAGATAACCCTCCCGGCCTTAATAGAGCGGGCGGACTCACTCAACGCCATCGAGAGGACCCTTGGTCTGGCTGCTATGAACGCCGTCTGCCAGTACCACTTCTCCCTTGAGGACGCGGAGCTCAGGGACATAGTTGAGATTGTGCCCGAGAACGTGGAAAGAGTGGCCGTGATTGGAAACATCGAGCCTGTTGTTGAAGTTCTAAGGAGGAAGGGAAAGAATGTCTATGTTTTCGAGAGGAACCCCAAGCTGTGGACCAAAGACACACTCAGCGACGCCCTTGAGTACGTTCTTCTTCCGGAGATGGAGGCAATAATAGCGAGCGCCACCAGCCTTGTGAACGGAACCTTCGACATGCTCATTGACAGGAGCAAAAACGCCAAGACGTTCATCCTCGTTGGCCCAACTGGAGGACTGCTCCCCGAGTTTTTCAGAGATACAGGAGTGACGCACGTTGCCTCTATGAAGGCGGTAGATATCAATAAAGCCCTTCTGGGCCTCAAACTTGGCTCGTTTAAGGCCTTCGAAAGGGGATGTGTGAAGTACGTTTGCTCCCCTTAGATTTCAATACCTGGTTATTTCTCTTTTCCCAAGGGACAGCTCGGAGAAGGCTGCCTTTGTTCATATTGTTGCCACCCTCAATAAGTGCTACCGAAAACAGGCTTGTTCATGAAATCCTTACCACTATTTAAGCCTTAAGTTAAAACTTCACCCACTCGATTCTGTAATATACTACATCCCCATCCTCGTCAACCACAGCCATAACCATGCTCTTCCTGACACCGTGGGCCACTCTGATACGGGCAGTTATGTCATTAGGGCTCAGCTTGGCGTTCTCCCGCACCACCCAAACGAGCCAGTCCGAGTGCTCTGATCCTCTCCTATAAACGCGGTAGTGGGAGCCGAACTTAAGGCCGGATTTAACGATGTAGCCCCTCTCCCTTAGATCCCTATAAACGAGAAACTTCACGTCAAAGTCCTCATCACGCTTCCGACCAAGATCAAAGAGCTCCTCAAGCGAGAGCTCCCTGTCTCCATCCAGTACTCTTATCTTCCCCTTCTCCAAAAGGTATGCCGCCTCGACGAGCGAGAGGAAGAGCTTTCCCTCGATGACCTCCCCGTAGCCTCGGTTGTTGTGTAGCTGATTTATCGCCTTCTCTCTCTCGCTGAAGACCCTGTCGCCACTTAGCCTGAACTCTATTGGCTCCTTCATTAGTTCCCCCTCCACTCCTCGGCCGGGAGCACCATATAATAGGCATCTTCACCATCTGAGTAGTAGCCTATAATTCGCTTGACCTTCCGGAAGCCGAGCCTTTCGTAGAGTCTTATCGCTCTCTCGTTACTTACCCTCACTTCTAGCCCTATCCATCTGGCTCCCTTCTTGAGGAGTCGCTCTATCACGGCTATCATCAGGGCCTTTCCTATGCCGTTCCCCCTGTACTCCGGGTCGACCGCTATGCTCATTATGTGGCCCTCCATGTCGGGCCTTAGGTAACCCATTACGTAGCCTATAACCTTTCCATTGTACTCGGCCACAAGGAAGGTGTCGGGATTGGCCTCAAGGAACGTGAGGAATATTCCCCTCGGATACTTCTCCCGGAAGGATAGGTGCTCTACCCTCATTATGTAGGGTATGTCGAAGAGTTTTGCCGGTCTAATTGTGACGAGATTAATGGGTATCTTCTTCCGGGCCCTTTTGTCCCTGACCACCGTTTCTTCCATGTTTTAAACTCTTCCTCCCTGTTTTATAAGCTTTGGAGCGAAACCGATATAAGGATTCCAAGATAGAAGGAACAGATGTGATGAGCGCCATCCGATACTGAGTGGTGATGACCGGATTCCTGGCTGATCAGCCCTCGAGGCATCTTTCGAGGGCTTTTAACAACTCTTCCTCATCCCTGAACCTCATTAAGAATGCGAGCAACTTTCTCGCCGTTTCATTCCTCCTAAGCGCCTTCTCTAGTTTCTCTCTGATCCTCTCGGCATCTTTTTCCTCTTCTCCCTCCAGTTCTTTTAAGGCTCTAAGGAGGTTTTCCCGAGTCTCCTCGACGTCCCTGAGGAGGCGGCTGTAGAATGCTGCGCTTCTCCACTCGCCAAAGCTTTTGGTGGCCACAAAATAGGCCTTTCTGTCCCCGGGCTTCTTTACCCTCTGGACTAGTCCGACTCCCTCTAGTACCTTCATGGCTGAGCTCACGTGGGAAAGGGAGTATCCGGTAATCTCGGCTATCTCGGCAAGGCTAAGAGGTTCATCGGAGAAGAAGAGGGCTCCATATATATAACCGAGGAGCTCGCTCTGGCCAAACCTTCGGGCCGTGTTCGCGAAGCTCTTCATGACTATCCTCTTGGCCTCCTCAACCCCCATCCCACCCACACCAAAAGCCTTTTAAAATTCTCACAATATAAAACTTTCGGAAATTTCCGAAAGTTCCGGGGGATCCTCATGCTCCGGAGACTCGCTAGGATAATAGTGGTTTACAGGCACAGCCTTGCCTTGGTTACGCTCTTCCTCCTAGTCCTATCCTTTTATGGTATGTCTCAGCTCCAGTTCGAAAGTGACCTTTCTAAACAACTTCCCTCTGATCTGAAGGCTGTCCAGGACTATTACACTCTCCAGAACGAGTTTGGAAGCGGGGGCTCTGCTCTGGTCCTCGTGAGGATAAAAGGGACTGGATCTGACGTAGTCGATATAAGAGATCCAAGGGTCATCAAGGCGATATATGACCTTGAGCAGAGGTTCATGGAGAGAGAGTACGTTACGGATACCTTTAGCATTGCTGACATCTGCGTTCAGGTTCTGGGCAGGCTCCCGAGGACTATCGAAGAGACAAAGTTCGTCTTGGATATGCTTCCCGAGGATGCAAGGAGCTCCCTCGTCAGTCGGGATTACTCGACAACCCTTGTGGTGGTGACACTGAACAGAGAAAGTAACCAAGAGGCTCTTGTGCGGGTTTACAAAGAAATGTTGGAAGATATCAAGAAGGCAGGTTTTCCCGAGGGCGTTGAGGCTGTTCTGACTGGGGACCTCGGGATAACCTACCGAATACTGGAGATGCTTCAGGCCGACATGAACAGGACGATGGCCGTTGCCGGTGTTATAGTCGTTCTGATACTCATTTATTTCTATCGCTCCCCCATAAGGATGCTCGTCCCCCTGATACCACTGACATTCGGCGTCATCATGACCCTCGGCTTCATGGGACTCCTCGGAATACCCCTCGACCTTGCCACAAGCACCGTGGGGGCAATGATAATCGGGATGGGAATAGATTATGGTGTCCACGTGACTAACCGCTACTACGAGGAGAGGGCAAAGGGGAGGCCACCCGAGGAAGCGGCGGAAGAAGCTATAGCTGAGACTGGAAAGGCCTTGCTCGGGGCCGCTCTCACGACGATAGCCGGCTTTTTGGCGCTATCCCTATCAATCCTTCCCTCTCTGAGACGGCTCAGTTTGGCCCTCGTTATGGGCCTTGGACTTACGGCAATGAACGCCGTCATCGTGACCCCTGCCGTCGCAATCCTTGAGGAGGAGGTAGGGAAAAGGCTGGGTTGGAGAAGCGGGGGACTGAGACTGGGAACCTCGGAGAGGATTAAAAGGGCCTTCGAGTTCCTCGGCGGGGCCATAAAGAGGGCCCCGTGGGGTGCTCTCCTCGTCGCCGGCCTCATAACGGGCCTATCTATTTACGGCTTTACCCTCGTGACGACGGAGGTCAGGCTTGAGAAGATGATCCCCACGACGCTCCCTGAGATAGAAGCGCTGAGCGATATCCGGTCGGAGTTCGGTGGTCAGGACGAAGTTGTAATACTCGTGAAAGCCGATGATGTAAGAGATCCAACCATAGTAAGGGCCATCTACAGGTTTGAGGAGGCTATTAAGGCTGACTCGTGCCTGAACAACGTCTTCGAGACCGAGAGCATAGCTGACGTTGTCATTGAGAAATACGGATATATCCCGAACGACAAGGAAAAGATCGCGGAGGTCCTCAAAGGCTCCTCCCTCGTGAGCGACGACTACTCCATGACGACGATAAGGCTGAAGGGCAACTTTATGGGGGTCAGGCAGGAGGTGTTCAACGAGATAATGGCCTACTTTGAAGAGGAACTTAAGAATGCGGACTTTCCACCAGGAGTGTCCGCAAGGCTCGCCGGGGAGGCCTATCTCAACTACGTCCTCAACAACCTCGTGAACGATGAGCTTAATCGAATCTCGACCGTTGGGACACTCATAGTGGTTCTCGTCGTATTCGCTATCTTCAAGAGACCTACGGTTGCCCTTGCCATGCTAATGCCCATGTTCCTAGGAGCCCTTTGGACGATAGGATACATGGGGCTAGCTGGCATACCTTTTACTCAGACACTGGCGGGCGTCGTTTCCATGGTCGTAGGGCTTGGCGTGGACTACGGTATGCACATAACTCACCGCTTCCTCGAAGAGCTTAGGGAGGGGAACAGGGCCCCAATAATAACAGCCATGGGAAGTGTAGGACCTGCAATACTCGTGGGGGCCCTGACGACAGCCGGTGGCTTTCTTTCCCTCTTGACAGCCGAGCTCACGGCCATCCACGACTTTGGAAAGGTCTTAGCGGTGGGAATATTCTCCTCGATGCTCTCGGCTTACCTCGTTACTCCGGCCCTGCTCCAACTCGAGTTCGGGAGGAAGCTAGGAGGTGTTGAAAATGAAGATTAGGGCGGCACTCCTTATCCTCTTCCTTCTCACCGTCCCGATATCGGTAGCCGGAACGGATATCGCGTTGCTCTTTGAGGGATACCTCAACAAGGGGGACTACGTTCTCGTAGGTCCCCTCACGGTCGTGCTGAGCAACGTGGACAAGAACTACACGAGTGGAGAATGGGTGGCCTTCATAGCAGTCCTCGATGAGGAAGGCAACCCGATAAATCTCGAGTACAGGGTCATAGAGGTGCCCGACCAGGCTAAGATTCAGGAGCTCCTCTCAAACGAGACCTTCCTAATGGCGATGGCCGAGACCCTTGGCTACAACGTTTCCAATCCCATTGAGTATGCTCAATTCCTCCTCTGGCTGAACTCCGCATCTCCAGCTGAGATTTATGAGGCCGTTGTGAAGACGATAGAGGAGCATCCGGAGCTTGGCTTGACCGTGGAGGACATAATGAAGCCATACCCAATTCCCTACCTAACACCCCTCAGGGAGAACGAGACGATGGAGGTTGAGTACAAGGGGAACAAGCTTTACATAACCGCTTTGCTAGTGTATCCGAATGGTGCCAAGCTGAGTATAAGCGGACCCCCAGGATGGAGGGCCTCTATGGTTCAGGGACTTGTTATTTCCAGCATAGAAACTCCCACGGTTGTTAGACCGGGGGATGTCTTTGACGTGAAAGTCCACCTGAAGAACATCGGGGCCAGGAAGGTGAGGTATTTAACCGTCATACTATCGCCCACCCCCGTAATCCCGGAGAGCAGGGAGGAGGGAGCGGCCTCAATAATCCCCCAGACCCTGAGCCAGACTGGACTCGCCCAGGGAGCCCTTTATCCTGCCCATACCTCTTTCCAGTACTTCGACTTCCTCGAGCCCGGAGAGGATAAGGTCGTGACCTTTCGCTACAAGGTCAACGAGAACGCGAGGGCTGGAATTTATCCCCTCTACCTTACCGTGGTCTATTTCGTCTACACTAAGGACGATCAGATGGAGCGGAGGATGCTCTTCGACTTTGCGGGAGTGACCGTCGCCAGGGATGAAGACGCCGCTTTTCAGCTTGTAGAGATTAAAGGGCCTAGGATTGTTCATCCCGGGGAGGATTTCTCCCTAACCATCCGGCTGAGGAACGCCGGTAGGGATATAGCCAAGAACGTGTTCGGAGAGTTAGTGATCGATAGGATTGAGGGGCTTTCGAACAACGCCGTGATTCCTGTTGAGGGGACGGGCCAGTTCTTTGTCCAGTTTGTGAACCCGGCGGGCGAATACGAGCACACCTTCAGGCTTCACGTAGCTGAATCGACGAAGACGGGGACCTACACCTTCAGGCTCAGGCTGAGGTATTATTCAGGCAACTCTAACGAGGAGAAGACGCAGGAGATGACCTTCTCAGTAACCGTCATCAGGAGGAGGGCGGCGTTTATAGAAATTGAGGAGGTTAGGATTGATCCTAAGGAGGTCGAGCCGGGGGACACCTTCAAAATTATCATGAAGCTAAAGAACGTTGGAGAGAGTGATGCAAGGGCTCTCGAGGTTAGGATCGTCCCCTACGAGGTCTCTGTGAGAAGAGATGTTCAGAAGGTTGACCTCTCGGCCCTCTCCAACTTGCCCATAACGGGAAGTCAAGAGCTCAGCGAGAACCTTGCCTTGGCCCTCAACAGGATAATGGAGGAGCTTGCAAGAGAGAACGTGCAGGCTTTTCTGCCCATAGGAGAGGACAACGTCAGGTATGGGAGTATCATCAGGCCTAACGAAAGCTTGAAGGTTGAGTTCACACTCAAGGCGAACGAGAGACTTGAGAATGGCGTGTATCCACTTCGCGTGTCCCTGAAGTATCTCTCGGCCCCAGATGACAGAGAAATAAGTGATGAGAGGCTCGTGGGCGTAGAGGTGACGGGAAGAGAGATGCTTGTAGTGTCAAAGGTCTCTACTTCGCCTTCGAGGGTACTGCCCGGGACCGATAACGTCGAGGTATCCTTCGAAGTCGAGAACATCGGTAGCGGGGTAGCGAGGTATGTAATACTGAGACCACTTGTTGAGCCCCCCTTCGAGCTTAGCGAGACGAGCGAGCAGTTAATAAACATTGGAACGCTAATGCCTGGGGATTCGGCCAGGGCAAGCTTCAGGATAAACGTGGATGATGGGGCGAAGGCGGGCACATACATCATCCCACTCGAGCTCACGTACAAGGGACCTGCGGGTGAGGTGAGAAAGCTCCAGCTTGAGCTCCCGATAATAGTGGCCGAGAAGCCAAGGATAGTCATAGAGAAGGTGAAGTTTGACAGACCCCCTACGCAGGGCGAGGATGTTAACGTCTACATAACGGTTAGGAACGTTGGAGGAGAGCAGGCTGAGAGCGTCGTCATAGAGGGCGTCGTGAGGTCTTCCCAGCCCTTTACCCTCGTTAAGAGGACGGACTACATTGGTAACCTCGACCCGGGCCAGGCTGGCCAAGGCGTGATAACATTGACGGTCGGTAAGAACGCCATACCCAAGACCTATACAATTCAGGTCCGCATAAGGGCGGTGGGTGACAGGGAGAAGGGTGATGACAACGTCTATATCTTTGAGGGCACGATAGAGGTGCCCGTGCAGGAGAACGTCGAGGAGAAGGAGAAGCTGAGGAATACTGCCGTAGCAACTGGCATTCTCGCCTTGGTCCTGAGCATACTCATCTACTGGAGGCGCCGCTCTGGTTGAATTCTTTCATTTTCTCCTGCCACCCACCTCTTGAGTCTTTCCCTAAGGTAAGCGCCTAAGAGAATGCTCAATCCTATATCAAGAGCTATAACGGTGATTCCCTCGACAATTTCGATCCTTTCAAGGGTGATAAGGGGATTCGAGTATTTGGTCATAAGGTCTACAACTTTCCAGAAGGCTGGGAGCATCACTAGGCCCGTCACGTAGTACCAGAGGTGGTAATCCCTGCGTAGGTATCCTTGGATTATCTTTCCGCCCACCATTATGGCCAAACCGAGAATGAACGTCGAATTAACGGCATTGAGGAATATCAGGAGAGCTATGAGCTCACTACCGGGTTGCCCTCCAATCATCTCAAGGGCGATATCCTCCAGCCTAAGATAGACGTTTATCGCTCCGGCGGTTATCACGAGGAGGCCTGTTACCACGGAAATGAAAGTTATGAATCCTTTGGTTATGCTCTCCCTGAGGGATACCCTAATGCCAAAACCCTTGGCAAAGAAATAGCCGCCGACGAGGAGCATTACGAAGCCTGTCACTGCTGAGGAGACTATCTGGGCGCTCGGGGGGTACTTGATTGAGATAAGCCTAGCGAGGCCATAGAGCAGGACTATCATGCCCGGGATTCCGAGGAGGATCTTCGATGCCTCGGGGTCGCTGAGTATCTCCCTAACGTAGCGCGCTATCACGTAGTATGTTGTTTCTATACCCGGGCTCTGCTTGACGACAACCCTTCTAGTGCTAATTATGGGGACCCGGGAGGATATAAGGGGAAATACCTGCTCGTCCTCCGCGCCGTCGGTTACAGTTATGACACCGTCCGCAGGAAACTTCTTGAGAACTTCCTCAAGCTGCCTGCCAAGCTCAAGATCGCTCTTAACTCCGACGTCGGGATGACCTGTTATGAGGGCAACTCCCACCTCGTCGAACTCCCCCTTCCCCTTAAGCTCGTCGTAGAGCTTCACGGCGGCATAGAGGACGTTGGCATCACTGTCCTCCGGGTCGGCGAGGCTGAGCTTCAGGGCGGCCTTCACGCAGGCATCCCTACCGATGACAGGCCCCCTAACATCTGCCTTCACTCCGAAGTCGTCGTCCCTGTCTATCGCGAGGATGAGGACCCTCATTCAACCACCTTCTCGAGGACGGACCGAACCTTGTCTTCCATCCCCCTTTCCTTGTCTCTTCTGTCGTCTATCTTGATGTTTGTGAGCACCCTCTTGGCGCCGAGCTTGAACATGAGCTCGTGGGCCTCCGCGATTATCTTAAACCCCTCTTCGATGCTCGAAACTTCGATTATGGTCCCCATGGGGGTGAGCTGATGCTTGACTCCCTTCTCTTTAAGAAGCTTTATGATCTCGGCAACGTAGCGGCTCAGGCTGAGCTCCCCGAGGGGGACGACCGAGAACTCGATAATTATCACCCTCACCACCGTAGTCCATTACGTGGAGGACGATTTAAGGCTTATGCTCCAAAGGTTTAAATTTAGGGGCGCCTAAAAGGTTCTCGTGGTAGGTATGAAAGCTGAGAGGCTCCGCTTCGGCACGGCTGGCATTCCCCTCTCGACCCCAAAGCCCTCGACGATAAAAGGAATAGAACGGGTTAGGGAGCTTGGTCTCGATGCAATGGAGTTGGAGTTTGTGCGGGGGGTAAACATAAAACCCGAGCTAGCTAAGAAGATAAAGTATGTGGCCAGAAAAAACGACGTTCTACTCACGGCCCACGCCCCCTACTACATAAACCTCAATGCAATGGAGAAGTCCAAGGTAGAGATTAGCAAAGCTAGGATAATCCAGAGTGCCGAGAGGCTTCATGAGGCGGGGGGATGGAGCCTCGTCTTCCATGCAGGTTACTACATGAAACAGCCGCCGGAAGTTGTTTACAAGAGGATTAAGGATGCTCTGCGAGATATTGTCAGGGAGCTCCAAGACAGAGGTGTAAAGGTCTGGATAAGGCCAGAACTCACAGGAAAGCCAGTTCAGTTTGGTGACCTTAGAGAGTTGATAAGGCTGAGCCAGGACATCGAGATGGTTCTTCCTGCTATAGACTTTGCCCATGCCCACGCTAGGACAGGTCGTTGCAACTCTCCTGAGGAGTGGCGGGAGATGCTGGCCCTCATCGAGGGGGAACTGGGGAAGGAGGCCCTCGATAACATGCACATCCACATGAGTGGTATAGAATACACGGACAAGGGAGAAAGGAGGCATTTGAACCTGCAGGAGAGCGATCTGAGGTGGGAGGACCTGTTGAGGATCTTAAAGGAATTCCGCGTCAAGGGGGTCGTCATAAGCGAGAGCCCGAACGTAGAAGGAGATGCCCTGCTGATGAAGAGGAAGTGGGAGGAGCTCGGCCGACAACTTTAAAAGTGCTCCCCCTCCAGCTTAGTGCAGGAAAACTTTTATGAGTTCTCGAAAAAGCAGCCGGGGTGGTAGCCATGAACCCGTTCCATGACCTTGAGCCCGGACCGGACGTTCCCGAGGTCGTTTACGCCCTCATAGAGATACCCAAGGGCAGCAGGAACAAATATGAGCTCGATAAGAAGACCGGACTTCTAAAGCTTGATAGAGTGCTCTACAGTCCGTTCTTCTATCCAGTGGATTATGGCATAATCCCAAGAACTTGGTATGACGATGATGATCCATTCGATATCATGGTCATCATGAGAGAGCCCGTTTACCCACTTACCATCGTCGAGGCGAGGCCCATAGGGCTCTTCAAGATGATAGACAGCGGCGACAAGGATTACAAGGTCCTGGCCGTTCCGGTCGAGGATCCCTACTTCAAGGACTGGAAGGATATCGACGACGTTCCCAAGGCATTCCTCGATGAGATAGCCCACTTCTTCAAGCGCTACAAGGAGCTCCAGGGCAAGGAGATAATAGTCGAGGGCTGGGAGAACGCCGAGGTTGCAAAGAGGGAAATCCTAAGGGCAATCGAGCTCTACAAGGAAAAGTTTGGGGCCAAGTGATCTTTCACTCTTTTTGCGGGGGTTGAGGAATGTACAAGCTCGTGACGGTCAAGGACGTTGTCAGGATTCCTCCGAGGATGTTCACTATGGATCCCAAGGAGGCCGCCAAGATAGTCCTCAGGGAGACTTACGAGGGCACCTACGACAGGGACGACGGCGTTATCTTGGCAATCCTTGAAGTAAAAGAGGTCGGAGATGGAATAATAGTCCCGGGGGATGGGGCCACTTACCACGAAGCCGTCTTTGACGTTCTCGTCTGGAAGCCTGAGATGCATGAAGTCGTGGAGGGCATTGTCGTTGACGCGGCTCCCTTCGGTGCCTTCATCAGGATAGGCCCCATGGACGGTCTGGTTCACATCTCCCAGCTCATGGATGATTACGTCGTTTTCGACGAGAGGAACAAGCAGTTCGTTGGAAAGGAGAAGAAGTACCTCCTCAAGGTAGGGGACGAGGTCAGGGCTAGAATCATAGCAATCAGCGATAAGAGCCGCATCATAAGGGAGAACAAGATAGGCCTGACCATGAGGCAACCTGGCCTCGGAAAGTTCGATTGGATTGAGAAGGAGAAGAGGAAAGAGAAGGAGGGTAAGAAGTGACGGAGAAGGCCTGCAGGAATTGCCACTACATCACGATGGAGGATCGCTGTCCGATTTGTGGGAGCAAGGATCTCAGTGAGGAGTGGTTCGATCTCGTCATAATCCTCGACGTTGAGAATTCCGAGATAGCGAAGAGGCTTGGGGCAAAGGCTCCGGGCAAGTACGCTATACGGGTGCGCTGATGACAGTCCTATTCAGGCTTCCCCCTGAGCTTAGGGGAGAGCTAAAGAGGCCTTTGGGAGAGCTCATCCGGGGCCCGATCCCGGGCCCCTACCTTAAGGTGAGGGAGAGGCTAGCTCGGGCTCGAAACCTTGTAACGGTTGGGGATGTCGTTACGGAAAATGTTTTAAAGCTTGGTGTTAAGCCCTCCATCGCCATCTACGACCACAGAACAGAGCGCAGGGACTACAAGCCAGACATAGAGCCTGATGCCGTGGTGATAACCGTTCAGAACCCGCCCGGCACGATTACTAAGGAGCTGCTAGAGGCCATAAGGAAAGCCTACGAGCTCGTCGGGAGGGGCAAGAGGGTTTACATAATTGTTGGAGGAGAAGAGGATCTAGCGACCATACCTGCCGTCCTCTACGCCTCCCCTGGAACCTTGGTGGTTTACGGTCAGCCCCGTGAAGGGATAGTACTTATAAAGGTCATCCCCGAATGCAAGCGCAGGTGCGCGGAGATAATGAGGAGGATGGAGGTGGTTCGCGATGGAGATTAGGATTACGGAAATCAAGGAGAACAAGCTTATAGGCAGGAAGGAGATATACTTCGAGATATATCACCCAGGCGAACCGACCCCGAGCAGGAAGGATGTCAAGGGCAAGCTCGTGGCAATGCTCGACCTTAACCCCGAGACGACGGTCATACAGTACATTAGGAGCTACTTCGGAAGCTATGTTAGCAAGGGTTACGCCAAGGCCTACGACAGCAAGGAGAGGATGCTCTACATAGAACCCAAGTACATCCTAATAAGGGACGGGCTCATACAGAAGGAGGAGGGTGAGTGATATGGGACAGAAGTGGAAGCTCTACGAAGTTAAGGACGGTAAGGTCATAAGGAAGAACAGGTTCTGTCCACGTTGCGGTCCCGGTGTCTTCATGGCTGACCACGGGGATCGCTGGGCCTGCGGTCGTTGCGGCTACACCGAGTGGAAGAAGTGAATCGCCCCGCCTTATTTTTCAACTTCAAAGCTGGTGGCCTCGTTGGGGTTGTTTCCTGACTTGATACTGAGGAAGTTCAAGAACATCGCGGGGAACAGGTACGAGGAGATAGCGAAAGCTTATAGGGAGTTTCTTCTAACTAAGGAGGAGCTTTCAATCCCAAACGTCAATTCCATCCTCCTGCCTCTCGACAGGTACGTTAAGAAGGTTCCCGAAGGCGTTTACGAGATTCTCTCCGCGTATCCACATGCCGAGGTTGAAGTCGTCTACGTTATAGACGGTGAGATCTGCAGGCTGATAGAGGAGACGATAGGCAAGGAGGAGGCAAAGCTCTTCAGGGAGCGTGAGGAAGAGACCGGAAGGAGGCTCCTTGAGAGCGTTGGCTGGGCCCTTTCTAGACTCGGCTTGATTGGAAGAACGAGGCTCCTATTCGGAAGCAAGAGTGAAGTTGTTGAGGAGATTTCCGAAAACTTTGACCTCATAGTTCTATCAAGGCATTACGGGGCTGAGACTACTAAAACACATCCCGTAAGCACGGTGGTGTTGCGTATAATGCAGAACGTTTCAAAGCCCGTTATACTATACTGACCAGGTGGTGCAAATGATAACGCAGGAAGCCGTAGCTATAGCAGTGTTCGTGGTAGTTTATATAGCAATAGTTAGTGAAAGGATCCATAGAACGGTTGCGGCAATGGTGGGGGCATCTATAATCATGATACTAGGCATAGTTCCTTGGGAGAAAGTTCCTGAGTACCTCGATTTTAACACGATACTCCTCCTGGCGGGCATGATGGTAATAGTGAACGTTTCACGGGAGAGCGGCCTCTTTGAGTATCTCGCAATAAAAACCGCCAAGCTCTCGGGAGGAAATCCTATAAAAGTTCTCCTTTTCTTTTCAATAGCTACGGCGGTTGTAAGTGCTTTTCTTGACAATGTAACAACGGTTCTGCTCTTAACACCCATGCTCCTCTACATAACGAGGCGGATGGGTGTTAATCCTATCCCCTTCCTGCTCTCGGAGATATTTGCCTCTAATATAGGGGGAACCGCAACCCTTGTGGGGGACCCACCCAACATAATGATAGGCTCCGCGGCAGGGCTCAGCTTCAATGAGTTCCTCGTGAACATGGGGCCTATAGCAACGGTAGACCTTGGCCTCATGATTTTGATAATCTGGCTAATATATAGAAAAGATATCGGTGTCGGGAAAGAGAAGGCCCTCGATAGGCTCATGACCCTTGACGAGAAGGAGGTAATAAAGGACCCAGTCCTCTTCAAGAAGTCAGTGATTGTGCTTGGGCTCGTGATATTAGGTTTCTTTCTTCACGATTTGTTCAAGATAGAGCTCGCTGTTGTGGCACTGGCTGGGGCATCTCTTCTCCTTCTCTGGAGCGGAATCTCGCCGGAGCATGCTCTTGAAAAGGTTGAATGGGCGACGCTTTTCTTCTTTGGGGGCCTCTTCATAGTCGTTGGAGCTCTCGTCGAAACCGGAATAATAGACAGCCTTGCATTATTGTTGACCTCTCACGTAAGGAGTGAAGATGAGGCCATACTCCTCGTGGCCTGGTTTTCTGCTGTGGCTTCGGCGGTAGTGGATAACATACCTCTAACGGCCACAATGATACCCCTTATAAAGAGCATGGGGTCAGTCTTGAACATCTACCCCTTATGGTGGGCCCTGAGCTTAGGAGCATGCCTAGGTGGAAACGGAACTGCCATCGGTGCCAGTGCGAATGTTGTCGTCCTCGGTATAGCTTACAGGGAAGGCATTAGGATTAGCTTCATAGACTTCCTTAAGATTGGCATGCTCATAATGCTTGCAACGGTGGGCTTGGGCTCGCTAATGATACTGGTTAGGTACGGGTGAGGAAGATGAGAATACTCGTGCTTGTTGACGGGTCTAAGTGGAGCCAGAAAGCTGCCCTCTACGCCTTTTCCGTCGCGAAGAGGAAGAATGCCAAGGTAGTGCTCTACTCAGTCCTCGACAGGAGGGAAGCTAAGGCTTTGGCTTTTCATCTGAGCATGAGGAGCGAGAACCTTGAGAATATAAGGCGGTTCGAAGAGACCATTTGGAAGGACATGAAGAAGAGCGTCAAGGAGGTCCTCACAACCTTACTTGAGCTCGGCCGTAGGGAGGGTATAAACTGCTCCTTCAAGATAGTGGAAGGCTCGGCGAAGGATAAGATACTGGAGGAGGTCAATTCAGGTAAGTATGACCTCGTGGTGATGGGGGCCTATGGGAAGAGCGGAAAGACAAGGATAGGTTCTCTCCTGGAGGAGGTCGTCGGTCTGATAGAGCCACCGGTGATGATAGTCCGCTAGCGCATATCCTCTACGTAGAGAAAGAGGCACTTGAGGTACTCGGTATCCTTAGAAGCCATGAGTATCGGGTGATCGGGAGCCTGCGTTCTATAGGGTTCAAGCATTTTGAGGAACTTGCCGGCCTTTGCGGCCGCCGCTATTATCATGTCCTTGAATGCCTGGAGATCTACGTGCTGGGAGCAGGAGCAGGTCACCAGTATTCCACCATCCTTAACGAGGTTCAGGCCGGCGAAGTTCACGTTGAAGTACGCCCTGAGGCCTGCCTTCAGGTCCTTCTCGTGCTGGACGAAGGCTGGCGGATCGAGTATCACGATGTCGAACTTCTCCCCTCTCTTCATCAGCTTCTCCATTTCCTCAAATGCACTCCCCACGATGAACTTAATCCTGTCTTCGACGCCGTTCAGCTTCGCGTTCTCCTTGGCAGTCTCTATAGCCCTTGGGGACTTGTCTATGGCTATAACCTCATCAGCACCAGCTATGGCCGCGTGTATTGCGAAGCCACCTGTGTAAGTGAAGACGTCGAGGATCCTATCTCCCGGTCTTACCCACTTTTCAAGGGCTAACCTGTTCTCCCTCTGGTCGAGGAAGAAGCCCGTCTTCTGCCCCCTCATGTCGACTATGAACTTTGCCCGCCCCTCCTCGATTACCGTGCGGTACTTCTCCTTTCCGAGGAGAACGCGCTCTATCTCCGGTAGGCCTTCCCTCCTCCTGCTCCGTCCCGTGTTCTTCTCGAAGACGGTTTCTATCCCTGGCTCGATCTCCATGATGGCCTCGGCCACGTCCATCTTGAACCGCTCCATGCCGGCGCTGGAAATCTGGAGGGAGGCTATATCATTGAACCTGTCCACTATCAGGCCTGGCAGGTAGTCAGCCTCGCCGTAGACCATCCTGTAGACGTTTCCGTACCGGAGGACCTTCTTCCTGTACTCGTTGGCTTTCCTTATGCGCTCGCGGAACAGCTCCTTGTTTATCTCAACGTCCTTGTCCTTCGTCACTATGCGGACCATTATGTTAGAGTTGGGGTTCGCGAATCCCTTTCCCAGGAACTTCCCGCCCCTCGTGTAGACCTCCACTATGTCTCCTGGCCTGATCTCTCCCTCTACCCTCACGACGCCCTTCTTGAAGACTATCATAGCACCCTTCCCTATAGCCCTCGCGGCCTGTGCATCGACTATGACCTTCGTCATGGGGCTCACCCAACCTCGCTTCATCATTTAATCAGAAAGGAGAACGCCGATCATCGCCCTTAGAGCTCCTCCTTTACAGTTACGAAGCTCACCATCGTGACAGTTTGGCCGACACCCTTTATCTCTCTGAGCTTGTCTATAACTATTTTCCCTATATCCTCGGCGCTGGGCGCCCTGACCTTGATAAGGAGGTCCCACTCACCCGCTATTATATGAACTTCGTAAACGCCTGGAATTTTAGCTATCTGCTCGGCTACTTCCCTTTGGGTGAGGCCGGAGTCGGGATCGTAGCGGACGAGAATGAATGCAGTCGTGCCGAGATTGAGCTTCTTGTAGTTGGGCTTTATAGTGAACCTCTCTATTATGCCCTCTTCTATGAGCCTCTTGATGCGGTAATGGACTGTTGTCCTTGGAATTCCGAGCTTCTTGCTGAGGGAGGCTATGTTCTCCCTGGCGTTCCTCTTTAGCTCTTCGAGCAATCGCTTGTCAATTTCGTCGAGGATCTCAGACATAGCCCCCACCCTTTTGACGCTTTGTTTCTACTCAGGTTAGGTTCATTGACATTCATTCATTATTTAAGGTTTTCTTTTAGCCACTCTGAGAATGCCTTCAACGCTTTACCCCTATGCGATATGGCGTTCTTTTCCTTGGTCGTCATTTCGGCGAACGTTTTTGAGAAGCCGTTGGGGATAAAGATAGGGTCAAAGCCAAAGCCTCCGCCCCCTCTAGCCTCCGTTGCTATACTTCCTTTCACAATGCCCGTAAATATGTATGCTTTTCCGTCCCAATACCCTATGACGCTCTTGAAGTGGGCATCTCTTTCCTCAATGCCTTCCATGAGCTTTAGTATTCCCTCGTTCCCTATCGTCTTGAAAACGTAGGCAGAATAAACTCCCGGGAAGCCTCGAAGGGCCTCTATGAAGAGACCCGAGTCCTCTATGAAAAATGGCCCTTCAATTCTCTCGGAGAGCCATTCAAGGCCGAACTTCACTACTTCCTCAAGGCTCTCCGCCTGAACCTCTGGGTAGGGCACTTTTCTCTGGACAATCTCTATTCCCAGGGGCTGTAGATATGTGGCGGCCTCTCTGACCTTTCCCGGATTGGAGGTAATAAAGAAGATGCGCATACTGGTCCCTCAGTCTATCTTGTAGCCTATCTTCTCGACGAGCTCTCTCCTTTCTCTCTTCTGCTCCTCGGTCTCGATTTTTGTGGCGGCTTTGCCATCAACGATCCCCAAAACACTTCTGCCGAGCTCAGTCTCCGCAACTATCACCTGGAAGGGATTCTCGCTGGCCCCGTAAATCATGGTAACTGCCGGGTGGTTCTTTATCGTGTTGAGGACGTTTATTGGGTAGGCGTTCTTCATGAGGATCACAAAGACGTGGCCCGCTCCTATCTTCAGGGCATTCTTGGCAGCCAGCTTCTCCAGTTCCTCGTCGTTGCCGGTGTAGCGGGTGAGCTGGGGCTTGGCCTCGTTCATAGCGATGCCAAACTTTATGCCCGGGACCGTCGTCAGCAGGGCCCTCGCAAGGTCGTCCACCGTGAATATCGAGAAATTCCCCTGCCCTATTATAACCTCGACGCCCTCGGGCTTCTCGATGTCAACGACTTCTATCCTCACCATGGCCCACCACCGTAACCGTTTTAGGTGGCTGGAAATAAAATTTTACCGATGCCCGATGGCCCAAGATAAGGGGCGAGTAAACCTCGAAGAGCTCGAATGGTTGGCTGAGCTTCTCAACAAATATCCGAGGGAGAGCTTAAAAAGGATAGCGGATATAGAGGGCATCGAGTACCACAGGCTCAAGAGGCTCTACGACAGATACTATGGCAGGTACGTCTTCGTCAATGCAATGTACAATATAACGAAGCTTGGTCTCAAAAGCTACGTAGCCTTTCTCTCGGTCCCAAAGGTTGAGCTTAGGATGAAGGCTGAGGAGATGCTCAGGAACCCTTTCGTGGTTCACGTGACACCTATCTTCGGCTTCAAGAACGGCCTGAACGCCATACTTCACATCCCGGTTGATCAAGAGAAGTATATCCCAGAGTTGCTCTCCAAGTACTCGAATGATTTTGAATACTATGAGGTCTGGGCCTACCCGATGGAAAAAGGCAAAGAAGTGAAGTTTGGAAGATGGCGGTATTCCTACGAGTATGCCCTCCTGCTGGACATCCTGAAGATAGACGCGAGGACACCCATGAAAGAGCTCGAGAGGAGACTTGGGAGAAGCAGGCCGACGATAAAGTTCATGATTAAACGTCTGATTGAGGATGGTATAATCCAAGGTTTCTATGCCTACATAGACAACGTTCAGGACGTTTACGACAGATCCTTTGTCGGAATAGCCGAAGAGCTCCCAGAGGACTTCTTCCAGAGGTTCGGTGATATGGAGATACAGATAGGAGTTCTTAGTCCAAGAGGATACTTCGTTGAGTGGTACTTCTCTTCTAAGGAGGATATGGGAGGGAAGATACTGGAGTTTGGTCAGTACGTGGAGAAGATGGCCATAGGCTATCTGGACATGTTCAGGGAGCTAAACCACAGGCACATGAGCACTAGGTACTCAAGGATGGTAAAAGAAGATGGGAGCGGCTATCGCTCCATCTTGGAATTTTAGCCCCCCTTCATCTCCTTCAGTATCTTCTGGAACTCAGAATAATCGGTGACAACCCTTACACCATCAAGTGTCTCGAAGTAAACTTTCTTAATCTTAACCTTCTTGACGTCGGTGTATTTCATTTCGGGGGGATCGTACTCGCCAGGCTCCACGACCTCGTCCTCAATGACATAGGTCTTGAGCTCGGGCTCACCCACGAACTTCCAGACCTCATAGAAGACTTGAGGCTCGAGGTGAATTTCCCCCTCAAGCTCGATGTAGTCTGCGCCGATGTCCTCCAAAAACTCCTTCACGACCTCGGAGTTCATAGAGAATCACCTCCAAATTATCTTGGGCGTCCACGATTAAATACCTATCGGTTGGCCAAAAACTTTAAATCCTCCCCCACCATTTTCCCAACCATGTTCGGTGGTTGCCTTTGGCCTTGGTGAGATTTCCCTCTTCTGCTCTAGCCTAATCTGGGGTTTCACGTCTAGGGGAGGTGTTTTGGATGGCTGAGTTTAAGGTTACGCCTTGGGACGTTGAAGGGTTAGTGGACTACGACAAGCTGATAGAGCAGTTCGGAACCAGTCCGTTGACGGAGGAGTTGCTTAAGAGAACGGCCGAACTAACAGGGGGTGAACTTCCTATATACTTCAGGAGGCGCTTCTTTTTCTCCCATAGGGACTACGACAAGGTTCTCAACGACTACGAGAGCGGCAGGGGCTTTTTCCTCTACACGGGGAGGGGTCCGAGTGGTCCCATGCACATAGGCCACATAATCCCGTTCTTCGCCACCAAATGGCTCCAGAAGAAGTTTGGAGTTAACCTCTACATCCAGATAACGGACGACGAGAAGTTCCTCTTCAAGGACAAGCTAACCTTTGAGGACACCAAGCGCTGGGCCTACCAGAACATCCTTGACATTATAGCCGTCGGCTTCGATCCTGACAAGACCTTCATCTTCCAGAACAGCGAGTTCACGAAGATCTATGAGATGGCTATTCCGATAGCCAAAAAAATAAACTTCTCGATGGCAAAAGCAGTTTTCGGCTTCACCGAGCAGAGCAAGATTGGGATGATTTTCTATCCGGCGATACAGGCCGCTCCAACCTTCTTCGAGAAGAGACGCTGTCTGATTCCAGCGGCCATAGACCAGGATCCCTACTGGAGGCTCCAGAGGGACTTCGCGGAGAGCCTCGGCTACTATAAGACGGCGGCACTTCACAGCAAGTTCGTTCCGCCGTTGACGGGGCTTGAGGGCAAGATGAGTGCCAGCAAGCCCGAGACGGCAATATACCTGACGGATGACCCGGAGGATGCCGGTAGGAAGATATGGAGGTTTGCCCTCACCGGTGGCCAGCCGACGCTGAAGGAACAGAGGGAGAAGGGCGGAAACCCCGAGAAGTGTGTTGTCTTCAAGTGGCTCGAGATATTCTTTGAGGAAGATGACAAAAAGCTCATGGAGCGCTACCACGCCTGTAAGGCTGGCGCCCTCATGTGTGGGGAGTGCAAGCGCTACCTAATCCAGAGGGTCCAGGAGTTCCTGAAGGAGCACCAGAGGAGAAGGGAAAAAGCGGAAAAGCTCGTTGAGAAGTTCAAGTACACTGGGAAGTTGGCCCAGGAGAAATGGAATGAGGCAATCCCGGAGCCGCTGAGAAGGTGAACCGACTCCTTGTCCTTTTTCTCTGGTAGTCGCTTCGATTTTTGGTCCTGAGTTTTGAAAATTTTTCAGCCTCTGGGTGCAACATTCCGTTCTTCAGTGTTCATGTATGCATTCGAGCGTATGGATAAAATTCATCTAAGTCCTAATTTTTCTAACGGCAAAGCGTATTAGGTCCGAAAGCTTATCGTCGATTGGGGTGGTTGGATGAAGAGGGGTGAGGCCTTGGCAATCCTCGTGGGAACTCAGATAGGGGCGGGAGTCCTCGGGCTACCTTACGCCGCGAAGAGCGTTGGTTTAATTCCAGCTCTGGCTGTTCTAGTGGCTGTGATGCTTCTCATGCTCTTCACCGCGAGGATAGTCTTAGATTTTTCCGCGAGGATAGTCTTAGATTTTTCCGCGAGGATGAATGGGGCCCAGCTCAGCACGATAGCTAAGAAGGCCTTAGGCCGTGGTGGCGGTGTTCTGATGTTCGTGAGCGTCACAATAATGAGCTTCGGGGCCCTTCTCGCTTACATAGCCGGCATGGGCAGTGTCTTCTCGAGTCTCTTCGGAATCAGCGAGACCCTTGGAGCCATAATCTTCTGGGCTCTTGCCTCCCTTGTGATATACTTGGGCCTAGAGGCGAGCGGGAAGAGCGAGCTTATTATGAGCTTTTTCATGCTTATACTCTTCCTCGTGGTTGCAGTCATGCTCCTCCCCAAGGGGAGGCTCGAGAACGCTCTCTACATGAGCGGTGAGGGACTCTGGGCAATTGTCGGTGTGTCTATCTTTGCCCTCGGTTGCCACACGGTAATCCCGGACGTTTACAAGGGGCTCGGGAGCTATGAGGAGACGAAGAGGCTCCTTACATGGGCCTTCATAATCCCGACCGTCATCTACGCATTGTTCATGGCTTCCTTCCTGCTCGTCTTCGGCCAAGATACGCCCCAGATTGCCACTCAAGCCTTGGAGAAGCTTTACGGTAGGACGGGCCTAATCTTGGGCAACCTTATTCCCCTCTTCGCCATAACGACTAGCTACATTGGGATTGGGCTGGCCCAGCTCAGCAATGTCGAGGAGTACCTGAGAGTTAACAGGAAGCTGGCGTGGGTCCTCACAGTCATTCCGCCGCTGGTCGTTTATCTCTCAGGTGTCGGAGACTTCGTCAGTGTCCTTGGGGTAGCCGGGGACACCGGAGACCTCATGGCCTTCATAGTCCTGCCACTCGTGATATATCTGGCCAATAAATTGGGCCTCGTCCCGATGGGCGGGGAGGCGGGAACTTCCCCCGGGGATTAAACGAAAAGCTTTTAGCTATATTCTTCCTTATTCCCTATGGGGGTTTAGTTACCATGGGTAAATGATTGGGGGTGATAGGTATGAGCGACGTCGAAGAGAGGATTAACCAGATAATTCAGGTTCTCCGCGACCAGGTCGTTCAGGACACCGTCGTTCCCAGGAACATAAGGAGGGCCGCTGAGCAGGCGATAGAGGCCCTCATGGATAGGAGTAAGGAGCCCGCCGTCAGGGCGGCCGACGCTATAGCGATACTTGAGGAGATAAGTGAGGATCCGAACATGCCTCTCCACACCAGGACGATAATCTGGGAGGTTCTCGGTGCCCTCGAGCAGATAAAGTGAACCTTTTATCTCTTCGTTCGCTTCTGTCCAATATTATCCTCCGAAAGCCCTTGGCTTGGCATCATAAGTTGAATTTATAAACCTCTACTCCCATATTCCCCGGGGATGGCATGAAGGGGCTGATAGTGAGGGAACCCTACGCGAGCTGGATAGTGGAAGGGAGGAAGGTCTGGGAGATTAGAAAGAACTCTACGAGGATTAGAGGGCGGATTGTGATAATCTCCGGAAGAAAGGCACTTGGAACCGTGGAGCTTGTGGACGTCCTGGGGCCCTTTACTCCCGAGGAGCTCGTAGAGCATGAGGACAAACATCTAGCCAGCTACGAATTCCTCAAGAGGTACTCAAACGGCAAGAAGCTATACGCTTGGGTGCTTGCCAACCCCGAAAAATTCGAGCACCCGCGGGATGTGGCAGTTCCCCCGGGAGCCCAGGTGTGGGTTAACCTCAGGGGGTTCCAGTATTGAGGAGGCTCCTCTTCTCCCCCCTTACCCTGCCGCTGTTCATCCTCTTCCTGATTCTCCTTCCTATCCTCCTCATCCTCTTCGCGGGAACGATCGCGGGGGCCTTCTCAAAGCTAGGCATACCATCCACCGTTGCCTACACACTCTTCTTTGCTTCCCTTCTTGGCAGCTTCATTAACATTCCGGTCGGTGAGATAAGGTCACTGGTTCCGGTTCTCCGGATAAGGGAGGTCACAGTATTCGGGATAACGTATCCAATTCCTTACGTTGACGTGGGTGAGGGTAGGACTGTCGTGGCCGTGAACCTTGGAGGGGCCCTTATACCGCTGAGTGTGTCCCTGTACATAATAGGTAGGGCTGCGGCTGAATACAACGTTGCCCTTCTCCTCAGGCTTGCCCTATCCGTTGTCGTTGCCTCCCTGATAGTTCACTCCTTTTCGAGGCCTGTGAGGGGAATGGGTATCGCAGTCCCCTTCTTTATTCCTCCCCTGACGGCCGTGAGCTTGGCTATGCTCTTTGACGTGAACCGGCCCGCCGTGGCTTACATCAGCGGAACCCTTGGAACGCTTATAGGGGCGGACCTGATGAACTGGAACAAATTTAAAGAGCTCGGTGCTCCCATGGTCAGCATAGGAGGTGCCGGAACCTTTGACGGTGTCTTCCTCGCGGGCATAGTCGCCGTGTTGCTGGTGTAGGGGGTGGGAGCATGATTGTGATAGGGAGCGGTGCCAAGCACCTTGAGGAGGAGATAAGGAGGCTCGGTGGTAGAGTCCTCGACGTCGAAATAAGGAAGTTTCCGGACGGGGAGAAGTACGTGCGCGTCCTCGGTGAGGGGAAGGAGGCCCTCGTCGTCCAGTCCACCTTCGCGCCCCAGGACGAGCGTATCGTTGAGGCCCTGATTCTTGGAGACGCTCTCAGAGAGAAGGGCTTTAAGAAGCTCCGCCTCGTCGTGCCTTACCTCGCCTACAGCAGGCAGGACAGGGTTACGAAGGATGGAGAGCCAATAAGCATCAGGGCCGTTATGAGGGCTCTGGGTCTCTACTACGACGAGCTCTACGTCTTTGACCTGCACAATCCTGAGACTCTGAGGTTCTTCCCTGGAAAGGCCCTGAACCTCTCGCCGGCCAGGGCAATCGCGGAGTACTTCGGGGAGAAGCTCGGTGACGGAGTGGTCTTGGCACCGGATAGGGGTGCCCTGGAGAGAGCTAAGGCCGTCGCCGAAAGGCTCGGCCTTGAATACAGCCACTTTGAGAAGAGGCGTATATCCCCCACGGAGATCCAGATGAGGCCAGTCGACGTTGACGTGGCCGGTAGGAACGTGCTCATAGTGGACGACATCATAAGCACGGGAGGTACCATGATTAAGGCCGCGAACCTGCTCAGGGAGATGGGTGCCAGAAGAATATTCGTAGCGGCGACGCACGGTGTTTTTGCGGAGGGGGCGATAGAGAGGGTGAGTAAAGCCGTTGACGAGCTCGCAGTTACGAACTCTATTCCAACACCCGTCTCGAAGATAAGCCTTGTTCCCGACATACTTTCCCTCTGACGAAACATTTATTTTCAACCTTTCGGGTAATTACTGTAGTGTGGTAACATGGCCATTGGAAACACAATCCTTCAAGGGGTCCTTACGTGGCTTCCGGTGGAGGCGCCGGAGAATCATTCCCTTGTCCTCCAGTTTGGGGCACTATTCGCGGTTCTCTATTACCTCCGCTATGACTTTGGGTTCCTGCTCCTCAACATCATTAGGGGACGGTTCGGGGAGGAGGAGAAGTTCTTTGTCTATGCAACCCTCTTCACGGCCCTCATAGGTCTTCCGCTTCTGAAGCTCACCGAGTTTCCAAACTTGGCGATCCTGAACTTCCTCATTGGAGTCGCAATTCTGCTGACATGGAGGAGGACCACTGATGGGGAGCTGGGATTCATGGAGGCCTTCATCGTTGGTGTTGCCCAGGGGATGGCCGTGCTTCCTGGAGCCTCGAGGATGGCCCTCGTTCTCGGGATGCTCCTGCTTAGGGGGATTGAGGCTAAGAAAGCCCTTAGACTGTCCCTTCTAGTGTCCATCCCCTACATTATGGGCAGTATGCTGGCTGGAACGTGCGAGCCTCCCTTACCATCTGCCCTGCTCTCGATGGTGGCCTCCTTCCTCGCTGGTGTCATGACAATACATTTGCTCTTTCTACTCGCAGATAAGACAGGTTCCCCCGGCTTTAGACTGGTGTTTGGTATGATAGCAGTTATTGGTTGGCTCCTGGGGGTGGTGATATGAAGGCTGTGATACTCGCGGCTGGAAAGGGTGAAAGATTGAGGCCCCTCACCGACGACAGGCCGAAGGTAATTCTCAAGGTCGCCAACAGACCAATAATAGAGTACATCCTTGAGAACCTCGAACCATTCGTTGACGAGTTTATAATCATTGTCAAATACATGAAGGAAAAGGTCATCGAGCTCCTCGGTGACGAGTTCAGGGGCAAGCCGATAACCTACGTCGAGCAGGTTGAGGGGGAGGGGACCGCAAAGGCAATATACTCCGCAAAGGATTACGTGGAAGGAGAGGAGTTCTTCGCTGTGAACGGGGACATATACTTCGAGCCTGAGGCCGTGAAGGGGCTCCTCCACGTCTTCAGGAAGGAGAGAGCTGATGCTGCTCTCGTCGTGAAGGAGTTTGAGGATCTCAGCCATTTTGGGCTCGTGGAGGCAAATGGGGTGGTCGTTAGGGCTATAAAGGAAAAGCCTGGTCCTGTCAGGGGGTTTGCTAACCTCGGCTTGTACATCTTCAGGCCTGACATCTTCGAATACATTGAAGTAACAGAGGCCAGCGATAGGGGCGAGTATGAGATAACCGATACCATCAACCTGATTATAGGTGATGGAAAGAAAGTGGTTTGCTACGCTTATGACGGTTATTGGAACGACATCGGCAGGCCCTGGAATCTGTTGGAGCTCAACGAGTACCTGCTCAAGAACAGGCTCAGGCACGACATCCGTGGGAAAGTTGAAGAGGGGGCCGTGATAGTTCCCCCCGTTGAAATAGGGGAAGGCACCGTGGTAAAGAGCGGGGCCTACATAATAGGACCCGTGAAAATAGGGAGGGACTGCCTGATAGGACCCAACTGCCTAATAAGGCCCTGTACGAGCATAGGAGATAACTGCCATATAGGAAACGCCGTGGAGGTCAAGAACTCCATCATAATGGATAACAGCAACGCGCCGCACCTTAACTACGTTGGGGATTCGATAATAGGTGAGAACACGAACCTTGGTGCCGGAACGATAACCGCAAATCTTAGACACGACAACGCCACAGTCAAGGTTGAGGTTAAGGGGGAGCTTGAGGACAGCGGAAGGAGGAAACTGGGCGCGATAATTGGGCACAATGTCAAGGTTGGCATAAACGTCTCCATATATCCGGGAAGGAAGATAGGGAGCAACTCCTTCGTTGGGCCTGGCGTGATAGTTGATAAGAACGTCCCACCTAACACCCTAGTTGTCGTTAAGCAAGAGAAGGTGGTGATGAAGAGATGACTCTGATTGCCTGTCTAAATTTCCTTTCTAGGTGGATACTCTTCTCTGTGGCCGCTTATAAGGCCTATAGAACTAGGGAGAAGGGATGGGCTCTCTTGGCGACGGCCTTCTTAATAGACGCTCTTGCCGTCGAGAGATACATTCTTGAACCCCTTGGCCTGAGGGTAGTATATGGATACGATGTGCTCAGTGCGATTCCAAATTTCCTCGTGGCGTGGATGATTTGCTGGGCTGGCTTTCATCTCAGGTACGGAAAAACTGAATTTAGACACGTCTTGCTAATGGCCGGGCTCCTCATTACCGCGTATCTTTGGCTCTTCCTCCTTGGAACTGGCGAGATAGAGAGCTTTGCCATTAAGTATTCGCTCCCCTCCCTTTTCTACGGACTATCGATGATATACATTGCCTACGTCCTTAAGCGATACGTCGTGGGTAGCGAGCGCTTTCTCGATGCCCTATTCCCCCTTGGTCTTTTCCTTCTCGGCGCGATAAACCTCACATACCCAATCACAAGGCCCATGCCTTGGGCTACGTATGCATTCTTTGCGGCTTTCATCTTTAGGACGATTGCCGCTGTAGGAGCACTGGGTTTCGCTTATTACTCTATCACGAGGCCAAGGGTTGTGAAGACGGGCAAAGTGGAGCCAGGAGCTTACTATACTGAGAACAGAAAAGCCGCCCTTTCCTTCATAAGTAACTTCACACCCATCATTATAACGAGAAGCCCCCCTAAAGTTACCAACTCTTCCCTTATCTACTGGCTGACTAAGGTTAGAGACGGTCAAGTTGGCGAATCAACTTACACTATATCCCCCACGAAAATAGATGTGCTCACTGATCTCATAGCTAAGGCCTTCAGAATAGGCTACAATGCCATTTATCTCGATTCTCTTGAATACTTGATACTAGAAAACGGCTTTGAGCCGGCCATGAAGTTCCTGCTTAACGTTAGAGACATTGCCCTGAGCAACGGAGGCACAATGGTACTCGTGGTGAACCCGAAGGCCCTTGAAGATAGGCAAATGAAGATACTAGAAAGGGAGTTCAGA
Organism: Pyrococcus yayanosii CH1; assembly: GCF_000215995.1. Taxonomy (NCBI): domain Archaea; kingdom Methanobacteriati; phylum Methanobacteriota; class Thermococci; order Thermococcales; family Thermococcaceae; genus Pyrococcus; species Pyrococcus yayanosii. The sequence continues at coordinate 1,153,832 of NC_015680.1, read as the reverse complement.
CCCCTTCCTTGAGCTCTTTCAGGTACTTTCCATATTTTACAAGGGCGAATGCGGCGTCAACGCCGTCCTCGACGGTCTCGAATACTGGGACTCCTTTCTTCTCGATTCTCCTAGCCATCTCCTCTGGATATCTGCCTCCGGGAGCCACAAAGATTATGGGCTTTCCGTACTCCTGCATCCTCTCCATGACGTCCACGATGCCCTCGTCGAGGGCTGGACTCTGGAAGAGGGCTATCACGACGAGCAGGTCAACGTTTGGATCCTCAAGGGCGAACCTCATAGCAATCTCGTAGCGGCTCGATGGAGCATCGCCGATGATATCTATCGGGTTCCTATAGCTCATGTGCTCCGGGAGCTTGCCCTCCTCTATCGCCTTCTTGAACTTCTCATTCGTAGCTTCACTGAGCTCTGCAAGCCTCATACCCCTTTCCAGAAGGCCGTCGCTCATCATGACGCCCGCTCCACCACCGTTTGTAACGATAGCTATCTGGTCACCTTCCGCGGGCTTCTGCATAGCAAGGGCCTTGGCGTAATTGAAGAGTTGCCTCATGCTTCTGGCCTCAAGGACGCCCGCCTGCTCGAAGGCGGCCTTGTAGATGGCGTATGAGCCGGCGAGGGAACCCGTGTGAGATGCAGCAGCCTTAGCTCCTGCTTCGGTGCGACCGCTCTTCAGGATTATGACGGGCTTGACCTTGGTAGTCTCCTTGGCGGCGTTGAAAAACTTCCTCCCGTCTTTAACGCCCTCCAGATAGGCGGTTATGACCTTTGTCTTGGGGTCGTCTTTAAGGTAGAGCATGAAGTCGCTCTCGTCGAGGTCGGCCATGTTGCCTAGGCTTATGAACTTGCTCATTCCAACCTCGTGTCTCGCGGCCCAGTCAAGGATTGCGGCACCGAAGGCACCACTCTGGCTCATGAAGGCTATCGGGCCGAACGGGGGCCTTGCCTGCCTCTCGGGTGGGTTGAAAGTACAGTCAAAGCCGTTCTCAAGGTTCGTGACGCCGAGGCAGTTGGGCCCCACGATCCTTATGCCCCACTTCCGGGCCCTCTTGACGAGTTCTTCCTCGAGGTCAGCCCTCCCGGCCTCCTTAAAGCCCGCGGAGATAATGACTGCCCCTTTGACGCCTTTCTCACCACACTCGTCGATAACGTCGGGAACGAAGCGGGCGGGGACTGCTATGACTGCCACGTCAACGTCATCAGGAATATCCTTGATGCTTTTATAGACGGGGAATTTCTTCCCGTTGACCTCTATCTCTCCACCCTTGACGTTCACGGCGTAGACCTTCCCGTTGAAGCTCCTCGTTATAGAGCGCATTATGGCGTTTCCGATCTTTCCTTGGACGTGTGATGCTCCTATCACGGCAACGCTCTTAGGATAAAAGAGGAAGTTTAGATTGCCCGTCATTTCTATCACCTTTGTAGGCGAGCTTTTTAAATTTATAAAATTTTCTCAATTGGACAATATGTCCATTTACTCCTCCCTAATGAGACGGCGCAGCTCTTCGGCCTCTTTCACGTGTCTTGGGGATGCGAGTAGCGTCAGAAAATTCAGAAGGTGAAAGAGCTCTATCTCATCTATTTTGACATTATTTTTGGAGATCTTCTCTATTATAGGCAGGGATTCCACTTCTATTGCATCAAAGACATTCTCAAGGACCTCTACAAACCTTTTCTTATCCGTGATTTTCAGGCCTGAGGCTTCAAGTATTTCCGCTATTCTAGAGGCCTCCATTCTTAGGTAGCTTCTTCTGAACTCCTCGATATCTCCGGAAGATTCGACCTTGATAAGAAAAACCCTGGCCGTCCTAGCGTACACGCTCTCGTTTCCGATCCTGTCTATTTCCTCAACTAGATCTGCCCTCTCGAGGACCTTGATGTGCCTGTATATGGTGGATTTGTCCTTCCCAAGGGCCTTACTCAGCTCTGATATCGTCATTGGGTGATTTCGGAGCATCTCCAGTATCTTTAGCCTGGTGGGTTCGATGATAATCTTGGCTCGCTCGACATCGGTTATAATTAAAACGTCCCTCATTTCAGAACTCCTCTAACTTGTCTTGTGGTGTCTCTCCCTCCTCTACTATTCTCTTTCCGGCCGCTACCATGTCTATACTGTGCACTACGCCTCCGAACTCCTCAATTGTCCTGACGATCTCCTCATAGTCAAGGTTGTCGCCCACGATTGTTATCTTGACGTTTTCAGTTTCCTTATCTATTTCAACGAGGGTTATGTTGACACCTTCGACTCCTTCAAGCTCGCTGAGGCCCAAGGCCAATTCCGTGACCATGGGCTGGTGGGGCTTCAGGACGTCGAGCACGAGGAGCCTTATTCCCCTTGCCATCTCTTATCCCTTCTTCAGGATTTTTCCGAGCTGCCTCAAGAGTTCTATATATTCTTCATCGCGGCCAATCTCGGCCATTGCGAGCCACTCGACGGCGTGTATTATGTCCTCGTTTGAGAACTCACTAAGCTTTTCTTCATTTTCCTCTATATATTTCGAAACCTTCATTTTGTACTCATGCTCTTTCTCGAGAAGCTTATCCATTACGTTGAGTATCTCATCGTCGTTGAACTCGTAGCCGAGGGCTCTGAATATCTCAAGCTTAGTCTTCAACCTCGAACGGGCAAGGTATCGAAGCTCCTCATCTCCGAGGTAAAGGTTTATGTAGAACACGTCAGCCGTTCTCCCGTAGTACTTCTCGACGAGGTTGCCCTTCATTTCGGTCCTCTTCACCTCAACTAGACCAGCTTCTTTGAGCTTCTCGATGTGGTGATAGATCGTCTGGGGAGTCTTTCCGAGTATTTCGCTGAGCTGGGAAATCGTCATCTCCCTGCTTCTGAGGAGTTGGAGTATCTTCCTCCTCGTGTCCTCGAGCATTATCTTGATGACTTCGGGGTCTGTGATTACTTTCACTTTCTTTGCCATCTGCCAGCCCTCCAGTTTAAACGCTCTGATACATATTTAAACGGCGTGGCAATATAACTTTTTTCCCAGGGGCATTTAGGTGATTGTTTTGAACAGGAAGTTAACAAAGCTCAATAATTTATTTAAACAATACTGTCAGAGCAACACACCTAGATTGAAGCTTTCTCGACTACCCTTTCGTCTCAAACGCTTAGAGAGGACAAATCAAAGGAAACAGGGTACACGAAATTTTAAAAACGCGTTTCTGGCGGGCCCGGCGGGATTCGAACCCGCGACCTCCGGCTTAGAAGGCCGGCGCCCTATCCTGCTAGGCTACGGGCCCTCCGGAAGATGGTGAGGAAGCCCGCTTATAAATTTTGCCCATCCCTAATCATCCTAACCCATATGCCGCTCTTTCCAATCTTTCGGAATCCATGGCGCTCGTAGAGCTTCATAGCACTCTCGTTCTTCTCCCCTACCCAGAGCTCTATCCTATCGTTGTGTTTGGAAAGGAAATCGATGCACGTCTTCAGTAGCTTCTTTCCTATCCCCTTACCCTGCCAGCTCTTGTCAACTACGAATTCGTGGATGGCTCCAACTACCCTCCCTTCGTACTTGCTAAACCAATCCCTATCGCAGACTATGAATCCGACTATCTCGTTCCCCGCCTTGGCCACAAAGAAGCCGTCTGGAGCCCTCTTCCAGCACCAGAGGATGTACTTGCGGGCGTAATCCTCCCCCTCACCTCCATACTCTTCCAGGCCCTCGTAACCCCTCATATAGACCTCCACGAGCCTTCTCAACGTTTTCTCATCGAGCTCCCTGAGCCTCTCTATTTTAATCTTCTCCATCGTCTTAAGCTTCTCGGGAAGGTTTTTAACGGTTTGGCAGATTTTCTTCGGGGCGGGCCATGCTGGAGGGGGTCGTTAAGGAGTTCCTGGGGGAAGTGAACGAGATCGTGAGTAGGGCATGTGAGATGGCGAGGCAGAGCCTCGGAGAGGGAAGCCATGGACTTGAGCACACGGAGAGGGTCCTGAGGCTTGCCCTGAGGATTGGAAGGGAAGAGGGAGCGGAGTTGGAGGTAGTAGCCCTTGCGGCCATACTCCACGACATAGCAAGGCCTCTCGAGGATGCCGGGAAAATCGAAGATCATGCGGCCGAGGGGGCTAGGATAGCGAGACAGTTCCTCGGGAGCCTCGGATATTCGAAGGCCGAGAAAGTGGCCCACGCGATAGAGGCTCACCGCTTCTCTGGTAGCCTAAAACCGAGAACCCTTGAAGCAAAAATCCTCAGCGATGCCGACAAGCTGGATGCCATTGGCGCTATCGGCATTGCGAGGGTCTTTATGTATTCGGGAGAGCATAGGAGGGGCATGTGGGACTCTATAAGGCACTTTGAGGAGAAGATTCTAAAGCTCAGGAATCTCATGTATACGGAGACCGCTAGGAGGATCGCGGAAGAGAGACATAGGTTCACGGAAGAATTCCTCAAGAGGCTTAAGATGGAGCTCAGAGGGAAAGCTTAGCCTTCACGATAGCCTGGAGTAGGCCAAGAAACCGAGTATGGAGCTCAAGGGAAAGGCCGTCCACGCTGAGGGCGGGCCTCTTCAGGATGCCGTCTATAAGTCCCTCCTCCACAAGGGCCTTAAGAATTATCTCCTCGTTGAAGTCCCCGAGAAGGCCCCTGCCTTCCATGAGGGAGAGCTGGCCCACAAGTCCGTAGGCTCCCCAGTTGGAAACGCCCGCTATTATGAGCTCTTTCGTCTCTACGACGGAAGCGAAGCGGTCGTCTATGAGGCCCCTTATCTTACCCATCCCTATCTCGTTCCCACCGTCTCCAACCCCAATTGTAGGTATTCCCAGCCTGCGGGCCTCGATGAATAGGCCATCGTAGGGCCGAACTTTTATCTCAAGGCCCGACATTGAATAGTACCTTCCATCCCTAGCCCTCCCGGGAGTTTCGACGCTTATAAGGAGGGAGTAGCGGGAGGGATTTGGGAGCTCAGTCTTGACGTGCTCGTAGAAGCGGGAAATAGCCTTTGCCGTTCTCTCACCCGTCAGGATGTCTGCCCTGCCACCCAGCTCCTCGATGGCGAAGGCAAGAGCGAGAGCCCCCGGTGGTCCATCCGTCTCAGGGAGCATGGTGGGAGGTATTGGGAAGTCTGCCACTATGAGAATCCGTTTTAGGTTTTTGAGCACGAGCTGAGCAGCCCTTTCTAGATAGTCCCCTTCCCTAACCCTGTATTCGGGATATATCCTTCCGATACCTCTGCCGCCAACGTCCGTCGCTATCAGGTGGGCAATCACTCCTCATCAACCTCGTAAACTATTATCTTCACCCTCTTACCCTTTATCGCCTCCTTCAACTCCCACCAGAGTCTCGTGGGGCTCTCCGACCGGTGGATTATCTCGTCATTCCTGGCGGTCTTCACAACATTCTCGGTGTACTCGATAAAAATCCCCTCCTTCTCGAACACTTTCCTCATTGCAACCACCCCAACACTTTCGGGAGCTCCGAGAACGTTTTTATCTCTGCATCGGGCAGGTTATAACCTTTTTCCCCCTCTCTGTTAACCCAAACGGCCCTCATTCCAAGAGCCTTTGCCCCCAATATGTCCTGCTCGAGGCTATCACCAACCATTACTGTTTCCTCCGGCTTTGCATTAAGGGCCTTAAGCGCCGTCAGAAATATCCTTGGCTCAGGCTTGATGGCATGAGCATCGTCCCGGGTTACCACAGCGTCGAAGAATTCTAAGAGGCCAGCCAGCCTCAACTTTAGCCTCTGATATTCCGGACCGCTCGTCACGATGCCGAGCTTGTACTCTTTGGAGAGCTGCTTGAGAGTCTCCTGCACGCCGGGAAAGACCTCAATTTTGTGGGGATACTTTTTCAGGAGCTCCTCGAAGCGGAGGGAAAGTCCGAAGAGCTTGAAGAAGAAGTTCCAGTCGTGCCACTCGTAGGTTCCATGCCTCCTCTCCACCTCGCGGAGAAAAATCCTCCTAGCCTCTCCTCTGCTCACGCCCATACGCCTGGCTATTTCGGCGTAAACCTGGGGGAGGAACAGCATTACGAGCGGTCGCTCGGAGAGGAGCGTTCCGTCTATGTCGAAGAGTATAACCCTCACCATTTCCTCACCAGGAGGGCGAGGATCTCGAGTCCTTTGAAGCCATCGTCCGTTCTGACTCCCCAGATTATGTCCTTCTCCTTGAGAATCTCCTGGAACCTCCTGAGGATTTCGTGAACGTCCCTGAGAGGAACCCCCCTCCCGGCCATGATGTTTATGAGGCCTCTCTCCCAGACTCCCCAGTGCCACTCGAAGTCAACCCTCTGGAGGAGCCGGAGTATTCCTACGTTGCCCCCCCTAACCATCTCCAAGAAGTCGGCGTAGTCCACGTTCACGAGCATGTTGCCTGCGAGGTAACCGTAGAGCTTGGTGAACATGTCGCCTAATGAAATTGCGGCCTCGTTGTAGGCCTGCCAGAGGGGCTTTTTCTCCTTCCCACTCAGGTACTCCCAGAGGGAGTCATAAAAAACGGTCTCGAAATTTAGAGCCCACGGAGGTTTTTCCTCAAAAACGAGCTCCTTCCCCGGGCTCAGGATGTAAGCTAGTCTGATGACGTCTGAAGGAGTGCTGTCAATGATGTGCTCCACTATCTCAATGTTTATCTCCTTGTCCTCAAAGATTAGCCAGAGGTGGCTTCCCTTCTCTAGGGTTCCGAAGACCTCTCTTATCTTCTCGATGAGTATCCTCCTGTTGAAGATGTAGCCGGAGGTATCTATGGAAAGCTTGCGGAAGGGCCCCCTGATTCCCCAGACCACTCTTATTCCAGCTCCCCCTATGCCCACAAAAATGGGGTTGGGAGGCATGGGGATCACTCAAGCGTTGCGTGCTTCCTTTTCATGTCCTTTTCGGTCTTCTGGAAGGTAGCCATGAGGAGCGCTATGACACCGTCGAGAAATACCATCGTTGAGTCCTCGAAGAGTGTTCCCATAGGAGCCGTCCACTTGTACTGGGTCAGCATCTGCCTCGCTATGTAGTCGGTGGGGACATCTGTCTTTGTTCTACCCGGTATCTCAACGACGACGTCGGCCAGACGGCCAAGGGTCGAGTCCTTATAGGATGTTATGGCCACGACCTTTCCACCCTGTTGTTTCGCTATCTCGGCCGCGTCAACTATCGTCTTGGTCTCGCCCGAACCGCTGATGGCTATGAGCAAGTCCCCGGGTTCGAAGGCCGGTGTTATCGTCTCGCCTACCACGTAGACGTTGAAGTCGAGGTGCATGAGCCTCATGGCAAAGGCCTTTCCAACGAGACCACTCCTCCCGGCACCGTAGATGAATATCTTGTTGGCCCCTATCATGGCGTCAATCATTCCCCGGACTTCATCGAGCTTGAGCTTTTCAGCCACCTCATCGATATGCTCCGTGATGTCATGCATGGCCTTCCTTATCGTTTTCATGTACTCGCCCCAGAAGAGGTCAATAATCTTCCTGGTGACTTCCTCCGGATCCTTGGCCTTCGTTATGGCACTCCCAACGACGACTATGGTTGCTCCGAGCTCTATGACCTTCGGAATCGTCTCAAGGTTCAGCCCGCCCGCAACTGCAACTGGAACCTTTACGGCCTTGACGACCTTTTCGAGGTCTTCGAGGGGGCTCTTCCCTTGAGCCTGCTCGTCTATACCCGTATGGACGAGTATGTAGTGGACGCCCATCTTCTCAAGCTCCTTGGCCCTCTTGACCTTGTCCTTGACACCAATGAGGTCAACCATTACCTTAACGCCGTACTTCCTGGCAACGGCGAGGGCGTCCTTTATCGTCTTGTTGTCGGCGACGCCAAGGATGGAAACTACATCAGCGCCATGGCGGGCGGCCATCTCTACTTCAAGGGCTCCTGTGTCCATCGTCTTGAGGTCGGCCACGATCTTTCTGTCGGGAAAGCGGCGCTTCATGAGCTCTACCGCACGCATTCCCTCTTTCTTAATAAGAGGCGTTCCAACCTCGAGCCAGTGAGCGCCACCGCGAGCGGCCTTCTCTGCGATAGAAATGGCTTGCTCTATGTCCGTTAGATCCAGGGCAACCTGGAGTATCATCGTGCGCACCCGAGATGGAGTCGGCCGGGGCACTTTTAAACTTTAACACCAACACCTCATGGGTGCCATCATGGGAGTTACGCGAAAGATATACTGGGCGAAGGAGTTCGACACCAGTCATTTTCTGTCTCTGCCCTACGAGAGCAAGTGCCTAAGAATCCACGGCCACACTTACAGGGTCGAGGTGGAGATTTGGGGCGAGCTGAATGAAAGCGGGATGATTTTCGATTTCAACCACCTGAGCTCCCTCGTGAAGCATTTAGACCACAGGATACTCGTGAGTCGGGACTGGGTCGTTGGGAGGAAGGATGGCGTGATTATCGTGGAGAAGAACGGGAAGAGGCTTGAGCTACCGGAGGGGGAGGTCGTGATACTTGACAAGCCGAATGCGACGGCGGAGCTTATTGCGGAGTGGTTCGCTGAGAGGATTGTTGAAAGGGCGGGGAAGAATGTGAAGAGGGTGAGGGTTAGGGTCTGGGAAGACCCGAGGAGTTATGCGGAAATCACGCTGGAGCTCTGAATCACTCGAGGACCTCTAGTATTTTGGCCTTCACTATGCCTTTGCCACCCGTGGGCTCCACGAGGGTGGCACCGCAGACGAGGCACCTGACTCTAGTTGCCGGGTGGCTGAAGACTATTTGCTCGTTGCCGCAGTCGATGCACTTGACTCTCAGGAAGCGGGAGCGGGGCATTGGAATGAGCCCCTTAGGGAGCGTCATGGCTCACACCTCAACGAGCTCGAATTTCTTAACCCTGAAGCCCTCTCCCCTTGTGTGGGCCTTCCCGCAGACGGTACATCTGAACCTAAGGTCGAGCTTCTTGACGGGCTTCTCCCTACCCTCAGGCTTTGGCCTTGGGAATCCTCCGTAGCCCTTGAGTACCCTCCTGAAGCGCCTCTGACCAGCACTAAGCTCACTCCTTGGCCTCTTCTTGACCCTCTCAACCTTGTGAATCGTGTGCTTCTTACAGAACGGGCAGTAAGTTCTTATCTGCTTTGGGTACTTCATTTCCCTCACCTCCACGAGGCCCGGTGGGTTCCTTCTCGGAGACCCCCGAGCCGTGCGCGATGACCACTGCATGCTCCCCTGATGTCGATGTCTTTAAAACGTTATCGCCCACCTACCTCCGGGTGGTGGAATGCTGGTGCTTGCCTCCGCGAGTCCGAGGAGGAGGGAAATTCTCGCCAAGTTCTTCGAGGACTTCATCGTCGTCCCGAGCGGCGTCGGCGAGGAAAGCTACGCCAAGACACCTGAAAAACACGCGGTTGAGGTTGCCCGGAGGAAGGCTATGAAAGTTGCGGAAAAGATGGGATTGGGGCATACGGTCGTCGGGGCTGACACGGTGGTAGTGATAGACGGGGAAATCCTCGGGAAGCCGAGAGACGAGGACGAGGCTAGGAAAATGCTCGAGAGGCTCAGCGGCAGGGTCCATGAAGTCATAACGGGCTACTGCATAGTCCACGGCGGAAAGATAATTGAGGGCTTCTCGAGGACGGAGGTTAAGTTCAGAGCCCTTTCACACCTTCTCATAAACTGGTACCTCTCGACGGGGGAGTGGAGGGATAAGGCCGGAGCTTACGGAATACAGGGAAAGGGCGGTCTTCTCGTGGAATGGATTCGGGGTGACTACTACAACGTCGTTGGCCTGCCCATCGAGGTAATCTTCAAGCTCGTCGAGCTGGGCTTCAAGCTTAGGCCATAGGATTTTTTAAGGTTAGGGTCGATACCACCCCGGGTGATGGCCATGGAGAACCCCTTTGAGATTACATCCGTCGTGGCCAGGGAGATACTTGATAGCAGGGGCAACCCCACCGTCGAGGTCGACGTGTACACGCCGATAAGCATGGGAAGAGCGGCTGTGCCCAGCGGAGCGAGCACTGGAACCCACGAGGCCCTTGAGCTTCGCGATGGTGGAAAGCGCTACCGCGGTAAGGGCGTCAGGAGGGCCGTTGAGAATGTCAACAAGATAATTGCCCCTGAGCTTATCGGAATGGATGTGAGGTGGCAGAGGGAGATTGACACCCTCCTTCTCGAGCTTGACGGAACCGAGAACAAGAGTAACCTCGGTGCCAACGCGATTCTCGCGGTTTCTCTCGCCGTTGCCAAGGCGGCCGCTAATTCCCTCGGCCTTCCGCTCTACCAGTACATTGGGGGGGTCAACGCCTACATCCTTCCAGTACCCCTGAGCAACGTCATAAATGGAGGTGTTCACGCCGGAAACGAGCTCGACTTCCAGGAGTTCATGATAATGCCCATAGGGGCTGACTCTTTCAGGGAGGCAATCAGGTGGATAAGCGAGACCTACCACACCCTCAAGGGCATTCTTGCCGAAAAGTACGGCAAGCTCGCCGTCAACGTCGGTGACGAGGGCGGCTTTGCACCGCCCATGAGCGACGTCAGAGAGCCTCTTGAAGTTCTCGTCAAGGCGATAGAGGAGGCCGGCTACAAGCCGGGCGACGAGATAGCCCTTGCAATAGACGCCGCCTCGACGGAATTCTACCACCCTGACACCGGTAAGTACGTGGTCTCGGGCAAGGAGTACACCAGAGAGGAGCTCATAGACCTTTACAAGGAGCTTATCTCGGCTTATCCGATAGTCTCCATCGAGGACCCCCTCTACGAGGAGGACTTCGAGGGCTTTGCTCTCATTACCAAGGAGCTCGGGGACAAGGTTCAGATAGTCGGCGATGACCTCTTCGTTACCAACCCGAAGAGGCTCAGGAAGGGCATCCAGATGGGGGCCGCCAACGCTCTCCTACTCAAGGTCAACCAGATTGGAACGCTGAGCGAGGCAATGGACGCAGCTTACACTGCCTTCAGGGCCGGTTACGGCGTGGTAGTTTCGCACCGCTCCGGCGAGACCGAGGATGCGACGATAGCAGATTTGGCCGTTGCCCTCAATGCGGGTCAGATAAAGACCGGTGCACCGGCCAGAAGCGACAGGAACGCTAAGTACAACCAGCTCATCCGCATAGAGGAGGAGCTCGAGGGCGTTGCCGTCTACGCCGGTAAGAAGTTCAGGAACCCCTTCTTCTGAACCCTTCTTTCATTATTTCAATTCTCCACGATGTCCATGGAGGTCGGCCTTAGGTCTTGCTCCATCCTTGTGGTGGTCTTTCTACTTCTCTGCTCCTCCTCGACACACTGACGGCGTTTGGGAAAGATTTATAACGGGGCCCCGAAAGTGTGTGCCGAGGGGTGGTATAGATGGGTCGTAGAGAGGAGATGATTGCCAAGATTAAGGAGCTCATGCTGCAGCCCGAGAGGATAAGGAACATGGGTATCGCCGCTCACATTGACCACGGTAAGACTACGCTGAGCGACAACCTGCTGGCAGGAGCGGGAATGATAAGCGAAGAGCTTGCCGGAAAGCAGCTCGTTTTAGATTTTGACGAGCAGGAGCAGGCGAGAGGAATTACAATCAACGCGGCCAACGTTTCGATGGTCCACAACTACGAGGGCAAGGACTACCTTATCAACCTCATCGACACTCCGGGTCACGTTGACTTCGGCGGTGACGTTACTAGGGCTATGAGAGCCATCGATGGTGCAATCATCGTCGTCGATGCCGTCGAGGGTGTTATGCCCCAGACTGAAACCGTCCTTAGGCAGGCTCTCAGGGAGTACGTCAAGCCTGTTCTCTTCATAAACAAGGTGGATCGCCTGATAAGGGAGCTCAAGCTCACGCCCCAGCAGATGATGGAGCGCTTCGCTAAGATAATCACCGACATTAACAGGCTCATCCAGAGGTATGCCCCCGAGGAGTACAAGAAGAAGTGGATGGTGAGGGTTGAGGACGGTAGCGTCGCCTTCGGTAGTGCATACTACAACTGGGCCCTCAGCGTTCCCTTCATGAAGAGGACCGGGGTCACGTTCAACGAGATAATAGACCTAACTCTAAAGGGAGACAACAAGGCCCTCAGGCAAAAGGCACCGCTCCACGTAGTGGTTCTCGATATGGTCGTCAGGCACCTACCCAGCCCCATCGAGGCCCAGAAGTACAGGATTCCGCACCTCTGGCAGGGTGACATCAACAGCGAGATAGGCCAGGCCATGCTCAACTGCGACCCGAAGGGCAAGATGGTCATGGTCGTCACGAAGATAATCATCGACAAGCACGCTGGTGAAGTTGCTACCGGTCGTGTCTGGAGCGGAACTGTTAGGACCGGCCAGGAGGTCTATCTGATAACGGGCAAGAGGAAGGCTAGGATTCAGCAGGTTGGCATCTACATGGGTCCCGAGAGGATAAACATGGAGGCCGTTCCAGCCGGAAACATCGTCGCCGTTACGGGTCTAAGGGATGCCATGGCCGGTGAGACGGTCTCCGAGGAGCCCATCGAACCGTTTGAGGCTCTTCACTACGTCAGCGAGCCCGTCGTCACCGTGGCTATAGAGGCCAAGAACGTTAAAGACCTGCCAAGGCTCATTGAAGCACTCAGGCAGCTCGCTAAGGAAGATCCCACGCTCCACGTCAAGATCGACGAAGAAACTGGCCAGCACCTCCTTAGCGGTATGGGTGAGCTCCACCTTGAGGTCAAGCTTCACAAGCTCAAGCGCGACTGGGGCATCGATATAGAGGTCTCCGAGCCAATAGTCGTTTACAGGGAGAGCATAACTAAGGCCAGCCCGATGGTCGAAGGCAAGAGCCCGAACAAGCACAACAGGTTCTATATAGTCGTCGAGCCAATGCCCGACGAGATTTACAACGCTATCAAGGAGGGCATAATACCCGAGGGCCGCATCAAGAACCCGAAGGAGACTGCCAAGAAGCTTGCCGAGCTTGGCATGGACTACGATATTGCGAGGGGCATTGTGGACATTTACAACGGCAACATGTTCCTCGACAACACCAAGGGTATCCAGTACCTTAATGAGGTTATGGACCTGCTCATAGATGGATTCCACCAGGCCATGGACGAGGGTCCGCTCGCTAAGGAGCCAGTCATGAAGGTCATCGTCAGGCTCATCGACGCTCAGGTTCACGAGGACAACGTTCACAGGGGTCCGGCCCAGATCTATCCGGCAATCAGGACTGCCATCCACTGTGCAATGATGAAGGCCGGTCCAGTTCTCTACGAGCCCTACCAGAAGGTTATCATCAACATACCCTACGAGTACATGGGCGCCGTCAGCAGGGAGATCAGCCAGAGGCGCGGTCAGCTCGTGGACATGAGGCAGGAGGGTGAGGTGATGACCATAATCGCCGAGGCTCCAGTTGCGGAGATGTTCGGATTCGCCGGGGCAATCAGGAGTGCCACCAGCGGAAGGGCCCTCTGGAGCACCGAGCACGCGGGCTTCAAGAAGGTGCCCAACGAGCTGGCCATCAACATCATCAGGCAGATACGCCAGAGGAAGGGCCTTAACCCAGAGCCCCCGACCGAGAAGGACATCTGCCCGCAGTTCTGATTTCCCTTTTCCATAAAACCTTTAACCCTTTCTCCCAATTTCTCCCCGGTGGTGAAATGCTGGAGGAGTTTTTTCAGCGGTACTTCATAGACCCAATAAGATATAACACCGGCTACAACGTCGTGAACACCCTCACCTACGCGATCATCCTGGGCGTTGCCACGCTCTTCGTTTACAGGGTCCTCAATAGGCTCGGTATAAAATACGATAACGCCTTCTTCAGGGCCCTAATCCCCTACATGGTCTTTGGAGCCTTCACGAGAGCCCTTACAGATGCTGGCGTCTATCCTCGAACTTACCTCACAGTATCGCCGGGCATATACTTTTTAGTCTTCGTCATAACTTTCTCGGCCCTCCTTGTAACCCATAGGCTCTTTGAGGACTGGAGGAGGGTATTTCTCTGGTTCGGCTGGGGTCTCGTAGCCGTTGATCTCGCGGCCCTCCTCGCGAGGGGAGATGTTGACTTTAACTGGGCCGTCCTTAAGTACTTTCTACCCGCCCTCGCCGTGGCAGAGCTTGCAGTTTATGCTCTTTCAAAGAAGCTTTCCCTTGTGAGAGAGAACAGTTACCTCTTCTACGTCCACTTCTACGATGCCACTACGACGTTCGTTGGTGTCGACTTCATGAATTACTGGGAGCAACACGTTCTCCCTAGATTCCTCATGGCCCTCACGGGGACTGCGGCCGTAATGTATCCTCTCAAGTTTACCGTTCTTTACGTGGCCCTCTGGCTGATGAGAGAGCTTGAGAGGGAGGGGGAGGACAAGGAGTTGCTGGACTTCGTAAGGATGGTCATATTCATCCTTGGATTTGCCCCCGGAACCCGGAACCTCCTCAGAATGCTCATGGGGGTGTGAAATTGGAAGCTAAATGGTGGAGGAAGGTTGCCTTTGACATAGTGAGCGCCTTCGAGGAAACCGTAATGCCCCTTTTCGGGAGTCCAGAGGCCGGAAAGCTCGTGGGAAGGGGGCCGAGCGGGGATGAGACGAAGCTCGTCGATAGGGTGGCTGAGGACATCATCCTGGGTTACCTGGGAGAGCTGGGTGTAAACGTGGTTACGGAGGAGACGGGTGTATTAAACGAGGGGAGCGACTATACTGTCATAGTTGATCCGCTGGATGGTTCCTATAACTTCATCTCCGGAATACCTTTTTTCGCTGTTAGTATGGCGGTGTTCGAGAAGGAAGGGCCGATATACGCCTTCATATACGAGCCCATAGTGGAGCGCTTCTACGAAGGAATACCTGGCAGGGGGGCGTATCTGAATGGAAGAAGGATAAGGGTCAGGAAGTTCGATGGAAAGGCCTCGATAAGCTTTTACACAAGGGAAAGGGGAGGAGAGTTAATTCGCAGGGTTAAGAGGACGAGAACGCTTGGTGCGATAGCACTTGAGCTGGCTTATCTTGCCTCCGGCAGGCTCGATGCCGTCGTTGATGTAAGGAGATACGTGAGGCCGACTGACGTGGCTGCAGGCATTATAATCGCGAGAGAGGCAGGGGCCCTCGTCAGGGATGCAGAGGGAAGAGAGCTAAAGATCAGCTTTAGTGCCACCGATAGGATAGACATAGTGGCCGTCAACAGCGAGGAGCTCCTCAAGATAATCCTTGAGGCCCTCCGATGATTTTATTAACTTCCATGAGGAGATTCATCGATGCTCCTCCGCAAAGACTTAATCCAACCCCGCCTTTACCAGGAGGTCATCTACGCACGGTGCAAGGAGCGTAACTGCCTGATAGTCCTTCCGACCGGCCTCGGCAAGACCCTGATAGCCATGATGATAGCCGACTACAGGCTCTCAAAGTATGGCGGTAAGGTCCTTATGCTCGCACCGACGAAACCCCTCGTTCTCCAGCACGCCGAGAGCTTTAGGCGGCTCTTTAATCTTCCCCCTGAGAAGGTGGTAGCCCTCACAGGCGAGATGGGGCCGGAGGAGAGGGCGAGAGCCTGGGCGAGGGCGAAAGTAATCGTTGCGACCCCGCAGACGGTTGAGAACGACCTTCTCACTGGAAGGATAAACCTTGAGGACGTGTCTCTGCTCGTGTTCGATGAGGCTCACAGGGCAGTCGGCAATTACGCCTACGTCTTTATAGCGAAGGAGTACAGGAGGCAGGCGAGGAATCCCCTCGTAATCGGGCTTACAGCTTCCCCCGGTAGCAGTGAGGAGAAGATAATGGAAGTCATAAGGAACCTTGGCATAGAGCATGTGGAGGTTAGGACTGAGGATTCTCCGGACGTCAGGCCTTACGTCCATGGGATTAAGTTCGAGTGGGTGAAGGTCGAGCTCCCTCCCCTATATAAAGAAGTCAGGAAGCTTCTCCGCGACATGCTCCAGGACGCCCTAAGGCCCCTAGCGGAGGCTGGCCTTATAGATTCGCCATCGCCCGACCTCCCCAAGAAGGAGGTCCTCAGGGCCGGCCAGATAATAGGTGAGGAAATTGCCAAGGGCAACCACGACCTCGGGCGGCTTCTTCTCTACCATGCCATGGCCCTAAAGCTTCACCACGCCATAGAGCTTCTGGAGACGCAGGGTCTTTCCGCCCTCAGGGTTTACCTGAAAAAACTCTACGAAGAAGCCAAAGCCGGGAGAATAAAGGCCAGTAGGGAGCTATTCCGGGATATGAGGATGAAGAAGGCGATATCACTACTCGTACAGGCTAGAGAACTTGGCCTCGACCATCCGAAGATAGACAAGCTCAAGGAGCTCCTGAGGGAGCAACTAGATAAAAAGCGGGCATCGAAGGTTATAGTCTTCACGAACTACAGGGAGACTGCAAAGAAGCTCGTAGAAGAGCTTTCAAGGATGGGTCTAAAGGCTAGGCGCTTCGTGGGGCAAGCGAGTCGAGAAGGGGATAGGGGAATGAGCCAGAGGGAGCAGAAGGCGATCTTGGATGCCTTCGCGAGGGGAGACTTTAACGTTTTAGTTGCTACAAGCGTTGGCGAAGAGGGCCTTGACGTTCCTGAGGTTGACATGGTCGTCTTCTACGAGCCCGTTCCTTCTGCTATAAGGAGCGTTCAGAGGAGAGGGAGAACAGGGAGACACAAGCCAGGACGGGTGGTAATCCTGATGGCCCGTGGAACCCGGGATGAAGCTTACTACTGGAGCTCCCGGCAGAAAGAGAGACTCATGGTCGAGACGATAAAGAGGGTGAACGAAATGCTCAGGAGGGAAAGGCAGACTTCTTTGGAGGTCTTCGTGAAACCTTCTGAGAAGGAGGAGAGGGGAGAGGAGGCGTGGAAGGTTGAGGAGAGGAGGGGCCGGGGCATCATAGTTTACGTGGATAGCAGGGAGCTTAAGAGCCCCGTAGTGAAGAAGCTAAAGGAGCTGGGCCTTAAGATTGAGGTTAAGACTCTTGACGTCGCCGACTATGTCGTAAGCGAAGACGTCGGCATAGAGAGGAAATCAGCCAACGACTTCCTCCAGTCAATAATCGACGGTCGCCTCTTCGACCAAGTCAAAAGGCTCAAAGATGCGTATCCAAGACCTCTTCTCATAGTGGAAGGCCAGCTCTACGGTATAAGGAACGTCCACCCCAACGCCATAAGGGGGGCGCTTGCGGCCGTGACGGTTGACTTCGGTGTTCCGGTGCTCTTCTCGTATTCCCCGGAGGAGACTGCCCAGTTCATATTCCTGATAGCGAGGAGGGAGCAAGAGGAGAGGAAGAAGGATGTGAGGCTGAGGAGCGAGAAGAAGGCCCTGACGTTGGCCGAGAGGCAGAGGCTCATAGTTGAGGGCCTACCTTACGTCTCCGCAACCCTTGCCCGGAGGCTGCTAAGACACTTTGGGAGCGTTGAGAGGGTCTTCACGGCCAGTGTCGCTGAGCTTATGCAGGTGGAGGGAATAGGTGAGAAGATCGCGAGGGAAATAAGGAAGGTTATAACGGCACCTTATAGGGAGGACGAAGAGTGATGTACCCCGGGGGAGCGAAGGGGAGTCATGGCCCGGCTAAGGCCTAAGCTACTCCCCCGCGGTTTCCCCGGGGCGATAATTATCGGGGCCGGACGGTTATAAGCTTTGGGAAAACCTTTTATATTCGACTCCCCACCCTATCAGGGGAGGTAACATGGCGAAGGAGAAAACTACTCTACCACCAACGGGAGCCGGTCTCATGAGGTTTTTCGACGAGGATACGAAGGCAATAAAGGTTAGCCCAAAGGGGGCGGTCGCAATAGTCCTCGTTTTCATAGCGGTGGAGATATTCCTCCACGTGTTCGGCCCTCAGATATTCGGCTAAAGTATCGTCTTTTTGAGCCCCCTTGCGTTTAGCTCCTCGTTCACTATTCTCCTGACGGTATCCTCTATGTATCCGGACATGAGGGTTTCTATATTGGCCTTCATGGCGTCTATATCGTGCCTGAGGCCCTCAAGGAGCTTTATGTACTCACGGGCCATTTCCAGCTGGCCCTCCTGCTTGAGCAACTGCTCCTTGAGGTGGCCGAAGTCGTCCTCTATTATCTGGAGCCTCTTCAGCTTCCTCCTGAGTTCTTCAATCTCCCTTTCGAGGTTTTTATTCTCCTCCTTGAGTCGCTCTATTTCTCTCTCCTTGAGCTCGAGCTCTTTGACTAGGGAGTTGTACTCCTCCGCTATCTGGGCGAGCCTTTCCACTTCCCTCAAGGGCGGAACTTTCCCATCTCCGAGGATTATGACGTCGGGCCCGACGTTAACGATGTCAGTAGGCTTGATCTTCAGCTTATTCTCGGAGGAGAACATGCTTGGATGAAACTCTCCCCTTGAGAGGTTCTCTAAGGATTTCATTTTGAGGATAAAGTAGAATTGGTTCCCCTCTACCTCAACGTTTATGTCGGTAACGTAACCAAGTATTTTGCCCTCTGTAAGGGAGACAACGAACTTATTTACGAGCTGGTTGGCTTGGCCTTGCTCCATAGTCTCATCACCAAGCAATCTTAGGCGAGAAAATACTTAAAGTTTGGGGCCTACTCGAGAAGCTTGTAGTAGCCAGCCTCTGGCTCGTATATCTCGCCATCCACGAGCAGCTCGGCTAAGGCGTCCTCTATCGTCTCTTCGTCGTACTTGTCCCCCAGCTTCTTCAAAATATACTTCCGTGAGAGAGCTGTCTTCTTGTTCCTTAGGAGCTCAAGGATGTCCTTCTTGGCCCTTTCAAGCTCCTCGTTCTCTTCTCTCCCTTCATCAAGTTCCTCCTCTATGAACTCCTCGACGGGCTCTTCAAGGCTTGCCCTCTGCTCCATCATTATGGCGTAGAGCTCGTCTATCGTTTCCAAGAGTTCCTCGGGGATTCCCTTGTTCTTGGCTATGACCCTAGCCTTGGCCGTTATGCCGTACTGGTTGTAAAGCTCAAAAGCTATCCTAGCCTTTTTAACGTGCTCAACTTTTTCCTTAAGTGCCTCGTAGCGGTGGAGTATCCACATGTTGGGGTGAACCTTAGCGACGCCTTCCACGAGTATCTGCTTGTCGTCCCTCCACTCCGCTATCTTGCCTATTATCTGGACAAGATCGCCCTTCTTCACGAGCTTCGCGAACTTTGTGTCGTCCCTGAAGCCGAGCACCCAGATAACCCCGGTGCCATCATCCACTTGAAACTTCCCATAGGTCTCGTCCTCGGCTATGACCGGTTCTCTGACGACCGTTCCCACGATCTTTGCCCTGTATATCTTGCGAGCGTCTCTTGTTATTAGATAGTTGGGCTCAAAATCTCCCTCGCTCCTTACGAAAAAGCCTTCGAGGATATCCCTGATGTAAACCCGAGTTGCGGGTAAGCGCTTCTTCATTCAGACCACCACACAAGTTCGTTTTCGAGCCTGGGCAGGGCCTTCCTCTCCAGCTCCCTAATCTCTTCGAGAGCCTCCAAGTCAGCATCGCTGAAGTCCTGGACGACCTCCGCGTATATATGGATTTCTTCGTTCCTTATTACCCTCCCTATGACCCTCACCGTCTGTCCAACCTTGGGGAGCTCGGCCTCGCTCTCGATTACCGCGACGCCCGTCCCGTCATCAAGCCAGAACATATATTCGAGCTTGTCGACCTTTATGACCCTGCCAATTAGCGAGACCCGCGTATCGTTCTCGTTTATCTCGGCAATTTTCTTCTCTACCGCCGGCCTTCTTCTTCTCACCGTAACCTCCATTTCAGAGCACCTCCTTCAGGACTTTTCTGAGCTCCTCTCTCGCCCTTGCGATCTCCCTCGTATAGTCGACCTCCTCCCAGCTTGAGGCCCTGAGGATTAGGCCCAGGAACCTGTCCTCGACTACGTTGCCCCTGACGATTATCTCCCTGCCTACGAGCCTGTAGAATTCCTCCTCGGCGAGCTTCCTTGCAGCCTCCTTAAGGGTGCTTCCCATCCCCTCAAGCTCCTTGAGCCTCTCCGCTATCTCCTCCGCCCCCACTCCCAAGAGCTCCTCCGCGTCGTCGCCAAAGAGGGTGGCCCTTATGTAGCCGGTTCCATCATCGATGCCAAAGTCGAGTATGGTTATCTTCATTGCCTGAACCTCACCGTGCTCTGGGCATATCCAGACGTTCATTCCGGGGTCATAATCTACCTTTCGCTTGCACTCTGGGCAGGCGTCGTAGACTAGGACCCTGTATATCTTGGCTATAGTTCCCCTTACCTCCACGAACCTGTCGCCGTCGCTGAGCTCTTTTATGGGTCTCCTCGTGTAGGTGGCTATCTTCACGGCCTCAAGGGGAGGTATGTCCTCAACCCTCGGGTCATCGGGATTTATTATCAACCTCGCCCTGAAGTTCACGTGTAGCTCCGGCAGGCCTGAAAGGCTCTCCCGTACTTGGGCGTCCAGAACCTTGACGATGTCCCCGATCTGAACCTTTTCATAGTACTCGCCGACCTTTCCGTCCCAGAGAACGACCCTTGCCCTGCCGGTGTCATCGTAGATTATAAGGCTGGCTACCCTTCCGACGCTCCCGTCCCTCTTCGTGTACTCCCTGGGCGGGTACTTCTTTATGACTCTCCCCACTATGTTGACGTCGGTCATTCCGGGGACGAGGTCCCCTATCTTCATGAGTGCTCCGCCTTCGCTGAGAGAAACCCCGAGTTCTTCGGCGAGCAGTAAGGCGGCAGCATGTTCAGAAATGTTATGTTCTTTCATAAGTTCCCAGATTTTAGCTTCAATCTCCTGCGGGCTCATATTTTTAATCTGTCGGATTCTTTCGACGATGTCCTCTTTGGTAAGCACGCCCATAACCACTCACCTGAATAGTAATGCTGGAGTTGAGGTATTTAAGTTTTTGGACATACGATGCTTTAAACCTGAATGAGAGGCTGGAGCTCTTCGTTTAGGAAGAGGCTGTGGGTTAGTGTCCGAATCCCCTCGCATTATCGTAACTTTGACATCAAAAAACAATGTTAAACACTGGTTTAGAATGTTTAAGACAACAATAAAACTTATAATATGTAAGTTTTCATAAGTATAATGTGTAAAATCTCGTAGGGGGTACTAACTATGGGGAGGAAGATACTCGAATTACTGTGGGGGTTGTTAGTTTTGGGAGCAGTGATAGGAATTGTGGTTGCGGGAGCACCAAGCGATAAGAACAACATGGAAGGAATGGTGGAATTACGCATGGGGAGTACGATGCTTACCCTTCCACTTAGGGGGTTTACTGAGGTTAAGGAGGTGCGTGTTGGTAATCAAACGTTTACAGTGGAGGTGGAGCATTTTGGTTTGAGAGAGCTTAAACTTCGGGCACTATACGTTTGCTGAAGAGAATGGCGTGGACATGAGAGAGTTCTTTAACTATCTGAGTGAGTACACATGGAAGACGATGAAGCGTATGTCTTACGAGGGTATAAAGGAGCTCCTAATAGATTTTGCTAAGAAAGAGGGTATTGATCTTGAAAAAATAGCAAAAATGAAAGGGATAGACCTCGATTTCAATACTGCTACTGAATTAACGAAAGTAATACTTGGGGAGGAATTAAAGAGCCTAGTATCCCCACTATATATTAGTGATCCCCCCACTTGGACAATAGATAATATCTATGATTACTATGGGAATAAAATTACCAATAAGCGTCGAGACCCTGCAACGTTATATTTTAGATCGGGTTATTTTGTGGGAACGTACGCTTCAGCGATTTTGTACGATGGAACGGTTTACACATTCATATGGACGACATATAGAGACCGTTTTAGCGTAAAAGATTGGATACTTAGTTATCTTGCTAGAGAGTACGGAATAACAGCTAGTGAAATTGAAAAGATCCATGTAAAGTACTTTATTCAGGGATATGCTGATTGGATAAGGAGAGATCAAACAACGGTTTACTTCGATAATTCTCCTGTAGAGTCAGGATACATTAAGTTTGAACTATGGAGCGAGGCTACTTACTACCCTTCAATAGATTCGTGGCCGTCCGACGAGATACATAGTTACCCTGATGATCAGGATGGAGGGCTCTACAAGATTATTGGTCAGAAAATAAAAGTACTTGCAGGATTTCCTTTTTATTCTCAATACCCATGGTTATCAAGTAGATCTTTCGGAGGAGGTAGCGAAACAGGGATTTCCTTAACTTTATATTCAAATATATATCACCAGGAAAGACTTGAAGGAGTGGGGGAGTGGGGATGAAAAGAAGCCTTCTTGTATTTTCCCTTATTGCTTTCGTCCTAATGGTTTTTGTAGCATACTCAGACTGGACTAACAAAGGAAGTTCAAATGATAAGTGTCCTCTTATGGCTCTAGTGAAAGTCAACGAGGAAAACTTTGAAGTCATTGGTAAATTTGACGGCACAGTAGTATTGCGGGCTGTAGAAAATAAAGGATTGTACATAAGGGTTAGGGGTTATTACGTTAAAGTAGGGGATGGGAAAACGTACAGGATAAACTCATCCAGTGCTTACTTCTTTACCTGGGGATTCGTGGCATCTATTGAGGATACAAGGACCATGAACGTTCCCTTTGTCATTGTGAATATAACTAGATATGAGACTAATGTAACGGTCTTAAACAAAATAATTACAGTGAATGTAAAGCGCTTGGTTGTATGTAGTTATGAGGGGAAATTGTTGTGGAGTTATGAGCTAAAACACCCTTACTATTACTATTGGACTATCAATTACGGGTCGGAAATGTCCAGTAAAGAGGGTTTAAGTTATCCTCAAATTCTTATTTCTAACACCAGCAATTATCTTTTTGTCGTTGAGATTTATTCAGCACCTCGTGAGATGTCTTTTGTCAGGCGCTGGGTTGGTGATGATTTCGTTTATATATTTGGCAAGCAAGGGCTCATCAAAAAACTAAGCCTCGGCGAAAATCCATGGCCAAAGAGGAACGTTTTCGTGTCGTCGGCGGGAAACTATACAATTCTGGGATTCGAGCAGCCGCAGGGGGACGGGTCTCCTGCTTTTGGCCGGGTTTTAATCTTTAGCGGGACGGAGGTCATCTTTGATAAGATTTTTCCCTATGATCCTAACTGCCTGTGCCATGTGATTCCCGGCTGGGGACATGTTAACGAAGATGGATATGCGGTCTTTGGTCTATACACCGGGGTCGGAATCTACAACGGGACGTTCACTTACAGGGAGGGATGAGGGAAGAATTCCGGCTTCGCTCCCTTAAGCTTCTTCTCTTTTGTCTTTTCGGTTGTTCTTTTCGATTTTTTCCATCAGGTCAGCATACTCTGAATGTATTACCTTCTTGAAGGCTTCCTTGATTAGCTCGGGATCATTCTCGGGGAAGCCGTAGAGCTCGGCGAACTTCTGCGTTGTGCCAAGGAGTTTGGTCCTCTCGTAGGGCTCCGCATAAATCAAGCCCATCTCAAGGAGCTTCTTTATGTGCTCGTAGGCCTGGCTTCCGCGTAGCTTTATTATCTTGCTCTGCTCAACGGGCTGAAGGTAAGCGATGAGCGCCAATGTTTTCAGCTCGCCAGCCCTGAGCTCGGGTTTGGGCATTAAGTGGATGACCTTCTGGGAGTACTCTTGTTTCAACTGCATAACCCACTTGTCTCCGAGGACCTTTACTACTTCGATCGCGCTCTTCCTTTCCTCATACTCGCTCGCTATAAGTTCTATCAGCTTCTCCAAGTATTCGAGCGATTTTATGCCAAGGGCCTTCGAGAGCTCCTTCAGGCTCAGGGGTCGTCCGGCCACAAAGAGGGCTGCCTCTACCAGTG
Organism: Pyrococcus yayanosii CH1; assembly: GCF_000215995.1. Lineage (NCBI taxonomy): Archaea > Methanobacteriati > Methanobacteriota > Thermococci > Thermococcales > Thermococcaceae > Pyrococcus > Pyrococcus yayanosii. The sequence goes on along the minus strand of NC_015680.1, from coordinate 1,130,326 downwards.
CCTTGTCCTCGAGCAGTCCCATGCTACCACCGGGAGAATAAGGGTATCTGCTCGGTTAAATTTTGTGGTAAGAAAAAGGGGGAAAGGGTCACTCCTCGACAACGTAGATGGGCACCTTGCCGTACCATTCGCTGAGGAAGTGCCGGGCCGCTACGAGTAGGATGAGACCTATAGGCAGGAGGATCGCCGGATTCGGGAGAAGTGGTTGGGGAAGATGCCGTGTGCCAAGCACGAGGACAAGGGGCACAATAACCATGGCAAAAGAGCCCAGAGCAATGATGTTGAGGAGTGTTTCAAGTATGTCCATTGCCCATCACATGCCTTAATGCCTGTGAGTGTAGGTCATCCAAGTGGACACGAAGGCCTATGGTCAATGGCAACCCTTTTAAGCGGCGTTCCTTAAGGGAATCGGGTGTTGGAATGTACTGGGTGAGCGAGGACAATGTAGCTGGCGAGCCCGGGAAGGTTCTCTTCGTGATCCTGCCCACGATAGGTTGCTATCGTTACCGGTTCGGTAAGGCCTGCTACATGTGCTCCTACCCGGCTCAGGCCCCGAAGGAGACGAGCCAGGAGAGGATATTTGGCCATTTCTTGGAGGCACTCGATAAGATACGGGGAAAGGAGGGCCGCTTCGCCGTCAGGATATTCACCTCTGGCTCTTTCTTTGACTCGGCTGAGGTCGGGAGGGAGACGAGGCACAAGATATTCGAGGCCATCGCGGAGCTGGACAACGTTTATGAGGTAGTGGTAGAGACCAGGAGCGAGCTCGTGAGGGAGGAGTGGGTGAGGGAACTAGCTAAGAGGGTAGAGGGGAAGCACTTTGAAGTTGCTATAGGCCTTGAAACGGCCAACGATGACGTGGCAGATGTTTCCATAAACAAGGGGAACACTTTCGAGGACTTCGTGAGGGCGAGCGAGAGAATAAGAGGGGCAGGCGCGTTCGTCAAGACTTACCTGCTCTTTAAGCCGGCGTTCCTGGGGGAGAAGGACGCCATTGAGGACATCAAGGCGAGCATAGAGAGGGCTGCTCCTTATACCGACACATTCTCCATAAACCTTACCAACATCCAGAAGGGAACCATCTACGAAAGGCTTTGGGATAGGAATGAATACAGGCCACCTTGGCTCTGGAGCGTCATCGAGGTGCTGAAATGGGCGAAGGAAAAGTTCCCGGAGAAAAGGTTCCTCTGCGACCCTGTCGGGGCCGGTTCACCGAGAGGACCTCACAACTGCGGCCTATGTGACAGAGAAGTGGCTAGGGCGATAAGACGTTTTTCGACGACACAGGATGTCAAGCACTTAGATATTGAGCATGAATGCATGAGGGAGTGGGCTTACATTACAGCGACAGGCCTCCTCGACTGGCAGCTTATCACCTGGTGAGCTTTCTGAAGAGCTCGTCCTCCCCCAGCTCCTCCTTTAGCTTTCTGAAGTTCTCCTCAAGGCGGGGAAGCCGCTCCTTGCTTCTCCTCAGCATCTCGTTTCCTACCTCAAGGGCGAAGAGAAGATATTCATCGTCCACGAAGACCTTCCCATCCCTCCCAAGGGGCACCGTTAGGTACTCGGTTCCGTTTATCTCGACCAGATAGCGGCTTGATATGGCCTTGAAGGTTGTGTATTTGAAGCCCGAGGCGAGACCGAGGGCGTGAACCTTCTTCGCGATTTCGAGATTCTCAGAGACAACGTGGAATATGGGTGGCTGGCTCTTGAGGAATATCAGCCCCCTCTCTGCCCTCATTAGGGCTTCTTTCGCCTCCTCGAAGGTCAGGGGCCTGTGAACCTTGACAAGCCAGCGAGAGAGAGGTTTAGCACCGAGGGCGGGCTCCTCTATGATACCTATCCTCCCCGAACAGGAAGAGGTCGTGTAGACGCCCTTTATGGAGTTAATGAGGAGGAGCAGATATATTATGTCCTCGTCAACCTTGCCTTCCTCAATGGCTCTCAAAAGGCCCAGGAGGGCTTCCCTCTTAGCCTTCATCCTATTTTCCTCCCGGAGATTTCTGAAGTCATTCCTAAGAGCGGTTTCAAAGGTTAAGCGTTTCCAGGGGCCTTCTTTCCGGGATTCTGGCGAAAACTTTATAAATATATCCCAGAAGCTAAGGCTGAGCGCGGCCGGGGTGGTGTAGCCTGGTCTAGCACACGGGACTGTGGATCCCGTAGCCCGGGTTCAAATCCCGGCCCCGGCCCCAGAACTCTTGAATTCAAATTTCTTGTAGCCTCTTTAGACAGCTAAAACAGTTCCATGAGCCATCTCTCGAGGGATAGTGGTTCAATTGAGGTCAGCCGCTTACCGGAGAAAATTAGTCGGTTTACCTTTTCCACGTCGTTAATAACAACTGTTCCATCCTCAAATACCGCTTTAAATCCGTGGATTTCACGTAACTTATCTTTACCTAGGTTCTTCATGACCTTACCGTTGTATAGCACCACGAGGCTGTCGAGTTCGCTGAGGTTCGTAAAGACGTGGGAAACGACGACTATGTTAATCTCTTTTCTAAGTTCGATGAATGTTTCCATCATCTTCTTTTTTGCCACTATGTCGACGTTGCTGAAGGGTTCATCCAAGAAAACGACATCTGGAAAGCCAACAAAGGCGCTCGCAACCAAAAATCTCCTCTTGTAACCCTGAGAAAGTTCGCGGAATTTTTTCGTCTTAACACTTTCGAGGTCGAAGAGCGAAATTATCTCATCGGTGTTGTCGTTTCCCCGAAGCTCCCCAACCGCGTGGAGACAGTCAATGACCCTGACCGAAGGCGGAAACACCGTTTTTTCAAATGAAAAAGCTATCTCGCTAGGTTTAAGGTCAAGGTAGTGCTTTCCGAGTATCATTATCTCCCCCGAATCGGGGGTTATTATGTTGCTAACTATCTTGATGAAGGTTGTCTTTCCGCTACCGTTAGGGCCGAGAATAAAGGAGAGGCCCTTTTCGAGAGTGAAGCTCACGTTGTCGAGTGCCTTGACACTCCCATATGACTTACTCAAGTTTGAGCACTCTAAGAGCATAGCCCACGACACCTCCTATCACTACTATTGTGGCCAGGTTGAGGAGCGGGAATTTTACCCTTGGTTTTAATGTGATGACAGTTTCTCCATCCTTTCTTAGCACCGCCGTGACTCCAACTCCTCTAAGCTTTGTCGTGAAGCTTTCATTGAACTTTCCCTCGGCAGTTATCACTGTTGCATTGGGCCCCTCTATCGTATATTCGCCAGCAAAGGGGAGGATGGTCTCCTTCATGCAGACTGAATAAAGGGGATACGGACCATGCTCGTTCGCAAAAGTAAGGAATTTTATCTTCACATTCTCTTTTGAGGCCTGATAAAAGAGGCCTGAGAGCGTTAGGGCAAATAGCACAGCTGACGCCATGAAAACAATCCAGAGACCTTTCCTCAATAGTAATCCCCCCTTTCAAACGTTCTTAGTGCCAGGGCAGGAGAGAGGATAAAGAGCGAAAGGCCGATTGTCGCCCAGGAACCCATGGGCTCTTGTCCTGAACTCGAGAGCCAGATAAGGAGCTTGAAGAAAGGAAAAAGGACCTCTCCAACGTCTTCTATTGCGAGGAAAATACCGGCTACGGCGAAAGAGCCCAAGATTGAATATGCGTACTCCTTGGATGTGGTACTCAAAATCGCCGATAGGAAAATTCCCCAGAAGGAAGAGAGCATAAGAGCTATGAGCAGATTCATAATGTCGGACTTTGTGGCATCTACACCCGTAAGCGGGAAGATAGAGGCCAAGCCTATGGTTAAAATAGAGGCTAGAAGGATGGAGTAGATGATGAGAGGTGCCAGCCTGAAGATGAACACCTTTCTCCTATCCCTTACGAGACCTATGTCATGGATTATCGTTCCAGTCGAGATAGCCTTTCCGAAGGTTAGGGCGGTGAGGATTGACATCACAAGAAATACCCCGATGAGGGTCGTTTTAATGCCTCTGCCGAAGGCTTCCGACTGTTCAATTGCAACATCTTGAATGAATGATCCTAAAGAGGCTTGGAGTTCAGAAAGGGCTCTCTCTACTTCGAAGGAGGGAACGGCTTTTGCAAGTTCGGCTCCACCATCGCTTGGCATGTCAAGGTTAAGAAACACATTCCATGCAACGTACAAAATCAGGGAAGGAGCCAGAACCATCAGGGCGATGATTCCTGGATTTGATCTGATTTCAAGGGCTATGTGCTTCATTCTCCTTACCTCCTTCTCCTCAGGATTAGCAGCCCAATTCCAGCAGAGATTCCAACGGGGACAACCCAGAAGATTTTGTTTGTAGAATCGCTGGCCTTCAGCACCTCTATGATTTCGTCCGAGGGTATTAGCTGAAAGCCCAGTAGAACAGGCCCATCGTGCAGTCCAAAGGGGTCTCTGGGATACAGCAGATTCGCTCCAGCAACGTACGAAGATTTCGTCACGAGCTCTGTATATCGCACAGGCACAGGATCCTCGCAGGTTATGTTTCCCGTAATGCTCCCAGAGCAGAAAACGTACGTGAAGTCCCTTGTTGATTTAAGGATTACTGCATCACGTATGATGACCTTGGTGTTATCCCCTAAATAGGCGTTTATCCTGTTCTCCTTTTCCATCTTGAGGAACTCAAAGATGTGGAAGGGTCTAAAGTCATCGCCCTTGAAGAGGTAGAACGGGAACAAAACCCTTGTCCCGTTGAGCTCGAACGTGTTGGTTCTCTTGTCAACGATGAAGTTGAACATGAATTTTTTGTTGGCTATTTTTGGATTGAGATAGTGTAGGTCAATTAATTGGCGAAGGTCTTCATCTCTTTCAGTCACGGTGAGCTCCACGGTGACGTTTACTGAGCTTCCCAAATCCCGACATTCTATTATCCTGACATCACCTTCGTAAACGACATTTCCCCTAGCCCCAGAAACAACAAACGGAACGGTCTTGTAAGTGTGGGAATCGGTCTGATTAAGTGCCGTCACCATTATTTTTCCCGTTATTTTGCACTTATCATCATCTTGTAGGGCACTGCTCGCGGCCAGTGCGGGGAGTAGCAACAAAAGGGAAAAAGCGAAAACAAAGTAAACTTTCCTCACAAATCTTCCCCCTCACATGTGGATGTAAACGTTACCGCCTACATCGGCGTAGGGGTTGTATATTACGCGCTCAATAGAATCAAACCAAAGGGCGTGCTCTATTTTTCTTTCCACACTTATATATGCCACTGCATCAACTCTATACCCATAGCTGGTCCTATAGCTGGCCTTCTTTAACCAGTAGCATGTCTTGAAGTACTTAACATTCTTCTCGATTCCATCGTAGTCCTTACTCCTCACCTGAAGTAGATACATTGGGCTGAACGTTACATCCCCATTCGGGAGTATCATAACATTATATCCTGATGCTGCTCCGGCAGCGGCTCCATAATCCCCAGAAATCACCACCTTGAACGTAAGATAGGCGCTCCCGTACCCGCCGGTGATAGATATGTCTGCGTATGACACGCTGTCTGCCGTGTCGACGAACTTTCCAAGAATGGCACTACTTACGTGAGAATACCCCATGGCTGGACTAGTCCAGATGGCCATCCCGACTAGAAGTATTATCAACAGACTGCTGAACCTCTTCATGTCACCTCCCTCAAGAGTTGTCTTCAACGATAGTATATAAATCTTTTGTTTGTTGGTTAATAGTGCGTAAATCTTCCTCGTTTAGTTTAAAGCTGAAAAATTTAGTTAAAAATATACTACTACATTAATAAGTAAAAAAAATCTCCGCATATACACTGGCCTCTCTAGAGGGGATAGTTTTTGCTTTACCTTCTGAACTCCTTGAGGTCGACGTTTAGTTCGCAGTAGGGGAGTTTTTCGCGCGAGGACATTATCACAACGCCTTTCTCTTTGAGGCTCTCCAGGATAGTCTGGAGGAGCTCGTGTTTTGATTCTTCATCCACCGCCACGAGTGGGTCGTCTAGGACGAATATTTCGGCTTCAACAAGGAGGGAAGCGGAGAGCTGGACCCTCCTTTTCATGCCTTGTGAGAGCTTCCCAAGCGGAACCCTTGGAGTTGCGACGCCGACGGTTTTGAGGGCCTTCAACGCCCTATTTTCATCAACTCTGGTTCCATAAAGGCTCGCAACGGCCCTTACGTATTCTATCGGGGTCACCCTGCTGGGGACATCCACAGTCTCCGGGAGGAAAAATATCCTCCTCCTGAAATTCGTTATTGGTTTCCCCTCATAGAGGATTTGACCCTTCAATGGCCTAATGAACGTTGCCACAGTTTTTAGCAGGGTTGTCTTTCCTATGCCATTATATCCATAAAAGTTGGCTGCTTCCCCCTTCTCAATCCTCAACCCTATGTCCTGAAGAATTGGGAGATTCCTATCATAACCGACAGAGAGCTCTTTCAGCTCAAGGCCCATCCTCCATCACCTTCCCTAAAATCGGTGAGAGTGAAATAGCTAAGAATGGTAATGCTTCGAGGCCATTGTTAGATACCAGCAGGAATAGGCCTATCAGAAAGGGACCAAGTATTCCAAGCAAGGTGGAAACATATAGCCTGTTTTGGGACACTTCAATCATTGGCCTCCATACAAATGCCATTCTCTCTCGGTATATTACAACTTGTGCGTTTATTGGCAAATATTGGAACAGTTCGTGCACGTACATTGATACAATAATAGGGAAGAGAACCCGAAAAGCAACAAATTGCACATAACATCTTACATACGTCATCCCAATAACTCCAGAACCGACAGCAATCGCCGCTATAACTAATAAAACACTCCCCAAGATTGCCACGACATAGCCAATGTAAAGCGTTAAAATTTTAACAAAGTCAAAGATTGAATTTGCTTGACATGCTTTCATGTACCCCTACCTCCGCTCATTCTGACATGACATATTAATGGTAGAATTGACAGGATAAGCAATGTGGCAAAGGCTTTAGCGGCAGTTTTCTCAATCATAGGGGGCTTTGGTAGGAAGTATGGGAGGAATGTGAGGCTTAAGTAAAGTGTGAAGGATACGTCTTTCTCGATGTTTGGAAGCACGGCCACAAGGATAGTTCTGAAAAATGCCAACTGGAATGCCACTTCAACGATATCTTGGGGAGGTAGGGTATCCATTAGAAAGCTAGGAACATAAAACGAGAATATTGTCAGGAGCGAGGCTCCATAGAGTAAGAGCTCTTTTGAGGATCTCCTCAGGTAACCTTCCGGAACGAGCTTGTGGAGGTAGGTAAAGTAGGAGTCAAGGTAAGCGTCGGGAATGAGCAACAATTTCCAGAGGAGGGTGTTCACGAGGAAGAGTACCGTGCCAAGTGCAGTAATAAGGATTGACAGCCAAGAAAAGTTGGGCAAAACAAAGAAGTCGGGAGGACAAGCTGGGTAGAAAGAAACCGGGCCATAAACGACTAAACATCCAGAGTTAGATACGTAGCCTACTAAGGAGCCTATCGCAATGCCAGCAAGGAAGATAAGAAGGCGAGGTAGCCTTCCCAACGTCGTTGTGTAGAAACTGGCAAGGAAGTACACGTCGATAATTCTTTCGTACACTTTGGGCCCAATAAACACCAAGATAGCTATCCCAAGATAAGATGCCAGCATTGCTAAAGAGTCCAAAAAGGCTAAACAAAGACCGACAATAAATGCCACAAGTCTGAAAGAGGGGTAGGTAAACGTGGAAAAGAGGAAACTTGACAGAAGAATTAGGGCGACAATAGAGACGGGCTTTGACGTCATGAGTAGTAGCGATATGTATATCGGGAGTATTGAGACGAAGCTGATGAGCGTCTTCAAGAGTTCTATTAATATCGTTTTTGGAATAAACCCAAATATTTTTCCAAACTTTTCGGGACGGAAGTTCATTGAAAGAAGTATGACAACGGGGGAGAAGAATAGGTACGTGAAAGCACGGTCCTCGGGAGTGTTCAGTGGGAGCAGTAAACCTTTACATTGAAGATACATGGCCGTTGATATGAATGAGAGTATTAAGACGAGATATCGAAAGTCCAGCAGAAGGAGCTTCATATGAAAGGTTATTAGGCTTAGGTGGGCTCTCTTCATTCTATTCTCAGCCTCCTAACAAGCTTGTATGACATAAGGGCTGAAACGAAAGCCACAAGCGCCCATGAGAGCGCCGTTCCCTTGACACTTACAGAATAGGAGGCCAATCTCGATACTGTGAACAGAAGGCCCTCCCCAGGTAGCTTCACTTCATGAGTTGCTGAATAAACTGCCAATATGAGAAGTAAGGTGGGGTGAAGCACGAGCGTGAGACATAATGTTGAAAACAAAAATGATAGCAGGCGGAGGGTTCTCATGGTAAACCCCCCGTAGCGTTGTCATGTGGCGTCTCTCAATATTATGGCTGTTGGTACGGGCGGGCCTCCTTCTCTACTTGCACACTTGCAATAGCAGGATATCTTAACGCCATTCAGCCCCACATACGTATATGGGCCGCAAGAATACATTATTATAGCAAGTACAATCCACCAGACACCGTAGAACTTACGTCTTTTCGTATTCATCTTATACCTCTCCAACTCATATCATGCTTTGATTTCTTTAAAAATCTTTCGTAAGATCAACATGGAGTATTACGTAATCATACCAACCGCCCGACAATCTCCAAGCTCACGTCGAAGTTCTTCACGGAGTGAGTTAAGGCACCGAGGCTTATGACGTCCACATCCAAGCGGGCGTACTCGGTTATGTTATCCTCCGTTATCCCGCCGCTGACCTCGAGTTTAACGCGCTCGCGTAGGCCCTCCTTCCTCAGGGCCTCGATGACTTCTGCAACTTCCTCGGGTCTCATGTTGTCGAGCATAATAACATCCGCTCCCGCCCTTGCAGCCCTCAGGGCGTCCTCCAGGTTCTCGACCTCTACTTCGACGACCTTGTAAACGCTGAAGGCCTTCGCCCTCTTTATCGCTTCCTCCAGCGGAACTAAAGCTAAGTGGTTGTCCTTAATTAGGATAGCATCGCTTAGGGAGAAGCGGTGAGGTTCTCCGCCCCCTATAATTATTGCCCTCTTGTCTATTAGCCTAAGAAGGCTCTTCCTCGTCCCCGCCACCATTATCTTTGGGTTGACCTTTCTTACCTTCTCGACGAGCCTTCTCGTCTGGGTGGCTATCCCGCTCATCCTCCCCATCACATTTAGGGCCGTCCTCTCGACGAGGAGGATTGCTCGGGCGTTGCCTTCCAGCTCAAGGATTACGTCGCCCTTCTTCACCTCCTCACCGTCCCTTTTCTTAACCTTCACCTTGACGCCGAAGTGCTCGAACAAAGCTTTGGCCTCTTCGACGCCCGCTATCACGCCGTCCTGCTTAGCTATTACAACCGCCTTTGCCCTCATGTTTTCTGGTATAATGGCCTCGCTCGTAACGTCGCCGAAGGGGGCGTCCTCCTTGATGAAGCGGAGGAGATAATCCAGGGGAACCATGGCACTATCCCACCTTGTTGAGCTTGAATGAAGTGCTCACGAAATTTTTCCTTTTAGCTCATCTCCAGCATCCGTTCGATGGCCTTCCTTGCTTTCTTCGCTATCTCCTCGGGCACCTCCACCTTGTACTTCATGTCCCTGAGGGACTCGTAGATGTGCCTAAGCGTTATGGCCTTCATGCCCATGCAGACTGCATCATCTCTCGCGGGGTAGAACTTTTTCCCTGGGTACAGCTTACTTAGCCTGTAGACCATCTCCCGCTCGGTAAAGACGACCCACTTGTTGTGCTCGCAGGCCCTCCTGACCATTCCGCCAGTCGAGACGATTATGTCTGCTCTATCTTGGACCGCCGGGTCGCATTCAGGGTGGACCATTAGCCTTGCCTGAGGGTACAGCTTCCTGGTCCTCTCCACGTCCTCAAGGGTGAACTTCCTGTGCACGTAGCAGTGGCCGTTAGGAGGTATCGGAATTACTTTCTTGCCCGTGACCTTAGCGACGTAGTGGGCGAGGTTCTTGTCGGGGCCGAAAATCACGACGTCCGAGTCGAGCTTGGCTACTATCTTGGCGGCGTTGGCTGATGTTACCGTTACGTCGGCGTAGGCTTTCGCCTCGGCCGTGCTATTCACGTATAGAACGACGGGGGCGTCTGGATACTTAGCTTTGGCCTCAAGGATATGCCTCACCTTCAGCATGTTGGCCATGGCACAGGTAGCTCTTTTCGTCGGGAGAAGGACGATTTTGTCCGGGTTGAGTATTTTGGCTGTTTCGGCCATAAAGTCAACGCCCGCGAAGACTATCACGTCAGCCTCAACATCCACGGCCTTTCTCGCCAACTCGAGGCTGTCCCCCACGAAGTCGGCGATATCCTGTATCTCGGGGAGCTGATAGTTGTGGGCTAGGATTATGGCATTCCTATCCTCCTTAAGCCTGAGGATCTCTTTGGCGAGATCCATGCTATCGCCTCCGAATTCCCTATCATCGACTAGATTTTTAATTTTTAACATTAGAGCTGTCTTCCCTTTTATTGTGTCTGATGGTGGTCAAACCGGGCACTATTGGGACATGGAACAAGAAGGGAGCGATTCAGCTGGCGAAGGAGATGATTCCAGAGATAGGGAAGATTAGGTACAGCCACCTCGATCCGAAGGAGTTAACTGAGACACCGCAGATGAAAGCTTTGAAAGAGAAGCGAGGCTTTGGGCGGAGAAGGCTGACACCACAAGTTCATCAGCTTGGCGGATAAGAGCGAGCACGAAAAGGTCGAGGAGACAGTTGCTAAGGTCCGCTTCTTCCTGAACACAATGTTACCAACGTGAACATCGGCGACAGGGCGATAACGGTTGTCACCAACGACCTTGCCGTTAAGGAGGGCAACCGTGTGGCAGTAGCTCTACCCCTGCCGGCTAACTTCCGCGGAATAGTCAGCGAGGGCATGTTCCTCGGTGCCGGAGAAGGCGTCCTGAAAGATATCAAGGGGAAATACGGTAGATTACTCTTCTTTTGACCCGTTCACTTCATAAAAACCCGCCTCTCAGAGAGTATACTTGTAGTTTTTCTCACCCTGCTATCTATTTTGATCTCGACTTTTCTTATCTTCGACTCGGTTTTTGCAGGTCTAATGATTCCCCTGGCTTTTGTGTTCCCCTTTCTCCACTGCGTATCCCTGAAGCTCGCTTCTCTCGTCGCGCTTACTGGACCGTATTTGATATGGGCCATTAAGACCATTAGCAAGCGACTTGCATTCAGAACGAGCTTTCAGGGTTTCCTGATCGACAGTAGATATGCAATACTGCTCTCCCTCTTGGTCTTTATATTTGACATGTTCTATGAAGGTGAGATGAAGTTTGTGGTTGCCGATTACATTGGCTTTAAAGACCCCGAATTCAATCCAGTATTGTTCATAGCTTTCATTTCCCTATCTCTTGCGTTCATTACAATTCCATACTTCACACCCTATGGACTCAGGGAAGGGGACCTATACACCTCTCATATTCGAGCGATGGTCGGAACTCCCATTGGGCGTAGGGTCATGGCATTTCTCCTTGCCCTTGTCCTGGAACTTCCTGTGCTTGTATACCTCAACCTTCTGGAGCATTTCGTCGTATCCCCTGAGAATGCCCTGAAAATTATGGGGGCAGGTGCTTTCTTTAACTCAGTCGTCCCAACGGACAACAACTCTAAGTGGACTAGTTATTCTTTCATAGCCTACATGGTGGCGGTTCACTTCTTAATCAAAGTGCCGGCTTGGCCGAGTATAGCCTTCGTTTGGGGACAGTATGTGATTCTTCTGATGTGAACTTAGTTAAGGCCATTGTTAGGTAACATTGAATGGCTTGTCAGTCTCGTTACAGAAAAAAGAAAAAAAGAGTGTAGGGGCACTATCACACTTTCCTCCACTCGGTGCTTCCGCATCTTGGACAAGCGGGTTTTGCTCCGAAGCCTAAGAACCCTCCCTTCCGCCCAAACTTCCTTAGGCAGTCAGCACAATATACTGCACCGCAGTTCTTGCACTGATAAAATGCCGGGCCACCAAAACGTTTCTTTTTCCGTCCGCACATAGCACATACAAGAGCCATCCCACTTTCACCCCCAAGATGCTATAAGAATCCAAGAAGTTGTTGATAAAGGGCCTTCATCTCAGAAGCTGGTCCAGAAAGCGTGGCGAGAGTCTTGGCATGTATCTCAATGATTCCCTTTTTCCCAATTATTCCCTGCTCCTTATATTTGATTCCCTGAATATCCTCGAGTTTAAACGTCACCACGTCATCACTTTTGAATACCAAGCCCCTCTGAGCGTAGAGTATTATTCTCTTGTTAGTTACAATGACTTGGTACCTGCTCCCACCGTACTCCACAAGGCTTTTGCTTTGGAACCTTATATCTTCTCCAGGCAATAGATGGTCTGAGAGGGCCACTTTAGGCACCTCCTGCTTAAAAACTTTTGGTATGCTCAATTCACTCTAAATTCTAAACAACGAAAAATAAAGGAGAACCGGGCGAGAGGAATCCTGAGGGATTTAGAGAGAAAATTGGAGTCAATTTGTCTTACGGCTAGGAGAAGAGCTATGGTCTCGTGGCAAAGCATCTTTGCCCGGAACTTGAGGGACTTTTAGAGAACCTGAGAAAAAGTTTTATACTTTTGGATCGAAACCCTATGAGCTCAGCGAGATCGGTGGTGAGGGATGAGAATAATGAAGAAGGAGCATACCGTTTCAGACTAACAAATGGGAAAGAGGTGGGTAATCTATGAAGAAGGGCTTTGCTATTTTAATTGTGCTACTATTTGTTTGTCCCAACTTATCCCAATTTGGAGTGTCTCGCGTTGAGGCAAAAGAGCTATCTAATGGAATAATAAAGTATACAATTACAGTGAACAACAGGAGCCGGGAGTTGGTAATAGACGCCGAGATACCCCTGTACCAAGATTCTGTCCACTTAGGAGTCCGCTGGTTGCCTCCTGGGGCGGCTATAGAACTAAAAAGCTATGAAGGATGCAGAATATCTCAGGATTGGGTAGTTGAAAAGATTAAAAATGTTTGCAAGATACGATACATCGTTCATTATGACTTGTATGAGATTATCAAAAATTACCACAAAAATCCAGGAGTTGCAGAAGGATTTGCGGCGATAGGGCTTGAGCATGTCTTGATTTATTATCCGGATCTACTTGACGAGACGGCGGAGATAACATTCTTGCTTCCCAAAGGCTGGGAACTGTACACTCCAATAAAGCCGGAAACAAACAACAAGATTACCGCGAAGCTTAGAGAGTTCTTGAGAATGAACGTTGTTGCCGGAAAGGTAACATACAAGTACTCGATGACCTCCAATGGCAGAATATACACGTATGTCTTATTTGAAAAGCCTCACCGTATTATTCATAACAAACTTCTTGAGCAGGTTCCGTTGATAACACGCGATGTCCTTTTGGATGAAGACGCAAGAGAAAGCCTAAATGAGGTTATTTTCTATACTCAGAGATTGGAGGATCTGTTTAGATATCCCAGTCCTGAAAGATTCACAATAACCGGACTGGCTCATATAACGCCAAACTGGATGGGATTCTGGCACTTTGATCAAAATGTAAGGCAGGATCACATAGCACACCACATAGTTCACACATGGATTTCAATTCTGGGCATCCAAACTTACTCAAGAGATCCAAGAAGGTCTCTTGGATTTGGTGAGGGATTTCCTATGTACTATTCCTTCACCCTTGCATATGAGTATACAAAGGAAAGACGTTATCTCGGTCACCATTATCTATATTATCTTCTCTACATGCGCGGGGGCAGGGATAGGTTAAAGCGCTGGTCGCCCGAGGATAAGTACATTGAGCAGGTTCGCACATATCTTTATGAATACGTTATGGCTGTTTACCTTGAAAGACAATTAAATAAGGTCGGGAAAACACTTGCAGATGCCTATGCAGAGGCTCTGTCGAGATATCAATACACCACAATTTCGCTCGATGAGTTCTTGGATATCGTGGAGGAAATTGGTGCAAATGTTGATAGGAACGCTATATACAGTTTTGATCTTGACGTCTACGACTACGAACGGAAAAATTACTTCGATGACTTCGAGGACACCGTGAAGTTCTTTGTCCTAAACCATGAAATGCCTCCAGCGATGTTCTATGCCTTCATTGACATTGAAGCTAACAAAGGAAATCCCGAATACACACCTTACCTCTCACTACCATACGTTGAGAACTTCTTTGTCAGCCAAGCCTTCAAGGATTTTGTCAGCAAGCTCAGGATTAGAAAAAAATGTTTCTAGGCAGGAGTTTCTGAACCTTTTAACTGAGTATGGGGGCAAATCGGACTTTTTTGAGTTCTACTCAACCCACACACCAGTCCCACCAAGTATAGAGTCGATTAACTACTGGCTTTCAGGGAACTACAGCAGGCTTATAAGAAAGATAAGCTATGCAATGTCCCTCACGAGGAGGCTTCAGGACATTGGCATTGACATCAGCAAAGAAAAACGACTAATCAATGAGGCTTTCAAATATACACTACAAGACAAATATCAAGAAGCTAATTATCTCATAACAGCAGTACTCGAGGATATTCATGAAAAATATTCTATGGACAGCGATAAGGATGGAATTCCAGATTTCGTTGAAGTCGTCCATGGGAGTTCTCCTATAACTTCCGACAGCAATAACAATGGCATTCCTGACAATCTCGAGTTAGGGATGAGTTTGGATGGGAGCCTCTGGGATTGGAACAAACTTTATATTGAGGCTAAGGGAGCTAAAAACATAAGGTGGGTCAGGGCATTCAAACTGAACGGAACCACATGGATTGCAATTAAGCTCTCGAAACCTGCCTACGAATTCATAGATAAGCAACTCTATATCTGGATGGGTGACATTAACTATCCAATATTCACACGGTATTCGTTTTGGGGTCAGGAATTTACCTACAGCATGTTCTATGGGAACATTTTCAAATATTCTATGATACTAAACGATACTATCGAGGTAGCAATACCCAATATTTCGTTTTGGGAAAAGTATGGCATGAGGCTTCGGCCTATTGTCATTGCCCTTGATAATGAGTACATCCACATTCCAAGCGTCCCGGATGATACTCTCTCGAACGTGACGGTGGTGTATGGATTCAACAGGGTGGATAAAGAGTACGCTAAAATGATAGCTTACAAAATGGACATCACTCTCACGGACGATGTAAGCTTTACGGGACCCTCTGGAAAGGTGCTAATACTTGTTGGAGGACCCCTTGCCAATAACCTAACTAAACATTATATGACCAATGCTAGGCTCTTTCCATATGTCGTAACTAACGAGTGGCCAGGTAAACACAGAGGGCTGATAATGGCAACTATTCACAATGGCAGAATTATTGTCGTACTTGCAGGTTCCGATAGATTTGGCACTAAAGTTGCAGTTGATGTCTTTCTAGAATTGGGTTACATACCTCATACGCCTATAATTGTCGAGTACTCAAACACTGGATCGAAAATTGTTGAAATTTTAACCTCTTAAATTTTGAAATTTTTCAATTTATCATCATCTCTCGATAACCTCCACCCCCGAATACCTCAGCAGTCTCCTCTACATTCAGGAAGCGAGCTCGATGTATCCTCCGGTGGCTCTGGTGCCGATGCCTGTGAGTTACCGATATAGCAACCGCCCTCGGTAGGAAGATACCTCGCGGAATCTCTAGTGAAGCAGGTTCTTGTCGGGAAAGAGTTCTACGGGACGATGGTTCTTGAAATACCAACGAAGCAGAGAATAGAGTATTACAGGGACGTGGAAACGAGAGGGCTTGCGCTTGTGACCTCCGAGGCAGAAAATCGAGCTAAATATTCAGAAATCTTAGAAACCATTCTGGTTAGCCCAAAAGTATTTAAAAATTACGGAAAACAAAAATGCCAAATTTCACGCCTTTTACTACCTACGGAACAGCCCAGTGGAACCCCTCACCCTTCAGGGCGAGAAGAAGGTCAGTCCCCCCGCTGAATCTTCGCATGCCCGCCGACGAGGCTCTTCTTGAGCTCAAGATTCCTTATCTCACAACGCTCGTCAATTATGGAGCGCCAGATTGTGGAATTCCTTATTATCGTTCCCCTAAAGATTATGGAGTCACTTATGTCCGAATTCTCTATAACGCAGTCCTCCCCGATGTAGACGTAGGGCCCGATTATGGAACGGCCAAGTATCTTCGCCCCCCGCTTTATCACAACTGGGGGAATTATCTTTGCGTAGGGGCTTATCTGAATCTCCTCGATGTAGCTCTCCTTCATGAGGGTCTTCATGGCCTCGATGTAGCTGTCTGCACTTCCAATGTCGTACCAGTAGTCGTCGAACTTATAAGCCTTTATCTCTACGCCTCTCTTCAGGAGCCACTGGAGAAAGTAGCCGGGCGAGTCCCTATTCCCCTCCCTAAGGTAATCTTCCAAGAGCTCCATGACATCCTCGGGGAATATATAGAGGCCTGTGCTTACCAGGGTCGACTTAGGCGTCGCAGGCTTCTCCTCAAAGTCTATCACCCTATCTCCCTCGAGCAGAACAACACCGTACCTCTTCGCGAGCTTGAGGTCGCCCACATCGTAGACTGCTATTATGGTCTTTCCCTCATAGCGATTAAGAAAGTCCCTGAGGGAGAAGGAGAATATGTTATCACCGGCTATGACGAGGTAATCATCAGAGCCTAACTTCTCCGCGATATACCTCAGGGCACCCATCGTTCCCAGCTTTTCCTCTTCGGTTAGGGTATCCTC
The DNA here is from genome assembly GCF_000215995.1 of Pyrococcus yayanosii CH1. Taxonomy (NCBI): domain Archaea; kingdom Methanobacteriati; phylum Methanobacteriota; class Thermococci; order Thermococcales; family Thermococcaceae; genus Pyrococcus; species Pyrococcus yayanosii. The sequence goes on along the minus strand of NC_015680.1, from coordinate 1,113,677 downwards.
AATGATAAGCTCAATGCCCCGTTCTTTGGCCCATTCCTCGAATTGTCGCGCGAAGAACCGGTTAGTTGAAACGTAAACATCGAGGTCAAGCTCCTTGACCTTATCAAGTATATAATCTATTATCAACCTCTCCCCTACGGGGAGAAGGGGCTTGGGCTTTGACTTCGTTATGGGCCAAAGCCTCGTGGCATAGCCGCCTGCCATTATAACGACTTTCATGAGCGCCCCCTCTCAGACTGAGCGCTTCAAACCCTTATTATTTTTTGCGGGTGCGTTAAGTGAGGGTGTTCCCGAGGCTACCAAATAGTTTTTAAGTTCTTGGTAATTCAAATACCAACATGATTGAACAGTTCAATCCATGGTGGAGAGGGGCAGAGTTCATTCGAGAGGACGAGGACTACCGCAAATGGGAGGAAGCCAAGGTCAAATGGGTGCCCCGGGCAATTGAAGAAATATCCCTCGAGCCATTCTCCCTGAACTTCGTGTTCGGTCCGAGGCAGGTAGGCAAAACAACGCTCCTCAAGCTTCTTATAAAGAAGCTTCTTGACGAAGGCGTTCCTCCAACGGCGATATTCTACCTCCGGGCAGACTATCTGAGCGACTACAAGGAGCTAATGGAAGTCCTGGATGAATACATGCAGTTCCGCAAAGTTGAGGGCATTGAGAGGTCTTACATTTTCCTCGACGAGATAACGTTTCCAAGAGAATGGTTCAGGGCAATAAAGCTGTATATTGATATGGGAAAGTTCAGGAATGACGTCCTAATTCTAACTGGCTCCACAAGTATGTACGTTAAGGGAGAGGTTGAAACATTCCCGGGCAGGAGAGGCATGGGAAGAGACATCATAATGTATCCCCTTAGCTTTCGAGAATTCCTAAAGGTTGCGGCACCTGAAATTTATTCAAAGCTTCCAACCGTTGACCCAAACGGGGACGTATCAAAATGCCTAAGACTTCTCCCCTGGAAGGACAGGCTTTACGAGATGTTCATGCTTTACCTAAGGAGTGGGGGCTTTCCTAGGGTCGTAAGGGAGATCCTTGAGAGGGGGAGCGTCAGCAGAGAGTCATATGACATATATATCTCGTGGATAAGGGGAGATCTGCTGAGGGCCGGAAAGAGCGAAGGCGTCGCCAGAGGGATTATAAAGGCCCTCCTCAACAGAGTGCCCTCTCCCGTTGGGTGGAACACAATCGCAAAAGAAGTTGAGATCGGCTCCCACAAGACCGTGTTCAGCTATATTGAGTTCTTTGAAAGGAACTTTGTCGTTAGAGTTCTACCCTACTTTAGCCCGAACACCCTCGAACCAGACTTCAAAAAAGAGAAAAAAATACATTTCACGGACCCCTTCCTGTACAGCATGTTTTCATGGTGGTGCCTGGTTGAGGAACCTGATGAGAGCGCAGTCGTTGAAGGCATTGTGGCCACACATCTCGCCCGAAAGTGGAGCGTTGGTTACTGGAGAAATGGGAGTGAAATTGACGTTGTAACGAGGGCTGGAGTGGGATTTGAAGTTAAATGGCAGGAAAAAGCCCAGCCATCAAAGGTTAGGGTTGGGAAAATAAGGAAGGTCGTAACACTCACTAAGCACGAGTTCCGGAAGAGTCCGCTCATGATTCCCGTGCACGTTTTTTTGGCATGCTTGGATGTCTAACCTTTTAAAAGCTCCTTCACGGTCTTTCTTACGGCCTCCCTGCTACTCATCCTCGGCCTCCAGCCTGTTCTCTTGGCCTTCTCTATGCTGAGGAGCATGAACTTGACGTCCCCCTTCCAGCCCCTCCCTCCGTCAACTCCGCCCGTGAACTTGAAGACCGGTCTAAGGCCCATTTCCTCACTCACTATCTCCGCTATCTCCCTAACGGTTATCCAGTCCTCGTTCCCGAGGTTGTAGACGTCGTAGACCTTATCCTCCTTTCTGAAGTGTTCGAATATATGGAGCATGCCCTCGATAGTGTCGCTCACGTGGAGGTAGCTCTTCCTCTGCGTACCATCTCCAAGTATCTCGAGCTCCTCTGGATTTCTCCTGAGCTTGTTTATGAAGTCGTAGATGACGCCGTGGTTCGATCTCTCGCCGATTATGTTCGCAAGCCTGAAGACCAACGCCTTAAAATCGAATATGTGAGCGTAGCCGCTTATCAGTGCCTCAGCCGCGAGCTTGGCCCCTCCATAGACGCTTATTGGCTCAAGCCATGCAGTCTCAGGCGTTGGAAGGACTTTGGCATCTCCATAGACGGTCGAGGAGCTCGTGAAGACGAGGAACTTGACGTTTGAATCTCTAATCGCCTGGAGGAGGTTGTAGGTTATGAGCACGTTGGTTTCATAGAGGAGCACTGGGCTCTGGGAGCTTATCCTTACCTCGGGGTTCGCGGCCAGGTGAAAGATGACGTCAACGTCCTCGACGGCTTCCCTCACGATTTCAGGGTTCCTCATGTCACCCCTCACGAACTCAAAGCGGTTGTGGTTGAGCCATCTTCGAATGTTCTCGAGCCGTCCAGCACTTAAATCGTCCAGAACCCTTACCCTGTGCCCCTCCTCCATGAGTCTGTCCACGAGGTGGGAGCCAATGAATCCCGCACCCCCCGTAACGAGAACTCTCATTCTGGACCCTCCGCCCAGAATTGGACCGTAGATTATAAGGCGTTTTCTCTCACTTCTCAGAATCAACCTCCCCCCTTCCCTTCAGCCAGGCCTCGTAGAACCTCGGCCATTCCTTCTCAAAATCTCTCTTAACGCCCCATCTCCTCCTGAAGGCGTTAAGGAGAACGGATATATCCCTTTTCAGCAGGGCAAGGCTCTCGGGATGGGCGGCGCTCAGGTACTGGGCCCAGTCTATTATTAGGATATCCCCATCCTCAGTCAGGACGACGTTGAACTCGCTCATGTCCGAGTGAACGATTCCGAAGCGAACTATCTTCTCGTACTCATCCAGGACCTTTCCCAGTATCTCCTCAGCTTCTTCCTTAGTCAGGTCCGTGTCCCTCAGCTCCGCCAGCTCCACGCCGCTTATGAACTCCATGACTATGGCATGCCTGTTCCAGGCTATTGGCTTTGGAACCTTTGCGAAGGGGCTCAGCAGGGTGAGGGCCTCATGCTCTCTCTTCGCTATAAGCCTCGAAACATAAAGCCAGCTCTTGTGGTGCTTGTCCGCGAAGACGTGGCCATGGTAGCCGGCCCTTCTCGCGCTCGTCCTTTCTCCGATTCGGTTAAATTTCACCGCAACCTTCTCCCCACTAGGTGTGAGGGCCACGTAAACATCGGCATCTTTTCCGACTCCTATCTGCGTCGTGCTTATGGCCTCTATGACGCCTTTCTTAGCGAAGGCTCTTATGGCGAGAGCGTCGTAGCCGTGGATCGTTAGCTGGTAGCCTATGTAACCTATGTCGCTCCTTCTAACAACAAGGCCCCAATTATCCAGGCGGCCAAGTCTGTGGCTGGCACTCTCGACGTCCATGCGGGCAAACCTCGCTATGTCCTCGAGGGGGACCCATCTGTGGTACCTCATGTTAAGCTCCACTGCCCTGAGTAGCCGGAAGTCTATGTCCTTGAGCTTTGGATAGGCTTCGAGGGCAAGTAGCTTGCTAACCATCGGCAAAGTTATTCGAGAGATAATTTATAAAATCTTAGCACAAGAGATAAAGTATAAGGTGTGGCATATGCTGTGGCAAACCATCGATATAATTCGCATGATAACGTTCATTGTCAAAGTTAGTGCCGCCGCGTACATCTTCCATGTCTACTTTAAGACGGGTCGTCGCTCTGCTTTCGTAATGGCCCTCGCTTTGATAACCTATGCCATTCATACGCTCTTCGATATTCTTCAGATCCCAACGTTAGGTGTCATCTTTGTGGCCATAACATCCTCGTTGTTCTTGCTGACCTCCATCTTGCTGCTCGGAGAAGATGATGTTCTTCCAACTTCCAAGCTCCTTGGAATTCTTCCCCTTACGCCCCTCATTCTGACCCTGTATTCTCTCCTCTTAGGTTTCCATTCAAGTAACTTGGAGGCTGTTATGGTGGGTACGGGCTATGGGATATCTGGCTTCTTCACGTTCCTTGCTGGCCTCTTTCTCCTCCGCCTTAGGGATATATACAGGAAAGATTCAATGCTTCTCATCTTATCATTATCCTTAATTGGCCTGCACGAGATGGACTATCCGTTTCTTAGGCCTGTTGAGTGGTTTGCCCCCATAGGCTTTACAATAGCAACAGTTCTAGTGTTTACCCTCGTGTATGGTGTCATCAGATTTGTGAGGAGCGAAGAATACTTCAAGATCAGGTCACAAGCCCCGACCGGAGTCCAGAAGGGTCCGATGATAATTAATGTGGAAGATTTTCAAACAAGCGTGCTTCCCAAGATAGCTAACGTTCAAGCACTTGCTTTCCTGAGAAACATTGACGGTTCGCCCTCTTGGCATGTCTACTTCGTTACTCAAGCTCTCGCCGAACACGATAGGAACATCGGACCCACGAATCTCCCGAGGATGCTGGAACTAACTCGGAAATATCTCTCTGCCTTTGAAGGAGGTGTTGTAATCCTAGATTGCCCCGAGTACTTGGCCCTATATAACGGCTTTGATGCTCTGCTGAAGTTCTTAGCAACTCTCAGGGATATGACTCTCATGAGAGACGGGACGCTGATAGTAGTCACGGATAGGAGCGCTTGGGACGAGAAGCAATGGAAGCTTCTTCAGAAGGTTGTAGGGGGATAATGTGCCCTCCCCGACCGCCCCCCGGTCACCTTTCGCGGGGGTGTGAGGGGGGAGGGCGTAGGATTGTCTCACCGAACCTTTAAATTGATTATCCTCATAACCTTCTCCCGGAGCTCCTCGAGGGTGCCCTCGTTGACTATGACGTAATCCGCGAGGGCCTTGAGCTCGCTCGTGCGGTAAAGTCTCTCTTCAATCTCGTCGAACCTCTTTAAATCGTCGAGCGTCCTTATTTCCCTATCCTTATCGGCTCCCCTTCTCCTGAGCCGCTCGAATCTTATCTCAGGCCGAGCCTCCACGTAAATAACTATGCCTCCCCTCCGCTTTATGGCCTCTACCTCACCCCTTGACCTAACGCCGTCTATGACGACGTTCTCGCACTCCCTCGTCCTGTCAAGGGAGAGGCGAATGAGCACGTCCTCCCCGTACTTCTCCTTCAGCAGACGGCCAAGCTCTATCAGGGTCTCTCTCGTCGGTTCTCCCTTTATGGGCACCTCGGGAACCCACGTGTAGCGCCAGATTTTTCCCTTCAGCAGGTCCACGAGCGGATCGCTGCAGCTCACTCGACAAAATCCGATTTCCTCAAGGAACTTTGCTACAGTCGTCTTTCCGGCCGCTATCTTCCCAACGATGCCGATTATCACCGCCTCCACCCCCACCTTATTATCCTGGCCCCGTCCGTGGCCTCCATGAGCCCCTCGGAAACCATCGAGACCACGTAGTCAACGAGATCTTCCCTATCAAAAACAGCCGGCCTTGACTCCCCGAACATGTACTTGAGTTCGAAGTAGTTTATCCTAAGGAAGCGGATGGGATTGAGCAGAATTACATCCCTTTCGGCTTTAGCGGGAAACGTGAATTCCGCAAGCACGAGCCCAACGTCCTTGCCGAGCTCCGCCAAAAAGTGAGGGTCGGGAAAGAGGATCTCCCTCCAAGGCCTGTCCACTGGTATGAACTCCATCCGTGGAAAAGAGTAGCGAACACCGTAGACGATAGGCTGAAGGCCAAAGTTCTTCGCGAGGCCAATAAGGGCATGAGCGTTGAAGCCAAGGAAGACGAGAGCTTTACCAGATCCTCTGAGGGGTGGCCACTTCCTCGGGGGAAAAGAGAACTCGGCCTCTATTATTGGGAGCAAGAAGTCAAGGCCGTGCTCCTCGGCGAACCGCTTACTTTCTTCAAGTCGCATCCTCTTTAGGAGGATGTCAAGAGTCGTGTAAACGCTCACGAGCTTCACGCCGAGCCTCTCCTTGAGTTTCCCTATCACGAGGCTGCTCCCTATAACGACGCTTTTGTCTGTCCTGTCGTGGGCTATTATGAAAAGCTTGTCTCCTTCCGGATCGTAGCGAACCTCATCTATTTCGAAGGGTGGCGTTGGAAGGCCGTGCTCCCTCCTTATCTCGACGATGAGCTCGATTATCTCTTCGGGCGTGAAGCGCGGCATGGCTGGAAGTGGGCGGCTAAGGTTAAAAATGAATCGCCAAGTGTAATCCATAGAGTATGGGTGTTGAGCTTTGTAAGTTCAGAACGCCTCGGCCAGGTTTGGTTTATCCCACCATCTGTGCCCGTTCACCTCAATCCTAATGTCGAGGGGCTCCAGCCTCTTCACCTCGAACCCTCTCTTTTTGCCCCACTTCTCTATCTGCCTAAGCACGATCCTTGTCCCGAGCCTCGCCAATGGGTAGAAGGGTATCAGGAAAGGATTCCCCCTCATGACCTTGGGAAGGCTCTTGGTAACCTCTCGCATCATGTGCTTCCACGCGTAGTAGAGATGGAGGAAATGGCCGTAGGTTATCATGTCCTCTATCCTATAGAACTCCTCGCCCTTTAGCAGACCCATGGGAACAAAGGCCAGGGGTGTGACCGTGAAGTGAGCCCTGCTACCAAGCTTCTCTTCGAGTTCCCTCTCCATCGTGATTATTAGCTGGGCGGTCATTATCTCGTCCTCATCCGTATCCCCAGGAAGACCGAGTATCGTGGTGTAGGCCGGGAACCAGTAGTTCTCGTTAAAGACATATGTGCCGTTGAGCACGACCCAAGGCCATTCATCGGGTGAGAAGGGCTTAGTCTTGTTGTTCATGTACCTGCCCATTAATAGCGGAGAGGCAGTTTCGAGGCCCACTTGAATCCCAATCCAGTGGTAAGGGCCACCATTAACAATATCTGAAATTGCCTCAATCATTCCCGGGTTCGCGAGAGCAGCTGCAACACTCCCGTGCGTCGGGTTAACGTTCTTCGTGTACTTGGCCGCGGTCTCGAAGAGCTCGACCACGGCCTCGGCGTTCGGGTAGAAGTTCTTCCTGTCCTCGACCCGGTATAGGAAAACGTCCTCACCATGAAGCCAGGCATGGTCTATTCCTGCCCGAACGTTCAGCCGTATCTCGCTTTCAATAGTCTCCAGGGAAATATAGCGAGCCACCCTCAGGTTCGGCTCGCAGAAGTGGCAACCGCGGCCGCAACCACGCATGACCTCGACGAGGCCACTGTAGGAAGGCCCAGTTATCGCCGGGATCTCCTCGGCCCTTGGCCATCCCTTCACGTATATCGTCTCGGGGGCTGAGCCACTCTCTATGTCCCGGAAGAGCTCTCCGGCGACGTGATCAACCTCTCCTATCACCACGTGGTCTATACTGAGCTTCTCCCTTTCCTCCCTCCTCATCTCGAGCTGCCAGGCACCTGGTCCGCCCACTACAAGCCTGAACTTTAGCCCTTTGGCTTCCCTGAGGTGGTTTATTCTCTCAACGAGCTCCTTAAACTTGACGGATGTATAGTTCCTCCATTTGCCACCGTTCGTGAACATCATGCTTACGGGGCCGAGGCCAAGTGGGTCCATTTCGTAGAGAGCCACGATGGTCGTCTCAGGTCCTATGAATTGCTCGACCTTGCGCGGATGCGCGACCACAACATCCTCCCGCCTGAACCCTTGGGATAGAAGGGCCGCTTCGACCTTCCTGAGGCCGTAGGGGGCTATGGAGAGAGGCCGTTCTCATCGGGTATCTGGGAGTTTAGGAGCCTGAAGACCCATTTGGGGAGCTTATCGTAGGGAGCACATCCCAAGAAGTCAAGAAGTGGGACGTTGTGATACGTGCTCGTCAGGGTCTCGTCCGTAGTAAGAACTATCCTCGCCACGTTCTTCCCCCCTTCAGCATTATGGTCAGCGGTATGTAAGTAAAGTTGCATATTTAAGAACCTTGTGCTTCAGAGAAACGATAATAGTCTCTACCCCTACTCCGGGGCATGAGGAAGAAGGAGCTTGCGATAATCCTCTCGAAGCTCAAGGGGTTCAGGAGCCCGAAGCCTTGGCTTGAACAGTATAGAACGCCGGGAAACGTTGCGGCGGAGCTCTTGTGGTTAGCCTTCACCCTCGGCGACTTGGAGGGGAAGGTAATCGCCGACCTGGGAGCAGGAACAGGCGTTCTGACAGTTGGAGCCTGCCTTCTCGGGGCCAAGAGGGTTCACGCCGTGGAGGTGGATGGAGACGCCTTGACAGTGCTCAGGGAGAACGTCTCATCCATGGGCTTTGAAGGTTGCGTTCAAGTATTCAAGGGCGACGTCTCTGCCTTTGCTGTCCGGGTGGACACCGTTGTCATGAACCCACCATTTGGGGCCCAAAGAAAAGGAGCAGACAGACCTTTCCTTCTCAAGGCCTTTGAGGTTGCGGACGTCGTTTACTTGATTCATCTTGCCAAACCGGAGGTAAGGCGTTTCATAGAGGCCTTCGTTAGGGACAACGGCTTCCTGATAACCCACAGGCTGACAACTTGGCTCGAGATTCCTGCCCAATTCTTCTTCCATAGGAAGAGGCTGGCTAGGATTGCCGTAGACATTTACCGCTTTGTGAGGGCCTGAACAAAAGGGTTAATAAAACTACATAATGGTATGACGCAATCTTACGAACCCCAAAACTATCACTGGAGGAACTCAAAGAGATAGTCTCGTCCTGGCACGTGGGGGAAGTCGTCAAGCTGGCCTGCTCCAGCGAAGACGTTCTTAGAATGCTCATAGAGCTCGTAAGGGATAAAGACAGGAACGTCCGTATTGGTGCTCTTATGGCCTTAAAGGAGATCCTTTCCACCATGGGAGATCCTGAAAAGCTTTTTGTCGTAAAGGAGAGCCTTGAGGCAATCCTTCTTGCTCGAAATCCCGAGCGTGCTCGCCGGTATGCGTCCTCTCCATACTTCTCCCGTTGTCCGGTCTAAGATAGCCCGTCTAATCTCTTCAAGGGATCCCAGGATAAAAGCTATGGGGCTTAAGCTTCTCCTCAACATGGCGGCTTATGTTAGGGATAAAAAGGCCCTCCTCTTGCTCATAAGGGAATTAACCGACCTCCTGACAAGTGAAGATATACTCCTTCTGGACTTCATCCTGACCATTGTAATGGAATTGACAGAATTTCCACCAACGGAGGAAACAGTCAAAGAATTATCAAGGACACTCACGGCCGTTAAGAACCTTGCACTCTACCACAAGGATCCAACAATTACGAACAAGGCAAAAATGGTGGCAGGGGCTCTCGAAGATTTGCTCCACAAATATTACGTGTCAAACCCGGAAGAGGCCCTTAGGAAAATAAACGGGCTGCTGAAGGATGGGAAATTTGAGGAGGCAATAGACCTTGCCCTGGCAGTTGGTGATAAATACATTCTGAAATGGCTTGCAGGTGAGCTTGAAAATATGGAGAAGGTTCGGCTTCAGATTGGCGAAAGGATAATTCTTGGCCCCGTGTACAAATCTCCGCTCCAGGAAATGTTCGGATCCCGGGAGTTGCATCCTCCTCTCCTGGGGGACTTTAAGCAATCAGAAAAATCAAAGCTCAAGGAATGTTAAAAGATTCAAAAAAGGTTGAGAAGACATTTGTCCGTGTGCTCTCCTCGGGGGACAAAAAAAGAACTCCTTAATTTCGTGAAGGTAAGGCGAGAGATAGTGGTAGAGCTCATAGACATGCTCAATAGCAAGAACATAGAGGATAGGATGGATGCCCTCTGGGCTTTATACGTGCTGTCCAAGGAGTTAAAGCCAGATAACATTTCTCTCCTGAGGCCGGCCATCGGACCGCTCCTTAACATCTTAAGCTCTCAGAACAGATGGGCAAGGGATAGGGCGGCCAAAATCTTGGCGAATATGGTGTTAAGAGCGGACTTCGGAGGGGAAATCCTGGAGGAAATGCTCGAATGGTTGGATTCATCGAATAGAAGTCGCCGACTTGGAGCACTGATATTCTTTGGCTACTACTTTCTCCGTAGGTGGGATGATGATATTGGAACAAAAATCATAGACAGACTGAAAGCGTTCTTAAAAGATAAGGAAACGCGTTTTGATGCCCTTTTAACACTTGAGGCAGTCGTGGGGAGCATTCCCTGTGGAAAAGCACCCCCATTGAAGAACTTAGTTCCCGCCCTGAAGGAACTCAAAGAATCAGAAAGTCCAGAAATAGGTAGGATATGCATCAGAATTCTAGAGGCTATGGCTGAAAAGGACCGTTCGCTGGTTGTGGAGTAGGCTGATCTCTCTCCACCTTGACCCTCAGTTCTTGGGCAAACCAGTTGACCCTCTGCGGGAAGGGTATCTCTATGCCCTCCCTCTCGAGAGCCTCCTTTATTTTCTTGAGAATCTCTGTCCTCACGCTATACCACTTTTCGGCTGGGGCCCACGCCTTGATGGATATGTTAACACTGTTATCTCCGAAGTCTTGGACGAAAACTGCCGGTTCAGGTTCGGCTAGAACGTAGGCCATATCTTCGAGTGTCCTCTTAATGACATCTATCGCTCTATCGATGTCCTCCTTATAGGCTATTCCAACGACGACATCCACTCTCCTAGCCGGGTACTTCATTAGGTTCTTTATCTCGCTGTTGAAGAGCTTCTCGTTAGGTATCCTGACGAGAAGGCCATCCCAGGTCCTTATCCTAGTCGAGAGTATCCTGATGTCGTGGACTATGCCCGAGTAGCCCGCAACCTCAACCGGGTCTCCTATCTTTATCGGCTTGTCGAAGTACATGAATATGCCCGAGATGAAGTTCGCAACAACGGTCTGCGCTGAGAAGCCCAGGACTATACCGGTTATGCCAGCGGCCGCCAGCACCGTTGTGAGCTTGCCCGTGAAGCCCGCTATATTGAGGGCTATAAAAAAGGCGAGTGTGATGAGGATGTAGTAAAAGAGTTTAGCCTTTAACTGGACTTCTGGGCCCTTCCCACCGGCCCTCATGACCCAGTAAGCCTTGGTCTTCTTGCCTATAGCGTGGGCGAAGTAGAAAAAGAGGACGGCCGTTAGGATGTTGCTTAGCTTCGTGCCCGCGACCCCTATGTCGAGGATGCCAAGTTGATCAAGGGAGTATATTATCGCTACGAGAATTACGAGGTTCCTCAGAAGGGAAGCAGTTTCCTCATTGAATATCCAGACGAACTTCGTGTTCCGGGAGAGCTTGAGAATTTGATGCTTTAGCAGGTTGCCGATGATGAGTCCAGCCATTAGGATAGTTATGGATTCAAGGAGGGTTCTGACGGTGATGTTGAATATTATAACTTGGTCAAGAACAACTTCTTCCCACATCCTCACCACCTCATCATGAACTTGAGCTGGTGTCTCTCCTCGCTGGCGGCTTTAAGGCCGGGCAGAGGGGCCTTTCCAGTGTTGACTACCTCCACGTCCTTCTTCAGGGAAACGGTAATCAAGGGATAGTAAGCCTTCTCCCGAGAGTAGAACATGGGTCCCGAGAGTGGGAAGACGACCCTCTCAAGGAGTCTCCAGTCATTCGAGGGGTTTATGACTTTCAGCTTTACGACCCCCGGGTCTGGAGGTTCCTCCCTCCAGAACCTGCTCTTATAATACCTGGCTATGACCCCTGCCTCAAGGGTGCCGTAGAGGGCATACTTTTCCCTGCTAATGGAAAAGCGGTCGATGGAAAGGTTTTCGACCTTCACTTCCACTTCCACTGGAGCCGAAAGGAAGCCTTCAACATTCCCGCCTGGCGGGACCGCCAGGGGCTCTGCGAGCCTTATCATGAGGAGCTTGACCCCGTAACCGACGGCAGGAGCAGGGAGGATTCGGAGCACCTCTCCACCCACTATAATTCTCTCCACGTCTCCCCTCCTGTACCTGTAGAACTCACCCTCCTTCTCCAGCATTATCGTCTCGCCGGGCAGCTCTATCGAGCCTTCCCTTAGTTCGTGCTCTCCGAACATGAAAGATGATTTTGCCTGAACAACTTAAACCTTGCGGGAAACCTTTAAGGGGAGTGTCCGCTCAATCTTCAAGCATGTGGGTTGATGTCCTTACATACTCCCTTTTGAACCCCCCAGCTTTTCCCCGTTTTAGAAGGGCTGGCTTCAGGATAGAGGGTAAACACCTGATATTTGAACTGCGGCCCCAGGGATGCTTGACGCTAGACCTCTCGAAGCTTGAAAAGGTGAGCATAATCGAGTTGGTTAATTTCCAACCCCCGAGAAAGGCTATAAAAATGGAGTTCTCGATAGGGGGCGGTTTTTGTATTCTCGTCTCCGTGGGTAAAAACCCCTTGGCCTACGACAGGAGAGCTCTTCGCTCCCTTCTTGTAGGCGTGTTCTCAAGCCTCCTGGATGGAGTTCCTGTCAAAGCCCAGGGTAAGTCAGGCGTCTTAAGGGTTGTCCCAGTGGAGAACGGGAGGCATGGGGTGGTCCTAATAACTGAGGCCGGTGAGATACTGCCCGTTGGAGAAGATGTAAATGGGCCGGGAAAGATTAAAAAGCTTGTGAGAGAGTTCTTAGAGGCTGAGAGCCTTCTTTCCGAGGGGGAGTGCGAAGAGGGTGAGTAGGACTGTTAGGCCCGGGCCGCACACACCTTTACTTGAGAGCTCCCTTCCATCTAAGACGAAGAAGTCGCCACTTCCCGTCCCCACGACGACGGTATCGCTTTCGATGGCGATGCTCCTAACGTAGCCTAAACTAAGCTCCTTGAGGATTTTTCCGTTCCTTGGGTCAACGACAAAGAGCTCACCAATGTTGTAAACGACCGTTCGGTTGTCCTCCTCCTTGGTCTCGAACTTCCCGGTCCCCACGAGAAGCTTTCCTTCGTACCACTTCACGACTTTCACCCTGTAGGGGAAGTCCCTCTCCCACACCACTCTCCCCGTGTTCAGGTCAACCGCCGCAAGCTTTCCGTTCTCCTCCGCTCCTCCCACGTAGGCCATACCTTTATGTACCTCCACATCCTCCACGAAGAAGAGCTCCCTTTCAAGCAACACATTCCCGTTTCCATCCACAACGAGTAGCTTGCCCTCTCGGCCAAAGCCCGTTCCGACGACCGCTTTTCCATTCCAGAGGTCTATGTCCCTGACCCATTCCCCTAGTGAAACGTTCCAGAGTAGCCTTCCATCTGGATTTATACCGAGGAGCTCGCCGAACCTGTGGCGACTCGTGTAGCCGGAGGGAAATCCGGAGCCCACGTATATCACATCTCCCACTCTGACCCTGTCGGGCATCGTTGAGAGGTTGAGGCTCCAAAGGGCCGGCTTAACGATTGTTCCGTTAGGCAAGAGCCTAACCTTATATATAAAGCCGTAAGGATATGATCTGTTCCCCACCATTCCAACGTCACCGCTGACGAGATAAACCTCATCGCCGTCAACGGAGAAGTCATAGAGCTTGCCCTCCACTAGGAACCTGTCAACGTATCTGCCATTCTCGTCAAACACGACGAGGCCTCCTATGCTCCCCACAAGGATTTTCCCTTCAGGTAGCGGATACAGCTTCATCACGAAGCCTGAGTCATTGGTCCACAGCATCGTTCCGTTGGTAGAGTAGGCTGCCGTCACACCTAGGTAGTAAACGCTTATGAGCCCCGTGCCGTTCACGACCCATTTGTAGGAGCACCCCGCGTATATCGTTCCATTGGATATCGCAACGGCTTCTATTGTCTTTTGATAGGGAACGTCTTCACAGGGACTTCCTTTCCAGAGAATCACATCTTGAGCCATGGCGAACGGTATGAGCAAGAGGATGAGTGCAAGGGCGCGCTTCATTGAATCACCTCCGGTAACCTTTTTAACCGGTGGGGTAATTAAACTTATGTGTGGTTCCTATGGAGGAGGAGCTCGACGTTAGAGAGCTTCTAGCGACGGGAAAGGATCTTGATAGGGTTCTCATTAAGGCAAGGTATGATGAGGAGGTTCTTAAAGAGCTGGTATCATATCTCGACGATGACCTCTGGACGGTCGTGAAAAACGCGATATCCATAATTGTCATTCTTGCTAGGGAGAAGGAGGAGCTTTACAAGCCCCTGATTACAAAGCTCTTCGCCCTTGTGAAAAAGAGCGAGGCGATTCCTCTCACCCAGGAGATAGCTAAGGCCTTCGGCCAGATAGCTAAAGAAAAGCCAGAACTACTCAGGACTATGGTGCCCGTCCTCTTCGCAAACTACCGGATAGGGGATCCAAAGATCAAGGTCAACGTGAGCTACGTCCTCGAGGAGATAGCCCGGGCGAACCCCACGCTCATGGCCGAGATAGCGAGGGACTTTGCTGAGATGCTAACGTCAAGGGCAAGAGAGGATAAGCTCGCTGCCCTCAACTTCATAGCGGCCATGGGGGAGAACGGTTTCCGCTACGTTAGCCCATATCTTCCTCGTATAATCTCTCTGCTCCACGACGAGGATGAGATAGTGCGGGCGAGTGCAGTGGAGGTGCTGGTTCATCTAGGAACCCTTAATGACAAGTTCAGAAAGGTGATTCTCAGGAGATTGGAGGAGTTCGAGGATCCTAGTGAGCTAGTTATGAAGGTCGTCAAGGAGGGCATATCGAAGCTCAGCCTTCTTGAGAAAGCTGGGTCGTGATGAGTCCCTCTTCGATTAGTACCTTGACTGCTTGGTTTATCCTCTCGAGCTCTTTTCTTAGCCTCTCATTTTCCTTCTTCAGCTCCTCGTTTTCCTCCATGAGCTTTTTGACACTCTTTGCTAGTTCCTCCACCTTTGAGCGCGGTATGAATTCCTTTTCAAGGGCCTTTAGGGCATCTTGGACGTTGTAGCGGCCCGTTATCTGGGCAAGCTTTGCCCTTATGGTGGCTACCTCCTCGGCGAGTCTCTTGTACTCATCCACCCTCTTCTCAATCTCCTCAACTTTTTTTGCACCCTCCTGTAGTTTGGACACCTTAGCCGAAAGCTCCCTTATTAGCTTATCCTTTCTTTCCAGCTCTTTCTTTAGCTCGACATTCTCCAAGAGGGCCTTTTCGTACTTCGTTAGTACCTCCCTAATCGCCTCAGGTCCAAATCCTTTGGTGTTAAGCCTTTCCTCAAGCTCTTCTATTTTCTCCTCTACAATCTCCCTGATGAGAGTCTCAGCCTTCTCCTGAAGCTCTTTGATGTATCTCTTCTCAAGTCTCTCAGCAACCTCGAGTGGATATGTTGCCATCTTTTCCTCCAGCTCTGCCAGCCTCGGAAGCATCTTCTCAACGTTTGATATGAGAAGGGTTCTCCTTTCGAGTTCGTCGAGGATGTCCTTTATCTGGGCAATCTCCTTTTCGAGACGTTTGTAGGAGTTATCGGCATCCGTCCTGAGGGCATCGAGTTTGGACGAGAGGGTATAAAGTCTTTCACTTACCATCTCTATCTCGGTGTGGAGTTCCCTTTTTAGGGCCACTATCGCATGGAGAGCGAGGATTGAGTAGTCTCCGAGTCTCTCAGCATCCGCTAGGGAAGCTTTAACGGAGTCCCACTCCCTCAGAGACTTGAGTCCTTCGGCAACATCCGGATACCTATTTTGTATGAAAGACCAACTGAGTCTCTCCTTCTTCTTTCTGCCAAACATTATCCAACCCCATCATAAAATGAACAATCATCTTATTTAAGGATTCCTTGAGGCGACGTGGAAACGCATCAGCGCATAATTATACTTTACTGCCTTGTATTGTATTGGGGAATATTTAAAGTCTTTCCGAAAGTTTTATTAATTCCACAGCTATATAAAATAAGTGGTAAAGATCAGCCAAGAATCAGCAAAGCGGGGGGGGAACAGTGGTTGCAGTGATAGACCCCCACGTCCTGCGTTCACTTCACAGGAGCGAGCTCCGGCGCAGAATACTCCTGTATCTATACGAGATTTATCCTTCTGCCACCTATCTCAGCGAGATAGCTAGGGTAGTAGGTTCCGATCCCTCCAATGTGAGAGGTGCCCTCGTTGGTCTAGGTAACAGGTACAATGGCGAGAGTTCTCTCGTTTACCTTGGTCTCGTCGAGGAAGTTGTGAACAATGGATTTAAGTACTACCGGCTCACAGAATATGGAAAGAAGGTTGTTGAGATGCTTAAGGATTACCAGTCCTATTACAGGAAATTTATGTGAGGGGAGGAGAAATGAGCCGTCGGGAAACGCTTGTAAAGATCGTGGACACGAACATTGACCACATGATAAGCCTTAGCGTCCTACACCTTGCCCAGCTTGGAATAAAATACGGGATATTTAAGGCCGTCGCTAGCAGGCCCAGCTACGGGGAGCTCTTGGCCCAGATAGGTGTCCCTAACAAGCCTCTTCTTATGAAGCTTGTGGAGCATCTGAAGGCCCTGGGTATAATAGAGGAAACGCCTACTAACCTCATCTTGAACGGATTCTCCTACGAGCTTAAATTCCCGAACGAGGATTACCTCCTCTTACTTCCCGACTGGATCCCCATGTTCGAGGAAATATATAAGATGGTCGACTTCGCGCTTATATCACCTCATCACCCCCATGTCCTGATGGACTTTGACAAGGACGCAGACTTCTGGGATATCAGGCTTAGCTCATCCTTCCACTCCTCTTACAGGGAACTAATACTCAGGGTGGGAGGGATAGATAGGGGAGTTGAGGTTCTCGACCTTGGCTGTGGCTCCGTCTCTCCAGCATTTTTCGGCAGGCATGTGGGCGAATCTGGCATTTATGTAGGTGTCGACTACTCTTCGGGTCTGCTCGACATAGCGAGGGCTAGGGTTGAGAAGGAAAACCTTCCTGTAGAGCTAAAGGAGCTTGATGTTGCCGTTATGAAACCTCACAACAGTTATGACGTTGCTATAATGAGCTTCGTCCTTGAGTACATCCAAAACAGGCGTAACGTCCTCGGGAGAGTTTTGGAGAGCCTCAGGGACGGAGGAAGGCTCGTGGTGGTTGACGTCTTCAGGGACGAGTTCAACAACGTGGAGGCCCTCGAGTTCTTTGAAGGCCTTAACGGCGACTTTATAGGATATCCGGCGAAGGCAGAGATTAAGAGGGCGATACTAGAGGAGGGCTTTGACGTGAGCTTTGAGGACGTGGGCAGGAGCGTCCTCCTCGTCAGGAAGCTCTGATCCTTTTTTCTTTAAATTACTTTTTTTCTGCATAAATACCTACATATGCACCTACATATGTAGTTACATTCTTACAAACATTCCCACAAGCAAAAAATCAATTTATATCCAACAGCCCCCAGATATTATTGAAAACCTTCCAAGGGGGTGCGGCCATGGCAAGGAGGGGTGCTGTGGGTATTGGGACCTTGATTGTGTTTATTGCCATGGTGCTAGTGGCGGCAGTGGCTGCGGCAGTGCTCATCAACACCAGCGGCTTCCTCCAGCAGAAGGCTTCCAGCACGGGCAGGCAGACAACCCAAGAAGTAGCCAGCGGAATCAAGGTGATGAGTGTCGTGGGATACAACCCGAACCCAACAGGTGGCTTCAACATTACTAGGCTTGCCATTTACGTCAGCCCGAACGCCGGAAGCTCGGGAATTGACCTCAAGAATACTAAGATAATACTCTCAGACGGCAACGTCGAGGGCATACTATACTACAACGACACCCTTGACACTTACGTAGTTGGCCCGGTTGACAACGTATTCAGTGACACACTCACCGATGCCAATGGGAACACTTTCAACTGGGCACAGTTAACATCGACGACGTTTGGTATCATCGTTATTCAGGACTATGACGGTTCGGTCCAGAAGACTGCTCCAACTCTCAACCAGGGAGACATCGTCGTCCTTGCCGTTCAGGCTGACCAGATATTCACGGGTGGAATTCCAGTTAGGACTAAGATTACTGGTGAGGTCGTTCCGGAATTCGGTGCTCCAGGTGTCATAGACTTCACGACCCCATCCACGTACACCACTAACGTCATCGACCTCCAGTGACTTCTCTTCCCTCTTAATATCTTGGCCCTTTCATTCTTTCTTTAAGATTATTTTTCAGGGGGTGATGGCATGAGGAGGGGAGCAATAGGCATCGGCACGCTCATAGTGTTCATAGCGATGGTGCTCGTTGCTGCAGTGGCGGCGGGCGTTATTATAGGCACCGCCGGCTACCTCCAGCAGAGAGCCCAAGCTACGGGCAGGCAAACAACTCAAGAGGTTGCGAGCGGCATAAAAATAGTCAACGTCTTCGGCTATGTCAATGGGACCCCACCCTCCAATGGCACTATCACCAAGATGGCGATCTTCATCACACCCAACGCGGGCAGTAGTGGCATCGACCTCAGCAACGTCAAAATAGTCATGAGCGACGGCATCAAGCTCGTCGTTTACAACTACAGCGGCATCCTCTACACGGGCAAGATACTAGACCTATTTACGGGAGCCAACGAGACTGCCCAGATATGGGACAACCTCGACGAGGGTACCTTCGCCATAGCTATCATAAACGACATAGGGTCAAAGATGGAAGACAACCACCCGACCCTCGAGTGGGGAGACACGGTCGCCCTACTCATAAAGACTGACGTCTTCGAGTACAGGGGCAGCCTCGGCATTGGACCCTCCACGAAAATCGTCGGCAAGGTCATACCCGAGGCAGGCTCGGCTGGAGTTATAGACTTCACTACACCCCCAACCTTCGGATACAACGTGATAGAACTACAGTGAGGTGGTTGATATGAGGAGGGGTGCGATAGGCATTGGCACGCTCATAGTATTCATAGCGATGGTGCTCGTGGCGGCGGTTGCGGCCGGCGTGCTCATAGCCACGAGCGGTTACCTCCAGCAGAAGGCAATGGCAACCGGCAGGCAGACAACCCAGGAGGTAGCGAGTGGCATAAAGGTCATGAACGTTTATGGGTACATAAATGGCACGGTACCAGCGGGCAGCAATATAACGAGGCTCGTCATATACGTCAGCCCGAATGCTGGAAGCACCGGCGTTGACCTCGCCCACGTCAAGATCGTTATCAGCGACGGGAAGAAAATGGCAGTCTACAGGTACTACGACCCCGAAGAGGACGCGGGCCTTCAGGCGACATACTTCCACTACACGGGCGACCTCCCGGACGTGTTCGCATACAACCTCAGCCTCGAGCCCTATGGAGCCACTACAATTACAGGCTACGTGACCGTGAACAGCGCCTCGGACGTATGGCAGAACCTCTACTACGCCTACAAGAACAGCACCAAACTACTCTTTGGCGTGGCAGTGGTGCAGGATGGAGACGGAAGCCTCAAAGATGTCAACAATCCAACCCTCACCTGGGGCGATATTGCGGCCATAATGATCTGGCTAATGCCCTTCGACAACGACAACACTTACAGCGACGGCAGCTTCGGTTTCATGCCCAGCACAAAGGTCATCGGGAAGGTGATACCTGAAAATGGTGCGGCTGGAGTCATAGACTTTACCACGCCCAGCACCTATACGGACAACATAATGGAGCTACAGTGAGGTGGGGGCCTATGGCCCTTGACTTTCTCTCTGCTATCTTTAAAAAAAGAAAAGGGAAGAGAAGGCAGAGGTTGAGCCCGTTGAGGACGTCATAAACGTTGAGGAGCTCGAGCAAAAGGTGGAGAACAGGGAGCAGGAGGAGCAGATAAACCAGATTATGGAGAGGCTTAACGAAATAGAGAACGACCTTCCGAGGGTTAAGATAAGCATCGACAACATCAAGAAGCAGATGCAGGAGCTTCGTGAAGAGATCGAGAGGCTCGACAAAACTATCAAGGACATAATGATGCTCTATGAAGTAGTTTCCCAAGAGATAAACCCCTTCAAGGAGCAGCTCTCTCAAGAGTCCTCCCTCAGCAGTGAGATTCAGGAGCTCAAGAAGCAGATCGAGGAGCTCAGGATGGAGCTTGCTCAGGTCAAGAACGACATCAAGGTGCTCGCCGGGTATGGTGTTGACATAGACTCAATACTCTACGAGGTGCTGGCTGAGGTGTGAGCCATGGAGATGGGATACGTTACGGATGCTGAAATAAATGCAAAGCTCTCCGAGCTCAAGGGCAAAGTGCCCAGCGTCGTCATCAACGAGCTTAGGGAAAAGCTCATGGCCAAGAAGGATTCCCTAACTCCCCAGCAGCTCGACGAGATAATCAAGAGGGTCCTTGATGCCTATGGAAGTCAGGCAGCAAAGTACGAGCAGATAAGCAAGAGGGTCGATGAGCTCGGCAAGAGGCTGACAGAACTCAGCACTCAGCTTTCCCGCTTGGTCGAAGCCTTGGAAGAAAAGAAGTTCGCAGTTCATGAGAAGAGGGCCGAGAAGATTACCGAGCAGGTTGAAGAGGTGGAGGAGAAGGTTGAGAAGCTTGAGGAGATACTCGAAGGCGGCGAGAAGGAGGAGACCGGTAAGGAGATAGCTGAGAAGATTGAAGGGCTCCACAAGAAGCTTGACGAAATATCGGAAAAGATAGCCGGCGAGAAGCTTGAGGAGGCCAGAAAGAAGGTAGAAGAGCTGGAGGAGAAGTTAGAGAAGGGGGAAGTTGCTGAGGAAGAAGTTCAGGAAGTTGTTCAGGAAATTGAACAGCTTGAGGAGGAAGCCAAGAAGAAGCCTGTCGAGGAAGTATCCGTCGAAATCGAGGAGCTTCCGGAGGAGGAGAAGCCCAAGGTTGAGGAAGTTGTTGAAGAAGTTCCCCCTGAAGAAGAGGTTGTTGAGGAGGTTATTGAGGCTCCCGCTCCTGAAGTTGAGAAAGGAGAGGAGAAAGTTCCCGAAGAGGAAAATGTTGAGGAGGGAGTTAAAATGGCCGAAAAGATGAAGATACCCGAGGACATCGCAAGCATACTCTTCGAGGAGGAGCCCAGGAAAGCAAGACTCGAGGAGATACCGGAGGACCTTGTCTCCATAATGATAGCACTCAAGTGGCTTGGGTTCCTTATCGACAGGGTTGGCATGCAGAACCTTGAGCGCGTCCTAGAGTTCTACTACGACATCGGTTGGATAAGCGAGAAGGTTCTCAATCAGCTCCTCCGCTTTGCCAAGGGTACAAGGCCACACCACCGCGACCCCGAGTGGAGGCCGGCTGAAAAGCTCACCGTCCAGGATCACCTCATAAGTCTGCTCTTCATCGAGAGGCTCAGGGGACTCAGGATAACGAGAGACGTCCTCGACAGGCTTGAAAGAGAAATCAAGATGCTGGAGAAGACGCTCGATGAGTTTTACGGCGTCTGAGCTCTATCAAGGAGGGAGCACCAGTGGGCTTCAGCGTTTCAGCGAGCGCAGCAATAATCTTTATATCTTTTTTACTCGCCCTCGGGGCTCTATACGTAGCCTGGGAAAACTCCTACTCGGAAGTGGTCTCGGCAAAAGATTACTGGTACTCACTAAGACTCTCTCAGATAAATTTCAAGATTGGTAGCATTTCAATACTTCCCTACAATACGACTCACGTAAACTTAACGTTTGTATTTGAAGGCCAGACAATTCCTGGTAATGTTGACATAATATTCAACGGTATCTATTCAAATTCCGTAGATTTTAACTATCTGATACCAGGTGATTCCTACTCACTCCTCTTTCCGGGTGCCGATACTAGTGGCAACTTAAATCACGTAAGCCTAGCTTTCGCGAATGGGTGCCAGCTGATAATAACCTATCACTATAATGGCACTAACTATGTCATCGATTCGAGCTCAACTCAGTGTGTAATGGAGGTGAGCTGATGGCCGCAGGCGGGCCTGTGAGCGAGCTCATAATGTTTATCGTGGCCGTCATCGTCGCCGGCACGGTCGCCGGCGCCTTAGCTTACGTTACCACCGATATAGCTGGAGGTATAAAGGTTAGAGGTGCCTCTCTCGCCGACCAACTTAGAACAGACTTCGCGATAATCAACGATCCGGCGAACATTCCCGTGGAGGGTACTGGCCCTTACAACTACACCTTTTACATTAAGAACATTGGGAGGGTTCCGATATCCTTTACGTCCGAGGCTGTCCAGGTATTTATAGATGGGAATTTAATCCCTCCGGCCAACCTCACATTTATGGATGTTAATGGCAATGTTATAACATCCCTCGACCCCTACGAGGTGGGTGTCATTAAGGTCACACTTGGGACACAACTCTCCGCGGGATATCACAAGCTCGTCGTCGTGCTGGAGAACGGCAAGAAGAGGAGTCTGGTGTTTGAGATCTAAAGAACTCTTTCAGGCTAAAATCACCTTAGAAGGGTAACGGGTGATCACCTTGGTCGAGGAGCTCCTCAGGATGGATCTAAAGGGCGATGAACTCCACAGGCGTCTTGGCGGGGGTATCCCCGCCGGCACTATTTTAGTCATAGAAGGCGACAGGGGTAGCGGTAAGTCCATACTCTCTCAGAGACTCCTTTACGGCTTCCTGATGAACGGTTATACGTGCTCTTACGTCTCCAGCCAGTACACGACTGTTGAATACGTCAAGCAGATGATGTCAATTGGTTACGATGTGATTCCTTTTCTCATAAGGAAGAAGCTTGTGTTCGTTTCCCTTTATCCTCTCCTGAGCGGTGTGAGCGAGGAGAGAAAGTTCCTGAGCAGGCTCCTTGGTGAGCCTCGCCTCTGGGAGCAGGATGTTGTTATGATAGATTCCTTTTCATCGATACTCTCGAGGGAGCAGGACGTAAGGGCCGTGAGGAACTTCCTTATGTACATAAAAAGGCTTTCGAGCCTTGGGAAGGTGATAGTGCTTACAGCTAACCCTGAGGAGCTCCCGAGGGACGTTCTCTTCTTACTAGAAGAGGCCTCCACGATGCTCATGCGCCTCAACGTGAGGGTCTTCGGTGGGGATCTGAAGAACTCCGCCACGATAGTGAAGTACAACAATGCCAAGGGAGCTTTTCAAAAGATAATACCATTCCGCGTGGAGCCAAAGGTCGGCCTTGTTGTAGAGATAGCGGCGGTGGTGTGACATGGCGGAGGTAGTGTCAACGACGCTCGAGGATGCGATGAGGAGGAATCCGCACCTCCGCAAATACATCGACCAGTTTAGGAGGAAGTACGGTAAGATTCCAGAGTTCCACGTCCAGCTCAGCAGGGAAATGAAGGAGATACCCTATCCGAATATAATCTACCCAGTGGGTGATCCAATATTCATCCACATCTACGGCGACCCTCAGACCGAGAAGCAGTATATAGTCATAGAGCCCAGGATAGAGAGCAAAGAGGAAGAGGAGAAATACAGGCTCATAAAGGATAGGATACTCGAGTTGGCCCCCTCTCGCGAGATTCCTGAGGAGCAGGAGGAGTTCGAAAGGTTCTTGGACTCCCTCTTTGAAGAGGCAGTTCTCTCCCTCGTAAAGGGTAGAAAAGCAATTACTATAACGAAAGACGAGATGGAGAAGTTCCGCTACCTCATAAAGAGAGACATAATAGGTATCGGTCCTCTTGAGCCTCTCGCGAGGGACCCATACATCGAGGACATCCATATCATAGGTGCCCACTACGTATCCCTCGTTCACAAGATATTCGAGCACCTTCCGACGAACATCAAGTTCAAGGACAATGTTGAGCTTGCCGACTACTTCAAGAACCTTTCAGAGCGCATAGGAAGGCCTGTGAGCGATAGGAACCCGATAGTTGATGGTGCGCTGCCTGACGGCTCCCGTATCAACATAATATACTCCCCGGACATTTCCCTTAAAGGTCCGAGCGCAACAATTCGTAAGTTCGCGGCCACACCCCTTAGCATAACCCAGCTCGTTGCCTGGGGAACTATGAGCGCCGAGATCGCGGCCTACCTCTGGCTGGCCATAGAGTATGGTATGAGTATATTTATCTGTGGTGAAACAGCCTCAGGTAAGACGACGACCTTGAACGCTATAATCCCCTTCATAAAGCCAGGTTCCAAGGTTTTCACCGCCGAGGATACACCCGAGGTTCAAGTGCCCCATCCAACCTGGCAGCGTCTAGTGACTAGGGAGCGCGGTCCCGAGGAGAGCAGAGTTACACTTTTCGACCTTCTCAAAGCGGCCTTGCGTTCGAGACCGAATTATATCATCGTCGGTGAGATCCGTGGTGCCGAAGGTGCCATAGCCTTCCAGGCGATGCAGACTGGACACCCCGTCATGTCCACGTTCCACGCGGGTGATGTCAAGAAGATGATCCAGCGTTTCACGGGCCATCCGATCAACGTCCCAATAACCTTCATAGACAACCTCAACATCGCCCTCTTCCAGCAGGCCGTCTATGTGAGGGGCAAGTTTCTGAGGCGTGTTATCACCGTTGTCGAGATAGAGGGTTACTATGAAGAGCTTGGAGGCGTCGCAACGAGAAATGTCTTCGAATGGGACCCTGTCAGTGATAAGCACATATTCAGGGGCATGAACAACTCCTACATACTCGAGAGGAAGATAGCCGAGATTGCTGGTTATGAGGACCCGAAGGATATCTACGACGAGCTCTTCCTTAGGGCAAGGATAATCCAGAGAATGGTCGAGCTGAAGATATTCAACTACTGGGACGTTTACAGGGAAATTAAGGCCTTCTACCAGAGGGGCATCGAAGGTCTCAGCTTCAGGCTGTGAGGTGGTGGTAACAATGCCGGAAGAGAATATCAGCATCTTCGTTAAGTCAGACGTGTCCCCGAAGGAATACGTGCGCAGGATACTCATCCCCAGCATATTTGGCTCCCTCATAATCTTCATGGCGATAATGGTATTCACTCGATTCTTCGTTCTTCCTCTCGGCCTCAGAATATTCATGTATCTCATCCCGACTATCATTATCATCTACGCCGTGGCATACCCCTACCTCATGGCCGATTCGAAGAAGATATCAATTAACTCCAAGCTCCCCTACTTCATAACGTACTTCGCTGTCCTTTCGACGAGCGAGATAGGCAGGAGCGACCTCCTCAAGGTTCTCTCGAGTGACCCTAAGCTTGGTGCTATAGCCAGCGAGCTCAAGAAGGTTTACATAATAGTTGACAAGCTTCACCGCTCCCTCCCAGAGGCCTTCCGCTTCCTCGCGAGAAGAACTCCAAGCAGGGTGTTCTCAGATTTCCTTGACCGGCTGGCTTATTCCCTTGACAGCGGCGTTGACCTGAAGGAGTATCTCTTCCAGGAGCAGCAGACAGTTATGGATGACTACCAGACATTCTACGAGGGCGCCCTCTACGACCTTGACATCTTTAAGGAAATCTATGAGTCAATAATAATCTCCGTGGTCTTTGCCGCCGCTTTCATAATCATTGGGCCCCTGATAACAGCCCAAGACATTGGGAGGCTGGCCTTATACCTTCTCTTCCTCATAGTGGCGGCTGAGGTGGGTGCCCTCCTGGTCATAAAATATCGCATGCCCGAGGATCCAATATGGGCGGAAGTGAAAGTTGAAACGCCGAGACAGAGGAGGATAAGGAGGGCCTTAATATACTCTCTTATTGCCATTCCAATAGTTGGCCTCGCCTATTACTTAATCATCAGGCCCCGCTTTCCAATACCAACGCCCTTTGTGGTGGCCCTCACCCTAACTCCCCTCGCCTATGTTGGCAATGTCGTTAGGAGGGAGGAGGCGGCAATATTTAGGAAGGATGAGAACTTCCCCGCCTTCATAAGAAGCCTTTCCTCCTCCTTGGCTGCGAGCGGTGCTTCCCTGCTTCTTGTCTTGAAATACCTTAGCGCCCATGACTTTGGAACGCTCACCGAGGACATAAAGTCCCTTTACCGCAGGCTGGCCGTTAGGGTCGACCCGCAGAGGGCTTGGGACTTCTTTATAGCTGAGACCGGTAGCTGGCTCATAGGGATATTCTCGGAAATTTTTAGGGAGAGCCTTAGACTCGGTGCCGAACCGGACTACGTTGGCAAAGTAATCAGCAGGAACTTTGAGAGGCTCGTTCGCCTTAGGAGGAAGAGGCAACAGAGCGTTTCGAACTTCCTCGGCATAATTCTCGGCCTCACGGGAGCGTTTGCATTCTCCATAGCAGCATCCTTCCAAGTGGCCGTTTCCATAAACGATCTATTCGGCAAGCTTGAGGTGCCCACCGAGTACATAGGGGACATCATTCATGTGATACCACCCAGTGGCATGGCGATGCTCAGCCTCGTGATGCTGGTTCTCATGGTAACTCATTCCCTGCTCTCGGCGATGGCCATTAAGGTGGCTGATGGCGGTCACATCCTTGGCTCCCTCTACTACTTCGTAATCCTCCTCTGGGTCTTCGCGGCGGGAATGTACTTGGGCCAACACCTGATGGCTAAGTTCATGAACCTTGGGGGAGGCGAGGCAATACTCTGGCTACTGGGGTGAGCGATATGAAGAGGATGTTTTTGGTATTGTTCCTTCTCTTAACGACCCCGGGTGTCCTCGCATCTGGGCTAGCGGTCTGGGTTACCGTCCCGATAGACATGATCTTAGGCGAGTATTCAGTTTCCTTCCTTGACGTCAGTCTCGATGGAAGCGTGCTTGTCAAGATAACATATGGAGATAGGGTGGTCTATAAGTCAATAATGCCGGGTAAGAGAGAGCTCTTCGGTCTGTGTCCCAACGCGGATTGTGAATACATACCCTTCGGTAATCTTAGCATAGATATCGAGAGAATTCTTCTGGCAGGTAAGAATTACATTTTGGCGAACGTGACCTTCCCTCCAATCCTCGTGGGCCAGTCGGTGAGCGTTGGGCCTGTTAGCTTCATGCTAACGAGTGTTGGGCCTACGGGGTTCTCGATAACCGCCTCGGACGGCGAGACGACTAAGACCTTCTCCACGAAGTCGTTTACCTTTGCAGGCTATAGGGTGACCGTTGACCCCTATCCCCTCGTCTTCTCAGGCAACGTGCGAGTTGGGGATGAGATAACCTATTACTCGATGGTTCTCAAGGTGGTAAGCGTTAACACCACGGGCCTCAATGGAGAGCTCGTTAATTCCGTCATCATGGAGTTTAATGGCTCCACGTATGAAATTCCTGAAGGCTCTTCTGGGGATGTCGGGCCTTTCAGGGTGGACGTCAAGAGGATAGTGTGTGAGTACACAGACAACATCTGCAATCCGATAATCTTCCTCGAAGTGCACCTTCGCGGGGCGATAATACGTGTCGAAAGGAATCCTGATTACGACTTTTGGCTCTACGTGGGACAAGACTACAGGATAGGACCCTACTTGATAAGGGCGGAGGGAAGCGAGGGAGGGCTTGCATACATCAGCATAAGGAACCTGTGCGGTGATATCTTGGTTGCGAAGTACCTGCCCATTGAGAGCAGGGTCATCAAAGGGCTTGGCTACGGTGGCCTTGACCTAGGAATAGTGGGGACAGAAACGGACGCAAAGGGCGTCAGGCTCCATATCATTGCCTTCTACGACCCTGCCCTCAAGCCTAAGCTGGAGCACTTCGCGTGGTTAAACATCTCCCTTGAGGGTCCCAAGAACGTCACCCAGTACGAGAAATTCCCCTTAACTATCCGCGTGAAGAACGTGGGGGAGGACAGGTTATTCAACGTAAAACTATACTTCATGCCTGGCAATGGCATCGAGGTTCTGGATGAGTGTGTCGGTTGCCTCTTCCTTGAATCTCTAAAGCCGGGCGAGGAGAAAACCCTAATCGTCCATGTCAGGGCCCTGAAATCGGGAGTACTTGAGGTTGGAAATGTGAGGGCCCTCGTTCCAATTCCCTATCCACTCGTCTGCGGGGGTTGCGACCAGCTAGAATTTTACTCCAACTCGCCTATCATCACAGTAACTCCCGCTCACGTAACTTACACCGTGGAGCTGACGCTCCCGGAGGTTGTGAGGGCCGGCGAACCCTTCGTAGCCAGCCTAAAGGTGAAGAACGCGGGCAACGTAGCTATACCCGCTAATCTTACTCTGAATCTTCCACCGGGCTTTGGTCTCGTAAATGGTAGCTCCCTCCTTGAGAAGTGGGTTGTGATACCACTCTCCTTATCCCCCGGCGAAGAGTGGTTGGGCAACGTAACCCTCGTGGCCGTGAGTCCTGGCATATATAACGTAACGGCAATCGTAGATACGCTGGGGGGCCCTGCTGGAACGGGGAGGGCAGAGCTTGAGGTGAAGGCTGATGAAAGAGTTGTCCAAGCTCCCGCAACAACCGTGACGGAGACCGTAGGGAAGTATTTAACTACAACGGTCACGAATACCACGACGCTCACGATTACCCAGACGGTCAAGCGGACGGCAACCGCTACGACGACAACCACGGTGACCGTTCCCTACGCTCCGCTCGGGACGAAGCTGTTATTCCTGGGTCTTGGGGCGGCCGCTGGAGCAGGCGCCGTGATACTATACGCATGGTGGAGGGCGAGGAAGAGCTAATAAACCGAATCCCCAACTTTTTCTGGTGATCGTGTGTACACGGTGGAGGGTTTACTCAGTGAGATAAGGGTCCTGATGGAGGATGAGGAACTATTCAGACTCTTCAAGGAGACGTTCAGACGCTACCGCCACTACTTTGAAACGACGAACTCAATAGTCTTCAACGTCTACGGCTTCAATGACCATGGAAGCATCCACGTCCTTCTAACGGCGAAAAGAGCCTTGGAAATCCTCAGGATTCTGAAGCGCTTCGGCGTGAAGACAACGGCCGAGATGCTGGGTAAGTCCCTAAGGTGGAGCAAGTTCATCGTGGCCTTTGCTGCTCTCTTCCACGACGTTGGGAACATCATCCACAGGGAGAACCACTACTTCTTCAGCGTTGTCCTCGCGGAACCGATAATAGAAGAGCTCGTGAGAAAGTTTGAAAATGATAATCCTCTCCTCCTCAAGGCCCTTACCCTTAACGCCATTTACACCCACGACGAGTCAACGGACTGTACGACGATGGAAGGGAGCATCCTCACGGTGGCCGACGGTTGTGACATGGAGGCCGGGAGAAGCAGACTTGCTTACAAGCCGGACAAGGTGGATATACACGGCGTCTCGGCCCTCGCAATCGAGAAGGTCGAGATCCGGGAGGGCGATGAGAAAACGCCAATTCTCATCGAGGTTAGGATGAACCATCTCTCCGGAATATTCCAGGTGGACGAGATACTAACGAAGAAGGCCAGGCGTTCCCTGCTTAGGGAAAAGGTTCGAGTGAGGATTATTGCCGAAGACGAGGTACTCGAGAAGATTATATGACCTTAACGGGTGATTGCATGGAGGCCTATGAGGACCTCAAGTATCTACTCAGCAGAGGCTACAGAAAGAAGACGGCACTGAACTTCGTGGCCAATCACTATTTGCTCGACGCTCGAACCCGTCACATTTTGGCGAGATGCGTCTTCAGCGACGTTGAAATCGAGGAGAGAAAGTCGAAACTCGTTCCCGTGGAAGCCATAAGGGACAGGAAGCTTGGCATAGATGGCTATAACGTCCTCATAACATTCGAATCCCTCCTTGCGGGCAGGGCCGTGCTCTGTGAGGATGGCTTTGTCCGCGACCTGGAGCTTAGGAGAGGCTACGAAATCCATGAGAGAACGGAAGAGAACCTGCGGACCCTTTTGGGCTTCCTAGCAGATTTTGGTCCTTCCGAGGTCTGGGTGTTATATGACAAGAACGTTAGCGGGAGCGGGCGGTTGGCGAGGTTAACACGTTCGATAATGGAGGAGCTGGGCCTTAAAGGAGGAGCCAAAACCGAGAAGGTGCCGGATTTAGCGGTGACACGCTTCGATATCGCCGCGAGCTCGGATGTCTCCGTGATAAAAAAGGCTACAGCGCTCGTCGATGTACCTGGAGAGTTCGCGAGGAAGAGGGGTCTCAGGATTCCCCACTTCCTCGAGCTCTTTCCCTATATTCATAGATAACCTGTCCGTCCACAACGCCGTAAACGTCGGTGCCATCCACCCTATAGTGGAATATCGGGTTCCCCGTAAGGTTTGCAACTTTTTTCAAGCTTTTCTCATCGTTCAGGAAGACCTTGGCCTCGATGCCATGAGGACGGCCTTCCAGCGTTCCTCTCTTCCGGGGCTTTGGATCCCAGAGCCAGAGGAACATTAGTCCGGAGGCGATAGCTAGGAGGGGAAACACAATTCTAGCGGTGCTGACGCTCATGAAGAGAAGCTCGTTTTTAATTGACATCCTGTCAACGATGTTCTTCCTAACAACTTTCTCAGCATTTGCCACGCTCGTTAGGCCCGTTGACGAATCTCTAACCAGGGTGATTTCGTGGGCGAACTCTTCATCGCTCGCTTGGACGAAAGCTTTCATTGATATTTCCCTGGAAAGTCGTGGGAGCTTGAGAGCCTTAGCGAGCTCATCACGTCTCTCATCAATTTTCGTGAGATTGAAGTAAACGACCCTTGTGAAGCCCCCATCTTCGAATGCTCCACTGTACTTGAAAAGCGTCTCGTTAAAAAGCACGATTCTCTCGCCGCCCTTTGTAACGAAGTATGTCACTATGCCCTGAAGCTCATATCTTCCCGTCAGCACGGGGGATACTGTGTAGGTGTACCTTCCGTATATCGCATCCGTGATTCCTGTGGGGTAGTTTTTAAGGGAAGCCCTCTCCCCATAAACGGTTGAGTTGGTAAAGTGCCCCTCATGAGTGAAGGCCGCCGTTTGAACTACCATGCCCATGAGTCTGTCCTCTTCCCTTATGGGATCCCTAGTGTAGGCAACTATCGAAAGAAGCATGAAAGTCACGAAGAGGCTCGCGCTGATGAATGCGAGGATTCTCTTAGTCTCAGCGTTCATAGTCATCACCCTTCTCTATGGTTACTTCTATTCTGCAGGCGGTTATTTTGGCATCCCCACCATTCCATCTGGCTATAATGGTCAGGGGAATTTGGTAGGTGCCGGGAAGCCCAGTTACGGTTCCCTTTAGCTCCTTGCTTTCTCCCGGCAGAATCGTGGCCTCTTCCCAATGGCAGTTTAGCTCTGGGGAACAGCTTGCCACGACTTTGGCTGAAATTGGCACATCCATATTGTTGATGACTCTGATGATGGTGTTATTGCACTCAAATTCGATGTATGCATTTCTCCCTACGGGCACTGTGATTGCTCTTTTAGCGTTATACTCTGTAAAGCTGCCCCTAGAACCGAGGGCGAATATCCCTGCAACTATTAGGAGTAGGATAAATCCAGCGTATCTCATCCAAATCAGCTCCATAAAGTTCTCGGTGATTTAATCCTAATTGGCTCTCCTTCCCCTATTGCCAGCCTTAGGAGTGTCAGGAGGACGCTCAGTTCAGCTATCTGGACGGCAATAGGTAGGTAAGGACTTACTCCGTATAGTTTCTCTATGGTGCTTGCTGGAAGGATTGGTATGAAGGCATAAACGTGCACGTTTTCTCTGTACACTCTTGTCTCCTCTGGAACCTTCACCGTAACTGGCACGTCCTTAGATTCCCCCTTAAAGAGCATGAAAGCACTGTCCTCTCCAATGCCATTTCCCTCAAGGATGAAGAGGAGTGGATACAGGCCCCTGTTTTCCACGGTGATGTTCTCCGTGAAAGTTGAGCCTGGGAGATACCACCCTTCCCTTTGCCCACCCGCCGCCGTTGAGGCATAGCCTATTCCGATGGTTCCCCATGACAGCATCGTGGAAAATACAAACATGAGGAGGAGTATGGTGGATATGAGGCCGTAGAGGGTGTTGAAGCTGATCGTCAGGAACCTCCTACGGGATTTACGGGACTTTCTGCTTTTCTTTCCTCCGGTAGTCAGGAGAATTGTCCCAAAAAGGACCAGCCCAACGGCGACATAAGGTGAGTTCAGGTGCTTTCCAGCCCTTGGTATCTTAAGAGGTTTCCCTCCGATTGTTATTACCTTGCCCGCCACGTCTCCCCTTTTTATCGGCTCTGCTTTCCCATCCTGCTGATCGGTTGCCACGTTGTTGTCTCCCTTGGTTATGTAGCCCTCTCCGCTTATCGCGTATATTCTGTGGACTACCCACTTTCCGTCAAGCTTGAAGACGATTATGTCTCCAACATCCCCTTTAGATAGAGGGTTTATGAAGAAAAGGTCCCATTGTTCCAGCGTTGGTTTCATGCTATCCGAGTAAACGTAGGAGACAAAGAGGGGCCTTCCAAGAATGAAACCAGTAGCGGATGCCGTTACAAAGATAAACACGGCGAGCGTAATGGCGACCTCCACGATTCTCATAATCTCTCATCACCAGAAATTTATTTGGGGGAAAATCCCCCATTTCACTGACAAGCTCCTGCAACTGCATCTATCTGCAGCTGAAACTGATAGCTGCCTAGAGCCGCGTTTGTGTTGTCGAATATAAAGCCTATAGGAACTGGACTTCCATGGTAGACGGTCACGCTTATTGAGCTTCCTGGCCCAGCGATTGGAGAGTCGTAGTCCCCAGCAAATATCTGAATGTTCGGATGCACGGCACTGATTGTTACGCATATAGGATAGTCTCCGTCCTCGTTTTCCCAGAGCTCGTTGCTAACTTCAAAGACCTCTTCAAAGACATATGTTGTGTTCGGACTCATGCCGTCCCCGTATCCTGGATAGTTGGGGTTGTTGGCCGAAAAGTCTATTACAAGCTTTCCGTTGCTTAAGATTGCATAGGGCTGAAGCGGTGTTAGGTCTATAAACTCGTTGTCGTCCCCAACTATGTCCACCGTTATGTCCCTGCTCGCCTCGTAGTATCTAAAGTTGGCTCCCGTGCCAACTGCAAGCATCATTCCTGCGAGAAGCAGGGCCATTCCAAAGAATTTATTCATTTTCAAACCCCCCTAGGTTGCCCGCACTTACCGACGAGCTCCGGCGGCTCCGTGCCGAGCCTGTAAGCTTTGATTGTCATAGCTTCGATCCATACGTCATTAGGGCTGTCCCCGTTGGCGCTGAGGTCGATTCCTATCTTAACAGTGTCTCCAGGCATGACAACGAAGCATACCCAGTCCCTAGCATAGTCGCTTGAACTCGCTAGGCTTCCATCATAAGCTGAGTAAACGTCCCCTTCATGGCCGTAGAACTCCACATTAGTGCTGCTCGACTGTATTTCGACGACTATTGGCATATTTTCCCAAAGGTGGTTGCTGACTCCGAAGACTTCGTCGAAGTTGTATTCACTTGAGGGGCTTATACCATCCCCGTATCCCGGATAGTTAGGGTTATTGGCCGAGAAGTCAATCGTCAGAAGGCCGTCTCCGTTGATGTAAGAGTAGGGCTGAATGGCAACAAGGTCTATTAGCTCGGTATCGTCCGTGACTATGTCCCAGTGGAAACTTCTGCTGGCGTTGTAGTCACTAAAGTTCGCCCCCGCGCCGAGCACGAGACCGAACGTGGCCAAAAGGCCAAATACTCCAAGGGCAAGTTTGTTCAAATTTTCCATCTCCTCGCTTTCTCAGGACCCACATATCGTGAGTCCTAAACCAAACTTAGGTAACTCTGAATACTTAGGTAGTTGGGCCTTTCCCGAGAGATAATAATCAATTACCAGCCAGAGCAGATCAGAAGGTATCAGGCGTGCGATGTCTTGGCCCAGTGGAAAAGCGAAAGCGCCAAGAATGCCAAGGATATCATGACTCCTTCAGGGTTTACTTTCAAAGCGGCTCCTATGAGTGATATGGATGCAAGAAGGGCATAAGCCATAGCCCATATATTTTTCTTTTTCCTTACAACAATATACGCATTAACATCATCGGGAACCTGGAGTAGCCTTATTGTTCCTCTCTTGATCTCCACTATGCCCTCCCTCTTAAGCTTTGGAAGATGGGTCTGAACAAGGCTCACGTAAACACTCTTCCTGTGTCTTCTGCTTGTGTTCCCTTCGATTTTGGTAATATAATCAACGAGCTCACTTATTTCGGCCTCTTTACCGTTCTTCTGGAGAAATTCAATAATCCAAGTTCTCCGATCATTCCCAAGTATCATAGAAGAAGGTGAACTCATAAGACCTGCGGAGGAAAGAGGTAATATCATACCAATTCACCACATGCGTAGTGGAAACTTTGGGTGTATAAGCGTTGTGGTTTGAGAATAAGGAAGGAAATTAAGGAACTCGTATGGTAGCCCCGCGGGGATTCGAACCCCGGTCGCGGGATCCAGAGTCCCGCATGCTTGGCCGCTACACCACGGGGCTACGTCCAAGAGATAGTCTATAAAAGTGGGTTTTTAAGTTTTACCATGATGGCGGGCCGGGCGGGATTTGAACCCGCGACCGCCGGGTTAAAAGCCCGGCGCTCTGACCAGGCTGAGCTACCGGCCCACCACTTCGAAGACAGACAGAAGTTTTATAAGCTTTTTTGTGAAGGGTTAATGTGAATCCTCCATAGACTCGATGACTTGATATCTTTAATCTTGTGAGAATTCAGCGTGGAGGTGGCATCATTGGAGATAGTCGTTGAAAAGTTCAAACCGAAGGTCACGAGGCCCTTCAAGAGAAAGAACGAGTGGTGGGTTAAGCTTATAACCGAGGATGGTGAGTACATAATGAAGTTCAAGAGCCCAATTGAAGCTGAAGATGCCGTTTACGGTCTTCTAGATCTCCAAGTTTACGGAGGCAAGGTAAAGCTAAAGCTCAGGGAGGGAAATGTTATAGAGGACATTGAAGTCTTGGAGGTTTACAAACCCTCCGCCAAGGAGCTAGTTGATGAATATCTAACGGATTAATGCCCGCTTCTGTTCGTCAGTATTCTTTCTAAAGCACACAAAGTATATATATTGATATTGTTTATATAAATTCATTGGAGATGTGTTCAACCGGTAATATCGGAGGGCCAGAACAATGGCAAGGAGAAACAAGGCGCTCATAGAACTTGCACGTGACATAGGTGGAGAGGAAGCCGTTGAGGTAATAAAAGCCCTAGAGAAAAAGGGCGAGGCAACCGATGAGGAACTTGCTGAGGTGACTGGAATACGTGTCAATACCGTCCGCAAGATTCTGTATGCCCTCTACGATGCAAAGCTGGCTGATTTTAAGCGGGTAAGGGATGACGAGACTGGGTGGTATTACTATTACTGGCGCATTGAGATAAAGAGGTTGCCGGAAATCGTCAGG
Organism: Pyrococcus yayanosii CH1; assembly: GCF_000215995.1. Classification (NCBI taxonomy): domain Archaea; kingdom Methanobacteriati; phylum Methanobacteriota; class Thermococci; order Thermococcales; family Thermococcaceae; genus Pyrococcus; species Pyrococcus yayanosii. Next base: position 1,078,947 of record NC_015680.1, on the reverse strand, counting down.
GCGAGAAAGATGCAGGAGCTGGAACGGCTGAAGAAGATGTTGCAAGAGGAGACGAGTGAAGTCTATTATCACTGCGGTACACCCGGCCACCCCAAGTTGACCTTCGATGAGGCCTTTGAATATGGCTTTCAGTGTCCAATATGCGGGGAGATACTTCAGGAGTATGATAACACTCAGATAGTCGAGGAACTGAAGAGGAGGATCGAGGAGCTAGAAATAGAGCTTGGACTTAGAAAACCTGCGAAGACGAGCAGAGGGAAGAAAAGCAAAAAAGTAAGCTAGTTCACCTGGAGGTTCAGACATGGACGTTATAATCAGGGAGAAGATTTATGGAGATAGGAGTGGTTTTAACAAACTTAATCGGAAATTAAGAGCTCTTATTGGAGATCTCGACGTCAGATGGAGGATTAGCGTTACGACGAGGCAGTGGGTAAAGATTAGCCTCGAAGGAGAAGATTCTGAGGTCTCCGCGAACTTAATAAGAGAAGAATTCGGGGAGATCCCCCTGTCCCTCGGCAAGATTGAAGAAGGGCATGTTATCAGGGGTAGGCTCGTGGATCTCGGCAAGGTTGGCTATGGGATCTATGTGGACGTGGGAATCCTTAGGCCCAAGCCCAAGGACGCCCTGCTCCCTTTATACTGGCTCAAGAGGACGTTTGGAGAGAAACCCGTTAGGCAGATGATAAGGGAGTTTGGATGGGTTGACAATCTGCCCGTAGAGGTAAGGGTTGAGAAGGTAGAAAGGCTAGCGAGGGAAGTAGAGGTATACCTTACGGAGAGGTGGATAAAGAAGATAAAAGGATGGACAACGGATGGCTACGATAAGCTGTTTATCGCCGGGACCATAAGCGAGAACATTGAGAGGGCCCTCATAGAGACGGGCCACAGCAGGGACGTTAGGAGGATGGAGGAGCTTGGGCTCATGGAGACGATGCTCATCCTGAAGAAGGGCACCCACGCGCCCGGGATTATAAAGGAGATAGGCCCCTACATTAGGGGGGCCGTTATAGGGGCCATCAAGTTTCCTCATGAGGAATGACGAAACTCACAAGGGCCCTTACGGCCGCCGCCGAGAATATTAATACGAACTCAGGCTCGTTCCCCCTTATGAAAGGAAGAGTAAGTGTTGCGAGTATGATTAGAAACGTCGTCTGCTTCTTCCTTATCAGACTCCTCCATCCCTCAACGAAGGAGTATCCTATGACGGCCATCTGGAGGACTGTTCCAGTAATTAGCCAGCTTGGGACCTCCAATTCCGGTCGTGGTAATGTGATAGGTCCAGCCCTAAATAGTATAGCGAGACCTCCCATGGTAAGAATGACGTACGCGTAACTTCTCTTGTTTCTGGGGAAGGTGAGCAGGTAGGATAGCGGGAGAAGAGGGGCTACCGGAGTAAACAGGGATGTTATAAGGGTCAGCACAACCCCAAGGGTCGTCCAGAGGGCGCCTGTTACCCTGCCAGATGGCCCGTGGCTCAAGAGAACTGATATGGCGAGGGAGAGGGAGGAGAGGGCAAGGGCCTTTTGGGGTGTTAAGAGCTCCCTCACGGCCGGCACCGCGAGAAGTAGGCCTAGTATCAGGAAACCCAGCTCCCTGGAAAACTTCGGCGCGAGAAAGAATATCGAGGGCATCAAGACAAGAAGAGGTAAGAGCTTCTCCGCCTGGCCTTCATTGGTCGCTATCAGGAGTACTAAGAAGCTCATTATGAGGAGGTAAAGTGTCTCTCGTGATTCGAGGGACAAGACTATCGTGAGAATGATTGCAACCGAGGTTATGATTACGTGCGGGGGTAACGGATTGAAAACCTCTAGCAAACCATTCCACCCCAGATAAATGTAGCCCGGTCCAGCACGGCTTCACGGCATCGGGAAGCCCCGGCCTCTGCCGTGCATAGGGAAGTCCTAAAAAGAAAATTTAAACTTTACCGAGCAGTCAGTATATTAGCTTAACGTTAACCTGAACTATCTCGGGGCTTATGGTGTTGCCGCGAACGGTCTTCTTCCTTCTCTCCCCCTTTTCCCTGGGCCTGAAACCTGGTCCCTTGGAGAGGAGTATCCTGACCCTCCTAGGACCGTGGACGTCGGGTCTCATGGGGAATCCGTCCTTGTCGGTACCTCCCCTTATCTCCATCTTGACGTCCTCTGGGAACTCCTTGCCAAAGATTGCGTTGAGGTCAAGTCCAAGTTCTTTAACCAGTATCTGGTCGCCTATGCGCTTTCCTATGAGCTTCTCCGCTGCCTCACCGCTTATCTCAACCTGCTTGGCTATGCCAGTCTTTGGATCAGATATCACGAGCTTGAACGTGGCCATTCCTCCCACCTCCATCTTCATCAGCGGGATTCATCGGGTAGCCCCTTAGCCCGAGGTCTGTGGGAGTGGTGGACTTAAAAGGTTTGCCCTTGGGTCAAGATTTTTAAGAGACGCCCCTGAGTTAAATCAGGTGAAAACGGGTGAGATGGAAAAGATACCTCTCCATAATCCTGTTGGTGCTTACGTTTCTCATCCCCTTTGCAACCCCCTTCACTGAACCAACGTATGATCTTATAATTGTCCGAAACGATAACCTGATAGATTACATAACTGTTCTTCCCTATTCTTACCTAATAAAGGCCCCGATATTGCCCGTGAACCCCGATGGCCTCGACCCGATTACTAAGGCCCAGCTTTACTCCTACGTTCAGCTAAGGAGAACTAACGTTCTCATAGTTGGGAATGCCCAAGCTATAAGCCTAGAAATTGAGAGGGAGCTAGAGAATATGGGCTTTACCGTAACCAGAATAGGAGGTGTTGACAGGACGGAAACTGCCGAGAAGCTCGCCGTCCATTTCTATCCTCAGGGTAGCGAGACGGTCGTCCTCGCGAGTGCCCTCGACTACGGTTCAACGCTCGCAGCTGCTAAGTTGGCGATGGAGTATCGACTCCCCCTTCTTCTAACCTGGGAGGATCGCCTGTCTCCGAGCGCGCTTAGAGGGCTCGAAGAACTCAACGCGAGGATGGTGATACTAGTCGGATTCGGCCTAAACAAGACCATTGAAGATACCCTCAGAAACCTCGGATACACGACCTATTGGATAGGGGAGAACATAGCTCCTCCACCCATAGAAACGCCCAAGCCTCCGGAGGAAAACCCCTATAAGTACACCTTTATCGGAGCCATAGGCGCTCTCCTTGTGGCAGTTCCGATAGTTCTTTACTTAGCCAGGAGGAAGTGGGGATCGAGCAAGGTTCCCCTAGAAATCCTCAGCGAGAAGGAAATAGCCGTTATCAGGGCTATAGTTGAGAATGGCGGGACAATAAAGCAGGAAGACCTTCCCGAGCTCGTCGGCTATTCGAGACCCACTGTGAGCAGGATAATTCAAGAGCTAGAGAGAAAGGGGCTCGTGGAGAGGGAGAAGGTCGGGAAGACATTCATAGTCAGGCTCGTAAAGGAGGTTGACCTCAAAGGCTCATGACGTTATCAGGACTATTCCAATCACGACAAGTATTAGGCCAATGAGTATCTTCTTATTGGGAGGTTCTCCAAGGAATCCCACCGCGAGGGTCGTGGACACTATGGGGTTTATCGCCGTGACAGGAGTCGCAATTTGAGAGCCGACAAGAGCGACCGATTTTACGAAGGTGTATTGGGCAATGACAAGGCCCAAGAGACCGGCAGGTCCCACAACGGAGAGCTCCCTCTTTGAGAAGCCCTTTATTTCGTCTATATATCTCCACGAGACGAGTGTGAGACCGAGGGCGGCGTAGATCATTCTAAGTCCTGCCAAGGTGAGGGGGCTCATCCTGTTAGAGAGCCAGTCCATTAAGGTTATGGCAAGGCTCCAGGAGATGGGAGTTAACAGGGCATAGAGAAAGCCTTTCGGGTCGGCATGCTCCTCGACCTCTGCCTTCCGCACTATCCAGAGGGCGGCCACTATTAGAATGGCTCCCACCACCACGTTCAACGTGATGGTCCTGCCCAAGAAAAGATGAACCCAAAGTATCGTCCAGAGTGGGTATGTGGACGTTATTGGAACGACCCTCGACACGCCAAGCCTCTTGAGTGCGGAAAAGTAGAAGTAATCCCCTATGACGAAGCCGAACTGAGCGGAGATGAAGGCGATAACGTGATTGCAAAAAGGCAAGGAGGCTATCTCTCCGTAGCTTCCGTTTAGGTAGAAGATTATCAAGTAGGTGAGGGCGGCAACGTAGAGCCTCACGAGGTTCGCGGAAACGGGGCTCTTCTTCCTGAGTCCAACCTTTATAAGGACGGAGGAAATTCCCCACGCGAATGCTGAGATAAGCGCGAGGAGAATCCCGAGGATCATGATGGGGCATCCTCCGCTCAGCTTAAAAACTTAACGATTCGATGACTAGCTCAATGAAAGCCCAAAGGTTATAAACTTCGCCGACGATTTTCGCCGGGAGAGGCTATGGGGCGGATAATCTCGATAGTATCGGGAAAGGGGGGCACTGGAAAGACTACGCTCACTGCAAACCTCTCAGTTGCTCTCGGTAGCCTTGGAAAAAGTGTCCTTGCCGTAGATGGTGACCTAACCATGGCGAACCTAAGCCTCGTTCTTGGAGTTGATGACGCTGAGGTGACCCTTCACGATGTTCTCGCGGGTGAGGCGGACGTTAAGGACGCAATCTACATCACCCAGTTCGAGAATGTTCACCTGCTCCCCGGAGCCGTTGACTGGGAACACGTATTAAAGGCTGACCCCCGAAAGCTCCCTGAGACAATAAAGAGCCTTAAGGACGACTTCGACTTCATTTTAATTGACTGCCCGGCGGGCCTCCAGCTTGATGCTATGAGCGCAATGTTGAGTGGTGAGGAAGCTATCCTCGTGACAAACCCCGAAATATCTTGCCTGACGGATACCATGAAGGTTGGAATCGTCCTTAAAAAGGCTGGCCTTGCGATTCTTGGTTTCGTCCTGAACCGCTATGGGAGGACGGAGAGAGACATACCCCCGGAGGCCGCCGAGGAAGTTATGGAGGTTCCTCTCCTCGCCGTAATACCCGAGGACCCTGCCATCAGGGAGGGAACCCTTGAGGGCATCCCCGCTGTCAAATATAAGCCTGAATCGGAAGGTGCAAAGGCCTTCATGAAGCTTGCCGAGGAGGTCCTAAGGCTTGCCGGCATAAAGGCAAGGGTCATGTATTAGGAGGGGAGCTCCTCATGATATTAACCTTCGTAGGCACCGCGGGTAGCGGTAAGACGGCCCTCACATATTCTTTCGGCAAATACTTGGAGGAAAGCTATTCGGTTGCCTACGTGAACCTCGATACTGGGGCGAAGAAGCTTCCCTATAGGCCAGATGTTGATGTGAGAGAAACAGTAACCGTCGAAGAGCTAATGGCGGAGGGCTACGGGCCCAACGGAGCCATAGTGGAGAGCTACGACAGGCTCATGGCAAAGTTCGACGAGTATCTGGGGGCGATATTAGAGCTTGAAGGAGAACACGATTACGTCCTTATAGACACGCCCGGCCAAATGGAGGCCTTTCTTTTCCACGAGTTTGGCGTCAGGCTGATGGAGAACCTGCCATCCCCTCTCACGGTTTACCTCTCGGACCCGGAGATTTTGAGAAGGCCACATGACTACTGCTTCGTCCGCTTCTTCGCCCTTCTCCTAGATCTGAGGCTCGGAACGACGACGGTCCCGGCCCTGAACAAGGTTGATCTGCTGGATGAGGAGGAGCTCGAGATGCACAAGCGGTACTTCGATGACATGGAGTATCTCAAGACGAGATTAAGGCTGGACACTTCAATGCAGGGTCTCTTAGCTTTCAGGCTTTGTTCTTTCCTCTCAGAAGTTTCTCCACCCGTTAGGTTCATCTACCTCTCAGCTAAGACGGGAGAGGGGTTCGAGGACCTCAACACTCTAGCTTACGAGCATTACTGCACCTGCGGTGACCTTACGTAAACGCGGAAGTCTATTGCCACATTGTACTGTCTTGGGGCGTAGTTCCTTATCCTTCTCCTGTCCAGGAACTCCACCTCTAGGCCGAGTTCCTCCGCGACATCCCTTATGGCTTCCTCATGCTTCCCGAACAGGTCTTCCTCGGGCGAAAATCCGTAGTAGTGGATGACACCGCCGTCCCTCACGCTGAGCATGGCTTCCTTCAGGAAGGCCCGCGCATGGCCGGGCAGGTTCATTATCACCCTGTCGGCCTTTATCTGCCCAGCGACCTTCCTGACATCCCCGAGTACCGGCACGACATTGGGAATCTTGTTTAGCCGCTTGTTTTCATCGAGGTACTTCACGGCCCAGGGGTTTATATCACAGGCAAAGACGAGTTTGGCCTTCTTTGCCAGGAGAATCGAGAAGGGGCCGACCCCCGCGAACATATCAAAGACAACTTCCCCCGGCTGGGTTCTCTCGAAGATCCTTCTCCTCTCCGTGGCGAGGCGAGGCGAGAAGTAAACCTTGGCGATATCGAGCTTGAGCCTTATGCCATTCTCCCTGTGGATGGTTTCCGTCTTCTTCTCTCCGGCCAGATGAATCAGTGGCCTTACCCTGAACTCTCCTCCCACTTTCCCGCCCTTGGCGAACACGGCTCTTATATGACGGTGAACCTCCATTATGGCCCTTCCTATCTCCTTCCCGTAGGGAACGAGCTCCTCCGGGAGCTCTATGATGGCTATATCGCCCACTATATCGAAGGAGCTTGGGAGGGAGGGCCTCAGCTCCTTGGGAACCCTGACGACCTCCTGATAGCTGTGTGGCCTCCTCCTCACGGGCTCGAGCTCCACCTCAACGGTTTCGAATCCTTCGACGGGTTCAACCACAGGGATCAGCAGGTAATCGCCCTCACGTCCTATCCTGTAATCCCTGTTAAAGAGTCCTAACTCGATGAGCTTTCTTCTGACTTCCTCTCCCTTCTCCCTCGGCACCTTAACCGCCAGCGGCATCGTTCCCTCTTTGCCATTACGGCTTTTAAAGATGCCTGAGCAACACGTCCAAACTCGCCAATGCCCTGTAGGTGTTCTGGAAATTGGAGATGCCCAACTCGAGGCTCCTCCTGAAGCCACCGTTGGGGTTCTGAAGGGCTCTTATGAAGGCGATATGCCTTCTAATGCAGGTAGCCTTCTCTCTTTGGAGTTGAAGACCTCTGAGGGCGTAGAAGGTTGGTTCAAGGTACGGCGGTAAGGAATGTGGAACCTCGGTAAAGCCACCCCACTCTCCACATACCTCTACCCTCTTGAAGTGCCCGCTCTTTATCTTATAGCCGAGAGAGTGAAGCGTAAAGATGGCCTGGTATGTCATGGTTGTCGTTGGATGAGTCACACCAAAGGCATCGCCGATCCTGAAGCGCATCACGAAGGCCCTGATTTTTTCTCTCATCTCAGCGTTCATTTTATGGCCAATGGCCTTCATCGCTCTGATGGCCCAGTAAGTGGCTTCAAGGGGAGTGGCCGTTCCGAACTCCTCGCTTCCGCCAAGGCCAACCGCGAACTTATCTTCCAGCGGGTTGTACTTCTGAAACAGCAGGTCGAGCTTTTCCCTCGCTAAGTCCTTGGCATCTAGTACAATAAGCCCTTCAATAGCCATTGCGACGCCAACAACTGCGGTTTGCATCTGAGCCGAGCTATAGAGAAACTCTATGGTCCTTTCCCTTTCAGGAACTTCGAGGCCTAAGAGATCGTAGATTTTGATGGCGTAATAGGTATCGTTTATGTTCGTGTCGGCTAGTTGAGACACGAAGCAGTAGCCCCCATCTTCGTGCCTCCTCTCGGAGACGTATTTCAAAAGTGAGTCCACGTTGATGAATCTCTTGAACTCCTCAAGCTTCGAGCCCATACTATCGCCCCCAGGACGTAGAATAGGCGCCATCTTTGCAGGGGTTTAAATCCGTTTAGCCCACTAAGGTTTATAAGGTTTAAAAGTCCACTACTCCTGAGTTTCGGCCTTACGAGGTGGTGCTGAATGAGGAACAGGTCAGGACTTGCTCTGGCCGTTGCTATTTTGGTTATGATGGCCGTTGCCAGCGGGTGCATTCAGGGAGAAACATCCCCAACCGCAACTCCAGAAAAGAAAGTCAAAGTTGCCGTGCTTTTTGATGTCGGCGGGAGAGGTGACCTGAGTTTCAATGACATGGCATATTTGGGAGCTGAAAGGGCGAAGAAAGAGCTTGGCGTTGAAGTTGACTACATGACGCCAAAGTCAAACGAGGATATGGTGCCCTTGCTTAGACAGCTGAGCGAAAGCGGCGAGTACGACCTCTTGGTGCTGATAGGGTTCCTCTGGACGGGGCCACTTAACGAGGTCGCCGACGATTACCCAAACCAGAAGTTTGCTCTCATAGATTCAACAACTGGGAAGGTCCGCGAAAATGAAGTTGACATACTCTTCCGCGAGCAGGAAGTTGCCGCGCTAATGGGGGTTATAGCGTCTGGAATGGCTTATGAGCTGGGCGGGAATACGATTGGTGCGGTTGCCGGAATGGACATTCCTCCCCTCTGGAAGTTCCACATTGGTTACCTCTTCGGGGCCAAGTACTTCGAAAAGAAGACTGGAAAACCAGTAAAGGTGCTCTGGCAGTACACTGGAACCTTTACGGACACTCAAGTTGGCTACAACACGGCAATGCAACTGCTTCAGCAAGATGCAAAGGTTCTATATGGTCTGGCCGGTTTGACCCACGTGGGGATGTTCAACGCCATAATTGACTGGAATGAACAAGGAAAGGGCAAGGCCCTAGCCATGGGTCAGGATGCTAGCCAGGAATGGTACGCTCCAAAGTATATTCCAATAAGCGGTGCTAAGAGAGTTGACGTTGCAGTTTACAAGGCTATAGAGATGGTCGTCAAAGGAGAGTGGAAGGGCGGAATAGTGACATTAGGCTTGAAAGAGAATGGAGTCGGTTACTGGGATCTTGAGGGAGTCAGAGAATTTGCCCAGTTCGCATACGAGGCTGGAAAGCTCAAGGGAATGACGCCCGATGAAGTTGTTAACATCGTTAAGGAAACTCGTGAGGCTTACATAAAGCCCTATGTCTGGGACATAGTCAACGAGCTCGCGGAGAAAATAAAGAGCGGAGAAATAGTCTTCAAGACTCCAAAGACGCACGAAGAATACGAAAAGATAATTGAGGAACTTAACAAGGGTAACCTTGATGCGGCTTTAGAAAAGGGTTCTGTTTCATGACTCCCTAACATTTTTATTTTGCCCATTCATATCTGGGTTTGGTGTTCCTCTAATGCCGGCGGTTGAGATGAGGGACATTGTGAAGGTTTACCCAGATGGTGTTGTAGCATTAAAGGGCGTTAACTTTATCGTTGAAGAGGGAGAAATTCACGGTCTTCTGGGTGAAAATGGTGCAGGGAAATCAACATTAATGAGGATTCTCTACGGCGAGATAAAACCAACGAAAGGAACGATAAAGCTGTTTGGGAAGGAGGTAAAATTTCAGGGACCATGGGATGCCATAAGGCATGGAGTAGGCATGGTCTACCAGCACTTCACACTGGTTCCAAGCTTTACAGTACTGGAGAACCTTCATCTCGCGATGCTGTCGCTGAACCCAAAAATCACGGTTGAGGAAGTCGAAAAGCTTGCCAAGGAGAAGATGGAATACGTTGGCTTTAAAGTCCCACTTTACGAGCCTGTTGAAGAGCTACCAATCGGAATTCAACAGAGAGTTGAGATAATAAAGGTTCTTATGGGTAACGCCAAGGTGTTGATTCTAGATGAGCCGACGTCCGTTTTGACTCCAATCGAAGTTGAGGAGCTCTTCAGAACTCTTAAGGGTCTTAGAGAAAAAGGCATAACAATAATATTCATAACCCACAAGCTTAAGGAAGTAAAGGAGATAACCGACAGGGTAACGGTTCTTAGGAGGGGGGAAGTAGTTGGAACGGTGAAAACCGATGAAGTTTCGGAAAATGATCTTGCAAAGATGATGGTTCAAAGAGATGTTGTTATGAGCATTGAAAAGAAACCTGCAAAGCCGGGAAAAACCGTTCTGAAAGTTGAGGATTTGTGGGTTAAAGACGATAGGGGATTGGACGCCGTAAAGGGAATAACCCTGGAACTTAAGGAGGGTGAAATCTTGGGCATTGCTGGAGTCCAGGGAAATGGGCAGAGGGAGCTTGCGGAGGCTTTGGCAGGTATCAGGGCGTCCTACAAAGGTAGCATAAAGCTTCTTGACGTGGATGTTACCGGAATGCCTGCCATTGAAAGATATAAACTTGGCATAGCCTATGTTCCTGACTCAAGAAAAGTTGGCTTGGTTTATGATATGAATGTAACCGAAAACGTTATCTTGACGAATCTATGGGGTGTTACGTCATCGAAGAGGATTCTCTGGGAGAAGGCCAATACCATTGCCGAAGACGTTGTTAGGAGGTTTGATGTTGTCGTTTCTTCATTGAAGACACCTATAAAACACCTAAGTGGAGGCAATCAGCAGAAGGTCATGGTTGGCAGGGAGATAGTGAGGGAGCCAAAGGTTTTCATCGTTTCAGAACCAACTCAGGGCCTTGACATCGGGGCCACGGAATTCATAAGGAAAACACTTGTTGAGCTTAGAGATAAAGGAAAAGCTATCCTCCTGATATCAACGGACTTGGACGAGATCCTCCAGTTAAGCGACAGAATTGCTGTTATATACGAAGGCAAGATAATGGCCGTTGGAAAAAGGGAGAAATTCACGTTAGAAAAGCTAGGGCTCCTGATGGGTGGTGTAAATGCCTAACGGGGAACTGGTAGGAAAGGCATTTGAGATCGTGATGTCCTTGGCAATAGCATTTTCAGTTGGTGCCATTGTTTTGGTCATACTAGGCTATAACCCGATTGAGGTTTATGCAATCCTCTTCAAGTATGGCTACGGTAACGTTAAATACCTCATGAACAAAAGTACCCCTTTGATAATGACCGGTTTAGCTTTTGCAATACCGTCAATAGCGGGTGTGTTTAACATAGGTGGTGAAAGCCAGCTTTATGTTGGGGCATTTACAGCTTTGATGACCGCTTACTACACCAATAATCCCCTTTTGGCATTGATAGTGGGGGCACTCGCCGGGGCCTGCCTGGGATGGTTCATAGGGGCCTTGAGGGTGTATAGAGGGATTAACGAAGTAATTACGGCGATAATGGTCAACTGGGTATTTTTCTATGTGATAACATATCTGATTGCCGGAGTATTTTATAATCCTCAGAGACCTCATGAGTCAATTCCCGTTCCGGAAAATGCAAGGATAAAGCCAATAGGTGACCTCAGCGTTATATTCTCGATAGCAGTGATCGTTGCTTTGGCATATTACTATCTTCTATACTACACTGACCTTGGATACAGGCTGAGGGTTTCTGGTCTCTCCCCCTCTTCCGCCAGATACGCTGGATTTGATCCCTCCAAAGCTGTGCTAACGTCAATGCTCCTTGGAGGGGCTGCCGCTGGTCTTGGAGGTGCTCTCTTGGTCCTTGGAATTACCTACAACATAGATGACATGCTCTCTGCCGTTTATGGGCTTGGCTTTACTGGAATAGGTATAGGCCTTCTTGGAAGGAATCATCCAATTGGCATAATATTCTCTGCCCTCTTCCTGTCTGGACTCATAATAGGTGGTCAGTGGGTCGAGCTTAAAACGGGAGCTCCCCCCGAGCTTGCTGACACCTTGATGGGTGTTATCGTGATAGCATTGGCAATTCCCTACGTTTACAGGATGATATTCAGAAAGCTTGCGGAGGGAAGGCAATGATCGGAGACATTTTGAATATAATTTCAAACACCTTGATTTCGATGGTTCCGTTAACCTTGGCTGGGGTTGGCGAGATAATAACAGAGAAATCCGGCGTTGTTAACATTGGGCTTGAAGGAATATTCATACTTTCAGCGTTTACTTCGACGGTTGTGACATTCTATACTGGAAATCCATACCTGGGGCTTTTGGTCGGGGTTATCGTTGGTGTACTCTCCGGAATTTTACACGGATTAATAAGCGTATACCTTAAAGGAGACCAAATAATAGCGGGCGTTGGTTTCAACTCCTTCGCCTACGGAATAAGCTTATTGGCCCTGGTCTCACTCTGGCACAGCCATGGCTCTTCACCCTCGGTAAACAAAATACCGATGATAATAGTTGGCAGTCTGTCATTTTCGCCCCTTACGATAGTTGCATTTCTGGTTGGCTTTGCCGCATGGTGGTGGCTATACAAAACGCCGGGCGGATTAAGACTTAGGGCCTGTGGAGAAGATCCGAGGGCGGCCGAAGCTATGGGAGTCAACGTTTACAGAGTTAGGTTCTATGCAACCGTAGTAGGTTCGGCATTGACCGGCCTAGGAGGGGCTTACCTTGTTGTTGGTTGGATTGGGCAGTTCACGAAGTTCATATCCGCCGGAAGGGGCTTTATTGCACTGGCAAATGTTGCTTTTAGTAACTGGAACCCGTTGATGGCGATAGTTGGTGGTTTACTCTTCGGGTTCTTTGAGGCATTGTCAATTTACATTCCAATAAAATTGCAAGAAATGACTGGAAGGGTTTTCACGGCCGAGGCGAGCCTCTTTAGGACGATTCCTTACCTGGCAACACTGGTCGTTGTGGCGATAATAATGAAGAAGGTCAAAATGCCAAGAGCTTTAGGAAAGCCGTACATCAAGGAATGAGATGCACCTTTATCTGATCCCTTTCGAAACTTTTTTCAAATGCTTCTATACCTTTTTCGAGTTTATAAATAGATGTCACAAGGTTTTTAACGTTGATGAGCCTTTTCCTTAGCAGGTTTATTGCCTTTTCAAAGGGTCCGCACCTACTGCCAACGATTTTTACCTCCTTAACGACCATCAGCGTGTAATTGAACGATACATCGCTCCCATGCGTCGATTTTGCCGCAATTACACCCCTAGGCCTAACCAAGTTCAATGCCATTTCCAGACCTTTTGGACTGCCTGTGGCTTCAACAACGTAATCAAAGCCATGTCCCTCTGGGGTGTGTGTCTTCATAAAGTCTAAAGCCTCTTCAAAGGTCATTACCTCAGCCCCAAGCTTTTCGGCAATTCTCCTCTTTGGAGAGTCAGCCCTTGCAACGGCAACGACATTCGAGCCCAACAGATTAAGCAACTGAATTGATAATAGGCCCATTGTCCCTATTCCAACGACTGCCACATTCGATGATGGGTTTAGGGGATGCATTTCCAGCATCTCTATAACAGCTGCAAGAGGCTCAACAAACGCACCCTCCTCCCACGATAGGCCTTCAATAGAATGAATTAAATCGGCCCTAGTTAGCACGTATTCTGCCATCCCTCCGTCAATGCTTATCCCTATCGTCTGCCTGTATGGACAGTGTGAGGACATTCCATGTAAGCAATACCAGCATTTCCCGCAGTGAACGTTGATTTCTGTAGTTACCTTTTCTCCAACAAGGTGTTCGAGCTCTTTGTTGCCAACATCATTAACGATTCCCGCAATTTCATGTCCAGGGATAATGGGAAGCTTTTGAGGCATGTAGGTCCCTTTATAAAAAGCCTTGTCAGTGCCACAGATTCCCACGCGCTTTACCCTAATTTTTACCCAATTTCCTTTGGGGGTAGGCTCGTCAACATCTTCAAGCCTTAAATCTCCCGGCTTATGCAGGACAAGGACTTTCATGAGTTTTACTCTCCCGGGAATAGTATTAAACTTATCGGAGGAGTGGAATTTTTAAACCCTTCCCTTAAGGCTAAGCCGGTGGTGTTATGAGGATAGCGGTCATCGACTACGACAAGTGCAACCCTGACAAGTGCGGACACTTTCTATGTGAGAGGGTCTGCCCGGTCAATAGAATGGGCGGTGAGGCCATAGTTATATACGAGGAGAAGTACAGGCCGATAATCCAAGAGGCAAGCTGTACGGGCTGTGGAATATGCGTCCATAAGTGCCCATTCAACGCCATAAGCATAGTCAACCTGCCCGAGCAGCTTGAGGAGGACTGCGTCCACCGATATGGAATAAACGGCTTCGTCCTCTACCGACTTCCCGTTATCAAAGATGGTATGGTTGTTGGTATCTTGGGTCCGAACGGAACGGGTAAAACGACGGCCGTCAAGATACTCGCCGGCCAACTTATTCCTAACCTCTGTTGCGACAACAGCAGCTGGAATGCCGTCGTAAAAGCCTTCCGTGGAAGCGAGCTTCAGAACTACTTCGAGAGGCTGAAGAAGGGCGAGATACGGCCCGTCGTTAAACCTCAGTACGTTGATCTAATCCCTAAGGCCGTCAAAGGCAGGGTTGAGGATCTTCTCAAGAGGGCTGACGAGACAGGGGCCTTCGAGGAGGTAGTCAAGGAGCTTGAGCTCGAGAACATCCTTGGAAGAGAAATAGAGCACCTCTCAGGCGGCGAGCTTCAAAGGGTCGCGATAGCGGCCGCCCTCCTTAGGAACGCTCACTTCTACTTCTTCGATGAACCCTCGAGCTATCTCGACATAAGGCAGAGGCTCAAGGTGGCGAGGGCCATAAGGAAATTAGCGGACTCGGGAAAGGCTGTCCTCGTGGTGGAGCATGATTTGGCCGTCTTGGATTACCTTAGCGACATAATCCACGTTGTGTATGGTGAGCCGGGCGTCTATGGAATCTTCTCCCAACCAAAGGGCACTAGAAATGGCATAAACGAGTTCCTCCGCGGCTATCTTAAGGACGAGAACGTTCGCTTCAGACCCTACGAGATTCGCTTTACCAAGACGGGCGAGAGAATTGACGTTGAGAGGGAGACCCTCGTGGAATACCCAAGGCTTGTTAAGGACTACGGGGACTTCAGGCTCGAAGTTGAGCCTGGCGAAATAAGAAAGGGTGAGGTAATAGGCATAGTGGGTCCCAACGGCATTGGAAAGACGACCTTCGTCAAGATGCTCGCGGGCGTTGAGGAGCCCACCGAGGGTAAGGTCGAGTGGGACCTGACGGTGGCTTATAAGCCCCAGTACATAAAGGCTGATTATGAGGGAACAGTTTACGAGCTCCTAAGCAAGGTCGATGAGGCAAAGCTCAACAGCAACTTCTACAAGACCGAGCTCCTGAACCCGCTCCGCATCCCGGACCTCTACGACAGGGAAGTTAACGAGCTGTCCGGTGGCGAGCTTCAAAGGGTCGCGATAGCAGCCACGCTTCTAAGGGACGCGGACATATACCTCCTTGACGAGCCCTCGGCATACCTCGACGTCGAACAGCGCCTTGCCGTCGCCCGAGCCATAAGGCACCTCATGGAGAAGAACGAGAAGACGGCCCTCGTGGTCGAGCACGACGTCCTTATGATAGACTACATAAGCGACAGGCTCATGGTCTTCGAGGGCGAGCCCGGTCGCTATGGAAGAGCCCTCCCGCCGATGGGCATGAGAGAGGGCATGAACCGCTTCCTGGCGAGCGTTGGCATAACATTCAGGCGCGACCCTGAGACGGGAAGACCAAGGGCTAACAAAGAGGGCAGCGTCAAGGACAGGGAGCAGAAGGAGAAGGGCGAATACTATTATGTTTAGTCAGGGAATGCTTAATTACTTCTTCCTCCAAACTTTCTTGGGGAGGTTCCATGAAGGAGGTCATCTTCACTAAGAAAGCCCCAAAGCCGATAGGCCCCTACAGCCAAGCCGTGAAGGTAGGCAGCTTCCTCTTCATATCTGGCCAGATACCCATAGACCCCGAAACGGGGAAGCTCGTGAAGGGTGACATAAAGGCTCAAACGAGGCGCGTTTTGGAAAATATTAGAGCCATAGTGGAGGCTGCCGGGGGAAGCCTTGAGGATATCGTCAAGGTGACCGTGTATCTGAGGGACTTGGATGACTTCCAGGCAATGAATGAGGTTTACGCCGAGTTCTTTAGTTCATCGAAGCCGGCCAGGGCGGTCGTAGAGGTGTCGAGGCTCCCAAAAGATGTCGCCATCGAGGTTGAGGCGATAGCCTACCTCGGGAAATGAGGGCTCGGGAAGCCGTCCACTCATCACGTCTCAGTGTCGGAAGGCGTCGTCATCGCCCCTATGGTATATTAGAGGCGAGACTTTTGATGTTTTCTCTCCGGCTCTTTTACCGGCTGCTTGATGTGGAATTACATCTATCTGGCAAAACCGAACCGTTTTTAAGCTAGAACCTAACATGTACATGGTGATAGCATGGCCGTTCATCCGATAGATTACCGCTATGGCAGCGAGGAGATGCTGAGGATTTGGGACGAGGAGAACAAGCTCCAGAGGCTCCTCGACGTCGAGGCTGCCTTAGCGAGGGCTCATGCGAAGGTGGGAAACATCCCCGAGGAGAGTGCCCGTGTCATCTCCGAAAGAGCCAACACGAAGTACGTTACCGTGGAGCGCGTTAAGGAGATAGAGGCGGAGATAGGGCACGACATAATGGCCGTCGTCAGGGCTCTGAGTGATGTCTGCGGTGAACACGGCAAGTATGTTCACCTCGGCGCAACATCAAACGATATAATAGACACGGCGAACGCCCTCCTCATAAGGGACTCCTTAGACATAATCGAGAAGGACCTCAAGGACCTCCGCTCTATCCTCAAGGAGCTCGCGAAAAAACACAAGTACACCGTCTGCATAGGGAGGACGCACGGCCAGCACGCAGTCCCCACGACCTATGGCATGAAGTTTGC
This sequence comes from Pyrococcus yayanosii CH1, assembly GCF_000215995.1. Classification (NCBI taxonomy): domain Archaea; kingdom Methanobacteriati; phylum Methanobacteriota; class Thermococci; order Thermococcales; family Thermococcaceae; genus Pyrococcus; species Pyrococcus yayanosii. Next base: position 1,062,402 of record NC_015680.1, on the reverse strand, counting down.
CCTCTGGCTCGACGAGATTCAGCGGCACATAGAGAGACTCCACCAGCTCAAAGAAAGGGTTCTCGTTGGGAAAATGAGAGGGGCCGTTGGAACGGGAGCATCTTTTGGTGATAGGGCTCTCGAGATAGAAAGGCTCGTCATGGAGGACCTCGGTCTCAAGCCAGCTCGTATAACCAATCAGATAGTTCAGAGGGATGTTTACGCCGAGCTTGTGTTTTTCCTAGCCCTAGTTGCTTCTACGCTCGACAAGATTGCTCTCGAAATAAGGAACCTCCAGCGGACTGAGATCCTTGAGGTCAGCGAACCCTTCGGAAAGAAGCAGGTTGGCTCTTCTACCATGCCCCATAAGAGGAATCCTGTGAGGAGTGAGAAAGTCAGCGGCCTTGCTAGGGTGCTCTATTCGAACGTCATTCCTGCCCTGCTCAACAACCCGCTCTGGCACGAGCGTGACCTGACGAACTCCTCGGTTGAGCGCGTTATACTTCCAGAAAGCTTCGTTCTCCTTGATGAGATGCTGAAGACCACGAAGAAGATCCTGAGGGACCTAGAGTTCTTCCCGGAGAACATCAGAAGGAACCTCTACATGACGAAGAACCTCATAATGGCCGAGCCCCTAATGCTCAAGCTCGCGGAGAGGGGGATGAGTAGGCAGGAAGCCCACGAGCTTATTAGGCAGCTTGCCATGAAGGCCTTCAGGGAGGGAAGGGATCTACTCGAAGTTGCTAGGGAGAGCGAGGTTATTATGAGATGTCTTAGTGAAGAGGACCTTGAGAGCCTCAGGCCGGAGAACTACATCGGAAAGGCGGGGGAGATAGTGGATAGCGTCATTAAATACGTCGAGGAGATGGAGAAACGCGGCCTTTAATTTATCTAACTTTTTGTGATTTTAATGGCTGGCTTGCTTAGATTGACATTGAGTGTTCCAAATTTTACTTTATTTTGTAATTAACATCTTTAATTAACTAAGTTGTATCTCAATTGTACCAATATTTAAACAAAAAAACTTTTTCCATTAAATGCAAATGCAAAAATCTAGAACTATGGTAAAAAATGCAAATTTTATACTATCTAGGGTGGTGAAATAATGGGTTGGCTTTAAAAATGTCATAGACTCTACCTAAAAATGATGGAGGAAAGAAAGTTATCGATACCGCCGCGGGGTATCAGAGCAATAATCGAAGCCGTGAGGCTGGGGGAGATAATAAAACCTAGCCAGTACGCGAAGAGAGAGGCGTTTAAGAAGCACGAGATAAAGGAAGCCTGGCTCAACAGGACACTTACGATGATATTCTACGACATCATGAAGAAGCAGGGGCTGATAGACAGGGCGATAGAAGACGTTGTCGGTGTAACCCCCCTAATCCTTGACCCCTGGCTTAGAGCCGCCTTAAGGGTTGCCTTTGATGTTGTTCTATTCCACGATCCCAACGCTAACACTCTGAAGAACCTCCGTTGGAAGGCTTCTGACTTTATTTCAGCCAGAACCCACCCCTATGTGGGTATGTATTATTGGGACATCTTTGATAAGATAGTCTCCTACAGGCCAGCCCCGAAAGACGAGCTAGAGAGGCTTGAATGGGAATATCTTGCCCCCGCCTGGCTCATAGAGAGGATAAGGGCGATATTGGGAGACGAGACTGAAGACTTCTTTAGGGCGGTCAACGAAAGGCATGAGTGGATAAGCATTAGGGTAAACACACTAAAGGCGGGCGTTGAGGAGGTTGTGGAGGTTCTAAGGAATGAGGGGAAGGAAGTTGTCGTCAGCGAGAAAGCTCCGACCGTCGTTAAGCTAAAGGGCCCTTACGACTTTGATTCCAGCTCTCTGTTCCGGAAGGGGAAGATAATAGTCCAGGAGGAAGCCTCGGCGGTTGCATCACTGGTTCTTGATCCCAAACCGGGAGAAGTCGTTGTGGACATGGCGGCGGCCCCGGGCGGTAAGACGACGCACCTAGCGGAGCTTATGAAGAACAAGGGGAAAATATACGCCTTTGATATTGACGAAGCCAGGATGAGACGTATGAAGGAGTTTCTGAAGAGAATGGGAATTAGGATAGTTAAGCCGATTAAGAAGGATGCAAGAAAAGCTCCTGAGATACTTGGGGAGGAGGTCGCGGATAAGGTTCTCTTGGATGCCCCGTGCACGTCCTCGGGAACGATAGGTAAGAATCCGGAGCTCAGATGGCGTCTCAGAGAGGCAAAGATAAGGGAGATGGTAGAGCTACAGAGAGAATTGCTGGATGCCGCTGCCCGCCTCCTTAAGCCCGGCGGCCGTCTGCTTTACACTACGTGCAGTGTTTTCCTTGAGGAGGATGAGGAAAACGTGAAGTGGTTCTTGGAGAAGCACGAAGACTTTAGGCTTGTGCCGCTCAGCGGCCCCTATGATCAAGGATTCCTTGAGGGAACCATGCGGGCATGGCCACACCGTCACTCCACGATAGGCTTTTTCTATGCTCTTTTCGAAAAGGTTCAAAAAATTTAAAAACTTTTACATGCATGTAAAGCGGGTGTCCGCCATGCTAGAGATATTATCATTTATGTTCTTTACGGGAGGAGGGCTGGTAATGCTGTTCATAGCGGCCTTCGCAACGACGTGGGCTCAGAGGATTGCGGCTCTAGTGGGGGCAATAGGGTATGGCTTGCTGGGTTTTATGATGGTCGAGAGAATGTCAGTGGATATAAAAAGGAAGACGAGCGACAAGAACTTCCTAATGGTTATGACCCTTGGTTCGTTCCTGATAAACTACTATGCCCTCTCCTCATATCTTAAAAACTACTTTGTCCCCCTGCTTCTAGTTGGGCCAGGCCTTCTATTGGGTCTGTGGATTTACTTCAAGGCCAAGTGACTCTTTTTTATTATCTAAGCAACCAGGGGTTTCCTATGTAAACGTTCTTCAGCCCAGCCTTCTGGGCCGCCTTGTAGGCTATTTCCATCTGCCTTCTGCTCGTTGGTGGAACGTCGGACATAAGATGCTGGGGAGCGAAGGCCAAAAGGACATATGGCGTCTCCGGATTCAGCTCGGCTATGTAACTCGCAATGCCGAACACTTCATGCTCGTCGATGTAGTGAGGGACAACAAGGGTACTGACGACCAAGAGTGGAGGTTCCCCATTGCCCTCAATATCTAGGATGAGCTTGACATTTTCCTTTATCCTCTCCACGGCCCTTTCACCGTTTACGCCAGTCAATGCCTGATAAACGGTTGGTGTGTAGGCCTTCCAGTCGATCTTAACTATTCCACCACTTTCAAGGCTGAGTCTTGCCATTTCCTTCATGATCCTTGGATTCTCAAGCCCGTTCGTCTCCCAGCAGATTCTGATTTTCCTCCTTCTCAGAATTTCCCGCGAGGTTCTAATGGAGTAGAAAGCGTTAGGACAAGGATCGCCGCCAAAGTAGCAGACACAGGTTACTCTTTTATCACTCGCAACGTTGGCTAGTTCCTCGGCGCTTACCAAGTTTCCTTTATGGCTAGTAAGCATGTGCTTGTGTTCGATGTTCTGGCAGAATAGACAGTCAAGATTACAGCCAGCGAAGAATACCGCTAGGTTGTAGAAACCGTAGTGCTCCCGCTCTGGGCATATTGGCTCGGCAACGCAGTTCGTTGGGTGAGGATCTAGATACCAGTGGAGAAGGGCTTTGTTGAATGCTCCGGTCACCGATGTTATATTTCCATTCTTGTTCCATATCACACCACAGTAGCCTGAACCGTTTCTTGGAATCCGACACTCGTTGGCGCAGATATTGCACTCGACTTCCCCGTCCCTTGGGAGTTCTGGAGGAAGCCCCATAAGTCTGCGCCATTTAAAATGGCTTTCCATAGCTATCTTTAGGGCCCTATCATCTTCTTTAAGGCAGTTAACGCACACTCCCAGTGACTTGCTAATTTCCACGAACTCATAACCGCACAATCTGCATCTCGTCATAATGAAAATATCTCCGGAAGGATTGTTAAAGGTAGTGGCTGGTCACTCTAACGTGCATAGTTGTTCGTGGATTTTAGATATAAGGATCATTATATCTAAAATCTTCGTTCATAAATGTACATTTGGGGGGCAAATTACATGGTTGGAGTATCCCAGTAGAGGTCTTGTTTTAGGGTGCTTCCCCTACCCTATACAACACCTTTATTTGGATACGAGTTAAGATAGTACAAATTTGGCATTTTTTACTAAGTTAGATAATTTTTTTAAGGACTACAAAAAGACGTAAAATTTTAGAAAGTTGTTCTCCATTATTGTTGATTTTCCTTAGTTATCTCAAAGTTAAGCTCAACCCAATTTTCGTTATTAACTTTGGAAATTTTAACAAGACCCATCTTTTCAAGCCTTTTGAACATCCTCCATGCAGTGGTCCTCGGTATACCCAAGGCATTCCGAACATCTGCTTGTCTCACCTTGCCTCCATGGTCATATATGAACATAAGGGCCCTCTTCTCATCCTCGTTGAGGTTGAACGCCTTAACAAGCTCGTCGAGACTCTTCAACCTTGCTTTATTACTTTTACCTTCTCCTCGGAGGAATTTCAGGGAGAAAATAGCCCCAAATGTTACAACGACCAACACAGCCAGAATTAGTTGCCATGACATGCTCTTATTTTCGATGGGAGCTGGTTGGGAGGGTTTCTGAAATTCTAGGAGGTAGTATATCGTCTGATTGCCCGGGGGCATCGTAATTGAATTGTTCTCGATTTTCATGGGGATGCCAGAAAGGCCCACTATAACGGAGCGCTCCGGAAGGATTACCGTTACGGGGGCCTCAAAGGACACCCTTACTGCCCATTTCGCTCCAGCTTTGGATGTTATGTCGGGCGTGTAGTACATCACCTCAACCCTGCTCGCGTTCCATGTATAGACGACTATCCTTGAACCGTTAAGGATGTATGATGTTTCTTTCCCATCTACGAGGACGCTAAGACCTGTGAAATTTTCCACAGGGAGAGGCACTTCTATCCTGCTCTCCCCTGGGGATGGTACTATCACCTCGTAGATATTTGCGTATCCATCCCTGTAAACGGTTATTGTAACGCTCTTCAGAGAGTATGCCTGGACTGGTGTTAGGAATATAAGTAATAAGAAGAGCAGTACTCCCTTCTTCACCCTACTCCTCCCCCGTTCTGGGAACCTCGTTGCCCTGAGGTAGGATTATCAGTTCCCTACCCTCAACGAGCATCTGAGCGACCTTCTTTCTTGCCGAGCTAAGGGCCCTCCACACGGTACCTCTAGACACGCCCATCCTCTCTCCAGCCTCCTCCTGGGTCAATCCCTCGTAGTCAACAAGTCTCAGAGCCTCGAACTCCTCATAGGTCATCATTATGGGGGGTTTGGGTGGAAATACTGGGGGAATTGCGGGATAGAAGTGCCTAACCTGGGGGAGGAAGCCTATCTTCCTTAGCTTTCTTCTCCTTCCTCTTCCTCTATTCCACCCGGGACCGGGCATGGTTATCAACGTGGCTTAAGGAGGGGCATCTTATATCTTTTCCGCCTAAACCTCCACCGTGAGGCCGGCGTGGAGGGGGTGAACGTTTCCAAGCTTCGCCCGCAGGTAGGCGTACTCCTCTAGGCCCGTGCAATGTCCAACATAGAGAACCTCCACACCTGCCACTTTGACTTCTCGGATGACATCGTCGAGGAGCTCCTTTTTAGCCCCTCTCAAATGAAGGCCACCAATGAGTGCCTTGATGGGCTTCTTCGCTATGCAAGTGGCGTGCTTGAGGATGTTTATCACGCCGCTGTGTCCACACCCGGTTATCACGGCAATACTATCTCCAAGGTCAACGATGAGGGCGATGTCATCCTTGAGGGAATCTGGCGTTCCGTCTGGCAGATATCCTACTGCCCTGTCCCAGGTCTCCCTTGTTATCTCTCCAGAGCTTATGAATCCAGGGAATATTTCAAAGGGCTCCTTTCTCAGGACGAACTTGGCCCCGAGTTCTTCCAGCTCATCCCTTGGGAAGGGTATCCCGATGGTCCTTCGCTGTGGCTTTAGGGCTATCCTCTCCTGAAATATCCCTGGGTGGGCATATATCTTAACGGAACTCTCTCTGGCCATTAAAAAATCCTTCAGACCCCCTGTGTGATCGTAGTGGCCGTGGGTCAAGAAGATGGTATCTATGGAGTCTGGTTTAATTCCCAGTTCGCGCATGTTGCTGAGCAGAACTTTTCCTTCAGTCCCCGTGTCCACGAGAATTCTACGGCCTTCGTGCTCTATCAGGGCAGAAAATCCATGATAGCCAATCAGGCCCTTCTTATAGCCGGAGTGGTTCTCAAAAATCATGGTAAGTTTCATCACTCTCACTCCCTTTGCGGTCCCTTCCCATGCCCCTCCTGCCACCTTCGGGCCTCAAAACTGGTTGGGTTAGCTCGCCCCTAAGGAAAGCTTTGACTGCCTCCTTAACGGTCATCGTCGAGGGGGCCGAGACAATTCTTATACCAGCGGCTTGAAGGACCTGGTAAGAGTTTGGACCGAAGCGCCCGGCTATCACCACGTCGGCTCCTTGCTCGATGCAGAACTGGGCCGCCTGAATGCCCGCACCTCTTGAGGCGTTCGCCGCCGGGTTCGGGACCACTTGAGCGTTCATTATTTCGCCATTCTCAACATCTACGATTGTGAACGTGGGCGTCCTCCCGAATGCCTGGTTGACGAAGTCGTCGAGTCCTCCCCTTATCGTGGTTACCACTATTCTCATTTCCTCCACCCCACTGAATTAGGGGAGCCGAACTTTAAAAATTTCGTGCATATGCACTCTATGCGATACCCAAAAATGTCCCAAAATGCTTAAAAAATGTAGATGTTACTGTAACCGGGGGGTGCTGAGATGTTAAAAATTGAGGACCTTAGGGTTGCGATTGAGGGGAAGGAGATTCTTCATGGTGTTAACGTCATGGTAAATCCTGGAGAGCTTCACGTGGTTATGGGGCCGAATGGAAGTGGAAAGTCCACACTCGCCTTAACCATAGCCGGCCATCCCCGATACGAGGTCGTAAGAGGCAAGATTCTCTTCGATGGGGAGGAGATAACTTCCCTTGGTCCCGACGAGAGGGCAAGGAGGGGGATTTTTTTGGCCTTTCAAGTTCCCCCGGAGGTTAAGGGAGTTAGGATTATTGATTTCCTCCAGCAGGTTCTCACCGAGCTCAAAGGGATTGACCCCGCCGAGGCGTACGAGTTGATAGAGGAAAGGGCAAGGGAGCTTTGGTTCACCGAGGAGGATCTCAGGCGCTACGTTAACGTTGGCTTCTCAGGTGGCGAGAAGAAGAGGCTCGAGCTCCTTCAGGCCCTTCTTGTGGAACCTAAGCTCCTAATCCTGGACGAACCGGATAGCGGTGTTGACGTAGATTCGCTCAGCGTTATAAGCAGGAAGATAGAGGAGCTTCACAAGAAGGGGACGGCCATAATCTTGATAACCCACTATGGGAGGATACTCGCTCACATCGACACGGACTACCTGAAAGTTCACGTGATGAAGGATGGAAGGATAGTCAGGACGGGCTCGAAGGAGCTCATCGAGGTCATAGAGAGGGAAGGTTTCAAGGCTGTATTCTCGGAGGTGGAATGATGGTGGAAACGCTCACCTCTAAGGACGTTCGTTCCGTTATAGAGGACCAGATAGAGGAGCTGGCGAGGAGAAATAAGGAACCTGAGTGGATGACGCGCATAAGGTACAAGGGACTTGAGGCTTTTGAGAAGGCTCCCCTTAATGATCCCGTCATTGATGAAGAGCAGTTGCTCCAGTTCATAGCGAAGCCGGAAGTGGAGGGCCTCCCTGAACACATAGAGAGTCTTGATGACCTCCCACCGGAGATGAGAGCCCTTCTCGACAGGCTTGGCATAAGCGAGGTTGAGCAGAAGTACATAGCTGGCCTCGCCGTTCAGACGGATACAGGTGTCATATACAATCAGTTCATCCGGGAGTGGGCAAAGAGAGGCCTAATAGTTCTTCCGATGGAGGAAGCCTTGAAGAAGTATCCGGAGGTCATCAAGGAGCACTTTCTAAGGCTGTTCAACGCCGGAGAGAGCAAGCTGACTGCCTATCACACGGCCGTGTGGAACGGGGGCATATTCCTATACGTTAAGGAAGGGCTGAAGGTTCCATTCCCTCTTCATCTCTTCTTCCTAATCCAAGAGAGCTCCCTCGCCCAGGCGCCTCACATCATCATAATCGCTGGACCCAACAGCCAGGTTCACCTGATAGAAGGGTGCACGGCCCCTATCCTCGTCCGTCACTCTCTCCACCTAGACATGACGGAGGCGTATCTCCATAAGGGGGCTAAGGTTCAGCTGACAGTCCTCCAGAACTGGCCTGAGTACGTCCATACGAGGCCCATGACGAGAGCCATGGTGGGAGAAGAGGCCCGGTTCATAAACACCACCGTTTCTCTCGGCAGTGGGAAGAGCAACGTGGCTAATCCCAAGTACTGGGTTGCCGAGAACGGCTACGTTGAGCTGAACGGCATAATCCTCGGCCAGAAAGACTGGTACGTGGACCTGGGCGGTGAGATGTCTCTCAAGGGCAGGGGGGCGAGGGGAATAAACGCCAGCAAGGCTGTGATAATGGACGAGTCAAAGGTCATAACGAGGGGTAAGATAGTGGCAGAGGCCCGCGGAACGAAGGGGCACATAAGCTGTGATGCTCTTCTGATGAGCGACAAAGCGGTTATGGAGACGTATCCTGGCCTGGTCAGCAGGGTTGATGATGCAGAGCTTAGCCACGAGGCGGCGATAGGAAGGATAAGGGAGGAGGAGCTCTTTTATCTCATGTCGAGGGGGCTCAGCGAGGAAAAGGCGACGCAGCTAATAGTCAAGGGCTTTCTGGAGCCGATGCTTAAGGACATTCCGGTAGAGTTCTTGGTCGAGATAAGGAAAATTATTGAGCTTGCGGTTACCGGGGGGATGTGAACGGAGAAGGAAGAAAAAGCGTCTCATAATGACCAGAAAGTCCAACGTGATCGAAGGAAGCTCCTTATGGTCAGGAGCAGGGCCAATGCCAGAGCGTAGGGGGCTGCGACGAAGAAGATCTTCACAAGGGTGTAGAGTATTCCGATGAGCAGGAGCAGGTCGAGTAGGTTGTAGAATCCTCCAAATGGAACTGGATAACCATAGTACCTCCTGCCGAAGCTCCTATCATATCCCCTTCCCATACCGCGCGGCACTGCTCACTCCTCCAAAAATTAAGGAAAAACCTCACCACCAGCCGTAGAGCCGGTGGGGGGTTCTCCTGTTTGGCATGCCAGTTCGGGGGCAGTACCCTAGACGGGCGCCCCAGCCCCTACCTCCTCTGCCCCGTCCGCGGCCCCAGCCCCAACCAGAAGCTGGGCCATAGTAGGCTGGATACGATGGATAAATCGGGCCATATGCCGGGGCCGGGGGCTGGGTGGCCTTTCCACTGATCGCCATCTTAATCGCCTCCTCGACGGGCGTTCCTGGGGACACCTGATAGAGCCTTATGCCAGCTGCCTGGATAGCGCCAAGGGAGCTTGGGCCGACCTGTGGTGCGACGATGATGTCAACCCCCTCATTTATGAGCATTTGCACAGCCATTGGCCCGGCTCCGCCGGCTGCAGTCGTGGCTGGATTCTGGATAACCTTGGTGTTCGTTATGTTGCCTTTCTCGTCAACGTCCGCTATGAGGAAGGCCGGTGCTCTCGCGAAGACGGGTGCCACGGTGCCCTCGAGACCTCTACCATTGGTTGGTACGGCAACCCTAACCATCTTACCACCTCCATTATTTTGTGCATATGCACATAAATATAAACTTTTCGACCAACATTACTCAGCTGAGGTTAGGCGAGGAGAATCAATCGAAATGATTTAATAATAGTGGTATTACGAAACTATGAATTTGGAGGGAGCGGATAAAAATGCAGCGGGGGTTGATTCTCGCCTTAATACTCTGTGCTATCATAACTTCAATGCCTTTTGCGGTTAAGTTTTTGGAGAACGTGTCAGAGACATCAGTTACGGTAACGGTTGTTTCGAACGCCGGTGTCTATTACGTAGGCTCAGCAATTTCCCACGAGGGCTCGGATTTGCTCTGTGTGGTTCCGGCCGAGGTCTATGTTCCAAAGACGGGAATCGAGGTAACGCTCAACGTCACCGTGAAATTTAAACATGCTCAGCCCTGTCCTTGCTCCGACTGGCAGATACTGACCGAAAACCCCAAAAACGTTGAAGTTATTGACGAAACCGAGACGGAGCTCAAAGATCCGTACACGGCTTTTAAGCAATACGTTGTGAAAGTTCTTGGAAATGGTACCCTCGACGTTGTCTTTAAATACGGCTCTGAGTGTCCTTACGGATCAGAAGAGAGAGTGACGATAAAGTTCTACGTCGGAACACCAACCAACGAGGTCCTCAGCAATGCCTCAGCCCAGACTCAACTTCCAGAGCTTAACACCACTGAGAAGATCGTGGAAGGAGTTGTCCAAGAGGTGAACGTTGATGGTCGCTACTTCGTAATCGATGGCACTACATTCGCTGTCAGGGGCAAGTGGATCGGACCGAATGGCGAAGAGTACACTTGGAGAGAAATGCTCTCCCTAATAAAAGTTGGGGAGAAGGTCAAGGTTAGGGCAGTCTATGAAGATGGTGAGTGGAAGGCGGTAGAAATCGTGATAAACGGGGAAATTTTTACCAAGGGGTGATAGCATGGGAATAAGGCTGAGGATGTGGGTTTCAATAGTGCTGTTTTTCCTCTGGCTAATCACAGGAATAAGCGGGACGGTGCTGCTGCTGGGCCCCCTCTTTCCCAGCCTCCCAGTTTCGCTGATGGATACCATTCACATGTACGCGGGCTTTGCGTTCTTTGGTCTCTCAGTGGTTCATATAGCTCTCAACTGGGGGGCCTTGAAGAGCTACTTCCGAAAGGTTTTCTGATCGTTCACTCTATTCTTATTGTGTACTTCCTGCTCTCTTTTGAGAACCCCTGAAGCAACCAAGCTTCAGCTTTTCTATTGCCCTATCGATATCCACAACCTTCATCGCGGCCACGTGCGTTACGCCCGTCCCTCTGAGAAACTCTGGCAGAACCTGCCCAGTTGGGCCGGTCAGGAGTATTACCCCCGCGTTCTTCGCCCTGTCGAGTATCATGTCGAGGGTGCCATTTACTATGCAGGTGGCACTCGCTATTACGGCATCGACTTCGGGCAGGAGCCAGTATTCGAGGGCGTCGCTGAGCGTTTTCCTGTCCCAGAGCTTGGGGTTCCGCTCGAAGACATAGACATCATAGCCTTTCTCGCGAAGGGCCTTTACTATCGGGGCCATGTTGCCTATTACAGCAACCTTCCCTATGCCATCATCGAGGATATTTACCGCATCCACCCATTCCGCCTCGCTTAGGTCTATGTAGTACTGGGACACCGCGTTTATCGCCGCTAAACCGAGCGTCCTCTCGATTACGTTCAAGCTGTCGGCCTTCTCTATGAATGCTTCAATGGAGGGTTCTTCAATCGAGTTCTCATACCCCTGAATCTCCTCGGGGAGGGTCATAGCAACACCCAGGGCCTTGCCGTGTTTTCCTTCAATAAGGACGTAGGTGTAGGGCAACCCGAAAGAGAAGTCCAGAAGCTTGAAGTCCTCATCTATTATATTAAGAGCTTCCTTCTTGAACCTCTTTAACCCTTCAATGTTAAGTTCTAAGCCTTTAAACGTTCCGTCTTGGGGATGCGGTGAGCGTAATCACGTCTCCCTCCTCAAAACTTCCTCCTACGAGCTTTATCCGCTCCTGATTGCAGTATATCCCGATTCCCACCCGCTTTCCGTTCGCGGTGATTGTAAAGGCCGCGTCAAAGATTGAAACTCCAGATGAAATCTGGCAGGTAGGTAAGATGACGTCGAAGAGTCTGACCTCTCCCATATGCTCGAAGGCCGCTCCGTAGTGGTAGTGCGGCAGGCCACCCTCGATTGGAACGCCTTCGGAGGTGAGCGGCGTCAGGCTCCTTCTTCCCCGCCTTCTGGGGACAACCCAGCAATAGTTCTCGGGACATTCGACGACCTCGAACTCCCTATCCTTAGCCGTCGGGACGAGCCTCAAAACCTTTGGTCGAATAGGGAAGGCTCCCCTTGCCCGGTAGGGGTCCTCACAGGGCCGGAGCTCGAAGTGGGCGTGCTTGTCGCTCCAGGGCATGTAGAAGCCGGAAATTATCATATCTCCAATCTCCTCCCCTAGGGAAACCCGCTCCCCGACTTTAATGGAAGGCTTAACGTGAAGAACTTTGAGACAAAATTCACCTACCTGGAAAACTATGACGTAGTCCTCCCTTATTGGCACGTAGGCTGGAGTTGTAACCTTCCTGATTACCTTAACGATGCCCTCTTCGAGGGGAAAGAGCGCTCTGTCGGGAAAGTAAACGTCAATGGCCGTTCCGAGCCTATGGGCGGGGTAGGGGCTGTTGTAGAAGCTCCACCATGCTCCCTTAGGAACCTCGAAGGCCATCCCGCCAACGGTCGCTATCCTCAAGTTCATCACCTAACGCGCCCTATGGAGCTTGCCTATCAACTAACTTGACCTTGTTAATGACCTCTTTAGCCTTTCTGTGGCCAAGTATCCTTCCATCCTCCGTAAGGAAGACCTCGTTGCAGAAAAGGAGGGCTAAGTTGGGGTCATGGAATAAGATCAGGCTTTTTTGGTGCTCCTCCTGAACGAGAAAACGAAGGGACTGATTTTGAAGTCGAGGAAAAGTTGCTCATCGACAACTGGCTATTGAAAACTCCCAAGGGCTATTATCTTTTAAATGGCTGGCTTCAACGTCCCCCCGAATGCTTATATTTTGTTAGGTTCGCTTAACATTGGTGACCACGATGAGGTGCCTGAAAGTGGCCTTTTTTTACATGAGGAGGCTCCTAAGCAGAATTTAGCATATGCACAAAATTTTTAAGCTATTAGGTTGCCCTAACTCTGGGGGTGGTGGGGTGCAGATCGCGGTCAGCGGTGGAAAGGGCGGAACCGGAAAGTCAACGATTGCCGTTAACCTTGCGGTTGCTCTAGCCAATCGAATCGAGATTGCACTTGCAGACCTTGACGTGGAGGCCCCGAACGACCACTTACTGCTTGGCGTTGAGCTGGCCAACGAGGAGCCGGTTACCCAGTTTATGCCAAAGTTCGACTACTCGAAGTGCACCCGGTGTAGGAAGTGTGCCGAGGTCTGCGAGGAACATGCGATTATAACTCTCAAGGATGGCACGCCCTTCCTCATGCCGACCCTCTGCTCCGGGTGCAGGGCCTGCGAGATAGTCTGCCCGGTTCCAGGAGCTATACTGGAGGGTAGCAGGCTCGTTGGCCATACCTACGTTACGGAGACACCCTATGGCTTCCCGCTCGTCACGGGGAAGCTCCTAGAGGGTGAGGAGCGTTCAATGCCTCTTGTTGTCGTCGCAAAGAAGAGAGCTCAAGCCCTTAACAAGGATCTCATCCTCGTGGACACCGCTGCTGGGACTGGAAACACGGTCTCCAAGGCCATCGAAGATTCGAAGCTCCTAATAGCCGTCACGGAGCCCACTCCCCTCGGTCTTCACGACTTGGAGCTCATCCTGGAGCTCGGGAGGCTTATGAGTATTCCCACATGGATCGTTGTGAACAGGGCAGACCTTGGGGACGTGAAGGAGGTCGAGAAGCTGGCCACCAAATATGGGGCCGAAATCGTTGCAGAGATACCCTACAGCGAGGCCATAGTCAGGAGCTACGTCGCCGGCAGACCGATAGTCTTGAAGGATGGTCCTGAAGCCGAGATTTTCAAGGGGCTGGCCGACAGGGTGGCCGAGTTCCTGAAGGAGGTGATCTGAATGCAGATAGCAATAGCAAGCGGTAAGGGTGGCGTCGGAAAGAGCACCGTGACGGCCTCCCTGCTCTACTTCTTGAAGGATGAGTACAGGCTCATAGCCGTTGATGCGGACGCTGAGGCCCCGAACCTCGGCCTGTTGCTGGGCGTAACGGAGTGGGAGGAGGAGAGAGAACACGTGGGTGCCAAGGTCGCCAGGATAAACCCAGAGACCTGCATCAGATGTGGCATCTGCCATGAGAAGTGCCCCCATGATAGCATCAAACTGGTTGACGGCGACTACGTTGTCAACCAGCTGACGTGCGAGGGTTGCAACGTTTGCGGGCTCGTGTGCCCCGTGCCGGGTACGGTAACCCTCGAAGAGGTCCGCTCCGGCGTGATAAGGAGGGCGACCACCAAGTACGGCTTCCCTATAATCTCGGCCCAGTTAGACGTAGGAAGACCAGAGAGCGGGAAGCTGGTGACAGAAGAAAAGGAGTGGGCCAAGCAGCTCATGAAGAAGCTCGACCTTGAGCATATGATAGTTGACTCTGCCGCCGGGATAGGTTGTCAGGTCATAGCGAGCCTTGGGGGTGCCGATGTTGCCATCCTCATAGCGGAGCCGACGCCTGCTTCAATCAGCGACGTCCGGAGGGTTTACAAGGTCGTTCAGCACTTCAGACAACCAGCTTACCTGATAATCAACAAGGCCGACATAAACCCTGGCTTTAGGGCCCTCAGGGAGTGGGCCGAGGGCGAAGGCATCCCGATACTCGGCGAGATACCCTACGACAGGGCAATACCGAAGAGCATGGCAATGCTTAAGCCTGTAGTCGAAGCGTTTCCGGAAGCGCCGGCCTCAAGGGCAATAAGGGAGATAGCGGAGGTCATAATGGGGGAGATTTTAAAGTAATTGAACGAAACCTCACTGCTCACGCCGGACTAAAGGGGAATCACGACGGGGACTCCCCTTACCTCTTCTATCTCCACTCTCACACCGTAGACCTCCTCAAAAAGGCCCGGTTCCAGTATTTCCCTTCCACCGTCGGCCACAATCTTTCCGTTTTTCATGAAGACAAAGCGCTCAGCGAAGCGCAGGGCCAGGTTGACGTCGTGCATGACAACTATTGAAGTCCCTCCCCCGGCGGCAAAGTCCCTGGCGATCTCCATTACCTCCAGCTGGCTCTTTATGTCAAGGTTGTTGGTTGGCTCGTCCATCAGGAGTATCCTTGGCTCCTGTGCCAGAGCCCGGGCTATGCTTACCTTCTGGAGCTCGCCACCGCTCAGCCTGTTGGTGGGTTTCAGAGCCAGGCCATGTATCCCCATCTTCCTCAGCACGCCCATTACCACCTCAACGTCTCTCTTTGACGGTTTTAATCCCATATAGGGCCTCCTGCCGAGTAAAACCGTGTCAAAAACGGTTATAAAACCCGGCTCGTATCTCTGCGGCACGTAGGCGAGAACCTTCGCCAGATCATTCCGGGAGTAGTCACGTATCGACCGCCCAAAAATTTCCACGGCATCACAGTCCAGAATTCCGGCGATGCACTTGAGGAGGGTGCTTTTTCCAGCCCCGTTTGGGCCGAGTATGGCCACGAACTCGCCCTCACCAACCTCAAGGTTGATTCCCTTCAGAACCTCGGAGCCGCTGTACGTGAAGTGGAGGTTCCTGACCCTCACGGCGCTCATCTTGCCCCCTCCATTTTCACCAGCAGGTAGATGAAGGTCGGCGCACCGAGGAATGAGGTGACGACTCCAACCGGCAGGATCATCGGAGAAAAAGCCAGCCTTGCAACTGTATCCGCCGCTACCAGGAGAAGTGCCCCCGTCAGGGCAGATAGGGGAATGAGGAAGCGATAATCGCCGCCGGCGACGAGTCTTATTGCGTGGGGGGCTATGAGGCCGACGAAGCCTATGACACCCACGAAGGCAACACTAACCGCAGTTATCAGCGCCGCCAAAAACGTGGAAACGAGACGAACCCTCTCGACGTCAACGCCCACGCTCTTTGCAACGTCGTCCCCAATGACCGCGGCATTCAGGTCCCACCGCTTCACGACGAAATACCCGAAAACGGGGAGGAAGGTGATGAGCATTATCGTATCTTCCCTCCAGGTGGCCCTCCCGAGGTCACCGAAGCTCCAGTAAACCATCGCCGCCAGCTGGAGCTCATCAGCGAAATACTGGATGAGCGTGGTTAGTGCCACAAAGAGCGAGCTCATTGCCACTCCTGCGAGAATAATCGCCTCAGGACTGAGCCCCCTGAGCCTTGCAAGTGTCAGAATTACGGAGGTTGCGCTTATCGCTCCTATGAAAGCGAACAGGACAACCGAATAGGGATTGTCCAGTGAAATCCTCCCTGAACTTTCCGCGTAGCCTGCCCCGAGGAGTATGGCTAAGGATGCTCCAAACATCGCGCCGTGAGAAACGCCCATCGTGAAAGGAGTCGCCAGCGGATTCCTGAGGAATCCCTGCATGACGGCTCCAGCCACGGCCAGGGAAGCGCCGACGAGGATTCCAGCGACGATCCTCGGCAACCTTATGTTCCAGATTACAAGCCTAGCGCTCTCGCTCCCGCCGCCGAGAATGACATCGATGACCTCCCGCACGGAGAGCGAGTATGCACCGTGTGAGAGGGAGTACAGGCTAACCAGAGCGATGAAAAGAAGAAGGAAAAGGCCGATGAACAGCTTCCTGGCCACGTAGCCCTCGTAGTCCATTTTCATCACGGCGAGACCGGCAGTGAGTACTCAACGGTTCCGTTGGTGAGGTCTATCTTTCCAAAGCCCCCGAACTGTTCCGCCATGACGCTGTAGACCGGCTTCCCGACCAGGAAGGTGTATATCTCGTCGGCCTTCTTAGCCGGGTCGATGTCCTCGAAACGGTCTGGATAGAGGACTTTGCCTATGAAATACGCGTCCGCTAAAGCGGTTCCTATGTTGGTCGTGTAGAAGTTATAGGGAAGTATGCCGTAAACGTTGCCCTCCTTGACGGCCCTCAGGGAGTTGTAGAAGTCGGGGTCTTTCTTGTAGTCGTCAAGGATGAGTTTTAGACCGCCCTCGTCTATGAATATGTACTCCGGCTGCCACTCAAGGAGCTTTTCCTTGTCTATGAGGTGATGCCCCTCACCGAGTTCATCGGCGACGTTCTTAGCATGGGTGACAACGAACGGCGGGTACTCCGCTTCGGTGCTCTCTATGCCGTGGGCGCCCTTGTAGCCGATTCCACCGACGTAGACTGTCTTCGGTTCAACACCTGATGTGCGCTCCATCAAATCCTTCTGGAGGGACTTTATGAAGTTAATAACCTCTTCCGCTCGTTTCTCCTTCCCAAGGATTTTACCGGCCAGTTCAAGCGATTTGAAAAGCTCCTCGTCCTCGAAGGTCGCCAGCCGGCCGTAGCTGAGAACAACAACCGGAATGCCCGTCTTTGCCTGTATATCATCGGCCGTCTTCCTGTCCACGTAGGTGATGAAGATAACGTCCGGCTTGAGCTGTATCAGCGCCTCGAAGTCCGGCAGTTTTCCCGGCCCGCCGGGCCCTATGCTGGGAAGCTCCTTCAGCTCGGGGTGGGCTATGATGTAGGGCCTCCCGAAGTTGTAGCGCTTCTCGAAGTCCTCAACTCCCACAACCATGTCGCTCGCGTTGAGGTAGACTATCAGCCTGAGCGCACCAGGACCAACCGCAACTATTCTGGTGACCTTCGCCGGAACCTCGACAGTTCTTCCAAGGGCGTCCGTGACGGTTATCATAGCCTTTCCGGTTTCGGTGTTCGTGCTGCTCCCGATGCAGCCGCTCATTGAAACCACGAGCAGGATTAAAAACAGGGCAAGGAACCTTTTCATCTCAGCACCCCCTTGGCGGGACATCAACTATCCCCCTTCCAACCACCGCTCGATAGATTTCCCCGGCACAGCGGAGGCAGAAGGGTTTATCGTTTATGTAAACTGTCCTCGTCTCCATAACCAGCTCCCCGCACTTCGCGCAACGGACGCTCTCCACTATCGGCGCCTGCTCGATGGGGGCGACTTTCAGGCGCTCAATCTTGAACTCCTCCTTCGGCAGGTTGAGCATGGTGTATGCTATATCTTCCCAGAGCTCCCAGAGGCGCCTCCGCTCTTCTTCGGTTCCCTTTCTTTCCTTGACAACCTTCCTGAAGAGCTCCATGGCATCTGGTGGGTAATATTTCCTCAGCTTTTCAGCATCGGCGTAGACCCTTACACCCTCCCAGGTGGAGCGCTTCACGAGGGTCAAGGCCGTTTTTCCGAGGTCAAGGTATATCAGAGAGTTGTTTCCCAAGGTGCAACCAGTCGTTACCTGAACGCCGTCGGTGAAGCAGCTGTTCACCTCAACTATGGCAAGAACGGATTCATCAACACTGCCCGAGTGGTCAAGCCTTCCAACACCGAGCTCCTCCATGGCTATCAGAGAAGCTCTTACTCCAAGTGCAAGGTATGGGCAGACGTGGCCATGGAACTCCCTTGCGTACTCCAGGATTTTAACCGCATTTCTCTCCTCGACGAGCCTGTTTAGGGTGAGCATTGTATCACCAGTAGCTAGTTTAGTAGCACGTTTTTAATAATTTTCTAAGCTTGGTGTTATCAACCTTTGGTGTCCAAGAAAACGTGCAAATGTGAAAAGAGGGACGAAAAGATCTGCGAGCACTTTGGCCATGATGAAAGCCATGGCAATCCTTTAACGTTTAAACTGTTCCTTACGGCTTTCCTTTCATGGCATGGAGCTCCATTTCCTCCGTTCTTCGTTGATTGGAGCTATCACCTTCTGATAGAACTCCCTGAGCTTCCTTGTGTGTTCTTCAACCCACTTACCGCTGACCTTTCTCCTCGCGACACCGTCTTTAATTGCCTGTTCCGCGACTGCTCTGGCTTCCTTCGGGTAAACGTCCGGGTGAAGTGGTGTTGGAATTATGTAATCCTCGCTCAGCTCATCCTCCCCTACGCAACTCGCTATTGCCTTGGCCGCGGCTATGTTCATGTTCAGCGTTATGCCCCTCGCCCTAACATCTAAAGCTCCTCTGAATATCCCCGGGAAGCCGAGGACGTTATTTATCTGGTTTGGATAGTCACTCCTACCCGTTGCCACTATCCTTGCTCCAGCTTCTTTAGCATCCTCGGGCATTATCTCAGGGATTGGATTTGCCATCGCGAAGACTATCGCATCGTCGGCCATCTTCGCTACCATCTGCTTTGTAACGATGCCGCCAACACTGACGCCGATGAAAACGTCCGCACCTTCCATGGCCTTTGCTAGGTCACCTTCGACGTTATGGATGTTGAATTTCGCCACCTCTTCCTTGTAAGGATTCATGTTCTCCTTCCTTCCCTCATAGATTATTCCGCTCCTGTCAACGACGAGGATTTCTCTAACCCCAACGTGATGAAGAAGCTTCGCTATAGCTATCCCCGCCGCGCCAGCGCCGCTTATGGCGACCTTTATTTCGCTGAACTTCTTACCAACGATCTTCAAGGCGTTGATGAGACCAGCCAAAGTTACAATGGCAGTCCCATGCTGGTCATCGTGAAAGACTGGGATATCGAGCTCCCTCTTGAGACGCTCCTCAATGACGAAGCACCTCGGCGCGCTGATGTCCTCGAGGTTTATTCCACCAAAGCCCTTTGAGATAAGCTTGACAGTTCTGACTATCTCGTCAACATCCTTAGAATCAATCAGAATCGGGAAGGCATCAACCCCAGCCAAAGACTTGAATAGGACGCACTTCCCTTCCATAACGGGCATTCCTGCCAGTACTCCAATGTCTCCGAGGCCGAGAATGGCAGAGCCGTCTGTGATGACGGCAACAGTGTTGGGAATTACCGTGTAATCGTCGGGACTTTCCCCACTCGCTATGGCCTTGCAGGGCTCCGCTACGCCGGGAGTGTATGCTAAACTTAAGTCATAGAAGTCCTTGAGCCTGATCTTTGGAATGACCTCGATTTTGCCGTTGCCTGGGAAGTTGTTCTTGTGGTAGAGCAGCGCACCTTCCTTCAGCCTCTTCCTCTGCTCCTCGGTAAGTTTAACTTTCACTTTTGACACCTCCAAACGGTATCGAATTCAGAGGATGCTGCCAAAACATTATAATGGTGGAGAAATATTTAAGCCCGCCAGCGTCCTTATACACTTGGTGGTGCTCGTGAAGGCCGTTAAGGCGACGCTCCTCTATGACGGCCTTGGCAATGTCTTGAAGGATGTTTACATTATCTTCGATAAGGAAATCGTTGAAATAGCGAAGGAGAGGCCAAAGGAGGCCGAGGTGATAGCGGAGGGCGTTGTAACCCCTGCCTTCATAGACGGCCACAGCCACATAGGCATGGATCGCTATGGTGAGCCTTACCAGGAGGGAGAAGCTAATGAGCAGATGGATTCCGTTCTACCGCTCGTCGATGCCCTCTACTCCATCTACATGGACGACAAGGCCTTCAAGCACTCCATAGAATTCGGTGTCCTCTACTCGTCCGTGCTTCCGGGAAGCGGCAATGTCATCGGGGGGAAGGCAGTCTTCATCAAGAACTACGGCCGCGACATAGAAGAGGCCTTCATAAAATATGCGGGCGTCAAGGCGGCCTTCGGCTACAACCCGCGCTCGACGACGAACTGGAAGGGAACAAGGCCAAGCACGAGGATGGGCGCGGTGGGAATACTCCTAAGCTGGCTGATTAAAACGCAAAAGACTATAGCCCTGCTCGAGAAGGGTAAGAAGGAACCTGAAGAGGTCGAGCCGACGGTCGAGGCCCTAATTCCCGTTCTGAAGGGAGAGATGCCACTGAGGGTCCACGTGCATAAGGAGGACGACATAGCGGCCCTCCTAATGATAAAGCGCAAGTTCGGGCTAAAGATTACAATCGAGCACGCTGGCGACGTCCACAGCAGGGAGACCTTCGAGAAGATAAAGAGGGAGGGGGCTCCCATAATCTACGGTCCCTTTGACAGCCTTCCCTACAAGGTCGAGCTGAAGCACGAGGACTGGAAGAACGCCCGCTACCTGCTCGAGGTCAAACCGTTCTTCGGCCTTATGAGCGACCACCCGGTCACCTTGCAGGCCAACCTTTACCTTCAGCTCAGGCACTTCATACGCCTTGGGATGAGCAAGGCCGAAGCGATAAAGGTCATCACATACAACAACGCGAAAATCCTTGGCGTTGACGATAAGCTCGGGAGCATCGAGCCCGGCAAGTGGGCCTCTCTGGTAGTCTGGAATGGTGATCCTTTCAACCTTGAAAACTATCCCACGCACGTTTTCGCTGAGGGGAAGCTTATCCACGAAGCTAGCTGGTGACCTTTTCCATACCTCCATCAAAAACTTTAAATATACATCCCCTCCGTAGTGTAAACCGGGCGGCGCCGCGGTAGCCTAGCCTGGTAGGGCGCCGGCCTGCTAAGCCGGTGGGCGTTGCCCTCCGGGGTTCAAATCCCCGCCGCGGCGCCACATTCTATGCCGGGATAGCCTAGAGGCCAGGCGGGGGACTGCAGATCCCCTCCACCCGGGTTCGAATCCCGGTCCCGGCTCCATCCTTTTATTCCGCTTAAGTGGAAGCAGAACCTTTAAGCCATTCTCGAGCCTGCCCTCCCTTATGAGCCTCCAATTCCAGAAGAGCCTTAAACCATTGTAGGGACGGCATATAAGCATGAATTCTCTAAAAATGAAAGGTCAGGAGAGGCGTTCTCTCATGAACTTCTCCAGCCTGTCCATAGCCTCTTCGAGGATCTCCACGGGCGGCAGGAAGACTGCCCTGAAGTGGCCCCTTCCGTATTCGCCGAAGCCTGAACCGTGCACGAGAAGGACGTGAGCGGTGTGTAGGACGTCGAGAACGAATTCCTTATCGTCCTTCCACGGTCCCCCCTCAATCTTCGGGAAGATGTAGAAGGCCCCCTGTGGCTTGACGACGCTTATCCCGGGCATCTCGCTGAGCCTCTTGTAGATGTAGTCCCTTCTCTCCTTCAGCTTCTTCATGTATTCCTTGAGGTAGTCCATGGGTCCCCTGAGACCGGCAATGGCCGCGAACTGGGCCGGTGTGTTGGGACATAGCCTTATCCTGGTGAGCCTGTCTATGGCTTCTCTAACCTCGGCGAGCTGACCCTCGGGATCGACGAAATACATGTAGCCTAGACGCCAACCCGTCGCGAAATAGACCTTGGAGAGGCCATTCATAACTATGACAGGGACATCCTTCGTGAGCGAGCCGGGTGAGATGTGCTCTCCCTCATAGGTCATGAGATCGTAGATCTCATCGCTTATGACGGGTATTCCGTATTCTCCTGCGAGGTCGAGTATCTCTCTCAGCGTTCCCTTGTCATAGAGGGCTCCCGTGGGGTTGTTGGGGTTTATGACAGCTATCGCCTTAGTTTTTTCCGTTATCTTCTTCCTCATGTCATCTATGTCGGGTCTCCAGCCTTCCTCCTCAATCGTCTTGTACTCGACAGGCTTGCCACCGAGGAACTTCACGAGTCCCGTGTAGGGCGGGTAGCTTGGGCCTGGTATCAGAACCTCGTCCCCGGGATCAAGAAGGGCCCCGAATATCAGCTGGAGAGCCTCCGTAACGGCAGCGGTAATGCGGACATCGTCGGGCGTTATGTCCACGCCGTTCTTCCTCTTTTCCCTCTCAACTATGGCCTCCCTCAGCTCGAGAAGTCCCTCGCTGTCCCCATAGTAATTATGGCCCTCTTTTATCGCCCTGCAGTAGGCCTCCTTCATGTGCTCCGGGGGCTGGAAGTCGAACTTGACGGGGTCCCCTATGTTAAGCCTTATTACCCTTATACCCTTCTTCTCAAGCTCCCTTGCGGGTAAAACTACGTCCCTTATTGCGTACTCAACGCTGAGGGCCCTCTTTGAGGCTCCAATCATGTGGGCCACCTCGGGGTATAGTTTGTACTTCCCCGTTAAATGTTTTCCCAAATCGATTTAAATCTCGGGGCCTACCTGGGAATAATGGCGGATGTTAGGAAGCTTTTCCTTGAGTGTGCCAAGGCCCTAGATGCTGAGCTTCCCGGCCTCGGGGATGACGTCAGGAGGTTGGCTGATCTTCCTCCCAATCGGGCCTTCGAGGAATATCTCAAGCTCGTTGATAAGGTCGCGAGACTGAGGGTGAGCAGGGAAAAGAGGAACGTCCTCCTCATGATTTTGTGGAGATATGGAGCCCAGATAGAGGAGTGTATTGTCCCTCCTCAATTCCGTTATTTCAAAATTCGGGGCAGACCTTTCAGGCTCGTGGATTCAAAGCTCGTAGCTTTTCTTTTCATAGTCTTCTTCCTCTTTCCTGCAATAATATCTAGCCTTTGGAGTTTCAATACCTCCTACACAATAGCACACCCGAACGAGCCCGTTACGTTCAGCACACATCTCTGCTCCTATAGGCTCTCATGGCTCTACGATTTCAGGGCTGCCATGGTCTGCGTAATAAAAGAGGGCATTGGAGAAGTTTATTTTAACCTTGGGACGAGCGACCCTTTTGAAGCTAGCCGGAGGATTCAGGCTATTATCTCGAGAATTCCCTACGATATGAGGAGGCTGAAGTTCTCGGAGCCCTACATTCAGACTCCGGAAGAGACCCTGAGGAGAAACATGGGAGTATGTAGCGACTTCGCAATCCTTGGAGCATCTGTCCTCTTGCACAACAACGTTTCCCCGGTTTATATAGTCCACACGGTGTTCAGGGGTGACGAGACCGGCGGGCATGCGGCCATGGCCATCTATTACAACGGCACCCTCTGGGTCTTCGACTGGGGCTCGAAATCTGTTCCTTTTGAAGATTTCATAAATACTATGGGGAAGTATGCGGAAATAGAGGAGGTCAGGATCTACGAGTTGACGGGGGAGGAGGTGAGGCTGGTCACCGTGTACAGGGCTCGGAGGGAGAGGGATTGGTGGAGGTACATCTACGCCCTTACTATTTTCCTTGGGATAGCCTTTATGAAGAGGAAAGAATGGAAGCTAATTTGAACAAGGATTTAAAAGCTGGAACTAAATCTCTTGAGGGTGAGAGGTATGAGGAATCCCTTTGAGAGGATGCCCACGGTCCTTACCGCTGATGAGCTCATCGATAAGGCCTTCAGGCGGGCCGAACGGGCTGCATCAGCCTTTAAACCGCGGGGGGACAGGGTTAAGAAGGCGAGGCAGAGAGAGGAGCTTAGGGTAAGGACTGTGAGCAACGTTATCAGGGACAACCTCAGGAAAGTCCTGGAAAGAACGCCAGGTCTCTCAACGCTTCCCCCATTCTATCAGGAGCTCGTGGATGTGCTCGTGGACAGGGACACCTTCCACAAGGCCATGGCCGGGATAGACTGGGCCATAAGAATGGTGAGGACGCTCGAAGAGAGGTACGTGGAGCGAATACGCTATTCTAAGGATCCAGATGAGATGGCTCAGCTTAGGAGGCAGTTTTACGGCAGGGTCGCGAGCGTGCTGAGAGACATAGATGACCGCCTGAGGTACCTGAACAAGGCAAGAGAGGTTTTGAAGGACCTGCCGGTAGTGGATCTTGATGTTCCGACAATCGTGATAGCTGGGCATCCAAACGTTGGCAAGAGCACGCTTTTGAAGGCCCTGACGACTGCGAAGCCAGAAATAGCGAGTTATCCTTTCACGACGAGGGGGATAAACGTCGGCCAGTTCGAGGACGGCTACTTCAGGTATCAAGTTATAGACACTCCTGGTCTACTTGACAGACCCCTGAGTGAGAGGAACGAGATAGAGAAGCAGGCAATACTCGCTCTCAAGCACCTTGGGAAGGTTATAGTCTACGTCTTTGACCCAAGCGAGTACTGTGGCTTCCCAATAGAGGAGCAGATGCACTTGTTCGAGGAGATTCACGGCGAGTTTAGAGAGTTCCCATTCATAGTTGTGCTGAACAAAGTGGACGTTGCAAGCGAGGCCCAAATTAAAAGGGTGGAAGAATTCGTCAGGGCAAGGGAGCTGGAACCAATAAGGGTGGCCGCCACCAAGGGCATCGGTGTTGAGGAAGTAAGGAAGAGGATAATCGAGATACTGCGACCTATGGCAGAGGAACTTGCGAAGAAGAAAATCGAGGAGGAGCTTAGGAAGTACAGGGAATCATAGCTTCAGTAGACCATCGCTGTAGTCTCCTCCGGCCGCTCCAGCTCATCAGGCAGGGAGAAGAACGATACTATCTCTAAGATGGCGGCGACGAATATCACAAGGAGCCCAACGAGCACTACCATAGTTATTGCCCCTATGAAATATAGTAGACCCGTTGTCCGAAAGAGATCCGTGCCTGTGCGCTCCGCTATCCTCTCGTAGCTACGCTTCCTGAAATAGGTTGCTATGACTAGGGCTATCCAGAGAATCACTAAAGCTATTAGGACACCGCCGAGTATTGCCGCTATATTACGGGCCTCTCTCATCATGCCCTCTATACCTGCCCCTAGTATAAAGGCTCCCACGGTTGCGATGGCAATAATTGCCGCCAACACGATACCACCGATCTGGATTATGAAAGCCTTAAGAAAATCATCGAATATGTCCTTATCACCCGTTTCGTCGCTTATTTTTTTCACGGCCATGAAGATAAGCACTAAGCCTGCCAGCGACAGCACAAAGCCTATCCTTGGCACTAGGCCACCAATAAGTCCTAATATTGCTCCTATACCACCGTACAATTTCGCGTCTTTCAGCGTCATTTTCCCGTGCACCAAGTAATTAGTTCCTAAGTGAAAATATTTAAAGCTTTCGAATTTCACTCAATCAAAATCATACCGTACAAAACGCTTTCGGAGAAATTCAGTTCTACGAGAGAGCCCAGCTCAATGCCGATGGCATCTATGCTTGGCCTCACCTCCGTGGGCATCTTGCAGCTTTTACCTTTTTCGAAAGGACAGTCGTCGCATAGGTTACAGTTGCCGGGAAAGAGGGCGAGAGCATAGATTTTCCCCTGCCTGAAGAACTCTCTTTCTTTTTTCAGCAACCAGGTAAGCACTTTTCTCTTCTCGTTCTCAAAGTCTTTCATTTCGATCTCGAACTTGATAAGGAGGACCTTCCTGTAGTGGCGGAGGAGCTCTCTAGTTTCTCTCCACTCAGGAACATGGGGAGGGCAGCTTGGCCGCTTGCCGAACATGGGGCACGTTCTGCACTTCCACACGGGTCTCGGTGAGATGATGACACTTTCGGCGGGGATTTCCTTTTCCCACACCACTTTCATGGCTGGAGGTAAGGTCACTGCATACAAAAGCTTTAAATTTCACAATCGTAAAATTCGTCCGGTGGTTCTCATGATAGAGGTCGGGGAGTACAAGGTTAAGGAGGGCCTCTACTACACGAAGGATCACGAATGGGCTCAGGTCCTTGAGGACGGAACGGTCCTCGTTGGGATAACCGACTACGCTCAGAAAGAGCTTGGAGACATAGCCTACGTAGAGCTGCCTGAGGTCGGGAAAACGGTGGAGAAGGGCGATGTTCTCTGTGAGGTGGAGAGCGTCAAGGCTGTCACGGAAGTTTATGCTCCTATCAGCGGCGAGATCATAGAGGTCAACGAGGAGCTGAACGACAGCCCCGAGAAGATAAACGAAGACCCCTACGGAGCCTGGATAGCAAAGATAAAGCCAAGCAACCTTGAAGAAGAATTGAAGGAGCTAATGGATGCAAACGCCTACGCTGAACACCTCAAGACCCTCTGAGCTCTTAAAAATTTTTCAGAGAATCTTGCCCTCCTGCTTCATTCTGACGAGCTTCGTCACGTAGCCCGCTATCCTGTTCCTTATGGTCTTGCTAGTCACATTAGTAAGTTCTTGCACCTTCTTCTTGTTGTGCTCGAAATCTGTGGTGAACTCATCTGGATAACGATTCACGAGCTCCCTCGCGACCCTCTTAATGAATCCCTGCCTAATCTTCCCCATCTTCATCCCCCCGTTATCGTAATCCAATCTCCCCTGGGGCGGAGGAGTTTTAAAGTTTACCCACAACTTGCCCCCCATGATGGACCTTCACACGCACACTAGGTACTCAGATGGGGTGGGTCTCATAATAGACAACGTCTCGTGGGCGGAGGCGAGGGGCCTGAGATTGGTGGGAATAAGCGATCACATTCACTACCTCACGCCTGCGACCTTTCGCTCATACGTTGCCGAGGTCAGAAGGGCGGCCGAAGAGAGCGAGGTTATAGTCCTAGTTGGGGTTGAGGCTAATATACTTGATTCCGGGCCGGACATCACGGACGATTTCACGGAGAAGCTTGACTACGTCATAGCGAGCGTTCATGACTGGTTCGGGGTAGGGGAAGTTCATAGGTATCTGGAGCGCATCAAGCTTGCCCTGATGGATAAGAACGTGGACGTAATCGGCCACTTTGGCAACATCTTCCCATGGATAGGCTACCCGAGTCAGGAGGAACTTCTGGAGATAGTCGAGCTGGCAGAGGCCTACGGAAAGGCCTTTGAGATAAGCTCACGCTACAGGGTTCCAGAGCAAGAGTTTATTAAGCTCTGCGTGCGGAGAGGCGTTAAGCTGACCTTCGCGAGCGATGCTCACAGGCCCGAGGACGTTGGGGCTTTGAGTTGGAGCATTAAGGTGTTTGAGAGGGCAGGAGGGAAAAAGGAAGACCTTCTCTTCTCGGATCTCTTATAGCTCCTTAAGGGCCTTCTCCGCTATCTGACCGAGGGGAACCCATTTATAGCCCTCAAATGGGAGCATGACCTTGTCCTTGACGTCTACGAGCGCCTCAACCTTATCCTTAAGCTCTCCAAGCTTTAGCTCCTTGGCAAGCAGTATGGCGAAGCCTCTCTGATTCTTATCGCCCTCCTCAAGGAGCTTTCCGATCTCGGCCACGATTTTGTCCCTCATGCCCTCATAGACCGGCCTATACTTCCTGATGGCATTCATCGTGAATACCATAGCTCCTTCTCTAACGTAGGGATTTCTCGCGGAGATCAGCTTCAAAACCCTAAGGGCCTTTTCCTCCGTGAGCACTTTCCCTATAACTTCGGGCTTCTCACTGATTATAGTTGTCAAAACGAGAATTGCATCGCCGGCAGTTCCAGGGTTCTCATCGTCGAGAAGCTCGAAGAGGATGTCAAGGATCTTCTTGTCCTTCACGGCCTTTTCTATCACTTCGTTAACTTTGTTTTCTTCGAGCATCTTCTTTATTTTCCTCTTGTCTGGGCGGAAGGAAAAGAGGGTCATTGCTTTCACCTTGACGAGAAATTAAAAATACTTGTCCCCTTAAGCTTTACGTTGGAAGTAGAAGATAGTGGCCGGCGGCGTCCCCGGCTTCCCGCCCCCTCTCGGAGGGCAGTACAACCGGGATCGCTGGGGGGCTTAACTTCCGGGTTCGAAACGAGACCGGGTGTGGCCCCCCCGCTATGGCCGCCGTACCGATCGATAGTCCCAAGGTTTGATTTAAAAACTTTTCGGTCTAGAAAAACCTTTTTCAAGGGACTATCCATCAGGATAGACGATGATAAGGTGGGCCAAGAGAGAATACAGCGACGAAGAGATATTTTCAATCCTTGAGGAGCCGGTTAGGGAGTGGTTTAGAAGGAAGTTTGGCACCTTTACCCCTCCCCAGAGGTATGCGGTCATTGAAATACATAAAGGGGAGAACGTGCTGATTTCTTCTCCGACGGGTTCTGGAAAAACTCTCTCCGCTTTTCTTGCCGCTATAAACGAGCTCATTCTCCTAGGAAAGGAGGAAAGGCTTGAGGATAAAATCTACGTTCTCTACGTTTCTCCTCTCAGGGCTCTCAACAACGACATAAAGAGGAACCTTGAAGAACCATTAAGGGAGATAAGGGAGGTTGCAAAGGAGCTCGGCTACAAGCTTCCAGACATAAGGATAGCCATAAGGACGAGCGATACTTCAAGCTACGAGAAGAGCAAGATGCTGAAAAAGCCTCCGCACATACTTATAACAACCCCAGAGAGCCTTGCCATAGCCCTCAACGCGCCTAAGTTCAGGGAAAAACTCAAAACGGTGAAGTATGTCATAGTTGATGAAGTCCACGCCTTGGCTGAGAATAAGAGGGGTTCTCACCTGGCCCTAAGCCTTGAGAGGCTCAGGGAATTGACGGGAAGGGACTTTGTGAGGATAGGGCTTAGCGCAACAATTCACCCTCTTGAGGAGATAGCGAAGTTCGTTTTTGGATTTGATGAGAACGGAAATCCAAGGCCGGGGCTAATAGTGGATGTGAGCTTTGCGAAGAAGACCGAGATAAAGGTCGAGAGTGTGGTTGAAGATTTAGTATATACGCCGGCGGAAGCTCTCAGCGAGGCTCTCTATGAGCGACTCGCGGAGCTCATAAGAAAGCACAGAACAACCTTAATATTCACGAACACGAGGAGCGGTGCGGAGAGGGTAGCCTATAACCTTAAGAAGCGCTATCCGGAGTTTGAGAACCTCGTAGAGACCCACCACTCCTCTCTGTCGAGAGAGGTAAGACTGGACGTTGAAGAGAGGTTGAAGAGAGGTGAGCTTAAGGCTGTTGTGTGTGTTTCTGGAGATTCGAGGGTTCTCACATTAGCTGGTCCCAAAAGGATAGAGATCCTTAAGGAAGGCGGTGCAATAGTGGGAGTAAAGGATGGGAGAAGTTCCTTTGTGATGTTTGACTATCCATATAGGATTGAATACAAGGATAATGGCCTCAAAATAAGAACGAGGCTCGGGTTCAGTGTTAAAGTCACAAAGGAACACAAGTTCCTAATTATTAACGAAGAGGGAGAACTTGAATGGATTGATGCTTCAAGGCTGAAGGAGGGTGATTACATAGGGGTTGTGAGAAGGTTACCAAGCCCAAACAGGGAAGTTTCCATTCTTGAAATCCTTCCGCAGGATTCTGCTTATCTTTACTTGACTGAAGAGTTCCTTAAACAGTTAAAGGCCAACATTCGGGCAAAGTTTGGCTCTATAAAATCTTTCGCCAGAGAGGTTGGAATTAGCGGGGACTATCTTTCCAAACAGCTCAGAGGTGCTTATCCGTTTAGGTGGGGAAAGCTTCAAGCCATTCTTGAAAATGTTCACATTAGCTTGAATGAGAAAGATATCATTAGGATAACCTCAAGTAAGGGTAAGGGTCACCTCCCATTGAAGTTTACTCCCGGAATGGCAAGATTGCTTGGCTTTTGGCTCGCGGACGGTTCGTGGAAATCAAGCGCGATTACACTCTTCTCAAGCGATCTAAATATGCTCAAAAGATATCGCGAACTCGCAAAGCGAGAGTTTGGAATTGAGGGCATAATAAGAAAACATAACGAAAGTACCTATGTCCTTGAACTTTCTTTCACCATTCTCCTTGAGATATTTAAAAAGCTTGTTGGGAGTATAGGGAGAAAGTCAAAGCTCAGAGAGTTTCCAGAGATTCTCTACGTTCTCCCTGAAAAGCATAAGATCCAGTTTCTTTCGGGTTACTTCGATGGAGACGGGTATCTCGAAGTTAGGGGAGGCAGGATTTATTCAGCTGGCTTCACAACGTTCAATGAGAAATTTGCTAGGGGTATAAGGGATATTCTGCTCCAGCTTGGAATTGTTTCTTCTCTTCGTAGCAGAGAGCATAGGGGCATCTCATATACCGTCTCAATCCTTGGAGGGGACTACCTCAGGAAGTTCTCTCGGCTGATTGACCCATGGAGGGAGGAACTCTTCAAAGTTAAGGAATTTCAGCCTGAGGGATATTCAAATATGGATGTTATACCTAATCTCGAGAAGAAACTCCTGAGGATCAGCGAAAGGCTTGAGACGAGCTCGTATTCTCTCCAGAAAAATGGGGGATACAATCCGGTTAAAGTTGAACTCGGAACAAGGGAAATTAGTCGCAAGAACCTAAGAAAGTTAATTGATATCTATAGAAGAATTGCACAGGAAAAAGGGGATACAAATACGATAAGAGAACTCGAAGAGTTGAAAAAGCTTGCGGAGGGCGATATTTTCTTTGACAGGATAATAGAAATTAGGCCCGTAAAACTGGACATCGCCTATGGAATAATAAACTCTGAAACTGGAAACTATGTCGTTGAAGGTTTCATTTCGAAAAACAGCTCAACATCGCTTGAGCTTGGCATCGATATAGGGAGCATTGACCTCGTTGTCTTGATAGGTTCTCCGAAGAGCGTGAACAGGGCCCTGCAGAGGATAGGGAGAGCGGGGCATAGATTGCATGAGGTCAGTAGGGGGATAATCCTTGCCCTCGACAGGGATGACCTCGTTGAGGTAACCGTTTTGGCTCACAACGCGAGAATTAGAAGGCTCGACAGGGTGAAGATTCCGAAGAACCCTCTTGACGTTTTAGCTCAGCACCTCCTTGGCATGGCCCTTGAGAGAGTCTGGGATGTTGAGGAGGCATACAAAGTTGTGAGGAGGGCATATCCTTACAGGGATTTACCATTTGAAGACTTCATGAGCGTTTTAAGATATCTGGCAGGCGAATATGCTGGCCTTGAGGAGAAAAAGGTTTATGCAAAGATATGGCTAGAGGATGGAAAGTTTGGAAAGAGAGGAAAGATGACTAGGGCCATCTACTATATGAACGTTGGAACAATTCCAGACGAGGCAAAGATAGATGTTTTCACCCTCGACAAAAGGTACATTGGAACGGTGGAGGAGGAGTTTGCTGAAAGGCTGATGCCCGGTGATATATTCGTCTTAGCTGGAAGAACCTATGAGTTCGTAAAGAGCAGGGGGAACAGAATCTACGTTATTCCAAGGGAGGGAGCAAAGCCTACAATTCCCTCCTGGTTTTCTGAGATGTTGCCCTTGAGCTTTGATTTAGCTTTGGACGTGCAGAGGTTCAGGAGGGAAGTAAAGGGTCTGCTTAGGAGCAAAAGAGCTAAGGAAATTCTCATGAGGAAATACGGCATTGACGAGAGGGCCGCGAGGGCAATACTGGCATACTTCAGGGAGCAGGAGAAGTTCTCGATAATACCTGACGATGAGACAATTTTGGTTGAGGAAGTTGTGAGGGAAAACACCGTCGAATACTTCTTCCACACCCTGATAGGCAGGAGGGCAAACGATGCCTTGAGCAGGGCGTTCGCTTATCTGATAGGCAAGGAAAAGAAGTGCAATGTCGGCGTTGCGATAACGGATAACGGTTTTATGCTCAGGATTCCAAAGGACAGGAGGCTTAAGGAGGGAGAAATACTCGAGCTGTTTAATGTGAAAAACCTTAGGGATGTCCTAATGAGGGCCCTTGAAAACACGGAGCTTCTGAAGAGGCGTTTCAGGCATGTCGCGAACAGGGGTTTGTTAATATTAAGGAGGTATGTCGGCAGAGGTAAAAGGCTCGAAAGACAACAACAAATGGCAGTTTCCCTTCTCAAGATACTGAAGGAGCGCTATCCGGACTTTCCACTTTTAAAGGAGGTTTACAGGGAGATACTAGAGGACAAAATGGATATAGAAAATGCCGAGAGGTTTCTCGGCTGGATTAGAGAAGGAAAAATTAAGGTTATATTCAGGAGGAATCCATTGCCTAGTCCGTTTGCGTTTAACTTAGAGGTCGTTGGTGCGAGCGATGTCATATTAATGGAAGACAGGAGAGAGCTGATAAAGGCTTTGCACCGGAAGATAATGGCCTTAATCAGAGAACTAGATAGAGGAAAGCCTTCTTAGGGCTTCAATTAGCTTTCCAAGTTTCCCAAAATTTAGTATTTCATTTTCTAGAGGGACGTGAACTTCCAGCTCATTAATGTTTTTTGTCCTCAAAATTGGGGAGATTATTTCGCCGGTTATGTCATTTCCATAGGCCCATGGGCTAAAAGCTGGCAGTACTATTATGTCCTTTCCAATCAAGAATGTTGGGACCTTAATTACTGCTCCAACCTCGTCCCTTAACCTTATGGCTGGATGTTCATGGCCGATTATGAACCTTTCGCCTTCCTCCAATCTATGGCCATGAACGACTTTCCACTTTCCAATTTCAAATGCATCTAGCACTTCGGCCCCGATATTTTCGATCCATTTTATTCCCACGTCGTGATTTCCCTTTACAACAATGACTTCATTAACTAAGGAAGTTATATTTTCCAGGAAGGTTTTTACCTCTACATACTCCCTTTTCAGGGGAACAAAAGAGTGCTTTAGGTCTCCGTTTATTATTACTCTTCTCGGTCTTTCCCTCTCTATTATCGCTTGGATTTGAGATATTACCTCCTTCAGAAGCTTCGGGATGTATTTTCCTTCCGCTGCAGCAGCCTCCTCAAATCCTATATGGATATCTGCCACAATTAGATTACCGTTTGCAAGAATGGCTTTTTCTGGGAGAAGTTTAATGTCCATCCTTCTCCACCCGCCTATGAGATCACCCAGAAAAGCTGGCGGGCCGGGGGGGATTTGAACCCCCGACCTGCGGATTAAGAGTCCGCCGCTCTAACCAGGCTAAGCTACCGGCCCAAGACCCGAAACCATTGGGGCCTAGTCCTTTTATAAGCTTTTCGGTAAGTTCTGTGCTAAGGTTTATAAAAAACCCTGAGGTATAGGGGGCGGGGCGGGAGACCTTGGCCGATGTGGCCAACGTTATCAGCGAGGAAAAGCTCAAGAAGTACTTCCGCCTGACCAGGGAGGCCCTCGAAAAGCTGGAAATAGCCGTTCACGAAAAGAGCCACCTCTATTCTGTTGCGAAAGACTTTTTAATGATGGCCGAAAGCTACTTCCGCGACGCCCAGTACTACTATGAGAAGGGTGATTATGTGACGGCTTTCGCTGCCCTAAACTACGCCCATGGCTTCATAGATGCTGGTGTGAGGCTCGGTGTTTTCAAGGGGGAGGACGAGAGGCTTTTTGCCTTCGGGTGAGGGGGTGGAGTTATGGGAGACTATGTGGTAGTTTTGGAGGCTCCAATAATAGTGAGAGATGTGAAAAGCGTCGAGGAGGCGATAGAGGCCGCCGTGAGCAAGGTTATGAATGCCCTTAACAGGGAGAAGCTGGACTTTGTGAGGATAGAGCTCGGCTACTCTAGGTGCCCTGTCTGCGGGACCCACTTCGAGAGTGCCTTCGTGGTCGGCGACGTTGGCCTCGTGGGTATATACCTTACCTTGAAGGTGTTCAACGCTCAGAGCCTCGAGCACGCCGAGAGGATAGCTAAGGCGGTCGTCGGGAAGGCCCTTAAGAAGGTTCCACTCAAGCTATTTGAGATTAGGGAGCTCAACAACGGAAAAGAGGGAGGGGGAATAAACATCGAGGAGCAGGGAGAGGCCTCATAGCCCTGCCCTTTTTCTGACACCCTCTAGGTATTCCTTAGGGAGTGCTATGAGCGGATAATAAATCGGGAGAGGACACTTCGCGTTCTCCTCTATGAGGGCGTCGCCAAGAGCCTCCGTAAGTTTTTCCGCACGACGGCCACTCACGATACCCTTTGCTCCAAAATCCTTAGCAAGTTCAACGGCCTTCTCTATCATCTTCTCCTTTGGAACCTCCGCGACGACTAGCTCTCCCTTTCCCCCGTAGGCATAGCGTTTTAGCTTCCTCCAAAGTACTCTTACGTTCTCTAGCTCTTCTTCGCTTTCCTTCACGTGGAAGGGGATCACCTCAACTCCCCTCTTCATCATTAGAAAGGCCGCGAGGGCAGAGTTGGGCCCGCTCAAGAGGACGACAACCTTTCCCTGAGTACCTAGAGGTAGCCCTCCCCACCCCTTAACTTTTTCCGTGAATATGTACGCCTTTCCCTCCATGACCTCGATGCCAACCTCGATGTCGTAGTTCCTCAAATCTACCTCAGCCTCTTCATGTTCTAAGATGTATTCTCCCACCTTTGCCTGCAACTCCACGCTTGTCAGCGGAAGCTCCTTCGTTATCCTCCTCGCGGTCACCCTGAACCTTGGCCGCTCTAAGCTTAAGCTTCTCTTTGTTCTCCGGAAGAGCCTCAGGGCTATTTTGTTTATCTTTTCAAGGCTCGCCTCGACTTCCATTGCGGGGCTGAGGGAGACTATTCCGAAGACCCGCGCCAGAACTTCGGTAGCTTTCTCGGCCTCGTTGGTCTTCACGATTATTCTCCCGTGCCTCGCGACTATCTCCTTGTAGCCTATTCCCTCACTAATAAGGGCCTCCCTTATGTTGTTCACGAGTATTCTCTCGAACCAGCTCCTCGTCTGTCTCGACTTCGTTCCAATCTCTCCGTATCTCACTACCACGGCGTTCACTCGCGATCCCATCTTGAGGTTCGTCTCCCGATTTATATGACTAGCGGGCGCAAGGCTTAAAAGCTCTGAAGTTTTAATAACAATTGGTGAAGAAAAATGCTGGAGGGTTACTACATAATCGAGAACCCGGGTGTCGTCCCGGCCGAAAGGAGGTTTCGATTCAGGGACCTAAAGGCTTGGGGCTATGATCTGCATCTTGGTACAATTGAGGGGGAAAGAGCCTACTTCGTTTTCAGGGCTGGCGAGAAACAGGAGGGAGAAACCTATGTCGTCGGCGGGAAAGAGTACTATGTCGAAGAAACACAGAGGGATATCCCCGAGAATGCCCGTCTGCTGGCGAAGATAGTCATAGAGAAGGGTCAGCCTTATCTGGTCTTCTGGCTCGAGGAGGAGGATAGAAGTTTCCCACTAGCCAAAGAAGATCCGAGAATAATCCTGAGAAGGTTCTGGGAGAAAGAGAAGTTCAACCAGCTCCTCAAGCACGTGAGGAGCGTTGGCCTTACCACGGACTTCTACAAGGATAACGTTTTCATAAAGGCTATACCTCTTCCCTACGAGGAGTATCCGCCGAAGGTTAGAAGGGTTCTGAGGGCTGTCAAGGATGTTCACCGAGACATGACAGGGTTTGGTAGGTTCGTATTCCAGTACTTCGGGGAGGAAGACAAGAGACATAACTACAGGCTCTACTGGACATTACCGACGCTACACCTATTCGACCTCGAGGTGGCCAACGAGGTTGACAAGATCCTCGGGATGCTGGATTGAAGAACATGGATATTTTATCCAATATCAAGGTTTGGCTTGGAGTATGTAAAAAGCTTTTATAACTCCCGCTCCTTAACTATTCTTTGGTGGTTGGGATGACTTTCGATCCCGAGAAGCTCAAGAAGATTAGGGAGGAGGAGAAGCGCTGGGAAGAAACTACAGTAACCAAGTTCCTCCAGAAGGCTCCCGAGAGAAAGGAGAAGTTCATGACAGATGACGGCTTCGAGATAAAGCGCATCTACACGCCAGCCGACCTTGGAGAGGATTGGGACTACATGGAGAAGCTTGGCTTTCCTGGCGAGTATCCCTTCACGAGAGGCGTCTACGCCACGATGTACAGGGGTCGTTTCTGGACTATGAGGCAGTATGCGGGCTATGCAACGGCCGAAGAATCCAACAAGCGCTACAAGTATCTCCTTGAGCAGGGTCAGACCGGTCTGAGTGTTGCCTTCGATCTGCCGACCCAGCTCGGATATGATAGCGACCATCCACTTGCTGAGGGCGAGGTCGGCAAGGTGGGTGTTGCCATAGATTCGCTCTGGGACATGGAGATACTCTTCGATGGAATTCCACTCGACAAGGTTTCCACATCGATGACGATAAATTCCACAGCCGCCAATCTGCTTGCCATGTACATTCTCGTTGCTGAAAAGCAGGGAGTTCCCCAGCACGTCCTCAGGGGAACCGTCCAAAATGACATCTTGAAGGAATATATAGCTAGAGGAACTTACATCTTCCCGCCCCAGCCGAGCATGCGCCTTACGACCGACATCATCATGTACTGTGCCGAGAACGTCCCCAAGTGGAACCCCATAAGCATAAGCGGCTATCACATCCGTGAGGCTGGAGCGAACGCCGTTCAGGAGGTCGCCTTTACCTTGGCGGATGGCATCGAGTACGTTAAGGCGGTCATAGAGAGGGGTATGGACGTTGACAAATTCGCTCCAAGACTAAGCTTCTTCTTCGCGGCACACAACAACTTCCTCGAGGAGATAGCCAAATTCAGGGCCGCAAGAAGGCTCTGGGCCTATATCATGAAGGAATGGTTTGGTGCCAAGAACCCGAGGAGCATGATGCTCCGATTCCACACCCAGACCGCTGGCTCTACGCTCACGGCTCAGCAGCCTGAAAACAACATAATAAGGGTCGCCATTCAGGCTTTGGCTGCCGTCCTTGGCGGAACTCAGAGTTTGCACACTAACTCCTACGACGAGGCCCTCTCATTGCCAACGGAGAAGAGCGTCCGCATAGCCCTAAGGACACAGCAGATTATCGCCTACGAAAGTGGCGTGGTCGATACAGTAGACCCACTTGGCGGCGCCTACTACATCGAGTGGCTCACCGACCACATCTATGAGGAGGCCCTTAAGTACATCGAGAAGATAGAGAAGATGGGAGGCATGATGAGGGCCATTGAGAGGGGCTACGTACAGAAGGAGATAGCGGATGCCGCATACAAGTACCAGAAGGAAATAGAGGAGGGCAAGCGAATAATCGTGGGCGTAAACAAGTTCGTGACGGATGAGCCCATTGAGGTTGAGATACTCAAAGTTGATCCAAGCATAAGGGAGAAGCAAATTGAACGTCTGAAGAAGCTCAGGAGCGAGCGCGACAACAAAAAGGTCGAGGAGGCCCTTGATAAGCTAAGAAACGCTGCTGAGAAGGAGGATGAGAACCTGATGCCCTACATCATTGAGGCCCACAGGCACCTCGCGACACTTGGCGAGGTCACGGACGTCCTTAGGGAGGTCTGGGGAGAGTACAAGGCCCCCCTCATCTTCTGAAACTATTTATTTTAGGCTAAGCATTTTTTTATCTGTCCAGCATAATTCATAACAACAAAATATTTAAGAGCCAAGCGAAAACTTTATAGTTAGGAATGTTTCATCGGCAAAGAATATACACCATCTAAGGTGATACATAATGGTCGAGATGTTCAACAGGCTTAGGGACAAGCTCACCAAGGAGGTGCTGTGGCTTTACATCCTGCGACTCCTGAAGGAAAGGCCTATGTATGCCTACGAGATAAAGGGCCTCCTTAAGGAGAGATTTGGCTTCGAGCCAGCTACCGTGAGCTCATATGTTGTTCTCTACAAGCTCGAAGAAGAGGGCTACGTTACCTCCGAATGGCACGAGAGCGAGGCGGGAAGACCCGCTAGGAAGTACTACAAACTTACAGAGAAGGGGGAGAAGCTCTTCGAAGAGGGCATAAAATTGATAGAGGACACTCTGAAGAAGCTCAAATGAGGATCAGCGGCCTCCCCCTCTGGGTTCCCTTGCCTTTGGCCTGAGCCTCTTGTAGCCACACCTCCTGCACTTCTCCGCTCCCCATGGGTTAGTAGCACCGCATCTTAGGCAGACGTACTTCCTGAATATCCTCGCCTCAGCCTCTGGGAACCTTGCCATCTCAATCCCCCGCCCTAACTTGAGGGGTTCTTTTTTAAAGTTTACCGTATAATGTTTTTGGGAAGAAGAATGAAAGAGGGGTGCGTCCTCATAGTCCTCCTGCTCATGGGCTTGGCCATGACCATAATCCTCAAGACCTTCCTAGGACTCGTGGTTCCAGCAGTGGGCATACCCGCTTATCTGGCATACTCGGCGAGGTATCAGAACATCCTCGCCAAATCTAGGCTCGTTGACCTTGACCTCTTCATAATGATAGGTGTCATAATCATCGTGGTGCTCGCTTTTGAAACTTTCTCTGATCCGAGGCTTGGCTTAATACTTCTCTCCCTCCTCCTTCCCCTCCTCTTCGCCTTCCTGCCCTCAAAGGGACGCGAGTAGCTCGAATACTTTGCTAGGGTTCATTGTCCTCTTGTATTCCCTTAGGGTCTCTCTCATAGCCTTTCGAAAGTCGTCGCCTATTCCGAATTTTTCCAATACTCTCCTCGACACGATGTTGTTGGATAGAAATATCATAGCCATCGCCGA
This sequence comes from Pyrococcus yayanosii CH1, assembly GCF_000215995.1. Taxonomy (NCBI): domain Archaea; kingdom Methanobacteriati; phylum Methanobacteriota; class Thermococci; order Thermococcales; family Thermococcaceae; genus Pyrococcus; species Pyrococcus yayanosii. The sequence continues at coordinate 1,023,871 of NC_015680.1, read as the reverse complement.
GGTCAGGTTTCGGGGTTTTCTCTGGGTGCTAGCCTTCTCGAAGTCGATTATCCAGACGTCCTCTCCGATTATTATGTGCTTTCCCCCTTGTATCTGGCCGTGATCTACTCCCATTACATCCAGGAGGTGCGCCTTCTCAGCTATCCTCAGGAGGTGCTTCTTTTCAACGTCCGCCTCTATTATAGGCTTTCCTTCAAGGAACTCCCTGACGAGGATCTCTCTTCCCAGGACCTCAGCGTAGAGCACGGGCTCGGCCGTTACCCCCGTTCCCTTAAGCATCTCGAGTATCCTGGCTTCCCTCCATAAGGTCCTTCGCGGTGAGTCCCTTCTTTGCCATTTTATTACGACGGGCTTTTTCCCAGCCATACCTTTGAACACGACGCTCGTAGTACCCTTGGAGTAGGGTTCTAAGAGCTCGATTCCCTCACCCCTAAGGAATTTTCTAAGCTCCTTGATATCCTCCTCGCTAACGAGCATCCCAAGGGGCCCCTTCATGTCCTTCCCCCGAAGTGTTTTTATAGACAACATGCGATGTCCGCTATGAGGTGTTCAAGATGCAGTTCGAGGAGGCATTTAAAGAGGTTTATGAGCTCGTCAAGCCTAAGTATAAGCTCTTTACGGCAGGCCCAGTCGCGTGTTTCCCTGAGGTCCTCGCCATTATGGGCGTTCAGATGTTTAGTCACAGGGCCAAGGAGTACAAGGAGGTTCACGTGGACACCGTCAAGAGACTGAGGGAGTTCCTCGAGGTTAAAGAGGGTGAAGTCCTGCTCTTCCCGAGCTCCGGAACGGGTATCATGGAGGCAAGCATAAGGAACGGGGTTTCCAAGGGTGGAAAGGTTCTCGTCACGATAATCGGGGCCTTCGGAAAGAGGTACAAGAGCGTCGTCGAGAGCAACGGCAGGAAGGCTGTTGTCCTAGAATACGAGCCGGGTAAGGCCGTCAAGCCCGAGGACCTCGATGATGCCCTCAAAAAGAACCCGGACGTCGAGGCCGTTGCCATAACCTACAACGAGACCTCTACAGGAGTTCTCAACCCACTTCCAGAGCTTGCCAAGGTCGCCAAAGAGCATGACAAGCTCGTCTTTGTCGATGCGGTCTCCGCCATGGGTGGCGCTGACATAAAGTTCGATAAGTGGGGCCTTGATGTCGTGTTCGGAAGTAGCCAGAAGGCCTTCGGGGTTCCACCCGGCCTGGCAATAGGAGCCTTCAGCAAGGCCTTTTTGGAGAAGGCTGAGAAGATGGAGGAGAGGGGTTGGTACTTCGACATCCCCAAGTACGTAAAGTATCAGAACGAGAAGCAGGGCACTCCCTCAACTCCCCCAATGCCGCAGATATTCGGTCTCAACGTAGTCCTCCGTATCGTTGAGAAGATGGGTGGCAAGGAAGAGTGGCTCAAGATGTACCAGAAGAGGGCCGAGATGATCCGCGAGGGTGTCAGGGAAATAGGCCTCAGTATCCTGGCGGAGCCTGGTTACGAGAGCCCAACGATAACGGCCGTCGTGACGCCAGAAGGGATAAAGGGCGATGAGGTCTACGAGGCCATGAGGAAGAGGGGCTTTGAACTGGCCAAGGGCTACGGTAGCGTCAAGGAGAAGACTTTCCGCATAGGCCACATGGGCTACATGACCTTTGAGGACATAAGGGAGATGCTCGACAACCTGAGGGAGGTCATAGAGGAGCTGAAAAGGGAGAAGGGGCTGGCTTAAGCTATTTTCTCCAGCTTTATTCCTTTCTCGTTCTTTATCCTATATATGGCATTCACCTTCCTGAGCCCTGTCCTGACATCCCTGTAAAGCTCCACGATGAGCTCGAACCTGGCCAAGAGCTCATCGTCCATTCTGAGCCAGTGCTTCACTTCCTCAACCAGGTTGCGGGCGATTACTAGAGAAGTGATAATGAAGGCGTAGTTATCTATCAGGGCCCTGAGAATCTCTGGAACGCTAACGGTGTGAAGGGTATCTACGATAACATAGTCGGGCTCGATTTCCCTTAGCTTCTCCACAACGTCTTGGGTCCTCTCCTCGAGCCTCCTTCCATCGAACCTGGTATCGATGACCTCGATGTTCTCCTTGAAGGGTTTAAACTCTCCATAAGCTGTGATGACGGCTATCCTCCAATCGTCAGGTATGAGAAACGTTAAGGCCTCTACGAGCTTTGTCTTTCCGGCCCTCGTGCCACCCACTATAAGGATGTCGCTCCGGCCCTTAACGGCCTCCTCAAGAACCTTAAGTTGCTCCTCGCGGATGGTTCCGTACCTCAGAAGATCCTCCGGCCTGAAGATGTATATGCCCATTATCAACCACCGGATTGGAATCGAAAGTGGAGGATAAAAAGCTTAGCCCACCAAAGCCCGTTTAAACTGAGGGTGCCAACCTCTAAAAGATGGGGCTCATTGACTCGGTCATCGGTACGAGCAGTCACATCAGCGGTCTCTGCCACAGCGTCGTCAGGGGAGAGCTCTTCACGACCTGCTCCTCTGGATGTATCTACTGCTACGCCCGCTGGTATAGGGGGCCCCATGGCAGGCCGAAGGCAAGGTTTGATATCTTCAAGCTCCTGAAGTCCCTGGGAGAGCTTGTTGGACGCGGCATTCCTGTGATTCCCGTTAGATTCTCGGCCCTGAGCGACCCCTTCCAGCCCCCGGCAAAGGTAACGCTGAAAGCCCTCAAGATGGCCCTCAAGCTGAGGATCCCAATAATCCTCAACACGAAGCTTCAACCGGGAGAGGCCCACCTGAAGGTTATGGAATCCCTAGCGGCTGAAGGCCTGCTCCTCCTTCAGGTCAGCATCACGGGACTAGACGAGGCCGCAATCAGAAGGCTCGAACCCTTCGCGAGTCCCGTTGAGGAGAGGCTGAGGCTCGTTGAGTGGGCCAGCGAGATTGGAATTCCGACGATCGTGAGAATTCAGCCCTTTATTCCGGGTCTGAGCGACAGGAATGTGGAGGGTTTCCTCGATGAGATAGCATCAGCGGGGGCTCGGATGGTCATTGTCGAGTTCTTGAGGATTGAAAGGGGGTTTCTCGACTTCTTCAGGCGGCTCTTCCCCGGGAATGGGGTCTATATGGAGGAGTGGGAGTCTTACCTTCCGAGGACACCGAGCGATGAGGCTCCTCTCCTTCAGGCTCCCTTCGAATACAGGCTTAAAATTGCGACCCGGATAGCGAAAGAGGCTGTGAAAAGGGGTCTTGCATTCGCCACATGCAAGGAGGGGCTCTTCCATCTTCACGAACCGAAAACTTTGGATTGTTGTGGCATGGGATTTCTCGAGGCTGGGTGGACGAGGAGACAGACCCTCTGGGACCTCTACCTTGAGGCCTACGAGAAGGGGAGAGCAAAGCCCGGAGACCTGTGGGGGAGGTGTGAGAGGGAAGGCCTCCTTTGCCGCGAGAGGATGAAGGTGTATCCGGGCTGGCTCAGGAGGGGTTTGAGAGTCCACGAAAAGCGGTTGGAAGGTCTTCTGAAGAAGCCGAGCCTTGTGGAGAAAATAGCTCCGGCCCTGCGGTTCGAAAACGGCTTCTACGTGCCCAAAAATTGAAAAAGGAGGTCAGAGCCTCCCAGTGTCGAGCTCACCCTCCGTCTTGGCCACTATGGCGGTTCCGGTAAGGTCGCCGGTAACGTTGACCATCGTCCTACCCATGTCGAGGATTGCGTCGATGCCCAATATCATGGCGTAGGCGGCGGCGACACTTGGGTTGGTGAGTGGCAGGCCAACGCTCTCAAGAACCATGGCAAGCATTATGGCTCCAGCGCCGGGCACGCCAGCCGTTCCTATCGAGGCCAGCACGGCCGTCAGCACTATGGTGAGTTGCTGGCTGATGGAGAGGCCGACTCCAATGGCATTGGCTATGAAGAAGGTCGTGACACCTTGGTATAGGGCCGTTCCATCCATATTTATCGTGGCGCCGAGGGGCAGGGTGAAGGAGTATATGCCCTTGGATATGCCCATATCATCGGCGACCCTCATGGTGACTGGCAGGGTTCCGCTGGAGCTCCTCGTGACGAAGGCCGTGAGCATGGCATCCTTGGCCTTGGCCAAGAACTTAATCGGGTCGATGCCAAAGATTTTGAGTAGCACCATGTAGACAAGGACTATCTGAAGAATGAGGCCAACGTAAACTGCGGTGGTAACCTTGGCGAGGTCACCGATTACCTTAACCCCATAGCTTGCCATGACGTACGCGATGAGGGCAAAGACACCGATGGGAGCGTACTGCATGACTCCAGCAACGATCTTATAGACGGCCTCGGCGAGGCCATCTATGGCCCTGTAGAGGGTCGTGGCACTGTTCTTAATCCTCTCATCCTTACTGTTCATGAGGTAGCTGAGCGCTATTCCCAGCACTATCGCGAAGAATATCGTGGGCAGGACCTGACCGTTGGCGAGGGCGTTGAAGGGGTTCGTCGGGACTATATTGAGGAGGGTCTCGACGAGTGGTGGGGCCTGCTTGGGTTCGAACTTGGCGCCCTCAACGACGAGCTTGAGGTTTGCACCGGGATTGAAAACCCTGGCCATCACGATTCCTAGCGTCACGGCGAAAGCTGACGTCAGTAGGTAGTAGACGACTATCTTGGCGCCAACCCTCCCGAGCCTAGCCGGGCTGATGCTGGCCGCACCGACGACCAGTGATGCGAAGACTATGGGCATGACGAGCATCTTCAGAAGTCTGACAAAGAGGTCTCCGAAGGGCTTAATGTATGTCTTGACGGCGTCGGCGTGGCCGTAGTGGCCCATTACGAGACCGAAGACTGCTCCTACTATCAGCCCTATAAGTATCTTTTGGAGCACCGGATACTCTAAATACTTCTTTAAAATGCCCATCTATGTCCACCTCCGCACAGGTGAATATCGGGCCGTTGTAATGTTCATCATCAGTTATATACGTTGTGCCCAAATGCCTTATAAAAGGCTGGAGGAGTATTAGGTCGGGATGATGAGGTTCGCTAGAGCGGAGCGGTGAAGAAGCCCAGGGTATCTGACCATGATGAGGCCTACCCCTCTGATCGGTGATGAGAGGGTGAGCTGGCTGAGCTTGTTAAAAGTCTTCGAGCTTGGTCTGTTTGAAATTAAAATGGTAATTGAAGCTAAGAAGAGAGCTCTTGGAGCTTCCTCCTGACTATCTGGCTTACGAGCTTTCCGTCGGCTCTGCCTCTAAGCTTGGCCATGGCGCGGCCCATTATGAGGCCCATCGCTCCCATGCCCTTTTCCCTCACGACTTCGATGTTCTGCTGGATGACCTCGTCTACTATCCTCTCCACTTCCTCCTCGCTGAGCAATGTTAGTCCCTTCTCCTCGGCGATCTGCTTTGGACTCTTCTCCGGGTGAAGGGCAAGCTCCTTGAATATCTCCTCGAAGGCCTCCTTCGCTATCTTGCCCTCAAGGAACAGCCTGAAGGCCTCCTTTATGTGCTCGTCAGTGATATTCTCAATGGGCACCTCCTTCCTGAGCCCCTTGAGGACGACCACGAGTACTGAAGCGGCCAACGATGGCTTGACGCCCATTTCCACAAGGGTCTCGAAGAGCTCATCTCTCTCGTCGTCCACGAGCGTCTGGGCCATGCTCCTGTCAAGCTTGAACTCCTTCACGTAGCGTTCAACCCTTGCCTGCGGGAGCTCTGGAAGATTGGCCCTTATCTCCTCCTTCAGCTCGTCGCTCAGTGGAATGGGTGGTATGTCCGTTTCAGGATACATCCTCGCCTTTCCGGGGAGGGGGCGCATGTACTGGGTATTCCCGTCCGGCAGGGCTCTCCTCGTCTCTTCGGGGACACCTTCTATGGCTTCCCTCGCCCTCTTGATGACCTCACGGAGGGCCCTCTTGGCGGTTTCCTCTTCAGCAGCGACAAGCACGAAGGCATCCTCCTCGCCGAGGCCGAGCCTCTCGATGACGGCGTTTACCTCCTCCTGACTTATCCCGTAGTTGGGGAGCTCGTCTATGTGGAATATTCCGGGCACGTACTTCTTGGCCCTGTCCGCGAACTCCGTACCTAGCCTCCTTCCGGGCTGGATCTCCCTCCCTATTAGTCCCCTGAACTTGGGGAGCTTTATCGCGAGGACACGGCCTCCCTTCTTTATGGCCCGTGCTATTATCTTAGAACCGGTGTTCTGGAATATGTCGGTGACGTCGTAGAACTCCTCCCTTATGTCCTCAGGTTTAACGCCCCTCCTCCTCAGCTCGTCCCTTATCTCGAGAAGGTTGAGTTGCCTCTCGACCTCCCGCTCGATTATAAGGGGAATCATGTCGAGCTCTTGAACGCCCTTAATCTCTACCCTCGCACCGCCCTCGATGGAGATGTTGAGGTCCTGCCTTATGGTTCCGAGGCCCCTCTTAACTTTTCTTGTTGCCCTTAAGGCGTCGCCTATGAACTTGGCAACAACTTTTGCTTGCTCCGGATGGTGTATGTTCGGAGTCGTGCTTATCTCGATGAGGGGGATTCCAAGCCTGTCTATGCGGTAGATAACCTCTTTATCTTTCCTCTCGACTATCCTGCAGGCGTCCTCTTCGAGACAGATAGTTGGAATGCCCACCGTCCCCCAGGGCGTCTCCACCTTTCCATCCGTCGCTATTATCGCCGTCCTCTGGAAGCCCGAAACGTTGGAGCCGTCAATAACTATTTTACGCATGAAGTGAACCTCGTCAACGGGCGTCGCATTTAGGAGGTAGGCTATCTGGAGGGCAACGCGGAGGGCCTCCTCGTCGGGCATGTGCGGCGGCTCCTCGTCCATATAAACGAGGTCCGTCAGCTCGTAGTTGCCCTCGTAGACGTAAACTCTACCCTTCTTGAACTCCTCTAAGGCGGCTGGGTCGATCTCGCCGAGCTCGCTCATCGTCGGCCTAAGCCTCCTCTGGAAGGTGAAGTCGACCTTATCATTGAGCTCACTCGGAACGGGCGAGAAGAGCTTCTTCGTGTCGAGCTGTCTGTGAATCTCGAGGCCGACCTTAAGCCCGAGCTTCTCGTAATCAAACTTCTCCCCCATGGAAATCACCTCAGCACCTCAACAAAATCGTCCTTTTCGTTTCCGTAGAGCTCCAGCATCACTCGCTCTATCGTGAAGGTGCTCATGTAAATGGCCATTATTCCCACGCGTATCACCTCAGGAAGGTGTCGAACCTCGTGTATGGGGTTATCTCACCCGCGTAGCTCGTCAGCATCATCCTCCTGACTTCGTTAAGGTCGTCAGTGTGACCGAGAACCCACATCAGCTTAACATAGGCCGTTTCCGGAAGCATGTCCTCGCACGGAATGACGCCTGCCTTGAGGAGCTTCCTGCCCGTTGAATATACGTTGAGGTTCACCCTGCCGTACAGGCACTGGCTCGTCATGCAGACGGCGACGCCCTCCTGCACGGCCCTTTCAATAGTGGGTATCAATCCGCTTGGCGTATGGCCGAGACCCGTTCCCTCGACAACTATCCCCCTATATCTCCTATCCACGAGGAAGTCGATTATCTCGGGGCTCATCCCGGGGTAGACCTTCACGAGGGCAACCCGTTCATCAAGCTTATCATCGACCCATACCTCCCCCTCGCTCCTCCTTCTGTAATCGTCCCTGAGGAACTCCACCCTGTCAGGCCAGACCTTTGCTATCGGCACGTCGTTTATGCTCCTGAATGCATCTCTTCTGCTCGTGTGCATCTTCCTAACCTTTGTTCCCCTGTGGGCGAGGCAGTACGTGTCACCCGTTTCCCCGTGCATGACGACCATGACCTCGGCGGCATCGCTTAGGGCCATCCGAACCGAGCATATGAGGTTCATAGCGGCGTCGCTGCTCGGTCTGTCGGAGCTTCTTTGAGCACCAACAAGAACGACCGGCTTGCTCAAATCGCGGAGCATGAAGCTGAGGGCGGCTGAGGTATAACCCATGGTGTCCGTTCCATGGGCCACTATCACACCGGCATCGCCAGAGTTTAATGCCTTGGCAACTTCGTGGGCGATCTTAACCCAGTATTCGGGCCTCATGTCCTCACTTAGGATGTTCATAAGGAGCTTTGGCGTGATGTTGGCCATCTCAAATATCTCAGGCACCGCTTTGGCGAGCTCTTCCGCCGTGAAAGCCGGGTGGACTGCACCTGTCTCGTAGTCAATCCTGCTCGCTATCGTTCCTCCCGTGCCTATTATCGTGACGTTTGGAAGCTCGGGTTTTCCCTCGATGAGGGCCTTAAAGTGGACCTCAGGCTTCACCTTGGCCTTTTCAAGAACCTCAATGGCCTTTATCTTCCCGAGGGCAACTCCTATGTTGTAGCCGTTGTCGAGCTTTATGACGAGGGTCTCACCGCTTGAGAGCTCGTAGGGAGGCATTACGATGCCCTCGTAGATGATTTCCTTATTGCCCTCCTGCTTGATTATCCTGACGTAATCTCCAACGCCGATTCCCCGTTCCCTAAGAAACTCCTCCACCCTCATAACTACCCCCGAGTGGGAAAGGGAGGGGAGGGATATAAACCTTTAGAGGCAGACCCCGAAAGGGGGTGAATTGATGGGGATAGGGGGAGGCTGAGGAAATCCTCATGTCTTCTCGGCTGTGTTCTTCCAGCTCATGCTGGCCTCTATGAGCTCCTCCAGAGTTATTTCCCTCTCCGAGACGACCTCGTAGCCGTAGGGCTCGAACTCTTTCAGAATGAAGTCCTTGGAAAGCTTTTTGGGATTGAAGACCACCCTGGCGGTCCTCGCGTATCCGTTCACGAAGACCCTGTACGTCCCCTCGTGGAGGGAGAGCCTGTACTGAATGTCCTTTGCCTCCTCCGGTTTAATTTCCCCGAGCCGGAGCGTGAGCTCTATGAGCATCTCCACTCACCCCCTGAGCCCGAAGTAGTCCTCGATGTCAATGTAGGTCTTCCTGTACAGCTCGCTGTTCCTCATCTTCTCGACGAACTCCTTGGTACGAACGTACTTGTCCTTCGTGTAGTCCCAGTCTGGGTGTAGCTTCTTCCACTCCTCCCAGCTGTAGCTGAACTGGGCTTGGACCTTATCCCTGTAAAGCTCTGGAATCACGTTAAAGGTACAGAAGGGCACTATCCTGCCGTCGGGCATGGCGTAGTGGATTACACAGCGTTCGACACGCTCGACGTCGTAGTTGTATTCGTCCATGAAGTGCATCATTCCGAGGAAGAGCGTCCTGGTGTGGAACTGGCCGAGGGCCTCGTAGTTGCCGTGCACAAGGGCGTTTTTAATTAGTTCCAGTACATCTAGGCCCTTCGGGGCGTTCTTCTCATCGTAGAAGCTCTTGAGCTTGAGGAATACTGCCTCTCCGACAGCCTTGAGCTTGGCGAGTCCCTTGAACCTCGCCTTCTCAATCTCATCCGCCTTCTCCTCGAGGAACTCCGCGAGTCCCTCGACGTCTATAAACCTCGGTATCGGAATAACCTTCTTCTGCTCCCTGTCGAGGAAGACGTAGGTGGCAGCACCACACGCGTAATGGCTTGTCATGTAGTACTTCCTTCCAGTGAAGACCTCGAAGAAGCGCGCTATGTGGCCCGCAATCGGTATGGGATACCAGTCGTCCCTGCTTATGGCCCCGTTAGTCTGCTCCTCTATCTTCTTTATGGCACCCGCCACAGTTATCCTGAACCTCTGGCGCTCCTTCTTCGGAACCCTACCAACGAGGGATATTGGCTGGAAGTTCACACCCCTGACGATGTCGAGGTGGTTGAGGCCGAAGTTTATTATTGCCCCGGCCTCGTGGTCATTGACGTTCCTGATTAGGGTCGGGACAAGGACTATGCCAGGCCCACCAGCCTTCCTTACGTTCTCGAAGATGAGCGGAATCTCCCAGTGGTTCTTCCAGTTAGTCTGGGGCGTCATTCCGTCGTAGCTCAGGTATAGAGTATTCACGCCGGCCTCCCTAATCTTCTTAACGAGCTCCGGCTCGAAGGCAAGCCTTATGCCATCGGTGTTGAGCTGAACGTGGTCATAACCTTCCTCCTTTGCTATCTTGATTATCTCGACGAGATCATCACGGAGGGTTGGCTCGCCACCCGTGAACTGGACAGCGTTTGCCCCTATAGGCTGTTCCTTCTTGGCGTTGCGGAGCATCATTCTAATCTGTTCCAATGTTGGCTCGTAAATTGGTTCTCCTTCTTTGGCATAAAAGAAACAATACCAACAACTTAAGTTACATCTATTTGTGAGCACTATGTTAAGTAAATTAGTGTGGGAGTAGTGCCTCGCGCAGAGGCCACAGTCAAAGGGGCAGTTGACGCCCGTGTTCTCGACGTTGAAGGAGGACAGCTTCTTTTCCGTCCACCTCCACCGGCGGAACCTATAGTAGAGGTCAACATCCTCATAATAAAGGTCGGTTATTATGCCCTCGGGACACTTCTTGGTTATCCAGACCATCCCGTCCTTCTCCCATATGACGGCGGGGACGACCTTCCTGGTCTCGGGACAGAGGGACCATGTCTTATGGGGGAGAGGTTCACCATAGATTCTGCTCGCGTTCTTGAGCATTCCCTCAAATTCCTCTTCGGTTAGCTCGGGGAACTCGACAATGTCTTTTATTGTGCGGGTGAGTCCCTCGAATTCCTTTTCACCGCTCGGAATCTCACCAACGTTTTCCGCCATACTATCACCTGCCCCAAATTTATGGCCTCGAGTATAAAAAGTTTTGCGTAAATATGAAAGTTATCCTTCACACCCCTGCGGGCATCTGAAACCTCAGGTTTAAAACCTTTAGGAGCTAGGCAAACATTTATAAAAGTTCGTTGCAAACCAACGGTGAAATATATTGGAAGAAATCTTCAACCAACAATAAAGCGGGCCGGGAGGGTAAGAAATGGCTGAGGCAAGCAGGATAAGTCGCTACCTCTATACTATTATCGTGCTGTTCATCATATGGCTGTTTCTGACGGCAAGTCTGGATCCTCAGGAACTCGCGTTCGGACTGGTGCTGTCCCTAATCATTGGGGCCTTCACCTACGAGATATTTACAACGCGCGGCCTTGCCAACCTTCACCCCAAGAGGGTCGCCTACGCGATAGCCTACATTCCCTACTTCCTCTGGGCCATGCTCCTGGCAAACCTTGACGTGGCTTATCGCGTCCTCCATCCGAAAAGGCCAATAAACCCTGGAATCGTTGAGTGCAGAACAAACCTCAGGAGCGATGTCGGGAAGCTCGTTCTGGCGAACTCGATAACCCTGACGCCCGGAACCATAACACTCGAGGTTGAGGGTGACAGGTACTTCATCCATTGGATAGACGTCAAGGATGCCTCCGTTGAAGGGGCTTCTAAGAGCATAACCGGGCCCTTTGAAAAGTTTCTGAAGGTGATCTTCGGATGATAGGGATAAACGTTTATCTCGCCCTCATAGCGATAGCGACGCTCCTAAGTATGTACAGGGTCTTTAGGGGACCCACTATCGTGGACAGGCTTGTGGCCGTCGACATCATGACCACGATAACCACGGGCCTCATGGTTCTCTTCGCCCTATACTATAAGAGGATGATATTCCTCGACGTTGCCCTGATCTACGCGGTTCTGGCCTTTGGAGGAGTCATAGCCTTCGCACGCTACCTGGAGGGAGGCCTATGAACGTCCTCGTGGCGGTGGGGGAGTTCCTCGTGCTGTTTGGCTCAGCGTTCTACTTCCTATCAACCCTCGGTCTCATCAGGATGCCCGACGTCTACACCAGGATGCAAACGGCAACCAAGAGCGCTACCCTTGGCTCCCTCGGCGTCATAATCGGTGCAGGAATATGGGCCCTCGGTGATGGTGGAAGCGTCGCCTGGCTCACGAAGACGATAATAATCGCGGTCTTCCTCCTCCTGACTAACCCGATAAGCGCTCACACTCTCATCAGGGCCGCGTACAAGAGCGGCATCCCTCTCTGGGAGGGCAGCGTAGTTGACAAATACCGGGAGGCCAAGGCCCGGGCCGAGAGTGGCGAAGAGGAGGGTGGGGAGGCATGAACTGCATATCCTGCATCGAGTATATTATCGTCGCCCTCATGGTGCTGTCGGCCATACTTGCCGTCGAGTGGAGGGACCTGCTGGCGGCCGTGGTTGGAATGGCAGCGGTTAGTCTCTTCGCGTCAATACTGTTCTTCTTCCTGCAGGCGCCTGACGTGGCCATGACGGAGGCAGCGATAGGAGCTGCTCTCAGCGGTGCGGTGTTCATCTTCGCGATTAAGAGAACCTACAGGTATGAGAGTGAAGAGGAGGAAAGGCCAGGGTGGTGGGTGAGATGGTGAAGAGACTCCTTGCCATACTTGTCCTCCTCATCATTGGTTACTGGCTTGCCCAGGGCCTTGCCAACGTTCCCTTCGGTGAGAACAAGATGCTCGTCGGCCAGTACTATCTTGACCACGTTAAGGAGCAGACCGGAGCTGTAAACGCCGTCACCGCGGTCGTCGTCAACTACCGTGGCTTCGATACCCTCGGTGAGGTCACAGTCCTATTCATCGCGTCCACGGGCGTCGCCGCCCTCCTCTGGAGGAGGAAGAGGAAAAGGACGGCCAAGACGAAAGGTAGCGTTGTCCTGACGACAGGAACAAAGCTACTCTTCCCCTTCGTGATTCTGTTTGGCGCCTACATCTTCATCCACGGCCACCTCACCCCCGGTGGAGGATTCCCCGGCGGGGCCACCATAGCAACGGCCTTCCTTTTGCTCTACATGGCCTTCATAACTTACGAGATTCCGCACAGGGGCTTTGAGGCTACCGAGGGACTGGCTGGAATGGGTTACGTCCTCGTCGGCCTCATAGGCCTTGCAATAGGTGGCTACTTCCTCCTCGACTGGGTATGGCAGACATGGGGCTTCGGCCACGAGAACCTCGGCAGGCTCTTTAGCGGCGGCTTCATTCCGATAATCTACACCATAATCGGCATCAAGGTCGGCATGGAGCTGAGCGGCATCGTTGACAACATGCTCAAGGAGGAGGTGAGCGAATGATAAGCGCCTACTACTTCGGCTCTGTAGCGTTGATCCTCATCGGCCTCTATGCCGTGCTCGTCAAGAAGAACCTACTCAAGATCCTCATAGGCCTTGGCATAATGGAGACAGGGGTAAACTTGCTCCTCATAAGCATCGGGTACGTGAGCGGAAGGAGCGCTCCGATACTTAGCGAGGGGATAGGCCCAAACCAGGCCGTTGATCCAATACCGCAGGCGCTGGTTCTTACGGCCATAGTTATCGGCGTCGCAACCACCGCCATGGCCCTTAGCGTTGCCATCCTGATTTACGAGAAGTACGGAACCCTTAACGTTGAGGAGATAAGGAGGTTGAGAGGATGAGCGGGCAGTTCGCGTCCCTCCTCATAGCGCTTCCTCTTATCAGCGCCTTCTTCATCCCCGTGCTAAAGCAGATTGGAAAGGGCCTGATAAAGCCGTTCCTTATCCTGATAACGGCCCTCCAGACCGGTATAGCGGCCTGGGTCTTCAAGGAGGTCTACACGACCGGCGAGCCCATCATAGTCTTCGCGGGTGGCTGGAGACCACCCATCGGCATAAACCTCTACATCGGCCACTTCGCGGCACTGTTCGTGCTCATCGTTGCCGCCATCAGCTTCCTCATGGCCGTCTTCAGCCTCAGGGCCGTCGAGGTAGAACCCATAGACAAGTTCGCCATGCTGTTCCTCCTGCTGATGCTCGGAGCCACGGGCATGATTGCAACGGGTGACATCTTTAACCTCTTCGTGTTCATGGAGATAACCGCCATAACGGCCTACGCCCTCACCGCCTACAACAAGACTGGCGAAGCCGCTGAGGCCTCAATGAAGTACATCGTCCTTGGAGGAATAGGCTCAAGCTTCTTCCTCATCGGCGTGGCCCTTATCTACGGCTCCCTTGGAACCCTTAACATGGCTCAGATAGCCCAGCTTGCTGGCAGAATAAACCCTGTCGTGGCTCAGGTTGGCCTCGCCCTGATAATCTTCGGCCTAGCCGTCGAGGCAGAGCTCTTCCCGCTCAACGCTTGGGCGCCAGATGCATATCAGGCGGCACCCCATCCGATAACGGTCATGTTCTCGGCCTTCGTCGTTAAGGCCGGCCTTTACGCGATGGCTAGGATCCTCTACATTATGAGCTCCACAGTCCGCTGGTCGTCCGTCCTGAAGTTACTCCTCGTGATGGCGACCCTTACCGTCGTCATCGCCGAGCTCTCGGCCCTTAGGCAGAGGAACGTCAAGCGCATGATAGCCTACTCCAGCATAGCTCAAATAGGCCTCATAACCCTCGCCTTTGCCCTGGGAACGGCTGAGGGCGTTGAGGCAGGGACATTCCACATGGTTAACCACGCCATAGTGAAGGCCCTCCTCTTCTTGGCTGTCGGCTACGTGGCGATAACCCTTGACGGTGCAGAGCTAGAGAAGTTCCAGGGACTTGGCAAGAGGATGCCGCTCACGGCCCTCGCCATATCTGTTGGTGCAATAGCGACGGTGGGCATACCGCTCTTCAACGTCTTCTGGAGCAAGGTCAGGATAATCATGGCGACACTCGACGCCGGTTACCTCTGGGCAGCCGCCCTCGTGCTGTTTGCGAGCGTCGTCGAGGCCGTGTATTACTTCAGGCTGCTCCACACAATGTGGTTCGGCAAAACCGGGTCGAAGGTCGGAGAGAACACGGTCGTGGTGGCAATGCTGCTCTTCTTGCTGGTCCTCGTGGTGGCCATAGGGATTTACCCAGACTACGCTTGGAGCCTTGCGAAGAAGGCCGGTGAGGACATCTTCAACGTGGCCCAATACGTTAAGAACGTTCCCTTGGTGGAGGTGGGAGCATGAACGAGCTTCTAATAATAATTTTCGCACCCCTTATGGCAGGTGTGCTCGCTGGAGCCCTCAACGTTAAGGGAATCAGGGAGCTCCTTGGCGTGGGTGGTGCACTGGTCCCGCTCGCCTACCTCGTCAAGCTCTACCCGAACCTCAGCGCGGGTGGAATAAGCTATAACCTGAACTTCGGCGGCTTCACGTTCGCCTTCAGCCTCGGTCAGCTCAACTGGATATTCGCCATGATAGCCGGTGTCGTCGGCCTGGCGGCGGTCCTCGGTATGGTCTCGACTGTCAGGAGCGGCTACGAGTGGCTCTTTGCCCTTATGAGCCTGACCGGCGTTTACGGCGTCTTCCTCGCCAGCGATCTGCTTGGCTTCTTCATATTCTGGGAGCTCATGACTTTCGGTAGCTTTATGATGGTGCTCAAGTATAACAGGGGAGCATCCCTCAAGTACTTCGTTCTAAGCATCGCCGGGGCCTACGCCATGCTCATAGCCATCGGCCTGATATACGCGAAGGTCGGATCCTTTGCATTTGCCGACATACGCTCAGCCTTCTACAGGGATGCCCTCTCCCTGACAATGGGCGGACCGGCCCTCTTCAGCAGGGGCGAAGTGGCCTTTATCTTTGGCCTCTTCCTGCTGGCCTTCGGCGTTAAAGCGGGCATGTTCCCGCTCCATGTCTGGGCCCCCGACGCCTACGGTGAAACCAACCAGAGTTACACCGCCATGTTCAGCGGCGTCCTCAGCAAGACGGGTGTCTATGGCTTCCTGCTCCTCTACCTCCTCATGGGTTACAGGCTCTTCTACGAGTTCGGGACCGTCAGAAGCGCACCCGCCTTCGGCTACATAATCGCGTTCCTCGGTGGTTTAACCATTATAGTCGGAGGCATCCTCGCCGCCCTCCAGGAGGACATCAGGAAGCTCTTCGCCTACTCCAGTATAAGCCAGCTCGGCTACATCCTCGTGGGCATAGGTGTCGGGACGGCATTGAGCATACAAGCGGCAATATACCATGCCATCAGCCACGCCCTGTTCAAGGGCCTGTTCTTCCTCATAGTTGCCACGATAATATATCGCACCGGCAAGACCGAGTTCAAGGACATGGGCGGCTTAGCAGAGAAGATGCCTTTAACCTTTGCCATGGCATTCGTCGCAATCCTCAGCCTCGCCGGAATCCCGCCCCTCGCCGGATTCGCCAGTAAGTGGCTGATATTTGAGGCTGTGATAAGTCAGAACCTGCCAATACTCGGCGGTATGCTATTCTTTGGAAGTGCCATAGGCTTCGTCTATCTCATCAGGTTCACCTACGCCGTGTGGTTCGGTCAAAGGCCGACCGACCTCGACGACATCAAGGACGCGCCTCTCCCGCTTGCAATAGGCATGGGAATACTGGCTGCCTTAAACGTGGCCTTCGGCGTTGCGCCTGGCCTCGTCGCGAAGGAACTCAACAAGATATTCGGACAGGAGGTCATCGGCGGGACTATATGGGAGCTGGATTTAGGCTTTGGCAGGTA
Organism: Pyrococcus yayanosii CH1; assembly: GCF_000215995.1. Lineage (NCBI taxonomy): Archaea > Methanobacteriati > Methanobacteriota > Thermococci > Thermococcales > Thermococcaceae > Pyrococcus > Pyrococcus yayanosii. The sequence continues at coordinate 1,007,657 of NC_015680.1, read as the reverse complement.
TAACGGCCTGCTCCTCACCATCTGGATGGTCGTTGGCCTGCTCATAGCGGCCATCGTATACTTCATGGGTGCCAAGGTCAGGAGGGTCCCGGTCACCGACACGTATCAGTCGGGCAACCCGGTTACCATGGAGTACAACCTCACCATCAGGAGGAACTTCTTCCTTCCACTCAAGGAAGCCATGGCCTTCTGGCTCAGGATGAGCTTCGATAGGCTCTACAGAGACATCTGGAAGGCCATAGAGGATCTAGCAGAGACTGTGAGGAACTACGTCTACAACGGAAATGTTCAGGCATATGCTTGGTATCTTGCGGCAATCCTGCTAATCCTCGCGATGTGGGGGGTGTGAGCCATGCTCGGAGCCGTGCTCAAGGCAATCTTCATAATCCTTTACGCAACATTCGTCGGGTTCATGTTCATGGGCATAATCAGGAAGGTCACGGCGAGGATTCACAGAAGGATAGGGCCGCCCATCTACCAGCCCATCATAGACACCATCAAGTTCTTCGGCAAAAGGGAGAACATAACGCACGGCTTAATCTACGACTTCGGCATAATCTTCGCCCTCGGTGCCACTATCTTAGCTCTTATGTTTATTCCCCTGGGCAGCATAAGCATCCTCAGGACATATGGCGACTTAATCCTCATTACCTTCCTCCTCGAGATACCCATGCTCGGCATAATGTTCGCCGCAATGAGCTCCGGCAACCCCTGGGCTGGCCTCGGTGCCCAGAGGGCCCTACTCACACTGCTGGCAATTCAAGTTCCGTTGGGCTTCGCCATAATAGCCCTCGCAGAGTTCTACGGGACCTTCAGCACCTACGAGATAGTCATGGCCCAGCAGGTCGGCGGATGGAGCATATTCCACCTCCCGCTTCTCCTAGTGGCAATAGCCTACGATATAGTCCTCCAAGCGATGTTTGGCAAGGAGCCCTTCGACATGATGATCGCACCTGGCGAAATATCCCTTGGACCCATGGTCGAGTTCGGCGGCAAGCACATGGGAATGCTCCAGATACAACACGCCATTGGCCTCTTCGCCGAGACGCTGTTCTTCGCCAACATATTCCTCGGAGGAGCCGTCGTGATAGCATTCAGCAGTCCAATACTCAACACGCTCGCCACACTGGGAATCCTCCTCGTGAAGCAGATAGCGGTGCTCCTCATAGCGATATTCATCGGTGCGATATTCCCGAGGTTCACCATAGATCAGGCTGTCAAGTTCTACTGGAAGTGGCCCACGATAATAGCCGCTCTCGGGGCGATACTTGCAAGCCTGTGAGGTGATAAAGATGGTTGATTGGAGGCTCTTTGAACCCCTCTTCAACTGGGCGAGGAAGAAAAGCCTTTGGATTGTGTCGTTCTGTACGGGATGTGGCGGTATAGAGATGCCCCCCCTAATGACCGCCCGCTATGACCTAGAGCGCTTCGGTATAATGCCCGACCCAAGCCCAAGGCAGTACGATCTCTTCCTCATAACGGGCTACGTCACGCCGAAGACCCTCAAGAGAATAATAATCACCTACGAGATGGCCCCAGATCCGAAATATGTGTTGGCTCACGGTTCCTGTCCGATAAACGGTGGCATCTACTGGGACGCCTACAACGCGATAAAGAGGCTCGACCTTTACATCCCCGTCGACGTTTACATAGCCGGCTGCATGCCAAGGCCTGAAGCTGTGATGGATGGAATAAAGAAGCTCATGGAAATGATTGAGAACGGTGAAGCAGACGGATGGAAAAGGTACAAGGAGAACTATGAGTGGTATAGGAAGAACCAGGACGAGCTCCTTGGAGAGGGATGGCGGGAGAAGGAGGCAAGGAAGTGGATACCTTGGCTCATGGATAAGAAGAAGGAGGAAGGAACATGACCTGGGAGAAGGGCGAAAAGCTCGTCCAGGAAATCCTTAAAAAGGCTCCCTATGCTGAGGGGAAAGTCAGAAGGGATAGGAGGCTTGAGTTCAGCATTCCTGCAGACAGGATAAGGGACTTCCTCATGACGCTCAAGGAGAGCGGCTTCGAGCTCATGCTCCAGATAACCGCGGTTGACTGGCCCAAGGACGGCGAGATTGAGCTCGTCTATCAGATGTGGAGCATAACACACGGGACGCACGCTATGGTCAAGACCCGCATTCCTCGAGACCTCGACAAGGCGAGGGTGCCAACGGTTAGGGACATTTATCCTGCGGCCGAGACTTACGAGAGGGACGTCCATGATTTCTTTGGCGTCTACTTCGAGGGCAATGACAAGATGGAGATGCCCTGGATACTCGACGATCCCGAGAGGGGCCTGTATCCCCATAGGAAGGACTTCGATATGCTGACCTACGTGAAGAAGAAGTACAAGCTGCTCGACAGGTTCGACGAGAATAAGGACAACTACCTCATCTGAGGTGATGATTATGGTATCCCAAGAAGAGATCATCCGTGAGGCGAGAGAGAACGGGATGGAGTTACTCCCCATAGACAAGGACACCTATGAGCTGTTCTTTGGTCCTCAGCATATGGCGACGGAGAACTTCAGCATAATTCTCAAGATGGATGGCCACAGAGTTATGAAGGCCATAGCAAATCCGGGCTTCCTCCACAGAGGGTTCGAGAAGCTCGCCGAATACAGGCCTTGGTATACCAACATAGCCTTGCTCCTGAGGATATGCGTTCCAGAGCCTGATGTTCCTGAGGCAATCTACTCCATGGCCGTTGATGAGCTAATGGGCTGGGAAGTGCCGGAGAGAGCCCAGTGGATAAGGACGATCGTGCTTGAGATGGCGAGGGTCTCAGCGTACCTCTTCTGGATAATGGGCCTCAGCTTCAAGCTTGGCGTTTACACGGCCGGTCAGTGGGCCGCGGCTTACAGGGAGAGGTTCATGCACCTCTTTGAGGAACTGACTGGGGCAAGGGTCTACCACATCTACACAATCCCCGGCGGCGTTAGGAGAGACATTCCAGGCGACAAATGGTTGAGACAGCTGAGGGACACCGTGGAATACATCAAGAGTAAGCTCTCTGACTTCGACAACCTAGTTTTCGAGAACTACATCGTCCACAGGAGGCTTGAGGGAATAGGCGTTATGGACAAGAAGTTCGCCCTGGCTGAAGGCGTCACCGGTCCGAACCTAAGGGCCACGGGGGTTCCCTACGACGTTAGGAGAGCTGATCCGTACCTGCTCTACCCCGAGCTAGACTTCGAGGTTCCCGTTCTCAAAGAAGGTGACGCCCTCGCGAGGGCTTTGATAAGGCGCTACGAGCTAGAGCAGGATCTCTACATACTGGAACAGCTCCTCGAGATGGGGCCGCCCAGCGGGCCCTACAAGGTCAAAGATCCAAAGCTCAAGAACCTTCCGAGGTTCAAGGTGCCTGCCGGAGATGCCTTCGCCCACGTTGAGTCAACAAAGGGCGACTTCGGTGCCTACGTTGTCAGCGACGGCGGCCACAAGCCTTACAGAGTGCACATAAGGGGTCCGAGTATAGCCCACGGCATTAGGGTTCTCGAGCACCTTCTAGTTGGAGCGAGGATAGCCGATGTCCCCGTCATATTGATGAGCCTCGACAACTGCCCGCCCGACATAGACAGGTGATGGAGATGACCGAGGTTAAGGTTGCCCCTGAGGAGAAGGTGAGAAAGAAGCCTTCCTTCGTTAAGCCTTGGCTCGGCCTCAAATACCTCTTTAAGAGGCCGGTCACGATAAAGATACCGGACGAGAAAATAGATCCGGCCCCAAAGTACAGGGGATTCCACACCCTGGACTGGAAAAAATGCGTCGGCTGCAACTTCTGCGGCCAGATATGTCCGGCGAGGGCCATCGAGATGACATGGATAGAGGGCGAGAAAAGGCCCCATCCTAAGATAGACTATGGCAGATGTACCTTCTGCCAGTTCTGTGTTGACGTCTGCCCTACCGGAGCTTTGAGCTTCATCGAGAGCTACATATTGACGACCACGTGGAGGGAGGAGGAACTGGAGCTTTACGACTGGGTTCCGATTCCTCCCGATAAGTTCAGGGAGATGCAGGAGAAGTTCGGCGACTACCGCTTCCCCCTTGAGAAGATGGAGTTCAACAGGGAGACCAAGGAGGTCACCTACTACCTGAGGGATGGAGAAGTCATGAAGTTCAAGATACTGGGTTACGGCATAAAGCCGCCGAAGTCACCAGCCGAAAAAGCTTATGAGAAGTAGCTCATGCCCTTTCCCTTTCCTTCAAGAGCCGGACTATCTCGTCCCAAATCCTCTCCGCAAGCTCTCTCTTCTTCATTCTCGGTAGCTCTTTCACGAACTCCCTGCCAACTAGGATTACTTCACTTTCTTCTCCTCCGAAGGCCTCTAGGGTGTTGGCAACTACAAGGTCGCTTCCGACCCGCTCGATTTGCCTCTTCGCTTCTTCCACGAGCCTGCTCTCATTAGTCTCCGCCTTGAAACCCACAAGGAATACGTCGGGCTGAATGGCCTTGATACGGTCGATTATCTTGGGTGTCGGTTCCAGCTCTAAGACGAGCTCCCGCCCGCTCTTTATTTTCTCCTCTGCCCTTACCTTTGGCCTGAAGTCGCTCACGGCGGCCGCGTGGATAACTACATCGTACCTCTTGGACTTCAGCTCGCTCTCTATAACCTCTAACATTTCCTCAACGGTCTCGACCTCTATCTGGTTCTCGACGAAGCTTGGAACGCTTCCCTTCGTTCTTATCAGCGTCACCTCTGCCCCGCGGAAGTCCGCCTCCTCAGCCATGGCCACTCCCATTTTTCCTGAGCTCGCATTGGTTATGAACCTGATTGGGTCGATATATTCGCGCGTGGCCCCTGCCGTGACGAGAACCCTTTTCCCTGCCAGGTCTTTCCTGTGGAGCTTCTTTATGACGTGGTAAACGATTTCGTCGATGCTCGCCACTTTAGCCTTTCCCTCCTCGAACCTCGGTCCTATGAACTCGACGCCGAGCCTCTTGAGCTTCTCTATATTTTCCCTGATTATCGGGTGCCTGTACATGCTTTCGTGCATCGCGGGGGCTATCATTATGGGCGTGTGGGGGAAGGCCGTGGTTACCACGGTCGTGACGGGTGTGTCGTCTATGCCGCAGGCTATCTTGGATATAGTGTTCGCGGTTGCCGGACACACTAAAATCAGGTCGGCCTTGTTTCCGTGTTCTCCTGCCAATTCCACGTGCTCTATGAACCCAGTTATCTCGGTGATGACGGGGTTGCCAGTTGCAAACTCCATGGCATAGGGGTGGATTATCTTTTGGGCGCTCTCGCTCATTACCGCATGAACTTCAGCTCCATGCCGTATGAGTTCCCGGGCGAGCTTCACGCACTCGACGGCGGCTATGCTTCCGGGGATGGCAAGAATTATTTTCTTGCCGACGAGTTTTCTGCTCTTGGTAGCATAGATGAGCCTAACGTGATGGAGCATAGGATCACCAGAAGGAATTCGGTGAGAGGCTTTTAAGTCAATCGATATCGAAACCTATATTTACTTCCTGGGACCTTTCCCTAAGAGGTGATAAAGATGGATGGGGAGAAGAGAACGAGTCTTGGCTTGGAGGAGAACGTGGAGGCGGCGCTCGCTTACGTGGGAATATTCATAACTGGGATAATCTTCTTGGCCCTTGAGAAGGAGAGCGAATTTGTTAGGTTCCACGCAATGCAATCTACTGTTGCTTTCTTGGGACTGTTCTTCCTGTGGGCGATATTCTCTATGATACCGTTCATGGGCTGGATAATAGCCCTTCTCGTCCAGATAGTTGGCCTCGTAGTCTGGATAGTCGGTATCGTAAAGGCCTACCAGGGGGAGCGCTACAAGTTTCCAATCGTGGGAGATATTGCCGAACAGTGGCTTCCGAAGGTTAACTTTTGACCCGAAACCCGTATAAATAATCCTAATTCTCTTCTTTTTGGTGGTGTAAAATGAAGAAGCTTGTTCTATTCCTCCTGTTGCTCGTTCTACTATCGCCTGCAGCAGCTCAATGTCCCTGCGAAGGAAGAACGGTGATTTTGAAGGCTCCGGCTGTCTCCCAGACCTCCACAGGCGAGCTCGTCGGCGTCCCCACGGAGTTCGTTATAACCGTGGCTCCGGGCAGTGGTCATGTTTACGTTGAGACTTGGCCTCTCACCCAGGTTGATATGCAAGCATCTGCAAGATTGGCGGCTGAGGTCGCGGGCAGGGTTCTGGGCGTGAACATGAGCCAGTACGACGTCTTCATACAGGTCAGGGCTGACTCACCGATAATCGGGGGCCCCTCAGCGGGCGGCACGATGACCGTGGGCATAATAGCGGCCCTCATGGGCTGGGATATAAGGAAGGACGTGATGATGACGGGCATGATAAATCCCGACGGCAGCATAGGACCCGTTGGAGGAATCCTCGAAAAGGCCTCTGCGGCCCACCAAGCCGGCGCCAAAGTGTTTCTGATTCCAGAGGGTCAGAGGATTCAGGTGGTGACCGAGAGCCAGAGGAAAAGCATAGGGCCAATCGTTCAGATAACCACGACCCAGAAGAAGGTCGATGTCGTTGAATACGCCAAGGAAAGATGGGGCCTTCAGGTCATCGAGATAAGGGACATCTACGATGCTATCTACTATTTCACGGGTCACAAGCTCGAGCGACCGAAACCCCCGGCTCAGGTTCTCATAAACACGGACTTCCTCAAGGAGGACGCCAAGAAGGATTATGAAGAGACTGTGAGATACTACAAGGCCGTTGAAGCGAAGCTCAATGATAGCAACGTGGGCTACACCACCTACAACTACCTCAAGACGGCCCTCGACAGTGCAAGGGCCACGATCGAGAGGGCCAAGGCCGCCTTGGATGCTGGCAAATACTACACCACCATGAGCCTCGACTTCCAAGCAAGGATAGTTCTCCGGCACGTTGAGTGGTATATATATGCAAGCGAGGGGAAGGACATAGAGGCAATCTTTGAGGATGTCCAGGCAGAGATAAACTCCGTCGAGTCCTACGTCTCCAACCTCACGATAAGGGGCATCACAATGCTCCAGGCGGTTGCCGCAAGCGAGGAAAGAATAGAGGAGGCCAAGGAATACCTCAGGAAGGCTCGCACCGACTACTACAACGGGGACTACTGGAACGCCATAAGCAACGCCGCCTACTCCTACGAGAGAGCCAAGACGGCCGAGTTTTGGGCGAGGCTTGGAGAGAGGTTCTCAAGGGGAGAGGTCATACCTAGGAGCAGTATAAAGATGGCGGCAAGGAACCAGCTCGACAACGCTAGGCTGATAGTCACCTACATCACCTCGATGTTTGGAGAGACGAACCTGCAGGATCTGGTGGATGAGCTTAACAAGGGGGAGGCTTATTACGAAGATGGAAAATACTCTGCGGCCTTATTTTCAGCGATGGAGGCGAGGATAAGGGGTGAGATAATCCTCGACACCATAGGGATAGGCAATACAACCGTGCTGCGAGATAAGCTGGCGAGGATGAAAGAGGACGCCAAGATTGCCATAGCGAGGGCCCAGATGGAAGGTGTGCTTCCCCTCTTGTCAATGGCCTACTATGAGTTCGCCGAGAGCTACGAGGCTGGGAACACAACGGACGACATTATAACTGCCATGCTCTTCTACCAGTATGCCAAGGAGACCGCAATGATATTCCTTGGATGGGGTGGAGGAGAGAACAAAGTCGAAGAGGTCACGGACACGGGCACTCAACTGCCTATCCCAACGCCAACCGAGACGACCCAGAAGCCTTCCCCAACGACCATTACGACCTCGGTGTGCGGTCCAGCGCTATTCATTGCACTGGCTCTTGCGCCTCTTCTCAGGAGGCGCCGTTAATCCTTTTCTTCATTATTTCGGGCAGGTGTCCCAGCTCGCTCAGGAGTCTTATCTCCCAATCAGCCAAACTCGGACAGACGGTGCATCCGAGCCTATAGAATCCCTCGTAGTAGAGGGGGTGTAGGTCGAGACCGTTCATTAGGATGTATAGCTGGACCATCATGCCGCTCCAGAACTTTATGGGCATCACTTCCGTGATTGGTCCAAAGGGAGTTTTTCTCTCGACGACGGGCGGCTTCAGCCTTCTCCTCATGCTCTCTCCGTCCCTGTCCCCGACGACAAGGATTGGGTTCTCGAAGTCCTTCACGACGTCATAGAGGGCCTCAACCTTCATCCCTGTGCACCATCTGTTGGTGTGGGTGGGTAGGCCATATCTCTCGAGGGGCATTGGGACCTCCACCTTTATCAGGTCGACTCCCAGCTTTTTGGCTGTTCTCTCTACGTATTCATCCGTCAATGGCATCTCGTATTCCATGCGCACGTAGACGGCGGTGACATTCTTGAATACCTTACTCGCGAGTATGAGGGCAGCTGTTGAATCCTTGCCACCACTCCACGGAACGATGATGTCTCCTTCGAAGCCTTTCAGGAAGGCGGCGCTGGCCCTTTCGAATGCCTCTATATACTCCTTGTTTCCCTCTATCGTTTCATCGAGGGAAACTTCCTCGCTAGCCAGAATCCTCCAGAGAACCTCCGTGGACCTTCCGATTACCTTGCTAACCTCCGCGATCTTATTTGGTCCCGAATAGTAGACTTCCTGGTTCATGAGCTTCCTCAGAACGAGGGAGACGTCTCCCATTTCTACACCTAACAACTCTTTCATGTGCCTCCTGAAGCCCTCTCCGACCGCGAGGTAAGTATCGTAGTCTGGGTTTATCTCAAGGCCAAGAGGATTTGAAGGATCGAGGATATAGGCCCTTCTCTCCTCGGACCATGCGACCCCCAGTCTGAACCTCGCCTTTATATCCTCTATGTTCCCGTAAAGCTCGTCAACGCGCATGTTCCTCACGCGCTTCGTCCTGAGTACTCTCACGAAAAATGGACCCTTAATTTCCTCGCTGATCCTTTGAGCTAGCTCCTTCTCCTTCTCCCCGAAGAGAAAAATTGGGACGTAGGGGTTCTCGAGGGCATCCTGAAGGCCATCCTTGACTTCCTCGAACTTTCTGCCCCCTCCGAGACTCGAAACCCTCAGATAACCACCATAGTTCCTCTCATTTACGTATTGGACGGCCTTCGCGTCCTTTCTCGCCCTCACGATAATGTTGAACATATGTGAATTTTAGGAGTCAGGTTTAAAAACCTTAGAAGGGAGCGGATGGCGATGATGAGAACTCCCTGGCCTGAGCAGTGATGAGGACCGGTTGGCTGAAAAAGAAAAGAAGTTAAGACTTCTTTGCTACCTCCTTGGCCTTCTTCTGCTCTTCTAGCTTCCTCTTGTACTCCTCGATTTCCTCTTCGGTGAACCACCTGAGCTTCTTATCATACTTGTCGTAGGTTGCAAGGAGGAACTCATCGCTCATCTCTAGGGCTCTTGTCGGGCAGACGTCAACGCACTGCTTGCAGAAGACGCAGCGTCCAAGCCACAGGGTGACCTTTCTGACCTCCGGTAGGTAAATGAAGACGCCCGCCGGGCACACCATGACGCACATTCTACATCCAACGCACTTGTCCACGTGATAGATAATCTTGCCTCTGAAATCTTCAGGAACGGGGACGGGGTCCGTTTTCGGGAAGAGGTTAGTTGCAGGCCTCTTGGCGATGTTCTTTAAGACCGTTGAGAGGAGCGGAAGCTTTATCACATAACCACCCCCATGGCTATTATCAGGCTGGCCACAAGGCTGGCACTGAATACCCTCGTCCAGAGCAGGTTGACGGCCTCTGTGACCCTAAGCCTACCTGTAACGGCCCTGAAGACCGTCTTGGCGACGAAGAGCACCGCGAAGACCTTGGCGGTGTGTATAAGAAGGTTGACCACGTAGCCCTCAAGGCCTGGCATCTCAATTCCCCATGGGAAGAGTATGGCCACGACGAGTGAAGCGGCTATGAACTCTTTCAGGGACTCGGCAAGCTTTATTATGGCAAGGTAGCGACCGCTGTATTCCACGAGGGGTCCCTCGGCAATCTCCTGTTCAGCCTCAGGCACGTTAAAGAACCCCGCCTCCACCTCACTCGCCAGCCAAGTCATGAAGACGTAGATGAGTACAGCACCCCCAACCCATGCCATCGGGCCAAACTCCCAGATATTGTGCTCGTAGAGGTTGGCGAGGCTGAAGGGCTTCTCGACGCCGTGCTTTGAGAGGGCCCACATCACCGTGAAGACTCCAAGCATCATCGCGGGCTCCCTTGATGCAAGTAGTGCGATCTCCCTGCTCGCCCCTACCTTCGCGTAGGGGTTGCCCGAGCTTATGGCACCAAGCACGAGGAAGAAGTCAGCTAGCGTGAGGAGGTATATGAAGACTATTATGTCGCCCTTGGTAGCGAAGAGCGGCTTAAAGCCGATGGGTGTATAGGCCAAGAGTGCTATGGTAGTTGCAAGCATGAGGATTGGGCTAGCCTTGAACATGAAATTGGCAGTATTAGGCACTATCGTTTCTTTACTGGCAAGTTTCAGGAAGTCGTAGAATGGCTGCAAGATCGGCGGCCCTATCCTGCGTTGCATCCTCGCGACGAGCTTCCTGTCTATTCCCGCATAGAGGAGCGATGCTATCGAGACATAGGCGTAGATGCCGAGGAGGGCGAGGAGCTCCCAAATCATAGCAGACCACCCCTCAAACAGCCCAGTCCAGCGGGCGTTGGATCGCCCCTGATATTGGGATTTATTTCCCTCGTTTTCTCAATCGAGAGCTTAAGAAGGTCCTTCTCCGTGAGGATGGTTCTCTTTCCATCCTTGACTACCGCGACCCTGTCGGTACAGCTCAGGCATGGGTCTATCGAGGCTATTGCAACGACAACGTCGGCGAGCTGATTGCCCTCAAGTGCTTTCGCTATGGTGAATAGATTTGGAAATGTGGGCTCTCTCATCTTCCAGCGCAGAGGCCCGTCTTTGCCTTTCTGACCGCGGACGTAGTGAACGAGCTCGCCTCTCGGGGCCTCGTACCTTCCTATTCCCTCTCCATCAGCCATAACTTTGAGCTTTGCGAGGAGGACGTTGTCCTTGGGGAAGGTCTTTATCTTGCCCTCGGGCATCTGATCGAGCGCTCTCTCTATAAGCTCAAGGCTCTGCCAGAGCTCTCCAATTCTCACGGCGACCCTGTCGTAAACGTCTCCCCTTGCCTTCTCCCCAGTGACGTCTTGCGGGAGGATGGGCTTTACCCCGAGATCCGGATAAACGCCGAGTCCCTCGCTCCACCTGGCATCTTCTTTGATGCCGCTTCCCCTTCCCGTCGGTCCCACGGCACCCATCTCCAAGGCAAGCTTTTTGGGGGCCGTGGCGACATCTCTAAGCCTTGCCTCTATCGTGGAGTCGTGGAGGAAGATGTCCTCTATCTGGGGCATAATCTTCTTGTAGTACTCTATCATTTCGAGGATCAGCCTCTTCCTCTTCTCGTTGATGTCCCTTCTAACGCCACCTATGGTTATCATGGAGTAGTTGACGCGGTTACCGCTGATGGCTTCAAGGACGTCCATGACCTTCTCACGGGCTAGCCATGTTAGGTGCAGAACGGTATCGTAACCTATGTCGTGCCCGATGACACCGAGGTTGAGGAGGTGGGAATGAATCCTCTCGAGCTCGCCGATAATAACCCTTATATACTCGGCCCTCTCGGGCACTTCAATACCCGCCATCTCCTCGACGGCCCTGACGTAGGTGTGGTTGTGGGAGAAGGAGCAGATGCCGCATATCCTTTCCGCCAAATACATTATCTGGACGTAGTTCCTCCTCATGGCTATCCACTGGATGCCCCTCAAATTGTAGCCGAGCTTGACGTCAACGTTAACTATGCTCTCACCGTCGAGCGTGAGGATGAACTTCTCGGGCTCCTCAAGCCCTGGATGAATTGGGCCAAAGGGTATCTTGACCCAGTATTCAACCTTCTTCATGTGCTACCCCTCCTGAGGAGATACGGATGGCCGGCGTTCTTCACAATCTCTTCGCTTATGCCCTTTTCGTCAAGTCTGAGCGGGTAGATATCCTCGGGGAAGTCGTCCGGAAGGAACAAACGCCTCTTGTCCGGGGCACCCTCGAAGTCGAGCCCTATCATCTCCATGCATTCCCTCTCGAACTGGAGTGCTATAGGATATACATCGCTGACGTCGGGTAGAACGGGGTCCTCCTTGGGAACCTTGGTCTTCACGATGAGCGAAACGCCGGGGGCATCTTCATAGAGGATCAGGAGGTGCGTTGCTAGGCCCAGCTCTTCGCCAAGGTCCTCTTCAATTGCAATGGAGTAGTGGGCCTCTGGATCCAGCTCCCTGAGGAACTCCATGAGGGGTTTATAGTCCTCCCTGCTCACGCTCACCCCTATTCGTTTCCTACCCCACTTGTTCTCCCTGACCTCGACCTCAGCCCTCGGGAACTTGGCCTTTATCATCTCGGCGATCTTCTCCTCTTTGGTTGGCTCTCTCTGCGCCTCAACATTCTCGGTTGTAGGGTTAGCGTCACTCATTATCTTCACCCTCCTCCGGAAGTTTCCCCTTAATTTTAAGGGCCAGCTTCTCCAGCGCGAGGACGACGCCGTGGAGTATGGCCTCTGGCCTCGGCGGGCAACCCGGAACGAAGACGTCAACGGGTATTACCCTGTCGAGGGGGGCGTTTGTGAAGGGGCTCTCGTAGAAGACGCTACCCCCGGTTGGACACGCCCCAACGGCTATGACTATCTTCGGCTCGGGGGTCTGCTCGTATACAAGCTTGACCCTCTCGAGGCTCTGGTTCGTAACCGGGCCGGTAACGAGTAGGATGTCGGCATGCCTTGGGCTACCAACGAGCTTAACGCCGAAGCGCTCTGCATCATAGCGGGGCGTCAGCGCGGCTATTATCTCGATGTCGCAACCGTTGCAACTCCCCGAGTTCACGTGGAAGACCCATGGTGAGCGCCCTATGAATCGGCATAACTGAGCAATCCTCTTCTCAAGCTTCTCCCGCTCCAATGAGTTCCCATTGACAGGAACCTTGATCATGATGTCACCCCCTCAGCAGGAGGATCACGAGGACGAAGGCCGTCGTCATGAGTAGGTAGCTCGCATAGTCTGTGAGCAGGCCGGTATGGTCCTTCTGGAGGATTGTGAAGAACCTCTTGACACCGTGGATTAGACCCCACATGACGTTCCTGCCAGTGTAGTTGCCCTCGAGGTGCTCGAAGCCGGGAATTACTTTCTCAGAGTCCTCACCGCTGATGAATATCTTCGTTCCCTCTCCGACTTCCCTCGTTCCCATGCCCGCCTTAGCTGCCCACCTCTCAAGGAGCCACGCGAGGATAAGGCCGATGATAAAGACGAGGACGAAGTAGAGAGCGTCCCAGTATCCGAACATCATCCCACCCCCATAAGGGCCGCTACGTATCCGAAGACGTCCCAGAGTGCCCTAGCTGCAGGAATCATGAACTTCTCACTTATCTGCCACGGGAGGATGCCCATGATAATTATTGTCGCAACTAGGATGAACATTGGAATCAGCATTGCTGGGCCTGGTTCCTTTGCCTCAATGACCTTCTCGCTGGGCTTTCCGAAGAAGGTGAAGAGCACCCTAACGTACGCTGCCGTACAGAAGGCCGTTCCGATGATTGCTATGGCACCGAGGACTGGGTTGAACAGTGCTGAGCTCTCGTAGATGAGCCACTTGCTGGCGAAGCCGTTGAGTGGAGGTAGGCCGACTATGGCGGCCGCACCTATGAGAAAGGCAAAGGTCGTCTTGGGCATGCTCTTTGCTAAGCCACTCAATTCGTTGAGGTTCCTCGTGCCAAGCTCGTGGATGACGGCCCCAGCGACAAGGAAGAGGAGTGCCTTCATCAGGGCGTGGTTGACGGTGTGGTAGATGGCTCCAGCCAGGGCGATTTCGCCAACCTTTGTTCCGTAGGCGGCTAGGCCGATACCGAGGCCGAGGAGTATGTAGCCTATCTGCCCGACCGAGGAGTAAGCGAGGAGGCGCTTCATGTCCGTCTGGATAACGGCCATGGCGTTACCCACGATGAGGGTTATGCAGGCAAAGATTATTATTATCCAGCCCACGGTCGTGAGGTTTACTGCCGGAGAGAATACGCTGAAGATAATTCTGGCTATTGCGTATATGCCACCAACCTTTATAACCAGCCCACTCAGCATTGCGCTGATAGAACTTGGGGCCGCTGGATGCGCATCGGCGAGCCACATGTGGACGGGTGAGGCACCACTCTTGAATAGCAGGCCTCCGAGGAAGAGCGCCAAGGCAACCTTAGCCACTATGGTCGGGTTCTCGGCCATCTTAATGGCCAAGTAAGCCATCGTCAGCGTTCCATACTGGCCGTAAAGGAGAGCTATGCCGAGCAGGACGAAGGAGCTGGCAAGGGAACCAACGAACATGTACTTTATACCCGCTTCAATGGCCTCCCAAGTGTCATTCCTAAAGGCGACGAGGGCATAGCTGGCTATGCTCATTATCTCGAGGAAGACGTAGAAGTTGAAGATATCGCCCGTTATCGCTATACCAAGCATGCCGAGCTCGAGGATAAGGATGAGGGTGTAGAACTTCTCGAGCCCGGTGTCGTGGGCCATATACTCGAGGGAGTATAGCACCGCCAGAAAGCTCACAAAGGCCACTATGACGACCATGATTGCTCCAAGCTTGTCCACTTCCCAGACTATCCTTATTGGGAAGTTCGCCATGCCGAAGGGGCTCTTGGCACCGAGCGTGTAGACTATCGTCCCCCTATTCCAGACATCCCTGAAGACCTGAACGGCTACTGCAAGAGTTGCGCCGCTGATGAGCAGGGCCCAGGCTTCTCTTGCTCTCCTTCCGAGGAGGCTCACTATAGGCATGGAAAACGCTCCGAGTAGGGGGATTATTATGAGGTACGGCAGTATCATCCCCTCAACCTCCTGATCTTCGTTACGTCAAGGGTTCCATAGTGACGGTAGGCGTTTACCGTCATGGCCACCGCGAGGGAAAGCACACAAACGCCGATGACTATGCTCGTCAGGACAAGGGCTTGGGGAATCGGAGCTACCATCGCGCCACCCTCATAGCCAGTGTAGACGGGGGCCGTCGGGGGAATACCGTTCTCCATCCTGTAGCCTTCACTTATGAGGAGCAGGTGTATTCCAGAGTCGATTAGGTTCAGGGCGAGTATCAGCTTGATGAGGTTGCGCTTGTACAGGAAAGCGTATATCCCGAGAGCTACCATTATAAAGGCCGTGAGGTACTGGAGGGCTATCACTTTCGCCACCTCCTGTAGAGGGCTATTGCCATAAGCGCCGAGACGAGTCCGGTGAATACCTTGAGACCGACGGCGAGGTTCATTATTGGCAGATAGCCAGCCGAGAGGAGAGTTCCGGGCTGACCGTTGAGGAAAGGCCCTTCATGCCAGAGGATGTTGTAGAAGAAGGCCACACTCAGGCCAAGCATTGCGGCGCCGAGGAACACGAGGCCCCCTATCCCTTCTAGAACTGAATACAGGCTCTTGTTTATCCTCTTCTTGGCCTCTTCAAGGCCGAAGGCGACGAGGAAGAGTATTCCAGCCCCGGCTATCGTAGCCCCTCCCTGGAAGCCGCCACCCGGTGTAAGGTGGCCGTGCGAGACGATGTAGGCGCCGAATATTCCAATGAGCGGTATTGTGGTTCGTGCAAGCGTCCTCACGATGAGTCCCATGTCACTCATTCTCATCCCTCCTCCAGGGCCTTAGCAGGGCCACGGCACCGGCTATGGCCGTAAACAGAACGGTGGCTTCGCCGAGAGTATCGTAGCCACGGTAGTCGAACACTATGTCAGTTACGATGTTCGTTCCTCCAACCTCTTCAACGCCGTGCTCTATGTAGTACTCATCGGTGTAGCGATATCTAAGCCACTCATCACCGCCAAGGCCAAACTTTATCCCGTAATCGGGATGCGTCGCTAGTAGGAGGGCCGCAAAGATAACGAGTAGCGAAAGGAATGCCAGTGTCTTCTTCATGGGGCCTCACGCTCCCATCTCTCCGTCTTGGCTATCGCATAAACAACAATTGCGGTAACGACGCCTGCACCAACGGCGGCTTCAGCTATAGCCACGTCGGGGGCGTGGAGCATATAAAACTCGAGACTGAGGAGTAGGCTCATGGCAGCCGAGGCGAGGGCGGCCGAAAGAAGGTCCCTGAGGTTGATGATAAGGACGGAGCTCACTATGATGCCCACCAGTATCATCGCTTGGATTACCATATCAAGGGTTGCGGGGTTCATTCTTCTCCCCCCTTCCTCTTCAACAGATAAGCATCGACGACGGCCCCCTTGGGAAGATATCCGCTCAAGTGTGCCGCCTTGGCGATGGCGTGAGCGCCCGTTGGGTTCGTTAGTAACAGTGCTACGAGAGCAACGACGCTGTGGAGGGCCATCTGCAGGTACTTGGGGTTCCCCGTTTTATGAAGCATATTGAGGGCGTGGACAACAACGGCCAGAACGGCAAATATCGTGCCAAAAGTAGTGCATTTTGTAGCTCCATGAAGCCTCGTGTAAACGTCGGGGAAGCGGTGGAGCGCTATACTTCCTAGGAAATTGAAGGCGATGGCGATAGTAAGGAAAGCATAGATCACATACTCTATCACGCCAATCCCCCCTGAAGATACCTGGCTATGATAAGCGTTCCAATGTAGCTGAGCAAGGCATAAACGATGGCTATGTCGATGTAGATAGTTCTGCTGTAAGCAGCCCCCAAGAGTATCATCGCGGCTACCACTAAGGTGTTGAGTGTGTCGAGGGCCACGACTCTGTCTGGGACGCTGGGACCGAGGATGAGTCTGGCCACGGCCAAGAGGGCCGCCACTCCCACCATGAGTGTGGCGTAAAAGAATATCATTCTCCCAACCTCCTCGCCCATCTTTCAAATGGGCCTGAGACGGGCTCCGAGTTCTCGGGCCACTCAAGGCCTTCGGGGATGTTTATCCAGTGAACGTACAGGGCTTTCTCTTCGGGGCAGGCGTCCACCGTTAGGGTTCCCGGGGTTAGGGTTATTGAGTTGCTGAGGATTGCATACTGGGCATCGTTTTCAAGGTTGACGGGAACCTTGACTATGCCGGGCCTTATCTTTCCTGTTATGACCCTGTAGGCAACGTCAAAGTTTGCTTTGACCATGCCCCAGAAGAGCACGGGAGTATAGGCTATCGCAAGAACCCACTTCACTGGATTTAGGAATCTTACCGCCTTATCCCCTATTATCCCCCTCGTCGCGTAGCCCACGATGGCTGAGAATATTAAGCCCGCCACGAGCTCCTGCGTGCTCCATAGTAATCCCTTGCTACCCGCGGTGAGGACGAGCCAGAGGATATAGGACCAAGCGAAGGCCGCGATAAACGACAACCCTGACACCTCCCGGACTCGAATTAGATTGTTTTGTTTACCTTGACTTCAGGGGTTGATTCTCGCGAGCTTTTAAAACGCTTTTCTGAAGCTTAGAATTGCAAATTGAAGTATAAAACTGGCTGTTTTCAACCAAAGGTTAAAAAAGAGGCTAGAGAAGCCGCCCTACACCTTCCATGCTCTCGAGAGAAATTCTTTCGCGGGCTATCTTCTCGGCCGTTCTTCTTCTTATTTCGTCCTCGACCTCCTCGGGCTTTCCAAAGAATATGGCTTCTGCTGGGCACATCTCGGCGCATGCGGGCTCCATTCCTAACTTTCTCCTGTCGGCGCACATATCGCACTTGGTAACCGCCCTGATTCTCACGTCATAGCTCGGCGCGCCAAAGGGACAAACGGCGAGACACATGAGACACCCAATGCACTTCTTGGGGTTGATTATGACGGCACCATCACTGTCGCGATAAATAGCCCCTGCAGGACAAACGTCCATGCACGGAGCTTTATCGCAGTGCTTACAGCTTATTGGGACCGGCAGACCCGAGACAGTGTAGTATATCCTTATGTTAGGTTTCCCATTGTGAATGAACTCACAGACGGACTGACAGGTCTCACATCCTATGCAGAGGCTATAGTCAACGTGGAGGATCCTTCTCCTCATCTCCATCACCTCCCCATTAACCAGTTGTGAATACTCTCGCCCGCATAAAGGCCGTCCTTAACGGCCCTCCCAACCTTTGAGGGGCCCAGAACGACGTCGCCAGCCGCGAAAACTCCCTCTCTACTTGTCATATGCCTTGAATCGACAACTATCCTGCCCTTCTTGTCAACTGCTATGCCTGCGTCCTCGGCGAAGGGAGGCGTTGGCGTCTGACCAATTGCGAACACGACGTAATCAACCTCCACCTGGAAATTAGATCCATCAATTGGAATAGGTTTCCTCCTTCCCGTCTCGTCGGGTTCACCGAGCTTGCACTTCTGGAGCTCTATTGCCCTCACCTTCCCGTCTTCGCCTATTATCTTTACTGGAATTGTAAGTTCAAGCCACTTAACGCCCTTGCTCTTCAGAAGGTTTATCTCATAGGCTCCTGCCGGAGCTTCCCGAATCGTTCTGCGGTAGCTCATATACACGGTGTCAGCTCCGAGGAGAAGGCTCTCCATGGCAGCGTCGACGGCCGTGTGGCCAGCTCCTATGACCATGACTCTCTTCCCCTCTATCGGGGGAATCTCGGTCCAGTCCATGTATCCGAGCTTGGCGGACTTTATCTTGAATAGGTACTCGAGCGCCGGATAGACTCCCTCTAGGTTTATGCCCTCGATGTTTGCCACCCAAGACTTCCAAGCTCCTGTGGCTATGAGCACAGCATCGTAGTCCCTGACGAGATCCTCGAAGTTCACGGTTCTTTCGACGTACTCATCACCTTCATCTTCTCTTTCGCCGAAAATGACCTTCGTTCTAGTGAAGAACTTCACGCCAAAGACCTCTTCGAGCTCCTTGTAACCTAATCTGACCCTATAGATGGGAATCCTGAACTCTGGTATTCCGAAAAGCATTAGGCCTCCGGGCTCGGGAAGCTTGTCGTAAACGTGGACTTCATGTCCGTGGCAGACGAGGTAGCCAGTGGCCGCAAGGCCGGCGGGGCCAGCACCGATAACGGCCACCCTCTTTCCAGTAGGTTGGGGCTTCTCCCTACACAGGAAGGCAAATCTCATACCCTTCATCACGAATCACCCCTCAGACCATGTATCCATAATAAGCTTTAGATGCGCGTGACTGAAGCTTTATCTTGCATTCATCGCACAAATACGCGAATTCGGGTCTTCCACCAGATTTCATAAGTACTTGGGCAAGATGTTCGGCTTCTTCCCTCGTGAGGGGAAGTCTTTGTCCGCACATGGCACAGATGGCGTATTCGAACTTTAACACCCGGGAAGAGGGCTTTTCTTCAATAGCTCCCGTAG
Organism: Pyrococcus yayanosii CH1; assembly: GCF_000215995.1. Taxonomy (NCBI): domain Archaea; kingdom Methanobacteriati; phylum Methanobacteriota; class Thermococci; order Thermococcales; family Thermococcaceae; genus Pyrococcus; species Pyrococcus yayanosii. The sequence goes on along the minus strand of NC_015680.1, from coordinate 988,455 downwards.
GGCAAGAGGCGTTGCACTCAAATCCACAGTCCCTGCAGAGTTCAGGATGAAACTCCAAGATCCTCACCTGATTCTCACGAACGATTATGGCTCCGTGGGGGCATGCCTTTGAACACACACCACAGCCGATGCATCTATCTTCGCGGAGCATATTCTGCCACCATAGACCTTGATTCGGTTCGAATTTTTCTATTCTTCCAATTTTAGCTTCTCTCCGGCCTATAAAAGACTTTCCTGAACTTTCCCTTCCCAACCAAGGGTTAAATAGAGAGGTGTCAGGAGAGTTTCAACTTTACCGCACTCTCGAGCGCCGCCCTTATATAGAGCTCGTAATCTACGGTCTGATTCACGGCTGGGTTGATGTAGTGCTCGATTATATATGGAGCCAGCAGACCTAGGGCTATCGATGCTATAGCCAGTAGCAGGCAGACCGTGCTCATGCTAATAGGCTCTTTGACGTTTACCACTCCTGTACGCTTGCCAAGCCATATCTCGTAGAGCACCCTGATATAGGCAACGAGTGCTATGATTGAGCTCAGCACAAGGATAAGAGCTAGGACAAAGCTCTTCTCCATAAAGGCGTTGAACAGTAGCAGTTTGCTGAAGAAGACGTTGAGTGGTGGTATTCCTACGAGACTCAGGGAAGCTATGGCTAGGCTGAATGTTGCGAGGGGCATTTTCCGGCCAAGACCGGCGAGGTCGTTAATGTTCCTGGAGCCGGCCGCGTGAACGAAGACTCCCGCTGCAAGGAAGAGCAGCGCCTTGGCCACCGCGTGGTTTACCATGTGAAAGACCGCCGCCTGAAGTGCCAGCTGTGTTCCAGCCCCCACGGCCATTGCCAAGTAACCCATGTGCATAATGGTTGAATATGCTATGAGCCTCTTGATGTCCCTCTGAACGTTCATCATTAAAGCCCCAAACAGTGCCGAAACAGCGCCGAGAGTTATGATTATCGTGCTTATGATATGAACCATCTGACCGAGCTGGCCGCTTAGCTGGCCACCATAGATTGTGTAGAGGAACCTCGCCAGGGAGTAAATGCCGACGTTTACAACCAGTCCCGAGAGAATTGCCGATACAGGACTTGGAGCGGCGGGGTGAGCCTCTGGAAGCCAGAAGTGGTTAGGAACTATCGCCGCCTTAATTAGGAACGCCCAGCTCGCTAAAGCCAAGACGATACCCGAGGCAACGGCTATGTTATAGTAGGTCTCGTTGGCAATCGGAAAGTTTATTCCGTGAATTATAGCGCTTAGGTTGGCCATGTTTAGGGTTCCAAAGGCGTAATATATGACGCCGAGGGCAAGGAAGTACATGGTGGTCCCAATGGCACCTATGAAGGCGTATTTCAGACCAGCGTAGATTGAATCCCCCCTGGCATTGTAGTACATGACGAGGGCGTATGCCGCGATGCTGGTTACTTCTATCATGACGAAGAGGTTGAAAGCGTCGCCCGTTAATAAAACCCCCAATAGGCCGGCTTCGAGGCCGAGATAAAGTGTGTAGTACCATTCAAGACCACCCTCCCTTTCAAGGTACCGATAGCTGTAGATTGCGATGAGGAACATGAGCACGGCTGTGACTAGGGCAAGGAGGGCGCTCATCTTGTCGACTTCGTAAATTATGCCCACTGGCGCATTCCAGCCGCCGAAGGTATATATTAGTGGCTTTTCTGCGGCATAAGTTATCTTAAAAAGCTTGCAGGTGGCAAGCAACGTCAAGCCTGTGCCGAGCAAGGCATACATCTGGATAATTTTCTTATTGCCCTTTACGATTATTGAGGTTAGTGGAAGTGCAAAGGCAAAGACGATTGGGATTATGGGGGTCAGTCCAACAACGTTCATTCACACCACCTCACTCGAACATTCTCTTAGCGAACTTCTCAAAGTCGGCCGAGATTTTTTCCCTGGCTCTTTCCGGGTCTTCACTCGTCACGTTAATCCAGTTCACATAGAGATAGTTTTCATCCATGTCAACAACAACGGTTCCCGGCGTGTTCGTAATCGAATTTGCAACTAAGGTCTTCGCGTAATCGGTATTCACCCTGATTGGAACCCTAACTATGCCGGGGTTGACGTTCCCGGTGATTATCCTGGCCATGACATCTAAGTGAGCCTTCGTTTCAGCCACCAGCATATACCAGACGAAATATATGGCACCCCAAAGCCACCTAACCAGATTGAGGGCCTTGGCATCGCTCCTGACGAGGAACTTCCCCATTAGGGCCCCGGTAATGATGGCAACGATAGCACCGGTAGCCAAATCGTAGGGAGTCACTGATCCGGTAAAGATGATGTAAGTTACAAACCCTAAGAGAGCCGTCGATAGGAAGCCTCTCATTCACCATCCCTCCCTCAGGATTTCAGGCAATTTCTTTCCGAGCTCCCTAACGTCGGTACTTCCGTAGATGCGGTGTATCTGGATTATTGCGAAGGCTATGAGGACGTTGACGGCCATTCCAATGACGACCGCGGTAATTACCAACGCCTGAGGAAGCGGGTCAACTGAATGAGCTATAAAGCTGCTTAGTGCCTTCTCCTCCCACTTCGGTAAGATAGGGGGCTGGACCGGGTATATCAGGCGGTAGCCAAGAGCAACTACGAAGAGATTGGCCGCATCACCGAAGATCGTTAATGCTATGAGTTTTTTGACAAGGCTCGGCCTCCTTGCTATCCCATAAAGGCCGATGAGCATGGTGGCTATTATCGAGAGTAGCGTTAGGCTCCAGAGGAACGCAATCATTCACAGGCACCCCCTTTTTCCTTGAACTCTTCTTCGGGAATGGCGAGCAGGAGGAACACCGCCGTGAAGCCCGCTCCCACGGCAAGAAATTCAAAGATGTTGTAGTAGATCAGCGAACCACCGAGGGGAACCCCTAAAGCTTCGGCCGGGAAAATCGGTTGATTCTGCATTATGTGGCCTCCACTGAGGAGGGGGATCAAAGCAATAAGGGCTATGCCTAAGAGGCCTATTGAACGGAGTATTATCGCCTTCGTCTTGTCTAGGCCGTTGTTTTCGAGTGCATACTTGGAGTATGCTGCAATTATGAGGAGTGGCGCAACCGCTAAGGCAACGCCACCTTGGAAGCCGCCACCCGGCGTGAGCTGGCCGTGGAGTGCTATTGATGCCGAGATAGCTAGGATGAGGGTGGCGATAAACTTGGTAACTACCGGAACCGGCAGAGGCAGGGAGCTCTTGGCTTCAGCTCTCTCCTTCTTACCCTCTATCCTGAAGATTGTAAGGCTTCCTATTATTGCGAGGAAGAACACGGCCGTTTCGAATAGTGTGTCAACACCACGGTAGTCCCAGAGGATTGACGTGACGACCTCTGGGCTCTTGGCTGAATAATCACCAAAGTAACTGCTCTCCAGGTAGAACTCGCCAAGACTCCTTAGGCCCTCTTGGGTGGGTAGGCTAAGATAAAATGCTAGACCAATGATTATACCGAGCAGGATGAGCAGGCTGAGTAGGCGCTTCATTTACACCACCTCGTATCTTTCGGTTTTGCTTACCACGAAGACGAGAAGTGCTGAGTAAATTCCAACAGCAATGGCAATGTAAGCTAGGACAACGTCTGGCGCCATCAGGATGTAGAAGGCTACGGCATAGGCCACAGCCTGAACCGCCGAGTAACCTATGGCTTTGAGGAGATCCTTTTCTGTCACTGCGAGGTATGAAAAGGCCATCCCAAGGACCGCCGCGATTGCCAAGATTATCAGGTGAACTTTAATCATTCTTCCTCACCTCTGCGAGGTGGTCAACCTTTGGCTCCCACTTCACGAGTTTGGCCCTGTGGGCAGCGTAAGCTAAAGCTGTTGCTCCGGCTGGAGCCGCGAGGAGAATTATAACCCCCGTGACAAAGCTTGCTCCCGCGATTGCATACTTGTGGGGGAGGAAGTCGGCACCGAGGGAGAGGAGCGAGATTCCAAAGAGAGGAACAACTGCACCGCCAATTGTACCTACCGTTGCAGCGTGTAGCCTGACATAGAAGTTGGGGAAGCGGAGCAGGCCTATGGCTCCAAGTAGGTCGCAGATTCCTCCAATGATGATCATGAGTGCTCCAAGGTAGAAGAGGATCTCGCTCATGCTCCCACCTCCCCTCTCGCCAGGTGTTTGGCAACGTATATGTCTAGGAGATACGCCCAGAGGGCGAGGGTTATGGCTCCCCCGATCAGAAAGACGCTTTTGAAGTAGACGGCAAGAATGGCCATAAAGGCTGCCAAGTCAAAGCTAATGCAATCCACTGCAAGGATTATATCTGGAACAGTCGGTCCTCTAAAGGCCCTAACCGTGTAGATAACTATCGCCAGCAGGTACAGCGGAATCGCAAGCTTCATGAGCGTCATGAACGCGTCTTCGAGCATCTATATCACCTCTCATAGTGAATGAAAAAATGAAAGAGTCAGTCGCGCTTGGTTTTCTTGTAGAGGAGGAAGGCGCCGACGATGTAGTAGAGGGACAGCACCAGCGGGACGATGTACATGGCGCCCTTGCCGAGTGCCTTGTCGAGTGCTATGCCAATTCCTGCGGGGATGAGAGTCGCAACGGCCCAGAAGGCCATGAAGACAATGAAAAAGTCAACGATCTCCTTGATGATTCTCTCAGTGCTCAGCTCTGGATGGCTGAGGTACCAGTAATAGAAGGCCACAAAGAGGAAGCCACCGACAGCGTTGCCGAAGGTTACTGGTATGAGGTTGTGGAAGAACTGGGTCCAGGTTATGGAGTAGTCACTTAGGAAGATGCCAGTCGGGATTACCCACATGTTAGCTATGGCGTGTTCGAAGCCTATGGCGACGAAGGCGAAGATTGGGAACCAGATGGCGAGTATCTTGCCGGCACCGTCCTGAACCCTTGCTGACTGCCAAATGGCCACATTGACGAGCCAGTTACAGCCGATACCGAGGAAAAACAACGCCAGTAAGTCCTTGGAGACCTTCCCTGTTGCTATGCCAACTGCGACCTGACCGAAGTAGTTCGGCTCGCCAACGTGGCCAAAGAGCCCGGTGAGTGAAACCGCTAGGAGCGCTAGGAATATCGAGCCTATGAAGTTTCCACCGTAGCTTCCGAACCAGTTGTAAAGGACGCACTTGAAGTCAGCGTAGCCCTTGGCCTTAGCGGAGCTGAGGAACTGCACATTACCGGTCCAGAGATCCGCTCCCGCCAAGATGACCGCTATGAGGCCAACTGGGAAGACGGCACCGAGTAGCACTTTGAACGCTGAGATGTTGCCCTTGTCTGGGAACAGCTTGGGACTGTATCCCGTGGAAGCAATTATGGCAAGCAGGAATCCGAAGGCAATGAAGGCACCTGCCATGAAGCCGGCGAAGAGCAATCTGCCTGGCGTAGTCTTGAATTTTGGCGTGGCCTTCTTGGCTATCGCTTCAAAGGTCGTATCAACTCCATACAGGACTTTTTCCTTCGTTTCAGCCATCATCCTTCACCTCCACTCTATTTTGAGCCTTTCATTCTCCTTTAGACTTGAGAGAGCTTTAATCAGCAGTTGCCTATCCCCCTCATCCAGCTCCTCCAAGGGAATCAGGGGAGCATCGGCGAGCGTGATGTATGGGAAGCGCCTTCTAAGTATGTGAGCCGCTTTGGAGCTTATCTCCCCGATTACCTCCTTCACCTCGAAGTCTCCCTCTATGTGAGCGAGACCAGCTCCTATACGAGTTTTAAATCCAATATACGAACTCTTTACCAGCATCCAGGGCATCTCTAACCCTCCAATACTCGCTCTCTAGGAGAGCCATGCAGAAGGCCAGCCTGACATCGCCACATTTGGCGGCGTACTCTTTGACAAGCCTTGCTAACTCTCCTCTTGGGTTCTCGCTCTTCTCCGCCTGCTCGACGAGCTTCATGAAGTCCTCCAGGATTCTCTCCCTATCCAGGTAGCCGACGAGGTGCCTGAGCCTCTCCCTAAGGGTCAGCCTTATCCTCTCCTCTATCGGGCCCTCCGGTAGCCTGAACTTCACGATATCATCGCTGTACTCCTGATAGCTCAATCTCTTCTCAACGAGTCCCACGAGCTGAGCTATTCCGTAGATTATCTCCTCCGGCCTTGGCGGGCAACCGGGGATATAGATTACTGGCCCTATCGGCTCCCCCTCCTCCCTGAGATCCGCTAAGAGCTCGTTTATACCTCCTTTCCGCGGATATTCGAGGCCTTTCCTGCCGCTCTCGGGCCTTCTGTAGATTGGATAGCCGTCGTAGAATATCCCGCCACTGCAAGTGCAGGTTCCAATTGCCACTATTACCCTTGGCTGTGGTGGCATCGCCTTTATCGTCTCCTTAGCACCGTAGTAGGCCTGCCTCGTGAGCGGACCGGAGACGAGGAGCGCGTGCGCGTGTCTTGGACTTCCAACTAGCTTTATTCCGAAGCGCTCGACGTCGTAGAATGGCGTGAGCACGTCGATTATCTCGATGTCGCAGCCGTTGCACGAGCCCGTATTGAGGTGGAAAACCCATATGGAGCGGAGTTTGGGCTTCATAGAACCACCTCCCTGCTGGCCCTTATCGTTCTGTCAACTGTTCCATTTCTTCTACATTCCATGCAGAGCCAAACCTTCTCCTCGAGCGCTTCTTCCTCTAAAACTTTCTTCGGAAGTATCTGAAGGGCCTTCTGAACCTGCCTGACGGTAAAGTCAGCGTACCTACCGCAGTTCTTGCATTTCACAAGCCTAAGCTCAACGAGTTCCACGTGGTCCTTCCTATTGGGCGATGCTGCCTCAAAGAAGTTGGTTAGCTTTATCGCACCGGTCGGACAGACTTCTTCACAGCGAGCGCAGCGGATGCACCTTCCTACGTCGAGGACAATCTTTCTCGTTCCCTTCTCGTAGTCGTCTATCCTGAGGATGGCATCGGGCGGACAGGCGTTAACGCAGGCTCCGCAGCCAATGCAGAGCGTTGGATCTATTTGTGGAATGCCCCTGTATTCGGGTGGGGCCTCGAGCTTTACAAACGGATACTTCAGCGTTACCGCCATCTCAGACCCTCCTTGAGGCCTTTATGGACAGCTTATTGAATTGAGCTTCTGTCAGAACTCTCACCTTTCCAGTCTCGATATCCACTATCTGCACCCTCTCTGTGCAGGAGTAGCAAGGATCTATAGAGGCCACTATGAGCGGTGCATCCGATATTGTATAACCTCTCATCATATCTGGAACGGCCGGGAGGTTGTTGTAGGTCGCCGCCCTTACGCGGTACCGGTAGAGCTTGTTCCCGGGTCCGGTCATAACGTAGTGAACGTTCTCACCCCTCGGAGCCTCGGTGGCTCCTATTGCCTCCCTGTAGGCAGGTATCTCCCTGTATTCCGCCAGAATGTCGCCCCCGGGCATCGTGTCGAGGACCTGCTCGATTATCCATATGCTCTCCCTGACCTCGTCGATCCTGACGAGGGCCCTCGCGAAGACGTCGCCCTCCTTGTAAACCGGCACCTTGAAGTCCAGATCCTTGTAGGCCGCGTACGGATGGTCCCTCCTGACGTCGAAGTCTCTGCCCGAGGCCCTTCCGAGGGGACCGTCAACGTCCCACTCCTTGGCGAGCTTGTAGGGAAGAACACCCACTCCTTCGCAACGCTTCACGAAGGTCCTCGTAGACATTGCGGCGTCAACGAACTCCTCGAATTCGGTCTTGATCTTCTTGATGGTTTTCTCTATGAGAGAGCGCCTATACTCGAGAATGTCCCTTCTAACTCCTCCGATGAGAAGCATTCCATAAGTTTTCCTGTTGCCCGTTAAGCGTTCAGCTAGCCACATGACGTGCTCCCTTATCTTCCAGGCCTTCATGAAGCCGTAGTCGTAGCCCGTGAGGTGGCAGACTATTCCGAGGTGAAGGAGGTGGCTGTGGAGCCTCTCTATTTCGAGAACTATCGTCCTTATGTATTCAGCCCTCTCGGGAACCTCTATCTCACCGGCCCTCTCAACGGCCTGACAATAGGCAGTTGAGTGGGTGCAGCCGCATATTCCGCATATCCTTTCGGCTATGAAGCAGACCTGGTCGTAGGTCAGCCTTCCCTCCACTATTTTCTCTATCCCCCTGTGGGCGTAGAAGCCGCGGTAGTCTACATCGGTGATTGTTTCTCCCTTGACGTAAAGCCTGAAGTGGGCCGCCTCTTCGAGGGCGACGTGGTAGGGCCCATAGGGGACGATGGCCTCGTTCTCTTTGGGCTTCTTGTAGGGGTAGAACTTCTCTCCAGGTGGGCTGTCCGAGTAGTGGAAGTCCTTCCTGAGGGGATAAACGCAGGGTGGCCAATCGTCGGGGAGGACGAGCCTTCTCGGGTCAGGATGGTCCCTCGCTTCGAGGCCTAACATATCCATAGCTTCCCTCTCGTACCAGTTGGCGCCCCTGTGCTTCGGCGTTATCGAGATGAACCATGGGTCGTTCTCGGGTATATAAGCTCTAACACCAAGGTAAAAGTCCCCGGCCTTTCCGTTCACGCTGAGCCAGTATGTGATGCTGAACTTGCCGTTCAGGGGCCTTTCGTCGGTCGCTACCATTGTGGAAAGCTGAGTCTCCTTCAACTCGGGATGATTGAGGAAGTAGAGGACAACTTCAGGTAGGTCCTCTCTATCGACAGTAATGATCCATTGGTTATAGGCAACCTGCTTGACGTCCTTTATCTTCTCCCCAAACCTCTCAATAATTTCGTCAAGATACTTCCGCGTAACCTCGACCCTCTCCTCAACGGATTTTGAATTAGCTTTCTCGCTCACATTCCCACCCCCAAGGACGCGAGCACCAGCAGGATGAGTCCAATAACGAATATTATGGTGTTCTGCCTGAGAGCCTGTATTACCTTCATGCGCGCCGTCGTCGCTTCTATAACCGCCGATAGGGCGTAGAGGATAATTAGGAGAGCTAGCTGCACGATAAATATCACAACACCGCCGATCAACGTTGAGACATCAACATAGTTCTTCAAGATAGGTATCGACAGCATGCTTGCGAAGAACCATGTCAGGACAACCCTCTTGGCCAGCAAGGCCCACTTGAAGAGTCCAAGCAACCTCCCGCTGTACTCTACGAGCGGACCCTCGAGTATCTCCGTCTCCGCCTCCGCTATGTCGAAGGGTATGAAGGCGCACTCGACATAGCTCCAGTAACCTAGGAACGCGAGGATCAAGAGCATCGCAAGGTTTGGCGTTAGGTTAAAGGCTAAGCCGCTGATACTGAGCGTGCCCTCCTTTAGAGCCATTATTCCGACGGCTATGCCCAGTATCGGCTCGACGCCAAGGATTAGCATCATCTCCCTGTTTGCTCCGGCGTTTGCGTAGGTGTTATTCACGAGGAAGCCGGCCATCATGAGTGAAACGGAGAATATTCCGAGCACGTAGACAAAGACGAAGATGTCTCCGGAAAACGCTATCGGAGTGAAGTTGCCGTAGGGAAGGAGCATTCCAGCCGATATGACGGCGGCAAGGGCTACATAGGGGGCTAATATAAAGCCTAGCCTGTCAGTTGGAAGGGTGGGCTCCATGGAGAGCAGGCTAGCTAGGTCATAGTAGGTCTGAAGGATCGGAGGCCCCTGCCTCTCCTGGATTGTCGCCTTGATCTTCCTGCTGATTCCGTCGAGGAGTGGTGGAAGGGCGAGGATTATGAGGAGGGATGAAATTCCGAAGATGGCCTTTTCGATCATCTTTACCACCTCACAGGAGTACCAAGGCCAAGATTATCGCCAAGGTCACAAGGGCTAGCGTTAAGCTTGCGTTGACTCTTATCTCACCGAGCACAAAGCCAAGCCCGCGCAGTATCTTGACGAAGGGCGCGAAGATGAACTCATCGAGGTAAAGTTCTCTGGCGGAGCGCAAATATGCTAGGCCGGCATTTGTTATGGTCCTTGATGTTGCATCCGCAATTTCGTGAAGCTTCGTGCAGAGCCAGAGGTAAGCGTAACTAACGCCATCCGTTATCCTTCCGCCGAGCTTGCTAAGCTCCTTGCCCCAGTGGTAAAGGACGTGGATGTATTCCTCGAAGGGCTCGTAGTAGTTGCTGGCCTTCATCTTGTAGGCACCCATCGGAATGGGTTCTCCGAGCGTCCAGGGCTTGTAGATTCTCTTGCGAATTGGAAATGCCACATAGAGCACAGTAAAAGCTATGCCGAAAACTATCACGAAGAGGAGCGGCTTGAAGACAGTCTCTCCTCCGGCGGGCATTCCGGGAGCCTTTATCATGATGAGTGAGTGTGTTGTGGTAAGCCATCCAGAGATATCGGAACCGCTGAGGATCTTTCCGGGCGAGACTAGCAACGGGACTACGCTGGAAGGTATCAGCCCGAAGAGAAGGCAAAGCAGTGCCAAGAGACCCTTGGCAATGAGCATCTCACTCGGGACCTCTTTGGCCTCCTTAGTCAGCTCGTTGGGCTCACCTCCGAAGGCTGTCGTGTAGAACTTGAGGAAAGATGCTAAGGTAGCGGAGCTTATGAAGAGAGCAAAGATGCCGAAGATGACGATGATGACGTTTCTTGAAAGGAAGGTGGCTTGATATATCATCCACTTGCTCATGAAGCCGTTAAAGGGTGGGACTCCAGCTATTGACATTGCCGCTACGAAAGTGAAGAGCGCTGTTACCGGCATGAGCTTCGCAAGTCCGGCGAGCTTGTTGAGATCCTTACTTCCCGTCCTGTAGAGGATCGAACCGGCCGAGAGGAAGAGCAAGCCCTTGAAGACGGCGTGATTGAGGAGGTGGTAAAGCCCAGCGGCCAAAGCTATCGCTCCGAAGGCTGCCCACTCGCCGCCCTTGGCGAGGAAGAAGATTCCTGTGCCCACTCCAAGCCAGATGTAACCCATCTGACCAACGCTGTGATAGGCAAGAAGCCTCTTGGCATCTGTCTGCTTGAGGGCGTAGAGCGTTCCAACGGTCAAGGTTATTGCACCTATTGCTCCGACGATGTAGCCAAAGATCTCATTCGGCTTCATGACGAAGCAAGTGAGCCTGACTAGGCCGTAGACGGCAACTTTAATCATGGCACCGCTCATCAACGCTGAAACGTTGCTCGGAGCTATAGGATGGGCTTCTGGTAGCCAGAAGTGAACTGGAACAACGCCTGCCTTGCTACCGAAGCCCATGAGGAACAGGAGGTAGTAGACTGCCCCAAGATGGAGCTTGGATAAACTTACAAAGTTTAAACCTTCCACCGAGCCGGTCTTGGCGTAGAGCAGGGCCAGGGCTAGGATGAGAGGCAAGGTGCTGGTGATGTGCATTGTGACGAAATACTTCCAGCCGGCCTTCCTGACGTGGCCCTCGTTGTGCTCCCATATCATGAGCACGTAAGAGGCCAAGGTCATCACTTCCCAGAAGAACACGAACCAGAGCAGGTTGGCTACCGTTACTATGAGTATCATCGAAAGCACGAAGGTCGAGTAAAGGATTACGTAGACCCATCCCCTTCCGAGCTTCTTGTAGGACTCCATGTAGCGCGGGGAATAGAGGGAGGTAGCTAGCCCAAGAATGCCGAGGACCATGCAGAGTACCAGAGAGAGCCCGTCAACGTGGAAGGGAATTCCGGCCAAGGTGAAGTCGATTGCCCCTCCCCTTATCGCGGTGGGTACGGCCTCGACTACGAAGGCCAACAGTGCCAGTGAGGCCAGCGTCGTGAAGGCGTGCCCGACGCGAATTGACTTCTCATAGTTGTTTCTGATGGGCAGGACTGCAAGCATCGAGGCCGCATAGAGGCATATCATGAGAGTGAAGAGCTCCGCCATCCTCACCACCTCACCCACAGGTACTGGCAGACGAATTGGCTCACCATCGAGAGGAGCAACAGCAAGATTACCGCTATCGCTATGCTTCCCGCGAGCTTCCTCTTAGGTTCCGGCCTGCCGTCGCCGATGATGTATGCGTGAATTACTCTGAGGAACAGGATGAACGCTATAACCCACTCAATGGCCGTGAAGTAAGCTAGAGCTGGACTGACGGTTAAGAGAGTCCTTATGACGTCGAGCTTGCTCAGGAAGAGGTTGAAGGGCGGAACACCTTCCAGGGCGAATATTGAGGCTATTAAAAGTCCAGCGGTGAGCTGGTCGGAATTTATCATTCCCCTAACCCTATTGAGGTTCTTTGTTCCAAAGGCATAGAGCATGGCTCCTGTCGATATGAAGGCGGCGGCCTTGGCCAAACCGTGGGAAACAACGTAGTAACCGACGGCCTTCTCAACACCAGTAACCCCAAGCAGGCCGGCTAAGATCAGCAGGTACATCCAGCCTATGTTGTCTATTGTTGACCAGGCGAAGAGCCTCTTGACGTCATCTTGAATGGCATAGCTAAGTATAGCAGCGAGCATGCTGAGAACTGCCATAATCCAAAGAGCATAGACTATCCACCCCGAAACGCTCCAGCCAACGCTTTCGAGCACCCTTATCGTTCCGTATAGGCCGAGCTCGACCATCGCACCACTCAACAATGCCGAGACGGGGCTGGGTGCGGCCGGGTGGGCATCGGGAAGCCAAAAGTGAAGCGGGAAGAGACCAGCCTTGGCCACGAATCCAAGGAGGAACAGAGGAACGATGACGTCCTTGTAGGCAGTTATGGGCCCAAAGTTGAAGGTGCCGTGGAAGGCGTAGTAAATTGTGATGGCCAGCATCAGCGGCGAAGTATCGAGGAGGTGCATTGTGGCGAAGTACTTCCACCCGGCCTTCTTGGCGCTCTCCTCGGGCCAGTCGTAGATTATGAGGAAATAGGATGCGAGCGTCATTGTCTCCCAGAGGAAGAGGAAGCTGAGCCAGTCGTGGACAAGCGGTATGAGGAGCATTGAGGCTATAAAGATTAGCAGGGTTGGATAGTAGGGGATCTTCGGCTTGAAGGTGTAAATCTCTAGGTATCTCACCGACGCGAGTATTGCCGCCAAGCCGAGTATCGCGACGTTGAAGACAAATAGTAGGGCAATCCTGTCGAGTGAGAGCGTGAGTGTGAACTCGAACATTCCTCACCACCCCACCTTGAGGATCAACGGATAAGCTATGTACGGAGCGATTATCGCGAGTACGAGCAGGATAATCATCACCGCCTTCATCAGAGGAGTTATCTCAACCTTTGCGTCCCCCCCGCTGAATACCATGTCGTGTATCCTCTTCAGGGACACCATGAGGAATACGGCTGAGTCTATAAGTAGCAGGACAAACATGGCAATAATGAGGGCACTCTCCCTCATCGCTTGGGCATTGCTGAGTATGCCGAGCTTACCGAAGAAGACACCAAAGGGTGGGATCCCTGCCAGGCCGAGTAGCGCGAAGGTCCAGCCATAGCCGACTACCGGGGCTTTGATTAGGCCTCTTATTTTGTCCATGTCGAGCGTTCCGAGGGCGTAGCTGAAGGCTCCGGCCGTTAGAAATGCCAGACCTTTGATGTAGGCGTGGTTGAATAGCTGGAACATGGAGGCTTTTAGTCCGCCTTGCAATCCAAGGACGGCAACTGCGAGGGCTACGTACATCAACCCTGACTCGGCTATTGTTGAGTATGCGAGAAGCTTCTTGGCGCCCCTCTGGAGCGGATACATGAGGATGCAGATTATCTGGGTGGCTATTATCAAGGCGGCCATTATGTAAAAGCCCTCCCTGGGAATTGGGTGCATGGACTGGATGAACCTCGCGAGCAAAAACACACCCATCTCGACCATTGCCGCACCATGCAGGAATGCACTTGCCGGAGTTGGAGCTACCATAGCATCTGGAAGCCACGAGTAGAGCGGAAACTGGGCACTCTTGGTGAAGGCCGCTATCATGACCGCTATGAAAACGATGAGCTTGAAGTGGTCGTCAAGGCTCGAATACGCGAACAGGCTGAGGTCATGAAGCTTAATCAAGCCAATACCAACGGCCGTGTATAGACCTATCATCGCTCCGAAGTTAGTGACTATCAGCGCCTTGTAGGCGGCCCTCTTGGCCTTGTTCGTCCCGTAGTAGCTGACCACACCCCAACAGGCGAGACTCATGAGCTCGAAAAATATCAGAAGCTGGAGGACGGACGAGGAGTAAATGAAGGCCAACGTTGCGCCTATGAAGAGGACCATCCATGCGTAAAAGCGACCTTTACCTTCATAAACGGGATGCTCCTTATTGTCCGGACTCATGTAGTCCTTGGCGTAGAGCATGAAGAGCAGGCCTGCCGTTATGACGACCAAACCCACGCACACGCTCATCGGGTCTATTAGAAGGCCATAGACCTCTCCAAAACTTCCGAAGCTTACAAGAACTTTGTGAATGGATGGCATCCCAGTGGAATAGAACTCATAAACGCCAACAAGATTCAGGATAGTTGCTAAGATGACCGTTATGAGCATGAAATAGTCTGCCCTCTTACCGTCGAGCTTGAACAGTAAAAGAGCCCCAATAAGTGGAATTAAAAAGGAAAGAAGGAAAAGCTCCTCCATTTAATCACACCCCAGTCAGCTTGATGCGCTCCGCGGTCTTGGCAAGCTCGATGGCCTTCTCTGTGAACTTCTTCCTCCTCTCCCTGATTATTTCGTTGAAGTCGCCGTAGAATAGAGCATCCGTTGGGCAGGTCTCAACACAGGCAGGTAGCTTCCCTTCGGCTCTTCTGTGAGCACAGAGGTCACATTTCATCATGATCTTGTTGATGAGGTCCAGCTCTGGTATTCCGAAGGGACAAACTATGCCGCACATGAGACAGCCAATACATTTCTGAGGAGCGAGCAGAACAGCCCCATCCTCATCACGGTAGAGCGCATTTGTCGGACAAACCTCGACACACGGTGCCTTCTCACAGTGGCGGCAGTTGAGAGCCATGGCAGCCATTTCCTGCCACTCAAAGACGCTAATGAAGGACCTTCCATCGTGCTCACGCTCACAAGCAACTTCACAGGCCCTACATTCGATACACTTTGAAAAGTCGATAAAGATGGTCTTGCGGGCCATTCAGATCACCCCCTCACAATCTCAATCTTAGGTATGAGTTGCGGAAGCTTGTCCATGAGCTTCCTTGCATCTTCCTCGGTTATCTTGATGACCTTACAGGCACAGGCCTTGGTCTCCGGTATCTTCGCGATCGGATCAAGGGCGTCATTGGTAAGGACATTAGCTCCCCAGTGCCATGGAACCGCTATGACGCCCTTCTTAACGGTTCTGGTCACCTTGGCCTTTATTGGGTATTCTCCCCTCCTTGTGACTATCTTAACCCAGTCTCCATCTTTTATTCCAAGCTTAGCCGCATCTTCGGGGTGTATCTCTGCCAACGGTTCTGGCCAGCGCTTCCTGAGGGCTTGGGTCCTCATGGTCATGGTTACAGTGTGGTACTGGCCGACGTATCTCATAGTAGTCAGGAGGAACGGATACTCCTCGTCCGGAAGCTCGACCGGTCCCTTGTATTCTGAAACGGCCACAAGGTGCGCTTTTCCATCTGGGGTTAGGAACTTATCCTTGTAAAGAACTCTCGTTCCTGGATGGTCCGGGCTCGGGCACGGCCAGTGAATTCCTGCGAGGTTTTCCTTAAGTCTCTCAGGGGTTATGCCGCGATACTGGGGCGTGCAGGCATTAATTTCCCTTAGAATATCTTCTGGACTAGTGTAGTCGAAACCCTTCGGACCCTGACCATCGAAGCCAACGGCCTTTCCTATCTCGCTGAGTATCCACCAGTCAGGCCTAGCTTCTCCCGGCGGATTGATAGCCTGGAAGCTCCACTGCACGCGCCTTTCGGTATTAGTAAGGGAACCTTCATTCTCGAGCATTGCGGCAGCCGGCAGAACGATATCGGCAAACTCCATGGTTGGGGTCGGGACTATATCTTGGACAACTATGAATTCGAGCTTCTGGAGGACATGCACCACGTGATTCGCGTTGGCCTCGCTTATAACTGGATTCTCACCCATAATGTAGTAGGCCTTGACCTTGCCCTTCTCAGCGGCATATGCAGCTTCTATCGTCGTCAGGCCCACTTCGCCGTTCAGCTCAACTCCCCAGAACTCCTCGAAGAACTTCCTCTTCTCCGGGTCAGTAACCGCCTGGTAACCTGGGAAGACGTTGGGCAAAGCGGCCATATCACAGGCTCCCTGGACATTGTTCTGACCACGCATTGGAGAACAACCGCACCCCTCCTTTCCTTGGTAGCCACATATTGCGGAGAGCGTTCCAAGAAGCTTAACATTCTCAGTTCCGTGAGTATGCTGGGTAAGACCCATAGCCCAAGTTATGACGCCCTTTCCAGCAGTTGCGAAGGTCCTTGCGGCCTGGATGATGAGTTCGGCTGGGACGCCAGTAACTTTCTCAACGAATTCGGGCGTGAACTTCTCAACAGCCTTGACGACCTCATCGAAGCCTACGCACCTCTCCCTTACAAATTTCTCATCATAGAGCCTCTCCTTGATTATGATATGAATAAGGCCGTTTATCAGTGCGATGTCCGTTCCGGGGTAGTGCTGGAGGAATATATCGGCAAACCAAGCTGTTCTCGTGAACCTCGGATCAGCGACTATAATCTTGGCACCCCTTTCCTTAGCCTTGAGAACGTAACGGAAGCCAACAGGATGTGTCTCGGCGTAGTTGTGGCCGATGATGAAGATAACGTTCGCCTCCTCGATGTCCTTGTAGGTGTTAGTCATTGCACCGGCACCAAAAATGGCCTTGAGGCCTGTAACGGTGGGCGCGTGGCAGAGCCTTGCACAGTGGTCCACGTTATTAGTTCCAAGCATTCTGGCCAACTTCTGAATGAGGTAGTTGGGCTCGTTGAACGTTCTTGCGGAACCGAAGAACATGAGCTGATTCGGGTCGTCCTTGGCATAGTCCTTGAGTCTTTCGGCCACCTCTCTTATCGCCTCACTCCAGCTGATCTCAACGAACTTGCCCTGCTCCTTGGCCTTGAGCGGCTTTTTGAGCCTGTCTTTGGCGAGGAGATATTCGATGACGGCGTTACCCTTAGGACAGAGCTTACCGAGCTCGTTTGCAATGCCCGGAATGTCTTTGGCGTATTCTATGCCTACGGGATATCCATCGACACTTCTAATGTAGAGTCTACACCCCACACCACAGTAGGGGCAGACCACGGGGACGAGCCTTTCACTCATTCATCACACCCCCACGTTGAGGAACTATTTTGGTTGCTGTCGTCCCTAAATGGTACCATGCCCATCTTTGTTCTTCGTGGAATTTTAGCGCTTTTTTACTTAAAACTCTTTTTGACCCGCTTAGTTTTTAACAAAAGGTTACAATCGCCTAGTACAGCCTAAATAAAGTCGTCGAAGAGTTTCCTTGACTTAATTTGTATACTGCGCCTCCTGAAGGTAAACAAAAATGATTTATGCTGTGGAATCCCTGAAAGAACTGATATTCCCCCATTTCAACCAATGGGTGAGGATGTTGAGGAACCTGAAGAAGCTCTTCGGACCAATCTTTGGCTCGTTAGCCCTTTCTCCTAACTAAAGTGGGAAGGCTCGGGATTATGCGTTCTTCTTCAGAATATTGGACCCTCTAACAATGCCGGCATTTATTGTGGATATCTCGTATACGAAAGCATGAATAAAGTTTTCAGAAAGCCAACCTCTCTTCCCCTGCATAAACGTTGAAGCGGCCTCCCCTTGCGAAGCCTATGAGCGTTACCCCGTATCTCTTGGCGAGCTCCACACCCTTATCAGTTGGAGGGGACTTCGTTACGACAATGGGGATGCCGGCGTTAACGACTTTCTT
Source organism: Pyrococcus yayanosii CH1 (assembly GCF_000215995.1). Lineage (NCBI taxonomy): Archaea > Methanobacteriati > Methanobacteriota > Thermococci > Thermococcales > Thermococcaceae > Pyrococcus > Pyrococcus yayanosii. The sequence continues at coordinate 970,831 of NC_015680.1, read as the reverse complement.
TACCATTCCATACGGCATCCTGCCACTCGAAGCTAAGATTAGTTTTCCAAGGTCCATCCCGTTTAAAACGGCGTGCCCGACGACCTTGTCAATGGCGTTGTGTCTACCTATGTCCTCACTGAAGGCCACGATGTTGGCGTTCAACTCGAAGAGGGCGGCCCAATGAGTTCCACCAGTTTTCTTCCACGTCTCGGGCAGTGTTGTCATCGCGGAGGAAATTCGTAGGATGAGGTCGGGGGAAACCTTTAGGTCTCCACCGTTGGTCCCTTTGGTTTTTCCGGTTCTAGCCCTGTAAGGGTCACCACAAGGGGAGTGTATCTTCATCAGTCTCCCATAGATAGGAGGTCTTCCAATCTCCACGTAAATTCTGTTCCCATCAACCCAAACGTCCATAATATCTTCCTGCTCTGCAAGTCCCTCGCAGACAAGAAACCCGGCTCCAAGCTCTTTGAGTTGACTTGGAGAAGCTGGTAACTCGGCGATAAATTCTTTCTGACCTTCATACACCGCAAATATCTCAAAGGTCTCCTCAACGCAGACGTAATCCTCTGTCTCTGTGAGGTCACCCTGCCACTTAATTACTTTTACTTTTTTAATCACTACACCACCTCCGGAAATAGTTAAGGCGAATCAAAGCAGGCTCATCATGTTCCTCTGCGCCCTAGCAAGCTTCTCCCTCGCTGCCCTGAGGATATCTCCCATCACCTGGGAACCATCACGCACCTCGAGGTATCCCTCCTTCTCCGCCCCCTTAACCAGCTCCTCCCCACGGGCATTGCGCGTTATGATGACAGTCCAGCCCTTCTCTTTTTCGATAAAGCCCGCCGATATATCGCTCCAAGTTCCCGTATAATCGGCGCAGACAAGGCAACCGGTCTGGAGATAGGAGTAAACTTCTTTAAGAGGTAGCTGTAAGAGGGAGTCATCATGCTGTATCTCGAGGAAGCCTTCCTTGAGAGCCATGTTCTTTATCTCCTCTGCCTTTATGTCATACTTCATCCTTAAGTAGTTCAGGAAGGCTTCAAAGGCGAAGGTTCCCATACAGAACAGACTTACGATGTACCTTATCCGTTCTCCAAAGTCCGTTTCCAGTATTGGGAACTCTCTCATCTGGCCGAAGAACTGGGCCTGACAGGGCAGGCAGACAATGGCAACTTTCTTGAGATCTTCTTCCTCAATCTTAGCTTTCACCCTCGCCGCAAAGGGAACTATACTCCACTTGTTACCTGCGGTTTCAAGTATCTCCTCTCTAGTCCTCGCAACAACGGCCTGCCCTTCAAATCCGCTAACCCTCTTTGCCGTCACGACGCCATCTATGAGGCCTTTTTCAAGGGCGTAGATTAGCATCGCGGTAACCGCACCGCCGCTTGCTACTTTCCTCTTGAGTATCTCTTCATCCTTTGCCCTTGCGAGGTACACCCCCACCACGCTACCGAGTAGGTTGTCGGGGGTAACCATCATATCCTCTCACCCCCCATAGATAGAAGCTGAGAAGCGCGCGGACATCTTATATAACACGTCCCACATCGGATGCACCTTTCTTGGACTAATGTAGGCCTCCTGTCAATGAGCTTTATGGCACCCGTCGGGCAGGAGAGCTCACATGCGCCGCACCCGATGCAGAGGCCCGTGAGAACGATGTCGTCGAGCAGGTCAAAGCCGCTCAGCTTCTTTATATTCGCACTGACTTTGAAGAGCCTCAATCTGGCTTCATTGCCGCTCACAAAGAACTTGAAGAAGGACTGAAACATCTGATGTGTTGGCGGGCAGCCGGGGATAGAATAATCAATGCTTATCACGGCGTTTATGGGCTGGAAGTTCCTGTGATCTGGCCTCGGCTCCTGGCCACCGCGGCAGAAGCGCAGGATTCCGCCGAAGGTCGCGCAGGAACCAAAGGCTATCACGACGTCTGCCTTCTCCCTGATATCCTTAAGCTTTTCAATTTTGCTCGGTTCGTTCATGCAGACTCCACCAGTTATAATAGCGACGTCGTAGTCATCGAACTTGAGGCCGTCGTCCCTTAGATAGGTTATGTCTAGGTCAATAAGCTCCATAAGCTTTGGGTATGCGCGGATTATGCTGACGTTACAACCCTCACACCCACCGATATCGACATGAAGAACCCTAAGCTTCTCCATCTGAATCACCCCAGCTTAATAACGTGGGTTGTGCATGGGATACACGGATCGTAGAGCCTCACGCTAGCCTCAGCCGCCTTAACGCTCAGCCCCTTGGCCATCTCCTCCATTATTGGGATGTTGAACATCGTTGGGACGATTATCTTCAGGGACATAACCCTACCCTCTTCGCCAAGCTCCACGATGTGTATTAGCGTCCCTCTCGGCGCCTCATAGACGCCAACCCCTTTACCGGGTCCAAAGATTATGTTTTCGGTTCTAAATGGTTGGTCCATTTTTATTCCGTCGAGAATTTCCTCAAATCTCAAAAGGGCAAGCGTTGTATCCTCTATCCTGGCCAAGTGAAGTCCATAAAGGGAAGAGTCCCTAAAGTTTCTGTAGAGCTTCATCCTTGCCCTTGGTCCGGTTTCTACCTTATGTCCTCTGTAGAAGGCCACAAGAGTCGTTGAATCTTTAGAATGCTGGTTTTCCTTTCTGAATTCATAGTATGGGGTTGTCTCTATGCCTTTTACCTCAAGATTAAACCTATCTCCGTAAAAGAGACCTGTCGCGAGGTATTCGCTATCAACTTTCTTTTCCCTCAGCTCATCGGCAATTTCCGTCTGGATGTCCTCATCGGTAAGGAGATGTCTAAGCTCCTCCCAGTTCTTCATAAGGCTCGGTAATCGGGCCTTGAGGTTGTTAAAGACGCTCCATTTAGGAACGCTTAGCATTCCTCCGATGGTCAGGTTCGGCGGATGTGTCGCCGCCCCTCCAAGCTTCAAGAGATAATCGCTTATCTTTGCGTGGAACTCCATAAGCTTGAAGAGGACTTCGTTCCTTTTCTCCTTAGCGAGGAGGTCGCCGGCGGCCATGAGAAACTCGAGGATGTGGCTCTGAACCCTGTTAATTAGTCCAATGGCTTCCCTCATCAGGAGTCCATTTCTTGGGGGAGTTATACCTATGGCGTTCTCAATGGCTTCACTCGCCGCTATGCCGTGGGATGCATGACAGAGGCCGCATATCCTCATGACGGCTTCGACCGCGAAGAGGGGATTCTTACCGACGACGAGCTTTTCGAATCCCCTGACAGGAGCCGTTGCAATGAAGAAAGCATCTTGAACAATCCCATCCTCCTCGTAGAGCACCAGTTTAGCCTCACCGGCTATCCGGCAGATTTCGTTTATGACGGTCTCACTCACCTGATCACCCCCAGCGACAAAGTTCTCACCACCCCTTTTTGTCTTGGAGCTCAATGAATAAAAGTGTTTTTTGAACCGGAGGTTTAGAACGGAATTTTGGATGATTATCGAAATCATAAACGCTTTTGTTTACCCATTTTGGCAGAATGAACATATTTTCAATACCCAATTATGTCCCAAAATGCTTTTAAATATTCACCACGAGCTTAGGTTAGAGGATTAAGGGGGTGAGAAAATGTTCAGCTTGGGAGCCCTATCGAAGGGTGCCACCGATGAGAGCAAGGTTTGGGATGTCATAATAATAGGAGCAGGTCCGGCAGGCTACACCGCCGCAATATATGCGGCGCGCTTTGGTTTGGATACGGCGATAATAAGCAAGGACCTTGGTGGCAACATGGCCCTGACAGACCTCGTAGAGAACTATCCGGGATTCCCGGATGGCATAAGCGGTGCAGAGCTCTCGAAGAGGATGTACGAGCACGTCAGGAAGTATGGCGTTGGCGTGATATTCGACGAGGTAGTTCGCATAGATCAGACGGAGTGCGCTTACTACGAAGGCCCTTGTCAGTTCATCGTGAAGACAAAGAATGACAAATCCTACAGGGCTAAGGCTGTAATCATAGCCGTTGGTGCGGAACCTCGGAAGCTCAACGTACCGGGAGAGAGGGAGTTCACGGGCAGGGGCGTCTCTTACTGCGCAACCTGCGATGGTCCGCTCTTCGTGGGTAAGGAGGTCATAGTCGTCGGCGGTGGAAATACCGCCCTTCAAGAGGCGTTATACCTCCACAGCATTGGCGTCAAGGTTACGCTCGTACACAGGAGGGAGGAGTTCAGGGCCGATAAGATACTACAAGACAGATTCAGGGAGGCAAAAATACCCATGATACTGAACACTGTCGTCACGGAGATAAAAGGAAAGGACAAGGTCGAAGCCGTCGTCCTGAAGAACGTCAAGACGGGGGAAACCTTCGAGAAGAAAGTCAATGGAGTCTTCATATTCATAGGCTACGAGCCCAAGACGGACTTCGTCAAGCACCTTGGCATAACGGACGAGTACGGCTACATAAAAGTAGATATGCACATGCGCACCAAGGTTCCCGGCATTTTTGCGGCCGGCGATGTAACCAACGTCTTCAAGCAGATAGTCGTTGCGGTGGGTCAGGGGGCTATAGCAGCGAACTCGGCCAAGGAGTTTCTTGAAAGCTGGGGTGGAAAGGTTATCGAATGAACGCCTTCTTTCTTTGAAAAATTTTCGGACGAAGATGTTCATTTCCGAGCTCAAAGTTTAAAAGAAGGTCATCGAGTTCTCCTCCGGTGATGCTCCGTGCAGCTCAGGCCGAGGGTTAAGGAGATACCTGGGCCAAAGGCGAGGGAGATAATAGAGAAACACCACAAGTACATGGCTACCACTACGAACGACCCGAACGAGTACTTCCTCGTCATCGAGAGGGCCGAGGGTGTTTACTGGATTGACGTCGATGGGAACGTTATCCTCGATTTCTCCTCGGGCATTGGAGTTATGAACGTTGGCCTCAGGAATCCCAAAGTAGTAGAGGCAGTGAAGAAGCAGCTTGAGCTCGTCCTCCACGCGGCTGGAACCGACTATTACAACCCCTACCAGGTTGCCCTTGCTGAGAAGCTTGTCCAAATAACCCCCGGCGACTTCGAGAAGAAGGTCTTCCTCAGCAACAGCGGAACAGAGGCAGATGAGGCGGCACTCAAGATAGCCAAGTGGTCCACCAACAGGAAGCTCTTCATAGCCTTCATAGGGGCCTTCCACGGTAGGACGCACGGTACCATGAGCCTCACGGCCAGCAAGCCTGTCCAGAGGAGCAGAATGTTTCCGACGATGCCGGGAGTAGAGCACGTCCCCTATCCGAACCCTTACAGGAACCCCTGGCACATCGATGGTTACGAAAATCCAGATGAGCTCGTGAACAGGGTCCTCGAGTACATAGAGGACTACCTCTTCGCCCACTACGTCCCGCCCGAGGAAGTCGCGGGAATATTCTTCGAGCCCATCCAGGGTGAGGGCGGCTACGTCGTCCCGCCGAAGAACTTCTTCAAGGAGCTGAGGAAGTTGGCGGACAAGCACGGCATACTCCTCATAGACGATGAGGTTCAGATGGGAATGGGCAGGACGGGCAAGATGTGGGCCATCGAGCACTTTGGCATAGCTCCCGACATAATAACCACCGCCAAGGCCCTCGGTGGCGGAATACCGATAGGAGCGACGATATTCAGGAAGGACCTTGACTTCGGCGTTAGTGGAGTTCACAGCAACACCTTCGGAGGCAACGCCGTAGCTGCAGCTGCAGCACTTGCCGTCATTGAGGAGCTTGAGAACGGTCTCATAGAGAATGCTAGAAAGCTTGAGCCGCTGTTCAGGGAGAGGCTCGAGGAGATGAAGGAGAAGTACGAGATTATCGGCGACGTCAGGGGTCTGGGACTTGCTTGGGGTGTCGAGTTCGTCAAGGACAGGAAGACCAAGGAGTACGCCGTCAAGGAGAGGAACGAGATAGTCATCGAGGCCCTCAAGCGCGGTCTCGCCCTCCTCGGCTGCGGCAAGAGCGCCATAAGACTTATACCGCCGCTCATAATAACTGAGGAAGAGGCCAAGATAGGCCTCGACATATTCGAGGAGGCCATAAAGGTCGTCAGCGAGAGGCACGGCTACAAGGTCCACTGAGGCCTCTCACCTCCTTCTATTCTTCTTGGCATGTCCGCAAAGGCGAGTATCAGGAGTATCCTGCCAACGAGGCCTATGAAAAAGCCAATTATCAGAAACGACAGCAGGGCGCCATACCAGAGTAGGTTCGCCGCATCTCTGAACTTCTCCGTCCTCGTGGCGTAAAAGAACTCCATCCAGACCCTTCTCTCGAAGTACATCGAGGCTATGAGCACTATGGCAAAGGTGCCCATTGCATAGAAGTAGGTTGCCAAACCACTTCTAAAGGTTGGAGCCTTGGCTATGAGGACGAGCCATAACCCGGTCCCGCCGATCCCTATGAGCAGAGACTTCAGGAAGTTATTCTTGGCACTTTCCCTCCCACTCCTCTCCGCAAAGCCTCTTACGGCACTGTAGAGCATTAACAGACCGGCCAGCTGAATTAGGGACCCGAGGACCTTTCCAATTAGCCCACCGACCTGAAGAAGGCCACCAACCACTAAGAGGACGTTCCCTTCAAGCCCCGAATTTCTAACATCTGCCAAGTAAACCATACCATCACCTTGTAGTAAAAAAGAAAAAACGCTTAAAAGTTTTGCTATAAGTAGCCGAACTTCTCCAGGATGTGGTATATTCCCTCGGCCCCCCCGGCTCCGTAGCTCTCCTTGGTTATGTAGTCGGCTTCGCGCTTAAGGGATTCTGGCGCTTGGGAAACGGCGACGCGGTAGCCAACGACCCTGAATGCGTCCAAATCGTTCTCGCCATCGCCTATGTGTGCAACTTCCTCGGGCTTTATCCCAAGGATCTCGCAGGCCTTCTTTATCCCTTCTCCCTTGTTTATCCAGGGCTTCTTGACGTGTATTGCGAAGCCAGAATCTACGGCAACGAGGTTCAGGCCAAGCTCCCTTATTATGGCTCTAACTTCCTCTATGGGAATCGTGCGCATCATGACGAGTCCGGCTTTCCGTTCTGGCATTGTGAAGGTGAGAAGGGCGTCGGGATGGTGCCTCTTTATCTCGCTCCAGAGAACCCATTCCTCATCCATGTTTGTTAGGTAAATCCTCTCTCTGATCCTGCCCTTTCTATAGGAGATTGCACCACCGTCCTCGGCCACCACTGGGCCGCTCGTGCCAATCATTATACTGGCGGCCTCTGCGAAGGGAATCGAGTTGCCCGTGACGAGCATCACGGGAACGCCAAGCTCTTCCGCCTTCCTTATGGCCTTGAGAGCCTCTTCATGAAGTCTCCTATCCGGGTAGGTTATGGTTCCGTCTATGTCAAGAGAAATGGCCTTTATCATAGAATCACCAGGAGGTTTTTGGTGCCCCGGCCGGGATTTGAACCCGGGGCGCGGGCTCGAAAGGCCCGCATGTTTGACCGGGCTACACCACCGGGGCTCCCACTATCTAACCGCAAAAGGTGGCTTAAAAATTTTTCGAGGGTTAGCGAAGGGCGAACTCACCAACGAAAGCTGAACTCGAAATGGTGTCCCCTATGCCCACGGTGCTCTTTGGGGAGACAACTATCTTCGTTGGAACGAAGACCAGTTGCTTGTCTTCAAGCTTGGCAACCCCTCTCTCGAACTCAGAGAACTCCCTTTCAAGCTTCTCTTCAAATATGAGGGCCTTTTCGTTCGTGGGAACGGCGAGGGCTTTTCTTACATCTTTGAGTCCTGTTATGTTGCCCTTCATGGCCTTTGCTGCGGCCGCGAGGGACGCGAAGAGCAGGGCATCCCTCACCTCCTCCCCGTGATAGCTTGTCAGGGCAAGGTAGTAGCCGTAGGTGTGGAAATGTATTCTCTCGATGCCCGTCCTGTCCATGAGGATGTTCATGGCGTCTATCACGATGAGCGGGTCAATGGGCTCTGTCTTCAAGAGCCTTTCGGAAATGGCTTTCTCGCCGAGGATCTCCATTATCGATGCAAGCTCAACCTCGTTTAGTCCAACGCTCGTGAACCTGCCGAGGATTTCCACGAGCTTTCTTCTAACAGCTTCGTCGGGGGTGAATGCGAATTCAAGGTGGACGGGAATACCCTTGGCGCTGAGCACGTCAAGATGCCTCCCTATTTCCACAAATGGTTCCTTGTAGTTCTCCTTTGTCAGGGCCTGCAGGCCACTTATGATGGCCAGCTCAGCCTTTTCAGTTATCTCTTCGAAGGCCTCCCTGAACTCGGGCCTTATGTAAAGGTTCGGATTGTAATCATCGGCAGAGCCTATGAAGCGGTTCTCCCTCGGCGCTTCAAAGTCAAAGACTCTGAAGCCGCGCGGGAACTCGTAGATGTAGTGAATGCAGTTCTCTTCGTCTCTCCAAAACTTCCTCGGGTGAACGAGCTTGAGCTTTCCACATTCGAGCTTGGGGACGTATATTGGGCCGTCGAGGAAGAGACTCGCCTGAAGTCTCGAGAGCTGGGGAACGTGGGCTATTACGGGAACGCCGTAAACACCTCCAAGGAGGTTTGCCATTATACCGACCTGACCACCTATCCTGAGCTCATCCCAGCCCCACATCTTCATGTAAAAGCGGACGGAGCAACTTTCAACGAAGAGCTCGGCCGCTTTGCCCCTCCTTATACTCCACAGAATTCCGCCGAGAAGGTGTTCCACCCTTGTTATCCTCTCGGGGAGTTCCTCTGAATACTTCAGAACTTTCTCTCTTCCAATCCTTTCGATTCTATCCTCGAGATCTTGGGAGTCCAGATACTTTATGGCGTCTATGTTCGTGTTGTAGGCCAGTAAAACTCCCCTCACTTGGGGTAGGGCCTCAGTGACCTTGTGGAAGGCCTCCGTGTAGAGGGCTTTCCAGGTCCCGATTCTGTCCTTGAAGTTTCCCACATTTATCACCCTTAGGGATTAATAGGGCAGGAAATAATAAAGGTTGTGTCAGGGGCCGATTAGCTCATCACAGCTCAGCTACCTACCCTCACATCATCCACCGAGCAAGCCAAGCCGTTCTCGAATCTCCAGGGGTATTAGGCCTATCTTCGGGAACACTAGGAGGGCCTTAGCCTCTACGGCATAGCCGGGGACGCAGTCAAGAACCCTCACACCGAGAGGATAAATATCAGGTATTTGATTGTTGTCTCCCCACGTCACGAAGCAGAGCTCTTCTCTACCTCCTATTTCCACAGTCTTTATCTTTCTAACCCTATGGATGATTGGGTACTTGGAGAGGGGGCTCTTGTAAACGATGACGTCCCCAACCTTCACGTCCTCGGGCTTCACGCCCTCCAGCAGGACGACATCTCCCCTGTAGAACACTGGCTCCATAGATCCACTCACGACTATCACGAGGGGAGAGTCCGTGTGAAGTATAACCTTCAGGCCAGTTTGGATCCCGAGGACTAGCAAGATCAGGAGTATCAGCGCGACGGTCTCTTCAATCCACCTCTCCATTTTAGGGCCTCCATGAGGGTTTTTATCCTAGCGGGGATTATGCCTATGGCAGTGCATGTTTCGAGGCTTACACCGAGGCCGTCCGTTATATCAAGGTGATGGCGGGCCATCTTAAAGATTTCCTTAGGGAGCCCGTGCCTCCCGAGACCTATAAGGAAGATGAAGCTCTCTCCCCTGAGGGCTCTCTCGGCAACCTCAAGGCTCGTAATCTTTTTTTCTTCCCAGGGCTTGGATGTCGTCGCTATGGGGGTTCCGAACTGAGGTGAGAATCCTTTCTCTGGAAAGTCAAGGAGGTGGAACTTGTTTGCCCTCGCGAGCTCCAGTAGGTATTTTCCTCCTTCACCTATCGTTGTGTGCTCCGCGACCTCTTCGGCGACGTCCAAAGGTTTACCCGTGAGGGGAAACCCGACGAGGGCAAGGTGGAAACCAAAGGCGTGGGCGACGGGGGCAGCTCTCGCTATCGCCCTCAGGTGGGTCTCGTGGAGCTTTTTGGGGTCATAGGTATTGTAGAGAGCTATCGTCAGCATCGTTTCCAGACTTGGGAAAGGTATTAATAAGGCTTTGGTGATGTTAGGCTAATGACGATCGAGGATATAGTTGTTCTTGCGAAGAAAGGTATGGTAGAAGAAGCCCTTAAGCGGGTTGAAGCTCTCGGCGACCCCTTCGATAAAGTTCTTGCAGTTGTTGGGATAGCCAAGGTCGTTGGGGATCTTGCGTTTCTTCAGGACGCTGCATATCTCCTTAAGAAAGTTAAAAAGAAGGGGGAGAAGGCCATAGCCTATTCGGAGGTTGCCCTTGCGCACTCCCTTCTTGGCGATATGGAGAAGGCAACTGAGCTCTTCAACGAGGCTCTCAGGATCGTGGAGGGTCTGGAGCCCAAGGGAGCCGGTCCCGTCGCTGGGATTATAGCTTCAAGGCTCGCCCTCGCCGGCTTCATAGACGCTGCTCTGGAGACTTTCGAGTTCGCCTTCGACACTATAATGAACCTTGAGGTAGATTTTTCGAAGAAAATTGATATGATACTCCAGCTAGCCGACCTGATGGAGGAAACAGGTGATGACCTCACCTCGGAGGAAGCCCTCCCAATATACCTCAGGGCTCACGACATATTCGAGAAGCTGAGGGTAAATCAGAGGGCTGGAACCCTCGAGAAGAAGATAGAGCTTGCCCGCGTCTTGAAGAGGGGTGGATGGCCTGACATCAGGCACCCCGTTTATGAAGGGAAATATCAACAAGCTCTCCACCTCATTCAGCTGGTCCTAACGGGTGAGAATAAAGCCATAGCGATATTAGAGATGGCTCTCTGGGCCAAAAGGTCAATGGCCCCCGAGAGGTATGGCCTGCTGGGGAGGGCACTTGACGAGCTGTCGAAAACGGAAGTTTCCCAGGAGGGGGCCTACGAGGCTACCCTCCTCCTCACGGAGCTGAGAAAGATTAACTTAGCTCTTAAGTTTGCCCTATCCCTTGAGGACACCGAAAAGCGGGACATTGCCATAAAAGGGATAATCGAGGCTCTGATAGAGGACGAAGAGTACGAGGACGCCAAAAAGCTAGTCTCCTACATCTCGGACGAGCGGCTCAGGGAAGAGGTAATTGAAAAGATAATGCTGGCGGAAGGTCAACGCTTATAACCGACGCGGCTCATGAAGGGTAGGGACGCGGTTCATGAAAGCTAAGAAGGCGGAACTAATATTACTTGGGATAACCGCCATTTGGGGTTCGACGTTCCCCGTGATGAAGGTAGGGTTAGAGGGTATTCCCCCCGTCACCTTCATAACCTACCGCTTCGCACTCGCGACTCTCCTTCTTCTAATAATTTTTCGGCAAAGGATTGCCAGTAGAGAGGTTATGCTTAAGGGCTTCGTCCTCGGAGTAACGCTCTTCTTTGGGCACGGCTTTCAGATAATCGGCCTCAAATACACGACCGCTTCGAACTCCGCCTTCATAACCTCCCTCTACGTCGTCTTCACGCCCTTCGTGGCCTATGCTCTCCTCAACCGTCGGGTAGATAAAAGGGACGTCATATCCCTCATTCTAGCTCTCGTCGGCCTCTACCTGATATCAGGAGCCACCTTGAGGCTCAACTATGGCGACCTCCTCACGGTGTTTGCTGCAATAAGTTTCGCGTTCCAGATAGTTCTCGTGGAGAGGTTCAGCGGGGGTGAAGTTTCCCTGGCCTTCTGGCAGGTCTTCTGGAACTTTATACTATCTCTTACCTACGCCCTTCTCTTCGAAGGGCTCACCGTGCCGACCTCATCAATCTCTTGGTTCGGTATCCTTTACACGGCCACCTTCGCCACGGCGATTGCTTTCACCCTCCAGATGAGGTATCAGCCCTTCGTAGCCGCCCATAGGGCGGCCCTTATATATTCGGCGGAGCCCCTCTTCGGTCATGTTGCCTCCTTCATAACGCTTGGGGAGGTACTGGATCCTTGGGGGTATCTCGGAGCCGTACTCATCCTCGTGGCCGTTTGGAACGAGCTCAGGGAGTAAGGGTTATAAGGGTGGAGCCTGATAAGTCATCGGTGATACCGCTATGAGCGGCATCGAATGGAATGAAAAGACATTTTCTAAGTTCGCCTACCTGGGCGATCCGCGGATTAAGGATGACCGGGTGGCCTACGTCCTGACTAAGGCCAACCTAAAGAACAACCGCTACGAGAACACGGTTGTTATAGAAGATATTAAAGCCGGCACAAAGAGGTTCATAGAAAACGCCACGATGCCCCGATTCTCGCCTGATGGTAAAAGGCTCGCCTTTATGAGGCTCAACGAAGAAAAGAAGACCTCCGAGATTTGGATCGCTGACGTCGAGACCCTTAGCACCAAGAAGGTTCTCGAGGCCAAAAACGTTCGCTCGATTGAGTGGAATGATGACTCCCGCCACCTTCTCGTCGTAGGCTTTAAGCGCAGGGATGATGAAGACTTCATCTTCGAGGACGACATTCCTGTCTGGTTTGACAGCTTGGGCTTCTTCGACGGTGAGAAGACGACCTTCTGGATTCTCGACACGGAGAGCGAGGAAATAATCGAAGAGTTCGAGAAGCCTCGCTTTTCCTCTGGAATCTGGCACGGCGATGCGGTAATCGTGAACGTTCCCCACCGCGAGAATGGCAAGCCGGCCTACTTCAAGTTCTACGACATCTACATCTGGAAAGATGGTGAGGAGGAGAAGCTCTTTGAGAGGGTCTCCTTTGAAGCTATGGACTCCGACGGCAAAAGGATATTGCTTAAGGGAAAGCCGGAAAAGAAGAAGATAAGCGAGCACGACTTCCTATACCTTTGGGATGGTGAGCTTAAAACCATGAACGAACACCTCGACAGGGACACTGGCCAAGCGAAGCTCGATGGTGATAGAGTTTACTTCACGCTCTATGAGGCTGGCAGTATTAACCTCTACGTCTGGGATGGCGAGATAAGGCCGATAGCCAAGGGGGAGCACTGGATAATGGGATTCGACGTTGACAACGGGAGGGTCGTTTACCTCAAGGAAACCGCTACAAGGCTGAGGGAGCTCTACATTTGGGACGGAGAGGAGAGGCAGATTACTGACTACAACGGGCCGATATTTGCGAAGCTCAAAACTTTCGAGCCGAGGCACTTTAAGTTCAAGAGCCTCGACCTTGAGATAGACGGGTGGTATATAAGGCCAGAGCTTAAGGAGGAAAAAGCCCCCGTCATAGTCTTCGTTCACGGCGGGCCGAAGGGCATGTACGGATACTACTTCAAGTATGAAATGCAACTGATGGCGGCTAAAGGTTATTACGTAGTCTTCCTCAATCCGAGGGGGAGCAACGGCTATTCCGAGGAGTTTGCCCTCCGCGTCCTAGAGAGGACAGGTCTCGAGGACTTCAAGGACATATTGAACGGAATCGAAGAGTTCTTCAGGCTCGAGCCCCAGGCCGACAGGGAAAGGGTAGGAATAACGGGCATAAGCTACGGCGGCTTTATGACGAACTGGGCCCTGACACAGAGTGATTTGTTCAAAGCTGGAATTAGCGAAAACGGCATAAGTTACTGGCTTACTAGCTACGCCTTCTCTGACATAGGCCTCTGGTTTGATAAGGAGGTCATTGGAGCAGACCCTCTGAAAAATGAGAACTACAGGAAGCTCAGCCCGCTCTTCTACGTCGAGAACGTCAAGGCTCCATTACTGCTCATTCACTCGCTGGAGGACTACCGCTGTCCCCTCGACCAGAGCCTCATGTTCTACCACGCCCTCAAGGATCTTGGCAAGGAAGTCTACATAGCGATATTCAAGCGCGGTGCCCATGGCCACAGCGTACGCGGTAGCCCAAGGCACAGGGCCAAGCGCTACAAGCTCTTCGTAGAATTCTTCGAGAGGAAGCTAAAGAAGTACGAGGAGGGCTTCAACGTCGAGGAGATTCTGAAGGAGGATTGAACTATTTCTTCGGTTTTTTTGCCACGACCCCCAGCGCTTCCTCCACCCTCCTAATTTCAACGAAGCCCGCTTTCCTCAGCCGTTCCATAACGCCCCTTTGCAAGTCCTTTCTCCTGTATTTCTTTCCGGGATTGCCAACATAGTGGAAGAGCCTGCCACCCGGCTTCATAATCCTGAAGAGCTCCTCGTAGAACTCCAGACTGTAGAGCTCGCCTGCCAAGCTGAATCTTGGAGGATCGTGGATTACAACATCGAAGCTCTCCTCCTTAAAGCGCTTGACGACATCAAAGGAGTCACCGTGAACGACTTGAATTTTCTGGCTCGTGAAGAGCTCCCTGCTCCAAGGGTTTATTTTCGCGAGCTCTATGACGTTTTTGTCCTTCTCGACGGTTATGACGTAAGCCCCTCGCTTCGCCGACTCTATCGCCGTATAGCCTAGACCCATGCAGGTGTCCAAAACGCTCTCGCCCTCCTTCGGCCTCACGGTGTTGACCTTGGCCCTCGTGTCCTGGAGAGGGTTTACGTCTTTGGTCCGGTGCATCCTTATGCCGTTTATCTCGATCGTCGGCGGAATCGTTGGGACAAGCTTGTAGAAGTGCTCCCTCGCTATGGCCGCCTTAAAGAGCTCTCCATCCTTGAGAAAGTAAACTGTCTTTTCGTCCTTGGCGATTTTTCTCAAAAGCTCCAGCTCGAGGGAGGTTCCGTCCGGGAATACAGCTCTACCTCCCTCTACCTTGACCCTAACCGTCCTGTTGCTCTTTTGCAGGTCCGTATTTATTCTAACATCTCCCCTTGCCTGCAGTATTCTCCTTGCCTCCCTGAAAGTCAAGAAGTAAAGGACCATGGTTACGGCCCCACGACCTTCTCGAATACCCTTCTGAAGTTCTCGAAGGCGATTGCCCGAACTTCCCTCTCGGACATCCTATCCCTAAGGAGGGCTATGAGCTTCGGTATGTCCTTCTCGCTCTCAAAGCCCTCAACGCTCTTTCCGCTCCAGTTTGGCAGGTAATAGACGAAATCAAAGCCGAGACCGACGTGCTTGTAACCGGCGAGGTCGGCCATATAGATGATATGCTCAACGTACCTCTCGAGCGTCGGTCTTTCTTTATCAACAAAGCTCGGTATTGCCACCGCCCCGATGACGCCGTCCCGCTCGGCTATGGCCTTTATCTGCTCGTCGGTAAGGTTTCTCGGGTGGTCACACAGCTTTCTCGCGTTCGAGTGGGACGCTATAACCGGGAAAGCTGTGATATCGAGGGCATCCCAAAAGCCGGCCTCGTTTATGTGGCTGAGGTCGAGCACTATACCTAGCTCTTCAGCTTTTCCGACAACATCCACGCCGAAGTTTGTAAGTCCACCGTTCGTTCTCTCGAAGACTCCATCCCCTATCTGGTTCCTCAGGCTCCAAGTGAGAGTTAGAACACGAAGGCCGAGCCCGTAAAAGACTTCGAGTATGTCGAGGCTCTCTATGGGCTCTCCCCCCTCGAGGCCCAGCCATAGAGCCACCTTCCCTTCTTTGATGGCTTCATCCATTTCTCTCACATTTCCGACTATGACGAACCTTTCGCTTTCTATGACGTCGTTAAAGATTCTGTTGAAGGCTTCAAGGGCGTATCTCAGAATTGTGGGCCTCTTTTCAGGCCTGCTCCAGACGCTCATAACTCTTGCGGAGACGTTGGGAAAGAAGCGCTCAAACTCGCTTTCAAGGACTCTGGTTCTCTTTTCTCTTTCCTCGTAGATATAGGTGGGAAGGTCCGAGTGGGCGTCGAAGATCATGGTTATCCCCATTCGCTTAGCCCCTAAAAGCATTTAAGCTTTCCCGAGGTATCATCTGAGGGAGAGACTATGCAGGTTGCCTCTCACTTGGCGAGGATATCCACCGGCGTCAAGGGTCTTGACGAGCTCATAGAAGGTGGGCTCATTCCGGGAAGGGTTTACCTGATCGTTGGACCCCCGGGCAGTGGGAAGACCGTTTTTGGCATGCACTTTCTTCTTGAAGGGGCAAGGAGGGGGGAAAAGGTAGCTTACATTTCTCTGGTCCAGAAACCAGAGGAAGTCGTCAGGGACATGGTTCGCTTCGATCCATCCATCTATGCCTATGTAAACACCTGGAAGCTCATCCTTTACGACCTCGGTCCAATCCTCTGGAGGGAATCTTCGAGGGTTCCAACATGGAGGAGCGTTCTCTTGAGGATTAGGGACATCGTGGAGGATGAAAAGATAACGAGGCTCGTGATAGATCCTTTAACGGCTATAGACTTTCCCCAGCAGAATCCTGTGGAGAAGAGGGTTGAGCTAGCCAAGTTCATAAGGGGCCTTGAGGACCTGGGGGTTACGGCGTACCTAATAGCCGAGATGACGGACCTCGACAAGTACACGGAGGAGCACTACCTCGTGAGTGGCATAATAATGCTCCACTACTTTATGCACAATGGAAGGATGACAAGGGCAATCCAAGTCTTCAAGATGAGGGGGACGAAGCACGATCCCAACCTGAAGCTAATGAGGTTCACCGACAAGGGATTGGTCGTTTACAACAAGTCCCCTTTCGAGGCTGAATGAGATGACGAAGGATGAACTTAAGAAAATACTGGCTGAAAAGGACGTCGTTAAGAAGGCGTATCTCTTCGGTTTCTACGTAGGCTTATACGGCCACATAGACTGGTCCGGCTGGGTCGCGGAGATTAAGGAAGCTATATTCAGAGAAGCAGAGGAGCGGAGAATGTACGAGGATGTCAAGGAGGCTTACATCCGAGGGAAGCAGGACGGCAGGGAGCGGAGGGAGGAGTTCCTTCAGAAGGGCCTCATGAAAGAGCGAGAGGTGGAAGTCCGCCGGAAGAAAATCAAAAAGATATCCTCCGAAGCACCTCTCACCGACATACTGAGCACTCCTAAAATCCTTGAACAACCTAAGATATCCAAGTTGCCGGCCGTTTTGAAAGATGTTAATTTTCTGAGGCTTCCCCGCGTCATTAGGAGGAGATAGCCATGTTTATGAAGTTTGGTTACCACTTCCACGCCTATCAGCCAGGTGACATAATCTACATCCACGACGGCTCCGGTTGGGATCCCATAAAGTATTCGGAAAGGCTTAGCCCTGTGTCTCTAAAGATAAGGGACGATGAAGTTAAGGGGAGGAACTGGACCCGTGCCATGATAAAGGCCTACGAGTACGTTGACGACACTCTCAGAATGCTTGAGCCGAACTCCGTCAGCGTTGATTTTGAGCCCTTCACTCTCTATATGGTTCTGAAGTACAAACCAAAGATATACGGGGAAATCGTCGAGACGCTTGAGACGCATGTCGAGCCCACCCCAACCGTGCCCTTCCATCCTATAATGCCCCACCTGAGCGTCTTTGAGCAGGAGATACTGGCAAAGGTTGCTTTCGACTTCTACAAGCCTCTGATAGCTACCAGGGACGTTGTGGGCTTCTGGCTTCCCGAGAACGTCATAACTAGGGAGACAGCGCGCATAGTGACAGAGGCGACCGATAAGAAGGTCGTTTTTCTCCTCGATGAGAGGCAGTTCGTGGGTCTCAACATACCGCCGGCCAAGTTCTCCTGCAACACCTACAGGTGCGATGGAAAGATAGCCTTCGTGTTCGGGAGGGATCACTACCTGAGCGACGCCTTTGCCTTCAACATCCTTGACGTTGAGGGTCTTGTTAGGGCGGTTGCGGAGGGGAAGGTGGACGTCTTCAAGGAGAAGAATGGCATAGAATACCTCGCCTTCCTCTCCAGCGATCTTGAAAGCCTCGTGGCGAATCCTCAGCAGCTGGACAGGTTCTTTGGCTGGATAGATGGACTTAGGGAGAAGGGTATCGAGGCCGTGAATGCTGCCGAGTTCGTCAGGAGGAAGCTCTCCGGCGTCTATAAATGCCTTGAGGGGGAGTGCAGCGAGAGCTTTCACGTCAACATAAAGGACTACTCGAGCTGGAGCGACTACTACGACCTCAGCGTGGACGGCAGGACGAGCGACATGAGGTGGACGGGCGTTAGGAGGGAAGATGGTGTAGTAATTCACCGCCTGTACAAGGGAAGGAAGATCTCGCAGCTCTGGAAGTATGCCTTTACTAAGCTCTTCCGCGAGCTCAACAGGAGCATAAGGTTCGGAGTCATAGACCTTCTCCGGAAGACATCAGAAGCTGATGTTGAAGCGGTGAAAGAGTTCCTCGTAAGGTACGCCCGGATATTCTTCAGGGAGCACTACGAGTACTTTGAGATGGAAACCTCCGTGGACTACGTGATGGAGCCTTTAGGTGAGGCCGACCCCTCCCTAGCCCTCAAGCTCGGCCGCATATACTACATCATGCTTCTGGCAAACCACTCCTGTCCTCGCTTCTGGGAGCCCATCGACACCCGGGTTACCTTTGGAAACGTGGCGGCCATAACCAAGGCCCTCATAGAACTCATGAACCTCTACATGGGGGAGAACGAGGAGAGGGCAAACTACCTCCTTCTCGAGTATATGAAGCTCCTCGCATTTCCCCAGCTTTACTACGACTACGACCTCTTCAGGATGAGGGGACTGGAGGGTTGGGAGACAAGCGAGGAGGCATGGTTTGACTCCCTTAAGAGCGAGGTTCCCAACAGCCGCTACAACGTCGTGACGAGGGCAGCCCTCTACGTCGGCAAGAGGGACCTGCCAGGCGATTTGAAGAGTATCATCGAATCGCTTTACGACCTTGACGAGGCCGTGGCGGATACCGGCCATATTCCGGGCGAAATGCACGGGTACTGGGAGAACCCCGAGTGGTGTGAGCACAAGGGCAAGGATAGGCCCTGAGGGGTAAACCTTATATGCAAGTTTTAACTTGAGATTCTTTTGAAAGGGTTAGCTTGAGGTGGTGCCAATGGGTAAGCTCGATGTGATTATGGAGAAGGGTACCGAGAGGCTGAAGAGGGGCTTCGCGAAGATGGTTAAAGGTGGCGTCATAATGGACGTTACCAACGCGGAACAGGCTCGCATAGCGGAAGAGGCTGGTGCCGTTTCTGTCATGGCCCTTCACAAGGTTCCCGCCGACATCAGGAAGGCAGGTGGAGTGGCCAGGATGGCGCCCATCGAGAAGATACAGGAGATAATGGATGCTGTCACGATCCCGGTCATGGCGAAGGTCAGGATTGGCCACGAGGCCGAGGCGAGGATACTTGAGGCCCTCGGCGTTGATATGATAGACGAGAGCGAAGTTCTAACTCCCGCAGACCCGTTCTTCCACATATACAAGAAGAAGTTCACCGTCCCCTTTGTCTGCGGCGCCAGGAACCTTGGCGAGGCCGTGAGGAGGATATGGGAAGGGGCGGCGATGATAAGGACCAAGGGAGAGGCTGGGACCGGCAACATCATCGAGGCGGTCAGGCACGTTCGCCTTGTCAACGAGAACATAAGGCTCATACAGAGGATGACGGACGAGCAGATTTACGGTGTAGCAGAGAGGTTCGCGGAGCCCTATCTGAGGCTGGCCTTCAGCGTCAAGGAGATCAGTGGCCTACCCAAGCAGGTCCTTGAAAACGAGCCCATCTACGAGGGCTTCACCTATAGGGAGATAGTCGAGGGCCTTTACAAGATACTGCTCGAGATTAAGAAGCTCGGCAGGCTTCCCGTCGTTAATTTCGCAGCCGGTGGCGTTGCCACGCCCGCGGATGCCGCTTTAATGATGGCGATGGGAATGGACGGCGTATTCGTGGGTAGTGGAATATTCAAGAGCTCCAACCCGCCAAAGATGGCGAGGGCAATCGTCGAGGCCGTCAATCACTGGGACGAGCCCGATGTCCTTGCGGAGATAAGCAGGGAGATAGGAGAGCCCATGCGCGGCCAGGACATAGCAGAGCTCGCCGTGAGGATGGAGGAGAGGGGCATCTAATCCCTTTCTTTTTTGCTGGAGGTGTTTCCATGATTAGGGTTGGCGTCATAGGGGTTCAGGGCGACGTCCAGGAGCATGTGGACGCTGTCACACAAGCTCTTAAGAGGATGGGCGTCGAGGGTGAAGCATTTTGGCTAAGGAGGAAGGAGCAGCTTGAAAAGGTTGACGCGATAATCATCCCTGGGGGAGAGAGCACGACAATATCACGGCTCATGCTCAAGAACGGCCTCTTCGAGCCTGTTAGGAAGCTGGGAGAGGAAGGCCTGCCCATAATGGGCACTTGTGCTGGCCTTATAATGCTGTCAAAGGAAGTTGAAGGGGCCACGAAGGAGCAGCGTTTCCTGGAGCTCCTCGACGTGAGGGTGAACAGAAACGCCTACGGCCGCCAGGTCGATTCTTTTGAGGCTCCTTTGAGGCTGGCCTTCAGTGATGAACCCTTCACGGGCGTCTTCATAAGGGCCCCCCAGATTATAAAGCTCCTCAGCGAGAAGGTTAAGCCCATAGCGTGGCTTGGTGAGAGAATCGTTGGGGTTGAGCAGGGCAACATAATGGGATTGGAATTCCACCCGGAGCTTGTCGACGACACGAGGGTCCACGAGTACTTCCTCCGAAAAGTCCTTTAGTTTCCCTTTCTATCACCCATCCATGAGGTCTAAGATACTCTTGCTGGCATCTCTCTCGGCCCTCGCGCTCCTCTTCTACTACCCGGTAGTGTCCATACTCGTATGGGGCTTCTCTCCCTCCACCCTCCTTGAGGTGCTGAGAGATGAATATTACCGGCGTGTAATCGCCTTCACCTTTTGGCAGGCCATCCTATCCACGCTCTTAACCCTTGCAATCGGCCTTCCCGGGGCGTATCTCTTCGCTAACTACGAATTTCCTGGAAAGAGAGTTTTGAAGGCTCTTCTGACGGTTCCCTTTGTCATGCCAAGTGTCATGGTGGCCCTCGGTTTCATAGTCCTCTTCGGTAGAAGTGGGATGGTGGCATCACTTATTGGGAGAGACCCTGGCATCCTCTACAGCTGGAAGGCTATAATTTTGGCCCACGCCTTCTATAACTTCCCCGTGGTCTTGAGGATGGTCTCCGCTCTCTGGGAGAGGATAAGCCCATCATACGAAGAGGTCGCCTCGACGCTTGGAGCGAAGGGCTTTACCCTGTTCTTCAGCGTGACCCTGCCGATGCTCCTCCCTGGCCTCGCAGCAGCTGGCATGCTCACGTTCATATTCTGCTTCATGAGCTTCTCAATACCCCTGATACTCGGTGGCTACCGCTACACCACTCTTGAGGTCGCGATATTCACGTCTATAATGACGCTCCTCGACTTTAGAACGGGCTCTGCCCTCGCCCTCCTCCAGATGGCCTTCAGCTTCACGTTCATGTACCTCTACCTTAACCTCTTGGACGAGTACTCAAGGGCAAGCTCCCAGGGCATCATCAGGAGACAAAGGCGTGTCTCATTAGGAGACCTTCTAACGGTGAAAGGTCTCGTAATGCTCCTATACTTCGCATTCATAACGGCCTTTATCCTCGGTCCTCTCTTTGCAGTTGTTTACAGCTCTCTAATCTACGGAGACCGTTTGTCTTTGGAATGGTACAAGAGGCTGTTCTCTGAGGAATACAACCCACTCTTCGGCACGAACGTGCTGGGGATAATCAAGAACTCCCTCCTGTTCGGTTTCTCGACGGTCGTCTTGGCGACCCTTCTCGCCCTTTTGACAGCCTACGTTTCTCACAGATGGAGTTTTAGGGGCAAGAGGGTATTTGATACTCTCGCAACGCTTCCGCTGGCATCTTCTCCTATAGTCCTCGGTCTCGGATACTTACTCGCCTTCCGGGAGTTCGTCGGCAGTCCCCTTCTGATAATAATGGCCCACACCACAATGGCTTACCCCTTTGCCCTTCGCTCCATTTCTGCAGCCTTAAAAAAAGTTGGAGTCAGCGTAAGGGAGGCGGCCATGAGCCTTGGAGCAACGGAGCTGAGGGCATTCCTCAATGTGGAACTCCCCCTCGCACTCGGTGGCCTCATCGTGGGTGCCATATTCTCCTTCGCAATGAGCATGGCGGAGCTGGGTGCTACTTACATGCTCTACAAGCCCGAATACACGACGATGACAATAGCCGTTTACCGGTATATAGGGGCCAGGCAGTTCGGACCAGCTTCAGCTCTTGCGGTCCTCCTAATGGTTATATCGGCCATCGGCTTCATGATAATTGAGAGGGTGGGTGAGGAAGCGTGGTGAGGGTGAGGCTTGAAGGAATACGCCTAAGGAGGGAGGGGTTTGAGCTCTTCATTCCCGAACTCGAAGTTAAAGAGGGCGAGCTCTTCACGCTCCTTGGCCCAAGCGGTTGCGGCAAGACGACGACCCTCCGGATAATAGCCGGGCTAGAGGAGGCCGAAGGAAGGGTCCTCTTTGGAGAGAGGGATGTGACGAGGGTTCCGCCCCATGAGAGGAATGTGGGCATAGTCTTCCAGGACTATGCATTATTTCCACACATGACCGTCTTTGAGAACGTTGCCTTCGGCCTCAGGATGAGGAGAATCTCTCGCCAAGAGATTGAGGACCGGGTGAGGGAGGTTCTGGAGCTTGTGGGTTTGAGAGGCTTCGAAGACCGCTATCCGGAGCAGCTGAGTGGAGGTCAGCAACAGAGGGTTGCCATAGCTAGGGCCCTCGTGATAGAACCCGAGGTCCTGCTCTTAGACGAGCCCCTTAGTAACCTCGACGCCAAGATAAGGGAGAGGCTGAGGTCGGAGATTAGAAGAATCGTTAGAGAGGTTGGGATAACCACCGTCTATGTCACTCACGACCAGGAAGAGGCCATGGCCATTAGCGACAGGATGGCCGTTATGAAGGACGGAAGAATTCTTGAGATAGGAAAGCCGTTGGAGCTTTACTACCGGCCAAAAACAGAGTTCGTGGCAAGTTTCTTAGGAATCTCCAACATCATCGAGCTGAGAGCTGAGGGAGGCACGGCATGCCTTGGAGAACTCTGCTTCGACGTTGGCCTTGAGGGAAAAGTTCGGGTGTTCTTCAGGCCTGAGAATATCATCATCGGGGAGGGAGCCGAGGCGGAGGTTCTCAGCTACGAGCTCCTTCCGGGTAGGATAAGGCTTAGATTGTCCATCGAGGGCGTGGAGTTGATTGCGGAGGAGCTCTTAAGTAGGCTCCCGTTTTCTCCCGAGGAAGTCCCAAAAAAGGTTAGGATAAAGGTGAAGGCGTTTAGCCTTCTCTAACCTCATCTGGACTCTTGCCTTCGACGACGACCGCCACCCATTGGTCAAGCCACTTCTTGTAGTTCTCGGCGATGAGCTTGGGGTCGAGGGTTACCGGCTTCTCTACCTTTACGGCGTACTCGTACACAGGCGGTAGCTGGACGTTCTTGTTAACGGGATACATCCACTGGGTCGTTGGGAGCTTTGACTGGGCTTCCTCACTTATGAGGAACTCTATGAAGGCCTTGGCAAGCTCTGGGTGCTTGGCCCCTTTTACTATCCCGGCACCCTCTATTTGCAGGTAGTTGCCCTCCTTGAAGGCGATGGCACCCACGTTGGTGTTGTTTTCATAGTAGACGGTGGCCGCTGGGGAAGTGGAGTAGCTCAGGACAAGGGGGAATTCACCTTGGCTGAAGGCGTTCCAAGCTGCACTCCAGCTCTTGACTATCTGGACGTTGTTGTCCCTGAGCCTGGCCCAGTAATCGAGCCAGTCGTCGCCATAAACGGCTATCGTCCAGAGGAGGAAGGCCATACCTGGGGAGCTCGTTCTCGGATCCTCTATGACGAGCTTACCCTTCCATTCAGGCTTTGTGAGATCTTCGAGGCTCTGTGGTGGTTCTGAGACCTCATCCTTGCGGTAGTTAATCGCTATGTAGCCATAGTCGAAGGGTGTAAGGTGGAAGCTTGGGTCGAAGCTCTCGATTATCCACTCGGGAATAACGTCCGCGTTCTTGGGCTTGTAAGGTTCAAGGATGTCCGCGTTTATTGCCTTGGCCAGGTAAGTGCTGTCAATTCCAACGACGACGTCGGCCTTGGGGTTGTCCTTCTCGAGTATCAACCTGTTGAGGAGCTCACCCGTTCCTCCTACGAGCACGAGCTCGACGGTGACATTGTATTCTTTTTCAAACTCGGGGATTACCTCCTTGAGCCAGTACTCGAGGCTGTCATAGGCGTATACGACGAGCTTTTTTTCTTCTGTGGACGTCTCTGGTCCCCCTATGCACCCAACCACGAGGAGGGTCAGGAGGAAAACCCCGAATAGCTTCTTCATCTTCGCTCACCCTCCAGACTAACCCGGTTATTTCCTTCCATAACCCAGTGTGAGGAAACGCCTTTTAAATCAGGCGGTTCGAACTTCGCTCGATGTTGCCATTTACATGGCAAAATAAAGCTTAAAAGATGGCAATTTTTGACATTTTCTCGGGGAAAGGTTAATGGTGAGGATAGCGACCTATGCATCCCATTCGGCCTTACAAATCCTGAAGGGGGCTAAGGACGAAGGGTTTGAAACGGTTGCCTTTGGAAAGGCTAGGGTGAGACCCCTCTACACGAAGTACTTTCCGGTGGCCGACCACTTCATCGAGGGAGAGTATCCCGAGGAGAAGCTTCTTAGGCTGAATGCAATAGTCATCCCAACTGGTTCTTTCGTGGCTCACTTGGGAGTTGAGCTCGTCGAGAGGATGAGGGTTCCCTATTACGGCAACAAGGCCGTGCTCAGGTGGGAGAGCGATAGGAACCTTGAGCGAAAGTGGCTCGAAAGGGCCAGGCTCAGACTTCCGAGGGTCTATGACGATCCCGACGACATAGATAAGCCCGTTATAGTCAAACCTCACGGCGCAAGGGGTGGCAGGGGCTACTTCCTCGCTAAGAGTCCAGAGGATTTCTGGAGAAAGGCAGAGAAGCTCGGCATTAGAGACAAAGAAGATCTAAAAGGTGTTCAAATCCAGGAATACGTAATTGGTGTGCCAGTTTATCCTCACTACTTCTACTCGAAGCTCAACGGCGAGCTCGAGCTCATGAGCGTGGACAGGCGCTACGAGGCCAACGCGGATTCCCTTGGAAGGATTCCTGCGGGAGAGCAGCTTGACCTGAAGATAGAGCCCAACTACACGGTGGTGGGGAACATCCCAATAGTCCTTAGGGAGAGTCTGCTAATGGACGTCATCGAGGCAGGAGAAAGAGTCGTTAAGGCGGCCGAAGAGCTCATGGGGGGTCTTTGGGGTCCCTTCTGTCTCGAGGGGGTCTTCACGGAGGATCTCGAGTTCGTTGTTTTTGAAATTTCGGCGAGAATAGTGGCGGGAACTAACCCTTTCGTCAACGGCTCCCCCTACACATGGCTGAGGTATGGGGAACCCATGAGCACGGGTAGGAGGATTGCCCGTGAGATTAGACATGCTATCGAGGAAGACAAGCTTGAGGAGATAATCACTTAAACCCTTTGTAGGAGGTTCAAGCATGTGGGAAGGATTCATAAGGGAGAAGGTTCGGGAGATAAGGGAAACAGTGGGAGGCGGAAAGGCCATAATAGCGCTCAGTGGGGGTGTTGACAGCTCTACAGCGGCTGTTCTTGCCCATAGGGCAATAGGCGACAGGCTTCATGCGGTCTTCGTGAACACTGGCTTCCTAAGGAAGGGCGAGCCGGAGTTCGTGGTGAAGACGTTCAGGGACGAGTTCGGCATGAACCTGCACTACGTAGACGCTCAGGATAGGTTCTTTGAGGCCTTAAGAGGCGTCACCGACCCTGAGGAGAAGAGGAAGATTATCGGTCGCGTTTTTATCGAGGTCTTCGAAGAGGTCGCGAGGGATATTGGAGCAGAGTTCCTCATCCAAGGAACTATTGCCCCCGACTGGATAGAGAGCCAGGGGAAAATAAAAAGCCATCACAATGTTGGCGGTCTTCCCGAGAGATTAAATCTCAAGTTAATCGAGCCGCTCCGTGATCTCTACAAGGACGAGGTTCGCGAGCTAGCCAAGGAGCTGGGCCTTCCTGAGAAGATTTACAACAGGATGCCCTTCCCGGGCCCCGGCTTGGCCATCAGGGTAATCGGTGAAGTAACTCCCGAGAGGATAGCCATCGTTAGGGAGGCCAACGCCATAGTTGAGGAGGAAGTCGAGAGGGCCGGGCTGAGACCTTGGCAGGCATTTGCGGTTCTCCTTGGTGTCAAGACCGTGGGAGTTCAGGGAGACATAAGGGCCTATAAGGAGACGATAGCGGTTAGAATAGTTGAGAGTTTGGATGGAATGACGGCTAATGCCATGAACGTCCCCTGGGAGGTTCTCCAGAGGATTGCCTTTAGGATAACGAGCGAGATTCCACAAGTCGGTAGGGTGCTTTACGACATCACGAACAAGCCGCCCGCCACAATAGAGTTCGAGTGAGGTGAGGGCATGATAGTTATCATGGATAATGGGGGCCAATACGTTCACAGGATTTGGAGAACGTTGAGATACCTCGGCGTCGAGGCAAAGATAATCCCGAACACGACGCCGCTTGAGGAGATAAAGGGACTAAAGCCAAAGGGCATAATCTTCTCGGGCGGTCCTGACATAAACAGGACTGGCAACTGTGAAGCTGTTTTGGAACACTACGACGAGTTCAACGTGCCGATCCTAGGCATCTGCCTCGGTCATCAGCTCATAGCGAAGTACTTCGGTGGGAAGGTGGGCAGAGGGGAGAGAGCCGAGTACAGCCTCGTGGAGATTGAGATTTTGGAAGAAAACGATATCTTCAGGGGGCTTCCAAAGAGGCTCAGAGTCTGGGAGAGCCACATGGATGAAGTTAAAAAGCTCCCGCCGGGCTTCAAGCTTTTGGCGAGGAGCGACACATGTCCCATTGAGGCCATGAAGCATAAGGAGCTCCCCATATATGGCGTTCAGTTCCACCCGGAGGTAGCTCACACGGAGAGGGGGGCAGACATCCTCAGGAACTTCGCAGAGCTCTGTGGAGAGCTCTAGTCAGCTAGTCGGTCCTCTCCTCATCTTTTCATCAGCAACGGATTTATTCATCATCCTTTTGCCATGTTGTTCTTGGGTCCCCACTTGATCCTTGGTGTTGGACTATTAATATTCTTGGCGGTTGCTATCACTGCATATTAGAAAATCAAAAACTTTTTAAAGTTATTCTTTCTACTCTTAACGGTGATAGCTTGGGCCACACCTTATACTATAAGACGCGCATAGAAAGGTGGGGAGAGCTGAGGGCCTTCCTGCGGAGGATTTGTCGTGGCCTAGGCTATGAGGTAAAGGAAGAAGATAGCACCTTGACGATTCTCCCTGAATGTCCTCGCGTCGAGCCCTTGAGCATTCCAAGAAGGGGCTTCGGCTTTGCAAAGACAAACCTCGTTGAGCCTTACCACTCCCTCTATCTGCTTATCCTTCACTCCCTCTGCTCCTTTGGCTCCGTCGAGGTCTGGGAGGATGAGTAAACCTCGATGATCTTTCTCGGAACGGCCCCTCTTAGCGGCCTTTCCTCAACGAGGAGCTTGACGACGGCTCCCCGCGGGACGTCTGAGGGGGCATCTACCCAGTAGTAGCCGGGCTTCACGTTGGCCGCTATGTCGTCGTGGACGAAGACCCTAACGGCTCCATCCTTTATCTCCTCAACGACACCATAGGTGTAGTCCCGGCCGTATTTACTTCTGAAGACGTGCCTGAAGCCCAAAACCGTTATGAAAACTCCAGCAAGATAACCATAGTAATACTGGGGCCTAACATTTAGCCCTCTAAGAACTACATACCCCAAAAAGGCCATGAACGTTAACAGTGATATCGAGTAATAAAAGGCCCTGTAGGGCTCTGGCTCTATGATGAAGTTCTTGGTCCTCATGAGCAGACTCCTCAGGTAGATAAAGTAAAGGATAGCAACTGGAACCAAGAGGGAGGGAGAGAAGACGACTATTAGAAGGTTTATGAAAAGGTATATGAGGAACGTTATCTGAAGCTTTAGGCTAATCAATTCGTGAATCGAGAGGTCCTTCTTAACGAGCTTTCTGAGGATTCGGAAATTTGGAGGAGTGTCTTTTGGCTCTGGACGAAGTAAGTCCTTAATAATCGATTCAAACCGTTTAGCAATATCCACCGTTAGCTCACCAATAGAGTAAAGGAAATCTTCAAATCTCATTATTTCACCCCGTGTCAAGCGCTTCCGTTGTGTTGAACAGGGCAATGGCCGTGGCGTTGTCGAACCTGAGATCAGGGTAAGGGGAATTCAACAGGGGATATCCTCCGAGGCACTCCTCCCCCTCGACGGCACATTTTAGGTAATAGTAATCCACGCTGGTTGAGTTTAGCGGAGCTGATATTCCCAGGCTCGTGAAAGCCCCTATAAGCGTGCTATCCGTGGAGGGAACCATAAATGTTACGAGACCAATGGGAAGCTGTTCTGTGTATCCGAGATCCTTTTGGAGTATCACGGCGACGGAGAGGTAATAGTCGTGGTTGCCAATATCCCCTTCAAATCTCTCCAATATAGACGGGTAATAGACCCCCGCGGTTTTGTTGTCCGAAAGCCCAACGTAGCACTGCTCAAGGGCAAGCTCGTCTATGTCATCGGTGCTGTTAGGATTGTAATATCCATAGAGTGGGCCGGGAAATGGTATCCTGCATGGCATTATGACTCGTGTGTACAAACCATTTAGCTCCTTCACTATAAATGGATCCTCAAATCCTACAACGCTCACCACAGAGTACACGTATCCAATGTCTCCCTGGTACTTAACTATTCCCGAGTTGTCCCTTATAGTAATATTCTTTATTTTAACCCTAACGGCAATATGAAAAGAATCCAGAGGGCCAACAAGGATATCTAAGTGGGATTCAAGCTCATCGGGGGTTGAGGGTTCTATGCTCATTCCTTTGTCCCTAAGGTACGTAATGACATTATTGAACCACTTTTTAAGGGTCATGTTCTTCATTGTGGGTTGGACACGTCCATTAATGGTACCGTTTATTATAAGCTCCTCAAGAATCCTCGAAGCGTTGTTAACGAACACGTTATGGGTTATTACGTATTCCGTTAGGGTTAAATATGCCCTTTTAATGCTCAAATCGACAACATTCTGAAGATCCTTTTGGATTGTGTCTACGTTAAAATACATCGTTTCTGCTTGAGTCCTAGTAATTTGGCCGCTGATTATAGTTGACGATACACTCTCATAAGTGGCCACTAGGAGGAGGATGGGAATTAGGAGCAGGAGTGCAGTGACATTAAGGAGGAATCCCCGCTTCATATTAGTCCCTCCATATCCTTAATGTTATTTGGATAGGTTCTATTGTCGTTGGAACGTTCCTAATCCCTATTGACTTAGCGGCTAACCCTTCAAGCTTAACTCTTATTGGGTTTTCTTTGGTTCCTGGTAGGGCATTATAGTCCTCTCTGGCTCCAAGCTGTACGAAGAGCCGGAATATGGCATCGTCAAGAGCATACTTCGTTGGCTCGAGTTCGCTTGCCGATATGGCAAGCGGAGTTTCGGTGGGCTTACAATTCCCAATGAATACGGTGTCTGAATCTATGATTCCGCTGAGATTGTAATAGTAGGTGAGGACATAGCCGCAAGCTCCATTCTTGGAGTAGTAGGGGAACACGTTACCGTAGGGAGCATAGCCGTTGAGGAAGTAGTGGACGATTGCCTTACTATCATCGACCCTGAAGACATAATTCTCCGAACTACTTTCAAGTTTGAACGTGTTTGTCTCACTGGGTACCATAATGTTTTCGTTCAGTCTTGTATATGCGAGACGGATAAGGTAATAGTCAAGGGGGAACTCAAACACCCTTGTGTTCGCGTTCGGGCCCTCGTAGAGGGTAGTGGTTCCTTCTGGATACCCCGAAAAGTGTATAGCCGTCCATACATCAACGTACCAAGGAATTGCTTTATCTGGGAGATAATAGTTGAAGTACATAGTTCTATAGCCGGCCAGATACCATCTCCACCCGCTCCACCAATAGGCTGGATTTTCGCCGTTTAGGGAATAAGTCTGCTCGATAGGTATCATAAATCTTGTAGTCGTAACCTTTGGTATATAGGTTATATTTATGTACGAGTCGGGATAGCCGTAGAGAATCCTCTGATTGTTCCACTGATAATTATAATCCTGGCCGGCATAACGAACAGGTCTTGAGTAGCTAGAGTTGTAATAGGCGTCGAGCATGATTATCAGATTGAAGTTTCTCCTGCTCAGCTCGCTGAGGGGGACGTAATTTGTGAGGTTGCCCACCAGCGTTGAATTGTCTATAGTTACAGTTGTCTTTGAGCCATCCAATGTTGTGTTCTCGTATATGAGGTTTAAAGCCGTCCCGTTGGAGTAGTAAACCCTGATCTCGTGGACACCCTCAACGGTGAGCTTCATGCTTATACCTGTAACGGTCCCAGGAACGAATAGGGAGTTGAGATAGTAAATCCCAGTCCCTTCGCTGATTATGTTGTAGAGCTTAACCAGGCCGGGGTCCTCTACCAAGGGAGTCGAGGTCTTGTACCTCAGGCTTATCCAGCTACCGCTACCGAAGCCGATTTCATACCATTGTGGATTATAGAAATAGGCACTGAAAACGTTCTCTCCACCTTTAAGTAGGGTTGAGATATCAGCTGATGTCACAGGCTCTCCGTTCAGTTCAAAGTTAACTGACTCACCGGCTCTGGTAGCGTAGTTTAATAAACCGGTTATATCTGATGCATCGAGGGGGAGTTCGAATTTAAAGGTAACATCTAGGGAGTTATCCATCCAGCGGTAACATCCATATACCGGAACGCGGTAAACTGCACTGTCAATATTTGGAACAGTCGTGTAGGCCCTTGATGAGGATATATACCACCATCTACCAATCTGTATCCAGCTGACCTCAACATAAATCCCCTCGTTAAGGTAAACGACAGCCTGATTGCCATTGGCGTCTTCGTAAACTATAGCCCGAACTTCATATAACTCGGGATTATATCCACTGGTATATGATGTGTAAATTATAATTGTCTCTGCGCCGTTTGTTAGGCTAATTTTCTCAACGTATCCCCTCCGATTTAAGGAATACTCAACACTCCACCCACTTAGGTCATCATTAACTTCCACGCTTCCCCCGCTATAGTTCCCTGAGAGCTGGAACCTTCCGGATTGCACTGTGTTTTCGTCCCCCGGAACTGTCTGATACTCAAGGTAAAGGGACAAGACCGTTAATGGATATTCATTGTAACCCGTTGGTGCCAATTGAAAACAGTAATACCCCCCAGCCAAAACCCTCTGTATTCCAATGAGCTTCTCCTGCGCGGTTACGAGCTTGGTCAGGTAGGCCTTCGCAACGTATCCCCTCGGCGTCTGGTTTTTCACGTATCCACTTATCATCACCGTTGCCGAGCCGACGTTGCTCGCGTTTTCATAGGAATTGTCAAAGGTGAGGTAAGGGCTCGTGTAGTTGTTTATTATCAGCTGGTACTTGTAGCCCCTGGCAAGGTTGTCAAGTAGGTACTTCATTATCCTCTCCGCCTTTTGTTTATACTCTGCGGAGTTAAGCGCCCAGTATGTTGCTACTATATCCAGAGGAGACATCTGCGGGTTGACGTATGTTAAATCTATTGTTCTGTCCTCTATCCACTTGGAAATTTGAGTTGGAGGGACGAGGTTGCTCAATGGTACAGTTCTAAGGGTCTCTAATAGGCTCTGGGCTATATACTTGTTGTTTTCTTGTATTTTTGTAATGTATACATTTGGGGCGGTGGTTGTTACCCTTACCACGCCTGCGACCATTATAGTCACAAGGATTAGAGCAAGCAGGGCATCAAGGGTGAATATGAAACCTCTCCTCTTCATCTGTCATCCCACACCCAGAGCTTTATCGTTATCGGCAAGTATTGCGGCTTTAAAATCTCCCCTAAAATGGGCGGAATTGAAACTGAAACGCTATCTAAATTTACCATGGAGTATTCCCATAGATATAGGGTTGCTTTTTCTCCTATCCCTGGGTTCTGGAAAATGAATTCAAGGGGGACTGGAACAGTTGTCGAATTGCCGTATATTGTTCTCGTCGTGCCATCGGGATAAAATATGTGTGCCTTGACTATCTCAGCGTCTGTGGCGTT
Source organism: Pyrococcus yayanosii CH1 (assembly GCF_000215995.1). Lineage (NCBI taxonomy): Archaea > Methanobacteriati > Methanobacteriota > Thermococci > Thermococcales > Thermococcaceae > Pyrococcus > Pyrococcus yayanosii. The sequence continues at coordinate 939,129 of NC_015680.1, read as the reverse complement.
AATTACAATGATGACTTGCTGGACACCCTCTTCTAAAACACTCAGTGCTATGAATGTTGCATTTCCCCGGCCACTGGGAGAGAACAATATCTCTCCCGGCGGAATTGGCTGGTCAACCATTCCACTTAATAAGAGCTTTGGACCATCTGAAGGGTAGAGAGTATACTCGGCGTCATATATCAGCCATTTCACTGGAAGCGTCCGTGAAGCCGATTGTATCCACGGAGAGTTGTTCATAGAACTCCTGATCTTTAAAGGATTTGTCTCAATTGTGCCGTTTATTATCCCAAACATTATTTCTGGTGTTTTAATGATTGTAGAGTAAGTAAACATTGTCGAGATATTTGCAACCAGAATCTTTGTCTCTTTGGTTACTTGCCCCCCTTCTCCCGTGATTATAATAACCCTTCCACTTGCGCTCGATGAATATACATATACAGCAACTTTCCACCGCCCTCCCTGCTGGTAGGCTATGTTAACATAGACTTGGCCGCTATCAACTTCAATGATGCCGTAAATGTAATCCGTCACCCGAGTTGCAGTTCCATTATCAACAATTATCCTTGCTCGCCCAGATCCTCCTCTTGATGGATAGTAGAACACGAATTTATCTCCCGGGTTTAATATGACCGGATTGCCATATTGGAAAATGGCATTGAATATGCCGTACTCGGTTCCGTCAATTATAAAGTAAGACAGATATCTGTCCACAAAAAAGTATTTTCCATACCCTTGGCCGTGTCCCGTAGATATCTCGATCCGATCCGAGAATGGTATTGTTATGTTTTCATAGATTGTAATGTTAGTATAGGTAACTCTAGTCGTTATATTTCCAGCAAGTGTAACGTTGGTGTAGTATATACTTATAGCAAAGTCATATCCTAATGAGAGGTTCTCCATGGCAGATATTACTTGGGAAGCATTGTACATCTCGGCAAGTCTTAGTATCTTTTCACCAGCGAGGCAATAACAATCTGTGTCTCCAAGTCCAATAACCCTTAGATTATTGATGTTTTCTTCCCAGTTCTCTGGCTCTCCTGGGCTTTTCGTCAACACGTCAAGCATATTATCGGCTATGTTTGTCCTCTCGTACCACCCTATCATTGACGTTATCTCGCCCCTTATAGTTTCTGATGTGCTTGTAACGGTTCCGATGATAAACATGACTAGGATTAAGGAAAGGAGTGCGTCCATGGAAAGCACTTGGGCCCTCTTCATTCTTTCGCCCCCTAATCCTTCTCAACCGTTATCTCCAATATGACCTCTCTCCCATCGAAGTAGAGCCTCCCATTTCGCACAACAAATCCTTTCATCCCAGTGAGATCTCTCATCAAGAATTTTCCTATTGCTTCTTTAACCTTCTCACTTTCCGTAATGCGAGTTCCTATTCGTATCTGCACCGTCACATTCCGCTCTGTCTCAGCCACTATTCCAATACCGAGGAGCCTAAACCCAAGATAGTTGTAGCCAGTATAGTTCTGGATGATTGCATTAAGGGGCTCGTACTTAGACTCATTCACGATGACGCCTATATTTAAGTAATCACAGGCTTCCGAGGCCGAGTTCCTGACGTAAGTGACGAGCATTGCAGAATTGTTGATGGACAAGTACGTGGGCACTATGACAGCTGCCCCTAAGAATATCACGGCCATGAGAAACATCATTTCAAGAGCCGTTTGGGCTTTACTGGGAGACCCTGACATGGGTGAACCCCCCCTCATCACTGGCGGTTATCCAAAAGCTTGAATGCGAAGCATCGAGGATTACGAGGGTTTGCTCGTATATTGGCACTTGGCTTCTTTGAATGACTGAGTAAACCCTTCCATTTATTGTTGCTTCGATTTTAATCACATTAGTTGTATTGTCGAGGATTACAATTATCCTATCGCCAGGTTTTAGCTCAAAGGGATACTCCTTCCTGATGGAAAAGCCGCCTCCCATGGAGTGAACTTTAGCAACGGTATCTCTCACGTCTATGGCAAAGACTTTAAGCTTGGCCACGGTATCGAACTCTTCGGCCTTTACCTTTTCCCCCACGGCGAGATATGTTAAGTTGAGCGCGGTTATGCTAATGAGGAGGAACGCCAGTAGGAAATCCAGGCTGAGCTGTCCTCTCATCTCATCCACCGGGGTTTATATTTATCATCAACACTCCCTTAGCATCATCGAAGGTCCAGCTCTCGCCTTTATCGGGATTCCACTCTACAACCACCTTTAATGTTTTCACTGGGACGCCGTCCGAAAAGGAAATCGCCGTGTCAAAGGTTGTGTTGTAAAGGGTGGGGGCTGAGAAGGTGTTCTTATCGGGACCGTTCGTTATAGGTGTGTCCCCTATGGTAACCCGGACGCTACCGTTAATGTAGGCTATTTGAACCTGAGATGATGAGAAAGCTCTCTCGAGATAATAAGTGTTTGAAAGGTAGCGGAGAGAGACATAGGAGGTTGCCTTTGAACCGGGCCCTTGGGCATATACTTGCGAGATAGTGCCGGCAATCGTTGTTGCAACTTGTTTGGCTTCCAGGGCCACCTCAACAGTAAGTTGGGTCTGAGCGATTGTTCCTTGGGTGAAAGCAAGATTGTTAACTGAGTAAAACAACATTATCAGGAGCAGACTGAATATGACCATGAATTCAAGTGACATCTGACCCCTTCTCACCATCTTTCTCTCCCGCAACTAATTTTCGTCTCCACCATATTTAACCCTTGTCCCGGACAATTTTCGCAAAGATACCCTCTCGCCTTTTCTCCACCTTGATTCCCCGGTAATCTTGGCTGTACACTTTGAACCTGTACTTCTCGGCTGGCAGGCCGAATTTATCCAACAGGGCAGAGAGCTCGTAGATGAAGAACTGGGCAAGTTCGTAGTAGCGAAGGTCAGCTCCCTCCCTCGAGACATCAAACAGGAGGGGAATTAACGGGGCCGCGCCGAGGCCAATAATTACCCACGGCTCTCCTGTGAGCAGTGATGCCATGAAGGTTCCGGTGAGTAGAATGGAGATGGCGGCGAGGCCTACCATCTTTAGGTTTTTGAACCTCTTGGCATCCTTCACCTTCTCCTCCCAAAGATCAAGTAGGGTGGGGTTGTAGAAATCGAAGGCAGTATGCCTCTTCCCCTTCCTTATCCTCTCCCTGATGAGCTCATCCCAGTCGTCCCTGTGGTAAATTTCTTCCCCCCTGAGCCTTGCCCTCTCCGCATCTATGGCGGAAATTATCCTGATGATGTCCTCAGCGCTCTCGTGGGCTATATGGGAATAAATGCTCTTCTCGTCAAGCTCCATAACAACATCAACGGAATCCCGTACCTTCATCTGCCTCACCTGGATATATGTCGTCGAAATCTGGCAGGCCACTCAGGAGCTCCCTCTTCTTAATTTCCGCCTCCTCCTTTGCCCTCATGAACTCGACTGCGTACTTCTTTGCCGTCATGACGATTTCCTCTATACTCCTACTTTCGTATATGCCGCTGAGCAACGTCACAACCTCCACCTCTCTTTCCCGTGGGTCAGGGTAGAAGCCTCTGAATATCTGCTTTCCCCTTATCCTCCTTGTGAGCTCGTTTAGGGCCTCAAATATCTCCTTGGCCTTCAGAGCCTCGGGAGGTCCGTGAATTGCGACGAGGCCATAGAGGGCGGCTTCAATGTTTACATCGAGGTAAAGGCCCTCGTTCTCGAAAGATCTGATTATCAGGCGGGAAAGGCTTTTTACCTTGGAAGCGTCGGCCTTCGCGTAGCCTATTGTAGCGAAGCTACCCATCGCCCTGAGGACGAACTTAAGGTCGCTCGCGTCAAGGGTCTGCTCTCCCGGGACGTCGATGAGAGCTAAGAGGGAAGCTATGCGCTCAACGATGGTGTAGTTTATCTTCTCGTACGCCTGGCTTATGTCATCTCCGCTCTCCTTCAGCTTGTTGTTGTCTATGGCTATTATTGAGTCCACGACCTTGGAGAGCTTGTCTATGGTTATGGCGGCATTTATCGTCGGTCTTATGCCTTCCTCCTTCAGGGGAAGGGCTCCTAGGGCGACGACAAGGGCCTCGGGATATTCCTCCTTGAGAGCTTCTGCCAGCACAGGTGTCCCGCCTGCTCCAGTACCCCCGCCAAAGCCGAAAGTTAAGAAAAATACGTCCACGTCCTCGTATCCCACGAGGGAGGCTATCTTTCGCATCACGAGGGGCAGGTCCCTTTTCATGGCCTCCCTGCCAAGCACTGGGTTGGCGTTCACCCCTTTTCCACCAACCAGGCTTTCTCCTATGAGTATCCTCCTCTCAGGAGGTATATGCTTCAGATACTCAAGGTCACCCCTCGATGTGTTCACGGCGAGGACCTCGAAGTCAACGAGGGCGAATATATCCGCTATCTTCGTGCCGCACTGCCCCACCCCTATGATGATCGCCCTCAACTCCTCACCACCTCACAGGAACTCCGCCTCAAGCTCTTCTAGCTCCGCCCTTCCGTTCCCATTGGTGTCCTTCCACGTGAGCACAAAGATACCTCCGTGCAGGTATCTGAGGATTCCGCTACTGAAGAGGGTCTCCAACGCGGGTAGGGCATCTTCCTCTAACAGCACGAAGAGTATGACCCCCGTCCTAGTCCTACCCGGGATTATGGCGATGATTTTGTCTCTCTTGTACTCTCTGCCGTTTATTATTACTTTATTATCCTCGACTTCCAGCTTCACGTTCCGGTTGTACTCCGAGACGTTCATAGTGCCAAAGGGAGCAACAACCACGTAGTTTCCGTCTCCTATCTCCGTAAAGGGCTTAATGGTTACATTCTTTTCAAATAGCCTTTCGAGGCCTTTCGCGACGATTTTCCCTGCCTCCTGAAGGTTAGTGTAGCTAACGGTGAAGTTCTCAGCCCTGAGAGTCTCCATGACGGTGTAGATATTAACCGTGGGAACCTCTGGAAAGGCCGAAAGGTATAGGATTATCATGGAATCGAGGAGAACATCGTCGTAGTCTGGTTTCTCAATCGTCCATCCGGGGTCGATGCCCCAGGTCTTGAGAATCCTCATCGCGTAAACCCTTAGCCACTCGGCTGTAGCGTCAGCATTAAGCAGCCACGTGAGGTGGGGCTTTAATTCATCTTCAGTTGAGATTGGGGAGAGCGCGTCTATGATTATGAGGGTGTCGGCATAGCTGGGACCAGCCATGTATCCCGTGAAGAAGAACTGAACGTAGGGACCCCATCCTCCATTTGAAAGCCCCAGGAGCCACCTCTTTCTTTCAACTATCTTCGAGTCAGTTGGGGATACGCCAAGGGCAAGAAGAGCTTTTATGGCGAGGGCAGTCGTTAAGGGTTGCCGACCGAAGATGTTACCCCACCTAGCGCCCTTTATGAGGGAGATTGCCTCCTCTTTTTCATCCTTTGTGAGGTTTCCGAACTCGGCTAGGGCGGTTACGGCGAATAGGTAATCGTTCGGTAGGTAGCCGTTCACCCTTATCCAGTAGGCTCTCTCCTTCATGACATTCCTCATGAACTCGAGACCTCTACCGATCGCTGGGCTCATAGGGTTGCAGACCTTGAGTGCGTGGAGGGCATAGTAAGTTGATTTTGCATCCGACTTGAATCCCAGATAGGGACCCCAACCCCCATCTTCGTTCTGAAGCTTGGGCAAGCGAGAGCAGGCTATTCCCAGGTAATCCTCTCCCGCCTCAATGAGCTTGTCCGAGACAAGAGAAAATGCCATCGTGGCGTATGCCGAAGCCTCAAGACCTCTCCAGAATGAAACGTCATCCCCAAGCGCATTTTCTTCAAGGATTGAAAGGGACTTCGCGACTTCGAAATTCAGCCCCTTTACCCTTAGAAGAACGTATGTTATCAGGGCTCGTTCCTCGTCGCTAACATCACCGGAGAGGGCAGATTCAAGGGAGGATATGGCATCTTCGGGGACTTCTTCACCCCCGAGAAAGAGGGCAAGCGTCCAGAGTGCGAGCTCCTTTTTGTCCGTTGGCCTGTTTTCTTTAAGGTACCTTATCCCGGCCTCGAGGGTTACGGAATCCTCGCCGAGCTCGGCAAGGGCCAGGGTCGCCATTAGGGTTGGGTAGAAGTCCGTTGGGGAGCCCCATATATACCCCCACCCATCACCGTTGAAGGCTTTAGTCAGGTAATACATACCTTTTTTAATAGCTACCTCTATAGTGATTCTCCGGCCATCCGTGGCCGGGTAAACGTTCTTGGCCCGGTTCAGGGCCATGAGGGCATAGGCGGTGTCAGGGACGTTGCTTATACTCCCCTTGTAATAACCCCATCCCCAGTCTGAGTTCTGTCTCTGAAGAAGCTCATCAACCGCCTTCCATAGCTCGTCTTCATATTCTCCCTCAACCTTCCCATGGGCGGAGGAGAGGGCCATTATGAGAAGACTAAGCTGGTGGGTTTCGTATGGATATTCGTCAACCCCGCTTAGAAACTCTATGGAGCCCTGGAGAACGGGAATTGACGATACGGGGGCGGCGAGCATAATTAGAACAAGTATTATCGTGACCGGTATCCTACTCTTCATGATGTGCACCTCCTGATTGAGAACTTCTGGAGCTCGTTATAAATAAACTTTTCCAAGAAAATGTGATAAAAGGGCGAGCTCATACTTTTTCGATACCTTCTTCTTTGTACCCCTGCTCTTCCTTCTTGGGAAGGCCTCCTGGCCTGGACTTTCTTCTGAGCTTCTCCCTAAGCTTTTCGTATTCTCCCTTATACTTCAGCATCATTGTTCCAAAGGCAACGGTAGTCACGAGGAATACCGTGAGAAGGATGCTTAGGAGTATCTTGATGCGGTCCTTCTTCTCTTCCTGGGGTACATACTTGGCCGTGACGTTCATTATCTCTTCCGCGAGTGTCGAAGAAGAGTTGCCCATTGAAGCTAGGACGCTGTCTATATACTCAGGTAGATCTTCTGGCGTCGGCCACTTCTCAATGACCTTCTCTTTGACAATGACCGTAGGGGGCACCGAGTTTATGAGAACGAGGTTCGGGAATTCCTGCTCATGCCAGTTGCCGAGCGGGTCTTGATACCTAAGGGTCGCACCAACTATGGAGATGCCCTCCCCAAGGACCAGATATTCTCCTTCCACAACCTTCTCCTCGCCCGCCGCGAGGTCTCCTATATACAGTGTCTCCTCACCATCCAGGGCGTTCCCCAGCTTGAGAATGAGGGTTGCGTTCTTCACGAACTCGTAGGTGGGATCTGTTCCCGCAGCGGAAACCGTGAATCTGAGCCTGATCGTCGAGTTAGCCTTTGCCCTCACGTAGTTACTCCAGGTGCCATTGTACGCAACCGCTTTGAGTTCGAGCCGTGGAATCGCATAAACAACTATTTTGTCAATTGTATTAGAGGTCACGGAGATCTTCTTTCCGGCCTCGTTGTAGTACTCCACCTTCACGGGCCCGAGGGAGTAAGTTCCGACTTTTGTGGGCTTAATCGTGTAGACGAGGACGGGCATCTCGGAGAATGGGTCAAGGGTGCTGAGTGTCCAGACGCCTATGCCACTCTTGAGCTCGAAGTCGTTGGGCAAGGGTGCCACGACCTTAACCCTGAAGGCGTTACCTCTCCCATCGTTCCTCACATTGATGAAAACTATGAGTTCCTCCCCATCCAGCAGAAGAGCCCTGCTACTGACGCTTAGCTCAGCTATTACCTTGGCTTCTCTAATTATCGGTTCCGCAACAGCCCCGGGGGGTGCGTAAACCCTTACTAGGGTTCTGTTATACTCAAGGTCGACGCTGTTCGGAGGGATCTCAACCCTCAGCGGGGCTTTCGTGCAGGTATAGCTCCCACCCTCCTTCACGGTGAACGTTTCGAGAACCTTACCGGCCTTGTCGAGGATGGAGAACTTGGAATAGTAGCCCAAGGTGGCTAGGTATATCTGGTAAGTTGTTCCATTGTAATCAACCCTAAGGCGCTCCCCGACGTAAAGTATGTCGCTGTATATAAGCTGGGTAGGTTCCTCAACTACCTGGGCGTTCTCCTTTTCAGAGGTGTTGCCACCCTCCACGATCTTCAGACCGGAGAATATGAGCGTTGGAACGTAAATGTCAACTATGGCGTAATCATCCTTAACGGCGTCGTCAAGGATGAGATATATGATTGGGGTCTGGGATATGTCCGATGTGATTGGATACGCAACGATAAGGTGCTTTCCTTCGTCGACACTTCTCACGATGATACTGCCACTCGGGGTCGTTATCTTAAAGGTCGCGGTGTTGTCCGTGACCTCTGTCAGGGTGATTTTATAAGGCGGGTATCCACTGGGAAGAGTGTAGGTGGCTCCCACGGTCATCTTGTAGTTCTCCTTCAGGAGCTTAAGGGGTGTCATCAGCTCCAGGTACACCATTTCCCTGTAGGAGGCGACCCACGACAGCTTTACGGCGAAGAGAACGTTTGCCGAGCTAGGATAGTAGAGGACATCACCGACGGACAGTGGCTCCTCCGCTTTTTTGACCCCGTCCTCATATATTGTTATGACGGCTTTCGTCCAATCTTGGTCAACGTCCGTGAATTTTACCGTGTATCTCCCGAACTCTATATAACCCCCCAGTTTTAGTCCAATCATCTTTGACAGACCTGAATAGCTCTCTTGGGCGCTGACAATTTCTATGGGTTGCAAGATTGCGAAGAATGCGAGCCCGATAAGAATTACCGCGAGCTTCCTCATTTTCATCCCCTTTCCGGACGTTTTATTTGGGAGGGCATCATAAATACCTAAGGCTTTAAATGGAGAGTGAGTATAAAGCTCTTTTGGTGTCAGCGCCAGAACCTTTTCGTGCGTATGAACTGCTTCTCAGCTTCCATGAGGACCAGCAACAGAGCGGCTCCCCTGTACTGAGCGAGTAACCTCGTAGCAGTCCCAGGTCCGACGCCGTAAGTAGCTAGGGCTAGGATTGCATCAAACCCGTAGCTCCTGAGCAGGTCGCTGGCCTTCAGACCCTTCCTATAAGCTTTCACCTCTTCCGGACTGAGGGATTTGCCCCTCCGCATCTTCTTTAGGGCCTTCTGAAACTCCTCAGCGTCCTTGGGGTGCAGTGGGGCTAGCATTATGGAGCCACAAGCAGGGCACTTTAGCTCTTCCGCTCTCTCCTCCAGCCGTCCTACCCTAGTCTCCCAAGCCTTCCCACAATTTGTGCAGACGAGCACTATACTGGAGTCAAGGAGCCTTCTCCTGAAGATTTCGAGCAGTTCATCCCTGTCAAGGCCCCCTGCAACCAGGAATTCCCCGCCGACCGTGATGTTTGCGGAGGCTAGGGGTGAAGGCTCCTTGGCGAGCATCGTTCTGACCCTTATTTTACCTTCCCTGATTTCCTCCAGGACCTTCTCTGCCCTCTCGACGTCGATTTTGTCATGGAAGAGCTCGTTAAGGGTCTCTTTCTCTATTATAGTCCCCCCGAACAGCTTCTCCACGGCTTTTATCCTCGCGTTCCTCCTGAGGGCTCCCATCCTTCTGGCCACGTTTAGCATCCTCCACCTGTAGATAGGGCCCTCCCTCAGGGAAGCTGCCACAAACTCCCGGAGTCTTCCCGCGCCCATCGTCAGGTAACCTTTTACCTCCTCCGGGTTCAGCTGGAAGGGTGTCCTGAAGACTAAGGTATGGGCCTGTGCCCTGAAAGCGAATATCTTACCATACTTAAGGCTTAGGAGAGCCCATACGAACCTACCGAGGGCCTCGTTGACGTTGTTTCCGAAATCGGCGTGAATGACTAGGAATTTTGGAAGTGACTCAACGCATACATCCCTGTCCGTTGGCAGGGGCTCCTGCTTCCTAAGGATTTCGACGGCCCTTCGGAGTTCCTCCTCCCTAAACTTCACTCCTTTAATTAGCCTCTTCCCCCTCTCCATGTCAAAGACTAGCTCTCTCCTGAGCCTCCCGACCTCCCTGGCAATTTCGAAGGGTACGGGTATCATCTCGCCCTCCCAGCTAGGCACAGCTCCCTCCACGTTTCCGCTTTCCCTAACCTTTATTAGGAAGGCTTCTTCGTTTATCTCCAGAACGACCCAGCTCCTTCCATGCATTATGAACTCGACACCCTCCGTTAGGTTCATTGCGAAGCTCTCGTCTATCCTTCCGATGACCCTGCCGCTGGTGACGTCGAGGACTCTGTAGCTGACCTCGTCCGGGATGGTCGAGAGGTTCTCGAAGTAATACCTGTAGGCGTTCCTCCTCAGCTTAAGGTTCCCCTCCTCATCCTGACTTATTATGTTCGCTTCCTCAAGCATCCTTATAACCTTAAGATAGTCCTCCCATTCGAGCTCTTTGTAGGGGTATGCTCTCTTTGCTACCTGATAGGGCTCCCAGACCTTCATGGTCCGATTCTCTATCAGAAGGCCTATCACGAAGTGAGCCAGAACATCCAGAGCGTTCTTGTATGGCCTTACGGGTTCCAGCTTTCCTTCAAGGACTCTTTTGGCTATGACAAGGCTCTGGAGGTAATCCTCCACGCTGGTGGCGATTACATACGCCTCGCTGACCTCTCCGAGCCTGTGGCGGCTCCTCCCTGCTCTCTGAATGAGCCTGTTCACCTGACGTGGACTCATATATTGGATTACGACATCCACGTCTCCTATGTCGATGCCGAGCTCCATCGAGGAGGTACAGACGAGAGCCTTGACCTTTCCCTCCTTCAGCTTCCTCTCGGCCTCAACCCTCGCCTCCCTTGAGAGACTTCCGTGGTGAACCTCTACTGGCTTCCCCCAGACCTTGAGCCTATGGGCGAGTACTTCGGCGAACTGTCTCGTGTTCACGAATATCAAGGCTCTCTCATGCCTCTCCACGATTTCCCACAGAACCCTCAGTCTTGCGGCAACATCAATCGGGACCTTCAGCCTCTCTGCGAGATCAGCATCCCTTTCGTCCGGGGCTGGGAAAAGAACTGTGAAGGAGTACTCCTTCCTTAAGGATGGCTTCACGACAATTTCAGCTCCAAGCCACTCCATGACCTCCCTCTCATTCCCTATAGTGGCCGAGAGCCCTATCCTCTGAAAGTCGGCCAGAAGAGCTAACCTCTCAAGGTTAAGAATAAGCTGAGCTCCCCTCTTATTGTCCACGAGCTCCGCCACTTCGTCAACGATCACGTAGCGGACGTTCCGGAGATAGGGTCTTAAGGAATTCATCGTCAGGATTATTCCTAAGGTCTCGGGCGTTATTATGAGGACGTGGGGAGGGTTCCTAACCTGCCTAGCCCTTCGGGACTGGGGGGTGTCCCCATGCCTTACCTCTACTCTTACGCCCGTCTTTTCTCCCCACCACTCGAGCCTCTCGAGGAGGTCCCTGTTGAGGGCCTTGAGGGGGGCTATGTAGAGGGCCGCTATGGGCTTGAGGCCTTCCTTGAGAATCGTGTCAAGAACGGGGAGGAAGGCGGCCTCGGTTTTACCGCTACCCGTTGGGGCGATTATCAGGACGCTTTTTCCAGCCTTTATTTCTCGAAAGGCCTTAATCTGGAGCTCGTTCAGGCTCCCAAACTTCTCTCTCACGGCCTTTCTGAGGGTTATGTGCATGTTATCAGGTGCGGCGGTGAGCTTTTAAAAGCTTGACCGTCATCATAGTCCAAGGTGAACCCATGCGGTACAGAAGGGGAGCGGCCGCCGAGAGGGAGCTCATAAGAATGCTCGAGGAGAGGGGATTCGCGGTTGTTAGGTCTGCCGGGAGCAAGAGGGTTGACCTCGTCGCCGGCAATGGGAGGATTTACCTCTGCATAGAGGTCAAGAGCACTAGGGCCGAGAAGCTCTACGTGAGGGCTGAAGACATTGAGAGGGTTAAGAGGTTCGCGGAAAGATTTGGTGGTGTCCCCGTGCTCGCCGTTAAGTTCGTGGGAAGGGGATGGGAGTTCTTCAGACTGGACGGAGGGAGTCGCCTCAGGTTCTCGCCTGGCAAGGGGGAGTCCCTCGACGTACTCCTGGGTCTTCAAAGACAACTCCTGGAGGTGTGAGAATTGAGGAAGCTTGCTATCTTTTTCGCGGTTCTCATGCTCATAAACTTCCCCGTGGGAGCTCAGTCTTCCCTGACGCTGGAGGTGAACCCAAACTACCTGGAAGGGCTGCCAGGCGAGGTCCTGCACCTGAACGTTACCGTCAGGAACGCTGGAAGTGAACCGGCCGAGAACGTGACCGTTTACATTGCCGGTCCAGTGAGAGGAATTCTCTTCACGCAGGCCTTCATAAGGCTTCTCCCCCCCGGGAACGCCACCAACGTAACTCTAACGATTTACATAAATGATGCCCAAGCTGGGGTCTACGAGCTAAAAGTAGTGGCTAGATTCGGGAGCCAGCTTGTGGAAGTTCCCTTCAGGCTCCGTGTTAAATCGGTCATAGGTTACTCACTCTCCATAGAGGGAGCGGAGCGCTATCTTTACGGGAAGGATGTGGGTCTCCTACTAACACTTTCCTCGAAGGCTAACTCAATCCTGATAGGGACCGTTGAGTTCAAATTATACATGAACGGAAGCCTCTTGAAGGGCGAGCGGTTCATAGTATACCTTTCCCCTGGGGAGACTTGGAGACGCTCCGTGAAGATAGAAAGGCCAGAACCCGGGAACTACACCGCCGTTCTCTCTGCCGACTTTTATGGAGTCAGGAAGGAGGTATCGCTGAACTTTACGGTTTACAGGAGGGACCTCAGGTACTCAGTCAGCTTTGAGAACGGTGCGATAGTGGTGAGGGTTACGGAAGGGAATAGGCCCGTTTCGGGGATACCTGTGACGATAGGAAACACCACGATGCTGACAGACGAGAGCGGAATGGTTGAGTATCCAGTTAGTGAGCCTGGAACATACAGAGTCGTGCTTAATCTGGACGAAAAAATCGTAGAGACCGTTGTGGATGTTAAGAGGCCTATCCTTATGCTCCGGCAAGAGGGCTCTGAGCTCGTCGTGAGGGTGCTCGACCCGACAGGGAGTCCAATAGCGGAAGTCCCAGTAGTTGCTGTTGGACCCGAGGGAAAAGCATACGGAACAACGGACGCTAACGGTACCGTGCGCTTCGATGGAGAAGATATTGGGTACGGTCTCATTACGGTGATTGTAGAGAGCTCTCGCTATCTCTCGGCTAGAGAGTCCATAACGCTTGAGGCCCCAACGTCCACGCCCTTAACCATGAGCCCGACCTATACGGAGACGTCTATATCCCAAGCAACAACTCCTCCGATTACTCCCTCGCCAAATTACACCCCGTCGCTCGCATACACCAAGGGAAGCCATCTGCCCTTAATCCTTTTCATTTTCCTGGCACTCTTTGCTACCAGCTCCTACGTGGCGTTCTTTAGGCCTCTAGTTGTCGAAGACAGGCTGGGCAGGTACTACTTTGTCAAGATAAGGGCTCCGAAGCTAAGGGCTCTCCACGGTTTCAGGTATGAGAAGGCAGCCAAGGCCATTGAGGCTTGGGCTACCAAAGGGGATGTTAAAATCGAAGATGGCAAGGTCGTGTGGGAAATCGACGAGCTGGAGCCTGGAGAGGAAGCCACCCTACAGATATTCCTGGCCTAAGAGCCGCATGATCTCCCGGGCGGTCTCACTCCTTCCTCCTAACCTTTCGTATTCTCCGAAGAGTTCCCTTGCCTTGTCGAGCATCTTCGATGAGTCGATTCCTCTCTTTCTTGCCACTAGAATCCTTGAGGCAAGAACCGCGAGTTCTAGCAGGTAACAGTCGGCCCTGCTAAGGGGCCTTGGTGGTCTCGCTATGATTCCAACGTGGACTGGTGCGAAGGTGCACCTTAGCACCTGACTACTTCCCAGGGAGTCCTCGATAAGTCCTTCTAAGCACTTAACACTTCCCTCGATCCAGGAGAAACCTTCAATTCTTTGCAGAGGGACCTTCTCGGCTGGAACGAATTCAAGGGAGAGGGAAAAGTTGAAGGCCGCCTTCACGAGGAGTTCGACATCATCTACTACATGAAGAACGGCGTAGGGCCATGCCTTCAGATCTTCGAAGCTCCTTCCCTCGAACAGCTTAAAGTGCAGAATATTTCCCCTCCTAACGACACCTACTGGCGTTACGTTGGTTTTCGTGACGAGCAGGAGCTCGTAAACCTTGCCCTCCTCTGGAAGAAGTGTCTGGAGGGACAATCAGGAATGCCTCCCGGTGCTCCTCAGCTTGGACTTCACGGCTAGCTTAGAGGAGTCAATGATTATTACCTCGCCGATGCTCTTGACGGCGCTTATTGGTATTAGGAGGAGACCCTCGTGGGTAGTGACGAACTGGCTCGTGTCCAAGTCCTCGTCAGGTTCCGCGACTATTACAAGAAGCTCTCCGGTTTTTTCGTCGAAGCTCAGGTCGTAAACCCAACCGAGCCTCATGCCGGTGTCAGTTATGAGCTCAACATCCCTGAGCTTTGATGCCTTTATCTTCACCATTTACCATCCCCTGAGAGCATCCACTGGAAGGTATAAAATTTTTGTGGAGGCCAAGGGTGAAGAGAAAAGGGAAGCTCAGTACTTCTTGAGCTCGGGAATTATCTCTTCAAGCTCCTTCTTGAGCTCGGTAGCTATCTTGTCGAGAAAGCTCCTGCCCTTGGGCGTTACAACCCTCCCCTTACCAGGAACCTTCTCCACGAAACCTGCAGCCTCGAGTTGCTGAAGGGCCTTCCTTATTATACTTCCACCGGCCTTGTAGAAGCGCTCCGGTGCATGACCACGATTCTTCCTACCACCGTAGTAAGTCCTAAGTCTCTCGATGCCAACGGGGCCATCCACATAGACCCTCCTGAGTATGGAAGCGACCCTGTAGTACCACCAGTCCTCCTGCTCCGGAAGCCTCTCCTTATGCCTCCCGGTCTTTACGAACGGAGCCCACTCAGGAGGCTTTATTTCTGGTATCTCCTTGAGCTTCTGGGCAACCCTTTCGACGAGCAGGTCACCGGGAACATCATAAACCGTCGCCATTCTTCAACCCCTCCCCTTCTTGAACTTCTTCCGGAATTCGAGGATATCGAGCTTAATCTTGCGTACGGGCTCCTCCTGAGCCCTCCTCTTTGCCTGCTCCTTAAGCTGGAGTCTCTTTAAATACCTTTCCCACCCCTCTCTCGGGCGGAACAATATAAACCTTTTGCCCCTGACCTCGAGGAGCTCGCTGTCCGTGAGCTCGGCGACCTTCTCTGCTATCTGTTTTCTCGTCATCTTGGTCGCGATGAGGGCGCCCTTTCTTATCTCAACCTTAAGGACGCCGGTTCTCGCGAGTTGAGTTTCTATCTCCTTTATGACGCTCTCCTCAAGCCCCCTCTTCCCTATCCAGGCTCGCGGCTCGATATCATAGTATCTCGCCCGAAGGGCCCTTCTCACTTTTCCCGGTAATCGCTTAACCGCCATACTCTCACCCAGAAGGGTGGCGGATTCTAGGCTTTTAAACATGTCGGAAAAGTTGTGGAGCCGGGACCGGGATTTGAACCCGGGACCTGGGGATTACGAGTCCCCCGCCCCACCAGGCTAGGCTATCCCGGCTCGTGCCAATTCCCTAACGAGCAAGGGCCTTTATAAATTTTGCTACCCTTTGAACTTCATCACGTGGATGTCCCTTATGAGCCTGTGCCTCTCCTCGAAGTCGAGATGCCTTTCGAGAACCTCGAAGCCCAGCTCTTCAAGCCATGGGCGGTTTCTCCTGTACATGCCACCCCCCTCGAGCCTGTAGGCTGGAAAGACGAAAACTACGCGAGCGTTCCTCTTCAGGACGTCCGCAAAGCTTTCGAAGGCCCCGTAGTAGAGGCGGTCGAGCTCCCTTGCCATCTTCACGGCCTCTTCCTTCGTGGACGTTCGGCGTAGGGGCTTGCCCATGTAGGGCTCCGTGACTATAGCATCGAAGCGAGTCCTGAAGCACTTTCTAAGCCTTCTGACGTCGCAGATCTCAAGCTGGGCAACCTTCCTGACGCGGAACTCTCTTCTAAGCCACTCGAGATTTCTCCGGGCTTCCCTTATTCTTTCCGGATTCCTATCGCTTCCGTAGGCGTTCAGGCCCTGGAGGATGAGCTCTTGAAGGATTGTTCCGATGCCGCAGAATGGATCGAGGACATTCCCCCTCCTGACCTCGGCGAGGTTGACCATTATCCTTGCAAGCCTTGGTGGTATCGAAAGGATGGGCCTCACAACCGGCCTTTCAACGTCAAGTTTCTTGAGTTCGAAGGGATCCGTTATCCTAACGGTCTCTCCCACGAGGATATCACCGTCCCTGAAGAAGAATACGAAGTCCTTGGTCTCTGGAAAGCCCTTTAGCAGGAGCTCGCCGGGCATGGCGTAAACGTTGGCAGGTTTAAAGAACTTCGTTCTGTCTTTCCTCTTGAGGATTTCCTTGACTTTTGACCCAAGCTTCCTCCACACCCGCCAGTCGTTGTTCCCGTAAAGGCTGAGGGTAAAGAGCCTTGCATATTCGAGATGTTCTATCGCATCCTCCCCATTCCCGATAATCCAGACAAGCTTCAGAGAGCCTCCGAGCCATCTGAAATATCTTTCTATCTCTTCCTTTGCCTTGATGAGAACCCAGCTCGTATTTGGGCCTGAGAGATGCTCCTCAAGTATCCTAATCCCTAACCTGAACCTTTTGGAGAATGCTCTGAGCTCTGCGATGCTGAGCTCCGGGTTTTTACCGAGAACGATAGCGTATCTCCGCATGAGGGGAGCTCGGTGCTTAGGTTAAAAACATTGGCACCTCACCGCAAACCCTATGAATGAATTAGGTAAAGTTCAAGTGGGAGCGTGAATGAGAAGTAAAAGCGCTGCTCTGTTAATCGTGGCAATGATTCTTTCCGCGACCGTAGTCTATGCGGATGAAAGGGAGAGTGCGGAAGCTCTTCTTAAGGTTCTTGAGAGGGCGATAAGCGTTGCCAAGATGTTCGATGTTGATGGAAACGTGAAGGCCGCGGAGGAGCTTAGGGATAGGGCAACAGATATGCTGGATGCCGGAAAGTATCTAGAGGCCAAAAATCTCTCGGTGATGGGTCTCAGAGCCGTTGAGAGTTCCCTTCGGCAGGTTGAGGTTAGGGACGAGAGCCAAATGGACCTTGCCGGGGAGATAAACAGGGGGCTGAAATACCTGAGTTACGTTAACTTAACCTTAACTTACCTAGAAAAGAGGGGTTACAACACCTCCGCGCTTAGAGAAGCTTATCTGAACACCCTTTCCCTATACCTGCAGGCAAGGAATGAGCTAAGAGTCGAGAACGTTCAGGCTGCTAAAAAAACGTTGGAGAAAGCGGAAAGTGAGAAAAGGATGCTTGAAAGTGCTCTAATATCTATGTTTCTCACCTTCAGGCAGAGGAACGCGAGGCACGTAGTCGAGGATTTCCTGAATAAGAGTGGGTTTCTCCTGAAGTACGCCGAGCTGACCGCCCTAAGTGCTGAGGACGTTGGCATTGAGGTCAATGAAATTCGGCATGAGGTGGAGGAGGTTAGGGCCTTAAGGGAAAGAGTAAAGAGGCTCGTGGAAGAAGGCAAGTGGTTGGAGGCTCTTCAGCTCATAGATGAGAGCTCACCACTCCTCCTCAAACTCCAGGCTGAGGCCAGCAGGCTTCAGGCAGCCTACGTCTTCAGGCAGGCCTCCGAGAATCCGAGGTCTTTTCTCGGTAGGCTCCAAGTTAAGGCCAACCAGTATAGGGGTATCCTTGAGGATATGTCGAGAAGTGGAATTGATGTTTCAAGACCCATGGAAGCATTGACATTCGCGGAGAAGAACATCGAAGTGGCCTCCTTAAGCCTCTCCATGGGTAGGGAGAGGGAGGCCCTCCTTTACATGGTCAACGCTCTTAGGGCCCTGAATTACGTGGGTCGCTTCATATCGATGGCTGGGGGGGGCTCGGAATGAGGACCTGGATTTTTTTGCTCTTTCTCATGCTTCTCCTGCCCCTCGCATCTGCCCAGTATATCCCAATCGATCTCCAGCTTAAGGTTTACAGGGATGGTGTCGTTGAGGTCTCGATGAGGATAATCCCGGAGGAGTACGCCTTCCAGGTTGAAATCCCGTTGCTTGGGAAAAATGTTGAGGGAATAGAGGTAACTGATGAAAATGGGGAGCCGCTCGTCTATGAGATTCGTGGGGATGTCCTCGTGGTTTACCCAGAAGATGCGGATGAGATTCTCGTGAGTTATTACACGCCCGACCTCACGATGAAGGAGGGTGTCGTATGGACCCTTAAAGTTTCCATCAATCAGACTTTCACGGTGGTGCTTCCGGAGGGCACGGTGATCGTGGGCCTGAGTGATATCCCAATATCCCTTTCCGGGAACACAATAGAGATGCCACCAGGAAATCAGAGCATTTCCTACGTGTTCGAGGACATAATCCCCGAAAGGAGGCGTTTCTATACGTACTTCCTCATCGGTGCGGTTATTATTGCCCTTTTGGTGGCCTTGAGATTCTGGAGGAGGCCGAAGAAGGTTGAGGAGAAACCTCCCGAAGACTTTCTTTCCCGCTTGATGCGGGAATACAACCTAAATGACGATGAGATAAGGGCCATAAAGTACCTGATGGAGGTTGGCGGGGGAGCTAGCCAGGCCGATGTTAGGAAGGCTCTTGATATACCTAAGACCTCCGCTTGGAGGATGTTTAGAAGACTAGAGCAGAGGGGTCTCGTCAAGATTTACAAGAAGGGAAGGGAAAACTGGGTGGAGCTGGCGATTGATATACAAAATGAGACATAACGTCTACCTGTCGTAATAACCTACCGTAATGTTTAAATTTTGCACCTTTCACAACAACGGGCAGGAGGTGGTAAAATGGTCAGGTACATGGTGACCTCCGCGCTTCCCTATGCCAATGGGCCAATTCACGCCGGTCATCTCGCCGGTGCTTACCTCCCCGCGGACATCTTCGTTCGTTATCTGAGGCTGAGGGGCGAGGAAGTGGTCTTTATATGCGGAACCGATGAGCATGGAACGCCGATAACCTTCAGGGCCCTGAAGGAGGGTAGGAGCCCAAGAGAAATCGTTGATGAGTTTCACGAGCACATAAAGACGACGTTCGAGAGGGCGAAGATAAGCTTTGACTTCTTTGGAAGAACTGAACTTCCTGTTCACTACAGACTAAGCCAGGAGTTCTTCCTAAGGGCTCTCAAAAACGGCCATCTCGTCAAGAAGGTCACAAAGCAAGCCTACTGCGAGCATGACAAGATGTTCCTGCCCGACAGGTACGTCATCGGAACATGCCCCTACTGTGGGGCGGAGAACCAGCGTGGCGACCAGTGTGAGATCTGTGGAAGGCCACTCACGCCGGAGATACTCATAAACCCGCGCTGTAACCTCTGCGGCAACCCGATAACCTTCAAGGATTCCGCCCACTACTACATCAAGATGGAGGACTTCGCGGAGAGGCTCAAAGAGTGGGTGAAGCGGCAGGAGCATTGGAAGCCGAACGTGAGGAACACCGTCCTCGGCTGGATTGAGGAAGGTCTTGAAGAGAGGGCAATGACGCGCGACCTCGACTGGGGCATTCCTGTTCCACTCGATGAAGAGGACGTAAAGGGCAAGGTCCTCTACGTCTGGTTTGAGGCTCCCATAGGCTATATCTCGATAACGATGGAGTACTTCAAGAGGAAGGGAGAGCCGGACGGTTGGAAGAAATACTGGCTCAACATCGACGGTCAAACTAAGGTAATTCACTTCATAGGCAAGGACAACATTCCATTCCACGCCATATTCTGGCCGGCCTTCCTGATGGCCTACGGCAAGTACAAGGATAGGGACGTCGAGGCTGAGTGGAACCTGCCCTACGACATTCCGGCTAACGAATATCTCAACCTCGAGGGCAAAAAGTTCTCGACGAGCAGGAACTGGGCCATCTGGGTTCACGAGTTCCTCGACGTGTTTCCGTCAGACTACCTCCGCTACTACCTCACCGCAATAATGCCCGAGACTAGAGATAGCGACTTCAGCTTCGCCGACTTTAAGGCGAAAATCAATGAAGAGCTCGTTAACAACCTTGGAAACTTTGTCCACAGGGCGTTAACCTTTGTGAACCGCTATTTCAACGGAATAGTCCCGGAAAGGGGTGAGCTGGACGACCTTGATAAACAGGCCTTCGAGGAGATTGAAAGGGCATTCAAGGAGGTTGGTGAGCTAATAAGCCAGTACAGATTCAAGGACGCCCTCAAGAGGGTTATGGCCCTTGCATCCTTCGGAAACCGCTACTTCGACCACCAGAAGCCGTGGAAGACCGCGAAGGAGGACAGGATTAGGACGGCGACGACTGTCAACGTCTCCCTGCAGATAGTCAAGGCCCTAGGAATACTCCTCGAGCCCTTCCTGCCGGATGCGAGCGAGAAGATATGGCACCTGCTCAACCTCGAGGAGCTCAAGCGCTGGCAGTTCAGGGAGCTTCCGGCCGGTCACAGGGTCAGGAAGGCTGAGATACTCTTCAGGAAGGTCACCGACGATGAAATTGTGTATTTCATTGTGAACTACGTTGCACGCGGAAACCCCGAGAGCGCGAAGCTCCTCCTCGATAAATACTACAAGATGGATGACGTCGTTAGGATAATTCTTGAGCGCTTTGGCGAGAAGCGCAGGGAGGAGGCTGTGGCAATACTTAAGAGTATCTACGGTGAAGAACTCGAGAAAAAGGCCAAGAAGGGGAAGAAAAAGGGGGGTGAGGAAATGGAGCGCGTCAAGTTCGAGGACTTCGCGAAGCTTGACCTCCGCGTTGGAAAGATAATCGAAGTCAAGGACCATCCGAACGCCGACAGGTTATATGTGATCAAGGTGGATCTTGGGGGCGAAGTTAGGACGCTTGTCGCCGGGCTGAAGAAGTATTACAAGCCCGAGGAACTTCTCAACCGCTACGTTGTCGTGGTCGCAAACCTCGAGCCCAAGAAGCTCCGCGGTGTTGAAAGTCAGGGAATGCTTTTAGCGGCAGATGACGGCGAGAACGTGGCCCTCCTTATGCCCGACAGGGAGGTAAAGCTTGGGGCCAAAATCAGGTAGACTTATTACCTCCCCCATCTTACTTTTCGTGGTGGCCTCGAATGAAGATTAGGGTTACCTCCCGTTTTAAGTTTGAGGCGGCCCACGCGGTAAAAATAGGAGACGCTTGGGAAGAAGTTCACGGCCACACCTTCACGCTCGAAGTAACCGTTGAGGGGCCGTTAAGGAGGGACTATGTTATAGACTTCTTAAAGCTCAGGAAGATAGTTGAGGGTGTTGTAAGGGAGCTCGACCACAGGAACCTTAACAACCTTCTCGACAATCCCACAGTTGAAAATATTGCCCTCCGGATAGCGGGGCGGATAAGAGACAGACTCCCAAGCCACGTGAAGCTGAAGCGCGTAATTCTTTGGGAAGGGGACGAGAACGCCGTCGAGCTTGAGTTCTGAGGTGATAAGATGAGGCTCGTTCTGGCAGAGGTCTTCAACAGCTGGCAGGGTGAGGGAGGTAGCGTCCCGGGAAGCGCCTTTGGGAGAAGGCAGATATTCATCCGCTTCGCAGGCTGCGACCTTGATTGTAATTATTGCGATTCCAGAGAGTTTATAAATGCCTCCAGCGTCCTTCACTGGCGCTATGAAGTTGAGCCTTTCACGGGCCGCTTCGAGTACAGACCAAATCCGGCCAGGCTGGATGAGGTCGTAGATGCAATTCTTCGCCTCGACACTGAGGACATTCACTCGATAAGCTACACGGGTGGCGAGCCGACGCTCCAGGTCAGGGGGCTTCAGGCTATAATGGAGAAAATGAGGGAGCTCGGCTTCGACAACTTTTTAGAAACCCACGGGGGCCTTCCGGGGCTCATCAAGGAGATCGCTCCCCTAACGGACTATGCGAGTGTTGATATAAAGGACGAGACCGCTAAGGCTACGGAGAACTGGCGCTCCCTCGTTCTCAGGGAGGTTGAGAGCATAAGGATATTAAAGGAGGCGGGAGCCGAGGTCTACGCGAAGCTCGTAGTAACGAAGGATACCAAGGTTGAGAACATTCGCTGGTACGCCTCGCTCCTGAAGGGCCTTGCTCCCCTTGCCATCCAGCCGAGGGAGCCAATGGACATTCCCATGACAAAGCTCATGGCCCTTTACCGTGAAGCTGCCCTGATAATGGGGAGGAAGAACGTCAGCCTGAGCTTCCAGGTTCACAAATACTTGGGCGTCCTCTGAGCGGAAGTCTTAAATACTGGAGGGTGGAGGGTAAGGGAGGGTCCTCATGGACGAAAAAGAGCTCTTGGAGTACCTCAGCCTCCTAAGAGCGAGGATGGAGTTTGCCGAGAAGTTCTATGGCTTTCGGATGAACTATCTCCCTCTGTACTTGGGAAATGATGAGATCATCGTGCTCGACAGGAGGGACGGCCGCATAAAAAGGCTGAGTGATAAAAGGCCCATTGAGGGGGAAGAACTCAGAAGGCTACTCCCCAAGATAATTGAAAACATCAGGAGCGGATTTGTGGACACGCTCTTGACGATGAACTTTTCATACATTCACGGGCCGGAGGATTAAACTCTAATCCTCTTCCACACCGTGCCCTGGGGAGTGTCCTCCAGCTGAATGCCAAGCTTTCTGAGCTCTTCCCTGATCTTATCGGCAAGGTCATAGCGCTTCTCCTTCCTCAGCTGGGCTCTGACATCCACGAGCAGCTTTATAAGGGCCTCCTCGTTTCCGGTCTTCTGCTCCTTGAAGTAGTCCTCAAAGAGACCGAAGACCTCGCTTACAGCCTTGAAGAACTCCCAGGCCTTCCTTAGGACGCTCTCCTTTGGCCTCTCTACCTTTGTGAGGTACCTGTTCACGGCGTTGGAAACCTCAAAGACGGCCTTAAGGGCTTCAGCGGTGTTGAAATCGTCGTCCATAGCCTCATAGAATTTTCTTCTTCCCTCCTTAATCACCTCGTAGAGCTCGAACTCCTCCTCGCCCCAGGTATAAGCCAGCTCCACCCTCTCCATTGCAACCCTTATATTCTCAAGCGTGTTGTATAAACGCTCAAGATTGTTTTTCGCGTGCATCAGGCCCTCCTCGGTGTAGTCAAGCGGCGAGCGGTAGTGCTTCTGAAGGACGAAGAAGCGGATGACTTCGGGAGAATACCGCTGGAGAAGCTCTCTCACCGTCACGAAGTTTCCGAGGCTCTTACTCATCTTCTCGCCCTTGACCATCACGAAGCCCGTGTGTAGCCAGTAGCGGACCCACTCGTGCCCGAAGCAGGCCTCGCTTTGGGCTATCTCGTTCTCGTGGTGCGGGAAGATTAAATCATTGCCGCCGCCGTGAATGTCGAAGCTCTCGCCAAGGTATTTACTACTCATAGCTGAGCACTCGATGTGCCAGCCCGGCCTTCCCTCGCCCCAGGGGCTTTCCCATTTTGGCTCTCCCGGCTTAGCCTTCTTCCAGAGGGCGAAGTCTTCAGGGTTCTTCTTACCCTCGCCGGGCTCAACCCTCGCACCTTTCTTGAGCTCTTCAACCTTTATTCCGCTGAGCTTTCCGTATTCTTTAAACTTAGAAACCTCAAAGTAAACACCGTCGCTCCCCTCGTAGGCGTAGCCCTTCTCCTCGAGTCTCTCTATGAAGGCTATGATATCGTTGACGTGCTCCGTTACCCTGGGGTAGACGTCGGCTGGCTTAACCTTGAGGGCGGCCATGTCTTCGAGGAAGACCCTGATGAACTTCTCGGCAAGCTCCTTCGGATCTTCGCCCGTCTCCTGAGCTCTCTTGATTATCTTGTCGTCTATGTCGGTGAAGTTCATGACCATGAGAACCGTGTAACCCCTGTGCTCTAAATAGCGCCTTATAACGTCGAAGGCTATGTAAGTTCTCGCGTGGCCAAGATGAGGATAGTCGTAAACAGTCGGGCCGCAGACGTACATCCTGACCTCGCCTTTTCTTAGGGGTTTGAACTCTTCCTTCCTCTTGGTGAGCGTGTTGTAAACCATGATGACCATTTTGACCACCGCGTTTCCATCTGGATGGTAGCTTATTAGCGTGTCGGTTTCGGCAAAGGAGGAGGAGATAACCTTTAAATACTAGCTGAGGGTAAATTCATTTTGGTGATAGCCGATGGTGACGGCATTTATACTGATGGTTACGGCCGCCGGTAAGGAAAGAGAAATCATGGAGAAGCTTCTCGCGATGCCCGAGGTTAAGGAGGCCTACGTCGTTTACGGTGAGTATGACCTCATAGTGAAGGTTGAGACGGATACACTGAAGGACCTCGACCAGTTCATAACGGAGAAGATAAGGAAGATGCCCGAGATACAGATGACCTCGACTATGATAGCAATTTGAAGAAAAAGAAGAGCGTATCACTTGTTCATCATTATCCTTATTCTTTCCGCGGCGTCCTTTGCCTTGTCCGAAATGTTACTGAGTGTTCTGGCTATGTTGAGTATGTAAAGGCCATCGCCCCAGCTCAGCCTATCTTCATTCTCGAAAACTAGCCTCATGAGCTTTGTATCAAGCCCGTCTATTTTGTTCTCCACGTCCTCGATTTCCCTGATGAGCTCGTACTCCCTCTCTATCTCCCTCTCTGAGAAGCCACTTTCAACTACGATGTCCATTTGCCTTATAGCCTCGAAAACGAGCTTGGCAGCCTTTATGCTCTCTTTCCCCATCTTCAGTATGAGGTCCCTAATATCCTCCGGAACGTTTGGATTAGTCTTCACAAGAAGCCACTTGGCAGTATCCTCGGCGGCGTCGGCTATCTTGTCCTGCATGTGGAGGTACTCTAGGATGTCGCTCCTCTGAACGGGCATCAGAAGCTTTGAAGTGATGCTGTCCCTGAGCTCCTTCTTTATGGTATCGGCAATGTCCTCCAGCCTGTCAACTTCAACCGCGTAGCGTCTCATCGCCTCGTAGTCCCCCTTGCTCCAGCTCTCAAGGGCCTTCTCAAGGGTCTCCACGGCCTGCACAACGACCTCAGCGTGCTTTATGAGGGGCTTGAAGGGACTCTTGGCGAAGAGCTTCGTCCACACCTGCATGTCATCACCCCACGAGCATGAGGGCTTTGAATATTACGGCGGATATTATGGCGGCGACGGGCACCGTGACGAACCAAGAGATTATTATATCCCTCACGATGTCCTTGTTTATGGCCTTTATGCCCCTAGCTAGCCCGACGCCTATGACGGCTCCAACTACGGTGTGAGTAGTTGATATTGGCATGCCAAGCCAGCTTGCGACGAGGACTACAGTCGCCGCTGAGAAGTCTATGCTGAATCCCCTGGTGTTCGTGAGTTCTGTTATCTTCTTACCAACGGTCTCCATAACCTTATATCCGTAGGTTAGCACGCCGAGGGCTATGCCTAGGCCGCCGAGGGCAAGTATCCATTTGGGAACGGGCACTTTTGCTCCTGCCAGACCCATCGTCGCTATCGTATAGACCGCAGCAACGGGACCCACGGCGTTGGCGACGTCGTTGGCTCCATGGGCAAGGGCCACGTACCCGGACGTTATAACCTGGACCCTGCGGAATATCGCCTCGGCCCCGAGGTAGGGATTAACCTTGGGGAACCTGATCTGGAGAAGGGCAAAGCTCACGAGAAACGCGAGGATGCCAGCAGGTATGCCGTACTTTAGGATGCCCGCCGGGAGGGACTTTCCATGGAGAACCTTGATGTAGAACATCGTCCCTATGACGACGAAGGCCAGCCCTATCCAGAATGGAGACCACTGCTTGGCGCTTTTTATCGGATCCTTGCTCTGGAGGACGGTCTTTGTAACGGCCTTGAAAACTATGAAGGCCATGATGGCACCGGCTATCGGAGAGAGTATCCAGCTGAGGATTACCTGCACCATCTTACTCCAGTTAACCACGGATAGACCTGCGTAGACGATTCCGTACCCAACTATCCCTCCGATTATTGAATGCGTTGTCGAGACCGGGAGGCCGTAGTGGGTGGCTATCAAAAGCCAGAGCGTGGCACCAAGGAGGGCGGCCACGGACCCATATATCAGGACGTTGGGGTCGTTTATTTTCGAGGGATCTATTATACCCTTTCTGATAGTTTCGGTGACGGTCTTTCCGAAGAAGTATGCTCCCGTGAACTCAAGAACGCCTGCGATGATAACCGCCTGTCTTGGCGTAATAGCCCCCGCTCCTACGGCTGTACTCATGGAGTTGGCCGCATCATTGGCACCTATGGCCCAGGCCATGAAGAGACCAATGGCTATAGTTATCAGGAGCCATGGGTCCCATAACATTTTCTCACCAAGTCGCCGGTGGTAGGGTTTGCTATAAATACATTGCCGAAATAGAATATTGTGAGCTATTAATCCAATATAGTCTATATAGATAGTTTGCCGAGATAAATTCCCGGTGGCAGAAATGCCTCCCCCTCTACGGCCTCCCTCAAGAAGGGCACTCTCTTTATTCCCTCTCGAACGTCCATTCCCTCAAAGAAGGGGTTCACCGTTGGAATTATCAAGAAATTTCCAATTTTAAAAAAGCACTTAACTTTCTTTTTAACACCTCTCCAGCCTATTAGGACCGCCGGATGGATATGACCGAGATATGCCATCTCAAACTCCACTTCCGGGAGGGTTTGATGACCGTGAATGAAGAGAGCTCCGTCGATCAAAACGTAATTAACAACCTCAATATTCTCGAATTTTTCAGCCACATTTTCAATCCGTCCGTCGTGGTTGCCCTTTGTTATGATAACATCAAAATCCCCTAGGAGGGCAAAGAACTCTTCGAGAACTCGTCGAGTGAAGGGGCCAAGGCCGAGCTCGTCCTTGACGTCCCCAAGGATTACAACGATATCGGGTGATCTCTCGGATATAAACTCTGCCAGCTTAACCTCAAACTTCGTCCTGATGTTGATGCCTCTAGTGATTTCAAATCCAAGGTGGGGATCGGCAAGAAGAAGAAGCCTTCCGCGAGAGGTTTCAAACTCAAGGACGAGGTCGGAAAAATCCATAAAATCACCGAAGGAGGGGCTCAGATAAGGCCCCTCTCCTTCTTCCTCTGCCTCTTGAGGCGCCTTATCCTTTTCTTTATCCACTTCCACCTCATCCTACCTTTCTTCTTCCACTTCCTTGGTCTCCTCTTCATGAGCGTCACCTCCTGGGCTCCAGAGTAGGCTTAAGAGGGGTCTTTTTAAGCTTTTCCCACCCCCGATTCCTTCCATCAGACGTAGGCCTTTTTAGAGAGGCTCCCCTTCCTTAGAATAAAAAAAGAACAAGTTGGCCTTAATGGAACGTTGGGCAAAGGCCAGAGACAATTTTCAATCTTGCAATGTTATCGTGCCCCCACTACCTACTCTTGGACTTCAAAAACTTTATTAAGAGGAACCTCACCACGAACGTCCGGTGATGATATGAAGGTCGCCTTCGTCCAGATGGAACCGGTGCTCCTCGAACCTGAAAAGAATTACTCGAAGGCGGAGAGATTGGTGAGGGAAGCGGCGAAAGAGGGGGCTAAACTCGTTGTCCTTCCAGAACTTTTCGACACAGGCTACAACTTTGAGAGTGGGGATGAAGTTTATGCCATAGCACAGCCAATTCCCAATGGGAAGACAACGGACTTCCTTATGGAGCTTGCCGAGGAGCTGGACATATTCATAGTGGCCGGAACAGCCGAGAAGGATAGGGACAGATTATATAATTCGGCCGTCGTGGTCGGCCCAGAAGGTTATATCGGAAAGTATCGCAAAGTGCATCTCTTCTACAGGGAAAGGCTTTTCTTTGAGCCTGGAAATCTTGGCTTTCGCGTCTTCGACCTCGGCTCCGTCAAGCTGGGTGTGATGATATGTTTCGACTGGTTCTTCCCAGAGTCTGCAAGAACGCTCGCACTGAAGGGGGCCGATATAATAGCCCATCCCGCCAACTTAGTCATGCCCTATGCACCTAGGGCCATGCCTATTAGGGCCCTCGAGAACCGCGTCTACACGATTACCGCCGACCGCATAGGTGAGGAGCGCGGTCTAAGGTTTATAGGCCTCAGCACCATAGCTTCCCCGAGGGCAGAGGTTTTGGTTCAAGGTAGCGAGGATAAGGAGGAGGTCGGTGTCGCGGAGATAGACCTGAGTCTTGCGAGGAACAAGAGGCTAAACGAGCTTAACGACATATTCAAGGACAGAAGACCTGAGTACTACGAGTTGTGAGGTTTTCACGATGATACGACTTCCCTTCCGCGACGGTTACTATGAGGTTCGGCCGACGAAGATAATAGCACTGGCAAAGAACTACGCCGAGCACGCGAGGGAAATGGGAAGCGACATTCCAGAAAAGCCAGTCTTTTTCCTAAAACCTCCCTCGGCGCTAATAGGGCCAAACTCCACGATAATCCTTCCTCGGATCAGTAAACGCGTTGACCATGAGGTCGAGCTCGCTGTGATAATCGGCAAGCGCGCTAAGAACGTTCCAGCCAAGAGGGCAATGGAATTCGTCCTCGGTTACACTATAATGCTCGACATCACAGCGAGAGACCTTCAGGCTGAGGCTAAGAGGAAGGGTCTTCCCTGGACCATCGCCAAGGGCTTCGACACCTTCGCCCCAATCGGTCCTCGTGTCGTGGACAGGCGGGAGCTTGACCCCAGCGACCTTGAGATTGGCCTAAAGGTTAACGGAGAGGTCAGGCAGCTTGGGAGAACGAGTCAAATGGTCTTCAAAATTCCGGAGCTCATAGAATACATCTCAAGCATTATGACGCTCGAACCGGGAGACATAATAGCCACAGGGACTCCTGCAGGTGTTGGCCCTTTAAGGCATGGAGACAGGGTTGAAGCTTGGATAGAGGGCATTGGAAAGGTCGAGTTCGACGTTCTGGCTGAGGGCTCAATCCTCTGCTAATTTTTTACTTCTTATTGACCAGCTTCACCGAAATCCACTGCATTCCCTTCTTGTCGTTCTTGATGACGAGGAGGTAATCTCCATCTGGAATTCTGACGTTCTTGAACTCTACATCTTTCACGTGCTCCCAGGCCCTGTAATAGCTGAAGGACTCGCCCTCCTTGAGCCTCTTAAAGTCCTCCTTCGTGAGTATATAGACGCTTATCTCGCCATTAGCCTTCACGTAGCCGTTCAGCGTCGAGTTCCCGATGAGCCTGTATGTTCTGTAGTCCTCAAGGTTGGTCTTCCACTCGTAGTTGAAGCTGTAGTGGTTGAAAGTGTAGTATATACCCCCGGCGAGAAGCACCACTAGAACGGTGAGGCCAAAAATGATTGCCTTTTCCTTCATATAACCACCAAACAAAGTAGGAAAAATTTGCTTAAAAGTTTTACTCGATCACATAGGTGTGAACCATCAGCCCACCGTGGCCGATGAGGCGGTGGTGAATAATTCTAAACCCGTTCTCCCCTATTGCTTTCTCTATCGCCCCCTTTTCGGTGGTTATGAAAACGCCTCTCTTCTCGAGGACTTTGGCGAGCTCCGCAAAAAAGTCCATGTAAAGCTTTGGAATCGCGCTCCTCCGCCCGATTTTTAGCCCGTAGGGAAGATTGCTAACGGCAAAGTCAACGCTCTTAACGTATTCGCTCAGCTTCGTTGCATCGCCGAGGATAAAGTTTATCCGGTCAATAATCCCAGCCGAGATTGCGTTCATCTTTGCTCCAAGAAGGTGCTTTTTGAACTTCTCAAGGCAGATTATTTCACCGGTATATCCCCTCAAGGCGAGCTCGATTGGAATGGTTCCGCTACCGCAAAAGGGGTCTATGAAGGGTCCGCCGTCAGGCTCGGCAAGCTCAATCAGTGCATTGGCTATGCTTGCCTTGAGGTGGGCCGGGTGGTCATAGACTCTCCAGGGCCTCCTGTGGAGCGAGTGGTCGCCCGTTGTGTCGACGCCAAGGAAGAAGGATCGGCCGACAAGTTCGGCCCTAAATATGACCGCGGGATGGTCGAGGTTCACGAGGGCCTTGGTCTTCTCGACTATTACCTTCCCTACAACCCTTGCCACGTCAATGCTCGTGAAGTCATGCTCCCCAAGCCTCTCCGCCCTCACGGCGAAGCTCTCCGTTGCCTTCACGTACTTCTCAACAGGTAGCTTTTGAACGAGGGTCTCTATATCTTCCAGCCCTCCAACTTCCCCCATCCCAACCTCAAGCATTACCCTGTGGAGGGTTCTAGACCGCTCGTTCAGGAGAGTTGCAACGCTCAGAGGCCTTTTCCTGCCTTTCTCATCGGTGTAGTAAGCCTCGCCAACCTCAAGCTCTAACCTTCCCTCGACTCCAAGGGGTCTCTTCCTAATCTTTCCCTCAATTCCCACCTCCGCAAGGATCCGTTCGACTTCTCTACTCGCAACGTCTTCTATTCCCTGAGCCGTCGTCAGGAGGAGCCTCATATCCATCACTCCAGAACTGCCACTATCCCCTTCCACTTCTTCCCGAAGCATTCAGCCGCAATAACGTACTTCCCGGTAATCCTCTCGACGAATTTGAGGGCATTGGGGCACTTCTTAAAGCCTGTGGCTATGGCCACCATGAAGTTGCCGACATTCACAGCTCCAAACCTTTTCTTGGGTCCCAGTTTCTCCTCAAGCTCCCTTCCGAACTTCCAGAGGATTACCCTTGGTTCCGTGAGCTCCAGTTCCGCAATTCGATTTAGGATGTCGTCGAAGTCTTCGACGTATTCCTCTTCTTTTCTCTCATCCGTGCTAAAGAGTGTGAAGCGGCCGGTCTGCCACTCACGGAGGAACCAGCGAGCGGTTTCCTCTAAGTCAACCTCGCCACCGGCCTTGATGAGACCTCTTCTCTCCCCTATCTTTCTGAGAATTTCCTCCTCGCTCTCGAACTCTTTGATGCCGAACTTCTCGGTTATCGCTTCCTTCCTTGTCTCGAGTATGCGGGAGATTAGCTTCAAGGCCGGCTTTACCGGTTCCTCTATTTTATCGGCGGGAAAGCCACCTTTAATCACTAACTCGTCGAAGTCATCTATGGGGACGACGCCTGGAGTGTCCAGGAGCCACAGCCTTCTTGTTAGCCTTATCAATTGCTTTCCCTTCGTGTACCCAGGAATGGGGGCCGTCCCCACGGCGTGCTTTCCCTTGAGGACGTTGATTATGGTGCTCTTGCCCACGTTGGGATAGCCTATAAGGGCGACCTTAACTTTCTCTTTCCCAATCTCCCTCGCGAGCTTCTTGAGCTCTCTCCGCAATATCCCCGTTCCCTTCCTCTCTCTCGCCGAGATGAATACCACGGGCAACTCGCTCCTCCGCTTGTACTCTTCGGCCCATTCCTTGGGCACGAGGTCAGCTTTATTCATAACTATGAGAAGCCTCTTCCCACTCTCCAGGACCATCCTTTCAAGCTTCCTATTCCTCGTTCCTATTGGGTCTCTGGCGTCCACTACCTCGACGACTATGTCGGCTTCTTCAATAACTTCCTTCACTATCGCCCACGCTTTTTTCTGCTTCATTCTCCACCACCGCTATCTCGAAGATTACTGTTCCCCCATCCGTATAGGGTGGTCCCGGATCAAGACACTGGATGTAGGCCTTGTCTCCCTTTCCTAGGCCAAGTTCCCTCGGCTTAATACCCTTTCGAAGGGCGACTATATATGGTAGTAGGGATGCAAAGGCATGGGTGCAGAGGGCATCCGTTTCGTCAAGTTTTACCTCTGGTCCCTCTATAACTATTCTGTCCCCAACCTTAAATACCGGACATCTGCCACGAATTTCCACGACGCGGGCTGTTAATCTCTCCAATGCTAATCCCTCCGAACCGTGTTAGCGAAAGGCGAAAGTTAAATAAATATGGTGAGTCCAAGATTATGGCAGGACTTCCAATTACTGATCTCGCGTTTAAGTTAGATAATTATGACGGTGGTGTCGAACGTGGCTGAGGATATAGAGTCCAAGATTAGACGTTTAAGAGAGCTTGGAAGAACTATTGGAGAGACGGAGGAGCAGCCTCCCGTTCCTGCGGCACCGAAACCTCCTAGGAGGAGGATTTCTAGGATAGGTACCCTGCGAGAAAGGGAGAGGCGGAAGAGGATAATTATAGGGGCGACGATTATAAGCATAATAATCATAGTTGCTGTGCTTGCCGTTTATGTCTACCTTCAAAACAAGGCCGCGAGAGAACTGGAATTAGCTAAACAAGCCAAAATAGCTGAGGTAAATAAATACTTTACGGGGGAGCTCGCTAATGATACTGTCAAGTACCAACATAATAAATAAGATTATGGCTGCCAAAAGTATTGAGGAGCTCAATCAGATAGATGTAAAGGCTACATACGAGCAAAGGCTTAGAGAAATAGAAGAAGAAAGGCGCAGAGAGGAGGCCCTGAGGGCTCAAAGGGAGCTTGAACTGCTCAAGGAGCAGGTGAAAGCCAACGTGACGATGGCATTTGAACCCCTTCTTGCCATGCCGCTTCCCGATGAACTCAAGAGTGAAGTGGTAAAGACCATGGATGAAATCATCCAGAAGATCGATGAAGCCCAAAGCAAGGAAGCCGTGCTCTCGATAGACCCGACGCCCTACCTCCTGAATCTGTGGAAGCAGTACTACTACTATCGCATTGATACAATTCCCACCCAGAAGGTAATCCTCAAGAAGGGCCAAGAAATGCGGATATACACTAAGCAGGAGGCGAAGGTGGAGATAAGCAAGATAAACGACCTCGCGGAGCTTCTCTCCTATGAAGTTGAGAAAGTTGAATATGTTCAAATTGCCCTTCTCCTCACGCGCGACAACGTCGTTGGTGGGTTCCTCCAACCTGGAGATAAGATAAAGATATACGCTATGAACGGAACAAAATTCGTAGAGATAGCTCCAGAGGGTTACGTCGTCTTGCCACTTCTCTCAACGGATGCGGGGATGATCTCGGTTTCCGAATCTCAGAGTCAGAGCACCTCGATATCGAGCTCTGCCACAACCTCAACGACCGACACCTCTAGCACCTCCTACACCCCGGGTGACAATACCCTCACGATAAGCCAGCAGAAGCAGGAGCAGCATTCCACTAGCCAAGTCAGTAGCGAGAGTGTGACCGCTTCCTATTCCTACACGGTTGACCTCTCCGAAATACTTAAGGCGATAGCGGCCGGTAAGATAAAGACTCCGGAGGAAGTCAGGGAGCAACTAAAGAACTACGGGTGGAGAGTCCTTGATCTCGAAGAAGAGTCCGGCTTCCTTGCGTTACCACCTAACACCCTCGTCCTAGTGGTGGTCGAGGTTCCCAAGGAGTTCGTTCCCGACATCCTCAATTATAGGGGCTCGATAGTGATAGCGAAAATCGTGGGGTGACAGGGGTGAGGCCGGTTATTGCTCTCTTCCTAACATTTTTAGTAGCTTTTACGACGTCTCCCGTGCTCGGTGGGACGTATAACCTCCCCAGTCACCCCGATTATAATAACATAGGTCTCCACTCAGAGCTTTACCTGACCCTTAACGTTACCCTTGTAAACACGGGCCCCTTCCCTAAGTTCGTCCTTGTGAATCCTCGCTACGATTTCGTCGTTCACAGGGGATATCCTGGCAACGAAAGCTATAAGTCTTTCTTGGTTGGTGACACGGTGTACTATTCTCTTGGCAATTCCTGGGCAAACACATTGAACTACTACATTGGTTTCTGGATACATCCACACGAGGTTGTGGTCGTTGAGTTCAGGATTATAGAGTCGAACCCCCTTGTGATAGACCTCAAGGATTACGTCAGTCTATGTGGTGAGTATAAAATAACTGAGGTAACCCTTGAAAATGGAAATGTCACAGGCCACGTCAATACGAAAGATGACCTTGGAAATGGACCCTTCTGCGATGTTATATACCCCCAGTTGCTTAACACCCCGAAGTTCATTGATCCAACGATACTCTTTCCAATTCGGGATCCCAGCATAAAGATCCTTAATTACTGGGGGACGGTAGGGTTTAGGGTTGAAAATGTTCCCGGACAATACGGAAACTTCAGAACACTTTTTGCCATTGCACCCCCTGTCCTCTTTAAGGATGCGGAGCACTATGCCTTCACGCCCAATTACACGATGACATATAGGGAGTACGTTAATGATTTCCTCCCCGAATACCTTGGAATTGAACCTATGAAGGAGGGCGTCTCCCTCAACGTGACCCCTGACCTTGTCCTCTACGAGCTCACAGATTCCCTAATCACCCTAGGCAAGATAAAGGCCACGTTAATTCAAGGAGGCGAGATGGAGCCCATTGACTTCCCTATTTGGATAGTGTGGCTTGGTGCAGATATGAACATAGGATGTAGAAAGCTTGAATTCGAGATTTCTTACAGATTCAGGTGGGAGATTGGAGATTAAGGGACGGTGATGGAGTGTGGAAAAGAAGGAGAAAAAGAAAAAGTCAACGTCCTGGATTGATGAGATACTTAGTGGAGATAATCTCTCCCTTGAGGCCATACTTGGTAAGGGTGAGAGGCCGAAAGAGAAGCCAGCAGAGAAGGATAAAGCATCCCTTCCAGATCTCTCCCTTGGGGCACTCCTCACCAAGGAGAGTGCACCCAGGGAAGATACTCCATCTCCCCTGGCCTTCTTGAAAGGGGGCGGAGGTCCGAAGCTTGAAGACATACTGAAGAAGCCGAGCGAGGAGCCCAAGAAAGTGAGAGAGCAGCCTGCTCTTGTAGATATGGGTATTCAAGACATCCTTGGGACGAGAGCGAGAAAACCCTCCGTTTATTCTGGGGAGATTAAGGTTCTCGATGTTTACGGCAACGTGAGGATACTGAAGGTCAAAGGGGAACCAATTCCAATATATGAAATTAAAATGCCAGAATTGAGCAAGGAGGAGGAAAGGTTGCTTAAAATGGTCAGGGACAGGGCTATAGTGGAAATTCAGATAGATCCGGAGAGCATACCGAACCTCGAGGAACGTAGGAGGGTCTTTCTCCGAGAAGTTAGGAAGATGGTCAAGGAAATGGCACCAACCCTGTCGGAGGGTAGGGTCGAGCTTCTTTCGGAACTCGTCGTTCAAAGCATGATTGGCTACGGCAAGCTTGATCCCCTCGTTAGGGATGATAACCTTGAGGAGATTATGGTTATTGGAACGAACAGGCCTGTCTACGTGTGGCATCGCCGCTTCAGCATGTGCAAGACCAACATCGTCTTCGAAAATGATAGGGAAATCCTCAACATAATAGAGCGCATAGCGAGGGAGGTTGGCAGGAGGATAGACCAACAAAGTCCGCTTCTTGATGCCCGCCTCCCCGATGGTAGCCGTGTAAACGCCACCATACCTCCGATAAGCCTTGACGGACCGACGCTAACTATCCGTAAGTTCAAAAAGGATCCGCTGACGATAATAGACCTGATAAAGTATGGCACGCTTAACCCGGAGGTCGCAGCGTTTCTCTGGCTCCTCGTTGATGGTCTCGGCGTTAAGCCGGCCAACATCCTCGTGGCCGGTGGAACCGGTTCCGGTAAAACCACTACTCTCAACTCCATTGCAATGTTCATACCCCCGAGCGAGCGCGTCATAAGCATAGAGGATACTGCGGAGCTTCAGTTGCCTATAGAGCACTGGGTAAGGCTCGAGACGAGACCGCCAAACGTCGAGGGGAAGGGAGAAATAACTATGGATGACCTTGTTAAGAACACCCTGCGTATGCGTCCCGACAGGATTATCGTTGGTGAGGTTCGCGGGCCTGAAGCGAGAACTATGTTCACGGCGATGAATACCGGTCATGATGGTGCCTTACTCGGGGACGAGCCAATACAGCTCTCTGACGGCGGAGTAATTGAGATAGGGAGGCTGGCTGAGGAGTTCTTCCAGGATGGAGAGATCCACAGAGAAGGGGACTTTGAGTGGGTGGACGTATCCGAGAGGGGGATTCTCGTCAAGAGCTTCAACAAGGAGACCTTCAAGATTGAGGATAAGCCAGTGACGAGGGTATGGCGCAGGAGATACAGGGGCAGGATGCTGCGTATCAGAACCAAGACAGGCAAGGAGATAACTTTAACTCCGGACCACCCCGTTTACATAATCAAAAACGGAATAGTTGAGATAAACGCCGAGAAGCTGAGGGTTGGCGACTACATAGCACTCTCTCAGAAAGCCGGTGAGTCCCTTGACGTTATACCAAACATCGGTGAGCTTATCAGGGAGATAAGAAGATCTGCTGGACTGACTCAGGAAGAGCTTGCTTCCCTGCTCGGACTTAGTGGAAGCACTATAGAGGCCTATGAGCGGAACGTCTGCTCACCCTCACGCAGACGCGTTAAGGAGTTGGCAAAGATTTTACAGCGCTCGGAACTCGAACTCCTCGCCGATGCGGATGTCTACTGGGATTTGGTCGTGGAGATAGAGGAGATTAACGTGGATGATTATGTGTACGACCTGACAGTTGCGGATAATCACACCTACATAGCCGGGAAGTTCGGTGGGTTTATAGTTTCCAACTGTATGGGCACCATACACGCCAACAGCGCTAGGGAGACCATAGTTCGTCTTGAGAGCCCACCGATGAACGTTCCCAGGATTATGATCCCGGCACTCGACATAATTATTATGCAGGTCCGCTATCACAGTCGTAAGAAGGGAACGATAAGAAGGATAACGGAGATAGCTGAGGTTTCTGGAATAGAGGGGGAGAGCGTTCAGTTGAACAAGCTCTATAAATACGACCCCGCCAAGGATGAGCTCGTGTCGACGGGCGTTCCGAGCAGATTTCTTAATACGTTATCATATCACACGGGCATGAGCGTCGAGGAGCTGAAAATCGAGATAGAGAAGAGAAAGCTCATTCTAGAGTGGATGATAGAGAGGGGCATAAGAGGCATAGACCAGGTAGGTGCTAACATAAGGGAGTTTTACGTGGACGAGGAGGAGTTCCTGAAGAAGATTCAAAGGGAATCCACAATAGAG
This sequence comes from Pyrococcus yayanosii CH1, assembly GCF_000215995.1. Classification (NCBI taxonomy): domain Archaea; kingdom Methanobacteriati; phylum Methanobacteriota; class Thermococci; order Thermococcales; family Thermococcaceae; genus Pyrococcus; species Pyrococcus yayanosii. Next base: position 902,506 of record NC_015680.1, on the reverse strand, counting down.
ATGAGCAGAAGGGTTCAAGAATTCGTGTGAGGGAGAGTAAATGGCTATTAAGAAAAAGATAACGAATTTCCTAGAGAAGCTCGGGGGCAAGACAATTGAAGTTGCAGAGAAGCCAATCAGGAGGATACCCCGCAGTATGCCAATAGCCGAAAGGCTCCAGCTCCTAAAGAAAATGCAGGAGGAAATCCAAAAGGAGAGAGAAAAGAAAGAGGAGGAAATCCTTGAAGAGACGATTGAGTGGCGCGAGAAAGAGCTTCAGCGTCCGTTTTCGGAGAGGTTTGCTGATGCAATGCTCAAGTACTTCAGGGGGCCTGTCGAATCGCTCAGCAAATCAATCAAGGGTCTTGATGTTGATCTTTACAGGGCTAATATGAGGATGTCCAGGGAAAGATACGTTGCCCTTATGCTTGGCGTTGCTATATTTGCGGCAATATTTGGATTTCTGGTTGGCTTTCTCCTCTACATGCCAATAGACCTTTCTATCCTCCTTGGACTCCTCGGATTCATTGGTGGTTTCATGTACATGAGGTACTACCCAAAGATAGTGTGGAGGAGGAGAGTTGAAGAAGTTGAAAGAGCTCTGCCCTATGTTCTTAGGCACATGGCCGCGCTATTGAACGCAGGCGTGGGCATTGCGGAAGCCCTTCTGTCAGTTGCGAACGCTGATTATGGAGCCATCTCAGAGGAATTCGAGCTCATGATTAGGGACATGCATGGTGGGGCGAGCTTTGAAGATGCGATAACAAGGTTCGAGGAGCGCATGGGGTCGGAGAGTGTCAGTAGGGTTGTGAAGCAGATGCTTAGGGCGATAAAGTTTGGCGGCAACCTTGCCGATGTACTCTACAAGATGGCTGAGGATTTTTCTTTTGAGTATCGCATTAAGCTCATGGAGTATGTCCAGAAGGTGAACGGTCTCGCGTTCATATATATGTTCCTGACGGTTGTAATGCCGACCCTCATGGTTGTGGCGATACTTGCGGCATCCCTCATGGCGAAGGCCCTCGTAATAACGATACCGGCACTTGCCGTCATCTTACTCTTCGCATTCCCCTCCCTGTCGTTCATTATGGTCATGATGATAAAGAGGGCCGAGCCGAGGTGATAAAATGCCAAATGGAAGGCTCACCAGGTTGCTGACGGGTTTTATAGAGAGGATGGTTCCAAAGAGGCACTTGAAGAGGTACGAGCTCCTTCTCTATTCGGCGGGGATAAACTTCAAGGCCTCAGAGTACCTTGGAATATCCGTCATGGTAGGCATAGTTTCTGGTTTAATCTTAATCTTGATGTTCTTTAATCCTCTCTATGGCATCGCCGGCTTCTTTGGTGGTTTCCTCGCCTTTGCGATTATCTACCCCTACTGGAAAGTATCTCGGAGAATAGAAGAAATGGAGAAGATGCTCCCCGATGCGTTCTTTTACCTAGCGAGCTCCCTGAGGGCGGGCGTTTCTTTCTCGGAAGCTATGGAAGAGCTGACAACGGCAAAGTTTGGTGCATTAACGGAGGAGTTTAAGAGGACCGTCGCCGAGATAAAGAGGGGAAGACCAACCATAGATGCCCTTAGGGCGTTCGCTATGAGGAACAGGAAGTCTGCGGTGCTCTACAGATCAATGATGATAATAATCGAGGCACTTGAAAGGGGTGCCCCTATGGCCGACGTTCTTGTAGCGGTTGCCAACGATGTCAGGGAGATACTCAGGATAAAGAAGGAGAGGAAAGCCGCGACGGGCATGCAGATGATGTTCTTCATGGCCGCAAGCGGTTTCATAGGGCCTCTCATACTGGCGGTTATCTCCAAGATTACTGAGGGAATGTCCGGTGCACAGCTCGGCTTTACACTGCCTGTGGATGCGATAAGGACAATACTGGGACTCTTCGTGGTTGCCCAAGCCTTCGTCAGCGGGCTTGGTATAGGGGTGATAAGGGAAGGGAATTTCTCGGCTGGCCTTAAGTATGGGGCGATAATGATAGCTATGGGCATCTTGGTGTTTATCCTTGGTACCAAAATGGAAATTGGGGGCTTCGGCTTCTAATACAATTTTGCGACCATAAACCGTTTATACCCTGCTGGAAATTATTTGAATGGGAAAAATATTTCTGGAGGGGATGGCATGCCAGAGAAGATGGTTGCAATTATGAAGACTAAGCCCGCCTATGGTGCTGAGCTCGTTGAGGTGGATATTCCAAAGCCCGGAGCGGGGGAGGTTCTCATCAAAGTCCTTGCAACGAGCATCTGTGGAACGGACCTCCATATATACGAGTGGAACGAGTGGGCCCAGACCAGGATCAAGCCGCCCCAAATCATGGGGCATGAGGTCGCCGGCGAGGTCGTCGAGGTCGGCCCTGGCGTTGAGGGAATAGAGGTGGGCGATTACGTCAGCGTTGAGACTCATATAGTGTGTGGCAAGTGCTACGCCTGCAGACACAACCGCTATCACGTCTGCCAGAACACCAAGATATTCGGCGTTGATACCAACGGTGTCTTCGCAGAGTACGCCGTTGTGCCAGCCCAGAATGTCTGGAAAAATCCGAAGAGCATTCCGCCGGAGTACGCTACGCTTCAGGAACCCCTTGGAAACGCCGTGGATACAGTTCTAGCGGGCCCGATAGCTGGAAAGAGTGTCCTGATAACTGGGGCAGGCCCGCTTGGCCTCCTTGGGATAGCCGTTGCGAAGGCCAGTGGGGCGTACCCTGTCATCGTTTCAGAGCCCAGCGAGTTTAGGAGAGAGTTGGCAAAGAAGGTTGGTGCCGACTACGTGCTCAACCCTTTCGAGGAGGATGTCGTTAGGGAAGTCATGAACATAACGGACGGAAATGGCGTTGACGTTTTCCTTGAGTTCAGCGGTGCCCCTAAAGCCCTTGAACAAGGTCTTCAGGCCGTGACGCCTGGAGGAAGGGTTTCTCTGCTCGGCCTATTCCCCGGGAACGTCAGCATAGATTTTAACAACCTTATAATCTTCAAAGCGCTGACGGTCTACGGAATCACGGGCAGGCACCTATGGGAGACCTGGTACACCGTCTCGAAGCTTCTCCAGAGTGGCCGGCTGAATATCGACCCAATAATAACTCACAAGTACAAGGGTTTCGACAAATATGAGGAAGCTTTCGAGCTGATGCGCGCGGGCAAGACCGGAAAGATAGTCTTTATGCTGAAGTAAAAAATCAGGGGCGATAGAGGGGTCTCAGGAAGAGCTCAAAAGCCACAACGGGAACCTCGAGCCCCCAGTTTTCGAGGACTTGGGGGTGCACTTCCCCTATTATCCCTATTTCTCGGCCGTCCACGATTATCCTTCCAACCCTGCCCGGGATAAAGGAGCCATGCTCTGTCTCCTCCAGTTCGTACTTTACGCCGAGGTGCCTCAGGAAGGAATCGAGGATCTCTTTGGCCTCCGTGAAGTTAGCCCTTGGGTGGGCTATAGCCACCGCAAGCTTGGGCTCGCTGACGGTTTTAGTCTCTCTGGTCTCGTCAATTAAGGTTGCGAGACCTACCTCGAAGATCCTCTGTGGGTACTCCTCGTGAGTGTTCATGCTTAGGAACTCCATGAGGCTTGGAAGGAGCCACTTCCTGAGAGCGCTCCATCTCTGACTCACTGGATTGGCTATCTCGACGATTTCCTCCTCAGGAATGTTCATCTTCTTGAACTGGGCCTCCTTGTTGGTTAGGTTAAATGTCATGACCTCTTGGAGACCAAAGCCTATCATGAGCTCTCTTATGGCATCCTCAAAGTCTTTGAACGGATCTCCCTTGCCCTGCACGGCCAGCTTTGGTTCCTCGGGCTCGATGTTATTGTAACCGTAGGCGATAAGCACGTCTTCAAGCACATCCCTAGGGTGCATTATGTCGTCGCGGAAGGCAGGATACTTGAGCTTGGCCTTTCCACCCTCAAGCTTCACCTCGTAGAACATCCTCTCGAGGAGCTCTTTTATCTGCTCGTCACTCAGGTCAAGGCCGCTGAGCCGCCTTATGTAGTCAAGCTCAACCTCGAACTCTTTGGGAGTTAAGTCGGGTGTCTCGATTTTAAAGTCGGGGTAGACGACCTTAACGCTCCTTATCTTTCCACCACGCTCGGCTAGGGCGGTAACCACGACGTTCAAGGCGAGCATTATCTTCTTTAGATTCCACCCGGTGACATCGATGAAGACATTTCTCGTCCCGATTGTTACCCTTCCGGTCAGCTCGGAGTTAATTATGGGCGGCATCGAGAGAACGTTGCCCTCGCTGTCCACGAGGAGCGGATAGTAGGGCTTGTCCTTGATGAGATGGCCGTGCTCTCTGCCCTTCTCATGCTTCTCCAGGATTTCTTCGAGGGTCATCTCCTCCTCAAAGCCAAGCGGGACGAACCGTTCGGTCTTCTCCGCCGCCTTATAGTAAATCGGAGGCTTCACCTTGTCAAAATCGAAGATGCCTATCGCGACTTCCCTCCTTCGCCTCCCGAACGTCAGGGCTATCTTCTCTTGGAGGTTTATCATCTGCCTGAGGGCCTCTTCGTCAAGCTTCAGCCCCTCAACGATGGCGTAGACACCGTAGGGTCTGATGTCCTTCAGCCTTTCATCCACGTAAACGACGACGTCGCTCCTCTCGACTTTATACTCGGGAAGCCCTCTGGCCATTCCCAGTGCCCAGCGAATCTGTCTCGCAACTCCCTCTGCACTCCAGAGGTCGGGCCTGTTCGTGTCCTTGGAGTCAAGCTTGAAATATACCCTCCCATTCTCCTCCCAAACGTCATCGAGCTCACACTTGGCGTATAGCACAAGATCCTCCCACTCCTCGAGGGTGAAGCTCTTCCCGATAAGTCTTTCGAGGTCTTCCTTCGAGACGTCGAACTTGGGCATGGACATCACCTCACAATATCACCCTGGCTTCTCTGAGCCACTTTAGGTCATAGCTGAAGAGGTAGCGAATGTCATCTATACCAAGCTTGAACATCGCGAGCCTGTCTATTCCGATTCCCCACGCTATTACAGGAGCGTCTATGCCAAGGGCCTTTGTCATCTCTTCCCTAAAAACACCCGCGCCGCCGAACTCCACCCACCCAAGTTCGGGGTGATAGGCGCTCATCTGGACGCTTGGTTCGGTAAACGGGTAGTAGTCGGGCAGGAACTTGACCTTCTTCGCCCCGGCGATCTCTATCGCGAAGCGCTTGAGTATGCCAAGCAGATGTCTGAAGTTTAAATCTTCGCCAACGACGAAGCCGTCCACCTGGTTGAACTCTATCAGATGCGTCCTGTCGAGAACATCTGGGCGGAACACGCGCTGGATTGTGAAGTATTTCCCCGGGATCTCGACGCCCTTGGCTAGTTGCCTCCCGCTCAGGGCAGTTCCATGAGCCCTCGGCATCAAAAGCATCGCCCTCTCGGGACTCCAGACGTAGCCCCAGCCTCTCGAACCAGCGAGGCCCCTCTCGTGGGCCGTTTTAACCCTCTCAACTAATTCCTTCTCTGGCAAATGGCCTACCTTCGGATACTTGAGCTGATAGGTGTCGGTCCACTCCCTTGCCGGGTGATTCTGGGGCTGGAAAAGGGCGTCAAAGTTCCAGAACTGGGTCTCGATCAGGCTGTCAACAGTCATCTCTATGAAGCCCATCTCTATGAGCTTCCGCCTTATTTTATCAAGAAAGGCCCTATAGGGTTGCTTCTTACCAGGGTAAACCCTTCTAACGGGCGCCTTTATGTCGAAGCGCTTGAGGGTAACCTCTCGCCACTTGCCTGAGCTTATCAGTTCGGGCGTCAGGAGGGAAACCTCTCGCCTGAGCTCTATTCCCTTTCTGACCAGCTCCTCTCCCTTAGATGTTATCTCAGCCCAACGCTCCGTGATGACGTCTTCTTCAGCTATCTTTCGCCTTTTGAGCTCGCCGATCTTGACTATCGTCTCAATCTCTCGCAGGGGAACTGTCCCACGCTCCGCGAGAAGCCTCAACACCCTGTCGATAGGTCTCTCACCGGCTTCTAAACCTTTCTCCGTGATTTCAAGGATGAGCTTTTCCCCTTCTTTCCTTACGTTCGCCCACCCCTCTTTCCTGAGGAGCCCCACTATTGGTCTGAGTTCCTCCTCGCTGAGGACATTCCTGAGTTCCTCGAGTTCAACCTTGCCCTTCTCCCTTAGAATCCTTAGAACCCTCCACTCCGGCAGACCAATTTCGGCGTATCTCTTTCCTATCTCCGTAAGCTTGACGATTTTCTCGCTCCTCTCATGGAGTTTGGCTAATCCTTTGCTCTGGAGACCAAGAAGCGCTCTCATAACAGCTACCTGCTCAAGACCCGTCCTCTCGACGAGCTCTTCCACACTGGCTCGCTTGGTCTCTGCGAGGTTAAGGAGCACAATTTTCTCGTTGTAGCTCAGGTCCATGGCGACCCCCTCCGCTTATCGGGGTGAGGCTTAAAAACACTTTTGGGTATAATCAACCGTCCGACCCCGTCCGGTCGCCCCGGTCCCCGGAGGCCCCAGTGGGGATGCGATGAGGGGGCTGGACACCCGGACGGACAGGGCCCGGTCTCCGGGGCCGCCAGAGGTGGCCGACAAGGGCCTTCTATGATGGCGGGCGGATAAACCGGGCCCTCATAGGGCCTCGATTCTTATCCTATCCCCGTCCTTCAGGCCTAGCTTTTCCCTTAGGTTCACGGGCGAAATAATCTCGGCAATTTTCGGCGAATGGATGGTCCTGGAGGGAATAACTATGGCCCCCTCGATGCCCCCTATTCTCACCCTGTAGGCTCTCACGTCTCCGAAACTCCTGCCCTCCTTGACGAAGCCCGGAATCACTATCGGCCTTGCGGAGTACAGGGCATCGAATATAGTCTTGGGAAATATCACCTTAACGTTGAGCGTCCCGGGGAAAGGATCGAAGCCGAGGTACTCCCTTATCAGCGGGGCGTACTGCCTCACGTAATAGGCCCCTTCCCCTATGCCAGACACAACTTCCCCAATGATGACCCCCCTGTACAAGGCCTTTGAGAGGTTCTCGTAGAGCTCTTCTAGGAACTCGAGACCCTTCTCGGTCAGCTGAATCTTCGTCCCCCTGCCCTCTTCGGCCCTTTTAATGTATCCCATCTCTTCGAGCTCCCCTATCCACCGGAGAACCGTCTGAGGGGAAACTCCCAAGTCCTTGGCCAGCACTCTCAGGGTTAGGGGGATAGGCTTTCCAATCCCGCCCCTCTCAGCTATCCGAACCATTAGGTCTAAAGTTTTGAGCTTCATGACCATCCCTTTGAGAGCTTATCTGCCAGCTTTAAGGGTTTTGGGTATCCTCCCTCGAGAAGGGCTTTCACGAGCCTCACGGCGTCCTCGAGGACTATCAGGTGCCCGACGCTCACGTAGACCTTTCCCACCTTCCTGAAGCTTCCCTCTGGGGCCCCCTTGAGAGGCTTCTTGGCGACCCCTATGGTGGGCCTTCCGAGAATGAGGCCGACGTGGGAGGCGAGACCGTAGCCTCGCGGATGAGCCTTTCCGTGACCCTCTACGAGGAGGACGTCGAAATCTTCCCCCTTGACGGCCAAGAGGATTGGCCGCGTCTCCCTTAGGAAGAAGAACGTTGTGACGTAAGGGGCTGTTACATCAGTTTCAACAACCCTCCACCGGATGGGTTCGCCCTCAGGAAAGGAGCAGAGGACGAAGGCCGTCCTAGCCTTCTTGTCCCTGTAGGAAACATCCACTGCTCCGACCCTTTTAACTTCTGCCAAGTCGAGCTCCCTCTCCACGATTCTAGTGGCGAGTTTCCTCTGAACCTCGGCGAGTTTTTCCAGCTTCATCCTATGGCTCCCTCCAGCTTTCTCTCCAAGTCCTTGTTGAGCTTCGCCCTGACGAGGTCCTCAAGGGTTCTCTCCACGGTGTAGCGGGCCTGGTCCTGCTTCTGCCTCACGTTTACCAGCCCCTTGGGATACTCGAGGGTCATGAGCTCCTCGTAAGTTTCTTCCATAAAGCGGTAAACCTCTTCGGCCCCTCTCAGGTCGCCCTCCATAAGGAGGATTAGGAAGTGCCTCCTGAGCTCCCCTATGAAGTCGCCAAGGCCAAGGATGTAGTCCTGCGGAGGAACTCCTAGTTCGTCCGGTCCGGGAAAATCTCGGTCGGTGAGATAGTGGTAGAGGAGCTGGGCCTCTACGAACTCCTGGTTAGCACTCTGGACGTAGCCTGTGAAGTAGAGGTCTGGATGGTTCCTGAGCTTTTTCTTGAGTTCCCCTAAAAGCTGACCGGCCCTCTCGAGCCTTTCCCTCGCCCTTTTCAACTCGCCCCTGTGCATCGCCTTGATGGCGTCGCCGCTGAGCCTGACAACCTCTCTTGTTATCTGGAGTGCTTCTTCTCTCAGCTCGTCTTTCTCGTCGAGCCTTGTCCTCAAGACCTCAACTATTTCCCCAATCCTCATCTCACCACCCATCAAAAATTTGGCAAAACTTTTTTATCACCAACGCCCAAATCCTGCCCTTGGCTGAGGGGGTGGGTGAGATGGTTAAGTTCTGTCCCAAGTGCGGGAGCATAATGGTTCCCGACAAGAACAAAGGAGTTTTCGTCTGTAGACGGTGCGGTTACGAGGAGCCTATCAATCCCGAGGATGCGAAGGCCTACAGGAGGACAGAGGAGGTTAAGCACAGACCTGATGAGGGAGTTATAGTCGTGGAGCAGGAACTATCCACCCTACCAACGGCGAAAGTTACCTGCCCGAAGTGTGGTCACAATGAAGCCTACTGGTGGGAGCTCCAGACGAGGGCAGGGGATGAGCCGAGCACTATATTCTTCAAGTGCAAGCGGTGCGGATACGTATGGAGGAGTTACGAATAGAGGTGCTGAGGCGTCTGGCGGAAAGGGCTCTCAAGGAGCTTGAGGAGGCCTACAAGAGGATACCCGACACGAACAATGGAAAAGCTTATTTATTCAGGGGGAAAGAAAGGGTTAGGCTGATGCTCAACATTCTGAAGGAGATGGAGGGATGAGCATGCCGTTCGAGATAGTCTTTGATGGGGCTAAGGAGTTTGCCCAGCTGATAGACACGGCCAGCCAGCTGATAGACGAGGCCGCCTTTAAAATCACGGAGGAAGGCATTTCGATGAGGGCCATGGATCCGAGCAGGGTTGTCCTGATAGACCTCAACCTTCCCGCAAGTATATTCAGCAAGTACGAGGTGGAGGGGGAGGAGACGATAGGTGTGAATATGGATCACCTGAAGAAGATACTAAAGAGGGGGAAGGCCAAGGACACCCTCATCCTCAAGAAGGGTGAGGAGAACTTCCTTGAAGTCACCCTCCAGGGAACCGCCACGAGGACGTTCAGGCTCCCGCTCATAGACGTTGAGGAGCTCGAGCTTGAGCTTCCCGAGTTGCCGTTCACGGCTAAGGTCGTCGTCCTCGGTGAGGTACTCAAGGAGGCCGTTAAGGATGCCTCCCTCGTCAGCGACAGCCTGAAGTTCATAGCCACCGAGAGCGAGTTCATCATGAGGGCGGAGGGTGAGACGCAGGAGGTTGAGATAAGGCTGACCCTTGAGGACGAAGGTCTTCTCGACCTTGAGGTTCAGGAAGAGACCAAGAGTGCCTACGGTGTCAGCTACCTGGCGGACATGGTCAAGGGCATAAGTAAAGCGGACGAAGTAACCATAAGGTTCGGCAACGAGATGCCCATGCAGATGGAGTACTACATAAGGGATGAGGGCAGGCTGACGTTCCTCCTCGCGCCGAGGGTTGAGGAGTGATTCCTTTTAACCACTTTTTGAGGTGTCCTGATGGATATAGCGGTTCTGAGGGAGCTCCTCGAAAAGGAGCTTTCGAATGATGAGCTCACACCCCTCGATGAGGAGTTCTACCGGGAGATTGACGGCCTCGTTAAGGCCCTCAAGATTAGGGCGGAGAGTTCGAAGGAGAGGGGGGAAGAGATAGAGGAGAGGCTTTACCTGGCGGAGCTCTCCATAGCTGAGCAGATAATCAGGGAGATACTTAAAATCCGGCTTCACAAGATAGTTGACATGGCCTTTGAAGGCGTCCCCAAAAACCTTGTTGGTGAGGAGAGGAAGATCTTCGCTATCCTTTCTGCCTTCATAAACAGAGAACCCTTGCCCGTTGAGCACGAGGTTGTAGAAGAGAAGACCGGGGAAGTCGAGGTTGAAGAAGGTAAGGCCACTACCTGGGAAGCTTACATAATAAAGGTGGACGTTCCCAAGGTTCTTGATGAAGAGCTCAGGGAGTACGGTCCCTTCAAAGCTGGCGACCTTGTAACCCTACCGCGGAGCATAGCGAGGGTTCTCATGGAGAGGGACGCCGCCGAGAGGATATTGGTGAACCCGTGAGGATAAGGGCGACGAACAGTGGGACTAAGGTTGATAGGAACATCAGCCTGAAGCTTATGCCACTGAGATACCCGCCGAGGAGAGGTCCGATTGCCCATCCAAGGCTCATCATCGTATTGAGCAGTCCCATCCCTTGCCCCCTTTCTCTTTGAGAGACCTTCATCGCCACGTAGGTCGAGGAGGAACTGAGGGTCATCGCCCACTTCACGCCGGAGAGTGCGGAGATGGCCACCATGATGGGAACGGTTTTTGCGAAGGCGTAGCCGAGGAAGGTGAGCATGTAGCCGACTATGGCGGCCCGATAGAAGAGTTCCGGTCCATACTTGTCTATCAGACGCCCTATGGCTATAGAACTGAGTGCCGCGGCCAGAGAGTCTATCCCAAAGAAAAGGCCGACGAACTCCTCCCCAAACCTCTCTCCGAAGTAAACCGACACCGTTGAGTAAACTTCCCCAGATGCTATCATAACGAAGAAGATGGAAAGGTAAAACCTCCCAAGCTTTCCCTTCATGAGCCTCCTGAAGGCGGCCCCTTCAAAGGATACCTTCTCGGATTCCCTACCCTCCTGCACGACTATCGGCCTTGAGTATGATCTCTTTCCAGTGCTTTTCTCCCTAATTGGGAAGAGGAAGAGAATGGAAAGCAGGGAAAAGGTAGAGGCTAGCATGAAGGTCTTTCTTATTCCCAAATCCCTGACTACAATTCCTCCGAGAAAGTTCCCGGCCATGTAACCCATATTCTCAACGAAGCTGAAGAATCCAAATGCAGATCCAACTCTAGTTGCCAGCTCGGATATTAGGGCTGAGTGGGCGGGTGCTAAGGAGGCGCTCAGAGCACCCTGAAGGGCCCTGAAGCCGAGGAGGAGGGGCGGACTCGCTATGAAGGCTACGAGAGCATAGGTAGCTCCAGAGGAGAGCACTCCCAGGGCTATGAAGGGTTTCCTTCTTCCGGTCTTGTCCGAGAGATAGCCAAAGGGGTACTGGAAAGCCGTGGAGGTTACGTTGAAGACGACACTGAGCATGCCAACGAGGAACATCGTTCCCCCAATCATCCTCATATAGACGCTCAGGTAGGGAAACGCAATTCCCCAGGACATGTTGGCAAAGAACATCGATATGGCTAGGAATAGCATGTTCCTTCGGGCTATGCTCCTCCTTCTAACTTTCCCGGCCCTCTCCCGAAGCCCCTGAATGAGTGAGAGTTCCCTCTTCATCCTTGGAAGCACCGGGAGTAAAGCTTATAAGTCCATCGATGACTAACCTAGAACGAGTGGGGGCGTGGTGTAGCCTGGTCCATCATCGCGGGCTCCAGAGGCCATGAGGACAGGCGGGTTTGCTGACCTCGGGGCGTGATGAACCTTTGGAGCCCCGAGGGCCGGAGAAACCCGCGGACCGGGGTTCAAATCCCCGCGCCCCCACCATCCTTCACTCCGTTCTGTAAATCTTCTTATCGAACGTCACGAAATCCGTCCACGATGCATGTGCTAGGAACTTGGCCTTTCCAACGTCTGGCTTTCCGTCGGGGAAGGCCTTTTCATCGTAGGAATAAGCCACGACCTCGCCCACGAACCAAGTATGATCGCCGTAGTCCCTTGCGTCAACGACCTTGCATTCTATGTTGGCGAGGGCCTCCTTTATACTCGGCGTCCCGACTTTCTTGGAGGGCACGAGGGTTATGCTCATCTCCTTAAGTTTCTCGGGTCCGTGCTTCGTCCCAGCCGTCCAGACGTCCTTAAGCATGTCAAGGCTAGGCACGCTGATGACGAACTCCCCATACTTCTTTATCAGACCCCAAGTGGTCCTCTTCGGTGAGATGGCGACACCCACCATAAAGGGGTTGAATGATATGACGCTCACCCAGTCTGCCGCCATAACGTTGGTCTCTTCTCCCTTTCCCGACACGATGAGGTAGGTTCTCATCGGATAAAGGAGGTGGTACCCAGCCATTTGCATCACCGGAAAAAGTGTATGAAGGAAAGTTCAAAAATCTTGCCTCTTGGCGAGCCATGCGATTGCTCTGGCGGCCCTTTCGGGCGTAGGAAAGTTCTTAATACCATGGGATTCGAGAAGCCTAATGCCCTCCCTGACGAGCTCACCTGCCATAAAGTTCACAATTATCGGTTTATTGCACTTGGCATCGATAACTGCCCTCGCTATCTCCTCGCTGGGAATGAATATTGGAGGGACGCAGATTACTAGCAAGGCGTCAACGTTATCATCTTGACACACTACCTCGATAACCCTTCTGTAACGCCCGTAGTCGGCATCTGCGATGAGGTCTATAGGGTTCTTCACGGAGCACTGGGGTGGGAGCGAGGCCCTAAGGACTTTAACGGTCTTCTCGCTAAGCTGAGCGATCTCAAGGCCAAGGCTTTCAAGCTTGTCCGTTGCCAATACTCCAGGACCGCCGGAGTTCGTTATGATAGCGACGCGCTTTCCTGCTTGTTCATACATCTCGAAGGCTTTTGCCGCATCGAACAGCTCCTCCATCTCCTCGACTTCGATTGCCCCGACCTGCCTGAAAACAGCCCTGTAGATTTCGTATGAACCAGCTAGGGAACCCGTGTGTGAAGAAGCCGCCCTCGCCCCGCTCTCGCTCTTCCCGGCCTTGAGGATTATGACGGGCTTTTTGCTGGCGGCGTAGCGTAAAGCTTCCATAAACCTCCTTCCATCTTTAACTCCCTCTATGTAAAGGGCTATCACCTTCGTGTTCTTGTCATCGGCGAAGTAGCGGAGGAAGTCGCTCTCGTTAAGATCGGCGGCGTTTCCGTAGGAGACGAATGCCGAGAAGCCTACCCCTTCCTCGTTGCCCATGGCCAATGCTGCACCACCGAAGGCCCCGCTCTGACTTATCAAGGCCAAGCCACCTGGCTTGACCCTCACCTCGAAAGAGCCAAAGAACTTCCCGTGAACGCCAAAGATGCCGGCGCAGTTTGGCCCTATTATTCTTATACCTGCCTCCTTAGCGGCCCTGACGAGCTCTTCCTCTAGTTTTGCGTTCCCCACCTCAGAGAAGCCGGCGCTTATGACGACAGCTCCCTTCGTGAGCCCCTTCAGCTCCTTTATCAGGCCGGGCACAAACTTCGCCGGTATGGCGATTATCGCAACCTCGACGGGCTCGTCGAGCCTCGGCTTTATCTTAAGGGTCCTTCCCGTAACCTCTACCGTTCCGCCCTTCGGGTTCACGGGTATTACTTTCCCCTCAAAGCCACCTTCGACGATGTTCCGCAGTATCTCGTACGCTATGGCGCCTCTCCTGAAGGATCCGAAGACGGCCACAGAGGAGGGATAGAAGAAGTTGTCTAAGTTCATCGCGAGTCACCCCCAACCTTTTTAGCCGGTGGGATAAAAAGGATAGCGGTTGCCATGAAGTTCAGAAAGGTCGTCGTTGGGGGAACCTTCGACAGGCTCCATCTCGGTCACAAGGCCCTGTTGAGGAAGGCCTTCGAGGTCGGGAAGTACGTTTACATAGGGCTCACGGCGGACGAGATTATCAAGCAGAAGCCCTACGCTGAGAGGATACTTCCCTACGAGCTCCGCCTCAGGGACCTACTCAAATTTCTCGACGCGAACGGCTACCGGAACTACAGAATAATCAAGATATACAGCGCGATAGGCTTCACAACGAAGATTAAGAGCCTCGAGGCCATAGTTGTGAGCGAGGAAACATACAAGGGAGCCATACTCGTCAACAGGGCAAGGCAGGAGCTCGGTCTGAGACCCCTCGAGATAGTGGTAATCCCCATCATAAGGAGCAAACTTGGGCAAAAAATAAGCTCCTCCCTCATACGGGCCGGTCTTATAGACCCTTTCGGCAACCCGATTAAGGGGTGATTAAATGAGGGTTGTGGTTGTGGGGGCTGGCCTTGGAGGCCTGCTCACGGCGGCGTTCCTCGCGAGGGCGGGTCATGATGTGACCATTCTTGAGAAGGCCCCCTTCGTAGGTGGCCGCTTCACCAACCTCCCCTACAGGGGCTTCCAGCTCTCCACGGGCGCGCTCCACATGGTCCCGCACGGGAAGGATGGACCGCTAGCTCACCTCCTCCGTCTCCTTGGGGCGAGAGTCGAGATAGTTAATTCGAGCCCAAAAGGAATGATATTCTACCGGGGGAAGCTGATACATTATAGGGAAGGCTGGAAGCTCCTGAGCCTCAGGGAGAAGGCAAGAGCTGTGAAGCTCCTCGCCGAGATAAGGGCTGGCAGAATGCCAAAAGGTGAAGAAGCCGTCATGCCAGCTGATGAATGGATAACGGAGCGTATAGGGGACAACGAGTTCGTCATGGCCTTCTTGGAAAGCTTTGCCGGATGGGCCGATAGCGTTTCTTTATCCCAGCTCCCAGCCCTTGAGCTTGCCAAGGAGATAAGGGCCGCCCTCCTTTGGGGAGGGCCGGGCCTAATAAGGGGTGGCTGTAAGGCTGTTACCGAGGAGCTGGCCAGGATAGTGAGGGAAGCCGGTGGGCGGATACTCCTCGGGAAGAAGGCCGTTGAGATAGACCACGAAAACAAGCGGGTGATAACCGAGGACGGGGAAGAATTCCCCTACGACATCCTCGTCTCGAACGTTGGGATGAGGGAGACGGTGGAGCTCATGGGCAGGGAGAATTTCGGCCGGGACTTCCTCAAACGGCTCGACTCTATGGAGCCTGCGGAGGGTATAAAGTACAACCTGGCCATTCCTGGAAAGGGGGGGATAGGGAACACCGTCGTGTTCACGCCTGGCTTCTCAATCAATGGAGTTAATGAGCCTTCCTCCCTGGACCCAGGTCTTGCCCCCGAGGGGTACTCTCTCGTGATGGCCCACCAAGCCCTCTTCGAGAGAAACGTTAAGGCGGCGATAAGGAAGGGCAGGGAGGAGCTTGCCGAGATTTTCCCTGGGGCGGAGGTCATCATGGTCCAGGTTTACAGGGGTAGCAACCCGGTGAACAGAGTGCGGGCCGGCATGCACCTGGAGTTTCCCTTATCCGACGTGTATGTTGTCGGCGATTCTTATAGGCCGCCCGGTGGGATAGAGGTAGATGGCATTGCTCTCGGTGTCATGAGGGTTCTGGAGAGGATAGGTGTTGGGGAATTTCAGGGCTGGGAGCTCTAACGGCCTGCAAGTTTTTATACCCTTTCCCAATTCTCTCTTTGGTGGTTCCTATGAAGATCGTCGTCATTGGTTCTGGAACCGCTGGAAGCAACTTCGCCCTCTTCATGAGAAAGCTCGACAGGAAGGCGGAAATCATCGTCATCGGAAAGGAACCAACGATGCAGTACTCTCCCTGCGCCCTTCCGCACGTGATAAGCGGAACCATAGAAAAGCCCGAAGACGTCATCGTGTTCCCGAACGAGTTCTACGAGAGGCAGAGAATAAAGCTCATGCTGAACACCGAAGCGAAGGCAATAGACAGGGAGAGGAAAGTTGTAATAACTGAGAAGGGCGAAGTTCCCTACGACAAACTCGTTTTGGCCGTGGGTTCAAGGGCTTTTATCCCGCCGATAAAGGGCGTCGAGAACGAGGGTGTGTTCACCCTTAAGAGCCTCGACGATGTGCGCAAAATTAAGGCTTACATCACCGAGAAGAAGCCGAAAAGAGCAGTTGTCATAGGTGCTGGCCTAATCGGCCTTGAAGGCGCGGAAGCCTTCGCGAAGCTTGGGATAGAGGTCCTCGTCGTCGAGCTGATGGACAGATTAATGCCCACGATGCTTGACAGGGATATGGCGACCCTCGTCCAGAAGGAGATGGAGAAGCACGGCGTTTCCTTCCGCTTCGGCGTTGGCGTAAGTGAGATCATTGGAAGTCCCGTTAAAGCAGTCAAAATCGGGGATGAAGAAGTAGAAGCTGACCTCGTCCTAGTTGCCACAGGTGTTAGGGCTAACGTTGACCTCGCCAAAAAAGCGGGCCTTGAGGTAAACCGCGGAATAGTAGTCAATGAGCACCTGCAGACAAGCGACCCCAACATCTATGCAATAGGGGACTGCGCTGAGGTCGTTGACGCCGCAACAGGCCAGAGAATCCTCAGTCAGCTGGGCACGAGCGCCGTCAGGATGGCCAAGGTAGCGGCGGAGCACATAGCGGGAAAGGACGTCTCCTTCAGGCCGGTCTTCAACACAGCTATTACAGAGCTCTTTGGCCTCGAAATAGGCACTTTCGGAATGACAGAGGAGAGGGCCAAGAAAGAGGGCGTTGAAATAGTTGTCGGCAAGTTCAAGGGCTCAACTAAGCCAGAGTACTACCCCGGTGGAAAGCCGATAACGGTCAAGGTCATCTTCAGGAAGTCCGACAGAAAGCTCATCGGCGCCCAGATAGTCGGCGGGGAAAGGGTGTGGGGAAGGATAATGACGCTCTCAGCTTTGGCCCAGAAAGGCGCAACTGTTGAAGACCTCGTTTACCTTGAGACAGCTTATGCTCCTCCGATAAGCCCGACTATTGATCCGATAACAGTTGCAGCGGAGATGGCTTTGAGAAGGTTCAGGTGAGGGGAAGATTTTATCCTAAACTTTTTTTCATTTAATCGGTGAGCCTCATGAAACTCGACCTGTTAGCCGTTCTTTTGGCAATGGAGCTTGTGATTCCTCCCCTGTTCACCCTGATTAGCTCCAAGAGGATATTCAAATCGACAGAAGACCGTAAAGAGAGAACCTACGGGCTGAGCAAGGTAGTGCTGATTGGAATCGGCATTGCTGTGGCAATTCACGTTCCCCTCATCACCACGACCGGGATTATGGACCCTCTCATGGATAGGCTGAGCGGAACCTCGATGCCCCTGCTCCTTCAGGCACTTCTGTTTGCCCTCGTCCTAATTTCGCCCCTCCTGACTTCCACGTTTCTCGTGATGCTCTCGGTTAGTTTAGTTAGCGAAAAGAGCGGGGAAAAGAAGATAAAGTTCGTAAGGCTTGCAAGGGGGATCCTGCTCTTCATAACAATACTTCTTACGCCCATCCTCGGTTTTGGTCTTGTATGGTGGGCGCTTATAATATACCTTCCTCCCAGCCTAACCTCAAAGTGGTGGTTCGACTTTATAATGTACTCCCTCCTCGTGCTTCTGTTTTCGCCCTCTATCCTGAAGTGAAAGTCAGACTCGGGGGAGCCCGAAAGTTGCCTGAAGACCTTAGAAGAGAGCTTCTTCGTTTCTGCCTTGAGAACGGCGTCAAAGTAAAGGATATAGTTGTCAAGAGGGCCAGGTATCCGAACGCGATGGTTACGGGAGTACTGCCCGGAAGGAGGTACATAATACTCACCACGGCACTTCTTGAGAACTTTGAAATGGATGAGATTAAGGCGATAATCGCACACGAAATCGGACATATAAAGGGGAGACACCTCCTGATAAGGATGCTCCTCACAGCTGGGTGGTTCCTCTTCTGGGTGGGGCTCACCTGTGCCGTTCCCGGCCTCAGGAAAATGCTGTTCCAGAGCACGTTTGGGTTCCTTACCGTTTTCATTCTGGCACTGCTCCTTTGGGATTATGTTATATAAGATAATGAATTCAAGGCCGACGAGTTCGCGGCCAAAACCGTTGGCGTTGAAGCTACCATACGGGCACTTGAGAAGCTGTCCAAGATGAGCCCCTACCCCAGAAGAACCGGCATCTGGTTCCAGGCGATAACGTATCACCCCTCCATAGAGCTGAGGGTTGAGCATCTAAAGTCAATTGGGGGGAAGAGAAATGAGACTTGGACAAATCTGGAATGACTCGCTGAAAAATCCCTTCCTGCTCGGCCTAATTCTTTTGACAGCTTTTTGGTTTTTCACGCGAAGGTTTATCCTCGCAGTCCTGACATTTGTGGCATTTATAATCGCGTGGTACGTAACCTATGGAGGAAGGAAAGATGAGGAAAAGTAAGGAGCTTTGGTTCCTTTTGGGCATCGCTCTGATAGCAATCGGCATCGCCACGAAAGTCTGGGCGTTCGTGGGAGCTGGTGCGTTCTTCATAATCATGAGCAACAGGAAAGAGCGAGACCGATGAGTGTTACTCCAGAAATGAGGACTAAAATCGAAACGACGAACCCCTTTGAGCGCTCACCAAAGATGAAGAGCAATCCGAGACCAGCTAAGACGTTGACAATGTACATTCCCGGAAGGCAGAAGGGCCCGAACTTAACCCACCAAGTGAAGTAAACCCCGTAGCGGGAACCGCAGGTAAGATGTCCCCGGGGATGTGTTAAGAACCAGAACCAGTCTTGATAAGTTAATCCAATCAGCAATGCACCAAACAGTGCAAAAACGACCTCAAGAGCTTTCCATCGATGAGCAACGCGAGCGAGAGAATCAGACAGGGAAAGCCAAGGTCAAAGAGCAGGAAGTGGTAGGTAAAAACTGGAATTTTGTCCCCAAACCAGCTGAAAACCTCTGGGAGAGGATTCGGCAGGGAAAAGAGGGCACTCTTAGAGTTTACATAGCGGAGCGATGCAACGTAGAGCGTCAGGAAGAGGGCATAGAGACAAGCGGAAGCAGTTTTTCTTTTCCTGTCGGCGCTTATCATCAAAAGGAGCAATGCCGTTGCAGTCGGCAGAAGGAATAACAGATTGTAAATGATAGCGTAGAAAATCCCGCTCTCACTGCTCATGTAAAAACTCTCGGTCCTTCCATAGGCGGTCAATGCGATTAGCAGAGATGCAGAGGCAACGAGCAGTTTTGAATTCTTCATGTGGGATGTTGGGGGCCATCTCTAAAGATTTTGCGCTCCGGTCATAAAAAAGGACTGGCCGGCTGAGGCGAAGGACTACGGCTGCCTCTGCGACGTCCTGGTGTCAGACCACAGGCCGGTGTGGGCGGTAATAGCAATGCCGTGAGGTTTTTATTTTTCATTTCCACCTTTTCTCCATGCCGCCGAGGGTTAAGGTCAGCAAGCTAATGGCCTACATCCTGCGGCATTCCCCTTGGGAGTTCGGCCTTGAGCCTGAGGAGGGCGGCTTTGTGCCAATTTTGGAACTCGTCAGGGCCCTAAGAAAAGTCTATCCAGACGTCACGGAGGAGCTCGTAAGGGAGATAGTTGAGAGGGACGCAAAGGGGCGCTACGAGATTAGAGGAGACAAAATCCGCGCCCGCTACGGTCACAGCTTTGAAGTCAGGCTCAACCATGAAGAAGATAGGGAGTCAAGAGTCCTCTACCATGGGACGCCGCGTAGAAACTTGAGGAGCATTATGCGCGAGGGCCTCAAGCCGATGAAAAGGCAGTTCGTCCATCTAACAACGAGCAAAAGCGAGGCCCTTGAAACCGGCAGGAGGCACGGGAAGGATGTGGTTCTTCTGATAATTGACGCCGACTGCCTGAGGAAAAGGGGGCTGAGGATTTACAAGGCCGGGAAGAACGTCAGGATAGTGGAGCACGTTCCACCAGATTGCATAATCCTAGAAAAGAATTAAGAGGGATCACTCGCTTTCGCCCTTTATCCTCATTATCTTTATCCTGCCTAGAGTCTCCCAGTACTCGACGTTTATTCCCTCTTTGAGCTGTCCCTTGACCTCCTCCTCGACGCCCGTCTCTATGGGGACCTCGAATATCTCATAGGTCTCCATGTCCATTATCTGGACGGTGTCGGGGGTTATGGCTATGACCTGGCCTGTCCTCTTGTCGATTATCGGGACGTCAACCTCGGCGCTTGTCGGCTTGACGATGCTCCTGACCTTACCGTCGAAGATTCCGACGGCTTCGATCCTAGCCTTGGCCGAACCGTGCTTGCCCGGGGAGGAGACTGTTATGTTGACTATTCTGCAGGGCTCGTCGTCTATTATGATGTACCTGCCCGGCTTGAGCTTGCTCACCTGAACCTTCGTCTTGTCTCCCATTTTCCTTCCCCCTATCTTTTTCTCGGAGGTGTTTTGGGGGCCCAATTTATTAGTTTTTCCCCGCTACCTTTTCCCCGACTTCACAAGTACCCCGTTGAAGAGGAGTGGAACGAGCAGCACGAGACCGAGGGCTATCCCCAGCATAACTGCTTCCTCTCTAATTCTGGCGACTGTTATGACTGCTGGAAGCCAGAGTGCTATGAATATTGCTACCAACACTGCAGTAGCTCCCTTTGAGGCTCCCCAAATTCCTCTTGCCCGCATCACGGGAAGTAGCTCCACCGCTGCGAACACTGGGATCATGATAACGACTACCGTTGTGAGAACAACTTTTATGCTGGGAATAGCCGTTAGGCCCGTTAGAATGCTGCTCAGCGCGGTTATCACTGCTATGCTGTTTCTCCTGTTTATCTGGAACACGTCGGCCGCGATTTGTGCTCCTCCCTCTATCAGCAGGAGAAGCGTCGTGAATCCAGCCAGGAAAAGGGACAGCATAAGGAATGTTATTATGCCCTCTCCGCCTTCCAGCTTCGTCGTCCTGAGGACATCGGGGATAAGGTATATTGCCTCCACGGAGTATATGATCTTAATATCCTCGGACTGCCTGTACTTGAGAAGGGGCAGGAAGTACTTCTCGTATATCTCCTGGGCTTCCCATGGGTCGCGGGTCTTGAAAGCCGTTGAATAAGCTTGGTGAGATATTGCGATTGAGTAGGCAACGACGAGGGCAGCAACGAGGCTCAGCATGACTTGGAGAAGTATGACTATCGCGAGCACCTTTTTAATATCTAGGTCTGGGGGCATGAATGTTCCGAGGACGTAGTAGAATCCGACGCCCAGTCCGAAGCTGAGTATAGATACTAAGAACACCTGAACGACACTTGAAAGCTTGAGGGGTGCTTCAAATGATTTCATTGCATCGAAAGTCGCCGTCAAGTACGTTCGGGATGCTCTATCTACGACGACCTCATCAACCTTCGAATGAAGGAATACAGCTGATAACACGGCAAGGATTACGAAAAGTACAGAGACTATGACTATCAGCTGAAGGGTCCTGCCCCTTGCCATCAGGAGAAGCAGGGCGACCAATAAAATCGAGAGTATACCGAAAATCGCGATGTTGGTGTTAAGGGCTTTGGCGAGGGCCTCCCCCGTGTAGTGTCCAATGACGGCCGTCACGACTAACAGGAAGGATATCATGATTATTGATATCGATGGAAACCTTGCGACCTTCACCAGGTATTCGTGGACTCTGTATTTGGTGGCATTTATGCTGGAAATCTGGAGCACGATTGCCGCTGCGGCCACGAGCGTAAAGGCAAGCATTAGCACGGCGCCTTTAAGGCCTAGAAGCATAAGGACCTTTGGTGTAACCGTGAACGTCCATATACCTACCGTGTACGCTATAACTATAAAGGCGAAGTACAGGTTCAGTTTTCTCATTTGACATCCCCCGCTCGGGTTGAATCGAGTTGAAATGAGTAGAAAAGCTTGAATATAAAAAAATATCGCCTCAAAGTATCTCCCACTCGTAGGAGACTATTACCTCGTTTACTATCGTCCACGCCATCAACGGTTCCTTGTACAGGCGTACTTTGACACCTTCAATCTTGCTTCTGAAGTCGCCGTGCGGGAATCCTCCCACTACAACAACGGGCTTCCAGAACTGAGTCAATAACTTCCCAAAGTGCTTGGGTTCCATGAAGTTTCCGTTCTCGTGCATCACGAACACGGCGTCCGCGTTTATCTCCTCTATGAGCTCTCCCAGCGTTTTCCTCTCCAGCCTCAGGAGCTTCAGGTCTTCAGGAACTGCTCCCTTTTCGAAAAGGCTCTCCATAAGTCCTATGAATCTGTTGTAGTTCCTGGGGAGTCTTGTCTCAGGATCAACGTAGATTACATAGTCATTCCTCGTGTGGACGTAGACTCTCAGCCTGTCCTCCTTGTTTAGGATACTATCGAGGGCATTAAGAAGGCATACATGGACTATATCAGGCCTGCCTCTCCTCTCCCCATCCTCGAGGTTCCTGAGGGCCGCGTGGTGATACGTGGAATCTAGGATAATACGCTCGGGCCGCTTCTTTCTTCGCCTGGCGTAGTTTACGATGGCGGGATGATCCCTGATGCTCTCCGGGACCGTCTCGAGCTCGGCGTCCGCAATTATCAGGTGCAGTCTCTTCTTCATTACCCTCCCCTGAACTGGGTGAGAAAGGGATTTATAAGAGCTTACCGACAATTCTCCATGCGGCTGTTCAGAAAGGTGCTCCCGAAGGAGTTGCTCGAACCCGGAAAAAAGCTTATGCACGTCAGCGACACGCCTGAAAGTATTTACCCTTTCTTGGAGGACCTAATTGAGAAAGTCAAGCCAAATATCATAGTTCACACCGGTGACCTTGCCGACAACATAAAGCTGGAGAGGAAGCCTTGGCTGAGGGAGGAATACAGGAGGGCCGTTCAAAGGCTAATTGGAATACTCGGACGTTTTGGGGCCTTGGTGTATCTGGTCCCGGGTAACGAGGACGATATCGAAGTTCTGAGGGAGCTGTCGCCGGATTTTATCCTTGTAAGGCCAGGCACTGTGCTTGAGATTGGACCCTTTCAGGTGGCCCTTGGGCATAGGGCTGAAGATGTCAAAGATGTCGACGCCGACTTCAAACTCTACGGTCACAACTTCAAACTCATCGAGAGGGGCCTTAACGGGGTTTTGAACGTCAACTTCATACTTCTACCGGAGGGAAAGGTAATAAAGGTTAATTATCCACAGGGTACAAACCATGATAGAGGATACAGGCTCCTGAGGGTGTTGTGATGAGGTTCGTGAGGCTCGGTCCGGGAATGCTTTTCCTGAGGACGAATGAGCCCGAGAAGGTAACGAAATTCCTCGTGGCGAACCTCGGTGGAAAGGAGCTGAGCAGGGAGGAGGCTTTTAGGGAGGCGGGGGAGCTTGAAACCGTGGTCTTCGTTACGGGACCCGAAGATAAAACGGTTCCAGGGGAAAGGGCAATCCTCGTTATGGACTGTCCATGGAAGGTCATGGCAGATGTCGTCAATTCCGATGTTCCAATCCTAAGGGTAGACTTGGAGGGGATCGTTCTCCTCATGAGGGTTCCCGATGTTGAGAAAGCCCTTGCGATCTTGAGAGAGAAATTTGGGGGAGAAGTTTTGGACCCGCTCGGCGCAATGGAAAGGGCGGAGGCAGGAAATACGATGATATTCCTTACTAAAAATAGCCTTGAAAAACCAGTGCCTCTCGAGGATGTGGAGGGCGCTCTTTTAGTTGAGGAGAGCTTCTTCAGGGTTTACAGGACCCTGCTCCTCGAAGCCTCGGTAGTTCTCTTTAGGCTCATCCCTGAGTGGAACGAGCTCACGATAAAGCTTTATGACAGCACGAATCATTACGAAGAGAATGTGGAGAGGCTTATAGTGGTTGTGGAGGATCTCGACCTTGGTTATATCATATGGGAGGGGTGGGCCTGGGATTACCCGCGTCCCTTTATGAGGGTTCCAGTTTACAAGCTCAAGCTCCTGACGTGGGAAGATCCACGGAGGGTGAAGTTCCTCCTTAAAGGC
Source organism: Pyrococcus yayanosii CH1 (assembly GCF_000215995.1). Classification (NCBI taxonomy): domain Archaea; kingdom Methanobacteriati; phylum Methanobacteriota; class Thermococci; order Thermococcales; family Thermococcaceae; genus Pyrococcus; species Pyrococcus yayanosii. The sequence continues at coordinate 878,905 of NC_015680.1, read as the reverse complement.
CTCGAATATAAGGGTTACAGGAGGCTCTGCGATATAGATGTCTTCGTTCAGGGAAAGAAGCTTAGCTGGATTGAACTCGGGGGCTTCCCCTCTAAGTTTGAGCTCGCGAAGGCGGCAAGGGAAGAACTGGAAAAGGCACTGAGTGAACCTGCCCGTAAGAGACTAAAAGAGCTTGAGGAAAGGCTGGGCTAAGGCTTTTAAACCCCCCATCCAAAGTCTGAGAAGGTGGTCGGGTGTGAATCCTGAGGGAAAGATGATGCTCATCGCTTATGCTATCGCCACGATGGCCGGGATTATCAGCGGTTTGCTTGCTGTATACGCCCCCCTTGGCTGGGTTTCTGGGTGGCTAATATACTTCCTATCCCCCAAGATAATTCTTGCCGTTGTCAGGGACTTGCCTGAGGAAATGAGAAACGAGAGAATCATACTCAGGAAGACGCTCTGGAGCTTTTTCTTCTTCTGGCTGTACTTCACGGGCATGACTTACACCCTTATGATTAAATTCCAGCCCGTGGTCTACTATAACGGGACCCTCCTCCACAACCTCACGAAGGGATGAGTTATGGACGTTGAGGAGCTCAAGAAGCTCGTTGCGAGAGAGGCCCTGAAGTTCATAGAGGATGACATGGTCATTGGCCTCGGCACCGGTTCGACGACAGCCTACTTCATCCGCTACCTCGGCCAGATGATAGAGAGAGGTCAGCTGGAAGACGTTTACGGCGTACCAACCTCCCACCAGGCGCGCCTTCTCGCCCTGGAGCATGGGATCCCCGTAGTATCCCTCGATGAGGTGGATGCGATAGACGTTGCGGTTGATGGGGCCGATGAGGTAGATCCGAGCCTTAACCTCATAAAGGGGCGCGGCGCCGCGTTGACAATGGAGAAGATAATCGAGTACAGGGCCGGGACATTTGTCGTTCTCGTAGACGAGGGCAAGCTCGTCGAATACCTTGGCAAGAAGATGCCAGTTCCAATAGAGGTAATCCCGGCCGCATGGAAGGCCATAAAGGAGGAGCTTGAAATTTTCAACGCAAGGGCTGAGCTCAGGATGGGCATCAGAAAGGATGGACCCGTCGTTACGGAGAATGGTAACTTCATCCTTGACGCGTGGTTCGAGCGCATAGACGACCCTCTGGACATGGAAATAGAGCTTAACACGATTCCTGGCGTCGTTGAAAATGGAATATTTGCCGACATAGCCGACATAGTTCTCGTCGGGACGAGGGATGGCGTTAAAAGGTTGGAGAGATGATTGAGAAACTCTTCTCCCTTGGCTACTCCAAGACCTTCGCCGAGCGTTACTATGAGCTCTGGGGTGAGAGGGCCTTAAAGATAGCCGAAGCTATGGAGAAGCCCCTGCCGAGGTGCTTCCGCGTCAACACTCTCCGCATAAGTGTTCCCGAGCTCACCAAGAGGCTCAACAAGAAGGGCTTCCAGTTCAAAAGGGTCCCCTGGGCAAGGGAGGGTTTCTGTCTAACGAGGGAACCCTTCTCGATAACTTCGACACCGGAATACCTGAGTGGTCTCCTCTACATTCAGGAAGCGAGCTCGATGTATCCGCCCGTTGCCCTCGACCCCAAGCCTGGAGAAGTCGTTGCCGACATGGCCTCTGCCCCGGGTGGGAAGACTTCTTACATGGCCCAGCTGATGAAGAACGAAGGCATCATTTACGCCTTCGACGTTGGTGAGGAAAGGCTGAAGGAGACGAGGTTGAACATCTCCAGATTGGGCGTCACAAACGTGGTGCTCTTCCACAAGTCGGCCCTTTACATAGACGAGCTGGGTATTGAGTTCGACAGAATACTTCTCGATGCTCCATGCACGGGCTCAGGAACGATACATAAGAATCCAGAGAGGAAGTGGAACAGGGCCTTGGACGACATAAAGTTCTGCCAAAAGCTCCAGATGAGGTTGCTTGAGAGGGGACTTGATGTCCTCAAGCCGGGAGGCATCTTGGTTTACTCGACGTGCTCCCTTGAACCGGAAGAGAACGAGTTCGTAATCCAGTGGGTCCTCGATAACTTTGACGTTGAGTTGTTGCCCCTTAAATACGGAGAGCCCGCCCTGAGGAGGCCCTTCGGCATTGAGCTCAGCGAGGAAATCGCGAAGGCGAGAAGATTCTATCCGGACAGACACGGGACGAGTGGCTTCTTCGTCGCAAAAATAAAGAAGCTCTAGAGGAAGGCATGCCGGTGCTTGTAGAGGGAGTATAGGCCATAGGTTAGGAGAATGAAGTCGAGAGTTGCCAGCAACATCACGGCATAACTGTAGCCCATGACAAAGCCCTCGCTCTTTCCGAGGAATTCGGCGACCTTCTTGACAACCTCGGGGTTCGAGACCACGGAGTAAAACATCCTCACGATAATGGCCGACTGGATTATGGGTATAGGGGCGACTGCGAAGGCCAGCATCCAGCCAGTGTAGCCCCTTCTCTGAAGGCTGAGCATTGATAGAATAGCCGGTATCGCCAGTATCAAACCAGTTATCGCGAATTCCTGCCTCAGTGAGAGACCCGATAGCAGAAAGTACAAGGCCATCCCGAAAATAAACGTCCTGTAAGCTCTCTTAAGCTCTCTCAGCTTGCCTGGCTTGAAGTCGTAGGGGGCAGCCTTCGAGTATAGGTTCATCCGCTTTACCTCGTTGAGGAACTCCTTCCTTCCCATCCTCTCTATACCCTTATCATGGGCGTTGTTCTTCAGCTGAACCGAGCGCTTTCTGAAGAACTCGGCGAGTTGCTCGTTATCGATTTCTACCTCATCGCTGAGCCTGAGAAAATTGTCAGAGGCTTCCATTAGAAGTCTTATGGCTTTTTTCTTATCCTTTTCCTCCAAGGCCTTGACCTTGTTCAGCCTCTCGACCGTGAGCTTTAGGTTCTCGGCGACCTCCTTGAGAATGGCTGAGCTCTTCACTTCTTCACCCCCAGAAAAATAAGGAGGAGGGCTTAAAAGATTAGACCTTACTGCCCTCTGCCTTAAGGAGCTTGCTGATGCTCCAGCCCATCAGTGCAAAGATTACAAGCCAGGCGATTGCCATATAGACGGCCCACATTCTGCCCACCTCACACCTTTATTATGACCTCGTTCTTCTCGAGCTCCTCGCCGTACTTCTTCTTGATGGCGTAGTAGGTCTCCACGGCCCCTATGAGGAGCATCGCCAAAATGGCGATCCTGGCGGGCCAGCCAAGAGTTTTGCCAATGAGGTCTGTGAATGTTCCTGCAAGCGGGAATATCAGGAATATTGGTGCCACGATCATGGTGATCCACTTGTAGAATCCTGGCACCCTGATGTAGGCGCCCCTGTGGAGCTCCTCCCAGAAGTTGTCGGGCTTGAAGAGCCACACCGCCACTATTATGTCGAAGAGCGCCAGTAGTGCCAGCTGGAAGCTTATCCAAGCATCGACCTGGTCGAGGTAGCCGTCGATGTAAACCACGGGCAGGCCAAGAATAAAGTACAGCGCAAAGACTATCCATGTTCCGGTGCTTCTCTTGATGTTGAGGTCCTCCTCGAGGAGAGCTGTGAGGTAGTTATACATGGCTATGGCCGAGGTGAAGCCGGCGAACCATAGCAGGAGGAACCATAGCGCTCCAAAGAACCTTCCTGCGGTGCCCATCTCGACGAATATGTTGGGCAGGCTGGTGTACGAGAATCCAAGCCCGAACTCGCCCGCTATCCAGTTGAGGGTCTCGGTGCTGCCCTGGGCGAGGACCTCAGGCGGGACTATCTTCGGGGCGTAGGCGACGGCAAGCGGAACGGCTATGGAGCCACCGAGAACAACTTCAGCGAACTCATTGAGCGAAACAGTCGCGAGACCGCTCAAGGCCACGTCGTCGTCGGGACCAAGGTAGCTGGCGTAGTTCTGAATGATACCCATTCCAAGGGATAACGTGAAGAATATCTGTCCGCTGGCCGCCAGGAGGACCTCGTAGAGGTGTTCCCTCAGATAGGACCAGTTGGGGCTCCAGATGAACTCGAAGCCCTTGATGGTGCTCCAATTTGGATCGCCGAGGGGAGAGCCAAGGGCGAAGACGTATATAACGAGGATTATTGCGAACACATAGAGAAGCGGCATCATGACCTTAACCCAACGCTCTATACCCTTGCTGACACCCTGGCCAACGGCTATGCCGAGCAAGACAACCGTTATGCCCCAGAAGAGGAACACCTGGGCGTGATTGGTGAGATAGTTGCCGAAGAATTCGGCGGTGTTCTTGCCAAAGTATGCTCCAGTTATGCTGAACCAGGAGTAGGCTGCAGACCAGCCTATCAGGTGCAGGTAGTAGCTGTTGAGGAGCGTGGTCGTGGCAAATGCAAGGGCACCGCCGATGAGACCGAATATCAGAGCGCTCTTGGGCTTGAGACTCTCTCTGGCCATGAGATAGAAGGTTGGACCAAGGGTTCCGTGGCCATACTTACCGCCATACCGTCCCTGAACCCACTCAACCCACATCACCGGGATTCCGAGGAGGAACAGCGCCGCGAAGTAGGGCACCATGAAGGCGCCGCCACCGTTGCCGGCAACCTGGGTTGGAAACCTGACGAAGTTACCGAGGCCTATGGCATTTCCTGCCATCGCTAAAATCAGTCCAATCTTGGTTGCCCACCTATCTCTCTGCTCCATATAAGTTCACCCTCCCAATATTCATATTCATTAGGCGCAACTTAGGGGCGTTGACGCATAATAATGCATAGGGAAATTAATAAGCCTTGCTATGGAAAAATTTGGATAAATGACAAATATAATTGGGGCTGGAATGAAGGTTATCCCTTTGCGAAATTCCGTTAGATGGACTTGAAATTTTTGCGTTCTTCGGTGGACAACTATTTTTCGAGAGCAAACTTATTAAAAGGAGCCGAGAGTGACATAGTTCCTGGTGATGCTCATGGCCCTGAGCGACAGGCTCGATCTCGTGAACCCTTCTGAAATCAGGAAGCTTTTCGACATCGCTGCGGGGATGAAGGACGTGATTTCCCTGGGAATCGGGGAACCAGACTTTGACACGCCGGAGCATATTAAGGAATATGCCAAGGAGGGATTAGATAAAGGGTATACGCATTACGGTCCAAACATCGGCCTTCTAGAGCTTAGGGAGGCGATAGCCGAGAAGCTGAAGAAGCAGAACGGAATAGAAGCGGATCCCGAAAAGGAGATAATGATTCTCGTTGGAGCAAACCAGGCCTTCCTAATGAGCTTCGCAGCTTTTCTGAAGGACGGGGATGAAGTCCTCATTCCGAGCCCTATGTTCGTCAGCTACGCCCCCGCGGTTATCCTCGCGGGCGGAAGGCCTGTTGAGGTGCCCACATACGAAGAGAACGAGTTCCGTATCAGTGTTGATGATCTCGAAAGGCACGTCACGGAGAGAACGAGGGCGCTCATAATAAACAGCCCAAACAACCCGACCGGCGCCGTGCTTACGAAGAAGGACCTCGAGGAGATAGCGGACTTCGCAGTAGAACATGATCTCATCGTCATAAGCGATGAGGTCTATGAGCACTTCGTATACGACGGCGTCAGGAACTACAGTATGGCCGCCCTTGACGGCATGTTCGAGAGGACCATAACGGTGAACGGATTCTCCAAGACCTTCGCCATGACCGGTTGGCGCCTTGGCTTCGTTGCGGCCCCGGCGTGGATAATCGAAAGGATGGTTCGCTTCCAGATGTACAATGCCACGTGCCCTGTGACATTTATACAATACGCGGCCGCAAAGGCCCTAAGGGACGAGCGTAGCTGGAAGGCCGTTGAGGCTATGAGGCGAGAGTATGACAGAAGGAGGCTTTTGGTATGGAAGCGCCTGAACGAAATGGGTTTACCCACTGTGAAACCGAAAGGGGCCTTCTACATATTCCCAAATATAAAGACCACCGGCCTAACTGACAAAGAGTTCAGCGAGCTTATGCTGATGGAAGCCAGGGTTGCGGTTGTCCCTGGCTCGGCCTTTGGAAAGGCGGGTGAAGGTTACATTAGAATAAGTTACGCCACAGCGTATGAAAAGCTCGAGGAGGCGATGGACAGGATGGAGAGGGTGCTGAGGAAGAAGAAGCTCGTGTGAGGTGCACGGGATTGGTGGCACCTAATCTTTACATCTACGGTTCTGAAAATTGCGAGAGGTGCAAGGAGCTCAAGAGGCTCCTCGATGAGAGGCTTCACTATGGCTATGAATTTTATGACGTTGAGAAGGATGAAGAGGCGAGAAGGCGGTTCATGGAGATATGCCGCATAACGGGGGCCAGAAATTACCCGCTGGTGGGCGTCTTCCAATGGAATGAGCTCGTTGCGGTATACCAGGGAGACATGGCCATAGTCGGTGTGGCGAAGCTCGATGAGCTGAGGCCAAACCCAAAGGTCGTCCCGGTGGTGACGGACAACTCTCGGGCATTTTTCTTCAGGAATTCAGATGCCGTAGAGCGCCTGAGAGCTCTCTTTCTTCCCTAAATGTTAGAGGCTGCCCTTGGGTCTTCAAGTCTTTCAAGCGTCCGTTTTATCTCCTCTATTTCAGCTCGGACCTCCCTAATGACCTCCTGACCAAGGGGGGTGAGCCGGTAGTACTTTCGGGGCCTTCCTCCAATTTCCGCCCAGAAGTTCTCCACGAGCCCCAGCTTCTTAAGACTCTTCAGGATATCGTATAGGGCTCCCTCACTCGGCACGAGCTCTCCACTGCTCAGGTCTTCCAGCTCCTTTCTTATGGCGTAGCCGTGGAGCTCGCCCTTTTTCTCCAGAATGGAAAGAATTAGGTAGGAGTAGAGGCCAGCCCTCAGCTCCCTCCTAAACTTCTTAAGGGCCTTCTCCTTCTCAACCCCGGGCAAGTCCTTCACCATATAACCTTTTCCCCGGATTTTTCTGCCTTGACCTTCGGGAGGGTGTAGGAGACCAGGAGGAGCGCGATGAGAGCTAATATGACCTCGACGGCGTAGCCGACCATTGCATGCCCGGTGAGCTGGTAGTAGGCGGCCATCGAATCCACGAGGGTGTGAACGGCAATCATGGCCACGAGCCCTTTCTTTCCAAAGCCCTTGGCGGCGGCATATGCGAGGAAGACAGTGGTGCCCACATGGAAGAGGGTTGCAAAGTAGCGTTCCAGAAGGGACATAAGGGCCGCACCTAGTGGAACGTCAAGTCCCTTTCCCATGACTGCTCCGGCAACCGCAGTCATTATCGTTACGAAAAACGCCTCCGTAACGCCGAAACCGAGGCCGACGAAGGAAGCCGTTCTAAGGTCCTTGTCCTTGACGAAGAAGTACTTAACACCTTCTTGGACTAGGCCGGCGGCGAAGCCCAGCCATAGCGCGGTCTCCACTATGAAAGCCGATCCCCTGGTGATCACATCGGCGTTAGAGCGAATGCCAAGGGCGAGGAGCGATAACTGCTGGATTGGAGTCTGGACTATCATCGCGAGGAAGAACGCCACCAGACCGAGTAAGAACTCTGCCCACTTCGTCCTTCTGAGGCCTAGGAAATATATTGTTGCCCAAGCGAGCAGTCCCCCGAGCGCGGGGAACGGGAGGAGGTACATGGGGATCACTCCTTCTCGACGACAACAGCCGTTCCGTAGGCATAGACCTCTGCCATGCCCGAACCAACGTTAGAAGTTGCGAAGCGTACGCACACGACAGCGTTTGCTCCAAGCTCCTTTGCGTGCATTATCATCCTCCTAAGTGCTTCCTCCCTCGCCTCGGCCATCATCTGGGTGTACTCCTTCACTTCGCCTCCCTTTATGTTCCTGAAGACCGCGAGTATGTCCTTACCAAGGTGTGCGGCCTTCACGATGCCCCCGCGGGCTATCCCCTTGACCTCAACAATCCGGTAGCCGGGAATAGTCTCGGTCGTAACGACGATTACCTCCTCCATATCTTCCACCCCGATGCATCGAACTTCGAGGTATAAGTCTTGCCTCCGAAGTACATAAACCTCTTTCGGCTAAGAAGATAAGGAAAGGTTTAGGCCTTCCTCAGCCTGAGCAGAATCGCAATCAAGAGGACGACTGGAAGCGCGATCCAGGGAGGGATGGGGCCTCCCTCTTCATTCGGGGCGAAACCTTCCACCGGAACGGCGTCCACCGCGAAGACCTCGCCATCGGGCATGTATATGGCAATGAAACCATCGAGACCCGTTATCTTCGCCGTGCCGTTCGACTGGCCGACGAACTTCGAGTCCTTTATAAGGAGGAGGGTTCCGTTCGGAAGTACTGCACTCTCCCCATCAATCCTCACTTTCGGGACTTCTATGAAGAGGACGGATCTCAGGAAATTCCAGCCCTTTTGGTAGGTTTCGTTCTTTATGCCACAGTATTCTAGGGCATCGAGAACGAGGGCTGTGCTCCTTATACCGCTTGGATTCCCTTTGGAGTATCCAAAGCCGCCATCCGGGTTCTGGTAATCCTTGGGTATCGTTAGCGTTCTCTCAATGAGATCATCCCTTCCGAGGACGTGGAAAGTTTTCAGAGCCTGGGCATAATAGTAAGTTGGATAGCCCTCCTCAAGGCTTTCCTCCAGAAACCTTTCGGCCTCGGAATAGTTGCCTTCTATCTCAAGGGTCCTGAGAGCCCAAAGGACATAAGCGGTGTTGTAAAAGTCACCCCAATCATCCTTTCCCAGCAGAAAACTTATCTCTCGTGAGTTGTCAAGACCCATCTGGTCCTTGAGCAGTGCGATCTGTGCCACAAGCCAGGGTCTTAGGGCCGTTAAGTTTAGGTCAAGTTTCGCATCCCTTCCGCATTCGAGCAGGTATGGCGCGAAGATAGCCCATCCCATATCGTCTTGGGGCTTTATCATGTCTATGTAGCGGCATGCCACGTCCCTGAGCATCTCGAAGCCTTCAACGTGCGATGCATCGAGTATTTCCACGGTGTTAAACCTCTTGACTCCCCAGAACCCTAGATGCTGCCTTTTAAGGAGCTCGCTTAGGAGTCTATCATCTTTGGTGGCGTAGAGGGTGAGTGCTATCGAGAGCGTTGATTTGAAGTTGGCATCGTCTTTGACTTCCTTTCCGAGATACTTCAATGCGAAGAGCTTCCAAGCACTTCCCTCTCCCTCAACGTTCGCTCTTTCGACCATAGAAGCGTTACCAATCCCCAGCCCCTTAAAAACTTTCTCAAGCTCGTCTTTTGGCTTGTAGAGCCCAAGCCACACTTTCCCTCTTCTTACCGCCTCCTCAACTGGGACGTCCCCGGAGCAATAGTCCGAGTATTCCTTAAGTGCAACGACGGATAGGGCGGTATCGTAAATATCACCGAAGGAACCGTCATCCCCTTGGACGTATGTAAGCCAGTAGGCCGCCTGGTCAATGGTCCTTTCATATCTCCCTCTTGCAATCCTCTCGCATCTCAGAAGGGCCATTAAGGCCATGGCAGTATACTTAGGCTCGGCCTTTCTCCGAAGGCTGCTCCCCATGAAGACTGGGGAGTCTTTATGACGAGTAACCACTCGCAACCTTCAAGAGCCCCTTCGTAGTGGCCGACCTCATAGAGCGCGATGACGGCAGTAGCAGTTTCCATAGTGGTCAGCTTCAGGACGTTCGGGACCTCCTCGGCGAGAACTGGGGGAATAAGCAGAAGGGTCACTAGGAACCATCTTATCATTGAGAATCCCTCCAAGAATTGGGAAATAAAGGGGCTAAAAAGGTTTTAGAGAAGGGTCAGCCGTAGTAGACCTTGACGTCAAGCTGGTAGCTTCCTCACCATCTTCGAGCTGAATCTCAGTCTTCTCCTCTTCGTAGCCTTCCTTTTTGATTATGAGCTCATATTTACCAGGTTTCAGTTCTACACTCAAAGTCCCAGCTGGGTCTGTGAAATAGGATGTTCCGTGCCGGTGAAAGCCTCGCCCTTTAGGGAGGGGATGCAGTATTCCACCGAAACCTTTTTAAGTCTTGCCAGCGTAATAAGGCCTCGAAGAGGCCACCGTAAGATAACCCGATGAGATGAGGGGTTTCACGGTGGCCTCTAAACGATAACCCTAATCCGGGTTTGCCGGTAGGGGTAACGGGCCGAAGACCCGGCTTGCGGGCTGAACCGAAACCGGCAACGGGGGTAGGTGATGGGCCCGCGAACCGAACCGCCTCTGGCGAGGGGTTAATTCGTTGGAACCCTCGCCCTTCAGGGCGGGGAGGAGGTCAGCCTCTTCTCATTCAACCTCTCTATTCTTATGAGGTCGGGTAGGTCAAGGTCTGGAATTGGCTGCTTCGTCTCAAGCTTAATCTCGTAGCCCTCAAGTTACATGAACTGCCTCTTTATATCCTCTATCGTTCCCACCATCCTGAGCTTGCCTCTCACAATTATGCCGACTTTCTCACTGAGCTCTTCCACCTCGCTGAGGACGTGCGACGAGAAAAAGATTGTCTTTCCTTCTGTCCTCTGCTCTCGGATTATACTTTTGAGGAGGTATGGCCCTTCAGGATCGAGGCCGCTGGTGGGCTCATCGAGTATTAGAAGCTCTGGGTCGTTTATAAGGGCCTGGGCAAGTAAAAGCCTCTGTTTCATGCCCTTTGAGTAAGGTCTTCGCCTTTCTATATCTCAGTTCGTGGCCAAGCAGCCTTATGATACCCTCGTCTGGTATTATGAGGCCAAGCATGCTTAGAATTGTCGTAGTCTTACCGGCCCCGTTTGGTCCAAGAAAGCCAAAAACAGTTCCTTCTTCCACCTTAAGCGTTAGGTTATCAACGGCCTTAAAGTTCCCGTAGCTTTTCGTCAGGTGCTCGATTTCAATCGCATACATAAGAATCACCTAGCTCCACTTATAAACATCACAGCAGGCAGGTACTAACGTTAGTAGGGACATGACAATCAGAGTTTATAATTTTTTATGATGCCGAGCTCAGGCCCAGGCTTTAAGATTCCCTGTGAAAAAGAAGAGCTTTAGTAGTCTTGAAAAAAAGATTGAGGGGTGATTTTATCCCATCTGAAGGGCCGTGCTCCTCAACTCGCCGCGCTCGAAGCGGTATGGGTCGTACCACTCGACGGGAAGGCCAGTTTTGCCCTTTGTTATCAGGTTAGCCACCATCTCGGCGACGGCGGGGGCCATCATGAAGCCGTGACCCGAGAAGCCGGCCGCGATGTAGTAGTCGCTTATCTCCTCGAGTCTTCCAATGACTGGGTTGTTATCCGGCGTCTTGGCGTAGTAGCCGGCCCAGGTTCTGAGGATGAGCAGCTCCCTAAGGGCCGGGATTATCTTGGTGAAGTAGTAGCTGACCTCCCTGAGGAAGGCGTAGCTGGGGGTTAGGTCGTATGTGGGGCCCTCCTCGTAGCCGACGCCGCCTATGATACCGCCGTGGCTCGTCTGGGTGAGATAGGCGTGGCCGTACTTGAATGAGATTATCATGGGCTTTATCGTTCCGGGCCTTATGGGCTGGGTTATCACCGCCTGATGCTTGTAAGGCTCTATGGGTATCTTTATTGGGACGCCTGCCATCGCGTTGATAAGCTTGGCCCATGCGTTGGTCGCGTTAACGACGATGCTCGTCTTTATGATTCCCCTGTTTGTTTTGAGACCCTTGATCTCGCCGTTCTCGATGATGAAGTTCTTGACTTCGGTGTACTCAACGAGCCTCGCCCCAAACTTCTCCGCATTGAGTGCGAAGGCCGTGGTTGAGTGGAAGGGGTCTGCCTTTCCATCAGTCGGGTTCCACGAAGCGGCGATGACCTCGCTTATATCCAGAAGGGGAACTACATCCTTGGCTTCCTCGGGCGTTATGAGCCTCGTCGGGACGCCGAGCCTGTTCTGGAGCTTTATGTTTTCCTTGAAGGCCTCGATCTCATCCTCGTCATAGAGCAGAAAGAGGTAGCCTGTCTGCTCGAAGGGAAAGCCGTACTCCTCGGAGTATTTCTTCCAGAGCTCAACGGAGCGCTTCATAACGCGAACGTTTGCCTCGTCGTTGAACTGCTGCCTTATACCTGTTCCGCAGCGGAAGGTTGAGCCCGAGCCGATGAACCTCTTCTCTACAACGGTTACCTCCTCACCCCGTCTGGCGAGCTCGTGCGCGAGGGTTACGCCCACGATTCCCCCACCGATTATCACGATCTCACTCTTTTCGGGAAGCTCCCTCGTTGGCATGGCCATCATCCCCTCGTCGCCATAACCTTCATCTTAACGTTCTTCAGGGGTGGCCTTGCGGCGGGCAGGTCAATCTTACTCATGTCGATTCCCGCCCTTTGTGCTACGACGACGGCCCCGTTGAAGAGGCAGTAGCGTCCTTGGCAGAAACCCATTGCTAAGTGTGTGAGACGCTTGATTACCTGGAGGTCTGTTATGCCCCACCTCACGACGTCGTCCACCTTTTCCAGTGAAACGTCACATCCGCATATCTGGACGTCCTTCAGGTGGAAGACGTCGAAGGGTATCCCGTGGACGGACATGACCTCGGGCTCGTAATTCCTGAGCCTTTCCTCGTAAACACACGGTTGGGCCTCATAGCCGAACTCGCGGAGGATGTAGGCTCCGACGAGCCTGCCCTCGATGTAGTTCGCGTAGTGCGGCTTTATGCTGACGGCACTTCCTGCGACGTAGATTCCCTCCCTTATCCTGTGCATTTCATCGAGGACCGGCATGTAGTAGCCGCGCTTGAACCTCAGCTTCCCTCCGGCCTGAGTTATCGAGTTTATGTCCGGCCTTCTGCCGTCGGAGATAATGACGGCGTCGATTTCGTAGACGTTACCGTTCATGTCTATCAGGCGCTCAACCTTTTCCTCGCCCTCGACGCGCTTCGGGTTCGGCACGACGACGTACTCGATGCCCCAGCGCTCCAGCTCGGCCGTTACATCCTCGGGCCTGCTCCCGACGACGGCCACCTTCCTACCGGGGGCGACGCCCCACACGTTCATGACCTCGAGGGCGAAGTCCCTCCTAAACACTCCGGGCATGTCGTTGTTCTCGAAAAGGAGGATGTTGTCAACGGCTCCCGTGGCGAGAACGACGCGCTTCGTCATGACCTCGATGAGCCTTTCTCCATGAACTGCGGGCACGAGGAAGTACTCGCCCTCGTCGAAGACACCAAGGGCGGTGGTCTTGAGGAAGACGCGGACATTGTCGTTGAACTTCGATGTCAATTCCTCGATTACCTGCTTGGGCTCCTTTCCTTCGAAGCCTTCCTGCGGGAGCCCCTTGAGCCACATATCGCCACCGAGCCAGCTCTTCTCCTCGATGAGGGCTACGGTAAGGTTCTCCTGAACTTCTAGTGTTGCCCCTATTCCGGCTGGGCCGCTCCCGATAATAGCTACGTCAACGACGAGCCTCTCGACGGGCTTTCCCTCATCTACCTCGACTGCCTCTTGGAATTCGCCATACCGTTGCCTTTCGACCCTCATGCCGTTCCTGACGGCCGTCTTCCTAGCGTCAATGTTCTTGACGCCATTAACGACCATCGGGACGGGGCCGAAAGTGAAGGCCCCCTTCTTCCTTCCCTCCGTGCTCGTGGTGAGCCAGTAGATGCCGTTCGCCAGCAGAGCAACGGCGAGCTTCTCGCCCTCGTAGACCTCAAGGGGCCTTCCCTCAAAGTATATCGTGACCTTCCTAGAAGGGTCCTTCTCCGTCAGGTCGAGCGGCCTCATCTTATCACCCCTTTCGCGGCCGGCGTTCTCCAATATACACCGATGCTTATAAACGTTGGGATGATCAAAAATGGTTGTCCACTTATGGTTGGGATGTTCGAATGGAAAAGCATATAAATCCCAATAACCGAGGAGCTTGCGATAACAAAAAACTAATTGAATTCGATATGGGAACAAAAGTGGTGTGATCTCGTGGCCTAGGTATCTAAAAATTCGGGGAGGGTTCCACATGTCAAAATTGGCAGGCGAAACTGGGAGGCAACTAATTATGGAAAAACTTAATTATGTAATTAAGGAATTCAATAGGCTACATGGGAGCGAAGCTAGGGCAAAAGTGCTCGAGGTTAGGGAAAATGAAGTCGTGATAGAGTTTGAAGGTTCTTTCTGCAAGACATGCGGTCTCCACGACTACTTCGAAGACATAACGTGGGAGGCCATGGATCTCGGCCTAAAGATAAGGGCCGAGGAGATTATAGAGAGCGAGGAGAACTTTGAGCGGGGCAGGTACATCGTGAGGTATAAGGTTGAGGGGGATAAGGCTTATAAGGGCTCTTCTTAACCGGGGGATATGAGCAGGGCCTTCTCCGTCTGCATGCGCGACTGCTACGACACCTGCTCGATGATAAGCGAGCTCAGGAATGGCCGCTTAGTCATTAGGGGTAATCCAGAGCATCCAGTAACGAGAGGTTTTCTCTGTCCGAAGGGGGCCCTTCTGCCGAGGTGGTTCCACTCGGAGGATAGGCTCAAGGCTCCGCTCGTAAGGACGGGCGAGAGGGGAACGGGAAGCTTTCGGGAGGTCAGCTGGGAGGAAGCTATAAACCTCGTGGCCCGGAAGCTGAAGGAAACCATCGAAGAACATGGAAGCGAGAGTGTCCTTGTTTATCAATACGCGGGCGACAGAGGCGTGGTTAATTACTACTTCCCGCTTAGGCTTTTCCACTATCTCAACGCGGCGATGCTCGACTACGGGATATGCGACAGGGCCGGCCAGGAGGCTTTGAAGGATGTTTACGGCACCGCAGTTGGCATGGATCCGGATGAGCTGAAAAATCAAAAGCTGATAGTTTACTGGGGCATCAACGCCTTCTGGACGAATCTGCATGGCTTCATGTTGGCCAAACGATACGGGCTTGAAATCTGGACAGTCGACGTCGTGAGAACTGAAACGGCAAAGAAAAGCGACAGGTTCTTCCAGATAAAGCCCGATACAGATGTCCTCTTTGCCTTAGCTGTTGCGAAGCTGATAATCGAGAACGGGCTCTATGACAGGGATTTCGTAAGGGAGAACGTTTATGGTTTTGAAGAATTCAAGAATTACGTAAAAAAGTTGGACGTCAATTATGTGAGTCGAGAGACGGGCCTGAGCGTGGAGGAAATCGAGGACTTTGCCTTCGGCTTCGCCGAGAAGAAGGGGGTAATCCACATCGGCTACGGCTTCCAACGCTCCCTGAGCGGTGGCGAGGCGGTTAGGGCGATAGCCGTTCTTCCAGCTTTGGTCGGCCACCGCTTCGGTTTCATCTACGACATGAAGACCATAGACAAAAGCTATGCCGAGGGAGCGTTCCTGAGGACGAAGCCCATAAAAAGAATCCCCCAGATGAAGCTCGCGGAATATATCGAGCGTGGGGAGATAAAGTTCCTCTACATCTACAACTCTAACCCCCTCGCGAGTCTGCCGAACCAGAACAGGCTGAGGAAGGCCCTAATAGAAAACGACGTCTTCGTAGTCACCCATGATATCTTCCTGACGGACACGGCCCTATATTCGGATGTCGTCTTTCCAGCGAACACTTTCTTCGAGAGGCTCGACATAGCGGACTCCTACTATCACCGCTACGTCGCCCTTAACGAGCCTGTCACGAAAGCCTATGGAAAGTCCAACAGCGAGGTTACGAAGCTCCTAGCCAGGGCCCTCGGCATAGATAACCCCTACCTCTACGAGGAAGATGAGGAAGTGATAAGAAAGGTCCTTGAGCTCAACGGCTTGAGTTTTGAGGAGCTGAGGAGGAAGGGCTTCGTTAAGGTTTTGAAGGAGTCGGGGAGGTGGGAGACGCCGAGTGGCAAGATTGAGTTCTACTCCAAGAGGGCCATTGAGCGCGGTCTATCACCGTTCCCAGAATACAAGCCCCCACAGGGCAACTACCCGCTTCGCCTGCTCAGTCCAACGCACAGGATGACTATAACGAGCCAGTACCACAACACGCACGGCATTATAGATCCGAACCTGTACATGAATCCTGTCGACGCCGAAATGCGCGGAATCAAGGACGGCGATCTCGTGGAGGTCTTCAACGATTACGGCAGGATAAAAACTACCGTGAGGCTCACGGAGGATATTCCAAGAGGCGTCGTCCTTCTCTACAAGGCTTTCTGGCCTTCCCTTCTGGGCTGGAACGTGAACTTCCTGACGAGCGATGAAACCGTTGAGAAATACGGTAACGGCTCCGCCTACCATTCAAGTTGGGTTGACGTGAGAAAGGTTTGAAGGCCTCTGCCCCAGGGAGAGGGGTAGATAAATAGGAGATCACTCAATCGGGTGCACCTGCGGGAGCGTGGTAATCTTCACGGGCTCCCCGAAGGCCCTGTCCCCTGCATCTCCAAGGCCGGGCAGGATGTAGCCTTTGTCGTTGAGCTCTCTGTCAACCTTCGCGACGAATATCTCCACCTCTGGGAACTCCCTCTTTATCTTCTCGATGCCCTCGGGGGCAGCGAGGACGCCGAGAACTATGAGCCTCTTGGGGGTTCCGTACTTCTTGACCTCCCTAAGGACCGTAAGAAGGGTGGAGCCCGTTGCTATCATCGGGTCCGCAACTATGACTATATCCTCCGGCCTTATCTGGGGTATCTTGACGTAGTTCATCTCCACCTCAAACTTCGGAGCCTTTCCTCGCGCGGCCGAGACTATGCCAACGCGTGCGTGCTCGAAGACCTTTATGAGGCCTTCCATGAGGGGTATAGCCGCCCTCAGGACGGTGATTATCACAACGTTTCTCCTGTCTTTCACGATTATCCCTTCGGTCTCCTCGAAGGGTGTCTCAACCCTAACCTTCTCGACATCCATAGTCTTCGTGAGCTCGTAGCCCATGTAGCGGCCGAGCTTGACGAGGCCCTTCCTGAAGGCTATGCTGTCGGTGTTCTTATCTCTAAGCCCTGTCAGGATTTCCATAATATATGGAGAGTCCTCGAAGGAATAAACCCCCTTCCACCTCTTATCCTCAATCATACTAATCACCTCAGTAGCTGGTCGAGTAGTATGGCCACTATAGCCCCAACGGCCATGCCCGATTCGAGGATGCTGGCAACTATTCTCGGGAAGTGTGCCAGGAACTCCGGTGGAAGCTGAGGGGCACCAAGGCCGGCTATGAGGGCCGCCGCTATTATTAGCGTGTTCCTGTCGTTTAACTCGACGCGCTCCTTTATAAGCCTCAGCCCCGTGACGCTTATCATACCGTAAAGGGCCAATGTTAGTCCACCGAGGACAGGAGCAGGTATCGATGCAAGTATGCCTGAAAACTTTGGCACGAGTGACAGCGCGATGAGTATCAGGGCTCCAACCTGGACAACGTATCTACTTGCGACCTTCGTGAGGGCCACGAGTCCGATGTTCTCGGAGTAGCTCGTCGTTCCACAGGCTCCAAGGATGCCCGCAATTGAGCACGCGATTCCCTCGCTCATTATCCCTCTGTTTATGTTCTCGTTCGTTATCGGTGCTTCGGTTATCGCGGATATGGCGTGGTAGTCGCCGACACTCTCGATTATGCTCACCATGAAGGCGAAGAGGAGCGTTATTATGGCGCTGATGTCGAAGATTGGTGTCCCCCAGGGAAGAGGCCTGGGAACGCTGACAACAGGAAGCTCGTGGACGAGGCTGAAATCCACAAGGCCGAGCGGGATGCTAAGTAGGTAGCCTACGACGGCTCCAACTATAACGGGCATGGCCCTGAGAGCTCCCTTAGCCTTCAAGGCCACATAGACAGTAGTTCCAAAAGTCACAAGCCCTATGACCACTGCCTTTGGTATGCTCGCACCGCTCGGGTCAGCGTAGAAGTTGAAGAAGTACTTGACGGCAACGTCCGCCAGCGAGAAGCCGATAAGCATTATCGTCACACCAGTCACGAGCGGCGTGAAGAGCCTTTTGACTTTGCCGACTATGCCTAGACCTCCGACGAGGGCCTCTATAAGGCCACCTATGATGAGTGCCCCTTCCGTCGCCGCCATTCCAAGGCTTGAACCTATGCTTATAAGGCCCGGGATGAAGGCGAAGCTCGAGCCCTGCACTATCGGATAGCGGGAGCCTATGGTGGTCTGCAGGAGCGTCGCGATGCCCATCGCCAGAAGGACCGCCTGAATCATCGTCGCGATTTCTTGTCCCGAAAGTCCCACGGCGCTGCCAACGACCAAAGGCACCGTGACAGTTGCCCCGAACATTGCCAGAACATGCTGGAGACCAAAAACCAAAGCCTTAGAAGGTTCTACCTTTTCGTCGATTCTAACCTTCATTCCGTTCCCCATGAAAGCCCGCCTTGGCTGTGTCGCTCGATTTTTAAAAATTTTTCGGAGCAACTTAATTGCGCTCCAAAAACCATATATACTTCTGGCCGTATTGGATAAATGCACCGAGGTGTTGCGTATGGCGGTTCAGAAGGATATGACAAAGAAGTTCCTGGAGGAGGCCTTTGCCGGAGAGAGCATGGCCCACATGAAGTACCTAATCTTCGCTGAGCAGGCCGAGAAGGAGGGCTTCCCCAACATAGCCAAGCTCTTCAGGGCAATAGCGTATGCCGAGTTCGTCCACGCGAAGAACCATTTCATCGTCTTAGGGAAGCTCGGCAAGACACCCGAGAACCTGCAGGCTGGCATAGAGGGGGAAACCTATGAGGTAGAGGAAATGTACCCGGTCTTCAAGAACACCGCCGAGCTTCAGGGCGAGAAGGAGGCTGTTAGAAGCACCCACTACGCTCTTGAGGCAGAAAAGATACACGCCGAGCTCTACGCCAAGGCCAAGGAGAAAGCCGAGAAGGGGGAGGACATCGAGATAAAGAAGGTCTACGTTTGTCCTGTATGCGGTTACACAGCGGTGGACGAGGTTCCCGAGCGCTGTCCAGTTTGTGGCCTCCCAAAGGATAAGTTCGTTGTCTTCGAGTGAAGCTTTCGTTTTTCTCATTCTTTAAGTTTGAACCACAAACCTTATAAGGCCGAGTTGCTAACATAGGATGGTGCACCCGTATGGCGAAATGGAGATGCACAGTTTGCGGATACATATACGATGAGGAGGAAGGCGATCCCGACAACGGGGTTCTACCTGGAACGAAGTTCGAAGAGCTCCCAGACGACTGGGTCTGCCCGCTCTGCGGGGCCCCGAAGGACATGTTTGAAAAGGTGGACTGAGGTGGTGAAGATGCTTAGCGGAACCATAAAAAGTGGGGACTGGAAGGGGGAGAAGCACGTGCCCGTTATAGAGTACGAGAAGGAAGGCGACCTCGTGAAGATCGAGGTCAGTGTCGGCAAGGAGGTACCCCATCCTAATACACCCGAGCACCACATAGCCTGGATTGAGCTCTACTTCCACCCCCAGGGTGAGAACTTTCCCATAATGGTCGGCAGGGTTGCCTTTACAGCTCATGGAGACCCGCTTACCGAGCCGAAGGCGGTCTTCTTCATAAGGACGAACAAAAAGGGCAAGCTCTACGCCCTGAGCTACTGCAACATCCATGGCCTTTGGGAGAACGAGGTCCAGCTCGAGTGATTCCTTTTCTTTTTGGTGATTACCATGAAAGTCTACATGCCGGAGCGGGAGTGGCCCCCCGAGTACAGGGCCGTTCTGGAAGAGCTGGTCAAGATAACCGACCCCGTAACCGGTGGCAACATCCTCGACTCGGGCGTTGTTGCAGGTCTTGAGGTCGGTGGGAATACCATAAAGGTCTGGCTTCGCTTCGAGAGTCACGCGGAATACAATATAATCGGTGAGAACGCTATCGCCTACTCGAAGATAATCGGCGACATAATTGAGCGCTTCGCCCTACTCAAGTTCGACAACGTCTACGTCTACGACCTGAAAAACAATTTGGTGGGCGTCTTCGAGAACAAAAGGGCTACAAGCCAGAGGACATAACCCGGGAGAGGGGCTGAGTCTCGAGACTTGACCTTTTCAAAACCCAAAAGAAGCCGAGATCCCGGAAGGAGTTGCCTCCGAAGGTTCGGCACGTCGTTGAGGCCCTGAGGAGATTCGGGGATCCAGAGACGGGCCTCAGCATAGTAGAAGAGGGGCTCGTCGAATGCTGGCGATAAACGTGCAGAGAAGAATTCTCAGGGACATTGTCGCTGTGCTGAAGGATGAGGGGTTTAATAGGGTGAGGATTTACAACGAGCTTGGGCTGTTGCTGGAGGAGGGATGAGTTGTGGTTCCGGAACTTGAGGAGGGGCTTCCCTTCGGAAGAATTAAGGATTTCTCCCTTGAGGAGCTTCTGGGAATGGCCATAAAGGCCGAGGTGGGGGCAAGAGAATTTTACATAAGCCTAGCCAGAAGGGTGGAGGCCCAATCGCTAAGGGAGAAGCTTGAATGGCTGGCCGGTGAGGAGAGTAAGCATGAGGAGCTTTTGAGGAAGATTTACGAGAACATGTTTCCTGGGAAGGAAGTCCTGTTTCCCAAGGAGTATATAGGGCCCGAGCTGAAGCCTGTCGCGAGGGAGCTCACTAAGGTAGAGGACATAGTGGACCTGATAAGGTGGGCCATGGAGGCGGAAGAAATAGCTGCAAAGTTCTATGCCGAGCTTGAAAAGATGGTTGAGGGGAAAGATAAGAAGAGGCTCATGAGGTACTTAAGCGACATGGAATTGGGCCACTACTATACTCTCAAAGCCGAATACGAGCTTCTCCTCGACTGGTCCATGTATAGTCAGATGATGCATGTCGGCCCGTGAGCTTCTTATTTTTCCGCGGCGGTGTCGAAAAAAGACAGAGAGAAGCCGTTAGAGCTCTGTCTTTATTCCGGTTTCCTCTTCTACCTCTTTAAATCCCTTCTTCATGTATTCCCCGAGCTCTGGATCCAGCTTTAGGAGGAGGGCCAAGAACTCTCCAACGTGCTCCTTCTCCTCCCTCGCGACGTCAAGGAACACGGCCTTAACATTCTCGTCCTCAACAAGCTCCGCGATCTGCTCGTAGAAGTTTATGGCATCGAGCTCGGCTATGAGGGCCCAGCGGAGGGCTTGAGTGATTTCTTTCTTGGACAATCTTTCCTCTCCACTCGAGATGGGGTTCAGACTGAACATGGACTACACCGAGGGAAGTTTGTTCTCCCCATAGATAACCTTTTCCAAAGGTAGCCAAAACTTTTATAAGATGGCCCCGCGGCCTAAGTTTAGGTCACTCTCATCGGAGGTGAGAACATGGCGCTGAGGCCTGCCAAGATAGACAGGTACGTTGACAAGCCCGCTTACACTAGGAGAGAGTACATAAGGGGTGCCCCTGGTCCGAAGATAACGATATTTGACATGGGGAACCCCGCAGGTGACTTCGAGTTTGAGGTTGCCCTTCACACGGCCGAGCCCGTCCAGATCAGGCAGAACGCCCTCGAAGCTGCCAGACAGCAGGTGAACCGCTACCTTCAGAAGAACGTCGGTAGGAGCAACTACCACTTCAAGATAAGGGTCTATCCCTTCCAGGTCCTCCGGGAGAACCCAATGGCCACCGGAAGGAAGGCTGACCGTTACGGAAACGGTATGCGCAGGCCCTTCGGAAAGCCCATAGGCCTCGCTGCGAGGCTCAAGAGGGACCAGAAGATCCTCAGCATAAGGGTCAACAGGCAGCACCTTAAGTTCGCCATCGAGGGCACTAGGAGGGCCGCCATGAAGTTCCCGTGCAAGTGCTACTATAGGATCTACGACAAGGAGGGCAATGACGTTACGACGAAGATACTCTCTCAGGGCCTCTAATTTTTGCTTTTGTTAAGTCCCCCTTTAGCATTAAGAAGTCCCCTTTCAATTCTCTTTGAGTCTTATTGGAACCCTCAATCGACCTGCCTCCGCGCCAGTTCTTCGAAGAAAACACTTTCAATTCTCTTTGAGTCTTATTGGAACAACCGTGGCTGTTGGTCCGGACGGTTTTGAAGGAAAGAACTTTCAATTCTCTTTGAGTCTTATTGGAACACCCAGAGAAGACCAGTGTCCTCCTACTAGGACCGCCCTTTCAATTCTCTTTGAGTCTTATTGGAACCCAGGACTAAGCACGAGGAGACCGAGCTGTTTCGTGATAGCGACCTTTCAATTCTCTTTGAGTCTTATTGGAACCCCGATTCTCATGATCTTCCTAAAAGAAGAGTCAATGCTTTCAATTCTCTTTGAGTCTTATTGGAACCCGCCCGGGGGCGCCTATGCCGTCATCCGGGCCCGGCCCTTTCAATTCTCTTTGAGTCTTATTGGAACCCGCGGGGGCGGATTCCCGCCCGCATCACGCCCCGAACCCCCCGGAATGGCTTTCAATTCTCTTTGAGTCTTATTGGAACGATTTCCTGAATTTGCTCACTCCAAAATCAGTGAGGACGTGAAGAAGTGCTTTCAATTCTCTTTGAGTCTTATTGGAACCTTCCTCCTCAACCCCTCCCTAACCAAATCCCCGTGCTTTCAATTCTCTTTGAGTCTTATTGGAACGAGCATCCTCAGCGCAATTCGCAGACTCTGAGTCAACTTTCAATTCTCTTTGAGTCTTATTGGAACCACGCCCCGAGGGCCCTCGGAACGGGGCCCCGTATTCTTTCAATTCTCTTTGAGTCTTATTGGAACAAACTCACGCCCAACCACCCCCCTCATTTTTGTTGTCATGCTTTCAATTCTCTTTGAGTCTTATTGGAACGCCCTGTTCTTCGGCAGCTTTATGACGTCGTGCGGGTCTTTCAATTCTCTTTGAGTCTTATTGGAACGACAAAAAGAAGGGAGGTGGTGGGAGATGAAGATTTTCTTTCAATTCTCTTTGAGTCTTATTGGAACCCAGATAGTCCCTTATTTTGTCTTTATTAACTATTCTCTTTCAATTCTCTTTGAGTCTTATTGGAACAGGCGGGCTTTTTGCTTGTTTTCCTCCCTACTCTTCTTAGCGGGTTTGGATTTTATAAGTCTTTCGGCAAAGGGGTCTTAATGAAGCCTTGAGAGGGCTTGAAATGCAATTGTGAGAGTTTAGAACTCGGGGTAAAAGAACTCCTAAAAACCCCAAAATTTCAATGCTCGAAAATGAGCATGAGACTTCCAACGGCCTCTCCGCAAATTAAATCAAAAATTAAGAAATAATCTAACAGCAAGGGGAAAAAGGCACAATTTCAACAGGGTTTTGCGTGAGAGGACTGTTCTCCCCGCCCTACTCCAAATCCCGAAAAAAATTCGTTACAAAATATGTAAAAAATCATAACCAAACGTTACACACTAACAAAAAGTTACTAAAATCTTCCAAACCACTCACAACCCACCATTTGCTCAAATAAACCACACTTTGACTTTTTCGACCAAAATAACGCCCGAGAGCGAGCATCTAATATTTTTCGAAAGGCATAAATTTTCGGATGTCCTATTCTTGATCATGTACGTGGTTGTAGTCTATGATGTTGCCGTTGAGCGAGTGAACAAGGTCAAAAAGTTTCTAAGGCAGCACCTTCACTGGGTTCAGAACAGCGTTTTCGAAGGAGAAGTAACTTTGGCAGAGTTCGAGCGCATAAAGGCAGGTCTTCTCGATATTATCGACGAGGACGAAGATTCAGTGATTATTTACAAGCTTCGCTCTAAGCCAATAAGAGAAGCCCTAGGGGTAGAAAAGAACCCAATTGAAGACATCATCTAATTATGCAAGTGTGTGTTTTTTGTGGAGGTAGGGGGTGTTTTTTCATTTTTTGCCTCGAGAGTTAGCGTGAGTTTTTCACCCTAACCCTTGGGAATAGCGCCCACCATTCTGGGCGATGTGGACGGGTAGAGCTAAGACCATCTCCGGCCTCGTCTATCGTCAGAACAATCGCATCCCTCCACCCGCTCCGTCGTTCCGAAGTACAGCTCAACTGTTCCGGGTTCCACTAAGATGCCCTTTTCGGTTCTTCTGGTCTTTCCAACGGGATAAAGTTTTGAGAGGACGAACTTAACGTCCTTCTTGTTGTCGCGAAGCCTCTTGGCGATCCTCTCGTCTCCGAGGTTAATTGCATTAATGACGAAGCCGTAGAGTGGGCGCGGGTAGTTGTAGGGTATTAAAAAGGGCCGCTTAAAGTGGAGGGTAAGCTTAATCCTCAAGGCAATTACCACCATGGAGTTTTAAGTAGAGAATGCCCGCCCTTGTGACTGTGTAGCTCAATGGTCGGTTCTTGCCCGAAATTTCCTCTACGAGCGAATATCTGAGGAGACTCTTCAGCTCCCTGCTCACCGTAGCTGGTGAAACCCCTAGCTCTTCAGCTATTCTCCTCACACTTTTACCTGCTTTCAGTCCACACAGGATGTTGACCCATCTAATGTTTTTTGGAGCAAGGAATGGGCCAAGCTCAAGAGAGATGAAGCCGGAAAGGTTCTCGAAGTCGCTCTCCACCTTCACCCTTGCGTTATCCAGAGTTATAGCCGCGAGGAGAATCGCGACGCTTAACGGCCTCATGCCACCGGAGAGGATTGCTATAACCCTCCTGTCCTCGGTTAGATTATCCTCAATGGCGTTTTTTATTTCAAGAACCATTTTCTCCCCGCTTGTTGTCAAAAGTTCAATAACCTTGAAGCTTTCCTTACCAACAAGTGGAGTCGTTATATCTTTAATCGCGCGAAGAGCATTTACTGTCCTTTCTTCTGCCTGGTAACCATTTGGGACAACGGCAAGCAGCCTGTCGCCTTCTTTTGTCTGGTTCCTCATGAGAGCGCGTATTATGAACTTCTCATCGAACCCTACCGGGAATACCGCAAGCAAGCTTCCACCTCCCGGCGGGTAAAAACGGCTTTCATAACTTCTTTTCCCAGCATGGTTTGTTCTCCTCCCCTGTTTTTTAGCGCAGAATAGTTGTCGGCAAGTGAAATGGGGAGTAGGAGGGCGTAAACTGCGCGGATGTTTGAACTAAAAACTTTTATCATCCAGTCCCGGAACTCATCTGGAGCAGTCCAGGGCACACTTTTTGGTATTTCCGCTCCGATTAAGTCTTCAATAACTTCTATGCAATCGGAATGGAGCTTTAAATTTCTCGGCTTTCTGGGCGGCTTCTCCCTAACCCAGTCATGATGGTGGAGAAAAATCGCAATAGTGGCAATTTCACTGGCTTTGCCGAACTGCTTCAGTACTTCTCTCGCAACAAGTGCCGAATAAAACTCGTGATAGCGAAAGCCTTGTTTTGCATCTTGGAACTCCTCAAGGCACTTACCGACGTCGTGGATTGCATATGCTTTGAGGAGAAGCTCTTCTGCCCTAACCTTTTTCAGACCAAGAACTCGCGAAAGGAATTTTCCATAATTCCTCGCAATGTATATTCTCTCTATAAACCTGAGCCCTTCCGTTATATGAGCCTCCATACTCTCAATACATCTTCCGTCTTTGAAGTAGGCACAGCAGGTCATACTATACCACGCTCCTCGTCGTATTTTCCGGTGAATTTAACCGCTATGACCTCCCCGAGGGCTATCCTCTTGGCAACGTTGTAGGCGTCCTCTAGCGAGCGTAGAGAAAGTTTTCTTTCCCCTACAATTATTTCAGCAAGTCCTTTCTTATACAGCTCCAATAACCTCTTAGGTGAAATTAAGACGGTTTCCCCTTCAACTTCAAGTGGAATCAAGAAGTCCCTAAGCAGAGGTTCATTCTCCTTCGTTATGAGCTTTATTTCGTCGAGAACATCTTTTGAGCGCTTTCTTGGATTCTTTAGGAGACCATAGAGCTTTTTCATGAGGCTTCTATTCACACCGCGCATAACTTTGGATATTGTTTTTCCGTGTACTTCGTCAACTATTTCCTGATATGTCCACGGGATACGAGGGTTTAATTCGGATGCTTCTTTAATGAGGTTGATAGTTTTCTTAACTTTCTCCCCATTATAGGGGCCTGCTGGAGCGTCCTCCATGATTATTATCTCAGCTTTTCTCTCGTTGTACCGTGCCACTCTCCCGAAGCGCTGAAGGAGTGAGTTTATTGGAGCTGCATCAGTAATCATAAGGTCAACCGAAAAATCAACGCCAGCCTCTATGGCCTGTGTGCCGATAACCAGGAAGCTCTCCTTATGTTTCCATTTTCTCAGCTTCTCTATTAGTTTCTCCTTGTGGCTTGGTTTCATTCTGCCGTGAATTAGCATTATCTTGTCCTCATTAAGGCCGAGCTCAGCGGCGTTTTCCTTTGCCTGGTCAAAGATCTCTACGGCTCTCGATACAGTGTTAACTATTATAGCGTTCCTTTTGGCGTTATCGATGAAGTCTAGAGGATTTCCTGTTTGGAATTTAATTTTAAACTCCTTTCTTAGCTCACGTTGAATAAAGGGGTCGTCTTCTTGGGGTATCAGGATTTCAAAGTCGTATTCATTCTTTCTCGCATATTTCCTGAAAAGCTCAACATAACCCTTTGACAGCGTCGCCGTCATAACAATTATCGGAACGCAGTTGTCAGTTAGGAACTCGAGAACTGCAAGAAAGGCAGTTTTCATCTTTGGCTCTTCGAGGATGAAGTGGGCCTCGTCGAAGATGACGAGTGAGGTTAGGATTGACGCCTGCGTGAGGTAGTCGTAGCCAAACTCGCTTCCCTTGTCCACTTGAATAATCTTCTTTGTGTTGAGCTTGAGAACGTCCCAAGTGAAAGTATCCACTGTGGTGATGTTGAGGGGAAATAGGTGGAGGAATTCCTCACTCGATCCCATCATCTTCGTTCTCGAAAAGCCAAATGCTTCTTTGGCAGTACGATCAATATCCTCTATAATCGAGCGCATTGGGAGGACATGAATAACTCTGTCAAAGAGTGAAGCGTCTTCCATCGAATAGAGGGCAAAAGAAAAGCTGAGGGATGTTTTGCCGTAGCCTGTCGGAGCCTGAACAACAAAAAATGGAGCTTCTGAGGAAAGTATCATATCAAAGGCCCTCTCTAGGAGTGGCCGCTTTTCAGGTTCAAATCCCTTTATCTCACCGAGTCTTTTCACAACCTTATCGTAAGCATTCACACGAGCACCTCCAAGTGATGCTCCTGCATGAACGCCCTGAGGACCTTTCTCAGCTCTCCGCTTGCCTTTCCCGTTCCCTCAAGCAACCCTCTACCTTGTCTGAAGATTCTAAATACTGAGTCCTCTATTAGCTCCTTCCTCCCAGCGTTCACAGCACGATAAAGGTCTTTAACGAGAATATATGCTAACAGTTCTCTATCACCTTCTATCCCTTTTCTTAGCTCTCTCTCAGCTATATTCACAAGGGCCCACAGAGGATACCTCTCTACTTCAATATTGTCTTCTTTGAGTTTGACCTTCAGGTTCACACCCATCGCCATGTAGTTTTCAATTCTCTCAACATAGGCCAGGAGGTAATTTGAGAGTTCCCTGAGGTCGAGTTGGAGCGTTTTTAATTCTGTGTAAACTTGGCCCTCGAGGCTAATTAAGTGGAGCGTCACTGGATAAATCTCCTCTAACACGTTCATTTTCTCTTCGGCTAGCTTCATGGTTATTTTCAACTCATATAGCTCCTCCGTCTCGAGTCTAGCCCTGCTTTCTATACCCGCGTTCGTCAGAATAAGCAAGCTGTCAAGAATGTCTTCGATATCTGGAAAGTATGCCTCAATGCCAGGCTTCGTCATTAAGTAATATCTTCCGTCAATAAATCCAGCAAACGCTGTAAGGAAACCAGTAGAGAGTATAGCAAGCCAGAGAGGATCGAGGTAAATTTGAGCCTTTTGCCCCGCGGTTGGCTTAAGAAAGTCGCTCTGAAACTCATAGTACTCTGGTTGCTTTACCACTGCCGGACTTATGGCATACTGGCCATTGTAAGGCTGGCCGAGGTAGGTGCCGTTCTTGTCCCACTTAATGCTTCCCAGGGATTTTGCGGGATCAAGCTTTCCGGAGCGTAAGAGCTTAACAGCTTCCCTTATCGCAAGCTCAAAGAGCTCCGTGTAGGTGTCTGGGGCCTTAACACCATACCATGCTGAGAGGAGCTTATTATAGGAGCTCCTATCGTTCCTGCTCATACGCGATGAGTTCATTCTCGCTCGCTTTTCCAGTGTGTCCATAGAGTTTTCAAGGGCATCCGCAAAATCATCCGCATTGGGCGAAAGGCCTGCGTCTATAACAACCCACGAAAGGCCCAGCGTCATTAGTTCTCTCGAAAGTCCCTCGAAAGGCAACTTGGCAATAGCTTCAAGTATCATAAAACCACCTCCTCACCATCCAAGGAGACAACCTTGAGTGCTCCTCTGACTGTGACCTCTTCCTCCGGGTAGAACATCACAATGAAGGAAGTGTTTGAGTAACTTCCGATGCCCTTCCTCCAGTCAAAGACGGCTTGGAGAGCTCCCCTACCCTCAACCTCCTTGCCAGTGAAAGGAAATGCATAAGATGTCCTCGCTTCATCCGCTTCGTGAATCTCTACCCTCCCGCTCTCAACGCTCTCAACGCTCACCACTGACTCCCGTGAGCCGAGTCTGCTTATCCCCCACGCAGCTCTTTCGAAGTCCTTGAGACTGTAAGAACTTGCTGATATTGCCTCTTCCTTGAGCAGGTAAACGATTGACATAGAATAGTCCCGCTCGCCGTACATTACTGTGAAGGGCAGCGAAGTTATTGCACTCTCAACGCTACCCCTATGAAGCCGATTTATCTTGAGTATCGAGCCATATGCCTTCGACTTTCCACTCATCTTTATCGTGGTCCAGAGGAAGATGCCCCTCAGCGTATCGGCGGCACTTTTCGGGTTCTTTCTCTCCATCAGAGTTTCCTTACGCTCGCCTTTTATATGAAAGAGAGGATAAGCTATGGCCCCTATCAGCGTGCTCGGAGGAATGTAGCGAAGGGCGTTGCGCATCTTACTTTGGGGTAGTGCTCTGAGAGCAATGATTCCCGTGGGGTTCACTTCAACTTTTAAAAAGAAAACCAAGAGGACCACCTCAGATATGACCCTTCTCGCGTATGTACTCAATTGCTTCTTTTAACACTTCCTCCGGGAGCTTCTCCCCACTGCTCTTGGCGTAGAAATAGCTCTCGCCGAAA
Source organism: Pyrococcus yayanosii CH1 (assembly GCF_000215995.1). Lineage (NCBI taxonomy): Archaea > Methanobacteriati > Methanobacteriota > Thermococci > Thermococcales > Thermococcaceae > Pyrococcus > Pyrococcus yayanosii. The sequence continues at coordinate 850,213 of NC_015680.1, read as the reverse complement.
GACTCAAGCACCTTCAGCCTCTTCTCGGTCTTTTCTGCATAATCATCGTATATCGGCGAAGTTACCACGAAGGGATGCTCAGTGACTGAAACGACGAGCTCTGTGATTCCTCCGACCGGGAAGAACCGCGAAAGCTTTGCTCCGAACTGAGCAGACGAGAGCATCCTGAAGAGAGCCTTCAAAGCAGCTTCCCGCCTCTTTTTTATCTCGTCCTCGTCGAGTATTGGCTTTGACGTTATTGCACTGACTCCAATCGCGTCGAGGTCGAGGTTGAAAGTGAAGCCGTAGAGTGCCGTGCCTGTTTCGACATAGTATATCATCTGCTCGGAAACGTTACCCTTCTTGCCACCCTCCATCTGAGCATGCCTCGCGTGAAGCTGTGGCTCTGCCGTGGCAAAGAGGGCCATGGATTTTATTGGCAGGGCATAGCTGACTTGGAAAACCGAGCTCCTCCTAACTGGTGGAGATCCCGCATACATGAACCCTCCAATGTCTTCAATAGTACAATTCTTCACTATGATTTCTTCAATAGTGTATGGACTCAAGTCAAGTATATTCTTTTTTATCATGTAGTTCCCAATAACTTGTGAGGCTACAGATTTATGTTGAATAAATAGTGCTCGAGGATTATCAGCATTCTTGAATCTCTGTATTAATTCAATATAACTCTTAAGTTGGGCTATCTTTTCTTCATTGAGTTTCTTACTTTTCTTTGCTTTCTCAAGTTCCTCATTTAAGATTCTAAGAGTCTCATCTGATACTGTTGTAACATCTCTGAAGACTGTCTTAAACACTCTATCTAATAAAAACAGCTTTGGTGCTAGATGAACCTCATCCATAGACTTAAAGAACTCTCCTTTTGCACAGTCATCACAGACTGGAAGACCCATTCCAAGGGCCTCCCTCACAAGGTGTTCCTGGTATGCGTGGGCAAGGCTCTCGCCGCTGACGGCTGGAACATACACGCTCTTCAGCTTTCCATCTTCCTCCACAAGATACGGGACGCGCCTGTGCTTGCTGTAGTTACCAGCGGTTTCCACCATATTGAGGGCCTCTACATTTGCCTCAAACCTTACACCAACGCTCAGAAACATCACTCACCACCTCCGTTCTTCTCTTTCTTTGAAGGATACGCAAGAGCGAGGGTCGCAACTCGCTTGGCTATGCGAATATTCTCCCTAACCGCGTTGAGGAAGTTCTCAACTTCACTATCTGACGGAATTTTTGGGACGTAAATCTTTTCTCCGTCCTTTTCGATGTATCTTCCTCCCTCATCGGTCTTAGCGCTTTCCCAGATGGAGCGGAATGCCCTCATGGCTTCAAGGAGGGCAACCTCCACAGGTTCTGGAGTAAGAGCATTCCCAATTCTGTCCACGTAGCCAAAGTTCTTCGTTCTTACGAAGAATCTCAGCATGTTTACTATTCCACGGAACTCCTCCATGCCGAGCACCTCAATAATAGTAACCAAGGAACTACCATAAAAAGTTTACGTTCAGCTTTGTTTAATATAGGAGTGCCATATGTTTAAAATAAATGAAACAAATGTTCAAACAGTTCCTCCCAACTCCACTATTTAGAAACCATAGGCGCCTAATGAAACACCTACCCATAATGTTCACCTTAGAACCACGCTACCAGCGGATCATATTCCTGAGCCCCAACGAGATGCTTTATCAGCTTGTAAGCTTCAAGTCTAATCAGCCTCTGCTTCGTCACGTTCTTCTTCAGCTTTGGATGCCTCACGCTCTTAACCATTTCCTCATTGTATTCCTTTATAACCGCCCTCTTGCCCTCGTCGTTTAGGAGAACGCCATTAAGTTCCGCCCTAAAGTGCTCCTTCCTTGCTATACCCTGCTTGACCAAGCGGTTTGCTATTCTATCCGCGATCATCGGCTTGAAAATCTCACTTAGATCTAAGGCTAGAGAGAATCTCCTCTCACTTGGCTCGTGTAAGTAGCTGACAGTTGGGATGAGCTGGGTGTTGTAAATCTCGCTCACTATCGTGGCATATAGACGGGAGTTGAGAAAGCTTATTAGGGCGTTCATCTCATTCTGCGGAGGCCTTCTCGTCCTCTTCACGATTTTAAAACCCTCAGGCAAGTGCTCGTCCCAGAGGGCATAATACTCCTGTCTTATCCTCGCCTCGACGTTCATAACCTCGGTAATTTTCTCCACGCTTTCAAGCTCTTTGAGAAGTTCTGAAAAGTCCACGTTGATCCCCCAGCGCCTTAAGTTCCGCTCCATATTTTTTGCCCCGCCAACCACGAATAGTTTAGCCAGCTTGAGTCGCTTTTCTTTGTGGAGATAGTGCTCAACCTGCTTTATGATTAGTTCTCCTGAGTTCAGGCACTCCCTTGGGTAAAAAGAGCCATCATAGTAACCATAGTGATTGAAGAAGTGGACGACTATCCCCCTTTGGGCTAAGAAGTGCAGGGCTTGAGATGTTATGTTGACATGTCCGTAAACATAGATGTCGTAAATGCCTTCAATAGCAAGAGGCTTCCTTCCTTGAGCATTCTCGAAGTAGAGGGTGTTTTCCTTCCTCAGGAGGGTTCCATCGGAAAGCAGGGTAAGGGAGCGCTTTCTCATCTTTCACACCCAGCACAGCTCGTAATATGCGCATTTCCTGCAGATGGATTTCATCCTTGGCCTCGGTGGAGCGGGAAGTGATTCTATCCGCTCGACTTCCATTATAGCTTTCTCGATGTCATCTTCTCGACCGTCGAGTGTTATTTCCTTTGTTTCGTTTAGTTTTGGATAATGAAGAACGCCTTTTGCCTTAATCCCGTGCCTCCTGAGGTAGTAGAGGTAATATAAAGCCTGCATCTCGTGGGCCTTTTCCATCTTCTTCCCGTGCTTGACCTCATGGACTTCTATAACGCCTCCACGCCGGATGAAGTCAATGCTTATGGGACCTATCTGGACGTCCTTTTCCTCGCCGAAATAAGAGCGCTCATGGAGGAACCTGCCAAGGTCGACCCACTCGCTTTCTTGCTCCATGGTAATTCCTTTGGCAAAATACCAGAGCTTCGTGGGGCAGACGAAGAGGTAGTTGATTTCGATGCCACGAATGAGGAGGTTGTTAAGGGGATATTCTTCAGAACTCACAGCACCTCTCCTCCACTTGCCGGCTCACGAAGAAGGCCCAACTCGGGGCTGTACTCAAGCTCTGCAACCAGTACGTACTTTCCAGGCCCCCTGTCTGAGAGTCTGTGGAAGGCGTCGCTTTCGCTCATGAAGAGCCACAGTGGAACCGGCACGAGATAGCGATGGATCTCGATTGATCTTCCACGATTGATCAGCTCCAGAACCCTGTCCTGATAAACCCCCGGAACCGCTTCCAGGCCTTGGAACATCTCGTAAAATTGCCTTTCACTCTCATTGCTCTTCAACGGCTTTAAACTATCGAACAGCTCAAGGGCCTGCTCGCGGTAGGTCAGAACTTCATCTGTTAGCTTATCCGCTATAGGTTCATACGCATGACTAACGAGTTCTGGAACTCTCGATTCGAGGAGGGGTTTTCCGTTGAGTTCTTCCAGGATTCTGAGGCTTTCTTTCACAACTTCCATTGGATATATTCTTTTGTCTCCTTCCCCTCCAGTAGTTAAGATGTAAACGTCCCTTGGATTTCCGAAACCCTGTCTGTTTACCCTGCCGAAGCGCTGAATGAGAGCGTCGAGGGGGGCTGGTTCCGTTATTATCGTCGAGAAGCTTACGTCAAGCGAAACCTCAACAACCTGGGTAGCAACGACAACGTCGTAGTCTTCCAAACTTGCAAGGAGCTTTTTCTCTTTCTCCTCCCTATCGCCATAGGTAAAGCGACTGTGGAGGAGCATCGCGTTGTACCTATCGCACAAGCGTGAGTAGACTTCCATTGCCCTTGATACCGTGTTACATGCTATTAGAACGGGGCCGTGGGCATTAACTTCCTCGACCAGTTCACCAACCTCGTCCATCGAGCCGTCTATGACGTTCACCCTATGCCTTGTAAAGCGGTCAGCCTCTTCAGATGGAGTGCTTAGCAGATGGGGCTTAAGAACTTCGCGCAGGAGTTTTTCAAGGAATTTGGGTAGAGTTGCGCTCATTACGAGGGCTTTGGCCTTTTTTCTCATCAGCAGTTCTAGCATAGCGAGGATTATGCCTAAAACGTTGGGCTCGTAGGCGTGGATTTCGTCGAAGATGAGAAGCGAACCAGTTAGCTCGGTGAGTCCCATCTCTGGGAAGCCAACGCCGAAAAAGGGCTTCATGAGCTGGAAAGGCGTCGTGACCTTGAGGGGCGTGTAAATCTTCCTGTAGAGGGAGGAGAGGCGCTTGTATTCAAGCTCCGAAGAGTAGAGATAAAAAGCAGAGGAGCTGTGGAGAACACCGACAAGTTCAGGCTCGCGGAAGAGGGCTAAAAGGCGTGAGTGCATGGCGTTTATGCTGGCCTTGTAGGGGAGAACGTAGAATATCCTGCTGGCTACCCCCTTCTTGGTTCGGAACGCATTCCTGTCCGCCCAGAGGAGAGAGGCCTCTGTCTTGCCATAACCGGTCGGCGCGCGGAGAATTAGGTTGCCCTCCGTTTCGCCTGCCTGTCTCTGTAAGAGCCTCCAGCGCTCGAGCGGGATCCGAGACTCAACGGCGGCCCTTATATCCGACAGCAGGCGAATACCAAGCTCCCCAGCTGAAGCAAGATGATCAGAGGCGTTGAGGATTCCTCGAAGAAAAACAAGCTCGCTCCAGTACTTCTTAGCGTTTCGCTCGTACCAACTGAGCAAAGGATCAAAGTCATAGCCTTCAATTTGTTCAACCCAATCAGCCGGAGGATTAAAAAGATCCTTCCGCCTTCCGAAGAAATACAGCTCCCAGTAGGGAACTCGCTCAAAGAAAATCTCCTCGATATAGTCCCTGTTCTGAAAGAGTTCCCCAACTTTTTCCTCGAACTCCCCACGGTGTTCCCCGCTGGGCAGTATCTCTTCAAGCTCGTCAAGGGGTCGATGGTGAGTGAGTATTGTGAGTGCAATGAGATTTCTCTCGTCCTCAGGAAGTTCGAGGAAAGCCGTAAACGGTGTCGAGAGTACCTCGTGCCGATAGCCCCATCCTCGAGGGTCTCTCTGGAATCCACTCGCGCACTTGCCGAGGTCGTGAAGTAGAACGGAATAAAAAGAAAGTTCCCAGACACGCGGGAAGAGCTCCTCAAGCCATTTGAAAGAGATTTTCATGCTCTTCAGCACGTTTATGGCGTCGTTGATGTGACACTCAAGGAAATCGTGCGGAATGAACTTGGCGTAGCAGACCTTCATTGATTCCACCTGTGGAGGTAGACTCCGACACCAAGTTCCTCGTCGTAGGGAAGTTTCAGTTTCGGTGCTTTGCCCTTTGGAAACGGCAAAACCACAAAAGGCCTAACAAGCCTTGCCTTCCTGGGGGTCACTGAATAATCATACTCGACGACGAGGGCGTGAACAACGCCGGGAACCCCAAGCTCCAAGGGAAGGACTGCTCCACCGACGGGAGCTTCGGACTTCTTTAGCTCAACCCATTTTATCTCCTCAACAGTAGCGATGTCGCTTGAACGGCCAAGGAGGAGCTGGTATCTTGGTCGCTTAAAGTGCTCTTCCCACTCATCAGGGAGGTATAGGTAAAGCTCAACATTGTAGAGGAACTCTCGCCTCATTATGTCGGTCTCGACCTTTCCGAGGGCGTAGATTTTTTCGAGGTCAAGTCCTTTACCTTCGCTTCTAAAGATGTAGCCGACGTATGGAAGCTCGGTCAGATAGACGGGCTCTCCCCTTGCAGCGGAGAGGACTCCCTGAATCGTTGAGGGAGGTGGAACAGGCAATGTCGGCTGATAACCCGACTGGAAAGTTGGATAGCGGAACGAGGCAGTCCACGCCCTCAGCTTAACTCTTATCATGGGCTCACCCGTAGTAAGCCTCGATTTCCTTGGCGAACTCTTCTACTACCTCTCCAACTGCGCCCATAAAGACCGCGATATCTCCTTTCACCCTCTCGGCTATTTCATCGACGTCCCAGCCGAGGGAGCGGACAAAGCCAGCATCGTAGCCGATGTAGAGCTTTGCATCCTCAGGAATTATCTCCTTAAAGTCAGCAAGCCTCTTTGCAAGGGCCTCAGCATCAAAACGAATTTCGCCCTTCTCCTCGAAGACAAGGTCGCTTATAAAGGGGTTTATACCGGCATCTACATTAAGGAGCATGACAAACTTCGGAGTCACGTCGGTGTGGTACTGACTCTGCTTGGCACCTCCTGTGAGGAATCGGAGGGCCTTAATAGTCTCAGTGGCACGCTTCTTTCTGATTTCTGAGGGCATGAGCCACTCATTATATCTCTTCACAACGCCGAGTTCCTCAGCTATGCGCTCCATTTCCTTGATTTCATTAACGACGTCCTCTGTGCCTTTCTTGGGGTTGCCCTTCTTGTCCCTCGGAATGTCGTCCCAAGTGAGGAGGTTCTTAAAGCCTGCCTTGCTGAGAAGTGTGAACCTTCCAACAGAATCGAGATCAAGAGAAAAAGCGCCTTTAAAAACCGTCGAGTAGAACTCCTGGCTGTAAGGGACGGGATCGCCTTCGTGCCTTGAAGCGTAGCCCTCATCAATGGTTATGGAGTTCCTATCAGGAAGTATAGAAATCAGTGGTGTGTTTTTAAGAGGAGAGACCCTCGTCACGGTGACGTTCACGCCACCCTTCTTGAAGGCCCTCATGTAGCCAAAGACGTCGTCGTCAGGGTATTTGAGGGGATTTGCTGCCGTAAAGACCTGCTTCTGCTCGCGGTAGAGCGGGGAAAGCTCCCAATTGAAGTGCTCTTTGAGCGTAAAGCGCCACCAGTAGCGCCAGGCCTGAGGTGAGACGTATGGGTAGCGCTTTCCACCCCTCCTGAAGGTCTTGACACGGGTAACATTCCTATCAGCTAAACTCTCATCTATACCCAGCATGTTCAAGGCAGAGTGTGGCGCGTCAATCAATACCATTCCAGTCGCAAACCTCATCCTTCCACCCCCATTCCGAAAATTCCAACTTCTTCATTCTCCTCAACCTCTTCCTCCTCTTCAGAGGCCTTCATCAGCTTGTCATGAAGCCTTTCATAGATTCTGAAGAGGAGCAGGTGCTTTACCGTCCTCCACGAGACGTTCAGGTCTTCCCCGTAGGAGGTGAGAACAGTCGCAAACTCGTCGAATGTCATGAGAGGCTTCTCTATCCCGAGCCTCTGACGGAGCTTCTCAAGGTTCACGAAAAATGCCTCAAACTGATAAAGTTTTTCAGCTCTTTCAAGCTCCCTGACACGCCTTGAAAGCTGGTTGTCCGGGAGCTTCTCCAGAGTTTCGACAATCCTATCGCCCACATCTTTAATAAACTCCAAAGCTTCCTTATCCAAACCCAACACCTCCGAGCAGTAGAAAGACAGAAGCGACCATTTCGCGTTCGCACGGCGGTTTTTCATGTCGATGAAGTAGGGCAAGATGCTTTCCTCGGCCAAGAGCCTAGAGTAAACCTCGTTAGCGTAGCTCCGCTCGTACTTTTCAAAGTCTTCTTCACTTGGCCGTTTGCGCCAGCCCATCGCCACAATTCTCTTCCAGCCCTTGGGATCCTCCCTGCTGGCGTGAGCGATGAAACGAAGAACAGGCGTTGGAACATGGATTATCTGAAGGTCCTGCCCCTGGTTGTTGTTCACGAAGTGATAGAGCGTTATTGAGGCTTTACCCCACAGGTCGTCGCGCTCCGTTTTTCTCGTTAACTCCCCAAGAAGGCGGAAGAGGAAGTTCTCCGGCCTCTTGAAGTCCCTTGCGTTCGAGGCAAGGAAGCTCTTCCTGACGTCGTTTATGGCTTCTTCATGGAGTTCGAGCATAAGCTCATAAGGATAAGTGTGCATCACTAGAACCCTTCCTCCGACCTTGTAAGCAACCAGTGGAAGGAACTGCACGAGGAAGAGGCAGTGGGAGCAGACGTTGAGGCCGTCCTTTGCCGAGGGGAAGTAATTGGGAACTCCACCAGTGCCGACCAGTGGGAAATCGGAGCGGTAGACCGGCTTTGGGCGAGAGTGTCTTCTCCCGCAGATTTCGCAGATTGGCGCGTTCGGGTCTTCAGGTTCTTGCAGGAGGTCTCTTAGATTTTGGGCTATTGCCTCCGGAGTTCTCTTCTTTGACATGCTTGGGTTTGCCATGAGGATTCCGCTGTTCGGGAGCATCATCGCGTGAATATAACCAGAACCCCACTCCTTACGCGCATAAAGCTTCGAGGCAAATTCTGTTGCCTTCCTGATGTCTTCCTCTGTAAGCTCTTCTGGCGAACGCTTTTTGTTCAAAATCAATAGCGCAACGAGACCTGCATCGACGAAGGGATGCCCGGTCCAGTCAAAAAGAGAAACTTTCTCGTTGTCTTCTTTTGAGGATTCGTGGAGTGACGGGTCAGGAAATCTTTTTCCGATTATCCACACCTCCCCCTAGGTTTCTTTCCGCTGTCATCTCCCTTCCATCAACCTTCACCATCCCAAAGCCAAGTGAATTCTTTTCTCCAAAGCCAGCCTGATAACCGACCCGCAACAGCTCATCATCCCCATAAGCCTTGAAGACAAGGTGCCAGGCCGTCTGGAAGATGCCAGACTTCACACGAAAGCGCTTTGGCTTCGCCTTAAGAACATCCATTTCGAACCCATCCGGAGGACTGGTTCCATGAATCATCACGTACTTCTCCCGCAGGTTCTCCCTTATGTTTTCGTAGAACTCGGGCTCCGTGGGAGAAAGATCATAGTGCCTCGGCTTTATCGGGCCAGGCTTAATGGTTGTAACGGCTATGGGGGATAGCGTTACGAATGTCTTTCCGTTTAACCTCTTAGGCTCCCTGAGAACCTTCACTTCCTCGACAATGAAGCGCTCTCCCCAGAGCTCCACCACTGGATCCTGGAGGAGTCCCGAGACGAAAGCCTCTGCTATCTCGGGCATAGGCGTCGAGAAGTAAAAGAAGCCCCGACGATAACCAAAGAAGTGCTCCTCCTTTGTGAACTCCCTCTTCTCGGCCATAAAGAGCGAGAAAGTGAAAAGCTTAGGTCCCTTGAGGTTATGAAGCCTTAAGCTCAGCTCGGGGTTTGCCCTCTGAATCCTCCTGTATATTAAGCCCTGGAGATAATATAAGTGGTTGTAGGGAATCCTGAAGGGCTCCCTCTCAGGAGCGAGCCTTATCAGGAGCCTCATGACGCCCCACCATAGGTAGGGACACTGTAGAATAACTTATGGGCATTAAATTTTAAGGTTTATGGAAAGAACTTTGGATAAAAGACTGAGTAATTCTTTTTACCTGCTGTAAACTGCAAACCCCTCAACCACGAGGATGTCCAAGCGAGCCTCCTTGAACGTTCTCAGAGCATCCGCTGGCGAGCAGACTATAGGCTCGCCGTGCATGTTGAAGCTCGTGTTGAGCACAGCTCCGAGGCCAGTGCTCTTCTCAAAGACCTTTATAAGGTCGTAGTAGGTTGAGTTTACCTCCCTTACAACGCTCTGTGGCCTAGTAGTGCCATCTACATGCACAACCGCCGGGGCAAGCCTTCTGAATTCTTCACTCGCTATGTAACTCATCGTCATAAACCTATTCGGGGGTCCGTTCAGGTCAGCGAGATAATCTTCAGCCCGCTCCTCGAGGATGGATGGGGCGAAGGGCTGGAAGACATCCCTCTTCAAAGCAAGATTGAGCCTCTCCTTCACGCTCTCATCCCTAGGATCAGCAAGTATCGACCTATTGCCGAGGGCCCTCGGCCCGAACTCCATTCTTCCTTGGAAAAAGCTAACAAGCTTACCCTCAACGAGAGCGTCCACGACGAAGGAGGAGACGTCATTAATCTCCTCGTATTCAACCCCTTCACCTTTGAGGAACCCCTCGACTTTCTCCTTTGAATATCCTGGTCCAAGATAGACGTGCTCCAACTTGAAGGGCCTCCACTTTCCATCAAGCCTCTCGAACTGGGCCTTTACGAAGACAGCCGCTCCAAAGGCAAGGCCCGCGTCATCCATGGCCGGAAACACCCAGAGGTTCGGAAAAATCCTCCTGAGAACCGCATTGGCCTTTACGTTCTGGGCTACTCCCCCCGCGTAGGCCAAGGGAAGATTATATCTCACAAGCCTTATACCCAGCTCTTCCACGAGCCTCTCGAGGTGAGCCTGGACGCTTGCCGCTATCTCTATTGCCCTCCTCTGGAGCTCTCCATCGAGCTTTCCACGCTTCATCTCCCCCGCTATCTCCCTCGCCCTCTCCAGCGGGTACGAGAACAGCTCAGCCAACCTCTTCGTGGCCTCTGTTCCTATAACCTTGAGACGATTCTCAAAGGTGAGGCCGTTCACCTCGATGATGTTGCTCAAATCGTAGGTTGGCCTCCCGTAGGCAGCCAAGCTCATAACCTTGCCCTCGTGCCTCATGGGCTTGAACCCAAGGAGCTCCGTGACTGAAGCATAGAAGTCTCCGAGGCTGTCTATATACGTGCTCTGGGCAATCCTAATCATCTCACCATCCCGGGCAATGTGGACGGTAGAGCTAAGGCCGTCTCCGGCCGCGTCTATTGTTAAAACAATCGCATCCCTCCAGCCGGCCGTGTAGTACGCGGAGGCAGCGTGAGCAAGATGGTGCTCGACGAAGAGGACTTTTCGCTTGAAGTCGGAACCGAAGACAGCCTTCAAATGAGCCTCGAGTTCGAGAAGCCTTTTCTGCCGTCTGAAGATGCCGGCGACCGCTATAACGTCAACCTCTTCCGGACTGACTGAGGCCATCTCTAGAACTGTCCTCAGGCTGAGGGCCGGGAAGCCCCTGTACTTCTTTATCCTGTTCAGCCTCTCCTCATTGACCGCGAATATCTCCTCATCCCTTATCAGAACGGCGCCTGCGTCGTGTCCATCATGAAGGCCGATGACTATCATGGGTGGAGGTTCTGAAAAAGGGTTAAAAACGTTAGCCGGCCGACCGGGCCTGCTTCAGGGCCCTGATTATCTTGGCCTCCTCCCTTAGTACAAGCTCCTTCTCCCTCCTGATCACACGAAGCATGCCGAGGCTCTTAGAGTGGTTTTGCCGGGCCATCCTCGCGAGCTTGGCCTCCTCCAGAAGGAGGGCCTCCTTCCTCTTCTTAACGACGTTGAGTCTCCTCAGCAGGAGATCCATGGAGGTCACCCGGATGACTAACGAGTCCCTGCCTTAAAAGTCTTTCGCCAAGCGTTGAAGTAAAATTCGTCAAATGACGAGATCCGACCATAGGTTTAAAAAGTCCGAGAAAAAGTTATGGTTGGTGAGGAGATGCTAATAGCCGTAACGGGAACGCCAGGCGTTGGTAAAACCACCGTGGCGAAGCTGCTCGCCGAAAAACTCGGATACGAGTATGTGGACCTCAGGCGTTTTGTCCTTGAGAGAGGGATAGGGGAACTTAAATATGATGAGCTGGAGGTGGAAGTCGACGAGCTCGCCTATCATGTGGAGAGAGAGCTAAAAGGAAAGAGAGCTGTCCTCGACGGCCATCTCAGCCACCTCATGCCCGTTGACTTGGTTATTGTGCTCAGAGCTCATCCAAAGCTGATAGGGAAGAGGCTGACGGCCCGGGGATATTCCAGAGAGAAGGTCGGCGAGAACGTGGAGGCCGAGCTCGTGGATGTGATATTGGTTGAGGCCCTAGACGAACACGAGAACGTCATAGAGGTTGACACAACGGGCAAGAGGCCAGAAGAGGTTGTGGAAGAAATCCTTGACCTCATACGTAGTGGCGTGAAGAAAAGGGTCGGCGTGGTGGACTGGAGCGAAGTTTACGACGAGATAATTCCCTACCTGAGACTGGGAGGTGAGTGAAATGGGGTTCGGTCTATGGATTAGGACCGGCCTCTTAATGGCCTTCCTCACCGCCCTTCTCGTGGGGATAGGCTACCTCCTGGGCAACACGGCCGGGATGGTCTTCGCATTCACGCTGGCCCTCCTCATGAACTTTGTGAGCTACTGGTTCAGTGACAGGATAGTGCTCAGCTGGTACGGGGCAAGGATAGTTGATGAGCATGAAGCCCCAGAGCTCCACAGGATAGTGGAAAAGCTTGCCATGGGGGCTGGCATACCGAAGCCCAGGGTCGCAATAGTGCCATCGCCTACGCCAAACGCCTTTGCCACGGGCAGAGACCCGGAGCACGCCGTCGTCGCCGTTACTGAGGGCCTTTTGCACATCCTCAACAGGGACGAGCTTGAAGGAGTTATAGCCCACGAGATAAGCCACATAAAGAACAGGGACACCCTCATTCAGACGCTCGCCGCAGTAATGGCTGGAGCGATTATGGTGCTCGTCAGGATGGCTAGCTGGAGCCTCTGGTTCGGTGGCTACGATGAAGACAGAGATTCGGGCAACCTCATAGGGCTGATACTCGCCATAGTTCTGGCTCCGATAGCGGCCATGCTCATTCAGCTCGCCATAAGCCGCTCTCGCGAGTATCTTGCGGACGAGACCGGGGCCAGGATAAGCGGAAAGCCTCATGCCCTCGCCAGCGCCCTCCTGAAGATAGAGCAGGCAGTTCGCCACAGACCCATGCGTGAGGGGAATCCAGCGACGGCTCCGCTCTTTATAGTGAATCCCTTCAGAGGTGTCAGCTTCAGCGAGCTCTTCTCGACCCACCCGCCAACCGAGAAGAGGGTGGAGAGGCTCAGGAGGATAGCGATGGAGATGGGCATAGTCTTTTAGCCTTCCCCCTTCTCGTATCTTTTGGGGTTTTCATTGTCTAAACGGAGCTTTAATCTCTCAACACCGCCAAACCCAACAATTAGAACCATTGCCGCCAGGGCAATCATTTTAAGCAGTTGGCCTGATTGAGGAGAGGGGGTCGGTATGCTCGACATAAAGCTCATCCGCGAAAATCCAGAAATCGTCAAGAACGACCTGATAAAGAGGGGCGAGCTCGAAAAAGTCAAGTGGATAGACGAGATACTAGAGCTGGATAAAGCGTGGAGGGAAAAGCTCAAGGAAATAAACAGACTCAGGCACGAGAGGAACAAGATAGCAATTGAGATCGGCAAGCGCAGAAAGGCCGGAGAAGACGTCGAAGGGCTTCTTGTTAAGAGCAAGGAGATAGTTGCTAGGATTGAGGATCTCGAAAAGGAAGTTGAGGAGCTCAAGAGGAGGATAGATTACTACCTTTGGCGTCTCCCCAACATAACCCATCCGAGCGTCCCCGTGGGGAAGGACGAGAATGATAACGTTCCGGTAAGGTTCTGGGGCAAGGCTAAGGTTTGGAAGGGGCACCTCGAGAGCTTCCTCGAGCAGAGCGGAGGGAAAATGGAATATGAGGTGCTGGAGTGGAAGCCGAGGCTCCATGTTGATCTACTCGAGCTCCTAGGGGGTGCAGACTTCGCGAGGGCCGCTAAGGTGAGCGGTTCGCGCTTCTACTATCTGCTCAATGAAATAGTCATCCTTGACCTTGCCCTCATCCGCTTCGCCCTTGACAGGCTCATAGAGAAGGGATTCACCCCAGTTATACCGCCCTATATGGTCCGCCGCTTCGTAGAAGAAGGGGCCACAACCTTCGAAGACTTCGAGGACGTAATCTACAAGGTCGAGGGGGAGGACCTCTACCTTATCCCGACGGCCGAGCACCCCTTGGCAGGAATGCACGCCAACGAAATACTTGATGGGAAGGACCTCCCGCTCCTCTACGTCGGCGTTTCGCCCTGCTTCAGAAAGGAGGCCGGAACGGCAGGAAAGGACACCAAGGGAATCTTCAGGGTGCACCAGTTCCACAAGGTCGAGCAGTTCGTATATTCAAGGCCCGAGGAGAGCTGGGAGTGGCACGAGAAGCTTATAGCCAACGCGGAAGAGCTCTTTCAAGCCCTTGAGATTCCTTATCGCGTCGTGAACATATGCACGGGCGATTTAGGTTATGTGGCCGCCAAGAAGTACGACATTGAGGCGTGGATGCCTGGGCAGGGCAAGTTCAGAGAAGTTGTGAGCGCGAGCAATTGCACCGACTGGCAGGCTCGGAGGCTCAACATAAGGTTCAGAGACAGAACGAACGAGAAGCCCCGCTACGTTCACACTCTAAATTCCACCGCAATAGCAACCTCTAGAGCAATAGTGGCCATCCTCGAGAACCACCAGGAGGAGGATGGAACCGTCAGGATTCCAAAAGTCCTATGGAAGTACACGGGCTTCAAGGAGATAGTTCCAGTCGATAGGAAGGAAGGGCGGTGCTGTGGAAAGTGAAGCTCGTCCTTGATTCTTCCGTTTTCATCCAGGGGGTTGATGTCGAAGGCTATACAACCCCAAAGGTCGTTGAGGAAGTTAAGGATAGGGAATCAAGGATTTTCCTTGAAGGCCTCATCTCGGCTGGCAAGGTTAAAGTAGTTGAGCCCTCGAGGGAAGCCGTTGAGATCGTTAAAAAGGCCGCCCGCAAAACTGGGGAGCTCAGGGAGCTGAGCGAGGCGGATATCGAGGTTCTTGCCCTCGCCTATGAGCTGAAAGCCGAGCTCTTCACGGACGACTACAATCTTCAAAACGTGGCCAGAACGCTCGGCATCGAGTTCAAGACGCTCAAGCGGGGGATAAAGAAGGTCATCCGCTGGCGCTACGTCTGCATAGGGTGCGGTAGAACCTTTGAGGAGGAGCCGCTCGATGGAATTTGCCCCGACTGTGGGGGCCCAGTAAGGCTGATACCGAGGAAAAAGAGTTAGTCGGCTTTGATTTTGGCAGATTAGTTAGCGTTAATGCTTAGGTATTAAACAACCTCACACATCATCCCTCCCTCGGAAGTGTCACAAGGGGGCGTCAGCGCTCATAGGGCTCTTCATCAATCCGTTAAAACTCTTCATCATCCGCCTCAGGGCCAGTCCCTCTCGTCATCCGCCTATGTAGTAGTGTATCAGCTTCCTAAGCTCACTTGTATCTTCTATCCTCCTCCCCAAAAACCTTTTGAGTTGGACATTCTCCGCAAGTAGGCCCGAGAGCTCTATTGCAAGGAGCTTGTTGTCCTCGGAGAGACCATAAGCCTTGAACTTAAGGGGGCATATTCCTTCTCCAACTGCCACACCTTCTTCTCAAGCTCCCTCACTTCTTCTTCCAGCTCCTCCCGAATTCCCTCCGGTTCCTTGAAGTCACCCAAGAGAGCCATCTCAACTATTCTGTCCGGAGGAACGCCGTACCTTTCGCTAAGTTCCCTAATCCTACTCCAGAGCGCCTCGCTCAGTTCGATCTCGATTTTGCCGAACCCCTTATCCGGCCTGATTACGAGCTTCATAGCCTGTCACCAGGACGAGCGCCTATCCCTCCTTCTCTCCTCCAGCTCCTTTCTGAGTGCCTCATTCTCTTCCCTCAGGCGCATCCTCTCCCTCATCATAAACTCCTTGTCCCTCAGGGCTCTTTCGTAGAACTCCCTCAGCTCTCCAAGCTTCACCTCAAGCTCCGTCAGCTTTTCCTTCAACTTGACCCTCTTCTCCAGCAGGTACTCCTCATATTCTGCCTCCAGAGTCCTCTCAACTCTTTTGAGGTTCTCCTCAAGCAACCTTAAGAGGACGAGCTTCTTAAGCTCCTTAAAGCGCTCTCGAGGAACCGTTATCTCCATGACCTTTCCCGGCATAAGATCGGGAATTGGGTTTAAAACATCTTCCCGTCTAGAGGAACTTTCCCATGTACTCCTCCGGAATGGGGCAGAGAACTATCCGCCTCGACCACAGACAATCGCCGCAGCTTGGAGAGTTCCCCCAGCAGTCCCTCTCCGTATCCTCTACGAATGCGCAGGAGTAGTTGAGGGGACAGTCTATACAGGAGGGATAGGCCGAGGCCCTAACTATGAAGCGGAACATGACGTATTCGGGACTCACCCATATCT
The DNA here is from genome assembly GCF_000215995.1 of Pyrococcus yayanosii CH1. Taxonomy (NCBI): domain Archaea; kingdom Methanobacteriati; phylum Methanobacteriota; class Thermococci; order Thermococcales; family Thermococcaceae; genus Pyrococcus; species Pyrococcus yayanosii. Next base: position 834,398 of record NC_015680.1, on the reverse strand, counting down.
CCTTTAGGCTCTTCTCCCTCACGTTGCCGAAGGAGTGCGTCACGACTTTCTTCCTCCGCCCGAAGATGAACTCGGGATATGTGTGGAGAAAGCGGTAGCAGGGAAAGACCTCGCCATCCCACCTGACGACGGCCACGTTGTTCTCCACGAAGTCGCAGTAACGCTCCGTCCTTAGCTGAAACTCCGCTATTCTCATGAAGAGGCCACCGCTCGCTATCCTCTGGAGCTTCCTGAGGTAGGGTTCCATGTCAATGCTCCCGTCGTAAACTATCTGGTCTGCCTGCTCCTCCGTCATCGGGAGCAGGTTAGAGACGAGCATAGAGTCAACACCCAGCCTCTTAAGGTAAAGGGCCATTTCTGGCAGTTGGTCATAATTCTCCTTCGTTACCACGACCTCAACTCCTATAAATGGCCTTTCTGTGCCTACCTCTCTCTTGAACTTCACGAGCTCCCCGATTTTCTTGGCCGTTACGGCCGAGGTTACGTGGCCGAGATTGAGGACGTTCGCGGCCGTTGGGACGGCGTCCATGGAAAAATATATCAGGTCAACGCCCAGCTCCACGAGCTCTTCCATTACACCTTCCGTAAGAAGGGTGCCGTTCGTGCTTATGCCCAAGGCGAATCCCCTCTTCTTTACCTCGCGGACCATGTCCATGAACCTCGGGTGAACCGTCGGTTCCCCTATGCCGCCGAAATATATCATTTTGAGCTCAGGGAGATCCTCTGCATCGTCGAGCACCTTCAGGAACAGGTCCCAGTCCATGTCCCCCTCTTTGTCCTCCCAATACTGCTTGAAGCACATCCTGCAGTGGAGGTTACACCTGTTCGTTATCTCGATGTAAAGATATCTAAGATCGGGCTTCGGCTGTATAAGAATTCTTGCGCCCCATAAAGAAAATTTGTACATTCATCCCCCTCCAGCTGGCGGGAAGATACTAACCTTATCTCCTTCCTTGAGCTCCGTGTTGAGGCCCTTCAGATGCTCTATATTGTGACCGTTGACGAGTATCATGAAGCCACTCTCCAGCTCTCTCCTGAAGGGTTCGCCGAACTTGGCGTAGAGCTTCTCGAGAAGCTCGCCGATGGTTCTCGCTTCAAGCTCGAGGGACTTCTTCCCGGTTATCTCAATTAAAGTGGCAAATAGCTTCACCGTTACCTTCGGCATGAAACCACCTCAAAAGAGAAAGTAAAGGAATCAAATAAACTCTTCGAGGCCGAGCTCCTTGAGCTTCTCCTCTGGAATCCTCCCGTCCTCGGTCCAGCCACGGAACTTGTAGTAGCGTGGAAGCATCTCCTTCAGGCGCACAACATGGCCTTTGTGTGGTCCTTCCGGCATGGGCTCCTCGAGAAGCCTCTTCGGCAAGGTGTCCTCCTTGACTGGATCGAGACCGGCCTTGAGGTTGAAGAGCCTCTCAGCGTTCCATATTCTCTCGCCTATCTTGAGGTAGTCCTCGGTGCTGAAGTCCCAGCCGAGGGCCGCGTTTAAGAGGTCGCGGTAGTCGTCGGCGCCGAGACCGAACGTTGTGAAGACACAGAGACCGGCGGCGTCTACTAGTGCCGTGAGGTCCTGGAAGAGGATGACCATCTTGACCTTCTCGTCGCTGATGTCGTGTGGATCCATCTTGTACGGGTAGCCGAGTATCTCGGGGCTTATCATGTACTGCTTGATGTGACAGCCACCACGGTTGTTGGTTGCGTAGCCGAGGCCATGCCCTTCAGCACCCCTTGGATCGTAGGCCGGAAGCTCCTGCTTCTTGACCCCCATGAAGTATTCCAAGCCGTTGAACTTCTCCGCAAGGCGGTAGCCACCTTCGGCGAGAACATCTCCAAAGCCTTCTCTGCGTGCGATCTTCTCAACGTAGTAGTGGAGAACCTCGGTGTTGCCCCACCTAAAGGGTGGCGCGTCCTCCCCAATATCTTCTTGCTTGAGAAGGCCCTTCTCGTAGAGTTCCATGGCAGTAGCCAAAGTTCCGCCGAGACTTATTGTGTCCATTCCAAACTCATCGGCGAGGTGGTTGGCCTCTATTATGCTCGCGAGGTCGTTTATGCCGAGGTTAGCACCGAGAGCCCAGACGCTTTCATACTCAGGCCCCTCCGTGATTCCAAGGGTCGGAAGCCTGTTAACGCGACCACAGCCGATTGGACAAGCAAAGCACGGCTTATTCTTTGTGAGATACTTGGCGGCCATCGCTTCACCGCTTTGCTCATATGCGTACTCAAACACTCCTTTCTGGAAGTTTCTCGTTGGATATAAGCCGTTCTCGTTGATAATGTTAACGAGAACGGCGGTTCCGTACTTGGGCAAGCCGCCGCCGGCCACAGGATCCTTCTTCAGCTTCTCTATCTTCTCCCTAACGACCTCCATGAATTTGCCCTTGTCCGCAACCTCGACCTTCTTGTGACCCCTGACAACTATGGCTTTGAGGTTCTTGCTTCCCATGACGGCTCCGACACCGCCCCTTCCCGCTGCTCTGTGTCCGTTGTTCATAACAGCCGCGAAGCGAACCTTGTTCTCACCGGCTGGTCCTATGGATGCTATCTGAACGTTCTTGTCGCCGACCTCCTCCTTAAGCCTCTCCTCGGTCTCGCTAACAACCTTGCCCCAGAGGTGGCTAGCGTCCTTAATCTCGACACTCTCGTCATTTATGTATATGTAGACAGGATGATTAGCCTTGCCCTCGATTATCAGGGCGTCCCAGCCTGCAAACTTGAGCTCAGGTCCGAAGAAGCCGCCAGAATTTGCCATGGCTACATATTCAGTCAGGGGGCTCTTGGTAATCACCATGTATCTGCCGCCCGTGGGGGCAGAGGTTCCAGTCAGCGGGCCTGTGGCGAATATAAGCTTGTTCTCAGGGCTGAAGGGGTCGATGGTAGGGTCAATTTCCTTTAGAAGGTAGTAGATGCCGAAGCCCCTCGTTCCAAGCCACCTCTTGGCGAAGGCCTCGTTGAAGGTCTCCTCCTTAATTGTTTCGTCGGAGAGATTTACACGAAGTATCTTCCCATTGTAGCCAAACATTGAAAACACCAAATTTTAATTTGCATTTTATCCATATAAAATCTTTGCGAAAATAAATCCTATTATGATTGAGGGAAAGTTTAATGGAAGCACTGAATTCATCCTAGCCATTTATCAAGGGTCACGGGGTGCTCTCTTAGCTCCCTAAGCGTCAGTACGTAGAGTCTCCTTCCATCTCTGGACTTTCTTATCCTGAGGACACCTGCATCTTCAAGGAAAAGCATGATATCCTTGACATCCCTCTCGCTTATTCCAAGCTTTTCCGTGACTGCTTTCCAAAATGGCTCCTCGTAGGAAAACTTGGCAAGTTCTCTGAGGATTTTGCGTCCCACTTTAATTTTCTCTTCGCCCCTTGTCATCTTAAACAGTTTTACCAGCTTCTTCATGTCTCAGTCTTATGTTTAGAAACTTATTAATGTTTTCAGACAGGTGAAAGTTTAAAAGTTGGTTGTCCGAAAATCATCATCGGTGGTGATGATGAAAGCCGTGATTCTTGCAGGAGGTTTTGGAACGAGACTTAGGCCTATATCATCGACGAGGCCCAAGCCTATGGTTCCAGTTTTGGGTAAGCCAAACCTTCAGTACATCTTGGAGGCACTCGAAAAGGTCAGGGAAATTGACGAGGTCATACTGTCCGTTCACTATATGAGGGGAGAGATAAGGGAGTTTATAGAAGAGAACATGGCTGATTACCCAAAGGATATCCGATTTGTGAATGACCCCATGCCTCTTGAAACTGGTGGGGCCCTCAAGAACATTGAAGACTATGTTGAGGGGGATTTCCTTGTTATCTACGGTGACGTCTTTACGAACTTTGACTACTCGGAGATAATTGAGGCCCACAAAAAGAACGATGGCCTCATAACGGTTGCCCTTACCAAGGTCTATGATCCGGAGCGCTTCGGCGTCGTGATAACCGACGAAGAAGGCAAGATAGTGGACTTTGAGGAGAAGCCGAGGAAGCCGAAGACGAACCTCGTCGACGCCGGAATATACGTCGTCAATAAGGATGTCCTAAAGGAGATACCTAAGAACAAGGAGGTTTACTTCGAGAGGGAAATACTTCCCAGGTTTGTTGGCCAAGGGCTCGTTTACGGATACAGGATGCCCAAGCACTACTACTGGGTCGACCTCGGAACTCCGGATGACTTCTTCTATGCTCACCAGATAGCCCTCGATGAGCTCGCAAAAGAGGATGGCTACCTGATACTTGCTGAGGGCGTCGAGCTCCCCGAGGACGTCGAAGTTCAGGGCCCCGTTTACATCGACAGGAACGTCAAGGTCGGCCATGGTGTGAAGATAAAGGCCTACACTTACATCGGGCCCAACACCATAATCGAGGATAAGGCTTACCTCAAGCGGGCTATCCTCTTGGGCAGTGACATAATCAAGGAGAGGGCCGAGATAAAAGGGAGCATCCTCGGTGAGGGCGTCGTCGTCGGAAAGAACGTCATAATAAAGGAGAACGCCGTCATAGGCGATTATGCTAAGGTATATGATAACCTCGTCATCTACGGCGCCAAGGTTCTGCCATGGAAGAAGGTCGAGGAGTACGAGGCCTTTATAAAGATAAAGCTCGATCCGACAAAGGTCAGGCCTGAGCTCACACCTGATCGCTGTCCGCTCGGCCTTCCCGAGTGCATTTACAAGAAGTTCAAGGCCATAGCCGGCGAGAAGCCGCCCTGCGACGAGTGTATTGAGAACCAGTGGCTCTTCTGACCTTAATATTTTATCCTTGGATTGTATTCCAGCACGAGTTCCCCATCTTTGAATATCCTTACCGCTCCGGTCTCCGAGAGTGTGATGGCAACTGCCTTCGTTATCTTCGTTATCGCGGCCGACGCGAGGTGCCTGCTGCCGAGACCGGGCGGGACCTTCACGTCCAGCCTCTTAGGGTCAACGTCGAGGTACCTTCCAGCTGCCACGAGTCTCCCGCGAGAACTTATTACGAAAGCTCCATCTATCGCCGAGAATTCCTTTACGACACCTTTTACCTTCGGATCAAGGATGTTCAGGTTATGGCCCTTGAAGGGGTTTGGAACGAGCTGATGGGAGTGCTTCAGGACATTTTTTGTGTCTCCAACAACGAATATCGTCCCAACGGGCCTTCCTTCTCTGCCCTCCACGCTGAGCTCTATAGCTATTTCTAGAACCCTCTGGATTATCCCTTCATAGCGGTCGAAAAGATCTTCTGCCGCCAACAAATGCCCTTTCACTTTTTTAATTCCAATTAAGTCCTCCGTAATGTATACGAAAACGTCTCCACTTGAAATTATCCCCTGCCCCTTCAGGAAGGCGGCCACGAGGTTCACAAGATTATTTAGGCCGAGGGAGAGTGGGAGAGGGAGTTTCTTGATTCTCTCACCCTTAACATCAAATTCTTCTCCCACAATAACAACAGGCCCATCATAGTCAATCTCCAGGTCCTCTTTAGGGGGGTATATCAGAACGAGTGCCTTTCCCCCTATATCACGGGAAAGCTCAACCGCTTTCTTTAACACGAGGGTGTAATACTCCTCCACTGACGGCACCATTTTTTGTGGCAACGCTTAACTTTATAAGAGTTTGGCCCTACCATGGACCGGTGGAGGCATGAGAGTCATCGTTGCAATAACGGGAGCGAGCGGGGCCATATACGGCGTCAGACTTGTGGACATTTTGAGAGAACTTGGCCACGAAGTAATTCTCCTCGCATCAAAAACTGGAATAATGGTGGCCAGACATGAACTTGGAATAACGATAAGGCCTGACTACGATGAAGAAGACCTCTTTGCACCAATGGCTTCCGGAACATACCCTTTCGACGCCATGGTGATAGCTCCATGCTCTATGAAGACCCTCTCGGCGATAGCGAATGGTTACGCCAATAATCTAATCACGAGAGCAGCAGATGTCGCCCTAAAGGAGAAAAGGAGGCTTGTGCTGCTCATAAGAGAAACCCCCCTAAACTTGATCCATATTCAAAATATGTTGAAGGTTGCCCAAGCCGGTGGAATAATTATGCCAGCTTCTCCGGCTTTCTATATTAAGCCTAAGACTGTAGATGATATGGTAAGGTTTATAATTGGAAAAATCCTCGACGTGTTAGGGATACCACACAACATTTATGAGAGATGGGGTGGTGAAAATGGCACAGGTAATTCAACTGGATGATCTCGACAGAGCAATACTCAAGCTCCTCAAGGAGGATGCCCGGCTCACAATAGCCGAGATAAGCAGCAGGCTTAATAAGCCAGAGTCCACGGTTCACTTTAGGATAAAAAAGCTCCAAGAAAAGGGCGTTATTGAAAAATACACGATAATCCTTGGAGACCCTCTTAAGCCTAAGCACCTCGCCCTCGTCGTCCTTGAGGTTGAAAGGCCCATAATAGAGGACTTCCTCGAACGGTACGTGGAGTACATAACGAAGACGCTTTCAATGCTTCCGAACGTTCTTCTGGTTGCCAAGAGTGGAGACGACAAGATAGTTGCCCTGGTCGGGGATGAAAGCAAAGAAAAGCTCACAGAGTTTATAGAAGACAACATAAAGACAATTCCGACACTTAGGAACGCAATCGTGCTCCCACTCTCTGAGTTCAAGAAGGGGAATGATATAGCCGGCTTCCTCGCGGAGGTTTGAGCGTGGAGGTCGAGGTGAAGTTCAGGGTTAACTTGGAAGATATTAAAAAGCGATTGGAAGGAATTGGGGCCAAGTTCAGCCACTATGAGTTCCAAGAAGATATTTACTTCTCGATCCCTCGACCGAAGCTCCTAAGGGTCAGGGCAGTTCACAACAATGGGAAGGCTTACCTCACCTATAAGGAGATAAGGGACGAGAGAAATGGGGAGTTCTATGAAGTCGAAGTTGAGGTCGAGAACTTCGAGAAAACCGTTGAAATACTCAGACGCCTTGGCTTTGAGGTTGAGGTCATCGTTAGGAAGCATCGTTGGGTTTACAAGATTGGCGATATTACCTTCGAACTCAACAGGGTGGAGGGGGCAGGAGACTTCCTTGACATAGAGGTCATAGATGACGACGTTCATAGGGCGAAGGAGAAGATATGGACAGTCGCTAGAAGGCTGGGCCTCGGCGAGGAGGACGTTGAGCCGAGACTGTACACGGAACTTCTAAGTGAGGCTTCAAGAGTAAAAAAACGAGGCATCAGCGGGTAATCTTGACGCTCTTCATGAGCTCCAGCGGCTCAGGATGCCTCTCAAAGTACTTCCTGATGGGCTCTAGAAGCTCGATGAGGTATTCGGCCACGGCGTTCTTTAGGTCAAGCGGGTGGAGCTTGCCCTCGGCGAAATCCCTTTTCAGCTCCTCGAAGGTCGTGTAGGTGACGTCGCCGCCGAATTTGGCCGGTCTGTGGATGGTAAATTCGGTCGGCTCCTCCCTGAATATTATGTGCTCGGCCCAGTCGAGGACTGGATTGTACTTGACTTCCTTGGCCGGGCAGAAGGCCTTTCTGAGCTTCTGCTTGATTTCCTCCGGACTGTCGTGGATGAAGACGGCAGAATAGGGCTTGCTTTTGCTCATCTTCATCTGAGCCTTTATCTCTTTGAACTGCTCTTCACCCTCTATCGGCCATACCGGAGGTTCTTGGAGGCCGAGTAGAAGGTGATGGTGCACGGCGACGGGCTTCAGCTTCTCGCCATTGTGCTCGAGCGGGTGGTATTTCAGCTTGGGGGCAACTTCTATAGCTATGACGTGGGCTTTCCTCTGGTCCATCCCTGCGTGTGCTATTGTGACTCCCTGGTAAAATATGTCGGCCACCTGCATAGCAGGGTAGATTAGCTTGGCGAAGTCTATCGCCTCTCCCATCTGCCTGCCCATTATCGTTATCGAGCGCATCATCCTTGCCAGAGTAACGTTCTTGGCTATGTCGATGACGGTCTGCCAGTAGTCTCCTTTCTCAAGTATCTCGCTCGCAAGGACGAACTCGACCTTGTCCGGCTTACCTCCCATGACCTCTATGCTCCTCTCCATTCCCACCTTGAAGTACTTGAGAGCCACCTCTTGGATTACCTCTAAATCGCCACCGAGCTTGTCGTTTATCCAGCTGTGCCAGTCTGCCAGAAAGATGCGCGTCTTAATTCCGGCCCTCTGAAAGTCAGCTATTTTAGCACCCGCCATAAGGCCCGTGCCAAGGTGTATGAACCCACTTATCTCGAACCCTATGTAATGCTGGAGGGGAGCCCCGACCTCAAAGAGGTGCCTTAGGTTCTCTACCGTCAGGACTTCCTCCGTTGGCTTCTTTAGCACCAGTGCAATCCTCTCGTCTATGTCCATGCCCACCACCCACCAAGGTTGACCTTCCATAGTTTAAGGTGTTTTTGCCTTCTCGACCGCCCACCTGACGAGACGCTCAGCTTCCTCCATGAGCCCTCTCGCTTTATCCTCCGTGTGTGCCTCAAGCGTAATCCTCATGACAGGCTCCGTGCCGCTCGGTCTGAAGAGCACCCACCAGTCGGAACCCTCAATTCTCACTCCGTCTATCGTTATCTCCCTTTCATAGCTGAAGAACTCCCCAATCCGCTCCCTTATGAGGGCCATAACCATCTGCTTCTTCTCATTGGGACACGGAATTTTACTCCTCAGCGTCGCGTAGCGCGGCACCTCCTTGGCCAGCTCGCTTATTGGGCCAAACCTGTCAATCATCTCAAGGACAAGGGCACCAGCAAAAATGCCATCCGGTGTCAGGTTCCACTGCGGGATTATCCATGTGCCGCTCGGCTCGCCTCCGAAGATTCCACCGTGCCTCGCCAGCTCCTCCGCGACGGCCACATCTCCAACGCGCGTCCTTATGACCTCACCACCAAGTGGTCTAAGGTAGTCATCGAGGGCGAAGCCCGCATCAACGGTCGTGATTACCTTCCCCTTCCCGAACTTCCTGAGTATGTAGCCGGCTATAAGCGAGAGCATGACCTCGTACTCGACGAAGTTGCCCTCATCATCAACTATGCCAATCCTATCGGCGTCGCCATCGTGCGCTATTCCCACGTCCGCTTTCATGACCTTTACGGTCTTTGCCAGCATGGATAAGCTCTTGGCGTTCGGCTCAAGCTCCCTTGCGAAGCGACCGTCAGGGTGGGCGTTTAAGGATATCACCTTGTTCCCGAGCTCCCTCTGAAGATAGGGACTCACGAGAGCCCCTGCCCCATTGCCGGTGTCCACAACGACGGTGTAGCTTCCCTGGAGCTTTACCATCTTGAGAGCCGCCTCTATATAGTCCTCCTTCGGGCTGGTCCTTGTGAGCTTCCCGATCTCGTTCCAGGGAGCTTTCTTGAACTTTCCCTCTTCCATTAACCTCTCCAGTTCCCTCTCCTTGTCAGGCGTGTAGGCCATGCCATTCTTGTCCCAAATCTTTATCCCGTTGTACTCGGGGGGGTTGTGGGAGGCCGTTATGGTGACTCCCGCTTCAGCATCGTATATCCTGATGGCGAAACCTGTGAGGGGAGTGGGTGCGACCCCTATGTCAATTACATCCACCCCAGTGCTCAAGAGACCGCTCACGACGGCTCTCTTTATCATCTCGCTACTCGTCCGCGTGTCCGTTCCAACGACGACGGTTCCGCTTCCCAGATATGTCCCAAGAGCCATGCCGACCCTCAAGGCAAGCTCTGGCGTGAGCTCCTTGTTGACTTCCCCCCTAATTCCGCTCGTCCCGAAGTACCTCCCCATGCCACCACCCGTAAAGGTGGGGACGCAAGCCTTTTTAATACCTCCCCCATAGGGCCGCCCATGATAGACGCCCACGCCCACCTGGAGTTCCTCAAGGGAAACCTTGGGGAGCTCGTCGAGGAATGCCGCCGAGAGCTTAGGGCTATCGTCGATTCGATAACAGAGTACAGAAAGACGCACGTCTGGAAGAGCTGGACCCTTCTTGAACCCTACTTCGGCTTCGTCTTCCCGACGCTTGGCTACCACCCAAATGAGGCCAGGAGAGGCAACTGGGAGAAGGTCAGGAGGGTAGAAGCCTTTATCAGGGAGCACGCCAGCAGGATATACGCCGTTGGCGAGATAGGGCTCGATTACTTCCACGCTAGGAGCGAGAGGGAGAGGGAAAATCAGAGGACCATCTTCAGGCACTTCCTAGAGCTTGCCCTCGAGCTGAATCTTCCTGTGGTCATTCACGCCCGGGAGGCCGAGGAAGAGACCTTCGAGCTCGTTCAGCGCTACGGCGTTAGGGCTTACTTCCACTCCTACACAGGCGATCATGAACTCGCGAGGGAAATAGTGGAGAACGGGCACTATATAGGGATAAGCACGGGAATAGCCTTTATACCCCAGATCAGGGAGGTAGTGAGGACAGTTGAGGTTGAGAGAATCCTTATCGAGACTGACGCACCTTACATGAGCCCATTTAAAGGAGTTAGGAACAGGCCAACGTTCGTCAAGGTCGCCGCGAAGGCGGTTGCTGAACTCAAGGGGCTTGAAACTAAGGAAGTAGAAAGGGTCACTGAGAGGAACGCTATAGAGTTCTTCTCGCTCCCTCTTTAGCGAGATTTGAACCTTTGAGGTTTTTCTCTCCTACCAAAGGCTTATAAGGATGCCATGCTCATGAGAATTAGGGAAACCTAATAAAAATCGGGAGGCCAATATATGTTGCTGACGGCCTTGCGAGAGGGGGAGGAGGGCGTTGTGGTGGACATTCTAGGTAGTCCCAACGTCCGAGCGAGATTGATAGCGCTTGGCATAGCTCCTGGCGTGAGAATTAGGGTAATTAAAGCCCAGGGTCCTGGCCCAATGATAATTGCCGTGGGTGCATTGAGGGTTGCCATAGGATGGGGCATCGCCAACAAGATCGTGGTAAGGAGGGTGTGAGATGCTCAAGGTCATTGCCCTAGTCGGAAATCCTAACGTGGGCAAGACGACGATATTCAACGCCCTGACCGGAATGAGGCAGCACGTGGGCAACTGGCCCGGCGTTACCGTCGAGAAAAAGGAGGGGATAATGGAGTACAGGGGGGAGGAGTACCTCGTGGTCGACCTGCCGGGCATTTACTCTCTCACGGCCCACAGCGTTGACGAGCTCATAGCCAGAAACTTTATCCTTGAGGGCAACGCCGAAGTGATAGTGGATATAGTTGACTCCACGTGCCTTATGAGGAACCTCTTCCTCACACTCGAGATATTCGAGATGGGTGCCAAGAACGTCGTCATAGCCCTCAACAAGTTTGACTTAACGAAGAAGAAGGGCATCATAATTGACGTCGAGGATATGGAGAAGGTAATCGGTGTCCCCGTGATACCAACGAACGCGAAGAGTGGTGAGGGCCTCGAGAGGCTCAAGAGGACAATAGTGATGATGGCTGAGGGAAAGATAACGACTGCTCCAATAATTCCCCGATACGATGAGCCCATCGAGAGGGAGATAGAGCACGTGTCGGCCCTTCTCAAGGAAACCCCGCTCGTCAAGAAGTATCCCCTTCGGTGGCTTGCCATAAAGCTCCTCCAGAGGGATGAGGAGGTCATAAAGCTTGTACTCAAGCACCTAGGCCGGGCGAAGATGGACGAGATACTGAGGCACGTGGGCGAGCTCGAGGATTACTACAAGAGGTCCCTCGACATAGTGATCGCGAGCCAGAAGTATGAGTTCTTGGAGAGGCTCTTAAGGAGGTTCGTGAGGCACGTCGCAGAAGTTAGGGAGACGTTTAGCGACCAGCTGGACAGGGTACTTACTCACCCAGTTTATGGCATGCTGTCCCTCCTGATAGTCTTCTACGCCCTCTTCCAGTTCGTGTTCACGCTCGGAGCACCCCTTCAGGAGCTCCTTGACGGGGCTTTTTCGGCCCTCGGCGAGATGCTTGGCCTTTATATAGGCAACGAAGCTCTGAGAGGCTTAATAGTTGATGGCATTATCGGTGGCGTCGGTTCCGTGCTGAGCTTCTTCCCGCTCGTCTTCCTGCTTTTCGTCGGCATGTCAATCCTCGAGGACACAGGCTACATGGCCAGGATGGCAGCTATGATGGAGAAGTACATGAGGATGTTCGGGCTGCCCGGGAAGAGCATAATCCCCATGGTACTAGCCTTTGGATGTAACGTGCCCGCCATAATGGCCACAAGGACCCTCGAGAACGAGAGGGACAGGATAATCACGATGCTCATAAACCCACTCGTCCCCTGCGTGGCTAGGATGACCGTCATCACGTTCCTCGCAGGAACCTTCTTCCCGGAGCGTAAGGCCATAGTGGCCGTCAGCATATACGCTATGGCGATAGCCTTAGCTCTTCTCTCCGCCCTGCTACTCGGCCGCCTCGTGGTCAGGGGAGAAGATATCCCCTTCGTGTTCGAGCTACCCGATTACTCTATTCCCTCCTGGAAGACCGTGATCCTGCACTCCTGGGAGAGGAGCAAGGAGTTTTTACACAAGGCGGGCACCGTTATATTGGCCGGCTCCATCGCCGTATGGTTCCTCAGCAGTTATCCTGAGCAAGTAGGCACGGGCACGAGCTACGCGGAGATGCTCGGCAGGACCTTCGAGCCCCTCGCAAAGCTTATGGGCCTCGATTGGAAAGCAGCCGTCAGTCTTATATTTGGCATAATCGCCAAGGAGAACGTCATAGCTACCTACAATGTGATATACGGCGTCTCCGGAGAGGCACTCGGTGAGGTTATGGCCTCTACCATGACGCCACTTCAGGCCTATGTCCTTGCCCTCGTAACTACCCTCTACATGCCCTGCATAGCGACCATAGGAGCCATAAGGGCAGAGGGAGGCAACAGGTGGGCCCTCGTGGCCGTCATGTATAACTTGCTGCTGGCCACGGTCGTTGGCATAGTTGTCTACACCATGGGGAGCGTGCTCTGATGGGGAAGCTCGAAAGGCTCCTTGACATACTCAAGGATGAGCCCAGGGACGTCAATGACCTTGCCCGGAGGCTAGGGGTGAGCAGGGAAGAACTTGAGGGAATGCTGAAAATATTGGAGGCTATGGGTTACGTGGAGGAGGTTAAGGCTTTTTCCTCCTGCAACTCCTGTCCCCTCAGAAGCATCTGCGGAGGCGGCTGTGCCAGGACGGGAGCGAGGGCCTTCATGCTTAAGAAAGTTAAATGAAGGCCGAACATCGGTCAACATTTTTAACTAAGTCGGTCAAAGTCCTTCCGTGAGAGCTAAGCGTTTGGGGGGGTGATGAAATGAAGCCGAAGGTCTTAATAACACGGGCCATTCCCGAGAACGGCATTGAGCTTCTCAGGGAGCACTTTGAGGTGGAAGTCTGGGAGCACGAGCACGAGATTCCAAGGGAGGTTCTCCTCGAGAAGGTCAAAGATGTGGATGCCCTCGTAACGATGCTCAGCGAGAAGATAGATAGAGAGGTTTTTGACGCCGCTCCCCGCCTGAGAATCGTCGCCAACTACGCCGTCGGTTACGACAACATAGACATCGAAGAGGCCACCAAAAGGGGAATCTACGTTACGAACACGCCCGACGTCCTGACCGATGCAACGGCGGACCTCGCATGGGCACTCCTGCTGGCGGCGGCGAGGCACGTTGTGAAGGGAGACAAGTTCGTCCGCTCCGGCGAGTGGAAGAGAAGGGGAATTGCATGGCATCCCAAAATGTTCCTTGGTTATGACGTCTACGGCAAGACCATCGGAATAGTGGGCTTTGGGAGGATAGGGCAGGCGATTGCCAAGAGGGCTAAGGGCTTTGGCATGCGCATTCTCTACACGGCGAGGAGCAGGAAGCCGGAGGCCGAGAAGGAGCTCGGGGCTGAGTTCAAGCCTCTGGAGGAGCTCCTCAGGGAGAGCGACTTCGTCGTTTTGGCAGTTCCCCTCACGAAGGAGACATATCACATGATAAACGAGGAGCGGCTCAGGCTTATGAAGCCAACCGCGGTGCTCGTGAACGTGGCTAGGGGCAAGGTCGTTGACACGAAGGCCCTAATCAGGGCCCTTAAAGAGGGCTGGATAGCGGCGGCTGGCCTAGATGTCTTCGAGGAGGAGCCCTACTACGACGAGGAGCTCTTCGCCCTCGACAACGTCGTCCTAACGCCTCATATAGGGAGCGCGACCTTCGGTGCAAGGGAAGGCATGGCCGAGCTCGTCGCAAAAAATTTGATAGCCTTCAAGAACGGCGAGGTTCCGCCCACGCTCGTCAATAGAGAGGTGCTGAAGGTGAGGAGGCCTGGCTTTTAATGAGCAGCGCTGGCGATGATGAGCTCCATCCCTCCTGAAGGGTGATGTGTGTAGCGCGCCCTGAGCCAAAAATTTTTAGCCTAAATCCCGAGGAGCCGATGAAGAGGGTGGGCACTTCCGAGCGGTGAGGGCTGGGGGGAGGAACCTGAGGCCCGTGATGAGCTACTCCCGGCTGAAGGGTGATGAGCCACCTACCGACTGAGGACAATGCTTTAAAGCTCCCTTCAAATTCTTTCTCATGCGCCGAAAGCTTGTCCTCATAAGCATCGACGGCAATGGGGTTTACAATCTCAAACATATGCCATTCTTGAGCGAGTTGGCGGAGAGTGGGCATTACACAGTCGTCGAGTCAATCTTCCCCACCCTGACCGACCTCGTTCACACCACCGTAATGACGGGCGTCGAGCCGAGGATCCACGGCGTCGTGGAGAACGGCTACTATGACAGGCTAAGCGGGAGAAAAGTGGCCTTCTACGACTACGAGATAGCCTTCAATCCTCACCGCGTCATAAGGGCACCGCTGATTCAGGACCTGCTGAGGGCGAAGGGTGTAAAGACCGCGAGCGTCTCCGGCTACACCATGCCCCCCTTCAGCAACACGGACGTCCGGATATTTCCGCCCTTCTTCGCGAGCGACGAGTTATATCGAAAGCACGGAAGGGATTACAAGAAGGACATCTGGGTTCTCAACTCGGCCCTCTACCTCTATGAGGAGTTTAAACCCGACCTCCTTCTCGTTCACTTCGCTTCCGTTGATGGGATGCAGCACGACCACGGGCCTGAGAGCCCGGGGGCCCTGAAGGCAATTGAAACGGTTGACACCGCGATAATGACCCTGTGGGAGAGGCTTAAGGACGAGTATGCCTTCATAATTTTTGCGGATCATGGCCAGGAGGAGGTGCACACGTGGGTGAATCTGAGGGAATATCTTAGGAGGGAAGGAATAGAGACCGTTAGAGTTTCCTCGGGAGGGGGTGTTCACATCTATCTCAAGGACCCAGCGGAGAGGGAGGATGCCTTCGAGCTCCTGAGAAGAGCTCCCGGCGTTGCCGAGGTCTTCTTCAGGGAGGACCTGCCACACCTTAATACGCTCAACAGCGGGGATATCATAGTGGCGGCCAAGCCTGGCTACTGGTTCTGCCATCACCGGAAGTGCAACGGGATAAGGGGGGTAAGTCATTGGGTTAGAGGTATGCATGGGTCGCTAAACGAGCCCGTCATAAAGGTGCCCCTCGTGGTCTGGGGTTTCGACGTCGTGGAAGAAAAGTTTGAGAAAGCCACCCTCTACGACATAGCCCCCACGGTCTTAGAGTTCTTCGGCGTGAGACGAGAAGGAATGGTTGGTCAGCCCTTCTTGAAGCCGAGATAGAATCCAGCGAGGAAGGCCGCACTGCCCGGCAGTATTCCAAGAACTTTCTGGCCGAGCGAAAGTGTTGTTTCTGTTGCCCCCTCAACAAGGTTGAAGAGCTTATCGGTGTTTATCGTTATGACGCCCTTCTGCTGGAGCCAGAACAGGCTGAGGAGATAGACCCCTATGAGCGCGAGCACTATCTTCATGATCTTCTTGAGCGCATAGCCTATTATAAAGCCCACCAAAGCTCCCACGCCCATGTCCCCAACGATTCCGCCAAGGTTGAAGTCCATGAAATCACCCCGAATATCCCTTTAAGGGCAGAAGGTTAAAGACCTTGCGGTTTGGCGAAAGGCTTAAATACCCTCAGTGTTTTAGTAAATTTTGGTAAAAAAACAAGGAGGTGATAAGATGGTCTACGTGGCGGTTCTCGCAAACATCGCCGGGAACTTTCCGGCTCTCGCGGCGGCCCTTGGAAGAATGGAGGAGCTGAAGGAGGAAGGATACGATATAGAGAAGTACTACATCCTCGGCAACATCGTTGGGCTTTTCCCATATCCGAAGGAGACCGTTGAGGCGATAAAGAACCTCGCGAAGGGGGAGAAGGTCAAGGTCATACGCGGGAAGTATGACCAGCTCATAGCCATGAGCGACCCCCACGCCGAGGGACCTGAGTACATAGACAGGCTGAACATACCCCCTTACCTCAAGGAGGCCCTCAAGTTCACGTGGGAGAAGCTCGGTCATGAGGGCAGGGAGTTCCTGCGTGACCTTCCCGTGTACCTAGTGGATAGGATAGGCAACAACGAAATATTTGGAGTTTACGGAAGCCCGATAAGCCCCTTCGAGGGCGAGGTTCTCCCCGACCAGCCGACCAGCTATTATGAAGCCATAATGAGGCCCGTAAAGGACTATGAGATGCTCATAGTCGCATCCCCAAGGTATCCGCTGGACGCCATGACGAGGTACGGAAGGGTCGTGTGTCCGGGAAGCATTGGATTCCCGCCCGCCAAGGAGCACAAGGCGACTTTCGCCCTCATAGATGTCGAAACCCTCCGCGTCAAGTTCTTCGAAGTTAACTATGACAAGAAGCTCATTGAGGACAGGATAAGGAATGAGAAGCTCCCCGAGGACATCGTTAAGATACTCTACCACGGAAAAGCCTGAGTGCCTCTTCTAGCTTCCCCCTCTCAAGCATAAGATAGAGGAGCAACAAGAAGAGGGCGAGGGGCCGAGAGAAGAACCCAACCACCTGAAGGGGCAGGGCGAGGAGAAGGGGCTCGCTCACCTTGGGGCTTAAGCTAAATTTTTTCCATACGACTGCGTGAGTCAGGAAGAATATCACCGCGTATCCAGCTAACAGGCCGAGGGGCGCCCCAAGAGGTCCCAAATGCGGAATCAGAAGGAGCCAGGAAGTCCCGGCGACAACCGCCCCGGAGAGGGCCACAAGGGCCGAGTCCTTCACATAGGCCGTCGCGCTCAGGAGGTTGATGAGCGGGTTGTAGGCCACGTAAATCTCGACGGCCAGCAGAGAGACGTAGAACTCTGGACCGGGCGTGAAGCCGAAGAGGATGCGAATTGCCGGGCCACCCACGAGTATCATTAGGAAAACTGCAACCGCCGTCGCAAGCTGAATGAAGCTTGCAGATACCTTGGCCAACCTTTTAGCGGCCTCTACGTTCCTTTTCCCATGGTCGTAGGCGTAGAGGGGGACTATGGCCGACTGCATCACCTGGGGCAGGTATCCGAGGAGAAAGGACGCCGAGAGGACGGCCGCCACAACACCCGAGGCCTCCCTGCCTGCGAGCTTTTCCGTGAGGAAGTAAGGAGCCTGAAGAAGGAATATTCCGGCAATGGTTCCTATGAAGGCGTAGGAGGAATAGGAGATGAGAAGGGCGACGTCCTCTTTTGTAGGGCGTGCTAAGTATCCCCTTCTTGCGACGTAGGCGATGGCAATAATGGTTACCGTGCCCAGAAGCAGGTAGTAAGGGGCAAGGGGGTCTGGAAGGAGGAAGCCCAAGAGGAACGCTGCGAAGGCCGCGAGGATGGTGTAGGCATAGACCTCTCCCCTGTGGAGGCCATAGATGAAGGCCCTGAAGGTCAGCTGAAAAGCCCTGAGGGTAGAGAGGAAGGCAATAGAGAAATTTAGGGGAGCGAGCAGCAGGCCGAGGAGTGGGGCGGCGAAGGATAGGCTGGTTATCCTCCCAATTCTCCCCCTTTCTCCCCTTCCCAAGAACTCGGCCGTATACTTGCCGAGGGCAACGGAGAAGAAGGCGAGGAAGCCCGCGAGAAAGAAGGCTTGGGAGATTAGGGAGTTTGCCCACCCGAGAACTTCCAGGCCGAACTTCCGCCCGATGATAACGTTGTAGAGGAACCGGCTCCCTCCGAAGACCGCGAGGGCAACAACACTCGCCAGGGAGTGCCTGATGATTATTCGCCGTCGATGCATGGCCTTCGTTCAACTGGCGAACTTAAAGGATTTGCGGGACGAAAGGTTAAAAACTGCTGGCCCGGTTTAAGGGTAGGTGGTGCTTATGGTCGAGCGGAAGAGGTGGAGCGAGGCCTTCAGTGACTGGTTCAACGAGGTCATAGAGACTGCCGGTATCTTGGACAAGCGCTACCCGGTCAAAGGGATGAACGTCTGGCTCCCCTACGGTCTTAAGATAATGCGCAACATAGAGAAATTCATTCGCGAGGAAATGGAGCGCACCGGTCACCAAGAGGTTCTCTTCCCGGCCCTGATTCCGGAGACGGAGTTCAGGAAGGAGGCGGAACACATCGCGGGCTTCGAGGGCGAGGTCTTTTGGGTTACCCACGCTGGCTTAGACCCGCTCGACGTGAGGCTTATCCTCAGGCCGACGAGTGAAACCGCTATGTACTCGATGTTCTCGCTCTGGATAAGGTCGCACGCGGACCTGCCCTTCAAGGTCTATCAGATAGTCAACGTTTACCGCTATGAGACGAAGCACACGAGACCGCTTATCCGTGTCAGGGAGATAAGCCACTTCTTCGAGGCTCATACTGCCCACAGGGACTTTGAGGACGCGGAGAGGCAGATTAGGGAGGACTTGGAGATATTCGACAGACTCATGAGAAAGCTCGCGATAGCCTACATAATCTCCAAGAGGCCCGAGTGGGACAAGTTTCCCGGAGCCTTTTACTCCCTCGGGGCGGAAGTCGTGATGCCAGATGGCAGGACCCTCCAGATAGGCACGATGCACAACTACAAGCAGAACTTCGCCAGAGCCTACAACATCCTCTACGAGACCGAGACTGGGGATCATGAGTACGTCCACCAGACGACCTTCGGGATGAGCGAGCGCCTTTTGGCGGCTGTTATAGCCATCCACGGCGACGACAGAGGGATGGTTCTGCCGCCAACTATCGCCCCAATCCAGGTTGTTATAGTTCCAATTCCGAAGAAGGACGCGGAGGTTGACGTTTACGCTTACGCTCGTGAGATAGCCGAGGAGCTCAAGGTCGCTGGAATAAGGGTTCACGTTGATGAGAGGGACATAAGACCTGGCAGGAAGTTCTACGATTGGGAGCTTAAAGGGGTCCCGCTCCGCATAGAGGTTGGTCCGAGGGACGTCGAGGGCAAGACCGTCGTCATAGCCAGGAGGGACACGCTCACGAAGGAGACCGTCAAGAGGGCCCGGGTCGTGGACAGGGTGAGGGAGCTCTTCGACGAGATAATGGAAAACCTACACGCGAGGGCGAGGGAGTGGCTTGAGTCCCACATAAAGCGTGTCGAGACCCTTGAGGAAGCCAAGGAGGCCTTTGAGGACAGGCGCGGCGTAGTGGAGATACCGTGGTGCGGCGAGGAAGAATGCGGGCTGAGGATGGAGGAAGTCCTGGATGCAAAGATGCTCGGAACCCCCTACCCGGAGGAGGAGGCGTTGAGATTGGAGGGTAAGAGGTGCCCGGTCTGCGGCGGGGAAGCGAAATTCGTGGCGAGATTTGCCAGGACCTACTGAGGGGTTCGCCCATGATAATCCTCCTTACGGGGATGCCGGGCTCCGGAAAGGGAGAGATAGCCAGGGCCTTCAAGAGGGCGGGCGTTCCCGTGGTCTCGATGGGAGACACCGTCAGGGAAGAAGCCGATAAGCGAGGAATACCGAAGACACCCGAGGGTCTCAAAGCCCTAAGCATAGAGCTCAGGAAAGAGATGGGGGAGGATGCCATCGCTAGGCTGGCGATACCAAAGGTCAGAAAGCTCCTTGAGAAGAGAAGCGTCGTCGTTGTCGAGGGTATCAGGAGCCCGGCGGAAGTGGAGGCATTCAGAAGGGCATTTCCACGGGAGAAAGTCCTCATCGTGGCCGTTCATTCCCCTCCCCATCAACGTTTTGAGAGGCTGAGGCGCAGGAAGAGAAGTGATGACCCGAGGACGTGGGAGGAGTTCGTCGATAGGGACAAGAAAGAGCTTGGGTTCGGCATAGGGGAGGTTATAGCCCTTGCTGACTACATGATAGTGAACGACGGTCACCTCGAGGACTACAGGCTGAGGATAAGGGAACTAATCTCGAAGCTACTCCCAGAATGAAGGACAAATTTTAAAAACTTGGCCTCGGGTATTTATAAGGGCTTTTTAAAGGGGGTGCCCTTATGGTGGACACGAGCAAGGTAAAGCTTAGGATAGAGAACATCGTCGCCTCGGTTGACCTCTTCGCCCAGCTCGACCTTGAGAAGGTCATAGAGATATGCCCCAATTCCAAATATAATCCCGAGGAGTTTCCCGGGATAATTTGCCGCTTTGATGATCCGAAGGTCGCTCTCCTGATATTCAGCTCCGGGAAGCTCGTCGTTACTGGAGCTAAGAGCGTTGAGGACATAGAGAGGGCCGTCGGGAAGCTCGTTCAGATGCTGAAGGGGATAGGCGTGAGCTTCAAGAGGGCCCCTCTCATAGACATTCAGAACATGGTTTTCAGCGGGGATATAGGAAGGGAGTTCAACTTGGACACCGTGGCCTTGAGCCTCCCCAACTGCGAGTACGAACCAGAACAGTTCCCCGGCGTCATATACCGCGTCAAGGAGCCAAGGGCCGTGATACTCCTCTTCTCATCCGGTAAAATAGTGTGCTCGGGAGCTAAAAGCGAGCATGACGCCTGGGAAGCCGTCAGAAAGCTACTGAGGGAGCTGGAGAAGTACGGTCTACTGGACGAGGAAGAGGAGGAGCTCTAACTATTCGATGGGGACACCATCTTTCGTCCTCGGTGCGAGCCACTTCATGAGCCTCTGCGGCTCCTTGGTTCTTATTATTATCGTTATGGGGCCGAGGGGGGAATCCTCGTTGAAGTTCACCTTACCGACGTAGGCAACCTGCTTGTGGACCTTTATAATAATCTCCTCCCCGAAGTAGCCCTCCTCAAGCATTGCCCTCGCGGTGTCAAGTATCTGCTGACCTCTGAAGAGCTCGTAGAGCCTCTGGAGGGCCTTCTTGCTTTTGGTCCTGCCGACGAGAAGCAGGTATTCTCCCTTGTCGTAAGCCTCGAATTCAAGGCCCGGCACAAGGTTCAGCATGGCCCTCTTGACCTTCTCTATGTCCTCCGTTGGATACACGTAGGCCTCGACCTCGACCTCCTCGAACATGTTTTCACCGCTCTCCCCTTTCAGCGCGGTGTTATAAACCTTTGGTCAGCCACAGGCCCAGAGGCCGAGTTCCCTTTTGACGGCTTCCCTCTGGTATCTCAAGTACTCCCCCTTCTTCTCAAAGCTCCCCTCCACATACACGCGGGCGAGCCCCCTCTTCACGAGCTCGGCGTTGAAATCGACACCGTCCACGTAAACGTAGGCAAGCAGGCGCCCGTAACGGTCCCTCTTCGGCTGGAGGGGATCAAGAACTAAGATGACCCTTTTTCCTTCCAGCCACTCCTCTGCGAACTCCTTGGCCCTGAATCCCCATTCCACGAGGCATGTAATGTTCTTTATGCCGTCGTATTCTCCTGGATACATCCCCGCGGGTTCGAGTTCCGGCGTGTCAACGCCCACAAGCCTGACCTTCTCGACGGTTCCGTTGTCGAGCCTCACGTAGACCGTATCCCCGTCCACGACTTTTATGATGACGCCGGTAAGCTCTTCCCCCCTCTGGCCAATGCAAGCCGAGGCCAGAACCAGAAGAGCTATAAGGAGGCTAAGCCCGCTTCCTCCTCTCCCAGACAACCCTCCCATCCTTCCTCACGACCTTTATTATCCTGTGGTAGGGTATCTGGGTCTCGCCGACGAAGAAATAGCCGTGTCCAAGCTCTATAACCCGCACCGGGATTTTTTTGATGTCCCCGTAGGCCCCTCTGTGCTCTATGATTACGAAGTAGTCCTCCTCGTTCTCGCGTGGGTCGTACTTTATCTTCGCAAGGGCTTCCTTGACGCTCCCCTTCCTCATCCGATCACCCTGAGCAGCTTCTCCAGATTTCTCTTCCAATCCCCTATAACCCTTCCATGGCCCGGGAGGCCAAGGTGGACATCCAGCTCTGCCAGTCTCCTCAGTGAAGCCCTCAGCTGGTTGATATCACCTGTCGGCAGGTCCGTCCTGCCATAGGTTCCCGCAAAGACCGTGTCGCCCGTGAAGAGCAGGCCTTCCTCGGGCTCGTAGAGGCAGGCGCTTCCCCTTGTGTGTCCGGGCGTGTGGAGAACACGGAGGCGCAGGGAGCCCACGCTGAGCTCGTCGCCATCCCGGAGCTTTATGTTGACGGTGTGAGGTTCGACCCTGCGGCCGTAGTAGAAGGAAAGTATCAGGTAGTCGTCGCCCTTCTCCAGCGCCTCCGCCGTGAACTCGTGGGCCGCAAACTCAACCTCGATGCCCCTCTCCTCAAGGGCCCTCCTGAAGGCGAGGTTTCCGCCGACGTGGTCAAAGTGCTCGTGCGTGTTGAATATCACTGCCCTCTTCACGCCCTCAAGGTAGCCCTCTCCCGCGAGGGCCGAGAGGTAGCGGTTCCAGTAAACCCCCGTCCCCGTATCAATTATCAGGAGCTCATCCCCATCCCTAATGGCGTAGACGTTTGAATCGAGACCAACACCCCTCAGGAGAAGCGTGTGGGGAGGGATTTCCACGGGAATCATAGTCCGTCACCGGCTCCAGGGGGGACCGCCTCCTCATCCGAGGGGAGCACCCGTCAGGAGGGATGAATCTCTTCATCGCCTAAAGCTGTGACATCCAAAGTTATCAAAGGCTCTGCCTTCAAAGGCTTTTCGGTGCCTCTCCTAGGGCATCCCAGCCGAGAGTCAACAGGCGTCTAACGAAGCTCTAAGGGTTGAAGTGGAAATCAACAGGATAAAGAGAATGAGAGAAGCTATGATGAGGAGGTTGAATAGTTTAGCAAAAAGGATCAGAAGGTGAACCCGTTTCTTCTCAAATCTTCATCCACTTTTGCCATGTATACCTTGGAAACCTCAGCTATCCATTGTCCAAACGTGTCTATCCTAAGTTCAGCTCCATAGTCTAATTTACCAAGATCTATGACTCTTTTTCTCATGTCCTTGTAGGTTCCCCCATTTTTATATAGAACATTTATTCCAATTCCATTGCCAATTAAATCTAGACTCTCTTTTGAGAGCATATCAGTTGCTTGCTTGTAACTAAACGGCTCTATCTCCTCCTTCCCGGTCCTGAAGAATCTTTCGATCCATTTTAGGGATTCGTTCATGATGTAATCGGCGTAATCCTTGAAGGCGTCGATTTCTCCTACATCCACTCCGAAGAACTCGGAGAACATGTTGTAGACCTTCTCTCCGAGACCGTCCCAGATCTTGAGAATAGCATCTCTCGACCTCGGATGAATCTTATCTAAAATGAAGTCCACCGTCTTTTTATACTCCGGATTCCTCTTATAATACTCGAAAACCGCAGCAGTCAAAGAATCTGGAAGGGTTCTATCTATAAGTCCGCGTTCCAAACACATCTCAACACCATCAATTAAATACTCATTAATACGAGGAACACGATATCCGTGAATGTTATACTTCATTCTCTTCGCCCTTTTATATATCCTCTTTATCTTTCTCGTCTTGTATAAGGCTTCCAATCTCCTCCAAGCCTCTTCCTCTGAAACCTTCTCAGCTTCCCGTAGAATTTCGTCCAACCCGACCATGGCTCTCCACCCACACGGTCGCTATTATCATTATTTCCGCGGTTCGTAATATATAAATCTAACGGGCCCTTATTTGGCACCTGTTTGTGCAGTTCATTGAACCGAAAATCTTATAAGGTCGAACCTGTTGAGTTTATAGTGAACACCAACTTGGGAGGGATAGAGATGGTTGTGATAGGGGAAAAGTTCCCGGAAGTTGAGGTGAAGACCACCCACGGAGTGATAAAACTGCCCGACCACTTCACCGAGAAGGGCAGGTGGTTCATACTCTTCAGCCACCCGGCCGACTTCACCCCTGTCTGCACAACCGAGTTCTACGCGATGCAGAAGAGGGTTGGGGAGTTCAGGAAGCTCGGTGTTGAACCTATAGGGCTGAGCGTTGACCAGGTCTTCAGCCACCTGAAGTGGATGGAGTGGATAAAGGAGAACCTTGGCGTTGAGATAACCTTCCCGGTTATTGCAGATGATCGCGGTGAGCTCGCCGAGAAGCTCGGCATGATACCGAGCGGTGCCACTATAACGGCCAGAGCGGTATTCGTCGTCGACGACAAGGGAATAATAAGGGCCATCATTTATTATCCGGCCGAGGTCGGCAGAGACTGGGACGAGATACTCAGGCTCGTCAAGGCCCTCAAGATAAGCACCGAGAAGGGAGTCGCACTTCCGCACAAGTGGCCCAACAACGAGCTCATCGGCGATAGGGCAATAGTTCCGCCCGCGGCCAGTGTTGAGGACATCAAGGCCAGAGAAGAAGCCCAAGCAAAGGGAGAAATCGAGTGCTACGACTGGTGGTTCTGCCACAGGAAGCTCGAATAAACCCGTTTTGCCTCCAGCCATTTTTCTTTTTCTCAAGGGGTACCGCCGCACACCAAAAGACTAATTTACGGGAAGGCGTTACACATAGTGGTGGTGGAGGTGATAGTTAACCTGCCCGCTCCCAAACGCGAGGGTGGAATGAGCCTGGAGGAGGCAATAGACAGGAGGAAAAGCATAAGGAAGTACAAAGACAAGCCTTTAACACTTGAACAACTTTCTCAGGTGCTCTGGGCGGCTTACGGAATCAACAGGTGGGGAAAGAGGACATCGCCGAGTGCCGGGGCGTGCTACCCCTTCGAGGTTTACGTCGTCGTTGAAAACGTTGAGGGCCTGAAGCCTGGGATTTATCACTACGATGGAAAGGCTCACAGGCTGGAGCTTATCAGAGAAGGGCATTTCAGAAAGGCCCTTGCCGAGGCATGCCTTGGCCAGAGGTGCGTTGCCACAGCTCCCGTCAACATCGTCATCGTTGCCCACTACGAGAGGACCACGGGACGGTACGGCGAGCGTGGGGTGAGATACGTCCACATTGACGCAGGCCACATGGGTCAGAACATCTACCTTCAAGCTACTGCCCTGAACCTGGGTACCGTTGCGGTCGGGGCCTTCAGGGACGAGGATGTAAAAAAGGTGCTGGAAGTGCCGGGCGAACCGCTCTACATCTTCCCGCTTGGGATTCCGGAGGAATAATCAGAGCCTTTTGAGCTCTTCAAACCTTATTAGAACCTCCTCCTTCCTCCTTATGAGGTTCTGCCTGGCAACCTCTTCCCCATCCTTAAGGTAAATCAGCGTCGGGACGTTGAGGACGTCAAAGCGGTTCACAAGGTCGTTCCATTCCTCGGCGTTGATGTGGACGACCGTTATCTCCGGGAACTCCGCACTGAGCTCTTCCATGAAGCTATCAACTATCCTGCACGGTGGACAGCCCGGGATGGAGAACCACAGCACGGCTTTTCCGTCCATGAAGTTAATCTTTCCATCATACTCAACTATCAACCCTCTCACCTCCGGAAAATAAAAATGAAAGGGCTCAGATTCTGGCCCTCTTCAGGAGGAGCGAGTTGCTCACGACGCTGACACTGCTCATCGCCATTGCTCCAGCCGCCCACTCGGGCCTGAACGCTATCCCGAAGAGCGGGAAGAGCGCCCCCGCCGCTATCGGGATGAGGATTATGTTGTATATCATTGCCCAGAAGAAGTTCTGCTTTATCTTTGATAGAGTTTTCTGGCTGAGCTTTATTGCCTTGACGACGTCCCTTATGTCGTTCCTCATGAGCACAATCTCGCCGCTCTCCATGGCTATGTCGGTTCCTGAGCTTACCGCTATGCCCACGTCCGCCTGGGCAAGTGCCGGAGCGTCGTTTATTCCGTCGCCCACGAAGATTACCACCTCTCCCCTCTCCTGGAGCTTCTTGACCTCGTTGGCCTTGTCCTGCGGGAGCACCTCAGCAAGGACATAGTCTATGTTAAGCTGCCGCGCTATCGCGTTTGCAGTTCTTCTATTATCTCCGGTAATCATTCCAACTTTCTTGCCCATCCTGTGGAGCTCCTCTATTGCTTCCTTTGCGTTCTCCTTTATTGTGTCCGCTATGCCCATCACACCGGCTATCTTACCGTCTATGGCTATGATTATGGCCGTCTTCGCCTCGTCCTCAAGCTTGTGGAGAGTCTCCTCAATATCCTCAATCGGGTACCCTGCCTCCCTAAGGAGCTTCCTGTTGCCCGCGAGGATTTCCCTTCCTCTGACCTTAGCTTTGACACCCTTGCCGGTTATGGCCTCGAACTCCTCCGGTTCTTCAAGCTCAAGGCCGAGCTCCTGGGCCTTCCTCACGATGGCTTCTCCAAGCGGGTGCTCGGAGCGCTTTTCAGCGGAGGCGACGAGCCTTATGAGCTCCTTCTCGTCCATGCCAAAGGTTATTACGTCAGTCACTTCAGGCTTGCCCTTTGTGAGCGTTCCAGTCTTGTCAAAGAGCACCACCGTTGCCTTCCTCGCTATCTCAAGCACTTCACCGTTCTTGATGAGTATGCCCATCTCAGCCCCCTTGCCCATGCCCACGGTCAGGGCAGTAGGTGTCGCCAGGCCGAAGGCACACGGGCAGGCTATGACGAGGACACTGATCAGTGTCGTGAACGCGAAGAGCAGGGGCTCCTTGGCTATAAAGGCCCAGTAGACGAAAGATGCCAGTGCAACCGTCAGCACTACCGGGATGAAGTAGGTCACTATTTTGTCCGCTATCCTCTGGATCGGGGGTCTGGTGTTCTGGGCCTCTTCAACGAGCTTGATGATCTGAGCCAGAACCGTGTCGCCACCGACTCTCTCGGCTTTAATCTTGAGCACGGAGTTCCTGTTTATGGTTCCGCCAATTACTTCATCTCCCTTCTTCTTCAGGTTTGGAATTGGCTCTCCAGTTATCATTGACTCGTCAACATAGCTCTCCCCTTCGATTACCACCCCGTCAACCGGTATCTTTTCACCGGGCTTCACTATCACGATGTCGCCGACCTTGACCTGAGTTATAGGAACCTCAATTTCTTTTCCATCTCTAATTACAGTTGCCTTTTTAGCTTGAAGGCTCATGAGCTTTTTAATTGCTTCACTCGTCCTTCCCTTTGCTACATGCTCTAAGTACCTCCCAAGAAGCAGGAAGGCCAGTAAGAGCACGCTTGCTTCGTAAAAGTTGTATTCCGCCGGAAGAACGCCGATGGTTGCCAGCACGCTGGCTATATAAGCCGAACCGACACCCATGGAATACATGACGTCCATGTTGAGGGTTTTGTGCCTCACAGAGCGGATGGCCTTTAGGAACACATCCCTGCCAGAGTACGCTATGACAGGCGTTGCTAAGAGGAATTGTATCCAGAGCATATAAGGTATCTCAAAGTCCAGCCCAAAGATCCAGCGGTATGTCATGAAGGTTATTATCCCTCCAAATGTCCAAGCCACTATAAGCTTTCTTTTCATATCTTTTAGATGCCTTTCTCTCACTTCCTTTTCTATATCAACGCTCTCTTCCCCCTCAACGCCAAGAAACTGATAACCAAATTCCTCGATAGTTTTCTTTATATCGTCCATATCTACCATGGTCGGATCATAGGTAACATTGGCAGTTTCGGTTGCCAGGTTAACTCTGACGTCCAGAACGCCCGGAAGCTCCTTTAACGCAGTTTTTATTGTCCTAACGCAAGAGGCGCAGGTCATACCGCCGATTTTAATAACCGCGTCCCTCTTCTCCCTGACAACACCGTAGCCAACGCTTTCTATTGCCCTAATTATATCCGTTATGCTGACCTTTGATTCATCAAACTTAATGTAAGCGCTTTCAGTCGCTAAGTTCACCTTGGCTTCCTTTACCCCCTCCAGCTCTTTAAGTGCCATTTCTATCGTTTTGGCGCATGATGCACAGCTCATTCCGGTAATCTTAATGTTCACTTCCACCGGAGTTCACCTCCATTACATGCTTTGTTGAAAAGATTATTGAAGTTATTTTTTGCCAAAATGTAAATTCTCATAGGAAAATTTTTATAGTTTGAAAGCACAATGTTAATGGTGGGAAAATGATGAAGCTCGATGAAATCGATCTAAAGCTTATCTACCTCCTAATGGACAACTCCAGGTTAAGCATTTCAGAGCTTGCCGAACGCCTGGGAGTCAGCAGACCGACGGTAAAGTCGAGACTGGACAGACTGGAGAAGGAGGGAGTGATCCAACGCTACACAATAAAACTTAATCCCGAACTTCAGAGGGCCAGCAATGTTGTTGCCCTGATAATCAAAACAGACGAACCAGAAAAGCTTCAAGAATTCGAAGAAATTATTGAGATTAACCGATTTACAAGTAAAAAATATCTTATAAAAGTGGCTGTCGAGGATATGGAAGGACTGAGGAACGTCATAGAAGGGGCAGGTTTTGAAGTGCTTGAGATAATGCCCATCCTTGAAAGCATTGAAAAAGAGTACCCACCAAAAGTCAAGGTCTCTTTCAAATGCGACTACTGCGGTAAGGAGATAACCGGGGAACCAATAGTCTATAAGTACCGCAACAAAGTTTACTTCTTCTGCTGTGAAACCTGCTTCAGAGAGTTTAAAAAAGCAAGGGAAAATCTGGAAAAATTCAAATTAAAGGAAAAAGACAAGGTAGAGCACGCTCACGAACACGAGCACCACGCCCATAACTAAATCTCCTCTCCCGCTTACCGAGGAGAGCCTGTCCACGGCCCTTCCAAGTCTCGCGTACCTGCTCCCGTAGTGGAAGCCCAAGGTAACGATGGCAAAGGGAAGCACGGATATTCCAATAAACACCAAAAGCAGCGCCGCTGTAGTACTTGGTGAGAACCTGCCTGAAAGCAGGGAGCTTACCAAAAGGTACGAAGGGAGCACGCAGGACAGCGAGAGAAACGCCATTACTCCCCCAACAGCAAAAGCCGCCGGCGGGGACGTTGCCTTTTCAAGTATTAGGTTGCTCTTTTCCCTAAACGGGCTGGAAACCGAGAGTCTCACGTAGCCCAGTGCGGAAAGTATCTTGTAAGTCCCCACGGTTATTCCAAAGGCGACCACAAAGTACCTCAAAAAGGGCACCTTCGTATGGAGGTTCATTAGGGCGACAGCGATGACAGAATAGCCCAGAAAGGCACCGAGAGTAAAGGCAAAGCCCACCCTGAGGACCTTCCTCTCATCCGTCAGCGCTATCATCGAGAGGAGGAATACTATCATGAGAAATATTGACGGCCGGAGAGCGTTGAGAATCCCGAGGGCGATTATTGAGAACGTTACTCCAGTGAACTCCGTCACCTGGCTTAGGGAGTCCAGCGGTATATCCGCGGCGGTCATCAGGATTGCGTCTGAAATCGTCATTTTGATCACCTAATGTTCCATCGATGGCTTTCCCAAACGTATAATTTCTACAGTTGAATCACGCTTCATTTATATTAACCTTATCCCCCTTGGAAAGGCATGGAGTTTTTATCGGATGAGTGTAGCGCACTTTTATTATCTGATCGTTTGCTTGTATTATCGCTGTACATGTGAGCGTGGTATATGCCTCGTTGGGTATGCAGTCTGTATCAGCCAAAACCTCCGCATTTTCAGCATTAACTGGTCTTCCTTCAATCAAAACACCAACAAAAGCATCTTGTCCACTCTTTTGATTTACAGAGAAAAACAAAAATAGGACGAATACTACAACAAAAAGAAAAAGAAGTCTTTTCATCTCCCCACCTCATTATCAGCCGCCTAAAGCAGTGGGTTCACTCATCTTCCTCAATGTCCATTGCCTTCTCGCAGTACTCGTGCATCTCCTTCCAGTTGCCCCCCATATACTTCTCCATTATTGGCTCCATTTCCTCATGCATCTCGGTGAAGTTGCCACTTGCCATGTACTCCTCCATCTGAGCGTACATCTCGTCGTCCATCATGCCGTGCATGCCGTAGCCCATTATGCCCATGCCATGTCCCATTCCCATCATGGGACTGAATCCTCTCCAAAATCCTCTCTTTCCCTCATTGTCAAACGTCCCTGTATGAGCCATGCCTATTGGAATTGCTATGAGCGCTCCAATTATAAATCCGATTAATATTGACTTCCACTCCATCTCAAATCACCTCTTTTGTTGCTTCAGATTGTAGTTATGAGCAAAATGCTAATAGGCTTATTATTTTCAACATGTAAACCACGACTGATAAGGTTTCACAAGATGAAAGGACAAAGTTAATCTAAAGTTTACACAATATATAAGTTGTGGGGGAGATGAATAAGACCGCCAAAAAATATGATAGGTTTTCAAAATTCTATGATTCCTTTGAGAGTTTAATAGAAAAAAGAGCCTTCTCAAAATATAGAAGGAAAGCTTTAAGCTTGGCTAAAGGCAAAGTTCTTGAAGTGGGTGTTGGAACAGGTAAAAATCTGCCCTACTATCCAAAGGATGTTGAAGTTATCGGAATAGACTTCAGTAAAGGCATGCTTGAGAAGGCCGAAAAGAGGAGAAAAGAGCTTGGCCTTAAAAACGTCAGGCTTCTCCTGATGGATGCTCAAAATCTGGAGTTTGAAGACAACAGCTTTGACACCGTTGTGAGCACCTTCGTCTTCTGCACCGTGCCCGACCCGATAAAGGGGCTTAAGGAGGCCTACCGCGTCCTAAAGCCAGGGGGAAGGGCCATATTTTTGGAGCACATGAAGAGTGAGTCAAGGCTTTTGAACGTTCCCCTCTACCTTATGGATCCCGTGATGAGGGCGCTCACGGGAACATCCATGGTGCGGGAGACGCAGAAGAACATCGAAAGGGCAGGTTTTAAGATAGAAAAGGTGGAGAACCTGTTTTTTGATATTGTAAGGTTAATTATTAGCACAAAATCTTGACACATTAATATAGCAAAAACAACCCTCTATTTCCCAATTTTATCCAAAACCCATCATTCAAAACCATAGGTTAAATGAGGCTGAAGCACTCCTGTTTTTGATAAAATCTGCATTGCCACAACCGAAAGATATATATGCATTTTTATTCATTAATGAGTATGGAGGGGTTAAGATGGTAGAAAATTACGCAAAATTGGGTATTTATGATAACATATTGCAGACTATCGGAAAAACACCATTAGTGAGGCTGAGGAAGATAGAGAGATACTTCAACCTCAAAAACGAGCTCTACGCCAAGGTGGAGTTCTTCAACCCCGGTGGGAGCATAAAGGACAGGATAGGCAAGTATATGATAGAAGGGGCAAAAAGAGAGGGCAAAATCGTCGAGGGCGGCGTGATAGTCGAGCCAACCTCGGGCAATACCGGCGTTGGCCTCGCCCTTGTAGCGGCCGACGAGGGCTACATGACGGTCTTCACGATGCCGGACAAGATGAGCACCGAGAAGGAGCTCCTCCTAAAGGCCATGGGCGCCTTCGTCATAAGAACCCCCACCGCTGTGGCTCCAGGTGACCCGAACTCCTACTATAAGGTGGCAGAAGCTGTAAGAAACCTCATCTGGAAGAAGGGGCAGGCCATAAGTAGGGAGGAGCTTAAGGAGATAGTTGAGCACGTTCAGTGGCTCGTTAATGAAGAGAGGCTCGACGAGCTCAGAGCAATTCTTGAGGAGGAAGTCGAGGAAACGCCCTACGCCTACATCCCCAACCAGTACTTCAACAGGTACAACCCCCTGGCACACTACGAGACCACCGCGAGGGAGATATGGGAGCAGACCGGAGGGGAGATAGACTACCTCTTCGCAGGGATAGGCACCGGGGGGACGATAACGGGCATCGGGCGCTACCTCAAGGAGAGGAAGAAAGATGTGAAAATAATAGGCGTTGACCCGGTCGGCTCGATATACAGCCTGGTTAAGAAGGGAATGAGCCTTGAGGAGGCCCTCAAGAAGGCCCACCCCTACCTCGTTGAGGGCATAGGCGAAGACCTCCTCCCGGAAACCGTCGATTTAAGCCTCGTTGACGATATGGTTGTCGTCAATGATCAGGAAGCCTTCGCAATGACCCGCTTCCTCGCGAGGAAGGAAGGAATTCTGGCGGGCGGTTCATCCGGTGCAGCCCTCTACGGGGCGGTGAAGTACCTCAAGGAGAAAGGAGTTGAAGGCAAGAAGGTTGTCGTGATATTCCCGGACACGGGGAGGAACTATCTGACAAAGGTGTTCAAC
This sequence comes from Pyrococcus yayanosii CH1, assembly GCF_000215995.1. Lineage (NCBI taxonomy): Archaea > Methanobacteriati > Methanobacteriota > Thermococci > Thermococcales > Thermococcaceae > Pyrococcus > Pyrococcus yayanosii. The sequence goes on along the minus strand of NC_015680.1, from coordinate 802,382 downwards.
GACGAATGGTTAATCGCGAACGGCTTCGAGGTTGACGATGAAAAGGTCCTGGAGGTGCTGAGATGAGGTTCTCAACCAAAGCCATCCATGTCGGTGAAGATCCCGAGAGCATGCAGCACGGCGACGTTGTTTCCCCCATCCACCTCTCAACCACCTTCGCGAAGAGGAGCATAAGGGAGGTCGAGGAAGGCTACGTCTATTCGAGGAGCGGCAACCCCACGAGGGACGCACTTGAGAGAAAGCTGGCAGCGCTTGAGAACGCAGAGTACGGGCTGGCGTTTTCTTCAGGACTTGCCGCCGAATCCACGATACTCCTTGCCCTCCTCAAGAAGGGCGACCACGTAATAGCTTTCGACGATCTCTACGGCGGAACGAAGAGGCTCTTCAACCAGGTGATGGAGCGCTTCGGCATCGAGTTTACCTACGTTGACGCGAGGGAGCCGGGGAACGTGAGGAGGGCGATAAGGGAGAACACGAGGATGGTCTGGCTCGAAACGCCAACGAACCCCCTATTGAAGCTGGCGGACATAAGAGCAGTAGCCGAGATCGTCCACGAGAGAGACCTAATCGTGGTCGTAGACAACACCTTTGCCAGTCCTTACTTCCAAAACCCCCTTGACCTTGGGGCGGATATAGTGCTCCACAGCGTCACCAAGTACCTCGGCGGGCATTCAGATGTTGTCGGCGGGGCTGTGATGGTCAACGACGACGAAATCTATGAGAGGCTCAAGTTCCACCAGAACGCGGTTGGGGCAATTCTGTCACCTTTTGACTCCTGGCTGGTAATGAGGGGCATCAAAACGCTCGCAGTCAGGATGGAGAGGCACGAGAAGAACGCCATGACGATTGCGAGGTATCTTGAGGAGCACCCGATGGTTGAGCGCGTTTATTACCCCGGCCTGCCCTCACATCCACAGCACGAGCTCGCGAAGAGGCAGATGAAGGGATTTGGTGGGATGCTCTCCTTCGAACTCAAAGGAGGACTGGAAGAGGCAATAAAGTTCGTGGAGAGCCTTGAGATATTCGCCTTGGCTGAAAGCCTCGGCGGCGTCGAGTCGCTCATAGAACTGCCAGCAATCATGACCCACGCATCGGTTCCAAGGGATGAGAGGGAGAAGGTCGGCATAAGGGACTCGCTCATCAGAGTTTCAGTCGGGATAGAGGACGTTGAAGACCTCATCGAGGACCTTGAGAGGGGCTTTGAGGCGGTGAGAGCATGATACCTAGCATTGAAGAGATTAGAACGTTCTTAGAGAAGCTTGGCTTTGGCGAAGAGGAGGTCAACGAGCTGGTGGAGCAGATAGAGTACTTCGAGACGGAAGCGCCTGAGAGGGACGACATCGTGAGGGACTACCTCAGGGACGAGTGCATAGAGACGATAGTTAACGATATAGTTGGGGAAATCCTAAAGCTAAACAGGAAAGACATCAGGCTCCTTGACGTTGCCGCAGGTTCGGGCTTCTTCACGGAACGTGTAAGGAGAAAGCTTGAGGAGAAGGGTGTAAAAGTCGAGGTCTACGGCTTCGACATAACGCCCAGCATGCTGAAGAGGCTCAAGGAGAAAGGAATAACACCCATCTGGTGTGTTGCCGAGAAGATCAGAGAGTCAATAAGGATAGCCAACGAGCACTATGGCATAAATGTTCCAAAAGAGTTCGACGTTGTTTTATCAACCCTCGCATTCCACCACTTCCTAAAGCCAGAGGAAGTCCTCAGGAGCATGAAAAGCGTTTTAAAAGAGGGAGGCAAGGTCATAATAGTTGACGTCCTCAAACACGAGCACGAGGAGCTCAAAGAAACGCTGAAGGACACCCATCTTGGATTTTCACTTGAAGAAATAAAGGGGATGGGCTCAAGGGTTTTCAAAAACGTGGAAGCAGGGTATATGGACGTTTACTGTGAGGTCGGCGACATCATAGTTGGCCTTTACAAGGCGGTGTTTGGCTAACAGCTTTACTTTTTGTTCTTTGTCCGTTCCCTAAAGGAAAATAGAAGAGAAAAATCAGATATTCAGCCTTCCAGAAGCTTTCTTTTCCTTCTCTCGTACTCCTCGTCGTCTATCTCACCGCGTGCATACTTCTCGTCGAGTATCTCAAGGGCGCTCTTTCTGCTCCCGCTTGAGCTCTGCTCAACGAGCCATTTGATGAACCATACAACGCCCGCTATTATTGCGATCCAGAATAAGAGCATGAGCAGTGCTCCAAATATCCCAAAGTATCCAAATCCCATCATGTCGTGCCACCCCCATCCAGTTTCTCCAGTGTGAGCTGAAAATCTCACCAGTTCAGTGCTTTCAAACATCATTTTGATCTCCTCACATACTACTCAGTGATAAAGGCTATAGAGCTTATTATTGGCAAAAATGAAAGAAATATAGAAAAATCTTCGCAAAATATAAAATGAGAAGGTCATCAGACCTTCAAGAACTTCGCGTTTATAGCCACTATCACCGTGCTCAAGCTCATTAACAAAGCACCTACGGCTGGACTTAACAGTACCCCATAGTTGTAGAGGACACCCGCAGCCAGAGGAATTGCAAATGTGTTGTATCCTGTTGCCCATGCCAAATTCTGAACCATCTTCTTATAGGTAGCCCTTGCGAGGTGTATTGCCGTTATAACGTCCCTCGGGTCGTTCTTGACGAGGATTATGTCGGCGCTCTCTATCGCCACGTCAGTTCCTGCCCCGATGGCTATTCCAACATCAGCTTGAATCAGAGCCGGGGCATCGTTTATACCGTCGCCCACCATCGCCACTGTGTAGCCCTGCTCCTGGAGCTCCTTAATTTTCTCCGACTTCTGGTGAGGTAAAACTTCAGCGAAGAAGCCGTCGAGGCCGAGCTCCTCAGCCACCCACTTTGCGACCTTGGCGTTGTCGCCGGTGAGCATGTAGGCCTTTATGCCCATCTCGTGGAGCTTTTCAATGGCCTCCCTTGACTCGGGCCTTATCTTATCTGCTAAAGCCAGAGCACCCACGAGCTTTCCATCAATGACCAGGAAGACAACGGTCTTACCCTGCTCCAAGACTTTATTGACGCGCTCGTCCTCCATCCACAGGCCGTTCTCCTTCAGGAATCCCGGGCTTACGACGAGGACTTCCTTTCCGTTGATGACGCCCTGGACACCCTTGCCCGGAAGAACTTTTGATTCAGCTACCTCGTAGACCTCAAGGCCGAGCTCCTTGGCTTTCTCAACTATTCCCTGGGCTATCGGGTGGTTTGAGTGGGACTCAAGTGCCGCCGCATACTTCAGGATCTCCTCTTCACCGAGCTCGTCCAGGGTCATTATGTCGGTTACTTCGAACTTGCCTTCGGTCAGCGTCCCGGTCTTGTCGAAGACGACCACCTGAACGTCCTTCGCTCTTTCAAACGCCTCCCTGTTCCTTATGAGGACTCCCTTCTTGGCCGAGATTGACGTTGACACCGAGACGACCAGCGGAACAGCTAAGCCAAGCGCGTGCGGGCACGTTATGACCATTACCGTGACCATCCTCTCAAGGGCGAAGACGAAGGGCTTGCCGAGGTAGAGCCACGTGCCGAGGGTTATTGTTCCAGCAGTTATAGCTATGAGCGTGAGGTAGAAGGCAGCCCTGTTAGCTAAATCCTGCGTCCTTGACCTTGTCTCCTGTGCCTGCCTGACGAGCTCAACGACCTGCATCAGGTAGGTATCCTTTCCGGTCTTCTCTATCCTGACCTTTATCGCTCCCTCAAGGTTTATGGAGCCTCCGATGACTTCATCGCCCGGTTTCTTATAGACGGGCTTCGACTCACCTGTCAACATAGCTTCGTTTACGCTGGTTTCTCCTTCTATTATGATACCATCAGAAGGTATTTTCTCACCGGGTTTGACAAGGACTATATCGCCTTTCTTCAGCTCGCTGACCGGGACGTCCTTTATTCCCTCGGGCGTTACGAGATGAGCCTCAGTGGGCATGAGCTTTATGAGCTCTTCCAATGCCCTTGAAGCGCCGAGAACGGAGCGCATCTCGATGTAGTGGCCAAGGAGCATGATGTCGATAAGCGTCGCAAGCTCCCAGTAGAAGGTCTTACCCGGCAGGCCAAAGGTCACCGCAACGCTGTAGAAGAATGCAACGGTGATTGCCAGCGCTATCAGCGTCATCATGCCCGGCAGTTTTTTCTTCAGCTCGTCCCTCATGCCCGTGAGGAACGGCCAGCCGCCGTAGAAGTAGACCACAGAGGAGAGGCCAAAGAGAACGTAGTGATCGCCCGGAAAAGTCAGCTCAAAGCCCAGAAACCTCTGTATCAGCGGCGACAGGATCAGGATTGGGACCGTCAGTATCACGGAGACTATAAAGCGCTTTTTGAAGTCCTCCATCATCATCCTGTGGTGCTCGGCGTGGGAGTGCTTGTGACTCTCGTGGCCCGTATCTTCAGCTTCATGGTCTTCCCCTTTCTTCATCTTCATCTCACCGTGCCCCTCCATGGAAGGGGTCTCCTCATCCACCATATAAATCACCATTAAGTTTTCGTTTCGAACCACTATAACCTTATCCTTTAAAGTTTCGAAAAACCGGGACTCAGATTCTTTTCACAATGTCGCCCAAAATCTCTTCAACCTTCGCCGCAACCTCAAGCAGCTCATCGTTCCCGGTTATGCTCATGGCCATCGGAGGGAGCAGCAGGCTCACGTAGGTCTTTCCGTCCTTCACGTACACCATCAGGTTGCAGGGCAGGAAGGTACCGCTGTTGATGTCTATTCCGATGAGCTGGCTTGAGAACTTCGGGTTGCAAGCGCCGAGGATGACGTAGGGCTCCATGTCAAGGTCGAGCTTCTCCTTGAAAAGTTGGTCAACCCTGACCTCACTGAGGACACCGAAGCCCTCCTTCTTCAGCTCCTCCTTGACCCTCGCCACGGTCTCGTCAAAGCCCATCTCGACCTCGCGGAGGTAGGAGTACTCCTTCTGCCCTTCCATCCATTTCATTCCGTGCATTCCGTGGTGGCCCTTTCCCATGCCTTTCATTCCCTTGCCGTGGCCCTTACAGCCACCCTTCATCTTTCCCTTACCTTTCATTCTCTTCATGCCACCCATTTTCCCGTGGCCTTCATTCCGCCGTTTTCCATTTCATTCATGCCTTTCATTTTGGATCACCTTTTTCTTTTGTCAGTGCTTACTCTACTGGAGGGAATAAGAGGCTTGTACTTCACAAGATGAAAATATATGCGGACAAAAATTAACAAAATTAAGGTGGTTCTTTAAGTCCCTTATAAACCACCTTCAGAAACAGACCGAAGCCAATGATTGAGATGCTGACGTTATGTGATTTTGTTGTTTTACATGTTCTCTTGAAATTCCTGTCCTAAAGATCCTGAGGAGGTCGGCAATTTTATTCACCCCCGATTCAGTCCGAGCGGTTTTTTTCAGCGCCCAGCGCCAGCCCAACCCCGAACAGCAGGAACGTCCAGAGGAGCGAGATTACCGCGGTGGAGTACGGGCAAGACCTGAAAACCCACACGAAAACATTAGACGCCGGGACCACAGCAGAGAACACGAACCACAGCCTGCTCTCTCTTGAGCAATACTCTGAATCTCTGTAGGCAGAGCATACAAGCCACATTAGGACCGGGAAGCCTAGCCAGTAAAAACACATGACAAGAAGGGCCTCAGGATAAAACCCATCACGCCCAAAGTACCCACCAAGAAGTGCTAGAGTTAGTTCGGCAATCCACCAGCGTAAAAAATAAGATGAAAGGAACTTCAGTTCCGTAGAGCTTCATTGAATATTCTTTCTTTTTCCTCTTTGCTAAAAGGATAGCCGGCATCGGTGAGGAGCTTTGCCGCCAGCAGTGCAAGCAAGAGCCCGCGGATCCATAAAACACTAAATTGGCGGTGGGATCAGTAAAAACATTAAAATGCCAATTAAAAGTGCCCCAACTATCGACCATATATTGTTCCTATCTGTTCTGAATAGTGTTCCCAATTTATAATACGAAACAAACCATGCCACAATCAGAGATGTTTGCTCTACGAGTACTCTAATTTGTAAAATTTGTGGAACCATTAAATTAATGAGTCTCAAAAATAAAGACAAAGCACCCCAAGATGAGAGAGGCAGAAAATATTTAAAAAACTCTATAGAAGGTTTTTTCTCGAAAGCCCCACTGAGATCGCCATTAAAAGTAGAGCCCTGAGGATATATCCCACACTGGCCGCTACGAATAGAATCATGAATCCAGAGTATCCAGCAAACCCGCCAAATAAAGAGAGAGATACTATCTGCGGTGCATAAAACATCCAACTGTAGGTCAAAATTTTGAGTACTTCTATCAGCATATTACGCCTCATGCTAAACCCTCACTACCTCGTGATAGAGCGATTTATCCAGGCGATCACGAGGGACTTAAAGCAAGAAACGATGTGTCATAAACTGATAGTATTGTTCCGACAAACCCAAAAAGCCATACCATAGATAATTTGACAAAGATATGTTTAGAATTTCATTTCCCTAATTTTTCAACGAATCCTCCAAAGTCACTTATGAGCAAACCAATCGTCAGGACACTAGCTAAAAAACCGCTTGTATTAATGTTAATTCTCTGTTGGATATCATGTGTTTAGCAAAAAAATAAAATAACAAGGAACCGAAAACGGAAAATAGAATATTAGAGACCTTCATACACTACACCTCCTTAAACACCAGCACGTCGACATTAGCTCCCGATGCCAATGCAAATGCTATTATTGTAATGATATTGCTCTTAGTTATTTGGCTCCGTAGTAAGGCTTTAAGTGCTGTAAAAAGCTTTGGTTTTCCCCGTTTACAAGAGATGCTACAGGACCACCAGTGAGCACTTCTGGACTCCCACCAAAGGAAAGAACTACATGGTGTCCTCTGCCCGCTGTGAACTTAACGGGAAGTTTTAACTGTACTTTCCATACGAACCAGCCACCTTTCCTGAAATGATAGGCTATACCCACTTTCCCCTCGTATTCCATCCCTGTTGGCCTATTAGGATATACCATATTTTCTGGAAAAACTATCAGGGCATCATAGCCGAAAACAGGAATCCTGTACACGGTCAAAGTGAAGTATCCATTGGAGCCATGCCTAACCTTCTGGTATACAAGATACCTCTAAAGTTGTGGGATATAAATTGGACTATGTTGAAGTTGAGAGGACACCCGATCCAATAAACCTCGTGTCAATTATTGAGCCCGCCCCAATGCCACCATGAGAGCTATACGTGTCATTGATTGGCGCCGCCATCGCACTCCCCGCCGTCACTCCAACCATCAGAAGTCCCAAGAGGACTGCCACCAATGGACGCCACTTCACTCAGTTCACCTCCAAGAGTTTTCAATGAACATAAAATCCAAGTCCTTAAAAAGTTTTCTCTTAAGTAGTAATTTGCAATAAACATGAAAAAAAAGATTTCAACAACTGCAAAACTACTCCACCTGACGAAAACAAGTTGAGTAAAAGAGATCATATCCACATCAAACTTCCGGAGTATAGAAAGACATTTCCCCTGGGGTAGACCATACCCTGAAGTCACAAAATCCCCTTGCCGGGAGTTAAGCCCCATCGAAAACTTAATCGGGAAGAACCATCTACTTCATCCGGGTGGGGGACGTGCCCCTTAGGATTCTCCCCGCAAAGGGGACTAAAGAGGAAGTCGGACACTTCGCAAGGCTTATGGAGATTTCTGCGCCTGAATACTTCCCGGCCCTGCTGGGACCGAAGTTCAGGCACGTTTTTGAGGCACTTTTTCTGGAAAAGGAAAACCTCTTCAGTCACGAGCATGTGGTTTTTGCCGTCTATGAAGGGGAAATCGCAGGAATGCTCCTGGGCTATGACTGGAAAACTCGGGAACGGGAGGAGAAAAGAACCGGCTGGCTTATGCTGAAAGTTCTCGGCTTTGACTTCCTGAGGAAGCTTCCGGGGCTCATAAGAGCTTCATTTAGCTCCGGGAGGCTTGAGAAAGGCGATTATTACATCAGCAACGTCGCCGTTTACCCCGAATTCAGGGGCAGAAAGATAGGAAAAAGCCTGATGCTCCACGCGGAGGAGATGGCAAAAGACATAGCCGAAAGAATGGCACTCGACGTGGAAAAGGACAACGAGATAGCGATAGCGGTCTACAAAAAGCTCGGATACTTCATTGAGAGGGAGCACAGCGTTGAGCTTGAGGGAAGGACTTACAGGTTCTACAGGATGGTTAAGGAGTTGAAAAAGAAAAGCCAGCTCACCTCAGTATTCTCATCGCGTTGAAGACCGCTATTAGGGCGACGCCGACGTCCGCAAAGACCGCCTCCCACATCGTCGCCTCTCCAAGGATTCCAAGGCCTATGAAGGACAGTTTGACCGCTAAGGCAAAGATTATGTTCTGCCATACTATCCTCTGCGTCTTTCTCGCTATCCTGATCCCCCTCGGCAGCTTAGACGGCTTGTCGTCCATTATGACGACATCGGCAGTCTCTATCGCCGCATCGCTTCCGAGCGCGCCCATCGCAACGCCAACATCGGCCCTGGCCAGGACGGGCGCATCGTTTATTCCGTCGCCGACGAAGACGACCTTTCCATCTGCCTCTTTCTCAAGCTCCTCAATGACCTTTACCTTGTCCTCCGGCAGGAGCTCTGCATAGAAGCCGTCTAAGTTGAGATGCCTCGCTATCTCAGCCGCAACATCTTTGTTGTCTCCCGTGACCATGACGACCTTCTTGATCCCGAGGCGCTTCAGCTCCTTCACAGCAACCGGGGCGTCCTCCTTTATCTCGTCTGAGATTATTATGTAGCCCGCATACTTTCCGTTTATTACAACGTGAGCGACGGTTCCCTTAACCCTGCACGTGTCGTGCTCGATGTTGAAGCGATGTAAGAGTCTGTCGTTGCCCACCATGACTTCCACACCATCTATCTTTGCCCTGACGCCGTGTCCGGCTATCTCCTCGTACTCGACTATCTCCGCCTCGTTGATCTCCTCGCCGTAAGCTTCACGTATCGCCTTAGCAATCGGGTGGTTTGAATGCGCCTCCGCCAGAGCTGCGAACTTTATTATCTCCTCTTCACTGAAGCCGTTCCTTGTCTCTATTTTCGTGACCTTGAAGACTCCCTTTGTCAGTGTTCCAGTCTTGTCAAAGGCAACCACCGTTGCCTCCTTGAGGGCATCGAGGTAGTTGGAGCCCTTGACGAGTATTCCCTCCCTCGCTGCTCTGCCTATTCCTCCAAAGTAGCCGAGCGGAATTGAGAGGACGAGAGCACACGGGCACGAGATAACGAGTATCACCAGGGCCCTATATATCCAGGGAGTGAACGGGTCTCCCGTGAGGAGCGGAGGGACTATGGCTATAAGTGCAGATATGCCGACGACAGCTGGGGTGTAGTAGTGGGCGAAGCGCGTTATGAACTTCTCTGTTTTAGCCTTCCTCGCGCTTGCGTTCTCGACGAGCTCAAGGATGCGGGAGATGGTGGACTCGCTCAGCTCTTTGGTCACCTGGACTTTGAGGACGCCCGATAGGTTGACCATGCCTGATAGGATTTCCTCCCCTTCCTTCACCGTCCTGGGAACGCTTTCCCCGGTTAAAGCGGAGGTGTCAACGGTCGACTCACCCTCGATGATAACTCCATCAACGGGAACCCTCTCACCGGGCTTGATGATGATAACGTCCCCAACCTTCAGCTCCTCGGGCTTTACCCGGACTACGTCCCCGTCTCTAAGCAGGTTTGCATATTCTGCCTTGAGCGCGAGCAGGGCCTTTATGGAGCGCCTTGACCTGTCCACTGCCAGGTCCTGGAAGAACTCTCCCACGACGTAGAAGAGCATTACCGCCACTCCTTCCGGATACTCCCTGATGAGGAAAGCTCCTATAGTGGCTATCGTGATAAGGAAGTTCTCGTCAAAGACGTTGCCGTGGAGGGAGTTGACCACTGCACTTCTGAGCACCCTCCAGCCGGAGATGACGTAGCTCGCGAGGAAGATGCCGAAGACGAAAGCGTCGTCTATGCCGTAGTAGTAGCGCATTACTATGCCTATTGCAAACAGGGCCAGAGAAACTCCGATCTGGTACACCGTTTTTCTGCTGATTTCTCCGTGTTCATGGCCGTGTCCATGGGAGCCTATGCCGTGCTCTTCAACCACCTCAACGTCCGGCTCGACCTTCTTGATGATCTCTTTGGCCTTCTCAACGTCACCCTCTATGATGGCCTCCTTGGTGGTGAAGTTAACCAGCGCAAACTCAAAGCCCTCCTTCTTGAGGGCCTCCTCTATCTCGTATGCACAGCTAGCGCAGTCGAGTCCTTCAAGCTTGAGTTTGGTCGGCATTACTTCACCTCCGAAAGGTGCTCAATCGCTATCCTCAAAATCTCCCTGATGTGCTCGTCGTCGAGACGGTAGAACACGTTCTTGCCGTCCTTGCGGTAAGTTACTATCTTTCTGTCCTTGAGGATGCGGAGCTGGTGAGAAATCGCCGAAACTGAAAGTTTCGTTATCGCAGAGAGGTCGCAGGTGCAGAGCTCCCCCGCTTCCATCAGCGCGAGCAGGATTTTAAGCCGAGTGGGGTTCCCGAGGGCGTCGAAAAAGTCCGCCGCTTCCAACACGGTCTCCTCCTCTGGAATTTTTGCCTGAGCCTCCAGTATTTTATCAAGGTGTTCCTCGTACACCTTACACACTTCCGTCATCATAAATCACCTCTACATTTGAGCAGTTGTGCAAATGTTTTATAAACCTTGTCATTTCGAAAGTGAATGAAAACTAAAAAAGAAACTGAAAACACAAAAAGATTCGCCGCTCGACTGCTTTCATTCTGAGAGAAGATATACACCTACAAGCATAATCATTCCAAAAATTGCTTTTATTCCCGTAAAGCTCTCCCCAAGAACCAAAAAGGCAGTAACGGCGCCCATCAGGGAAGACGTGGCAAATATTGCTCCAGTTTTCATGGCACCAATTTCTCTCAGGGCAAAAAGGAACAGCACAATGGAGAATCCAATGCTGAGCGAACCAACGGTCAGGAGATATGGAAGGCTTTCAGGGGGAACATTAAGAGGGATACCAAACAATATGGCCAGAGACAGGAGGGCACTTCCTCCCAGTAACCCTTTTAGGGAGGTCACCAACAGCAGATCCCTCTTGAGGCTCAAGAGCTTGCTGAGATTGTTGTCTATAGCCCATGAAAGACTTGCCAGCACAACCAGAGCGTTGCCCAGAAGTCCTTCCGTGAGGTGGACTCCCATGAGAGACTCTGTCGAGACAACAACAGCCCCAACTAAGATAAAAAGAATACCGATGGCCCCTCTGCGTGATATCTTTTCCCCAAAAAGAAAGAGCGCAAGTATGACAGTAAACAGCGTCTCAGTATTAAGGAGCAGGGAGGCATTGACCGCCGTTGTCCTGTCCAGCCCAAACATGAACAAGAGAGGTGCCAAAAAAGAGCCGAACAGTGCTATAACCCCCAAAAGCAGAAAATCTTTACGGGAAAAGGAGTCCTGCGTCGCCACTTTGGATTTTAGCTGCTCCAATATTATGTCCTTAACGGGAGTATACCGAATGACCATTAAAACCACTCCCGCGGTGAGGTATATGCTCCCCGCTACAACGAGCGGGTGGACGTTCTCCAGTGCTATTTTGTTTAGGGTCGAGCTAATCCCGAACAAGAACGCGGCCAAGAGTGCCCCAATATATCCGTGGTGGTGTGTCATGCGGTTTAACAGCGCAACAAGGTTTATAAACGTTGTTCACACGAAAAAAAGGGACGTAGCACCTGATCCCACAAAATGCCCAAAATCAACATGGGACAAAATGAAAAGAGTCAGTGGTGGCAACCACCCATGTGGTGCCTGTTATGGGAGTGGCCGTGGCCCCCGTGGGAGTGGTGATGGTCTTTCATGCCCTCCATTCTGATGTATTTCTCCGGATTTGCCTCGAACTCCGCCTTGCATCCCGGGGAGCAGAAGTAGTAGACCTTTCCGCTGTACTCGACCTTGAGCCCTGTGTCCTCACTCACCTCCATTCCGCAGACGGGGTCAATCGGCATTCAGGCCACCTCCACTTCGTAGCCGTACCTTTCGATGGCCCTGACTATGTCCTCAAGGCGCACCTTCCCGGGGTCGAACTGGACAACGGCCTTCTTTTCCTCAAGACTGACTTCGCCCTTGGCACCGACGCTCTCTATCGCCTTGGTTATTCTCATACCGCAGTGCTTGCAACTCATGTTAGGTATCTTCAACACGACTTCGGTCATTTACATCACCGATAGAAGCTAAGGGGGAAAGCTTATGGGGCTTATCGTTGCCAGAATGGAAACCGGAAACCGAACGTATAGACAAAATTGAAAATCTAGAGGGAGTCGATAATCCTCTTGATTTTCTCCTCCATGGGTTTCATGATCTCGACAACCTTCTCTCCTGCGATCTTCCAGGCGACGCTCGGCAGGGTAACACCGAGGTAGTTGCCCTCCTCAGTCCTGTAGCCGAAACCGGTGCACGGAAACAGGGCGCCGATGTTGGGGTCTATCTTTACCAGCTCCTCAACGAGCTCGCTGTGACAGATGAAGAGCAGGTGGTAGTCGGCTATTATTCCGTTCTCCGTCTCGGTTATCGCAACGGGGATGCGCTCACCGATGAGCAGAAAGCCCGCTTCCTCCAGCTTTTTCTTGAAGCGCTCCCAGAGGAAGTCGAGATCCTCGTCAAAACGCTTGACGTAGTAGAACTCCATGCCAGCCACCTCCTTTCAGCCCGAAGTTTCTACCATTATGCATTTCCAAAAGCTGTACTCCACACCGTTCTCATCGAGAAACCTGGCTATCTCACCGCTCTCCGCCCCCGGCTGGAACCAGAGCCTTTTGAAACCCGCTTTAGCGGCTTCTTTCACGACCTGAAGCCCCACGTGAGGAGGAACGACGAAGACTATAACGTCAACGTCCTTCGGAAGTTCCCGAACGCTCCTGTAGCACCTGAGGCCTTCAATCTCGTCATACTTGGGATTAACCGGAAGAACCTCAAAGCCCTTACCAAGCAGATCCCTGAGTATCACGTTGCCGTACTTGTCCGGGTTAGGGCTTGCTCCAACGAGGGCTATCCTCCTGAAGCCATCCACATCCATCCTCCACACCTAAGCTGAAATCAATTTCACCCTTTTTATTCATTGCGGGCCAAAAATGAATAACTCAGGCCGCGCTCTCCGCGGCCTTTTTCTCGCGGTTCAGTGCCGGCCCCTTGCCGTAGGCCCTGAGCACGAGGTAGAGGGCCGTTATGAGATAGCCGAACTGCACCAATACCCTCCCCCACTCCATGCTCACGGAGTAGCCGAAGAGCACCGCAAAGACCGAGCCTATTGCTCCCTTGTGGTGCCAGATGCTATCGCTCGGAATCCCGAGGTCGTATGCCTGGGCAGAGAACACTCCAAGGGAGTAACCCTCCTCCTCAGCCCACTCGATAAGTTCGTGAGTGCCGTAGCCCGCAAGGCCAGCCGCCACAAACACCAGCAGTATTGAGCTGAAGTAGAAGAACCTCCTCAGATCTATGCGCATTCCAACCCCATATATCAGGTATGCCAGCACGAGCGCCCCAGTCAGCCCGGCGGCGAGACCGAGGAGCGTCCCGGTTAGGTTCTGGGTCATGAAGGGCGTGAGGAAGAGAACCGTCTCAAGCCCCTCCCTGAAGACAACGATGAAAGTGAATCCTATTAGGGCCAGGGGAGCTATTGACTTGCTCACCTTGCTCTCTATTTCCGCCCTTATGTCCTTTCCCTTGGTCGCCATCCAGTATATCATGCTGGTGAGAACTATCACGGCGAGGTACGAAGCAATCCCCTCGAAGAGCTCCTTCTCCACCAGGCCCCCGTAGAACTTCAGTATGCCGATCCCAAGAAGCAGGCTAAAGCCAACTGAAAGAGCGGTTCCTATCCACACGTCCTTTATCTGGTTCGCCCGGTTGGTTCTTCGTAGGTATGCTATTATTATCGCCACTATTATGGCCGCCTCAAGGGCCTCTCTGAAGGTTATGAGGAAGGCACCAACGCTCATGGGTTCACCTCCAACTTTTTAGGTCAATCTAAAATTCATAGGGTAGCTTATGAGTTTTACCTTTGCCAAATCGAAGTTTCGTAAAATGGACGGAGGGCATGCCGTATCCCTAACCGAGTATGCCACGTGTCAAACCAGAAGGGTTCGAAGAAAGCATCCCGAGATATGAAAACCTGCCAAATTTCTCAAATCTGTGAAAAGGGGTGAAAGCTTGAGTCCATCTTGATAAAAATGGAGTGGAAAAATTCACAGAATGGAAAGATCCATCATATCTTTCCTACCAGGTCGAGGCTGACCTCAAGGGCCTCCTTGCCGGGCTCCCAACTTGCAGGACATACTTGCCCAGGGTGTTCTCTTACATACTTAGAAGCCCTGAGCCTCCTGAGGATCTCCTTTGCGCTCCTCCCTATGCTGAGGTCGTGCATCTCCATGTGAACGACCTTTCCGTCGGGGTCTATTATGAAGGTCGCCCTCCATGAAACGCCCTCATCCTCTATGTAGGTTCCAAAGAGCCGGCTTATTTTTCCAGCAGGGTCGGCGAGCATGGGGTATCTTATCTTCTTTATAGCTGGCGATGTGTCGTGCCAGGCCTTGTGGACGTAGGCGGTATCGGTCGAAACGCTGAGTATTTCAGCCCCTTCCTTCTTGAACTCCTCGTAGTACTCGGCCAGCTCCTCAAGCTCCGTCGGGCAGACGAAGGTGAAGTCAGCCGGGTAAAAGGCAAGAACAACCCACTTGCCCCTGTAGTCCGAAAGCTTGACCTTTCCGATGTCGTCCTTCTCGGGGAGGTATGCATCGGCCTCGAAGTCCGGAACGATTTCTCCAACCTTCACCATGGAATTCACCTTAATATTATGTTGGCGAGCCTAACTTATATAGGTTTGCCTAACAAAGTGAAAACTTTTGAAATTAGAATCCATCATTTTGAAAGACAAACTTAATTGTCTTAAAAAGCAAACTGATTTATGTGAGGATATACGGGAATATAATTCACAGAATAACAAAACAAAAAAAGAAAAAGAAAGTCAAAGATATCCTCATTTCCTACTCCCTTTTAGACCCATGAAGTAAACCGTCGCCAGACAGCCCGAACATTTCCTACCGTAGATGTAGCACTCCGTGCAGACCTTCCCGCAGGGGGTAACTTTCCTCGTCGGCTCCAGCTTGAAGTCAACGAACTCTGGATAGGCCGGAGACGAACCGAGGGAGACGTCCATCTCCTTAACCGACTCCATGGGCCGTATCGTGTTTTCTATGGTAGCCTCAAGGGCAGAGTAGCTCTCCGCTATGAGAGCCAGGTTTAGGTTGTACTTACCGGTTGTCGTGGCGACGAAGACCGTTCTCGGGCACCTTGCAAAAACATCGGCCAGCTTCTCGGCCTCGTCCATGCTCCGAACCTTGAGGTTCACCACCGCGGAGACAAAGTTCCTCTTCCTGATGTTCAGCAGTGCCGAACCCTTAAGTCCCCCCGCCTCTCCCTCGCGGAGGGGTGGCTTATCCCCAGCTCCCTCGCTATCTCGGACACCTTCATCCTGCCGTTCTTCCTCAGCAGGCGTATACTACAACGCCGGCTATTCCGGAGTACTTGAGGTACTTCATCATGATATCAGTTTGACTCATATCAGTTTGACTCAGAGAAAATAAAAGTTTTCCCGAAAATCAAAACTTAAAAAAGTATGAAATATCAGAGAAGCCCCTTTATTAGCTCCCCGACGTTCCCCCTTGCCTTGCCGCGGAGCCTTTCGAGATGACTGCTCAAAGCCTCTCCAATGCCGTGGACGAAGAGGCTCATCGCCTCGTCGCTGTCGAGTCCCCTCGACCTCAGGTAGAAGAGCGCGTCTTCGTCGAACTGCCTCACCGCCGAGGAGTGGAAGGCCGACTCGATTTCTCCTGCATCGACCTCAAGCATCGGCACGCTCACTCCAAGTGAACCCTCGTCCATTATGGTTATCTGAGACACGACACCGCTCGATGAGTTCCTGGCGCTCTCAAAGACCTTGGCAACCCCCCTGTGAACCGTCCAGCCGTTCTTGTATGAAAAGCCGTGAACCCTCGTCTCGCTTTTGCTCCTTTCGCCGTACTGGAGGACGTTGGTGAGGTAGTCCACCGAGCTTCCAATGGCTATGGGCATGCCCCTGAGTATCAGCTCACTCTTTGCCCCTTCAAGGGAGTAGTCCTCGCGGTGGTGGCTCATTTTTCCACCCTTGACAAGGGTGAAAGCCCTGACACTGGTTTTCTCACCGAGAGAAGCCCTCAGGAGGTAGTGTGAGAGTGCCTCGTGCTTTCCGACAGTCAAGATTTCGAGGTTAGCATTCTTAGCTTTGAGCTCGATAACGAGGGATTTTGTTCCCTCTTCGCTCATGTCGTAGATGACTATCGGCGCTTTAACGTTATCGGCCTCTATCGAGATGTGATGGCTCACGAAGGCCCTTTCGGAGAGGTGTGAAACTATCACAAGTGGTGTCCTGAGGTCTTCAGCTATCCTCAGCCTGTATGCCTTTCTGAGTGCGTAGAAGTGGAAACCGAGGATTCTCGACTCTTCGGGCTGAGAAAGGCCTAAAGTCCCCTCGCTCAGCTCAACCCCCGCAGGAAGGTTGAACTCGGCCTCGCTTCCCGATAAAACGATGTGCCCCTTTATCGGAACCTTGACCGCTTTAGCCTCTGTCGGCAGTTTGAGTGGCGAGTTTTCCTCGAAGAGCTTCCACTTGGTGTAACTCTTTATGGTTGGGCTGTCGCCGTACTTCTGGTAGGTTAGCCTTTCGAGTGCTTCCTTCCCAATGAACATCAGCCAACACCCCCTATCTCGCTGAACTCAAGCTCTATGACCTTCTTGAGAACCTCCACGTACTCGAAGGGCAGACCCTCAAGGATTTCGCTGATGAAGCCGAGCACGATGAGGCTCTTGGCCTCTTCATCGCTTATTCCTCTCTGATTCATGTAGAAGAGTTTGTCCTCCCCAAGCTTTCCGGTAGTGGCTTCATGGATTATACTCGCTGTAGGCTCGTCGTTCTGATTGTGCGGATAAGTGTAGGCCCTGCTCTCTTCGTCCAGAATGAGCGAATCGCATGAGACCGTCGCGGTGGAGTTCTTTGCACCTTTGATTATTCTCACCAGCCCACGGTATATGTTTATTCCGCCGTTGGCGCTTATGCTCTTGGAGACTATCTTCGAGCTTGTGTTCGGGGCGAGGTGGAAGCTCTTGGCCCCGGTGTCCTTGAGATAGGGCCCATTGCTCAGCGAGACGACGTACTGGGTGGTCCTTGCTCCCTCTCCCTTGAGGACGCTCGATGGATAGGTGTAGGTTATCCTGCTCCCTATGCTCCCTTCTATCCACTCGACATAGGCGTTCTCCTCTATGATTGCGCGCTTGTTGTTGAAGTTGATCACATTGCGGCTCCAGTTCTGTATCGTGGTGAACTTGACGGTTGCTCCCTTGTGGGCGTAAATCTCAACCATGCCGTCGTGGAATGAGAAGCCCTTGTACATCGGCGCAGAACAGCCTTCTATGAAGTGAATGTAGCTTCCCTCGTCTGCAACCAAAAGTGTGTGCTCGAACTGTCCCTCCAATGCGGAGCCGATAACGAAAAACGCCTCTATCGGGAAGGGTATTCTAACCCCCTTCGGCACGTAAACGAAAACTCCACCGCTCCAAAGGGCGTGGTGTAAGGCAGAAAACTTGTGCTCTCCAGGGGAAAAGACTCTACCAAAGTACCTCTTCACAAGGCCAGAATACTTTTTCACGGCCTCCTCCATGGGGAGCATAATTATGCCCTTCTTCTCGAACTCCTCCTTGAGCTTAGAATAGACGCTCTCACTATCGAACACAGCCGTCAGGCCGGAGAGGAACCTCTTCTCTATTTCCGGGATGTTCAAACGCTCGAAGGTTCTCCTAATGCTCTCGGGCAGGTCTTCCCAGTCCTTAACCTCACTGCCTATCTCTGGCTTCGAGTAGATAACCAGACTCTCAAGATCAAGCTCCTCGATACCGACCACCCACTTCGGCATGGGCAGTTTGTGGAAGAGCTCCAAGGCCCTGAGTCTATGCCTAAGCATCCATCTTGGCTCGCCTTTTATCCGTGAGAGCTCCTCTATGGTATCCCTCGTCAGCTCACCCTTGAGTTCTATCTCTTTAGGGTAAGGCACGGCGGTGCCGAGGACTTCCTCGAGAGAGCCGGCCCTAAGTATTTCCTCAAGCTTTGACGGTCTCTCCATTCTCTCCCACCGCCGCGAATCCCTTCTCTTCGATGAGCTTTACGAGCTCAAGACCACCCGAAGCCACAAGCTTGCCTTCCTTCAGCACGTGAACCATCTTGGGATTTAGATACTCCAGAATTCTGCCGTAGTGAGTTATGAGGAGTATTAAGGTGCCTTCGTTATGAAGCCTGTCGATAACCTTGGCTATGACCTTGAGCGAATCAACATCAACACCACTATCGGGCTCGTCAAGTATCAGAAGTTTTGGCCTGGCTAAATAGGCCTGAAGCATCTCAAGCTTTTTCCTTTCACCGCCTGAGAATCCAACGTTAAGCTCCCTCGAGAGAATGGAACTGTCAAGTCCAAGCTCCCGAACGGCATTGAAGATAACCTCATACGCCTCTACTTCGTCCACGCCCCTGAGGTTCTTCAACATTCTTTGGAGAAACTGGAGGACCTTGACACCCTCGACCTCAACCGGATGCTGGAAGCTGAGGAATATACCCTTCTTCGCCCTCTCCTCGGGTTTCATCTTGGTTATGTCCTCTTCCTCGAAAAGAATCCTACCCTCCACAACCTCGTACCGTGGATGGCCAGCTATGGTCAAGGCGAGAGTGGACTTTCCACTTCCATTTGGCCCCATAACCACGTGAAGTTCACCCTCACTTAGCTCCAAGGAAACACCCTTCAGGATGTTCTTTCCCATAACCCTGACGTGTAGGTTTTCAACCTTTAGCATGCTCATCACCGTCCTATATGTATACATTCTTGGGTAAAAACCACTACTTTTAAATCTTTGTCCACAAATTTGGGTATTAGGAATACAGGTTAACTCTAAACTACACCCTCCCTTTCCAAAGCGTCTAGAATACTGAAGAACTCCTCGGGTTTCCCACCTGTCACAACCTTCTCGGGCCTGAAGGGACATTGGCAGTAGGGATATTCGAGAAACGCCTGATACGTCCCAATCTTCTTGGCTATCGCCACTATCTCCTCCTTATCGAACCCAATAAGAGGTCTGTATATCGGGAAGCGGACGCTCATAGTCTCGAGGTAGAGGTTCGCCAGCGTCTGCGATGCTACCTGACCGAGAGAGTCCCCTGTAACGATGCCAAATGCGCCTTCCTCCTTTGCTATCTCCGCAGCGCGCCTAAGCATGGCAACCTTACAGAAGACGCACGTCCACTCCCTACGGTTAATATCGCTAAGCACCTTGACGTAGGGTTTCAGGATTTCGAAATGATTCTCCACGATGAGCTCAATGTCCTTGGGTGAGTATTCGCTCAGTATTTCCACCGTCCTCTCGACAACCCTCCTAGCGTTCGTCCCCTGGTCAAAGTGAAGAGTTATTACCTCCGCACCGCGCTTGAGCATCAAAAACGCCGCCACAGGAGAGTCTATGCCGCCGCTCAAGAGGGCGATGACCTTTCCCTGCGTCCCCACTGGCAGGCCACCCACACCCTTTATCTTTTCGAAGAAAACGTATGCCTTCCCATTTATGATTTCGATGCCTATCGTGAGCTCCGGATTTTCGAGATCAACCTTCCAGCCAAACTCTTTCACGACGAAGGCCCCGATTTCTCGGTTAACCTCAAGGGAGGTCTTGAGAAAGCCTTTGTCAAGCCTCTGGGTGTCAACCTTGAAGCTCTTCGGGTTCAGGCCTTTGAGGGCCTCCTTCAAGTATTTGGGAACTTCCTCATATTCCATCTCCCTTGCCGGCGAAACCGAGACAACACCGGGAACTTTCGCTATGACATCTGTCGCATCGTCTGGGGCATCTACGAGAATTCTCCCCCGAACGAGCTTAACTCTTCCCCCAATTCCCTTCCTCTTCAGTGCCGCGAGGATGTTCTCTACTAACTTTTTCTCGAACTCCTTCCTCTTGCCCCTCTTTATGGCTATCTCGCCGTAACGAACGATTATCATGTCAACCACCCAGGTAGCGGGCAAAAAAGTTCTTTGCTTCCTTTTCGTTCTCAACTCCCCTCACGACCATCCTACCGCCTTGGAATATCAGGATTTCAGCATAGTCATCCTCGAATTGGATAAACTGGGATGTCTTGATGTACTCTATGCCGAGAGCTTTTAGTCTTTTAGCGAGCTCGTCGAAGTCGATGTCCATTCTTTCCGGTGGAGTTATCTGGATTGAGCCGTCGCAGAGGCGCTCAATTCTGATCTGCTTCTTCAGGAAGATTAACTCTTTCCTAACACACGCTGGACAGTCTTCCTTTCTCGGCATCTCAATCTTTTCGAATTCGAGGGTCTTAGTGTCGAAAAATATTAGCTCGCTCCTTACTTCCTCCCCAAGGAGTATCTTGGTAGCCAATGACACGGCGAGCGATGCCGCGAAGGGTGGGACGTAGCTCATGATTCCGGCGACGGCACAAGTGGGCATGGGTCTCGAGGGTAGCTTTGGCATTAAACAGCGGAAACAGGCGGTCTTCCCTGGGATTATAGGCATTACGTCTCCGTAGGTGCTCAGAACCCCAACGTAGATCCAAGGCTTGTTCATCTTTATGGCATAGTCATTTATTACCTGCCTTGTGTAAATATTGTCGGTCCCATCGAGTATTAGGTCGGCCTCGTCCAAGAGGTTCACCGTGGATGGGTTCAAGTCTTCGAAGTAGCCAACGACGTTGTCAAAGCGCTCCTTTAGGGCTTCGACTTTCGGCTTTCCAACGTCCTCCTTCGTGTAAATAGTCCTCGGAAGGTCGCTCTCATCCACGAAGTCCCTGTCGATAACAATTATCTTCCCGATGCCCAGCTTGTAAAGGAAATAAACTTCCCAACTGCCAAGTGCCCCCGCCCCGACGACGGCCACGGTGCTCTCGCCAAGCTTCCTCTGACCCTCCATTCCTATGATCGGGAAGTGTCTCGAAAAATCCATCATCTCCCTCACCAAGGGAGGGTTTGAAGGAATCTTTATGAACTTAATCTTTTCAAAAATCAAAGCTCCTTAAGGGGCCGGTAGACACTTGAAAAGTTCTTCTATTTAAGCCCTTGAAGAACGTTAGATCAAGGTATTGTGCTCCTGCTTTCCTGAACATCTCGTTGAACCCGGCCTCGCTCTCGTAGGGTGAGAGGAATAATTATGTCGGCTATGGAGGTATCTTCCCTACGTGCCAAAGACATATCCACCTCGCCATGATCATCCAAAGGCAGATTTAAAGGGCTTGTTACTCCCTTAAGTGTGGTGATGGAGATGGAGTTTTTTGAAGTACTGAGAAAGAGGAGAAGCATAAGA
The DNA here is from genome assembly GCF_000215995.1 of Pyrococcus yayanosii CH1. Lineage (NCBI taxonomy): Archaea > Methanobacteriati > Methanobacteriota > Thermococci > Thermococcales > Thermococcaceae > Pyrococcus > Pyrococcus yayanosii. Next base: position 780,964 of record NC_015680.1, on the reverse strand, counting down.
CGTTTTCAGGATAAAGAGGTTCCAAAGGAACTCGTGAAGAAGCTCCTTGAGGCAGCCTTCCTGTCACCGAGTTCCCACAATAAGAGGCCATGGCACTTCATAGTTGTTGATGACAGGGAGAAACTCCAAAAGCTCTCGAAAGCTAAGCCCGGGGCGGCGGGGCTTGCCACTGCGTCATTGGCGATAGTGATTACCGCCGACGAAAGCAGGAGCGACGTATGGATCGAAGACGCTTCCATAGCGGCCGAGCACATCCATCTCGCGGCTGTTGCCCTGGGGCTAGGCTCATTTTGGATACAGATCAGGAACAGGATGCACGGTGAAGGTAAAACGGCCGAGGAATATGTGAGGGAGCTCTTGGACATTCCAGAAAACTACCGCGTTCTCTGCATCATTGGCGTTGGCTATCCAGCGGAGAACAAGCCGCCTCACGGCGAAGAGGTCTTCGAATGGGAGAAGGTCAGCTATAACAGGTTTGGCATGCCATTCTATTGGGGTTAGATATTTATTTTCCGGGGGCAACATCATAGGTGAGGTGATCTCAGTGCAGAGGGCCCTTGTAACATTAACACCCTCCGAGAGCAAGCGCTTAATTGCCAAAGCCGTTGTAGCGATGGATGAGGTTCAGTATGCATTAAAACATGGCTTCGTTTATATAGCTACAGGGACTACCGCCGCCTACATCGTCGAGGAGATTTCAGGAGAGAAAATTGAAAAGGAGAAGTGGACGATAGGGGTTATAAGCAAAGGCAGGACGTGCGTTACCCCAAAAAAGACATGGCCCAGGCATCTTGTCCTTTATAAAGGGAAGCCGTTTGAAGGCGACCCAATGGAGGCTCTAAAAGAAATGGGTCCGGAAGATGTCTTCATCAAGGGGGCCAACGCGATTGACATAAACTGGAACGTTGCGGTCTTCGCGGCCGCCCCCGATGGAGGCACGATAGGCAGGACTTTCGGATGGACGATAACAAAGGGCGTGCTTACAATAGCACCAGTAAGCCTTGAGAAGTTTACCCCCACCCCGGTCGAGGTAAGTGCAAAGCTTACAGGAATTAGGTCCTTTGACTGGGGGACCGGGCTTTACGCCGCCCTAGTGCCAATTCCGCATGCAATCCCCGTAACAGAGGTCGAGGCTTACGAAATTCTTGTGAACGTGGATGCGATTCCAATCGCGGCGGGCGGCGCTGGAGGAGCTGAGGGGAGTGTGACATTGGTTTTAGAGGGCGAGGATGAGGAGATGGAAAAGGCCAAGGAAATTACGAAAGCTGTAAAGGGAGAACCTCCTTTACAGCCCTACACCGAGGACTGCTCGATATGCCCCTTTGCCAAGATATGTGGCATTGGAAGCGGTGCTTTTTGAGGTGGCTCATGTGAGGAGACTTCTGGTTTTCTTCCTTTTAGCGCTTCTCCTTGCTCCCCTTGTTCTTGCAGATGAATATGGAGAGCATGGGGACGAATACGGGGCAGGCTACAGTGAGCTCGCGGCCCTTGGAGTAGGCCTTATTGCCGTCGGTGTCGTCTACTACTCCCTCACCAAGAGGAAGCTCCTCATAGCCTACAAAAAGTCGGGTAAGTGGGGATTTGAGATCAGGCTGGAGCATCCGTACGTGATGGTTACCGGTCCAGTGCATCCCCTCACGATACATCAAGTATTCGCCCTGACCGGGACACTGCTGGTCTTCCTCCACTTCTTCTCATGCTACAAATACGGAGGACTCGCCGGAGGCACCGGACTTGCGATGGGAATCGTGCTGGTTCTGCTCAACGTTACCGGGTTCATCGGCAGGTACATACACGGAAAGGTTCTTCTCGCGGCGAGGAAGCATGAGGGAAAAATGGCGAAGATTGCAGGCACACTGGGCCACTGGAAAAAAGTTCACATAGCCCTGGCCGTGCTCTTTGCGATACTGCTGGCTATACACCTTGCAACCGTCGATTAGTGTTTCATGAACTCTTTTTCAAAAATTTCTTTTTAAATTCCTAAATCTTCCCTCTAATGGGGTGAGAGGGTGGACGAGCTGGAGATGATAAGGAGGAAGAAGATGCTCGAGCTAATGAAGAGGATGGGGATAATTGAGGAGAAACCGAAGAGGCCAAAAGTAACAATTGAAGTCATAACCTCGCCGACTTGCCCCTATTGCCCAATAGCATTGGCAATGGCCCAGGAGATAGCGAGGAAGTATAAAGGTGTTGTGGCCAGAGAGCTCAGCATTGCAACCCCCGAGGGCAGAAGAAAGGCCATGGAGCACAACATCATGGGGACTCCAACGATACTCATAAACAATAGGGTTGAGTTCATCGGCGTCCCCAACTTTGCGGAGTTCGAGAGGAAGGTAAGGCAGTATCTTTCTGCGTAGCTTGATAAGTGGGATGCCCTTGACAGTCTCTTTTCCAATTTATTCAGATCTCGTGAAAACTTTTTATATCTTTTCCCGAACCATCTTAAGAGGGATAAGGTATGCCAAAGGTTTGGATTGAAAAGCTACTTGAGGAACCCGAGCTCTATCTTCTCAGGATCGATGACGACAAGATTAGATATTTTGAGGCCACCTGGGATATTCCAGAGGGGATAACCTACAACGCATACGTCATGAAAACCGACGGGAATGTGATCCTTTTCGATACATGGAAGAGAAGCTATGCCGACGAGTTCCTTAAGGCCCTTTCCAGCGTGGTTGATCCGAAGGACATAACTCACATAGTCGTCCACCACACCGAGCCCGACCACAGCGGAGCCCTTCCGGTCGTCCTTGAGGCCAACGGCTATAGGGCCAAGATAATAGGCACGACCTTCGCGAAGAGGCTTCTAAACTCGTTCTACGGAATAATGGAGAACGTTCACGCCATCAAGGACGGGGAGGAGCTCAAGATAGGGAGCAGGACGCTGAAATTCATAACCCTCCCGTGGCTCCACTGGCCCGACACAATGATAACCTACGTGGTGGAGGACAAGATAATCCTCGGGTGTGATGTCGGTGGCGGATACTCGATTCCGCCAGCCATCGACGACAGCAACGAGGAGGTCGTCGAAAGGTATCTCCCCTACGTCACCAAGTACATCGTTACGGTCATCGGTCATTATCGTAAGCACATCATTCAAAACATTGAGAAGATAAAGAAGCTGGGTATCATCGATGACGTCAAGATAGTATTACCCGGCCACGGCCTCATCTGGAGGAGGAACCCCAAGAGGATTTTCGAGCACTACGTCAAGGTCGGCGCGGGGGTTCCAAAGAAGGGCAAGGTGCTCGTGATATACGACTCGATGTATGGGTTCGTCGAGAGGAGTATCTTGATAGCGGTGGACGAGCTTAAGAAGCACGGCTTTAACCCTATCATCTATAGCTTCACGGATAAGGATGCTCCAGCGGTCAGCGATATCCTTGGGGAAGTTCCAGACAGTGAAGCCCTCATATTAGGAGCATCAACCTACGAGGCTAACATACATCCGAGGATTCGCTATACCCTCTATGAGATTCTCGACAAGGCCAACTACGAGAAGCCCGTGCTTATTCTCGGAACGTTTGGGTGGGCAGGGGTAGCGGGCAGGGAGATTGAGACCCTCATAAAGAAGTCGATGTTCAAGCACGTAAGCACAATCGAGGTTAATGGAAGAACAACCCCAGAGGACGAGATGCGCATCAGAGAGGGCGTGAGAAAGCTCATTTCTTTGCTTTCTGAGCCTTAAACAAGCTTGTTCGCCTTCCTCTCGAACTTCTTTATCATGTTATCAGCTTAGCTACTCTTTCATTTCCCTCTTCCTGAGGCGAAGCTTTTTTCGTGGTAACCCTTATAACCCTTCCTCCCAGACAACCGACGGTGGGAACATGCTTAGAGCAGTGATAAAAAACACCAGGATACTGGATGGGAGAGCATTCATTGGTATGGGCATTTTGGGCCTAACCATGAATCTCTCCAGTAACCTCGATGCCCTTCGTGCCCTCTTCCTTATCATATCCCTCATCCTATATGTCGCCTATGCGTTCGCGATAAACAACTGCTTTGACGCCGATACGGATTCTGTTAACCTGGTCAAACGAAGAAAGAACCCTGTAGCGAACGGGGAGCTGAGCTTCCGAGCTGGCATTCTGTCAGCAGTCCTGATGGCAGTGGCCGGCCTGTCGTTGGCGGCCTTTCTTGGACTTGGGGAGCTCGCCATATACCTCTCAATGGTCTTTCTGGCGACGATTTACTCGGCACCCCCAAGGCTCAAGGCGAGACCCGTGACTGACGTGCTCTCTCATGGGGTTTTCTTCGGGGCGCTACCATTCCTTTACGGGGCCAGCCTTGACGGGATAATGACACGGCAAGAACTTATTATGGCACTCGCGATAACTTTCTATTCTCTCGCCCTTGAACTGAGGAATCACCTAGAGGATTATGAGAGCGATTTAAGGGCTGGTCTGAGGACAACGCCAATCGTTATAGGGAAAACAGCATCGGAGAGATTCGTCCTAATCTTCTCATGCATCTCAATAGGTCTGCTTCTGGCCCCGCTAAACCCTGCCTTCGGTGCCATCAGCATCATGACATTGGGTGTCAGAGTGAGGGTCCTCGATGCTATTGTGGCGTCCCTTTTGCTGATGCACTTATTATTAAGGGTGATGGGTGTGTAAGATGGAAATGAAAAGAATCCTCACTCTCGCGGCTCTCTTAATCTCCCTCGCGTACCTGTACAGGGTGATTGACATCGATGAACTTAGGCTGGCCCTGAAGACGGCTTCCTTGGAGTACATCTTGATTGCATTCTCCCTTTCGGTTCTCACGGTCATCTTATCTACCCTCAGGTGGCACCTCTTCTTGAGGGAAATCCAGGGAACGAGCTTCAAGGAGACCCTCAGGGCCTTTATAAGCGGCTACTATCTTATGACGGTCCTCCCACCGAGCGTCGGACACGTCGTGAAGGTCAAGCTCGTAGGCGGTGATTACTTCAAGGCCTTATCTTCTCTTGCCATTGGAATTAGCACGGAAATCTTAGTGGTGCTATCCTTTGCCCTGATATTCTTCGGCCTCACGAAGCTCGGAATCCTAGCGTTGGCCCTCATCTTGCTGGCTCTCATCTATGAGGAGAGCGTTTACAAGGCTCTCGATTCTTTCCTCAAGTTCTGGGAGAGAGTTGGTCTTAAGGGACTGATATCAACACTCAGGGCCTATCTAGATAGGATATACAGCGGATGGAAAGGAGCAAAGAATAATAAAGTCGTTTTTCTCTTGTCCTTTTTGCTCTCCACGGTGATAATCTTCCTCCAGGTCTGGGGGATTATAGAGGTAGGGAAGGCCTTCGGCCTAAAGGTTTCAATGAGACGGGCCCTCTATGGGTTCCTAATGAGCGTGCTGTTCGCTTCCCTCAGCGGCATTCCGGCAGGATTTGGGGCAAATGAGTTCGGGCTAGTCCTCGGAATCGGTGCTTCAACTAAGGCTGCGGTAACTGCGTTTGTCTATAAGTTTCTATTCCAGTATGTTTACTCAATCGTCGGCGCGGTGGCGTTTTATCAGGCTCTGAACAGGGGGTGATTTGTTGAGGATAGCACTCGTGAGTGACTGGTATTACCCCAAGGTTGGCGGGGTCGCGAGCCACATGCATAACCTTGCCATACACCTCAAGAGGCGCGGCCACGAGGTGGCCATAGTTACTAATGACCTTAGGACAGGAAAGGAGAATGAGCTCGAGGCCCTGGGGATAGAACTCGTCAAGGTTCCAGGCGTTGTAAGCCCCATTTTTAGTATAAACATGAGCTACTCCCTCGCATCAAGCGAGGAGATGGGTGAGTTCCTGAAGGGTTATGACGTCATACACTCCCATCACGCCTTCACACCCTTGGCTCTGAAGGCCGCCAAAGCCGGGCGGCTCTTGGGCAAGGCAACGGTTCTGACGACCCACAGCATATCCTTTGCCCACGAATCTAGGCTCTGGGAGGCCCTCGGCCTGACGATTCCCCTCTTCAGTCGCTACCTTCGCTATCCCCACGAGATAATAGCCGTGAGCAAGGCCGCGGAGGCCTTCATCAGGCACTTCACGGACGTCCCGGTGAGGGTGATACCCAACGGCGTGGACGAGGAAGTCTTCAGACCGCTGAGCGATAGGGAGAGGGAAAAAAGAAAGGAGGAACTGGGTATTGAAGGTTATGCAATCCTCTACGTCAGTAGGATGAGTTATCGCAAGGGGCCACACATCCTCCTAAACGCCTTCTCGGAGGTAAGAGATGCTATCCTCCTCATGGCGGGCTCGGGAGAGATGCTTCCTTTCCTGAAGGCGCAGGCCAAGTTCCTTGGGATAGAGGATAGGGTGAAGTTCCTCGGCCACGTCTCCTCGGAGTTCCTCCCCAAGCTTTACGGTATCGCGGACGTCTTCGTTCTCCCTTCGATAACGGCGGAGGCTTTTGGCATAGTCATCCTAGAGGCCATGGCTTCGGGAGTTCCTGTTGTGGCGAGCAACGTGGGCGGGATACCGGAGGTGGTTGAATCTAGCGGTGCAGGAATACTCGTTCCACCCGGCAACGAGCTGGAGCTCAGGAGGGCGATAGAGACGCTGCTTGAGGACGATGAGCTTAGGAAGGAGATGGGTAAGAGAGGCAGGAGAGCCGTCGAGGAAAAGTATTCGTGGAAGAAGGTTGCCTATGAAGTCGAGGCATGCTATGAGGAAATCCTATCGAGCCCAAAATGATTTTTTTATTCCTTTCTGGGAAATGGTGACTTGGGTGGTGAAGGTGCGAATCAAGAGGATAGAAAATCCCATTGAGCTGAAGGATGAGCTTGTTAGGTTCGTCTTTCGGGTCTATCAGGGCACAAACGGGGCTTATCCTGCTCTGGAGTGGGTTGAGAACAAGCCAAGCACCCACGACTTCGAAGGCTTTAGGAGGGTTTACGAACCCTTCCTTGAGTTTCGTCTGACGAAGGAGTTCGATGAGCTCTATGTTCTAAAGGAGGGTGAGAGAATCGTCGGCACGGTTGCACTCGTCTACAACCTTGAGGGAAAAGACGTCTGGTGGGTGCCTGGGGAGATTAAGGGGGAAAGAACTGGCCTTATCGAGTTCTTTATGGTTGATCCCGCCCACAAGGGGAAGGGTTACGGCTCGAAGCTCCTTGAGTTTGCTATAAATCGGCTGAGGAATCTCGGAAAAGAGCCCTACGTGATAACCTTTCCGAACCTGGAGGCCTACGGCTACTACTTACGGAAGGGCTTTGAGAAGGTTATGGACTACAAGGAGTTCGTCGTTCTAAAATATAAGGGCTCGGGGTAGCGCATGATATAGTCACTAACATGCTAATCAAAAATCAGGCACAGGGGCTTAACTAGCAGCTGCCCCAGAGCGACTATGACTCTGATAGTCCATTCAGAACTCGGAAACCTCGTAGATAAGTTCGCCACCCCTCTCCTCGACGAGCCTTGCCTCATAGATCCTCCTTTTTCCGTTGGTGGTTACCTCCATGAGGACCTTTGCAGGGGACAGCTTTTCCCTGGTTTTTACTTCCTTTGTCTCGATCACTTGGATAAAGAAATCGCCGCTCCTCTCGAACCTAAAGACAAGGGTGTCGCCCCTTACCTCGTAGCCCTTATACACTACCCCGCCCATCCTGAATATGGCCCTAAGCCTGATGACAGGATTTTTCACGGAATTTCACCTCCAATACTTCCAGGTGAAAATATTAAAAGGTTACTTTAACTTCTCAAGGGTCCCTTCAGTCTTTCGACGACTTCTCCCTTGCTCCTCACGAGGTTTTGCCTTGCAACCTCCTCTCCCTCTCTGAAATAAACCAGCGTAGGCACGTTCATGACTTCGAACTTTTCCGCGAGTCAGAGATGTTTACTCACGTCACTTCCCAGGACTCAACATCTCTGTATTCCTCACTCAGCTCACGCATGAAGGGCTCAATCATCCTGCACGGTGGACAACCGGGAGAGGAAAACCAAAGGAGGGCGTACTTGGCCCTCTTAATTTCTCAAAGTCCCCGTCGAATTCCCTTATCATCCTACCACCTCAAATCTTTGTCCTCTTTAAGAGGAGCGAGTTCGTTACGACGCTCACGCTGCTCATCGCCATAGCGGCAGCTGCCCACTCGGGTCTGAAGACTATTCCGAATGTTGGGTAAAGGGCACCTGCTGCTATGGGGATAAGGATCATGTTGTAAATCATCGCCCAGAAGAAGTTCTGCTTAATCTTCGAGAGCGTTTTCTGGCTGAGTTTTATCGCTTTAACGACGTCTCTTATATCATTTCTCATTAATACTATATCTCCACTTTCAATCGCTATATCCGTTCCAGAGCTTACAGCTATGCCCACGTCCGCCTGGGCAAGTGCCGGAGCGTCGTTTATACCATCCCCAACAAATATGACCGTTTCTCCCCTCTCCTGGAGCTTCTTGACCTCGTTGGCCTTGTCCTGCGGGAGCACCTCGGCCAAAACGTAGTCTATGTTGAGCTGCTTTGCTATGGCATTGGCAGTTCTCCTGTTGTCACCAGTGATCATCCCGACCTTCTTACCCATCCTGTGAAGCTCCTCTATAGCCTCCTTTGCGCCCTCCTTGATTGTGTCGGCTATGCCAATGATTCCTACTATTTCACCGTCTACAGCCACTATTATGGCTGTTTTGGCCTCGTCCTCAAGCCTGTGAAGGATCTCTTCAATATTATCAATTGAATACCCGTTCTCCCTAAACAGCTTTCTGTTTCCAGCTAGGACTTCCCTCCCACGCACCTTAGCCCTAATGCCCTTTCCAGTTATAGTCTCAAATCTCTCAGGCTCCTCCAACTCTATTCCAAGCTCCTTAGCTTTTCTTACGATTGCCTCTCCCAGCGGGTGTTCCGAGCGCATCTCAGCAGAAGCCACAAGTTTCAAAAGCTCCCTCTCGTCCATGCCGAAAGCTATCACGTTCGTAACCTCAGGCTTCCCCTTCGTCAGCGTTCCTGTCTTGTCGAAGAGAACCACCGTTGCCTTCCTCGCGATTTCAAGAACTTCGCCGTTCTTGATAAGTATTCCCATCTCTGCTCCTTTACCCATCCCGACCGTTAAAGCGGTTGGAGTCGCCAGACCAAAGGCACAGGGGCACGCTACTACCAGAACGCTAATCAGCGTCGTGAATGCGAAGATGAACGGCTTCTGAGCTATAAAGTACCAGTAGATGAAGGAGAGCAACGCTATTGCCAAGATGGTTGGTGTGAAGTACGTAACTATCTTATCGGCTATCCTTTGAATTGGCGGTCTCGTGTTCTGAGCCTCCTCCACAAGCCTAATTATCTGTGCTAGGATGGTGGCCCTTCCGACGCGCGTTGCCTTAATCTTTAGGACCGAGTTCTTATTTATCGTTCCTCCGATTACCTCGTCCCCCTTTCTCTTTAGGTTTGGAATCGGCTCGCCCGTAATCATGGATTCATCAACGTAGCTCTCACCCTCAATAACTACTCCATCAACCGGTATTCTTTCTCCAGGCTTTACTATTACGATGTCACCTACTCTAACTTCGCTTATAGGCACCTCAACTTCCTTTCCTTCCCTAATCACGGTCGCCTTCTTGGCCTGAAGACCCATGAGCTTCTTAATTGCTTCACTAGTTCTACCCTTTGCTATGTGCTCTAAGTATCTCCCGAGGAGCAGGAACGCCAATAAGAGCACACTCGCTTCATAGAAGTTATATTCTTTGGGGAGTATGCCAACTGTTGCAAGAACACTTGCTATGTACGCCGAGCCAGCACCCATGGAGTACATCACGTCCATGTTTAGGGTCTTGTGCTTCAAAGATCTGATAGCTTTTAGAAATATGTCTCTTCCCGAATACACTATTATTGGCGTTGTTAGGATGAACTGGATCCAAAGCATATATGGAATCTTAAAGTCGAAGCCTAAAATCCACCGATATGTCATGAATGTTATTATTCCTCCGAACGTCCAAGCGACGATAAGTTTTCTTTTCATATCCTTTAGATGCTTTTCCCTGACTTCCCTTTCAACATCATAGCTCTCCTCGCCCTCGACTCCGAGGAACTGGTAACCAACTTCCTCTATGGTCCTTTTAATGTCCTCCATGCTCACAAAACTGGGATCATAGCTAACTCTGGCCTTCTCAGTCGTCAGATTGACCTGAGCATCTAAAACCCCAGGGAGTTCTTTGAGTGCCACTTCGATTGTCTTGGCACACATTGCACACGTCATTCCGCCGATCCTAATTATCGCATCCCTCCTTTCCCTGACAACTTGGTAGCCTAGCTCTTCAATTGTTCTTATAATCTTATTCAGGCTCACCTTCGACTCGTCGAAGTCAACGTAAACGGTTTCGGAGTTTAAGTTAGCTTTTGCATCTTTAACCCCCGGGAGTTCTCTTAGAGCCATTTCAATCGTTTTAGCGCACGTCGCACATGTCATGCCATTTACCTTAAGTATGAGCTTCATGCTAATCACCAATTTTTCCTAAACGTGAGAGCTTATGGGGATTATTTTTTCCAGAATGGAAACTCCAACCAGAAAAATTTTATACTTTGAAAGCAAACTATCAACGGTGGAGGAAATGAAGCTCGACGAGCTGGACCTAAGATTGATATATCTCCTTATGGACAACGCCAGGCTAAGCATTTCGGAGATTGCCGAGAGGCTCGGAGTCAGCAGGCCGACAGTTAAAGCAAGGCTGGAAAAGCTTGAAAAGGAAGGTGTCATTCAGGGATATACGGTAAAGCTTAACCCCAATCTTCTGCGGGCGCACAACGTTATCGCCATGATAATTAAAACAGATTATCCAGAGAAGCTCCAAGAGTTCGAGGAAATAATAGAGATCAACCGCTTCACGAGTAAGAAGTATCTCATAAAAGTTGCCATTGAGAATATGGAGGAGCTACGAAGAGTTATCGAGGAGGCTGGATTTGAGGTTCTTGAAATAATGCCCATCCTAGAGAGCATTGAGAGAAAGGCCTCCCCGAAGGTAAAGGTGCCTTTCAAATGTGACTATTGTGGTAAGGAAATAGTTGGCGAGCCAATAGTTTACAAATACCGCAATCGGATTTACTTTTTCTGCTGTCCGACATGCTTGAGAGAGTTTAAAAAAGCAAGAGAAAACTTGGAAAAATTCAAATTATCTAAGAAGAAACAAGAGATAAATCACACTCACAATGGCAAAAACTACCTCCATAACTAAGTAAGGCGGTAGGGTACACATCAGAGCTAAAAACGACATTATAGCACCAACTGCAAATGCGCTTACTGGCGAAGTTGCCTTCTCCAAAATCTTATTGCTTTTCTCCCTTAGCGGACTTTGGAGAGTTATGTCCATTAGTCCAAAAGACTTGAAAATCTTGTAAAAGCCTACAAGTAGGCTGAATGCTACCACAACGTAGCTTAAAAATCCAAAGCTTCGGTGGAGCATAATCAGCCCTAGTCCGATGATGAGATATCCAATAAAGACACCAGCAGTAAAAGAAAGACCTATCCTCAGGATCTTTCGCTCATCAATAATAGCTATCATAGACAGCAAAAACACAATCATCAGGAACACTACAGGTCGAAGAGAGTTTAACAGACCAAAAACGATAATTGGAAGCATGATCTCCTTGGTATCAAACTCTTTAAGTTCCAGTGCATATGCGTTTGAGGAGAAAACCAGAGTAAAAGCACAAGAGTTATCCAGAACAGCTTTCTTTTCACTGCTCTTCACCTCAATGCTTCATTGAAGGTGGGCCTTTTCTTACAATTTTTACCGTTGAGTTATCAAGCGGCAAAACATCCACCCGGTCTCCCTTCGAAAGGCAGGGGACTTCAATTGGATGAGTGTAGCGGACCTTTAAGATGTCCCCGTTGGCGTCTATCACCGCGGTGCACGTGAGCATTGTGTGTTCCTCGTTGGGCACGCAGTCCATATCTGCTAAAACAGCGGCGTTCTCAATGCTGATAGCCCTGCCTTCCACAAGATGGCCTACGAAGATGTCGCCCGTTTTGGGAGCCGTTGAAAAGTAATATAGCATAGAGAACAGGAAAAGGAGCAGGCCCGCAAAAAATAAAGCTTTTTTCATGCCATCGACCTCCAAGTATAAAGGCGGTATTCACTCGTCCTCAATTCCAATCATCCTTTCACAGTATTCGTGCATTTCTTTCCAGCCCTCTCCCATGTACTTTTCCATTGTTGCCTCCATATCCTCTTCCATTTCCTCATGAATTTCCGTGAAGTTTCCGTTCTCCATGTATCGCTCCATCTCCTCGTGCATGCCCTCGTTCATCATGCCCATGTGCATGCCCATTCCGTGCCCCATGCCTGTCATTAGTCCAAAGCCCCTCCAGGGGTTCTTGTCTTCCCTCTCAAAGACTCCCGAGTGCGCCAGACTATAGGGAACCGCTATGAGCACCCCAATTATAAGTCCCATCAACACGGATTTCCACTCCATTTGCATCACCTTTTTGGTGTTTTCATGATGTGATTGGAGCAAATGCTAATAGGCTTATTATTGGCAATGTGAAAACTTGTTATGAGTAAATTTGCCAGAATGCAAGGATAAACCTAATTGAATACCCTCCAGGACTGCAAAATGTGAGGGGGATGGATAGCACCGCCAGAAAATATGACAGATTTTCAAAAATTTACGACATCTTCGAGATTCCAATGGAGACATGGGCTTTCTCAAAGTACAGGCAAAAAGCATTGAGCTTAGTTAAGGGCAAAGTTCTTGAGATCGGTGTTGGAACAGGTAAGAATCTCCCTTATTATCCTGCGGGTGTTGAAGTAATCGGCATAGACATCAGCAAAGGAATGCTCGAAAGAGCTGAAAGGAGAAGGAGAAAGCTTGGTTTAGATAACGTTAAGCTCCTCTTAATGGATGTTCAAAATTTGGAGTTTGAGGACAACACTTTTGATACCATCTTAAGCACCTTCGTGTTCTGCACAGTTCCAGACCCACTGAAGGGCCTAAGGGAAGCGTATAGAGTCTTAAAACCTGGAGGAAAGGCGATATTCTTGGAGCACATGAAGAGCGAGTCAAGGCTATTGAACATCCCGCTTTACTTGATTGATCCGAGGACAAAGGCACTGGTAGGCACTTCAATGGTAGGGAAACTCAAAAGAACATTGAAAAGGCGGGTTTCAAGATAGAGAGGGTTGAAAATATATTCTTTGACATTGTGAGGCTAATAATTGCCACGAAAGAAACTACGTGATAGTGTGGAGTGAGCAAAAAAGTACAGTTATACGGCATTCAAACTTATTCTGATCGGCTACATTTTCGGAGGGATTTTGCCGTAATCGAAAGATATATATGCACATTTTTACTCACTTTTGAGTAGGTGAGGCGCCAGATGGCAGGAAATTACACAAAAATGGGTATCTACGATAATATAACACAAACTATCGGAAGGACACCATTGGTAAGGCTCAAGAGAATAGAGAGCTACTTTAATGTCAAAAATGAGCTCTACGCCAAAGTAGAGTTCTTTAACCCCGGCGGCAGCATAAAGGACAGGATAGCCAAGTACATGATCGAAGGTGCTAAAAAAGAGGGAAAGATAGCTGAAGGAGCCGTTATAATTGAACCTACCTCCGGGAACACGGGAGTCGGTTTGGCGTTAGTTGCGGCGGTCGAGGGGTACAAAACAGTGTTCACGATGCCGACTAAAATGAGCCCGGAGAAGGAGCTCCTCCTCAAAGCCCTAGGCGCCTTTGTAATCAGAACCCCAACAGCCGTTGCTCCAAGTGACCCCAATTCGTACTACAAAGTCGCTGAGGTCGTGAGGAACTTAATCTGGAAAAAGAAAAAGCCAGTGAGCAGGGGGGAACTTAAGGAGATAGTCGACTATGTGCAGAGGCTCGTTGATGAGGGAAGGCTTGAGGAGTTAAAGGCCATTCTTGAAGAGGAAGTTGAGGAAACACCCTATGCTTACATCCCCAACCAGTATTTCAACAGATACAACCCAATAGCCCACTATGAAACAACAGCTAAAGAAATCTGGGAGCAGACTGGGGGAGATTTGGACTACCTTTTTGCCGGAATAGGTACTGGAGGGACGATAACGGGAATTGGACGCTATCTAAAGAAGAAGAGAGACGTTAAGATAGTAGGCGTTGATCCGGTTGGCTCGATATACCACCTTATAAAGAAAGGAATGAGACTGGAAGAGGCCCTTAAAAAAGCCCATCCCTACTTAGTTGAAGGAATTGGGGAGGATTTGCTCCCGGAGATCGTTGACTTGAGCTTGATTGATGACATAGTTGTCGTCAACGACCAGGAGGCTTTTGCAATGACGCGTCTTCTGGCAAAAAGGGAAGGAATACTTGCGGGAGGCTCTTCGGGGGCGGCCCTTTATGGGGCAATAAAGTACCTCAAGGAGAATGGGATAGAAGGAAAGAAAGTCGTCATAATATTCCCGGACACTGGGAGGAACTATCTGACGAAAATTTTCAACGATAACTGGCTTCTTGAGAACGGCTTTGAAATATATGATGAAAAAATTCTGGAGGGATTGAGATGAGGTTCTCAACTAAAGCTATTCACGTTGGCGAAAATCCAAGAGAAATGCAGTACGGAGATGTTGTCTCTCCGATTCACCTCTCGACAACTTTTGCAAAGAAGAGCGTGAGGGAAGTTGAGAAGGGCTACGTTTACTCAAGGACCGGCAATCCCACAAGGGACAGCCTTGAGAAAAAGCTGGCGGCACTTGAAAACGCCAAGTATGGGTTAGCATTTTCCTCGGGGTTGGCGGCTGAGTCAACAATACTCTTGGCTCTGCTCAAAAAAGGAGACCACGTGGTTGCTTTTGACGATCTCTATGGCGGAACCAAGAGGCTGTTCAATCAAGTTATGGAGCGCTTTGGGATTGATTTCACCTACGTGGACGCAAGAGATCCTGAGAACGTTAGAAAGGCGATAAAAGAGAACACAAAGATGATCTGGCTCGAAACTCCCACAAATCCCCTCTTAAAGCTGGCTGACATTAAGGCAATATCCGAGATTGCACATGAGAGGAATATAATCGTGGTAGTGGATAATACATTTGCGAGTCCATACTTCCAGAATCCCCTTGACTTAGGTGCAGATATAGTCCTCCATAGTGTTACCAAGTATCTCAGCGGGCACTCCGACGTTGTGGGTGGAGCGGTTATGCTAAACGACGATGAGCTTTATGAAAAGCTAAAGTTCCACCAGAACGCAGTGGGTGCAATTTTGTCACCCTTTGACTCTTGGCTCGTTATGAGGGGGATTAAGACACTCGCCGTCAGGATGGAGAGGCACGAGAAAAACGCTATGAGAATTGCAGAGTATCTAGAAGAGCATCCGCTGGTTGAGAAAGTTTACTATCCTGGTTTACCGTCGCATCCACAGCATGAACTCGCAAAGAGGCAGATGCGTGGCTTTGGTGGAATGCTCTCATTCGAACTCAAAGGGGGGCTGAAGGAGGCAGTGAAATTCGTGGAGAGCCTCGAAATCTTTGCGCTGGCTGAAAGCCTCGGTGGGGTGGAATCCCTAATCGAGCTCCCGGCTTTGATGACCCATGCATCACTTCCAAAAGAGGAGAGGGAGAAAGTTGGCATAAAGGACTCCCTTATCAGGGTCTCAGTTGGAATAGAAGATGTTGAGGATCTAATTGAGGACCTGGAGAGAGGCTTTGAGGCGGTGAGAAGATTATACTGAGCGTTGATGATGTCAGAGACTTCTTAAAAAAGCTTGGGTTCGATGAGGGCTCAGCTAATGAGCTTATAAAACAGATAGAGTACTTTGAAAGAGAAGCACCACGAAGAGATGACATCGTAAGAGACTACCTCAGTGAGGAGTGCATAGAGACGATAGTTGAGGAGATAGTCGAGGAAATCCTAAAGCTGAACAAGGAAAGCATCAGGCTCCTGGACGTCGCCGCCGGGTCTGGATTTTTCACAGAAAGGATTAAGAGAAAGCTTGTGGAGAGAGGAGTCAAAGCGGACGTGTATGCTCTGGACATAACCCCAGGCATGCTCAAGAGGCTTGATGAGAAGGGAATAACCCCAATCTGGGGAGTTGCCGAGAAAATCAGGGAATCCATCGAGATTGCCAATGAGCACTGCGGCATAAATGCTCCAAGAGAGTTTGACGTTGTTTTATCGACTTTAGCCTTCCATCACTTTTTAAATCCTGAGGAAGTCTTAAAGAGCATGAAAAGCGTTTTAACAGAAAATGGCAGGGTAATAATAATCGATGTCCTCAAACATGAGCATGAGGAGTTTAAAGAAACCTTAAAGGACACCCATCTTGGATTTTCACTGGAAGACATAAAAGAAATAGGCTCAAAGATCTTCAAAAATTAGAAGCCCACTATATGGATGTGTACTGTGAGGTAGGTGACATAATAATCGGGCTGTACAAAGCGGTGTTTGCTTAACTCTCTAAGAGCTTTCTCTTTCTTCTCTCATATTCTTCGTCGTTTATTTCTCCCCTCGCATACTTCTCGTCGAGTATCTCAAGTGCTCGATTTCTTGATGTGCCGCTCGAGCCCTGTTCGATTATCCACTTAATGAGCAACGCCACGGCAACTATTATTGCGATCCAAAAGAGAAGCATGAATATCGCTCCTAGGATTCCAAAGTAGCCAAATCCCATCACGTCGTGTCACACCCATTCTGCTTCTCCGGCGTGGGCAAAAACCTCCAAGCGTCAATACTTTTGAACATCATTTACTTGCCTCCTTAGATTGTTTATTTGTAAAGGGTTATCTGATTTATCGTTGCCAAAATTGAAAAGTAAGTTAAATTGGTTTTTCAAAATGTGTGGCAACTGCCGAAAAAGACTCTCAATCTGCATGAGCAACGTTTAAAATCAAGTTATTGAAATCAATAACTTGGTGATACCATGACGGCAAAAATACTGGCAAAGGTTAGTGAAAAGGATGTGACCTCAGCAATAGTGGACACCTTCTACCATATGCTGAAGGAATACACGGAGTCGGACGTTATAGTTGTGGGCGCTGGACCAAGTGGTCTAATGGCGGCAAAAGAGCTTGCAAAGGTAGGCAAAAAGGTCTTGGTTATAGAGAGAAACAACTACCTTGGCGGTGGCTTCTGGATAGGTGGTTTCCTAATGAACAAGATTACTGTGAGAGCACCCGCCCAGGAAATACTCGACGAGCTCGGCGTCCCCTATGAGAAGTACAGGGAGGGTCTCTACGTTGCCGATGGTCCGCATGCATGCTCCAAACTCATCGCGGCTGCCTGTGATGCTGGGGTGAAGTTCCTCAACATGACGAGCTTCGATGATGTTGTTATAAGAGACAGGAGAGTCGCAGGTGTTGTAGTTAACTGGACCCCTGTCTCAGCTTTACCAAGACAGATAACATGTGTTGACCCAATAGCTCTCGAATCAAAGATAGTTATAGACGCCACCGGACACGATGCTGTTGTTGCTAAGAAGCTTGAGGAAAAAGGACTAATAAAGACCAGAGGACATGGTTCAATGTGGGTAGAGGAGAGCGAAGACGCCGTGATAAACCACACGAGCGAAGTCTATCCTGGGCTTATAGTCACGGGAATGGCCGTCTCCACGGTCTTCGGTCTCCCAAGGATGGGACCAACCTTCGGAGGGATGCTCCTCAGCGGGAAGAGAGCAGCGGAGGTTGCCCTGGAAAAGCTCAAGGAACTTGAGTGATGGGCATGAAGGTTTACATCGAAGACCGCATCTGGGATTCGTTCCAATTTTTTGATGAGATAAGAAGCCTTTTCAAGTTCCCAGTAGAGTTTAAGCCCTACATGTTTAAAGACCCACGCTTTTTGGCCTACATAAGGGTCAGAAGCCCAGATAAGAGGGAGTTCTACGAGCCCTTTCCAGTAGAGGTTGACAACGAGAGGAAGGGTCTCATAAAGGGAGTCATCTACGACGGCGTTGAGCTGCTCAAGCACTTCTGCCTCGATGTTGACGTCTCCAAACCGACAGTTCTCATTACGGACAGACTTATTGCCACGTTTGACGAGGATGGAAGATACCACCTCAGAATGATTGTTATGGGGCCGGCGGCGATAATCTCACTCAAGGGTATACTCTACGCCCCTGCGAAGCCGCCTCAATATTATATAAAGCTCTCCTTTGGTTTTGAAGATGTCATTGACATCGATGTCGGCAAAGTTCTCAAGATGCTTCTCCTCCAGTTCTACGCGTATTTCAAGCATGAAGAAGTCTTCTGCGAAGACAATAAGTGCATGCTCCACAATTGCCACACGACGGAGGAGATAAAAAGGGTAAAGGGGCTCTGCGAGAGACATGGGAAGATGCTTGAAGACTGTCTGACTTCCTCCCCGCCCTGAAGGGCGAAGCTTTCGGAAGGTACCCTGGTTTCCATCATATCATGGCTTGTGGGTGAATGTACTCTTACGAGCATTTCTTAAAGGAGGAACACTATCAAAAAAGCCAGATCTCAAGCTGGTGAGAACTAGAGTGGAAGGTAAATCTGAACGCTCCAGCGCAAAGGATTAATACCTCTCAGCCATAGTAAACAACAGGAATGGTGGGATAATAATGACAGCCGGTTCGCTGGTGCCCATTTTAATAGTGTTGACACCTATCCTTGGGACAGTAACGTTTGTGCCAATAATGATAAAGCGCTATCTGGATAACTACATTCCCTTAAAGGTCATAGTAAGACACAAAGGGGATAGAACTGAGTTAATCATACGGACGAAAAGAAAAACCACGCATATTATCATTGGGAACTTCAGAATCAAGGAGGCTCGAGAAGTACTTAGACGGAGAGTCAATGGACTTGGATTTGGGCCATAGCCGAAAGAATGGCACTCGACGTGGAAAAGGACAACGAGATAGCGATAGCGGTCTACAAAAAGCTCGGATACTCCATTGAGAGGGAGCACGGCGTTGAGCTCGAAGGGAAAACTTACAGGTTCTACAGGATGGTGAAGAGTATTATCCACAACAAATGACTCCCGATGAACATAATATTCCACAGAATTACGCCCAGACTGTATGGATTAAAGACGGCCGTTTATTATCTACTTTCGATAGTAAATTTTATATATAATAATTCCTAAACTAAATTGACGAACTTTGTGAGGTGTAAGACATGAAAACAAAAGTTGTGTTTGTATTGTTACTTACTATAATAGCAACCACAACTCTTGGAACGGCCGCTTCTGAGTTTCTGAGTGTGGAGAGAGTGTACATTCAAGGAAGTGGTAAGGCGTTTATATTCCAACCATCATCGGACGGAGAAATTAAACTCCTGAAACAGGGGGTTGTTGGGGGAATTGTTACATTCAAAAGCAAGAGCAGGAAATGGAAGAGTCTGAAAACCGAGAATCTACATTCAGCTCCAACTCCAGTGATGGTGTACTTCACAAAGGACGGCAAAATCGGTGTTAAGAGCCTCGTTCCAGGTAGGAAAATTGCTCTCAGAGGAATGTTCCCAATTGAGGATGTTACCCGACCATCAAAGCGTCCCTCCCTTAATATTCCCATAACGTCCAAGATAAGATATAAAGTTCGTTCGTTGTTTGGGACTTCAACATGTCCATGGGGTTATGAAGAGCTAAATGCCAGATATTGCATTATTGAAAACTGGGAATATCTGAAAGACTCATATTATTCAGAGTCCCGAACATTTGTTGAATGGGTTCCCTTTGTGGGACTTAAAGTTCGAACCCATGGAATCAAGAAGATTAACAAAGTAGGAGCATCATGGGGATTGCAATTAACAACTTCAACGAGGGCCATGTGGAGCTTCAGCGTCGATGGAATTCCAGTTATTGATTTTGGTTCCTCATACTCTGGTTCGATGCTAAAGGTCAGCTACTCACCCGAGCCCGATGTCCAGACAGATAACGGTTATCTTGACAGATATCTCAACCTCCCGTTGAAGTACATTGTTGTGATATATATGTATATGACAAATGGAAAAAGCAGTATGTGAGCATTCCGATATCAGGGGTATACCCAATTGAAGTCATGATGAGCGGCTTCTATGAAGTAAAGGAGGGAGATCTAAACAGAGGCAAGCTCCTTACAGATCACCTTGTAAGCTCACATTTCCCCACACAAAATACTGGATCAAAGGTAAAAGTCTTCAGGACAACAGGCTATGGAACGTATGATAATATAGTCTTCCAGTTCCAA
The DNA here is from genome assembly GCF_000215995.1 of Pyrococcus yayanosii CH1. Lineage (NCBI taxonomy): Archaea > Methanobacteriati > Methanobacteriota > Thermococci > Thermococcales > Thermococcaceae > Pyrococcus > Pyrococcus yayanosii. The sequence continues at coordinate 760,917 of NC_015680.1, read as the reverse complement.
GGAAGTTCGAGCTATAGATTTTATTCAGTGCCACTTGGAGGTTCTGCCGCCAGCTGGCTATGGAGTAAGTTACCGGGCATTGGTTCGCTTTCCATATCCTTCAGCTATTCAAAAACCTCTCAGTCAGTTGTGACCTATGGGATAAGAGTTATGAATGCCCCACCGAATCAACTGTGCTATGCTACCATATTAAAATTAAAAAGGGATATTAAAGCAACTGGCGACAACATCGAGCTTGCGATGTACTTTACAACCATAGATGACGGAACAGGCTCAATGCCACCATGTTTTGGGAACGTGTGTCCCACCTCTACAAACGGAGGGAGTAAAAAAATAAAAATTAGCTCCTCTTTTTTATTCTCAAGAAGGCAAGTACTGCCACCAGCACAGCTCCAAACAAGAGGATCCCATAGGACTCCATCGAATCCCCTTTGGGAGCGGACTGGCAGGCCGGCAGTTTATCGAGACGTGGGTGCAGGGGCATAGCTCATCTCTGATTTCCTCGGGAGGGATGATGTTCTTCAATATGCACGGCCCTTTCGAGTCTACGGCCCTCCCGTCGCTCAGATACCATAGGCCTTCGTGGAAAGTATAAAAAGCTCCTCCGCCCCCTGCATCCCCGGGCCAAGGGCATCCCATGAGAGCATTATTATCGCGTCGTCTTCCTCGGCTTTGATGAAGGGATAAAATGTGCAGTATTCTGTGGGGGCAAGAACTGGATTGGGGCCGCAGAGGGATCTGGTGGCCGAGACGAAGGATAGCAACGAAAGCGACAATAGAAAAAGAACAAGCTCTACCTTCCACATGCATTTACACATATAGGGCTCTCCTTTTCAATTCTGCTTAAATTGATCTAGACATGCCTCCTAATCCCCCAGTAAACCAGTATAAACATTAGGATGGCTCCAGTAAGAACAACTAAAGACTTGGGGAGGGTTAATCTTCGGGAAAAATTGCTCCTATCTCCACATTCTGGAGGCTCCTGTACGCTACCCACATGCATTTTTAGGTGAATTAGCTTTTTCCCGTCATAAAAGAACAGAAGCGGTAACTCTGAAGCGGAGCTCCCATCATTAACTTTAACATCTCCTGGGTAATAGATGAGAATTCCCTCACTGACAGGTAGTGCATGAAGGGTTGAGAGTACATTGAGCGTTTTGTTTCCAAAGAAGCCCGATACATATTCCTCAAATTCAGTCACTAGAATCCCATAAGTTAAATTTGCAAGTCTAAAGACTATGAAACCGTTCTCAATGACTCCCTTGACACCTGATGGACTTTTCTGTGGGGTGTTGGCGAAGTAGCTCAGAATCTCGGTTCTATTACATTTTGTGCGCTCTGTCCCGTTCTGAAATTCAAGTATTGTGCAGTTCCATATGAGAGATGCACAACCATCGAAGCGATAAACTCTCATTTCGGTTTTTTTAGCGGTGAATGTAAAGTTCTTTGCCTCCCCGTTGACTGCCATGGTGACGGTTTTGTAGGGAACTACCCTCTGCTTGCGCTGGAGAATGTAGAAGGTTCCGTTAATCTCAGTCACTACTGATGGTTCGCCGAGTAGAGGATTACTTCTCCCTAAAAACAGCAAGTCGCTTCCATTGAAAAGATAGTAAAGGTTGTACTCTCCATTGGGCATGTTACGCCTAAGTGTTTCTTCCCCCGCAATCTCGCCAGCTTATCATCCATTATCACCACATCGGCGGTCTCTATCGCCGCGTCGCTTCCCAAGGCGCCCATGGCCACGCCGATGTCGGCCACCGCTAGCACAGGTGCGTCGTTTATGCCGTCCCCAACGAAGACTATCTTCTCGTTAGGTGCTTTACCTTTCTCCAGTTCCTTTATGACTTTAACTTTGTCCTCGGGCAGGAGCTCGGCATAGAAGCCATCTAAGTTGAGATGCCTCGCTATCTCGGCCGCAACATCTTTGTTGTCTCCTGTAACCATTATAATCTTCTTAACTCCCAGTTTCTTGAGCTCCTTGATAGTCTCGAGTGCATCTTCCTTTATCTCGTCCGAGATCACTATGTAGCCCGCGTACTTTCCGTTGACGACGACGTGGGCGACCGTTCCTTTAACGTGGCAGGTGTCGTGCTCCACGCTGAACTTGTGCAGTAACCTGTCGTTGCCCACCATCACCTCAATACCGTCTATCTTCGCCCTTACGCCATGTCCAGCTATCTCTTCATGCTCTTTTACCTGAGTTTCGTTGATTTCCTTCCCATAAGCCTCTCTTATCGCCTTTGCTATAGGATGGTTTGAGTGGACCTCCGCCAAGGCGGCGAACTTGAGGATTTCCTCCTCGGTAAAGCCATTCCTCGTTTCTATCCTCGTGACCTTGAAGACTCCCTTTGTCAGCGTTTCAGTCTTGTCAAAGGCAACTATTGAAGCACTGCTCAAGGCATCGAGGAAGTTGGAGCCCTTGATGAGTATTCCATCCCTCGCTGCTCTTCCAATACCCCCGAAGTAGCCGAGGGGTATTGAGAGCACAAGCGCACATGGACATGATATGACGAGGAGTACCAAAGCTCTATAAACCCACTTCGAGAAGGGCTCGCCGAAGACAAGCGGTGGAATTAAAGCTATAAGCATCGCAAGTCCGACGACAGCTGGCGTATAGTAGTGGGCGAAGCGTGTTATGAACTTCTCCGTCTTAGCTTTTCTCGCGCTTGCGTTCTCCACAAGCTCAAGAATCCTCGAAATAGTTGATTCCTTAAGCTCTTTCGTAACCTTAACCGTCAAAAGACCGCTCAGGTTCACCATTCCCGAGAGGATTTCCTCCCCTTCCTTTACAGTCCTGGGAACGCTTTCCCCGGTTAAGGCGGAGGTATCAACGCTTGAGCTTCCCTCGAGGATAACTCCATCAACGGGAACCCTCTCACCGGGCTTTATGACAATTATGTCTCCCACTTTAAGTTCTTCGGGCTTGACTCTTACTATCTTATCGCCCACCTTGAGGTTTGCGTACTCCGCCTTTAATGCCAGTAACGCCTTAATAGAGCGCCTCGACCTGTTGACGGCTAAGTCCTGGAAGAACTCACCCACGATGTAGAAGAGCATAACTGCAACCGCTTCGGGATATTCATGAATGGCAAAGGCCCCCAGCGTAGCTATGGTTATGAGGAAGTTCTCGTCGAAGACGTTTCCACGAATGGAGTTTATGATGGCGTTCCTCAAAACCTTCCAGCCAACGAGGAGGTAGCTCACCACAAATATCCCGAACACAAAGGGGTTGTCGTAGTTGTAGTAGTACCTGAGGACGATTCCGATGGCGAACAGCAGGAGCGAGGGGATTATGAAGTAGAGCATCCTCTTCGGGTCGTCGTGTTCATGTTCCTCCTTTTCGATAATCTTAACCCCCGGCTCAACCTTCTTTATTATCTCCTTTGCCTTCTCGATGTCCCCCTCTATTATGGCTTCTTTGGTGGTGAAGTTGACCAGAGCAAACTCGAAGCCCTCCTTCTTTAAAGCCTCCTCTATTTCATAAGCACAGCTTGCGCAGTCGAGCCCTTCCAGTTTAAGCTTCTTCGGCATGATTATTCCTCCATATGCTTTAACACGACCTTCAAAATCTCCCTTATATGCTCGTCATCCAGCCTATAAAAGACGCTCTTCCCGTCCTTCCTGTATTTGACGATTTTTCTATCCTTCAGAATCCTGAGCTGGTGAGATATAGCTGAGACTGAAAGGCCTGTGATGTTGGAAAGATCGCATGTGCAGAGCTCCCCCTCCAGCAGAGCAAAGAGAATCTTAAGCCTTGTGGGATTACCTAAAGCGTCAAAGAAGTCGGAAGCCTCAAGTATTGTTTCGTCATCTGGTAGATTCCTCTTGGCTTTTTCAATCTTGTCTAGATGCTCCTCGTGAACCTTGCACACCTCTACCATCCAGCATCACCTTTACATTTGAGCAATTGTGCAAATGTTTTATAAAGGTTATTGAACACCCTAAAACGGCTCCCTTGGTATTTAAGGGGCCCATTAAGGAGGAAGTTTGGGGAAATTGGGGCCTCAATTCATCTTAATGCATTCTGTGCGCGTGATTAGTTCCCTCGTCATTGACGTACTTCTCGGGACTTGCCTCAAACTGGGCTTTGCAGTGTGGAGAGCGAAAGTAGTTTTCAATTGTACTCTACTTTGAATTCAGTTTCTTCACTAACTTCCATTCCGCAAACCGGATCTAAGGCATTTTGAAGTCTTAACATCCCTCGTCGCCAATCTCGACTTCATAGCCATACTTCTCAATTGTCTCAATGACCTCGTTGAGGGAAACCTCCTCCGGGTCAAAATCCTCTCGCCGATGAGCAGGAACCGTTCTGGTTAGCCGTAACTTGTGTGAAGTGTGTAAAACGTCGTTACGGCTAACCTTCCAGCCTCGGCTCATTGGGTGGCTTTTGGGGGGAACGGTGACTCCCCACATCTTCAAGGCTCTTAAGCGAATATTCCAACTCCCAACAACATCTCTATCAGCCTCAAACCCACACTTGCAACTCAAAACCCTGTGCCCATTCGGGCTTAACTTACCCCCACATACCGGGCACAGGGAGGAAGTATGAGCAGGATCCACAAAAACAACTTTAATCCCTCTCAGCTTGGCCTTGTATTCGATAATGCTCTGAAGCTTCCTAAAACTCCAGCGGTGAAGTCTTCCATTCATCTCGGCAGAATACCTGATTGACTCCCTGATTTCTGTTAAATCCTCCAAGGCGAGGCCACCGTATTTTTCCGCCAGCTCGACGATTTTATTGGCCAATTTGTGGTAAAGGTCGTTAAGCCTGTTCCTCTCCCTCCGCCCATACTTTTCGAGGAGTTCTTTCCTTTTCTTTCCGCCCCGGATTTTCCTCTGGATTCTTCTCCTCTTCACGAAGTAGCCAGTTCTAATCTCCCGCTCGTGGGTGATGATTTGAACGAACTCCCCATTTGGGAGGGAAAGCGTTACGTTATTCTCGTTCAAGTCCACGCCGACAAAAGTTGTTGGTTCTCTAATCTCAACCTCCTTTGAGAAGACAACGTTTAGAAAAGCTCCCTTCGGTGTTCTCACTAACCAAGCCTGCCCAACCTTCCAGCCCTTAAACTTCTCGTGGTACCTTGCAGGATAAAACTCTAACTGGATTCTCCCCTTCAGAGTGGAGAGTTTTACGGTTTTGTTTTCTAAATCGAGTTTGAACAAGTGATCATCCAACATTATGACTTCTTTTTTGAAAACAGGCTTCCCCTTAGCTTTCCCCTTCTTTCTCCGCTTTCTGAAACTTTTGAATATTGCCGTCGCCATCTGGCAGGCCGTGTAAAGGTAATGGCTTGGAAGCTCTGGATACTCCTTGCGTAAGCCTTTGTAAGTCTCCTTCTTCAACCGGTAAAAGCTCGTAACGTTGTTCTCAAAAGCATGAGTGATGAGAAAGTTCACGATTTCCCGATAAGTTTGGAAAAGCTCATCTAACTCTTCAGGTGTTCCTTCAACTTGAATTTTGCCGTGAGTTTAATTGTCTCTGAGGGCATTCTTTACCGCCTCGACGAGGCGTTTTTTCCTGTGAGAACGCATTCCATAAAGCTTTCCAGCGAAGGAAGTTACTATTGCCAGCAAGTCCTCAACAAGTTCCTTTTCTGGCGTTTTCCCCTCATCGTCGAAGATTACTTCAATCTCAACGCCGTGGGAGTTAAAGTATTGTTCGAGGTACTTGAAGCCAAAGCGAGTGAGCCTATCCCGGTAAGTTATGACGACTTTGGTAACTTCTCCGCTCTCAACTAATGTGAAGAGCTGTTTTAAGCCCCTCCTATTCTCGTTCAGGCCGGAGGAAATGTCGGTGAGGATTTTAGCCACTTGGTAACCTTTTGAGGAGCAGTAGTTTTTTAGGTATTCAACCTGTCTCTCCAAGTCCTCTTTTTGGTCTCGGCTTGAAACTCTGGCGTAAATAACAACTTTGTCAGGAAGTTTGCCCTCAAGAATTCTCTTGATTTCGCTTTCTGGAATGCGGTATTCTCTTCCAACACGATACGCTCTAATCTCACCAGATTTAATCTTTCTAATTAGTGTTGGTTTACTGATACCCAAGAGCTGTGAGGCTTTCCCCGTCCGATAGAGCCTCATACAGCACTCCGAGAAGGTAGTGGTTAAAGGCCTCCTTTCTGAGGCATGCGAGGCAGTATTCATTCCGAAATCTGCCGAGAGAAGTACGATCTTCGAGTTATTGAGAGCATCTGGACAGCAAAGGTAGAATAGCAGCCTTATCGTCTCATTGGGAAAGATGTAGGCGTAGCCAGTGTAATTTGGTAGAAGGCAGGAGATGTTAGTTCTGATTGTTATCGTTGGGGCCTTTGGAGTTTCGGTTGTGGTCTTTGTCAAGAGGAAGCTCGAGTTCACGTCCTCCTAGTTATGAGAAGTCATGGTATGAAAGGTCATCGCCACCAGCGCTAAGGATAGTGCAAGAACTAGCACAGCGACAGCGCCCTTCCAGTTTTCAAGAGCCCTCACCCCTCGGTGTGGTGCACCTCACATCTACATCGGGGGACATCAGAAAACCAGATAATGCAAATATAAAGAATTCAACTTTCTCCAGCTTTCAAACTTCATCGAATACTGCATACTGCGGCAGTATTGGCTGGTCGTGACTAGAGGAGTTGTTCCGAGTATCAACTCAACTTTATAAATTCTTCTTCTTGCTTTATGCAATTTTATTTTTTCTTTCCTGTTTAGTTAGTAAATTTTTCAAATTTTAGTTTTGCCACCCAATTTAGTAAAAAGAAAGCATGGTGAAGCAGTGAGTAGAAAAGTTCAGACCTTATCCTCGTCGACGACGGTCATACCTACGCGAGAGCAAGGTCTTTCGGGCGGTATGCTTAAATTTATCTCCCATGACACTCATGCAGGGGGAGCGAGATGAAAATAGTTCCACTGGCTTCTGAAAGTCTCGGGGTAAGGAGCTTGGTTACCTACGTTAAGGCTGGGGGCCTTGGAATCCTAATAGACCCGGGCGCCGCTCTGGGCCCCAAAAGGTACTCACTCCCGCCGGCAAAGGCGGAGTTCGATGCCCTGAGGAGGGCAAGGGAGCTCATTCAGGCCTACGCCAGGGAGGCGACTATCATAACTATATCCCACTATCACTATGACCACCACACCCCATTCTTCGAAGGAATTTACGAGAGCTCATCGGCCAAAATTGCTAAAGAGCTCTACGCCGGAAAGCTTGTCTTCACGAAACATCCGACCGAGAACATAAACAACAGTCAGAGGAAGAGGGCTCGAGAGTTCCTTAGGAACGTCGAACCGATAGCCAGAAAAGTTGAGTTCTCGGACGGGAAGAGCTTCGACCTTGAAGGCGTGACCTTAGAGTTCTCACAGCCCGTCCCCCACGGGAGGGAGGGCTCGAAGCTTGGCTTTATTGTCATGGTGATGGTGGACGACGGGAAGAGGAGAATCGTTCACGCCAGCGATAGCCAGCTCATAAACGAGGCGGCCGTGAAATGGATAATCGAGAAGAACCCTGACCTACTGATAGCGGGCGGACCTCCTACCTACCTGAGCTACAGGGTGGGCAACGTCAGAGAGCTTGCCCTCCGGAACATAAACAGGATAATAAAGGAGACGAACGCCGAGCTAGTCATAGACCACCACGTCGTGAGGGACAAAAACCATCAGGCCTTCTTTGAGGCTCTGGACAAAAAGCCCAAAACTTTTGCGGAGTTCCTCGGGAGGGAGGAGGCTCCCTTGGAGGCCTATAGGAGGGAGCTCCACAAGATGGAGAGAGGGGAGGAGCAGGAGATTCCTGAGGGTATCCTGAAGTTTATCAAAGAGCTCCGCGGGGAAGGGCATGCTGGACGTGTTCAGGGGACTTGAAAGCGAAATCGTGAGGTACGCGGAGCTGCCGCCAAGGGAGGGAGAATACGGGAAGTTCTCCTTCAGAAACCGCGAAGTTAATGAGCTCGTTCAGAGGCTTGGCTTCAGACTCTATAGCCACCAAGTGAGGGCTCTCGAGAAGCTCTACGCGGGCAAGAATGTTGTCGTGGCCACGCCGACGGCGAGCGGTAAGAGCGAGATCTTCAGGCTGGCGATATTCGATGGCATCCTCTCGGACCCAGAGGGTCGCTATCTACTCATCTATCCCACACGGGCTCTGATAAATAACCAGTGGGAGAAGTTCCAAAGGGAGAACGAGCTATTCAGGGAGATATCGGGGAGACTCGTCAAGGCTAGGATACTCACGGGGGACGTTGGTTGGACCGAAAGGAGGGCCCTCCTAAGGGAGAAGCCTCACGTCATCTTCACGACTCCAGATATGCTCCACCACAACATATTGCCAAGGTGGCGAGACTATGGCTGGCTCCTTCGCAACCTCAGGCTTATCGTCGTTGACGAGCTCCACGTTTATAGGGGCGTCTTCGGGACGAACGTCGCCTACGTTTTCAGAAGGCTCTTTCTGAGGCTGGCTCGACTCTCTGCAAGACCCCAAATACTTGCTCTCTCCGCCACGCTGAGGAACCCGAAGGAGTTCGCCGAGAGGTTTTTCGGCCTTGAATTTGAGGAGATAACGGAGGGTGGCAATCCCTTTCCTCGCAGGCACATAATTCTCTTCGAGCCCCGCCGCCTCACGGGAGAACAACTGCTCAGGGTAATCGTGGAGAGGCTCACCGAGAGGGGAATAAAGACGCTCGTCTTTTTCGACTCGAGGAAGGGGACCGAAAGGGTAATGAGGCTTCTCCTGGCCTCTCCGGCTTTTGACGTGACGACCACCTATAAGGGGACTCTGCCCAAGCCCATTCGCTGGGAAATCGAGAGGGCCTTCAGGGAGGGGAGGCTTCTCGCCCTTCTCACGACCAACGCCTTGGAGCTCGGGATAGATATAGGGGACCTCGACGCCGTGGTTAATTACGGCATACCACCTGATGGGCTCTTCTCCCTTATCCAGCGATTTGGAAGGGCCGGGAGAGACCCTAAGAGGGAGGCCATAAACGCCATAGTTCTGAGGAGGAACGGCCTCGACTACTACTATAGAGAGCACTTCGAGGAGCTTGTCGAAGGAATCGAGAAGGGCCTCGTGGAGCATACACCCGTAAACCTTGACAACGAGCGGATAGCGGAGAAGCACCTCCACTATGCTCTTAACGAGCTAGGCGTCCTTGATTTGGAAGGACTCCCAGGAGCTTGGAGAAAGGCGGCGGAGAAGCTGGCGGCCCGAGGTCTAGCCATCCTTCGGCGCAACCCCCTCACGGGAATGGAAGAGCTGAGGCTGAGAGTTCCCCCAACGAGCTATTCCTCCATAAGGTCGGCGGGGGAGGACTCCTACATCATCGTCCTCGATGAACCCTGGGTGAGGGCAGCCCTGAAGGGCAGAGAGGGTGGAGAGCTGCTTCGCTTCTTGAACTGGCTCAAAATAAAAGGACTGGTCGTGGAGGAGGCTGACAAGCTGGAGTTCTACAGAAGCCTGCTCCCCGGCATGGTTTACCCATCAAGGGGACATCTCTATATGGTCCTTGACGAGGTGAGGGTTGGCAGGTTCCATTTCATCTTCGCAAAGCCCATAGAGGCCAAGGATCTGGAAACCTCAGTGAGCAAGGTCGAGTCCATAGAAATCCTTGACGTAGCGGGGGAAAAGAAGCATGGGCGGGTTAAGGTCTATTGGGGCAAGCTGAGGGTGAGACACGAGTACACGGGCTACGCCGTTAGGGGTAAGGACACGCCCACCCACGTTGAGAGGCTCACGAAGCTTAGGGAGGAGGGCGTGCTGAAGGGAGATGTTGTTGCCATAGCAGGCTGGGGAGACTGGGATGTCTTTGCCCGCGTTACCTTTCACGAACCCTACGTTTACGAGTTCGAGACGGAGGGTCTGTGGCTCGTCTTTCCCGAGGACGTGAGAGAAGTTCCCGAGGAAGAGTTCAGGCACTTCTTTGGAATGGCCGCCGAAAAGGACTCGGAGCTCGCTCTCTTTCTCTTCAACAGGCTCGACAGGAGGAAGCTGTTCCCAACGCTGCTCGGGGCCACGACCCACTACATCAGGAGGGCCATCCAGGAGACCTTGAGGGAGGCGGGGCTTGACGACCCGGAGCTCGCCTTCGCGATTAAGAAGATGGTTGACAGTAGGGATGGCGTGGGTTCCGCACTGCACGCCATAGAGCACAACTTAATAAAGATTGCCCCGGCCTTTACCCACATAGATTCCAGGGAGCTCGGAGGATACAGCTACGACAATTTTCTGGGCCTTGGACCGACAGTCTTCATATACGACGCTAACGAGGGCGGGACTGGTATCATCAGGACCCTCTTCGAGAGGATAGGAGAGCTGATGGAAAGGAGCTATGAGCACCTGAGGTCATGCGAATGTCCAGATGGATGCCCAATCTGCGTCCTTTCCCCGAGATGCGGAACATTCAACGAATTCTTGGACAAGTGGGCCGCGATAAAGGTCTGGGAGAGGGTGCTTTAGCCGCGCCAGAAAGCCTTAAATAGTTGAAGCACGAGTATTATACTCATGAGTAGACAAATATTCGTGGACAGAGAGAGGGAGCTCGAGTTCTTAGAAAGGAGGTACTCCAGCGAAAAGGCCGAGCTGATAATAATTTATGGCAGAAGGCGAATAGGAAAGACTGAACTGCTTCTTCACTTCGCAAAAGATAAGCCTTATGTTTATTTCCTTGCAACGGAAAAGCCCTATCACGAGAATATTAGGGACCTCCAAAGGCTCATGGCCGAATTTTTGGGTGACCCACTGTTCTCGAGAATTAGCTTTGGGAACATCGACGAGCTCCTCATGGCATTCGCTGAGAAGATTGGAGATGAAAGAGTTGTTCTTATCATCGACGAGTTTCCAGTCCTCATAGAAAATTATCGACCCGTTCTCTCCCTCCTCCAGCGGGCGTGGGACTTAAAGCTGTCAAAGACAAAGCTTATGTTAATTCTCTGCGGTTCAAGTGTCTCCACGATGGAAACCGAGGTTCTTGGCTATAAAAGTCCCCTCTACGGCAGGAGAACAGGTCAGTGGAAGGTTGACGAGATTCCCTTCTTTAATATCAGTGAATTCCTTCCAAGTTACAGCGTTGAGAACCTCATAAAGGTTTACGGCGTCGTTGGTGGAATTCCCGCATACTTGCTCCAGTTCGACCCGGAGAAAAGCTTTAAGGAAAACGTTGTTGAGAATGTCCTGTCAAAGGGGAGTTACCTGTACGAAGAGGCTGAAATACTCCTGAGGGAAGAGCTCCGGGAGCCGGCCAACTACTTCGCGATACTTGAAGCCATAGCAAGCGGCAGGACAAGATTCGGGGAGATAGTGAGCGCAACGGGTCTTGATAAGAGTCTCGTCTCCAAGTATCTCACAGTCCTTCAAAGGCTCGGAATAGTAGAGAGAGAAGTCCCCATAACGGCCACGCACAAGGAGGCGAGCAAAAGGGGCCTCTACTCTATATCAGACAACTACTTTGCCTTCTGGTTCCGGTATGTCCTGCCCAACAGGAGCCACCTTGAGGCCGGCCTTGCGGAAGAGGTCTGGGAACGCTCGCGGGAAGACTTCGATGCATATATGGGGACCGTTTTCGAGAGTTTGGTGAGAAAGCCCGGAGTTTTTCTTAGGCTGACGGGTTTCCGCTTTACGAAGCTCGGAAGATGGTGGCATAAAAACGAAGAGATAGACGTCGTCGCCTTAGATGGGGAAGAGGAAAGAGCCCTGCTTGTTGAGGTTAAGTGGAAGGACCTAACGGCAAGGGAGGCGCGCGGAATCTTAAAGGACTTAGAGAGAAAAGCGGAGCTCCTCAGACTCGACAGCTGGGAAAAGCGTTATGGGCTCGTGGCAAAGAGCTTAAAGGGAAAGGAAAGACTCAGGGTAAAGGGCTGGCTGGTGTGGGATTTAAGTGATTTCGAAAGCCTCCTCAGCCGCTCGATATCAAAGAACAGCCTTTTAAGCTCTGGCACGAACTTGGGCCTATGAAGCTTGGGGTCATGGAGAAGAAGGTAAGAAGCCTATACATCCGCTCGAGGATTCCGGGTGTTGAGTGGGCCGTGAACCAGTACGTAGGCTGTGCTTTCGCCTGCAAATACTGCTACGCCAAGTTCCTCTGTCGCTGGCGGGATTACGGACCTTGGGGAACCTGGGTAGAGGTGAAGATAAATGCGGCTGAGCTCGCGAGAAGGCGTGTGAAGGGGAGCATCGTCATGTCCACCGTGAGCGACCCTTATCAACCCATCGAAGCAAGGCTCAAGCTCACGAGGCGGGTTCTACGTTACATGGACAAGAGGAACGAGCTCTCAATACTAACGAAGTCTCCCCTCGTTGTCCGGGACGTGGATCTCTTCAAGGAGTTCCGCTCTATTGAGGTCGGTCTGACGATTAACAGCTTCGAGGGGAGGGAGAAGAGACTCTTCGAACCACTAGCACCTGTCCAAGGGACCAGAATAACGGCGCTTCAGAGGCTCTATGAGGAAGGCATAAGAACCTACGTCTTTGTAAGCCCGATAATACCCGGGATTACGGACGTGGGGGCAATCGTGGAGGAGACTCGGGATTTCACCGATTACTACTTCTTCGAGGTGCTTAATCTCTGGGCCGCGGGAAGGGAGTTTCGGGAGCTGCTCCGGGAGAGCTATCCGGGGAGTTACTCTGTGCTGAAGGATGATGAGAAGTTTGAGACCTTCTTAAAGGGCCTTAGGGAGGAAATAAGGAGGCTTGGGATTAGAGTGGAGGGAATAGAGACTCACAAGCACGGATGGGAGCTCGTTTCTCCCTGAGCCGTCACCATGAACAACTTTAATAACCCCCTCCTTCTCAGATCATTGGGTGGTGGTATGATAGAGGCCCTTAGGACCTTTATCCTCCTTTACGGAGGCCTATTCGCGATAACAAATCCCATAGGCGCCGTCCCCGTCTTTATGAGTGTCACGAGGGACTTATCGGCCAAAGGTAGAAGGGAGATAGCGAAGAAGACTGCACTAACGGCTACCATTACTCTTATAGTCTTCGCTCTCGTCGGCCAGTGGATATTCAAGTTCTTTGGCTCTAGCGTGGATGCCTTCGCGATAGCCGGAGGAATACTGCTCTTCAGAATGGGTATGGAGATGCTCTCCGGAAAGCTGTCTTCTGTGAAGATAGACGAAGAGAGCGAAGAAGCCGTCACCCTCGAGGAGGTCGCCGTGATACCCTTGGCGATACCCCTGATATCGGGGCCGGGTGCAATAACGACCGTGATGCTCTACATGGCGAGGGAACCAGCCCCTCTCGTAGTGGTTGTAATATTGAGCATTGGCCTGACCATCTGGGCAATCCTCAGCTCCGACAACAGGGTGAGCCAAAAATTGGGGAGAGTGGGGATAAAGGTCATGATAAGGATGATGGGTCTGATACTGACATCGATGGCTGTTCAGATGGTAATAAATGGGATAAAGGGAGCGTTCGAGATTTAGTCGGCGTAATCTCCAAGGGTCTTCGCCCTTACCTTTATTTCACTTCCAAAGGATATTTCAACGAGCCCTTCGCTCTCGAGCTTCTTAAGGGTCTGGAGAAGCGCCGGCATGGGAGTGTCAAGCTCGGAGCTCAGCTTTTTGAGAGAAGTTGCCCTCTTCTTCGTCGCCAAAACCTTATAAACGATCTCCCGAGGATGCATAGAAGACACCAATATACTCTTCACGAGAATCCTATTAAGCTTTTGTGGACAGATGTGGTGATGCTCATGGAGATCAGGATAGAGGAGCTGAGCGAGGACGGCATGGGCGTTGCGAGGATCGGGAGGAAAACCGTTTACGTCCCCTTCACGGCCCCGGGTGACGTGGTTCTGCTTAGGAGCTGGCACAGGGAGAGGAAGAGGTTGGTGGCCCACGATTACGAAGTTCTTAAGGCATCTGAGATAAGGGTGGAGCCAGGATGCAAGCATTTCGGATTCTGCGGCGGCTGTGCCTTCCAGCACATTGAGTATAAGGCTCAGTTGGAGTTCAAGGAGGAGAAGCTGAGGAAATTCCTCGGCCTCGACGTAGAAGTTCTTCCTTCGCCGGCTATATATGGCCACAGGAACAGGATAGACATCGCCGTCACCACGAGTGGTATTGGCTTCAGGAGGAGGGGCAGGTGGTGGGACATCGTAGATATCGAGGCCTGCGAGGTCTTCGGTCCCTCATCGAAGAAGGCCCTTGAGGCCTTGAGGGCACTAATCGACGAGCTCAGGCTTGAGCCCTGGAACCTGAAAGAGGGCAGAGGTTTCTTAAGGTATATGGTGCTCAGGGAGGGAAAATTCACGGGAGAGCTAATGATTAACCTCGTCACGGCCGAAGGCCATCTGGGTGACGTTTCTGGCTATTTTCCCTTCGCCACCTCCCTCTATTGGAGCGTGAACAGGACGCCCAGTGATGTATCCTACGGTGAGCCGATGCGTTACTGGGGAAGGGAGTTCATCAGAGAGGAGCTTGATGGGATAACGTATCTCATTCATCCGAACAGCTTCTTCCAGACGAACAGCTATCAGGCTGTGAACCTCGTGAGAAAGGTTGCCGAGTTCGTTGATGGGAGTAAGGTTCTTGATTTGTATTCCGGCGTCGGAACCTTCGGCGTTTATTTAGCTAAGAAGGGCTTTGAGGTGGAAGGAGTGGAGATAAACCCCTTCGCCGTTGAGATGGCCAACAGAAACGCCAAAATAAACGATGCCCAAGCGAAGTTCAGGGTGGGAGATGCGGCGGAGGCGTTTGCGATGAGCTATGACACAGTAATAGTTGACCCGCCGAGGGCCGGCCTCCATCCAAAGCTCGTGAAGAGATTGATAAGCGACGGACCCCCCACAATAGTCTACGTCTCCTGCAACCCGAAGACCTTCGCCCAGAACCTTCGCGGGCTGAAGAAGGTATATAAATTAGAGGAGATAGTGGGACTCGACATGTTTCCTCACACGCCCCACGTCGAGCTCATTGGGAAGCTTGTCCGCTTAGGAACAGCTCCGTGAGCTTCTGGACAATGTCCGTCTCGTTGAAAGGTATCAGATACGCTCGGCTGGATAGAACTATGATGCCTTCCCTGTCCATGGCCTCTTTTACTATCTCTGGAATCTTAGAGGGGTCTATTTCGCCCTCGATGATGGCGTAGAGCTTTCCATCATAGAACACCCCTATGAGGGGCACTCCCCTAACGCCCAGCTCCTTGGAGAACTCCATAAATATTTTGGTGTTGTGCTCGTTGTTGATGAGCTCATAATATGTCAGACTATCTTCACCGAAGAACTTGGGAAGTTCCCTTTTCATGTTCTGGCAGTGGGGGCATGTGGCCATGCCGTATAGATAGAAGTGGAACTTCGACTTATCGAGTTGTAGTTTAGGAGGAGAGGTGGTGGGAGTTGAAGTTTCCCCAAGGCATCCAAGGGCCGCCACGGCGAGGATGATGATAAGTAAGATGCTTAACTCCTTCATTCAATCACCCCTCTTGGGCATTCTTTTTCTTACAAATCAAATAAAGGTTTCCGTTAGGTTATCAGTTTCCTTACAGAGCTGTAAAAAGAAGAGGGGCAAAAGTTCCACGCACAATTTACCAGCTTATTCCATAGCTTTCATGAGCTCCTCCACGTTCTCTGGAGGCTTGGTGGCGAGGCTCACAACTATAGTGGCTATGAGGGCAAATATGAACGCTGGCACCAGTTCATAAAGCCCCGTAATCTGCTTTAAATAAAGCTTCCAAACGATAGTTGTTACAGTTCCCACGACCATCCCTGCTATTACTCCCCATTTTGTTGTTCTCTTCCAGTACAGGGAAAGTATTAACGTTGGCCCTATAGACGCCCCCAGTCCACCCCATGCAAATAGCACGAACCAGAATATTATGTCTTTCGCATAGTAGGCCATTATGGCCGCTAGGAATCCTATTACAAATACCGTGATCCTACTCAATCTCAATGCCGTTTTATCATCTATTGGGTGGCCCTTTTTGATGACTTCCTGATAGAAGTCTTTGACAACGGTTGAAGACACAACGAGCAGCTGAGAGTCCGCCGTTGATAATATTGCCGCAAATATTCCACCCATGAGAATACCATAGAGCACTGGGCCGAAGAATTCTGCACTCAACAGTGGATACACCATTTCTGCACTCTCATTCGGTAGCATTTTTACATCAGGAAACAGCGCCCTGCCTGCTAATCCTACGAAAATGGCACCCCACGCAAGGACAACATTCCAAAAAGTTCCTATAACAGTTGATTGCCTGAGTCTATTGGGGTTGTCTATAGACATGTAACGAACTATTATGTGAGGCTGTCCGGGAGATCCAAGCCCAATTCCTATGAAACCAATCACAACCCCCGCTCCAAATGCCCAGGGATCAATGTACTTGGGGTTTAGCTGGTGGAGGATCTCCAACAGTGCCCCAATACCCCCGACTTTAGCTATGGCAACGGCTGGAAGAACCGTCAGGCCTATAATCATTATTACGGCCCTTATGACATCGTTGTACGCTACTGCTATGAAGCCTCCCAGAATCATATATATTACGATCATGAGCACGGCAACTAGGAGTGCCTCTAGCATTCCCATGCCAAGGGCAGCACTGAGTGTTTTTGCGCCGGCATTAAACTGGGCCCCAACATATGACGTCAGAAATATGACTATTATTATCGAAACCACAAGCCTAACGATTTTTGTATTGTCCCTAAACCTGGCTTCAAAATAGTCCGGAACCGTTATGGCTTTGAATTTCTCAGAGAACTTTCTTAGCCTTATGCCCATGTACACGAACTGTAGCATTTCCGCCGTTATATATCCAACCGCCGCCCAGACCGCCGTAACACCCATTTTATAAGCCATTCCGCTAAGACCCAGCACGAGCCAGCTAGACCTTCCTGAAGATACGGCGGAAAGTGCCACCGTTATTTTGTCCATAGCTCTTCCGCCAAGGAAAAAGTCTTCTTCTGTCTTGGTTCTTTTCATAACGAAGAATCCTACAAGAATTGGAAGTAGCAGTGTAAATAAAAACGCCGCAAATGCGGCCGGATTCTTGAGCATTTCATACGCTGTTTCCATTTCCCTCACCTCCTATTGCCCGAGATGTAATAAATTGCTATGGATACTAAAACTATAAGTGTTGGCAATACAAACAACACAAATTTTGCCCATCCATACATTATGGCACCTCCTTGGCCGTTTATCAGCACTGTAGTATATTAGAATCCATATATAAGCCTTATGGGTCAGAATAAGTAATGTCCCTGTTTCTGGAAATAATTACCCCCAACCTTAGACAGAGGAAAGGGACCAAAAGCCTTATATACTGATTGTCCACAATTATCTGTGGTAAAAATGGCCCGAGTTTCTTGGGTAGTTAAATCGGGGAAGAGGCTCTACGGCAGGGTGCTTGGCACCTACGCATACCTCGTCGTCATTGATTTAGGGACAGGCCAAGGGATGTGCACGTGTCCGAGGGGTGGAAACTGTAAGCACGTAATGGCCGTCCTCTGGGAATACGAGAGAGGAAACTACATAGAGGCAGACGCCAATCTTATCACCGCCGAAGCTGAAGTCTGGAGGTTTGCCGCTGAGAACAGAGAGTTTGGCAAAGAGATTATACTAAGGGAAATAGGCCACGCTCTGAAGACAGACGAAAGTGGAAGTAGAGTTGGAGAGCTTTTCCTCAAGGCCCTTGAGATGCTCGATGGCGATGAAACATTCAGACTTCGACTTTCAATGCTCTTCGAGGAGTTTGAGAGAATTTTCTATGACCACGCCATCACTGGGATCATCGCTTCGAGGCTAAGAGGAAGTCCAGAAGGTTCTTCGCCCTGAGCTTTCTCTTCAGCCCCAGATAGGCATCGGAGCCGTCACACTCCTGTTTGAACTCGACACAGGCCTCTTCGAGGAGAAACCTCATTATGCCAAACGCGTAAACCGCCTTCTTTCCCTCCATCTCAACTGCAACGAAGGGCCTCTCCCTGACGCCCACTATGATGTCGAAGTTTATGCCACCGCATACATCGATGTCGATAAAGCTCACCTTCTCCCCCGTCTTCGTCTTCCTCACGAGGACGTTTGGAAAACGCTCCTTGAGCATCTCCAAAGTTTTTAGAACTCTCTCGTAAGCCTCTTCGTCCAATTCTTCCCTGAGCCTTATCCTCTCTATCATCCGGGCACCTCCCAACCTTTATAAATAATTAGGATGAGCTAATTCGAGGTGGGAAAAGTGAAGGCCGAACGCGCAAAGGAGATACTCATCCAGCTCTTAAAGATTCCCTCACCCTCAGGCCACGAGGACAGGCTTGCCCTGCACATAATGGAGTTCCTCCACAGGCTTGATTACGATGTTCACATAGAGAGTGACGGCGAGATAATCGACCTAATCGTCAACCCGAAGGCGGAGCTCTTCTTCGAGGTTCATATGGACACGATAGACGTGAGAGTAGAACCCTTCGTCAGGGGCAACATAGTTTACGGAACAGGTGCGAGCGACATAAAGGGAGGTATAGCGGCCATCCTTCTCATGCTGGAGCAACTGAGGAAGGAAGGAAAAGACCTAAACGTCGGAATAGTCTTCGTCAGCGACGAGGAGAAGGGTGGCCGTGGCAGTGCCCTCTTCATGGAGAGATACAGGCCCAAGATGGCCATCGTCCTTGAGCCGACAGATCTTGAGATTCACATAGCCCACGCCGGAAACATTGAAGCTTATTTTGAGGTGGATGGAAAGGAAGCCCATGGTGCATGCCCCGAGAGCGGTTTGAACGCCATAGAGCAGGCCTTTAGGATGCTAGAGGAGCTGAAGAAGCTAGAGCCCTTTAGGGCCAAGGGGAAGTACTTTGACCCCCATATCGGCATTCAAGAGCTCGTCTGCGAGAACCCCCACTACTTAATCCCCGCCCTCTGCCGTGGTCGCCTTGAGGCGAGGCTCTTGCCGGAGCAGGAGGTTGAGGACGTTCTCGATTTGATGGACCCGATACTTGATGAATACACCCTTCGCTACGAGTACACGGAGATATGGGACGGATATGAGTTGGGCGAGGAGGAAGAGATAGTCCAGATAGCCAAGAAGGCCATGGAGATTACGGGCCTAAGCGAGTTCGGCGGCATGAGAAGCTGGACCGATGCAATAAACTTCATGTACAATGGCACGAAAACGATAGTGTTCGGGCCCGGCAACCTCGATATATCCCACACCCGGCATGAGAGGATTGACGTCAGGGACGTTGTCAAAGCGAGCGAGTTCCTAATGGCGGTAAACGACGTCTACGGGAAGGGATAGCCATGAGAGGAGTTGCCGAGCTCCCTCTTCACACGGGCCACGTCCCTCCATGGCTCGCCAGCAGGATGAGGAAGCTCGCCGCCCTCGTCCTGAAACTTCTCGTGGATGAGTATGGAACGAAGGGCACGCTAGAGCGCCTTTCGGATCCAGTATGGTTTCAGGCCTTCAACAACCTCATAGGCATGGACTGGGACTCTTCGGGGAGTACGACTGTGACGACCGGGATAATAAAGGAGGTCCTCGCGAGGGAAGAGCTTGGTCTTAAGGTGGCCGGTGGGAAGGGGAAGAGGAGCAGGGAAACGCCAAAGGAGCTTATGGAGATAGCAGATAAGTTCGGTCTTGAAGGGGAGAAGTACGTCAGGATATCGAGGCTCGTAGCTAAGGTCGACACCGTGGCCCTACAGACCGGCTACCAGCTCTATCACCATACCTTTTTCCTGGACGAGGAGGGGAACTGGGCCGTCGTCCAGCAGGGGATGAACCCAGAGAAGAAACTGGCCCGCAGGTACCACTGGTTCAATGCCGAGGCCTTCACGATAGACCCCCACAAGGCCGTGGCGGGCTTCAAGTGCCTGTATGCCCTCAACACCGTCGCCCTTGAGTCTAAGACCTTTCAGAGAACCCTTCTTGAAATCGCGGCCGAGGGGCCAGGGGGGCTGAAGAGAGACTTAGAGACCATAAAGGCTATGGTAAGGGGTTATGCGGTCTTCTACAAGCCAAGGGACGTGGACGTCCGAGCCGTGATGAGGAGGTACGAGAGCTTGGGGAGATTGGAACTAAACGAAAGGGTTCTGGAGTTCCTAAAGGAAGGAGGTATCAAAAACTACGAGGAGTTCCTTCTGATAAGGGGGCTCGGGCCGGGAACACTCAGGGCCTTAGCGCTCGTGGCAGAGCTCGTCTACGATGTCCATCCTTCCTGGAAGGACCCAGTAACGCATCCGATAGACCCCTTCAAGTTCGCCTATGCCGTCGGCGGCAAGGACAGGGTTCCCTTCCGAATCGAGCGAGGAACCTACGATGAGCTCATAAGATTCCTAGAGGATGTCGTGGCCCGGAAAGGAGACAGGGAGCTCCTGAAGAACATGGCAAAGATAACAAAGGGATGGAGGCCACCCGAAGATGACAAGATCCCTACTCCCTGAGGTAGAGGGCGGCACCCATCCCGAAGTACGTTGGGCAGGCGTAGGCAGTGGCCCGGAGGGTCATCGGGACATTCCTCAGAGCTCCAAGCATTATGAGGAGCTGCCAGTAGCTGTCGGGCTTGGCTCTCTCTATGAAGCCTTCGTCGAGATTTAGAAGCTCCCCGAGGCGGTTCTCCCTTATGAGCTGCATTATCAGGGCGTCGTACTCCTTCGACTCAGGGGCGTAGCCGTATGGACCGTTGGGATCATGGGCATGTCCATGGTCGGCGCTTATTATCAATCCAACTTTCTTTGGGTAACTCTCCACGACCTCCGCTATGACCTCACCGAAGCGGACAAGCGTGTCTCTTGACACCTTCCTCGCTGGCGTAACGACGACGAGAGGCCTCTTTTCGAGGAAGTGGAGGGGGATGAGCTCGCCCCAGCTGAGGGGAAAGCGGGAGTACTCGCCGCTCAGGGAGGCGAAATTTATGTCAACGACTGGCAGCCCTGCCTTCCTAGCCTCCTCGTAAATCAGCCGGGCGAGCTCTCTATCGGTCTCATACTCGCCGGGAAGCTCGACGCCGGCGAAGCCAAGCCATGAAACGAGGTGCTTAGCGAAGATGACGCCGAGGTGGTCGCTCATCCTCACGTTGTGGGGCGTTGCGAGGACGTAGGCGTCAAAGGTTCTGAAGACTTCCCCAATACTCCTAAGTACCTCGGCCAGATACCTCGTCTCATCATCCTTCGGGGCCAGGACGTCGTTTCCGTGAGGCATCATGGCGATTCCAGCCAGCATGGGACATCACCTCGGCTAAAGGTTCTCCAACAATTCCTTTATAACATAACTCCTGTTTCTCAACGACCGCTACAGACAGGGCCTTTCAGGTAGAATGGTAGCTTAGACTTGACTAGCCCCGCTCCCGCGGAGTCTAGTTCCCCTGGGTGAGGCAGTATGTAGAGTGCTAAATCTGCTAGGATCCCTAACCTTGTTGATCTATAGCGAGGCTCTCTAACTCTAATTAAATCATGCTGCATGGCATAGATTATGGACATCATAGTACAATCTAGAGCTTTGATAGGATTAAAAGTCCAATATAGTCATGTTTCTATCCTTCAACGTCTCGGGAGCGGACAGCATTGAAACAATAATTTTTGTTATTCTTAGCCTTTTTAGGTAAACAAAGCTACTTTAACCTTTGGTTGCCAACTAGGGGCTTTAAAAACGCTTTTTTTGGGATTGGAGTAGGATTGCCGAGGCTGAACAAAAACGTGCACATGCATAAATTGTGCTCATTAGGGGTGATGGAGGATGAGATACGTTAAGCTCCCCAAGGAGAACACCTATGAATTCCTTGAGCGATTGAAGGAGCTGGGTAAACTTTACGCCCCAGTCAAGATTTCCGACAAGTTCTACGACTTTAGGGAGATTGACGACGTCAGGAAGGTTGAGTTCCACTATACAAGGACGATAATGCCGCCCAAGAAGTTCTTCTTCCTGCCAAGAGAGAAGCTATTCGAGTTCAGCATCTCGAAGGCGGAGTACAGGGAGGTAATCGAGAACGTCGAACCATTCGTTCTCTTCGGTGTCCACGCCTGTGACATCTATGGCCTTAAGATACTCGACACGATTTATCTGGACGAGTTCCCGGACAAGTACTACAAGGCTCGCAGGGAGAAGGGAATAATCATCGGCATAAGTTGCATGCCGGACGAGTACTGCTTCTGCAACCTTCGTGAGACGGACTTTGCCGACGACGGCTTCGACCTCTTCCTCCACGAGCTTCCTGACGGCTGGCTCGTCCGCGTGGGAACTCCAAGGGGCCACAGGATAGTGGACAAGAACATCAAGCTCTTCGAGGCCGTCACGGCGGAGGATATCTGCGCCTTCAGGGAGTTCGAGAGGAGGAGGCACGAGGCCTTTAAGTACCACGAGGACTGGGGCAACCTCCGCTACCTCCTCGAGCTCGAGATGGAGCACCCAATGTGGGACGAGCAGAGCGATCTCTGCCTCGCCTGTGGCATCTGCAACACGACCTGCCCGACCTGCCGCTGCTATGAAGTTCAAGACATCGTTAACTTCGACGGCGACACGGGATACAGGGAGAGGCGGTGGGACTCCTGCCAGTTCAGGAGCCATGGGCTTGTGGCGGGCGGTCACAACTTCAGACCCACAAAGAAGGCCCGTTTCATGAACAGGTACATGTGCAAGAATGCCTATAACGAAAAGCTCGGCATAAGCTACTGCGTCGGCTGCGGCCGCTGTACGGCCTTCTGCCCGGCCGGCATAAACTTCGTGAGAAATCTGCGCACGATTCTCGGTCTTGAGGAGAAGTCCTGTCCTCCCGAGGTTACAGAGGAGATTCCGAAGAGGGGATTCGCTTACTCTACCTCGATAAGAGGTGATGGGCTATGATGCTCCCCAAGGATGTTATGACGCCGAACGACAACCCCTACGCTCTCCACAGGGCAAAGGTGCTAAAGGTCTACCCGCTTACGGAGAGGGAGAAGCTCTTCCTCTTCCGCTTCGAGGATCCGAAGCTTGCCGAGACGTGGACCTTCAAGCCCGGTCAGTTCGTTCAGCTCACGATTCCGGGTGTCGGCGAGGTTCCCATAAGCATATGCTCGTCGCCAATGAGGCGCGGCTTCTTTGAGCTCTGCATAAGGAGAGCCGGAAGGGTCACGACGGTCATCCACAGGCTCAAGCCCGGCGATACAGTCCTCGTCCGCGGTCCCTACGGAAACGGATTCCCGGTTGATGAATGGGAAGGCATGGACTTACTTCTAATCGCCGCGGGCCTTGGAGCAGCTCCGCTGAGAAGTGCCTTCCTCTATGCCATGGACAACCGCTGGAGGTATGGCAACATAACTTTCATCAACACGGCCCGCTATGGAAAGGACTTGCTCTTCTACAAGGAGCTGGAGGCCATGAAGGACCTGGCCGAGGCCGAGAACGTCAAGATAATCCAGAGCGTGACGAGGGACCCAGACTGGCCAGGCCTTCACGGGAGACCTCAGCAGTTCATAGTCGAGGCCAACACCAACCCGAAGAACACGGCCGTCGCTATCTGTGGGCCTCCTAGAATGTACAAGGCCGTCTTTGAATCCTTGATAAACTACGGCTACAGGCCTGAAAACATCTACGTGACGCTAGAGAGGAGAATGAAGTGTGGAATAGGCAAATGTGGCCACTGCAACGTTGGAACGAGCACGAGCTGGAAGTACATCTGCAAGGATGGACCCGTGTTCACGTACTTCGACATAGTATCCACGCCCGGTTTGCTGGACTGAGGTGATGGGAATGGAGGAGAAGATACGCATAGGGTTTTACGCTCTAACATCATGCTACGGCTGTCAGCTCCAGTTCGCGATGATGGACGAGATACTCCATCTCCTTCTGAACGCTGAAATCGTGTGCTGGTACATGCTCGACAGAGACAGCGCCGAGGACGAGCCCGTTGACATAGCCTTCATAGAAGGGAGCGTCTCGACGGAGGAAGAGGTCGAGCTCGTGAAGAAGATACGCGAGAACGCTAAGATAGTGGTGGCCGTTGGGGCCTGCGCCATTCAGGGCGGTGTTCAGAGCTGGGCCAACGACAAGAGCCTTGAGGAGCTCTGGAAGACGGTTTACGGCGATGCAAAGGTAAAGTTCAAACCGAAGATGGCTGAGCCTGTGGAGAAGTACATAAAGGTCGACTACAAGCTCTATGGGTGCCCACCGGAGAAGAAGGACTTCCTCTACGCCCTCGGCACGTTCCTCATCGGCTCGTGGCCGGAGGACATAGACTACCCGGTCTGCCTCGAGTGCCGCCTCAGGGGCAACCCCTGCGTGCTCCTCGAGAGGGGCGAGCCTTGCCTCGGCCCGATAACAAGGGCAGGCTGTAACGCAAGGTGCCCGGCTTATAGTATTGCCTGCGTTGGCTGTAGAGGTGCCATTGGCTACGACGTTGCCTGGTTCGACTCGCTCGCGAGGGTATTCAAGGAGAAGGGACTTACCAAGGAAGAAATACTTAGGCGCATGAAGATATTCAACGCCCACAACCCGAAGCTGGAGGAGATTGTTAACAAGGTCTTTGAGGGGGTGAAAGAATGAAGAACCTCTATCTCCCGATTACCGTCGATCACATCGCACGCGTGGAAGGTAAGGGTGGCGTCGAGATAGTGATAGGAGACGAGGGTGTCAAGGAAGTCAAGCTTAACATCATCGAGGGGCCGCGCTTCTTTGAGGCGATAACGATAGGTAAGAAGCTCGAAGAGGCTTTGGCTGTCTATCCTAGGATATGCTCCTTCTGCTCCGCCGCTCACAAACTCACTGCCCTTGAAGCGGCCGAGAAAGCAGTGGGATTCAAGCCGAGGGAGGAGATTCAGGCCCTTAGGGAGATTCTCTACATTGGCGACATGATAGAGAGCCATGCCCTTCACCTCTACCTTCTCGTCCTGCCAGATTACCTCGGCTACTCAAGCCCGCTCAATATGGTGGAGAAGTACAAGAAAGAAATCGAAATAGCACTCAAGCTCAAGAACCTTGGCTCTTGGATAATGGACGTCCTGGGGAGCAGAGCCATCCACCAGGAGAACGCCATCCTGGGTGGCTTCGGCAAGCTCCCGGACAAGAGCACGCTTGAGAATATGAAGAGGAAGCTGAAGGAGGCCCTGCCTCTGGCGGAATACACCTTCGAGCTGTTCGCCAAGCTGGAGCAGTATAGCGAGGTCGAAGGCCCGATAACTCACATGGCCGTCAAGCCGAGAAACGGGGTTTACGGAATTTACGGCGACACCATAAGCGTCAGCGACGGCTTCGAGTTCCCGGTAGAAGAGTACAAGAAGCACATTGTTGAGCGCGTTGTGGAGCACAGCTTCGCTAAGCACAGCTTATACAACGGCGAGAGCCCCTTCATGGTGGGCGCAATATCGAGGATTGTCAACAACGTCGACCTGCTCTATGGAAGGGCCAAGGAGCTCTACGAGGCCCACAGAGAGCTGCTCAGATCAACCAACCCCTTCGCCAACAACCTCGCCCAGGCCCTTGAGCTTGTGTACTTCACGGAGAGGGCCATTGACCTCGTTGACGAGGTCCTCGTCAAGTGGCCGGTAAGACCGAGGGACGAGGTGGAAATAAGGAACGGCTTCGGCGTCAGCATAACCGAGGCTCCGAGGGGCCTCCTCGTCTACGCCCTGAAGGTGGAAGACGGCAGGATTGCCTACGCGGACATAATAACGCCAACAGCTATGAACCTGGCGATGATGGAGGTCCACGTCAGGATGATGGCGGAGAAACATTACAGAGATGACCCAGAGAGGCTGAAATTCCTGGCGGAGATGGTCGTGAGAGCTTACGATCCATGCATCTCTTGTTCAGTTCATGTGGTCAGGCTTTAGTCTTCTCTTGATTTTTTAAGAAAAAATAATGTAAGGCTGATGGGAAGGATTGTTAGGTTCTTCTAAGTGCTGAATATTTACGAAGATCCTCATTTATATCACAGTAGCGGAGTTTTTCTCTTAAGGATGTATTTTAGCACATTATGTTTTGAATCTTCATCAACAGCAACAACCGGGTCGTCAAGAACGTATTATCTCAGCATTAACTAGCAGAGTCGAAGCCAGTTGAACCCTTCTTATAGTTCCCTGGGAGAGTTCTCCAAGCTTTCTTTTTGGGTTTAGGACTCCAACAGATTCAAGTGCTCTTGTTATTCCATCTTTATCAACATTCGCTCCATAAAGACTTGTGATGGCTTTCAAGTACTCCTCCGCTCTTACCTTGATGGGAACATGGATTTCTTCAGGAAGGAAAAATATTTTGCCTTTAACTTTCTCTATGGGAATTCCATCATATAATATTTCCCCCCTAAGAGGTTTTAGATACGTCGAGATAGTTTTTAAGAGCGTAGTCTTTCCTATCCCATTTGGACCATAGAAATTTATACCCTCTCCTCTTTCTACAACAATTGTTATTCCTTTAAGAATCGGGTCAGTATAGCCGACGCTTAAATTTTTTATTTCAAGCCTCATTTTAATCCCTCCAAAATTCCTACGATTCCAGAAATAGATACCAAAAGGAACGGAATTGCTACGATACCATTTCCCATGCCAAGCAATAATATTCCTATAACAAATGGGGATACAAACCCAAGAATCCAGCCGCATAAACCTCTAATTGAAGAAACTTCTACTGTTGGTTCCCATACAAACATAAACCTTTTGAAGTCCATCTTCACTGTTATGGGGGACATTATGGGGAGATATTGAAAAATTTCATGAACATATATTGCTCCCGCGAGAGGTAGCATTACATTTTTTATTACAAATTTAATGTAGCAATGGGCGTATTTCCCCTTTACTATTGCAACAATAAGGAGACTAATTCCAAATACAAAAGTCATAAGAAATGCCACGTATATACTCACCATCTTTATGAAGTTCAAAAATTGTTTAAGCATTTTTTCTCACCCCTTCTAGTTTGATCCTTACAATGTATGCGAGCGGAGAAAGGGCAATTACTAGGGGAATTGTCCATATACTAATCTGGGTTATGGGCCAAAAGAATGGCATGCTTATTAAAAGAAGATAAATCCACAAGAATCCATTCCTTTCAAAATTCGGCAACGTTAGGGACAATATAAGTCTACTCAAGGCTAATATGAAAACTAGCCGATACAAGCTTTTTAGAAACAACTTTTCGAAAATAGCCAAAGAGTAAAACACTAATGGCACTATCAATGATGTCAAAAAGAGTGTCGTTTCTTTAATTAATCTCCTACGATAATTTTCGGGCCTTAGATAATGAAGGTAAGTTATGTGAGAATCTATGTAGCTATCACCAACAAGGAATAAGGGCCAAATCAACGAAACTCCTATACATAAACCGCCCATTGAACTTGCAAGTTTAGTTATGCTCTCATACCTCTGTGGATCTGACAGTAGAGCTAAGGTTGCTGGAGCCTTAAACGCCCAAAATCCACAAGCAAATGACACCCCTTGCATTTTTAAGTACTCAGCTATGATTATGTAAACTATAGAGAGGACAATAGCGACTCCTCTGACTTCAAAAGAAATCGTGGAAATATAGTTGCCTTTAATTAAATAAACTCCTACCAGCTTATCTTTTAAAATATGGGCGAGTAAGAATGCGATTGCCAGGAGGATGTATCCTATCAAAGTAGCCTTCCGTCCTGCTGTCGCTAAGAGACCGAGGACGAAAGCTGTTCCTTTAATTCTAGGTGATATAGATAAGGGAAGAGATGACAATGCAATGAATGTAGTTAGGTTAGATATCAAGAAACCCGGATAGGCATAGGAAAAACTCAGGATGACTGGTAGGTTTATGGCTATAGATGTGAGTAATGCAACGGCATCTGTATTGGGTTTATAGTTAAATATCATTCCAATTCGCTTTGGATCAAAAGAACGGGAGAAAAGGAATACTAAGATTCCCATAAGGACAAAAATTGTTGGATCTTCAATTATTTTATTTTTGAGGTACACCGCAAAGAACATGCACGGGATAATTCCCGCTAGGTATCTCATATCTCTTAAAACTATCAGCATATGGTACTTTATCATCTCAAGAATTCTCATCCTTATATCCCCCTAAATCTCCTAAGAAGATATACTGAACTCACAAACCCTAAAAGGAAACATAGTGCTACTGAAATAGGCGTCATTTTTACTGAGACGTAATATGGAGCTGTTCTCGCCTCAAATAAGATGCCCTGGCCAGGAGGTACTTTCTCTGTTATCCAAATGAATGTCGCTAGTAGGTAGGGGATTAGAATAATAAATGCCAGGCCAAGAGGTACCGTCGATACCAAAGCTAGAACAATGAAAAGTACTTTCCTAGACGTTACCATACAGACTCACCTCTTATCGCCGTTGGAAGAGAAGGGTCTGTGGGATTATCCGGCATGCACTCGCAGAGGCATCGAATGGTAGCTTCAGGAGGATCTACTCTCGTTAACGGTCCACAGTCAGACATTATACCTCCACCTTCCCTACACATTATTGGGCAATCCTCACGATACTCGTAACATCTATTTGACCAGTATGTGGCTGTTATTAAGGTTGCAAATACTATGAATATAACAATCCACACAACTCCATAATATTTTTGTCTTCCACTCACAAGTTACCACCACATAATTATTGTAGTTATTAATTATAAAATTTTCGGCATGTTTAAAAGGAAATAATGGAATTATCTTTTTAGTACGTGAAGTGTTAAAAATTGTGAGAGCCGATATAGAAGGCAAAAGTAGTTGCCGGAGCCTTGAACGGCGAGATTTGAGAAGAAATCAGGAAGAAAGATATTTGTGGATGGTTTTTGCGGCTTTTTTACCATCGCCCATTGCCAGAATTACTGTCGCTTCTCCTCTAATAGCGTCGCCACCCGCAAAAACGCCCGGAATACTCGTCATGAGATTATCATCCACCACTATCCTGCCCTTTTCATCAACCTTCAGGTTCGGAACCGTCTCGAGGAACGTCCTGTTGGGCGTTTGGCCGATTGCTATTATGGCTGTGTCGAACTCCGCGATGAAGGTCTCGCCCGTCGGGACCGGCTTCCTCCTCCCCGTTTCGTCCGGTTCACCAAGCTCCATCTTTTCCAGCTCTATTGCCTTGAGATTCCCATTCTCGTCCCCTATGAAGCGCTTGGGCGAGACGAGGAACATGAACTTAACGCCCTCCTCCTCGGCGTGCTTTATCTCTTCCTCGCGAGCCGTCATCTCCTTCCTCGTCCTGCGGTAGAGTACCCAGACTTCAGCTCCAGGCCTGAGGGCGGAGCGGGCGGCATCCATGGCTGTATTGCCACCACCTATGACGGCCACCCTCCTCCCAACCTTTATGGGCGTGTCATACTCGGGGAACTTGTAAGCCTTCATAAGATTAATCCTAGTTAAAAACTCGTTGGCCGAATAGATGCCGTTGAGGTTGACGCCCGGCCAGGGGTAAATGCGCGGTGTTCCGGCACCCGTCCCTATGAATATTGCATCGAACTCCTCGCGGAGCTCCTCGAAGGTTATCGTCTTGCCCACGAGGACGTTCGTCTCTATCTTCACCCCAAGCTTCTTTACCTTCTCGAGTTCTTTTTTTACGATCTCTTTTGGTAGTCTGAATTCTGGTATGCCGTAAGTTAGGACGCCTCCGGGTTCGTGGAGGGCTTCGAAGATTGTAACTTCGTAGCCCATTTTGGCGAGTTCAGCGGCGCAAGTTAAGCCTGCAGGCCCAGCACCAACAACCGCAACTTTCTTCCCATTCCCCCTTATATTCGGGACGACCTCCATGAGCAGTTCATCCTCTATTCCATGCTCCCTCGCGTAGTCCGCAACGAAACGCTCCAGCTTTCCAATGTTTATTGGATCCCCAACCTTACCCACTACACACACGCCCTCACACTGCTCCTCTTGCGGACAAACCCTCCCAGTAATTGCGGGCAAAGCGTTGTTAGCCCGGATTATCCCCAAAGCTTCCTTCACAGCCTTGCGCGGGTTCTCCTTGTTCACCCTCAACGCCCTAATAAAGCCAGGTATGTCTATTTGAACTGGGCATCCTTTTATGCACGGCGCATATTCTTTTGGGCATTGTAAGCATCTCTCAGCCTCTTTGAGAGCAAGCTCGAAGGTATAACCAAGATTAACCTCATTAAAATCCCTAACCCTCTCCTCAACAGACCTCTCAGGAGTAGGAACCCTCCCCCTAATGAGCTTCGGCAATTAGACCACCCCCCTAGACATAAGCCCCGCCATGTAAAGCTCCATTGCCTTCCTCTCCATATCGGCGTAGAACCCTACCCTGTGGATGAGTTCATCCCAATCAACCTGATAGGCATCGAATTCTGGTCCGTCCACGCAGGCGAACTTGATCTGACCCCCCACGGTAACACGACAAGCACCACACATACCACTACCATCAACCATTATCGGATGGAGATCAACACGCATGGGAATTCCAAACTCCTTCACGATTCCAAAGACAGCCTTCTGGTCCCCAACGGGACCGACCATGAAGACAAGGTCGTAGTCCTCCTTCTCCAGCATCTCCCTGACCTTCTCGGTGAGCCTTTTCGTGACGTTCCTCATGTTTTCCTTAAGGTCAAGGTTCGGGTCGAGAGGGACGGGCTCCACTATGTGCCTCGAGACGGCCCTCTCCAGGTGGTCCTTGAGGATGATCATTGGCTCGAAGGTTACGTGGAGCGTCGTAACGTCGTTGCCTATCTTTTGCCAAGCACGGGCTATGGGATAGACCTCGACTATCCCGGTGTAGGCCCCTATGGCGAGAACCTTCCCAAACCTCTCCATCGGCGCTGGATTTCCTAGGGGTCCGACGACATCGGGAAGGTAGTCCCCTTCTTTCATTTCCATAGCCATCCTCATCGTTGTCTTGCCCCTGGTGAAAACTATCAAGACTATCCATCCCTCATCCCTGTCCCACATGACTGGAGTTAACGGGATTCTTTCCCCATTCTCGAAAGCCCTTACAATGACGAACTGGCCGGCTTGAACTTTTTTGGCCACGTGAGGTGCATGGATCTTGTACCATGTGTTCCTCATAGCGATTTCCCGTTTCTCGAGGATCTTGTACACGATGAACACCTCCGTCCATACGCCCATTTTTGAACGTGACCATTGGAAATGAACGTTAGGTGTTTATAAACTTATTGTAAACCTTTGGTTTAAGCAAGGGGCAAGACCTTTAAAATGGGTTGAGAACTCCGGTCAGCTATGGCCAAGGTACACATAGAGAACTATGGATGTGCCAGGAACAGGGCAGATGGGGAATTCATGGCTGGAATACTAATGCTCGCAGGACACGAGATAGTGGATACTATCGAGGAGGCTGAGTACGTCGTCGTGAACACTTGCGCCGTCAAGGATCCAACGGAAGTAAAGATGGCCCGCAGGATTAGGGAGCTCCTCGACGCCGGAAAGAAGGTAATAGTGACCGGGTGCCTGCCCCATGTAAACCCCTCCGTCATAGACGAAAGGGCATCTGCCGTTCTCGGAGTCAAAAGCATAGACAGGATAGCCTATGCAATTGAGACGGCAGAGAGGGGGGAGAAGATCATAAGCGTGCCTGACTGGAGGAAGAGAAACCTAGACAAGCTTACCCTTCCCCGGCTCCCTACCTCCGGCATCAGCTTCGTGGTGCCCATAGCCGAAGGATGCCTAAACGCCTGCACCTACTGTGCCACACGTCTCGCCCGCGGCGTTCTCAAGAGCTACAGGCCGGAGCTCATCGTGAATTGGGTCAAGTGGGCCATCGAGAGGGGCTACAGGGAGATATGGTTGTCTGCGGAGGACACCGGGTGCTACGGCTTCGACATAGGCACGAACCTCGCGGAGCTCCTAGACGAGATAACGGCCATAGATGGGGAGTTCAGAATTAGAGTTGGCATGATGAACCCCAACCACGTCATCAAGTTTCTCGATGAGCTCATCGAGGCATATCAGGACGAGAAAATCTACAAATTCCTGCATCTCCCCGTCCAGAGCGGCGACAACGAGATACTCAGACGCATGGGCCGAACCTACACCGTCGAGGAGTTCGAGGAGATAGTTGCTGAGTTCAGGAGGGCCTTCCCTGACCTCAACCTCCACACGGACGTCATAGTGGGATTCCCTGGCGAGGACGAGGAGGCGTTCCAGCGAACCGTGGCCCTAATAGAGAGGATTAGGCCTGACAAGGTTAACGTCTCCCGCTACTCGCCGAGACCCGGGACCGTGGCCGCCAAGTGGAAACAACTACCAGGCTGGATCATTAAAGAGCGCTCCCGCCTTCTCCACCACCTCCGCCTGAGGATAAGCTACGAGATCAACATGGAGTACATCGGGAAAAGACTCAAAGTGCTCGTTCACGGGCCAGGGAAGAAGGGCAACATAGACGCCGTTACGATGAACTACAAGCACATAATCCTGCCGTCAGGGGACGCAGGCGAATTTGCAGACGTAGAGGTCAAGGGGGCAACGGCGACGTATCTCCTTGGCGAACGACTTCACGAAGATTTTTAATCTCCGGTGCGAAGTTTTCTCTGGTGGGTGAGGATGGTTAAGAGGCTCCAAGCTCATAGTGTGAAGATCAGGACGTTCATCCACGCCACCGAGGATCCGGAAAAAGTGCTCGAGGCACTTGAGACGCTGTTTCCCGATGATGTATCACCAAAGGATGTAGAGTTCGAAGTAATAGAGACGGAGGGTTACTTTGGGAACCCCATCCTTGTTGTGGACGCGGAGCTCAGGAGGAGCAAGAACGTTAGAAAGTTCCTCGAGAATCTCAAGAAGCTTCTGAGCGAAGAGGACAAGGCCTATCTGGTAGAGCACGCTGAGGAGAAGGTCGATGAGACAGGCACCTTCTACATCCGCTTCGACAAGCAAAAGGCCTACCTGGGCGAGGTGAAGGTCACGGAAGGAGAAGACGTTATTCACGTGAGGATAAAGGTGAAGGCGTTCCCTATGAAGAAGGAAAGTGTTGTCAAGGCCGTTCGGGAGTGGCTCTCTGATGAAGATGGTTGAAATGGACGTGAGAAGCGAGGATGCCTACGAGCTCGCGAGGAAGTGGTTCGACGAGGTAGTCTTCACGATGGAGCTCTCCCTGAAGGAAGAGCCAGACATTGGCGAGCTGAAAGAAAGGGTTAGAGAGCTCAGGGGGGAATACGGGAAGATTGCTCTTCTTGTAATCACCGAAAGGCCATCCCTGATAAAAACGCTCAGACAACGGATAGGAAAGGTTCTCCTTTACGTTCAAGGGGGCAACCTCCGGGTGGTCAGATATGCCATCGAGACTGGGGTGGACGCCATCATAGGACCCTGGCTGGGGAGAAGAGATCCGGGCTTCGACCACGTCCTCGCGCGGCTGGCGGCCAAGAAAGGTGTTGCGGTGGGCTTTCCCATGGGGCCCCTCCTGAGGGCTTCCCCATACGAGAGAGCCACGATGCTCAAATTTATGGCCCGAGTCTGGAGACTCGTGGACAAGTACGGTGTCCCACGCTTCCTCACGAGCTCCGCCGGGAACAGATGGGAGGTGAGAGGACCCCGGGAGCTTATGAGCCTTGGCATCGCCCTTGGCATGGATCCGGCGCAGGCAAAGGCCTCCCTATCATTTTACCCCCTCAGCCTCCTGGAAAGGCTTAAATAATATTACCTCCCGATAATAACAGGCTAACAACCAGCGGGGTGGAGGGGTTGGACGTAAATCTCCTCATGGCAGACCCGGAGGAACTTGAGAAGGTTGGATACAAGAAGCTTAGCGAGGGTAAAATCAAAGAGGCTGTGAAGCTTTTGCTGAGAGCTGCGAAGGGTTATGAGGACAGAGGATATGTGATAAAGGCGGCGACCATATATAAGGACCTTGGCCTCATACTCAAGGAGAGGCTCGGGCTTGAGGAGAGGGCAAGACCCCTCATGCTGAAGGCGGCATACCTGTATCTTCGCCTGATTGAGGAGGAAATTGACAGGCCAGAAGTCAATTTGGAAAGGCTGGGGGACTTCTGCCTGAACGTCATAGAGGCCTTCACATTTCTTAAGGAAGAGGAGAGCCTGAAAAAGTACACATTTGAATTCGCCCAGATGTACGAAGACCTCGGAGCGAGCTACGTGGAGGCCGGCGACTTTGACTCAGCGATAGCCGCATACGAGTCCGCCTACCGGTATTACGAGCTGATAAACGACCAAGATCACATGAAGGAGGTCGCTAGCAAACTCGTTGATATATACGGAAGGATAGCCGAGGATGCCCTTTCGGAAGGAAATCACGAGGCGGCCGCAGAGGCCTTCCAAAAGGTTGCTAACTACATAAAGAGCATATTTGGCTACGACGAGAGATTCAGGGAGCTCGTGGAGACGGCAGGCCAGCACTACGAAAAGGCTAGCAAGCTCGCCTACGCGGAGGGAGACCTAGATGGGATGACGACCCTCCTCCTGAAGGCCCAGTATGCCTACCTACTAGCCGGAAACTTGAATAGGGCAAACCTCATAGGGATAAACCTCATAAAGATGCTTAATCAAATCATTGGAGACTACAGAAGCCAGGGCAAGTTTGAGCTCGTGGGGGAGAAGTTAATGCAGCTCGCTGAAGCCTTAGTAGCCCTGGGCAAGCTTGAGGATGGTTTGAGGATCTACAGACAGGCTCTAGAGGAGAGCGGCGGAAGGGTTGACTTCAGGGCCAGGATAAGAATGAGCATAATCCGATACTTCGCAGCAAAGAACTATGATCTCCGCCTTTTGAAGGCCCTTGACGCCATAGACTTTCTAGTAAGGCATGCGAAGTTCATTGAAGCCATCGAGACCGCCGAAAAAGTTATCAAAAGCAAAGAAGAGGGAGATAAAATTCTCCAGGCAATCTATGAGGCAGAGGGCATATCTGCGGAATGAAGAGCTCTCACGTAAACCCTTCTCCTCGTGTCTCCGAGCAGAAAGACCTCCCTGACGAGCCCAGAGCCTTTCAGAATCTTTAGAGCATGTCTGACGGTTCTCTCGGAGAGGTTTGTCAGCTGAGCTATCTCTCTAGAAGACCTGGGCCTATCAAGGACCTGAAGAACCTCTCTGGCTGACCGTGGGAGCTTGGCAAACTCCATCCCCCCTCATGAGAAACACCCGGGGAGGGTACATAGGGGGCACTAAAAAATCTTTCCATAGCGGCAATGGTGGGCCCGCGGGGATTCGAACCCCGGACCTCCGCCTTGTAAGGGCGGCGTCATAACCAGTCTAGACCACGGGCCCCCTTTCGTTGGGAGGGGGTGAAAATTATAAATCTTTCGGGAAACTCCGGTTGGGATGATGAGCTTCACGGTACCCTGAGATGTGATGAGCCCCCTCTCGCCTGACCGCTACAGCTTCCTCACGAAGGTTATGTAGCCCGTATGGGCCAACATCGTAGTCTTCGGCCTCATACACTCCCTCTTGACCTCCTGCTCCCTCACGAGAACCTCTATCGTCCTGGCCCTAGAGAATCTATCCTTGAACTCTTCCAACTTTTCGTAGAGCCTCATGACTTGATTCATACACGGTGTATAGGCCACGAAGAACCCACCGGGCTTCAGGGCCTCAAGGGCGTGCTCCAGCACCCTCTCAGGCTGGGGTAGGTCCAAAACGAGATGGTCCACATCTCTCTCATCTATTCCCTTGTAGATGTCCTTTAGCTTAATCGTGACGCGGTCGTCAAAACCTGCCCATCGGACGTTCTCCCAGGCCAGCTTCGCGAAGTCCTCCCGTATCTCATAGCTCACTATTCTGCCCTCCGGACCAACGACGTTGGCCAAGAAGAGCGTCAGGGCCCCGCTACCTACCCCCGCCTCCACTATGAAGTCCCCGGGGGATATTCCGGCATAAGCAACTATGAGGGCGGCATCCTTTGGATGAACTATCTGGGGCCCACGTCTCATTTTCTCTATAAAGTCATTTATCCTTGGCCTCAGAACCCTGAACTCGGCTCCCTTATGGCTCCTAATCACGTCCCCGAACTCCTTGCCGATTAGCTCGTTAAGCTTGAGAACGCCGAGGTCGGTGTGGAACTCGCGAGGCCTAACTGTAATCAGGTACTTCTTTCCCCTCGGATCAACGAGAAGAACCTTGTCCCCTTCTTTTATCATGGCTCACCCCTTCTTGATAACCACCTTGCCGGAGGGCTCGGAAGATATTATAAGGGGGCTTATCTCCTCGAGGGCCGCTAAGGCCTGGGCCGGGACCAGGGACGTGTTAAGCAGATAGATTGACGTCCAGTCCTCTATGGGAAGGCTGCTACGGCTGAAGAGAATCGTCTGGAGGGCTTTATCACCCCCAAAGTATAGGTACTCGGAAAGGCCCACAGTTATGAAGACAACTTTCTTCGAGGCCTTCGAGATGACCTTCCTTATACTCGGGTAGTAGAGCTTTATGAACTCGGAGACATCGTAGGTAAGGGGAATTTCCTCGACCAGCCGACCATAGCTGACCTTTCCGGGCCCTATCTTGACAACCTTAACGCTCCCAACGATGTCCATTATCTTCTTGTACTCTTCGGCCGTTATCCTCCTGATATAAGCCCTGAACAGTAAGTCTCCGACTCCGAAGAAATCGTCTATGACGATGTCAAATCCTTCGGCGAGCTCGGGAATAAGGGTCTCCCATAAGAGCCTATGGCTTGGAAACGTACTCGGGTACTCGATTAGGACAACGTCCCCGTTCCTAATTTTATCCATGATTATTTTACCAACCTGTCCAGGGAGCATCACACCCACCAAAGGATTTTTAATTTTTATTCTTTTAAGCTTTGTCAGGTGGGACCGTGGCAAGGTTCATCGTGTGGGCTAGCGAGATCGATGCTCGGCTTTCGAAAAAGTACGGTAGGGTTGTGCCAAAGTCAGTGGCCGTTGAATCACCTCAGATATCCGAGATCGTTGAGGCTGCGGAGGCGTTAGGCTTCAAGGTGCTGAAGGTAGAGGAGGACAAGCTGAACCCAAGACTCTCGGGACTTGATGAGGACCTCAGGGCTCCGGGCAGGGCGATCATTGAAAGCCCCCACGGAAAGGGCAAGACCTTAAAACTAATAGCCCAGAAGGTTCGAGAGTTCAGGAAGAGGAGCTACAGGGGCGGGAAGAGAAGGAGGTAGTCACTCTTCGAGCTCCACCACTATGGCAGTTGTCGTGTCGATAACGCCATCGATGTTGTGGATGTCGTGAAGTATTTTCCTCGTGAGCTCTCCGAGGTCAGTAGCCTCTATGTGGACTATGGCGTCGTAGGGACCCGTCACGGCGTCGGCCTTTATAACGCCGGGTATCTTCTTTATCTCCCCTATGACTTTCTCAACTTTTCCTATCTCAACCGTCAGTAAAACGTAGGCCCTAACCATTTTCCATCACCAGCTGGGAGCTTTCCCTTTAGAGCTACCCTTTGGATGATTTAAGCTTTTCGTAACAACCGAAAGGCTGATAACGAGGGGTTGGAAGATTTTAGGATGATGAGGTTCAACTCGAAGCTCTGTGCCCTCTGCAAGGGGAGAAAGCTACTCTGCGGCAGGCCTACATGCCCAATACTCGAAAGGTTCATGGCTGCTCAGAAGGTTGCTAAATTCGTGGACAGAACCGACATCTTCGGTTCGTCACCACCAAGTGTCTTCGTCGGCGAATTCGGCTATCCTAGGGTTAAAATAGGCCCTCTCGTTCCGCCGGTAGAGGGAAACACGAGGCACCTTGACGACCCCCTTCGATGGGAGGGCAGGAGCGTAAGGGATATCCTCTACTATCGTTCCCTCCTCGTTATGGGAGAGATGCGAGCCGATGTGGACGTGAGGAAGAGCGGCAGAGTGCTGGGGGAAATTCAAGAGCTCGCAATGTCTATCAAACCAGTTGACAGCGAAGTGTTGCTGAAGAGAAGGCCCATCTTGAAGGTGCTCCCGAGTGAATTCGCGCCTCCCCTTGGCCCCCGGGCCGAGATGCTAAGATTCGAGCTCGCTGAAAATCCCAAAATACCTAGGAAGACCGACAGGGTGGTTGAAGACGAGCTGAAGGCCTCGGATGCAATCCTGCGCCTCTACGAATGGGGTTTTGATGAGTACTACATAGTCCGCCTCCTTTCGGTCGGCCTCCTCGGACTCAGGCCAAGGCTTGTACCAACGAGATGGAGCATAACGGCCGTTCAGGACACCATAGGGAACTTCCTAAGGAGGAAAGTTCTCGATTATCCTGAAATCTCCCATTATGAGCTCTATTTCGCCGAGTTTCTGGGCAACAGGTACGCTGTCCTTCTGATACCCGGTCGGTACTCCTTTGAGCTACTCGAGGTGTGGCTTAAGGGGTCCCTCTTCGGGAGCGCTGAACCGGAGGTACTCCACGACTACGAGAACTTCCGCGGGATTAAGGGCTACGCTGAGGAGACTACCGGTGCCTACTATGCGGCCCGTCTAAGCGTTCTCGAGGCCCTTGATAAAAGGAAGAGGCAGGCAAAAATCCTCGTGTTCAGGGAGATTACCCCCGCCTACTACGCCCCCGTCGGAGTATGGCAGATTAGGGTCGGGATAAGAAAGGCCCTCGAGAATCCGGTTGGAAGGTTTGAGACCCTTAATGAAGCCCTGAGGGAGGTTGGGAGGTTCTTAGAGCACCCTCTCGAGCGTTATCTCGCCAAGAGCTGGCTCCTGAAGCAGAGGGCCCAGAGGAGGCTTGATGAGTTCTTCGGGGGAGCCCGGTCATGAGGGGAAAGGGGGTTAAGGCAAAGATTATTATGGGAAAGAGGAAGCTTGTCCTACTAGCAAGAAAGGAAGACCTCAGCCATAATATCCGCTACATATCCAAGGTGCCTGTCAGGATAGTCATGGATAAGGAATTCCTAAAGGTAAGGCCCGAAACACCCCTATTCGAGCTCATAGGGAAGTTCACCAGTGAGGAGACATCGGCGGTCGTTGTGGACGATAGGGGACGGCTGGTGGGATTCATAACGATGAAAGACCTCCTCCACTACTTCACTCCACCGAGAAGATACTCGATCGTAGGGCTCGGCTTCCTCAAGAAGTATTCCCTAACAAGAGCCTCGCGTGTCGAGGATATAATGGTTAAGAAGCCCATAACAGTCCACGTGGACGATAACTTAGGTTACGCCATAAAGGTTATGATAGAGACCGGGAAACATCATTTGCCCGTAGTAGATGATAGGGGACTCGTCCATGGGCTTCTCGAGGTCAAGGACATTATCAGGCTGATACGCATAGTGGCCCTCTGAGGGTGTCAGGTATGGATGTATTCCTAGAGCTCGCCCTGATCCTTATAGTCGCCAAAGTGTTCGGCTACATCTCCGTCCGCTTCGGATTTCCTGCGGCGTTGGGCCAGCTCATGGGTGGTATCGTCATTGGCCCTTCAATCCTCAACCTAGTATCCTACGACGAAGAGGTAAGACTGCTCGCCGACCTTGGCGTGGTCATACTTTTATTCCTTGCCGGGCTTGAAACTGACATCGATGAGTTCAAGCATGTGGGAATTCCAGCCTTCTTCGTGGCTGTCTTAGGGGTCTTGATACCTTTCACTTTCGGATACCTCGGGGCCCTAGCCTGGGGGTATCCCAGAGTCCAAGCTCTTTTCTTAGGTGGCATTCTCACGGCCACAAGCGTTGGCCTCACCACCAGCATCCTCATGGAAATGAAGAAGCTCAGGACGCGGGTAGGGACAACGATCCTTGCGGCGGCAGTTGTTGATGATGTTCTGGGCATTATCGTCCTCACTATTCTCGTTGGCATAAACACTAGGGGAACCGTTTACATGGAGGATTTGATTCTTATAATAGTTGAAGCGGCTCTATTCTTCCTCCTGGGCCTTCTCCTCGGAACGCCGGCCGTAAGAAGGATTTTAGAAGCTTCCAAGAGAATAACGCTTCCAGAAACTGTTACGGCTATGGCCGTGGCCATAATGTTGATATTCGCTTCCATAGCCGAGCACTTTAAGATAGCCGGGATAACGGGAGCGTACCTTGCAGGCATCCTAATTGGAGCTTCCGGAGAAGCCCGGAAGATAACCGACAAGATGGTAACCATAGGTTATTCTCTCTTTATCCCCATATTTCTCGTCAGCATAGGGATCGAGAGCGACGTAAGGGTGCTTACCCATGCCGGAACCTTCGCCATCCTCTACGCTTTCCTCGGGATAGCCGGAAAGGTTGTCGGCTGTGGAATTGGAGCTCTAGCAATGAAGTTCACGCCTATCGAAGCCCTTCAAATTGGTATGGGGATGATACCAAGGATGGAAGTCGCCCTGATAATGGCCAATGTTGCCCTCAGGGAAGGAGCGTTTGATAGGGGGACGTTCGCAATTCCCGTGACGATGGTCATCATTACAACTATTGTTACGCCATTCCTCCTTAAATGTGTGTTCACGAGGGAGTAGCAGAGGACTCTATCAACACACTCGGTTACTCGTTGTTTATCTCTCTGCTCTTCGTGGAAGTCGGGATGGGAATTGAGCTGGACTACATGCACAGCGCTGGGTTGTTTGCTCTAATCTATTCTGTCGCCGCCATACTCAGCTTCTCTGGGGATAGGAATTGGCATGAGAATGGGTGTGGAATTATACCGGCCATAGCGATGAGGAATGGAGTTGTAGGCCCTAATGCACTGGCGATCTTGATATCCATGGTGTTCGTGACGACGATAATAACGCCGCCGTTGCTGAAGAAAGATAGGTCTACATAAGGGGATTAGTTAGGACATTAGGTATCATTTGTGGACGTTAAATCTTTAAATTGATTTGGATAATTACCCGATATTGAAGCCAACTATGAAGTCAGTAATTGATGAAATAAGAGAGCTATTAGCCCTTTCGGAGGAGGATGTGTTAGAGGCCGTAAGAATATTGGGGGGGGCAGGTGTCCCTATTGCCATTCAACAGAAGTTATCAGAATTGGGTACCTTAAGCGGGATGAACTTAAGGTTCGAAGATTTAAGTGTAAGAGGTGCGGAAGGACATTCACAGAACTCGAGGGGACACCACTTAAAGGTGTTCATAGCCTAAAGAATGCAGTTCTCGTTGCCTATTTCAAGCTCGAACTCAAGGTAAGTGATAGCCTCACAGCCAAGGTTTTGGAAATTCCACAGTCAACTATTAAGAGACTATCAAAGAATATACATCAACATAAAAAATTCTTCAAAACTCTGCTGAGGATATTACTAGATGAATAATATTAACATTTTATTTCCAAAAAATGAGTATGTTAACAGTCTGACAATTTTGATTTGAATTTATAATGATTAATTACAGGCATTATGGCATAAGTTTGTGCAATTTAAGTTGACTCAATTTCTCCTCTTGAGACCCCCATACACAGTTTTTGATTATTTCCGGAAATTTGTTGCGTTCTCAGAATTTTTTATAACAAAAAGTCCGAGCGTTTATGACT
The DNA here is from genome assembly GCF_000215995.1 of Pyrococcus yayanosii CH1. Lineage (NCBI taxonomy): Archaea > Methanobacteriati > Methanobacteriota > Thermococci > Thermococcales > Thermococcaceae > Pyrococcus > Pyrococcus yayanosii. The sequence continues at coordinate 719,794 of NC_015680.1, read as the reverse complement.
ATAATTGAACAGAAAAACTTAAATTAATTAAAGGGTTTAGTGCTAAAAGAGGTGACATATGCATGACTATCTTGGATGTACTTGAGAAGAAACGAATTAGCATACTGGTAGAGCACACATCCGAAGATATACTTGGCCCGACGATATTCGACATCATAAAAAAGGTAAAGGATAAGTACGGGGACTCTATAGGGATAATAATCACGGACTTCCTTGACACCCTCGCCATTTACAAGTATCAGGCTGAACTCCTTGACCTTGACACGAGTATAATCGAGAATGCTGCCATAATTAAGGTGGGAGGAAAGATAAACGTCGGAAACGTTCTTCACAAGATTCCTGTATCCGCGTATCCCGTTTATAAGACCCTCTATGAGGAAGCGCTTGGAAAGGTCCTCACGACACTACCAAAAGGCACGTTCTCAATAAACATCCAGCTTGGCATTGAGAACATAATGAACATCTTCGACAAGAAAGAGCTCATCGAGCAGGTTCATGACATAGGAGAATATATCGTTACTAAAGAGATAGACATCAGGGACATCGTGTTTCTCAACGTTGATGCGATAAAGAAGGTATCCGTCGAAGTTCTCTCAATGCTTAGGATGATATTTCCCGTGGTCATCAGGGTTATCGATGATGGGCACTCCTTTGTCGTGAAGAAGAGCGTTTTCCCGGAGCTGAAGGGTGCAAGGGGGAAGGTGATAGAATAATATGGAATTTAAGAGGAAGCTGACATTGGCAATTGCAATTCCCCTAATTCTCGTTGTCTTGAGTGCAATACTGGTGCAGCAGATAGCTACGCACAACCTGGCTTCTGACCTTGAAAAGACAATACAGGCCGTTAAAACGGAGACCAGCGCGAGCGGAACCGTGACGCTCGAGGAGCATCTTGCCAGTGCACTTTCCAAGCTTAGGCGGACCTTATGGATAAGTATAGGCGTCATGGCAATAACGGCGGCTGTGTCCGGAGGTGTCGCTTACTGGCTCATGAAATCGGCCCTTGGCCCAGTCATCCAGATGACAAGGGTGGCCGAGACGATAGCGGAAGGAAGACTGAAGGAGGCGGAGAACCTCATAAGTAGGATAAAGTACTTCGAGAGAGATGAAATAGGAAAGCTTCTCGAGGCCTTTAAGACGATATCCACCGACGTTTTGCAGACACTGGAAGTTATCACTGAGAGGATGGAGAAGATAGCAAAGGGAGACATCGCGGAGGAGCTCACTCTCCATGCAAGGGGTGACTTCGAGACAATCCTGAACGCGATGAGGAAAACCATAGGACAGCTCAGGTCTCTCATGAAGACCGTGAAGGACCTTGCCCTAACCCTGGAGAAGAGGGCCGACGAGCTCACGAGGATAGCAACCGAGATCACTGAGGCCGTGAATCAAGTTGCAGAGGCTATTCAACAAGTCAGCACTGAGGCTCAGAGGCAGCAGGAAAGCATAACGATGGTGATGGAGGGCATGAATACGACGGCAGAGGTTAGCCAAAAGACCGTTGAGGCCATGGAAGAGTTCAGCAATGTGGTTGAAAATGTCATAGGTATAGCGAGAGAGGGCAAGGAGAAGGGAGAGAGGGCCATATCCCAGGTGGGAGAAATACAAGATGCTATGAAAGTCATAATGGATGCTGTCCTTGAAGTTGCGGAAATGAGTAAGAAAATCAACGAGATAACGAACGCAATAGCAAATATAGCTGAGCAGACAAATCTTCTTGCCTTGAACGCCGCTATAGAAGCGGCTAGGGCAGGAGAACTTGGCAGGGGCTTTGCTGTCGTTGCCCAAGAGGTTAGGAACCTTGCCGAAGAGAGTAAAAATGCAGCTGACAACATTAAGAGAATAGTCAATGACATTTTTTCTTTTCAAGCCTCGCCCTTTAGGGCGGGGTACAGTGTTCGAGAATTTGGCTCTTGAGCAGGAAAGCAAAAGAAAGGCTTAAATACTTGTATGTATTAATACTTAATGGTGGGAGCATGGGAGTCATAACTGTTTCCGTTGATGATGGGGTTGAGGAGAGGTTCAGAAAGCTCGTGGCAAAGAAGTATGGGCGGATTAGGGGGGCATTAGGAGTTGCAGTTACTGAGGCTATGAAGCTCTGGATTGAAAAAGTTGAGCGGGAAGAAAAATGAAGCGTTCAGTAACGGTAAAACTACAGCCCTCAAAAGAGCAAGAGAAAATCCTCTTCGAGTTAGCTCAAGCTACAGCCATAATCTGGAACAAAATTAACTACGAGAGGTTGAAGCAATTCAAAGAGTTTGGCAAGATAGACTTTAATGGGACGGAAAAAGAAGCCTATTACTACTTTAAGGATTGGATTGGCGGTTCAACAGTCCAGCAATTAGCAAGAAAGAACGCTGAAGCTTGGAGAAGCTTCTTCTCCCTGAACAAGAAGAAAAAAGCTGGAGAATTACTAGAGTGGTTCAAGCCAAAACCTCCAAAGTTCATTAAAGAAGAGAAGCGCTTCATCATTCCACTGAGGAATGACCAGTACCGGATTGATGGGAACGTTATCGAGCTGAGGAGGCTCGGAAAATTTGGTAGACTGAGGATTCAATTCAAGGGTAGAATTCACTGGAAGGGCAAGCAGGGAAGACTTGAAATTGTTTACGACGATGTGAAGCGAAAATGGTACGCCCACATCAGCTACACGGTGGAAGAGAAATTTTGGAAAGAATGGGTTAGAGTTCCGAGACAACCTTTAGGAAGTTTAACTGCGGGAATTGACTTGGGCGTGAACAATCTAATGGCTGTTTATGTCGAGAACGGCAAATCATTTCTGGTTAATGGAAGACCATTAAAAAGTATCGCCTTTTACTGGCAAAAGCAGATTGCTGATTATCAGTCTAAGCTCAACAAGAGTAGTGCTAAAAAGAGCAGAAAACTTAAGAGAATGTATCAAAAAGCCAAACTTCAAGCTAAACACTACATTAACACTGCAGTTAGGCAGACAGTTGAAAAACTCTATCAATTAGGCGTTAGCAGAATTGTGGTTGGTTACCCAAAAGAAATTGCAAGAAATTCAGACAAGGGTAGAAAGCAAAACTTCTTGCTTTCCCACGTTTGGCGTTTCAATTACGTCATCAAACGACTCAAGGAGGTTGCCGAAGAGTATGGTATTAAAGTTGTTATAGTTGATGAGGCTTTCACTTCAAAGACTTGCCCTCTCTGTGGCCAACGCCACCCTAATGGTAGGTTCGTTAGAGGTTTGTTTAAGTGCCACAGAGAGGGCGTTGTTATGAATGCGGACTTGGTTGGAGCGTTTAATATCTTGAAGAAAGTTGTTAGAACGATAACCCCGAGCCTGCCGGGTTTAACGGCAGGTAGGGGTAACGGGGGCAAGGCCGTCCCCGAGGGGTTCAGGGAACCCTTGAAAGGGTTCCTGATGGAGACCCCTCAAACCTCCCCGTCAATGGCGAGGGGTTAACTCGTTGGAACCCTCGCCCTTCAGGGCGGGGAGGAGGTCAGATCCAAGAAAAGGTGCAGAGAGCCGTCGAGGAAACTAGGAAAGGGGTTCGGGTCGTGGATGATTCCGTTGACTTCCTAAGGGAGACCGTTGGGTACCTTATGACTATAGGAGAGCTACTCGACGATGTGGAGGAGAAGCTTAAGGAAATTAAGGATGAAGTCTTAATGACCCAAGAGAAGGTCGAGGAGTCTAAAAAGGCCCTTGAGAACCTTGCCGCCTCCGCGGAGGAAATGACGGCCAGCGCGGAGGAAGTCAGTGCAAGTGCAGAGGAACAGGCCTCAGCCCTTGAGGAGGTCAAGAGGAATATAGCCGAGCTTAGGAATATAGTTAGGAACCTCAGACAATCCGTTGAGTTCATAAAGGTGGAAACGTCGTGAGGTGAGGAAGTGTGGACTTTTTTGCGACCTTACCCCTTGACATTGAAGTTCTAGATAAAGCCCTTGGGGGAGGACTAGAGAGATGTTCCATTATATCCATCCTTTACGACGCTTTCTCCCTAGGATGGGCCCTCGGTTTCGAGATGTTTAAGAACCTCGTCAATAGGGATTCCTTTGGAGTTATTCACAACTACTCGCTACCGGCAATCAAAGTTCTCTCACGAGCGTCCTTCGTTGGCCTTAACCTCCAGAGATTGGCCACCAACAATAATGTTAAGATTATCGATATATTCGGGTCAAAATACTCGATACCTCCATTCGCCGACTACGTGATACAGGTGGAGAATCCAACCGAAGAGACTCTCACACCAAAGATTGAGCATGTTTACGAGACTGAGGTATATCCCACGGCGGGCAATAGGAGGATAGTGAAGCTCGTTTACACTCTCGACGGCGTGGTTACAATGTTTGGAGAGCATGTCACCATAAAGCTCCTTAACGCTGAGGTTGCATATCTGGCAAAGATGTACAATCGCAAGAATATAATAACGATATTCCTCCTGAACACAGATGTCGTTTCGAAGAGGTTCGTAGCGTGGGTTTCGAGCATTTCAGATACACTGATAGCGTTTACCTCCAACCTATCGCGGGATGGAGAGCTTGTGGAGAAGATGACAATTCTCAAAGCCCTTACTCCTGAGTTTGAACCTATGAGCTACGAGTTCAAAGTCAAGTCCACAGGAGAAGGTTCCTCTCACAGCCTAACCTTTACCAAAAAGAGTAAAGGTCATTGAGATTTTTTGTCCCTCATCAGCTCCTTCACGAGCTCTTTTAGGCTCATTTCAGCTTCAATTTTTGAGCATAGTTCATATTCTTTCTTTATGAATTCGTAGTGTTCTCTTTCATCTTGGGCAAGTTCAAGCATGATTCTCTTATGGGCTGGATCCTCGAGGCGTTCTTCAAGGAACTGATAAACCTTCTCCGCAAGAATCTCGGAGTCCATGGCTATCTTCAATATGTCTAGGTAATCCTTCACGGTATTTAGCCGAAAGTCCTTCTCAGCAAATATTTCCGTCCAGCTCTTGAAGGGAACCTTTGGAGGCTCTTCTCCCGGGAAGAGTGAGTTGAATATGCTCATAACCTTCCTATCATGAGACGCCTCCATCTCAACGAACTTTTTGAAGGTCTCTTTGGCGTAGTCCATAGGGATCTTTTGATAGAGGTAGTTGTACATCGACGTTGCGTCCTTCTCGCTCATTATAACGTAGCTTAGGATTTCTTTTATGGGCCTATTCAAAACTTCACGTAACGTTTTCCTAACTTCTTCCTCCACGCTTACCCTTTCCATAAAAAGCTCTAATGCCCTGCCCATATGTCATCCCCCATAAGACTTTAGTGTGTTTATTCGAAAAATCTTTTCGGATATCTTGTTCAAGACAAAACTTGAAGGAGGGACATAGCGATGTCTTAAATATCACTTCAATCGACCAGCGTGGCAGAATTTTGAGAAAGGTTGATAGTGGAAAAAATGAAGAGAACCTTCAGAAGAAGAGAATGACGGCATCCCCTACGACGGCCGTTTCTACCTCTTTACCCTCGCTGAAGACTGCCTTCCTGAGCACGACGTCGTCCTTGCCAAGTTCGACCCTCTGGTTGTCTATCTCAAACTCGATCTTGCCTCTCTCCTTGAGAGCCTTTGCAACCTCGTCGGCGTGCTCCTTTAGGTAGCCGATTATCTTCGGCACGAGCTTGCCGTACTTCGGCCCAACGGTCCTGAAGTTAGGCTTTATCTCGATGACTCTCTCTTCAAGCTCTGGCTCACCCCTGATTATCTCCAGCTTCTCAATGTTCATTGTACCGGCTATGTCCTTCTCTATGGCTTTAAGCATCTCGTAGCTGTCGGTGGCGTATATGGCCACGTGCTTCAGCTTTGCGTTGAGTGCTAAGCCATGGGAGTTCTTGTAGCGCCTCATGGCACCGACTATCTCCCTCGCAAGTTCACCGAGCTTCTCAGCTTCCCCATCTATCCTGCCCTCATCGTGGGTGGGCCAGCTAAGGAGGTGCACGCTCTTGGCCCCAACGCGCTTCTTGAATATGGCGTGGTAGAGCTCCTCCGTGATGTGTGGCACGAACGGTGCGAGGAGGAGCATTGTGTTGTAGAGCAACTCGTAGAGGGCGACCTTAGCTTTGAGCTTGCTCTCTCCGTCATCGCCGTAGAGCCTGTGCTTTATCATCTCGATGTAGTCATCCGCCACTTCATGCCAGATGAAGGTTATGAGCTCTCTGGTAAGGAGGTTGAAGCGGTAGCGCTCCATCTCCTCGGTAGCGAATTTGATGAGCCTGTGGAGTCTTGAGAGTATCCACCGGTCGAGGGGTTCGAGCTCGATGTCCTTGTACTTCTCGTAGTCAAAGTCCATCAGGTGAGGCTCGGCGAAGCGGTAGATGTTCCAGAGCTTCTGGAGGAAGCGGTAATTATAATCCACGGTTTCCCATTTGAAGGGGTGGTCTTCGCCGGGTGGTGCAAGGGCTGTCCAGAGCCTCAAGGCGTCGGCGCCGTACTTTGGTATGACCTCGTCCGGCGCAACCACGTTGCCGTAGCTCTTGCTCATCTTTCTGCCGTCTGGGCCGGCGACCATTCCGTTGATGAGGATGTCATTCCAGGGCTTCTCGCCGGTGAGGATGTAAGTGCGGAATATCGTGTAGAAGGCCCAGGTCCTTATGATGTCGGTTCCTTGTGGCCTGAGGGCTGTTGGGAAGTTGTGCTTGAACCACCTCTCGTCTTTACTCCACTTTGTTATGACGAGCGGTGTTATGCTCGAATCGACCCAGCAGTCAAGGACGTCAGTTACAGGCTCGAGTTCTGCTCCACAAACGGGACACTTCTCAACGGGAGGCTCCTCAAAGCGCGGGTCAACCGGCAGGTCCTCTTCTTTTGCTGGGATTATGTGGCCGTTCTTGCAGACCCAGAACGGGATGGGCGTTCCAAAGACCCTCTGGCGACTTATGACCCAGTCCCAGTCCATGCTCTCGGCCCAGTCCTTGAGGCGGAGGAACATGTCGCTTGGATACCAGTTAATTTCCTTTGCGACCTTGACGATTTCATCCGTAAAGTCCTTTACCTTAATGAACCACTGCTTTTTGGGGAGCAACTCGATGGGAGCCATACAGGAGCTCCTCTCCGTGTGTCTCAAAACCCTGTGTTTAATCTTCTCCTTCTTGTAGAGGAGGCCCATCTTCTCGAGATCCTTGGCGATTGCCTTCCTTGCCTCCTCGACCTTCATGCCCTTGTACGGCCCAGCCTTCTCATTGAAGGTGCCGTCCTCGTTGATGACTATTATGACGGGCAGGTTGTAGCGCTTCTGCCAGACTATGTCCTGCTCATCGCCGTAGGTACAGTTGTAGACTGCACCTGTTCCAAAGCTTGGATCAACGTCTTCATCCGCGAGGATGGGTACTTCCCTGTCGTATATCGGAAGCCTCACCTTTTTGCCCACGAGGTGCTTGTAGCGCTCATCTTCTGGATGCACGAACACGGCAACACAGGCGGGCATGAGCTCTGGCCTCGTCGTGGCTATGGGTATGTAGCCGGAACCATCGGCTAGGGGAAGCTTTATGTAGTAGAGGTAGCCTTCTTCCTCAACGTAACCTACCTCGGCCTTTGCGAGACTTGTTCTACATCTCGGGCACCAGTAGACAGGGTGCTCCGCTTGGTAGAGTAGGCCTTTTTTGTAGAACTCAAGAAGTGTCTTCTGGACGAGGGCCTTGTAATCATCGTCCATCGTGTGGTACTCCAAATCCCAGTCAGCCGAATATCCTATGCGAATGAACTGGTTGCGCATAGCCTCGATGGCCTGCCAGGTCCACTCGATACACTTCTGGAGGAACTTCTCCGGCTCGTCCTTGCTGATTTTAAACTCCTTCTCGACCTTGAGTTCCGTTGGAAGGCCGTGGTTGTCAAAGCCTTGGGGAAACAACACGTTGTAGCCCCTCATCCTCTTGTATCTCGCCACTATATCAATCCACGTGTGGCTAAGGACGTGGCCCAAATGCAGTGTTCCGCTCGTGAACGGGGGCGGGGTGTCGATGGCGTAGCTGGGCTTGCTCTCATCCAGATCATACTTGTATATCTTTTCCTCGAGCCAGAACTTCTGCCATTTCGGTTCAATCTCGTTGGGGTCGTAGTTCTTCGGGAGCATGGGGATCACCCTTTCGGTTTTTTAATGATAGGTTATCCTCAGAAAGAGCTTTTAAAAATCTTGGCAATGGCGGTGCCGGAGTAAGGGCTAACCAAGAAGCGTGGAAATTCTCAGACGTCGAAATCGGCGTTACGGTGGACGATAGGCACCACCAAGGTATGGAGATGAGCTCGAGGTTTAAAAAGTTTGGGGTTAAAAAATGAAAGAACCTTCATTCTTGGTCGAATTCCGAGAGCAACAGCAGTGGAATGGCAGATGCTAGTGCAAGGATCCGGCTGTTTCATACGCTGTTTCCAGGCCAAAGGAAGAGGCCAGTGCTCCAACGAAGATGTTTGCGGCGGCCATGAAGCCACTCGCCATCGTGCTCATCGCGGAGTTAACGGTCGAACGGGCTTCGGATGGGATGAATCTGTTCCTGACAACGGCCATCACCGGAAATCTGGCTCCCAGCGTGATTTCAATGACAAAAAGCAGCAGAATACTGGGTGCAAGGCCCTCCACAAGGCCGAGGAGGAGTATCTCAAGTCCCCACAGTGCCGTTAATGCGGCGAGTGTCCTTGGTGTGGGACTGATTTTCTTTGCAATCAGCGCTCCCCCGGAGGTGGACAGCACCATCAGTGCAAAGAGCAGACCCATGTACGTCTCTGGAAGTTCCCTGCCCGAAAGCAGTATCATCCAGAAAGTGAAAAACGCCCTGGCGGAGAAGCTGAGGAGGAATGAAGCAGCCAGAAGGAAGTGAACTGCCCGGTTGTGCCTGAGCTCGTGCAGACCCTCCTTGAGCACCTCAACGTAGCTCTTTTTCCGCGTCCCGTAGTTGTCCGGCAGCAGGAGGTACGCCGTGAGGGCCGATGCGATCGAGAGCAGTCCCGCGGCTAACACGGGCAGATTCGGTGCGAGTGATGCCAGATAACCCGCGGAAAGACCACCAGCAAATCGAACCGGCCCTGAGAGCGCCTTGACCCTGCTGAGGACGTCTTTGACCCTGTTGCCGTCGCCAAGGGAATCGTACAGCCAAGGTATCATCGTCCCGCTGACCAGCGCCGCCCCAAATCCAGTCATTGCCGAACCCAGGAGAATCATAGGAAGGCCGCTGGAGAGCGCTATCATCAGGAGTCCGGTGCCGAAGAGAGCACTCCCCGCTGCGTACGTTTTCACCCTGCCGTACCTATCCGCAAAACCGCCCGTTGGAAAGTCCGTTAGGAGCTGGACGATCTCAGAAACGCCCTGAACCAGGCCAATCTCCGAAAAACTGAGGCCCACCGTTTTAAGCCACAGGCTCAGGTAAGGGCCCAGTACCGCCGAGCCCAGCGAACTCAGCAGTGCCGCCGCTGTGTAGCGCCATTCCAGACCGCGCTTTCCTCCTTCCATGAACGATAGGCATCATCCCTGCACAGAAGTGATGGGGGTTTAAAAATTTTGGGCTACTTCACTGCCACCAGCCAGTACCTTCTGTCGTTGGGCCTCAGCTCGCGCAGGTTTCCGTAGATTTTGACCTTCCTGAAGTGCTTCTCGGCCAAAAGCCTAATCTCCCTTGGGGTGTAGATGTTGAGCTCATCGTCCACCATGAAGGCCCTAACGCTCCCGTCGGGCTTCACTATCTGCACGAGCCTCTTGAAGTGGAGTTTCTGGAAGGCGGGTTCAACAACTCGCCAGTCGGTTAGGATTAACCGCTCATCGCCCTTCCGCTCGTCCCATACTATCGGGCCGTCCCTTCCGCCGTAGTACCAGCACGGGAAGTCGGCGATGAAAATCCCGCCCGGCCTGAGAGCCCATTTTACAGAATTAAATAATACCTGAATTGTAGAATCATCGAAATACATGATTGAAGAGAAAAACATCGTTATCGCGTCGAACTCTTCCTCAAAATCTATCTCAAGCGCGTTTCCCTGAATGAACTCGACGCTAAGCTCTTCCCTTTCGGCCTTTCTTCTCGCGACGGTCAGCATCTCTTCGTGGAGGTCGAGGCCTGTAACATGGTATCCCCTCCTCGCGAGTTCGAGCGTTGGAATTCCGGTTCCACAGGCAAGGTCTAGGATTCGCCGTACTTCCCTTTCCGCATCCTCTCTAAAGAGTCCCTCCACGAAGTTTATCTCGTCCTTAACGCGCTCGGCCCTTCTCCGCGTAGTACTCCGATAAAATAGTATAAAGTTCGTGCATGCTACCACCGGGTAGTTCACCTTAAAACCGTTGCGAGAGCCCAAGCTTTCGAAAAGCTTCGATAAGCTTCTCGTTTTCCTCTGGCTTTCTGACGCCGAACCGCACGTGCCGAGGTAGTCCAAAGCTCGTGCAGTCCCTCACGAGGATTCCCCTGCGCTTAAGGGTCTCGACGGTTTCTTTGGCGTCACCTACGTCCTTTATGAAGAAGTTCGCGTCGCTCTTGACGTTTAAAGCCCTCTCAAGCCTTTCCTTCTCCCGCCAGATTAGGGGCATCGTCTTCCTCAGATGCTCGAAGCCGTCCTTGATTACGAACTCAAGGAAGGCCAGGCCAAGGGAACCTATGCTCCATGGCATCCGGACGCTCCTGAAGTACTCGGTGAAGCCGAGAACGTAGCCCACCCTTATCCCGGGAAGGCCATAACTCTTGGTGAACGTCCTTAGCTTTATGACGTTCTCACCTTCCGGACTTTTAGCGTCTTTCACGAAGTCTATGAAGGCCTCATCGAGGACGAGAAGAGCCCCTTTATCCTCGACGGCGTCGATGAGGGGTCTTAGCTCCTTTGGCCGGTAGAATCTTCCGTCGGGGTTGTTGGGGTTGCAGAAGAAGACGACACTTTCCTTTTCCACAAATGCGGCCAGCTTCTCGGGCTCGTTGGGGCCCTTCACGACCCTTGCACCGAAAATTCTGGCGACGCGCTCGTACTCCTCGTAGGTGTGCTTTGGGATTATGATTTTTTTCTTTCCCAGTGCAGGTCCGAGGAGGTAGAGGGCCTCGGTTATGCCCGCCGTCACCGTTGCGGGCTTACCTATTAAGACCGAAAGCTCCTCTTCCAGGCGTTCCCAGTAAGGATAGTGGCCGCTTAGACTCTTGGCCCGTTCAAACATCTCGTCGAGCCACTCGGGCAGATACGGGTTTACGGAGGCTGAGAAGTCGAGCAAACCTTCTTCCCTAGCGCCGCCGTGCTTGGCTTTAAAGGCTATTGGCCTTAGCATGATCACACCCCAGGGGTGAGTAGAAGTAGACATGTTAAAATCCACTCTCCCACCACAATCCAGTAAACCTTCAGCGCCCTCCTTACGTCCTCCAGCGTTGGTTCTCTGCCTTCAAACCGATAAACCCCTTCTTTCTCAAGCCAGACACCGAGAACTGCACTCATGGCCGCTATAGGCTTGTCTGAGTTTATCTTGAACCTGGCTTTTCGCCAGTGGGAGAGCACCTTCCTAGGGTTGAGGGGCAGGAAGAGGAGCACCGTAATCCGAGCCGGTATGAAGTTGAGGGCGTCGTCAAGCCTCGCCGCAAACTTGCCGAAGTACTCGTGCCTCTCGTCCCTATAGCCTATCATTGCGTCGAGCGTGTTCACCGCCCGGTAAACGAGCGCCCCGGGGAGGCCAAATAGCAGGAAGTATAGCAGCGGAGCTAACACGCTGTCGTTGGTGTTCTCGGCAAGGCTCTCTATCGCGGCTGAGTTTAGGTGGGCCCTGTCGAGCCCCGAGACATCTCTGCTGACTATCATGGCGACGAAATGCCTCTGTTCTTCGATGTCTTCCTTTATCGTGTTCTTCACGTGCTCGGCAAGACTCCTTATGGCGAAGGAGCTCTTCAGAAGATAGACCGGCAGGACAAGGCTGGGCAATTTTGGAAGAAATCTTGGGAGGGTAGAAAGGACCAAGGCAAATGCGACGACGAGAAGGGACGAAAGGGTGCCAGCGAGGAAATCAACTTTTGGATTTCTTCGCCTATAGTGCTCGTCAAGGAATCCAATTAACCTTCCAAACCAGACGGTGGGGTGGATCAACGTGGGGGGCTCGCCGAGGGATAGGTCCCAGAGGACAGCGAGCAGGAGAGTTATGGCGTCCCACATTGGCCTGCCCTCTTTATCCTTGACGGTCGCTGGGCTTTCGAGGTGTGGAAAATTAAAAAATTGTGAAAATCCATTAAGGAGAAGCGGCCTTAAGGTTCATGAGTTGCTTGTAGAGCTCCTCAACTTTCCTGCTCACATCCTCGGGCGAAAATCCGGCTTTAACTGCCAGCCACGTTGCCCCTCCAGCCCCAACGCCTTCCTTAACGTAGCCTTTCTCGTAATCTCTAAGGCCCTTGAATTCACTCCTCGAGAAGTCAAGGTCGGCAGCGTAGCTCATTATCCCTATCTCCTTCGCCGTCTCGATGAAGGTGGCACTCCTGTCGTTGACGACCCACTTCGTGGTAGCTATCATGAACCTGTCAAGGCTTTCACCAAGGGCTTTGAGGAGGGCGGCGACGGCCAGCATCTGAGTCCCGCCGGCGAGGACGACCTTTTTTCTGAAGCCAAGTGATATCCCAATCACGGTTGCCATCATAGGATCGCCAAACTGCCTGAGAGCCTCAATGGGTTCATCGCTAAGTTCGCCAAACCTTATTCCGGCCCTCTCGAAGCCGGCCTTTATGACCTGCTCTTTAAGGGCCTGCGGGTTGTTCGGTGAAGCAGAGGAGGTTTTGGCCTCATAGCCGAGGGTCCACAGGACAGCTTGGGCGGTTGTCGTTCCACCTGGCGTTGATTCGCCTATGACAAGCTCCTCGATTGGCTCTTTGTTTAATTCTTCGCCGAAAAGTCTTGCCGTCTCGATTATGTCTTCAACCTCCGGAAGGGCCGGCTCCTTTCTGAAGTCTCTGCCGACGACATCGCTTATGTGAACATGGGGAACCTTTGGGGCTAAGTATGTCCCGCCTCTGATCACTATAATGGGGAATCTTGCCAGCTCCCTAGCGGCTTTCGTTATTATGGCTGGCGTCGGATGACCCTCTGGTGTTACTGGAATGGCGTCTATTATCTTGGGCTTCTCGTAGAAGATGTACTCTGCATCGGCTGGTGGGGTAAGTTTCGTTAGCTCTGGCGTTGCTCCAGCGACGCTTATTCCTGGCACGGTGCTTATCTCGGTGTTGCCTAGGACGAGTAGGAAGAGACTCTCCATTCTAATCACCGCTGGAGTTTTTATCCAAAGATTTATATGCGCTTTGGTGGGGTGAGGGGAGAAGCTGGAGAGGATAAATAAATTGACTATAAAAGAAAATTTTGAAAAAACTATTCAAATCTCCCATAGCCGAGCGCAGTCTTCGCTCCCACGCCGTGCTCTCTTAACGCTTCCTTGAGAAGTTTCCATGCTTTCTCCACAAGCTTTCTGTCATTGCAGGTCTTGGATGGTCCAACTGCAAAGACGAATGGAGTATCTTTTTTCACTGTGAGGAAAAATATTGGGGTCGGGCTGTACCAGTCGCCTGGCGGTTTTCCTTCCTGATAGTACGGTTGATAGTGCGGGTTCATTATGTCAAGCTCAAGAACATCCTCCTTAAAAATATCTTTGAGGGAGGATCTGAGCTGTTCTAAATTTGCGGGAGGATCTCTCACAGGGGACGGCAGGGCGTCAAAGAAAACGACCTTCCCCTCACTGTTAAGTGTTCCGAAGATATCCACCAGCTCCTCAACGGTTGTTTTTGTGCCGTCCTTTAGTGTTATCGCAAGGTTGAGCTCCTTGAGCTTCTTCAAACTATTATCATCCTTCTCAAAGGCATTCTGGAGAAAGCCTATGGCTCCATAAACGTCCCTCTCTAGCTTCAGCCTCTTGAATTTATTCTGGAACTTCTCAACAAGAAGCTCCCAGTGGACATCCGCAAGGAGTTCGAAGGCATAGTGCTTAGCAATACCCTTTAGCGCTGATCCCGGAATGTAAGGAACCCCATAGTTCCTGAGTAGCCTTATGCTGGTTTCGTAAACGCTTTCGTCGCCCAGACCAACTACAAGTCTCGACTTTAGGCGTAGCACTGCTTTCGTGTTAATACCCCCAAGCATTTCGAGGTATATGGCTAAGTAGTGGGAATATGCCTCAATAATTTCATCGGAAATTCCTGGAGCTTTGAGCTCTGCTTTGTATGTATTATTTTTCTCTTTCTCAAATATGTAGGGTACGTACTTCATCAGTAGAAGGCTAACGTTGCTGATATTTCTCCATGGGTTCTCTTCAAGTGCTTTGAGTGTGTCTGCGGGAACTATGAATTTAACTTTTTTATCGTTGTGACGATTCCTTTCTGAGAGCTTATGACTTCTCCTGAAGTTGGCCATGTTCACTCACCGCTATCCTTGTCTTTCTTCAGCATTGCATCGGCAAAGCGCTTCAGCCAGTTGAGAAGGAAAAGTGCTTCTTCGGTTAGAAGCATCACGTCGAGACTGGTTGAGTTCTGGCTAATTATGTATTTTAGGGGATCGGTACCGTTTGTTAGACTTTTGTGGCACCCTATGTCCTCGGCAAGCCATCTTGCGATGTGCTTGTAAAGGTAGGCGTATGCCTTTTTATCACCACCTCCCTCGATGCTTTTGGGGTCTATTGACTTGTAGTCCACTTCGTCAATGTTCTTACCTATCTTGGCCAAGTAGAACGCCAGCGTTTGCCCGAGTCCGTTTGTCAGTATGAGGACTGGGGCGCTCTTGACGTAGGCTGCGTATCTTCCTTGGGTCTTCTCGTCCTCCTCCTTAACCTCTTTCACACACTCGTAAGCGTAGGCTGCTCGCTCCTGCTCAAGGCTTCTGAGGTTCATTGCCGTTCACCTCTACCAGCTTGACCTTAACGAAGCCCTTTCCTACAGTCTCATCGCCGCCTATTTGGAGAAACCTATTGTTAAAAACTTCAATCAGCTTGCGAGCTATTCCCTTAGGGGAGTTGACTTCTTTTGGTGGGTTTTTGACCCTTGGGTTTGCAATAGCTATCATGGAGTACATTACTGTGTCGCTTGGGAGGAACTCCTCATACCAGAGGCCACCTTCGGCAACTGTTCCCGTCCTGGCGTCAATCCTTATCCTTGCCACAATCTCTGTTGCCATTTTCACGAAAGATGAAAACACGTCGTCGCTCACTATTGCAATTCTTTTTGCGTCTATTGGAATTGGCAAAATGTTGTTAATTGCCTTGACTATTGGACTGATGTCTTCTTTCTTCACCTTTAGAATGACCTCTTCAAGGACGATTTTATCCTCACCGCCTGTGCTGACAACAAGTGAAGAATCCTCACTTACTATTGCTTCCGCTTCTCCAACATCCTGTATTTTAAAGCCAGCACTCCCTCCTGCAAGCTCTATGTCTCTCTTGAATCTCTCCAAGATGAGAGGACATGTGATGTAGGCAAAGACTCCTTTGGCACTCCTTACCGGGAAGAGCAGGATTTTTGCATCTCCGACACTTATTGCACCGGCGTGTTCGTGGGCTCTATCGGTTGGGGGACCAAAAATAACGGTTTTCGTTGGGTCGTTATCTTCTCCTGGAAACTCGCTTCTGAGAACTCCTTTCAGGCTCTGTCCCCATATCACGGGAAAGCCCGTGTGCCTTTCTCTCTGTATTGGCAGGTCAATTACGCTTATCTCAGCTCCGCTCCCAGCATGTACGGGCGTTGTGGTGTATATTCCCAAAATAAGGATTTTTTCAAACATTTCTAAGCACCTCCTCAAGATTTAGCTTAACAACATCACCTGGGTGAACTCCGGGCCAGTGAGACTCAATGATTACGGCCCCGCCGAGGCGGGGGTCGTAAGTGGCCACCCAGCGGGTATAGTGGTAAAAATGAACAAGAAAGCCGTAGAGCCATATCGGTCCTCTACCGCTTAACACAACGCCTTTCGTGCCTTTAACCTCTGGTGGATTGAGGTTCCTTAAAATTGATGGTCTAATTTCTTCGTTAAGCTCAAAATGCACGACAGTGAAGCCTCCAAGCTCCTTAACTCTGAACTTAATCAAAGCTTGCCACCTCCGGGGAACTTAGGTTAGATAAGTGATAAATGCCCATTATCACCACCTCAGCCGTATTTACCTGCAAAAACAAGTCCATAGCCTAATTCTACCATCATTCCAAGCCGGTAGAAAGGTTTTAACGTCAAATCTTCCTGGGCTTTAAGGATGTAAACACTGCCTGGTGGAACTGCGTAGAGGGTCTCTTTGGGACGTCTCTTAACCAAGTCCCAGCCGGTTATCTTTTCTGGTCTGTCCATGAAGACCTTAACAATTTTGGCGTTGATGTGTTCTGGCAGAACTTCTGCTATGTTCCAGCTCTGTCCATCTACGATTAGGGGAGTTGCAAGGTAGAGCTTGAATAGGGCATTCTTTTTAACGCTGATCTCTTCGAGCTCCTCCAAGGGATCTTCATCTATAATCTCATAGTGGGCAAATCTTCCCTCTCCGCCGAGCTTCAGAGTACCCTTCTTACCGAGCGTCTTCTTTACTTCATCAAGATTTTTCTTGCTAAGAACTATCCCAATTGCCGTGTCTTTTTCCAGCCTGAGCATCCTTGTTCTGTAGAACATTCCTTCGACAGTGGTTTTTGAGGAGTTTAGGCCTATACCTACCCTGTTTTCCCATTTGTAAAGTGAGCTGTTTTTGGTTATTTCCTCGGAGAGATCATTTTTGCTGTAATATTCACCGTTTAGATAGCTCTTGAGTTTTTCAAAGCTTAGGAATCCACTAACTGGAGAGAAGTGGAGAGGACTTTCACCTTCAGCGAAAACTGTTGTAAAGCTTTGCCCTCCAATCTGCACTTCCTTAAGCTTTGCCATGGTGATGATGCTCCTTCCGTCTGCTTTCGCACTCACGATGTCCTTTGGAACGGGGAAGTAGAGCTCATTTTTCTTCATAAAAAATGTTCCGATGATTTCAAAATTTGGCTTCCAATTCTCTGGCTTTCTGAACTTTCCCTCCTTGAGCTCCAGGTTCAGTAAGTCATAGCGTCCCTTGACGAACATTACCGCCATTAATGCACCGGCAATTGTGTGTGGGAGAGGGAGGAGAGATTCCGCGAGGTGGCTATCTCCAGCGGTAAAGTCTCTGCTCTCTCTGAAGAACAACACATCGTTGGGGGTTATTTTCACGATCAAGCTCCCACCCCCATTTCACGAAGTATTTTGATAAGAATTGCCGCTCCTTTAACCTGCCTCTTAAGCACAAGGGCACTTATTCTTCTTGCGGAATCCTTGGAAATTCCCTTTTTCTCGAGTTTTCTTGTGATGGCATTAAACCACAGATTCTCCAGCTTGTCAGTGTCTTGGATTATGCTGTCAGGGGTATCTGATGGTTCTTCCTTTTCTGGATCATCAACTATTACTTCCTCGATAGCAGAGCTTATCGTTTTTGCATCGGCATTTTCAATTTTCAACGAGCTTAAATCTTCTCTGCTCAACTTGATCCTAACGTTCCTTGCAATCCACAGGATTTCAGCAAGTTTTTTCCTGATGATTTCCTCCGAAAGGTTTGAATGTCTCATTAGCTCATAGCGGAGAAGCTGAATGATGGCATCGGGTTCATTGGGCCATTTATCAACACCGTTGAGAATCTCATAAAGGAAGCGAGTGCTTATCTTTTCCTTCATGTTTTCTCTTTCATTAGTAAATGACCTCAATAGGTCATAAACTACATCATTACCGAAAATCCTCCAGTTCACGATTACCACATAGTAGTTTCCGCTGTGTGTGAGGTAGCCTATTGCCAAGGCATTTCTTCCGCTCTCCTTTGCCAAGTGCTCAAGCTCATTGACCTTCCTAATAGCACTGTAAAGAGGCTCCTTGTAATAAATTGCCAAGATTCCGGCACTCATGCTTCTCGTGCTTCCCTGGAGGTAATCAAATCCTTCCCAGTCTTTTCTGAATTCTTTTTGAAGCTCGTATGCAAGCGGAATGGCTTGGTCAGTTGGTACGAGGGCAAAAACATCATCTCCTCCTGCATAAATAAGCTCAGCATGATGTTCCTTAGATAGCTTGGGAACTTTCTCAACGGCAAACTTTGAGAGTGAGCGGGTTATGGCTATGTGGGCGGTTGGAGTTATTGGTCTGTGAACATCCGGAGCGTCTCCGGTGAGTGAGTATTCCTTTAGCGGTTTTACAGCTTTAGTCCCGCTGATAACCTTGCCCATATTATCGCCATCCATCTTTAGGAGTGCATAATATTTCGGAGGTTCACCAATTGACTCTTCAAGATTCCGGATTGCCTCTAGGATATTTGTTCTTACCTCGTCATCTATGCCCCTCTCCATCAGCTCATTGGAGTTCAGCCCGTAAATCTTTGCTAGGGAATCCAAGGTTCTCAAGTTTTCTTTGTAGAGAACTTCGATGTTTGGCGAAAGTTTCTTGAATAGAGGGAGAACTGCGGTTCTAAGCTTCATAAGGGTTTCTAGGAAGGAATCTGCAGACGTCCCTTCAGGTTTTAAAACGGCTCCGCCGTATTCGGAACGGGTGGGTTCAAGAAGATCTATGAAGATATCATACCATGTGATGGGACGTTTTAAAGAGCCGTCACTTACATAAAGCTTGCTTTCCCTCCACAGCTTAACGGCTTTCCTCGTAAGTTTTTTCATAGCAACCTCACTCACGGATTCAAAGCTCTTGACGTTCAAAATTTTATCTTCAAAGTATTCTTTGGCTTTTCTCCCCAACTGCTCGTCGCAAGCGCTTTTTACATCTTCTGCCTTCCACAAGGCATAAAATCTTGGATAGAAGCGCTTTGCCAGACAAAGCGGACAAAGGCGTTCCCCGGATTTAATATCATAGATGCCTCTTGAATTCAGATTTTTTCTCAAATCTTCCCATTTCATCCTAAGTTCGGAATACTCGAGAACATCTCCGCCTATTGCAACGTGTTCTCCGCAGAGGATGCACTTGAACCCTTCCGGTTGCTTTACTTTTTCAAATTCTCTTGAGCGGAAGTCGGTCAGCTGGTCGAGTATCGTGAATAGCTCAGAGTAATAGGTGCTCATGGAGGCTTTTTGCCCTAATGTCGTTAGATAATCCTTAAGGAGCTTTCCAAAGACTGGTTTTACTTCCTCAAACGGAATCAGTTCAATTGTAATTGTGAAGTATTTCTCTACTGTCTTTTCGTAGATATTTTTCTTTTCGAAGTTGATCTCATAGAAATCCCATGCTGCATTAAAAATACCTTTGAGCTCCCGGATTATTCTACTCTCAATTCTTCCCTTAAGCTCTTCAAGACTTTCTCCTTCCCAGACCGGGATAATGGCAAGCACCTTATTGGGTATGTTGGCTATCTCCAGCTCATCCTTGTCCTCCAACAGCCCAATTTCAAACTCAAAGAATGGCTGACCACGGAGATGAGGAAATATTACAGCCTGAGGACCGTATTCATGCCATATTTCGCTGATTGCCTGATACGTCAAGTAGCCCAGCATGTGGCTTCCAGCCCAGAGATCTCTTTCCGTTCTTGCGTTGCCTATGAATCCCTGAACTGGGGATATTTTAAAGCGGAGAAGATACAGCTTTGCTCCCGTCTTTTCAGCAGCTTTTATGGTTGCATAGATGTCGAGCCTGCTCAGCCAGTCGTGGTCTGGCATAAGGGGATCAGCGGGGAAGTGAACAAGCTCTTGGGCAAGGGTGTCGGAATCAATGCTGGCATCGAGTTTTCCTTCCTTCTTTAGGTTCTCAATCCTACCTCTGTAAAATTCCTGGAGTTTCTCAGGAAGTTCATTCCAGAACCTGGCAAACTCCTCAATGCTTTGAGCTGAAAGACTAAAGTCACTCACTATTTTCTTGATTATGTCCGTTTTTCCTTCGGCAAGGATGTGGGTGGTTTCAGTCAACTCCTTCTCTTTCGAGCTTATGGGGTGTTTGAGCACTACCTTCGTTGGCTCACCCTCAAGGGGAAAGCTTGAGAGAGCTTTCCATTCATCCGGCACTTGTCCGGAGAGTATCTCTGAGGGGTTGATTTCAAGATATGCCTCAAGAAGAGCATTAAGGTACTCGGACCTCATTGGAACACCTCCAGTGAGCCGTAAGCGGGTTTCTCCTGAAATTTCTCATCAAACTCTTTCAAGAGGCTCCAGTCCACAACACTGTTTATAATTTCTTGAGTGTTCCTTTCCTCCCGCCTGGTGACCATGTAGAATGGCTCCGTTCGGAACTTCACTATCACTAATGCATATCCGGTTTCGATTGGCTTAACGCTGACCATCATGGGAGATGCCCTCCTCGACTTCTTGGCGGCCCACCTAATCCTTCCAAGGTTGCCTTTGACGATCGGAAGACCGAAGACAATCCTGTGAATCTTGTTCCCGGGCTTTCTTCTGAAGCCCGAGTAAACCCTTTGAAACTGCCTTAGGGCATTTTTCGGATCATCAAACTCAATCAGGGCAACATAACTTGTTTTTTCATTGAGAACAGGATAGCTGAGAGGACTAAGTATTACCTCCTGTTCCTTTCCGAAAGCTGAGCCTATGAGAGTTATGGCTCGTTTTATTCCATTTCTGAGAGCTTTTGGCGAGTCAATGATGGTTGGAAGTCCGATATTCTCGAACTCCTTCACCCTGCCCTTGAACCAGAGACTTCCCGCACCTCTCCTTGAGCGAAAGCCAAAACCCCCGAGGACAACTGCCGCCCATAGGGAAGCTAGGGAGGCCACATAAGAGGAACGATCTCGTGAGGAGATGGAGACCCTAAAGACTGAACCGGGCGGGTAGAACAGGGAATTCCGTATGCTCTTAGCTGTCATTTTTATGGAGAAAAAAAGATACGGAAGGTCGCTCACCCACGACTCCCTGTCAAAGACCTTGGGGGGCTTGAAAAAGATATTTTTGGGCTTCGAGAGGGATTCCACAACTACCCCAACTCTGCTCCTCCTTGCCCCTCCACTACCTGCAGAGCCGAAGATTCTCCCTTCAGCCTCCCTAAGCCCGGCAATGTCGTTTCCAAAGTAGTTTCCAGCCAGAGCCCTGAACCACCACCTCATCACACCTTTGATTGATGGTGCCCTGAATTCGGCTTTGCTTTGATAAGCTCCCCTCATGAAAACAGGCGTTATTGCTTCAAGCTCAAATGTTGCCTCATACATACCAACACCTCACAAAACGTTTTCGACATTATTCAATCTCCTCATGAGCTCAGCGAGTTTAGAGTCGCTTTTAATTAGTTCTCCAGGAAAATCAAGGAATTACTCTCCAATTCACCATCCTGAGTCATGACGATAAGATACTTCATCGCGGATCCCTAGTATTGTCTATGCAAAGTTGTTGATAAAAATATTTCGCATGCTCATATACTAAAAGAAGCCTTTTATAAGGAAACCCTACATTCAACTATGAGTTTCTGAAATGTTATTTTGCGGTGTGGGTCATGCCATTATCCTTCAAAAAAGCACCTCTTTGCAAAAGAAAACTTTAAGTCCCGGAAGGATATTACAATACATGGTGGTGTGTAGTGAAGTTGTTGAGCTTTATCGGATCTAGCGAATACAAAGAAACTATATATTTCTATGAGGATAAAACTGTGAGGACAGAATACATTCAAGAAGCATTGACAAAAATATTTCAGCCCTCCGAGGTCATAATCTTCGCGACAAAAGAAGCTTACAAAAAGCATGGGGAAAAGCTAAGAGAGAGAATAGAAAACGTTCAATTCGTTGAGATAGAAACGCCAAAAACTCAAGAAGACATCTGGAGCCTGTTTGAGAAAATCGTTGACAGCGTTGATTACAATGATGAAATAATTCTCGACATAACTCACGCCTTCAGACACATACCCTTCATGTCATTCCCCATCATACTTTACCTCCAAGAGGTCAAAAACGTCAAGATTGTGGGAATCTACTATGGAGCCTTTGAGGCAAAGACTGAAAAAGGTGCACCAATCTTTGACCTCAGTGGAATCCTCGACTTAGCTGATTGGCTCTATGGAGTGAGAGATCTGAAAAAGTATGGCAGAGGGGAGGGCATTTACAATTCAATCAAAAACATGAACGCAAGGTTTTACAAAACCAACGCTCCAAAGAAACCAAAAACTTTGTCGGGCTATGCTGATCTAATCCTTATCCTACTCAAGAACCTCCAGCTAAATCAAATTCCAGAATTCATGGAACTATCAGCAAAAGCCAAGAAAGGTTATGAAGAGTTCAAAGCTGAGGCAATTGAATTCCTTCCACCGATAAGGTACACGCTTAACGAGATTGAACGCCTAACTGAATTCGGGTGCAAGGAATTTGGCAAGGAAAGTTTAGAAAAGCAACTCGGAATAATTGAATACCTACTTGAAAAAGGCATGACGGCAAATGCCCTAGAACTTATGAGGGAATGGATTATCAACGCTGTGATTTTCTTAGCTGGTGAAAAGAAGTGGCTGAGCAAAGATGTTAGAATTAAAGCAGAAAAAACAATAGGCTGGTTCTCAGCGAAGATTAGAGGGAACACGAATGGAATTGAAAAAACGGAATGGGTAGAGAAGCTTGAAAAGAATGAAAAAATAGCTAAACTTGCCAAGGTTTGGCTCAAAGTTTACGAAATCAGGAATGCGATAGCCCACGCTGGGATGAAGGAGAAAAAAGACCGACCCAAAGTGAATGTTATTGAGAAAAGATCTCATGAAATACTCAAATTACTAAAGGAGGCTTTGCCATGAGAGTATGGATTACCACTGTTGGTACATCTCCCTTTGCCGTATTCAACTCTCTCTGGATGGCAATCGCCAGAGACTCCTACTACCCAGACAAGATTTACCTCCTCTGGAACGACAAAGTGAAAAGAAACATGGAAAAAATTAAGAGTTACATTGAAGCGCTTGCAAAGGCTTATGGAAGAACAATAGCGATTGACGACACTCACAAGGTTGACGAAGAAGATTTTAGAACATTCACAAAGACACTGGCAGAAATAATAAAGAGAGAAAAGCTCGAGGGCAACGAAATCGCAATAGACATGACGCCAGGAAGAAAGTTCATGAGCGCATTTTCAATGTACGCAGGAATCGAAGGCGTTGAAGGCGGAAAGTTTAAAGCTGATAAGATTTACTACCTCCACCTGAGAGACTTAAGCTACATAAACCTCCCCCTCTACCTAATCCCCTTCTCTATCCAAGAGCTATTGGAAATGAAGAGCGAGCTGAGCGGAAAAGAAAGAACAAAAGAACCCTTAAGGCTTGAAGGAGAAAAAGAGGAGATAAAGATAACGAGAGAAGAACTTATGGCTGTAATCAACCAGGAGTTTCTACTCGGCAGAGAACTACTCAAGATTAAAGTTTCTGGAAAAGATATTGCCACAATCTCGCTCAGAGAAAATGAAAATCTCGCAAAAGTTTCAGTAGTTAAAAACTTAAGCCTGCCAAGCTACGTTGGCGACTATGGATTATTCAGCAGTGTCCTGAACGCTTCTGGAATCAGAGAGCTCAAGGCAACACTTGACGGTGAGAAGTGGATGAATGAAGAAGAACTATACCGCTGGCTTTTGAACAAAATCAAGGAAAAGGAAACTAGGTACATAACATTTGACACAAATTCCCTAATTTTCGGTATTCCACGAAGGTTTCTCGAGTTCCTCGACAGGCAGAAAGACAAAGCGTACTCCCTTAACCTTGCCATTTCAAGAATCGTTGAAACCGAATTAACCAAAGAAAAAGCGAAAATTCTAAGGGATGGCAGATTTTTCGACGAGTACGTTCTTGATAGCGATTACTGGAACCAGCCATCACCCAAGGACAGGCTCTTCAAACTCGGACAACTACAACTCAAGCTCCTCAACGAAAGGAACGCCATTCTCATCGAACCAACAAGAGAAGGTACAGGCGATGATGTTATCCTTGAGAGCTTTGTAGAATTTTTAAGGAAAAACGAAGGCGAATTGATAGTCTTCACTTCAGACAAGAACTTCTTTGCAAACCTGAAACACCTCAGAAATATTGAGCCCATCTATGTGGGATTTGGAGAAATAAAGGAATATGTAACGTGGGAGAACGTCAGAGACTTTATATTCGCCTCAGCCATTGTTTTTGGAAAAGTAAACGTTTCCGGAATTGGAGAAGTTAAGGCAGTGTGGAGAGGCAAGAATCCCTGGGAGTGGGACAAGGTTAAAGTCTCACTTAAACCAGAGACAAAAAAAAGCCATTGAAATCCTCCGAACACTGAACTCCGCCTCACCGTAAATGACACAGCTTTCAAAGAAAAAGTAAAAACTTAACGTCCACTTTTAACTTATCTTCGTCTGTTTTCAAAAAATTACTTGTTCTCGACGTAGCTACATATTTTTTTCTTTTTCTTTTCCATTTTAGTATTGCTCTGATAGTTTGCGTTAGTTTTTTACGCAAAGTGTTGAAGTGGAACGCAGTATATTTTTTTATTTTCTTATTTTGCGCGCACTAGAAAAATTCAAGAAAAAAATCGTGAGGGAGGGTGAAATCTTAACACTCCCCGGTTAACGAATCCAAGTAGTAATTCCTAGGCTGGTTTGTTATGACATTAGTCAGCATGCGGGTCTTGAAAATTTTGCCGGCCCGCGTCCTAACTCTCGACACGATTTTCCACACCCGCCCTTCAAGGGTGAAGTGCATGGGTATCGTGCGTTCGTACGAATGCTTTTCTCCCACTTAGCACCGCGGGTAGAACTCGTAATTACCATGATCGATCAGACGGATAGCCAAAATAATAACCCAACCAAACCAACGAGTAACAAAAATAATAACAAAAACAATCAGAGGATTGCAATGATCACGGCCGCAATTAGGGTAAACTTTCAATTCTCTTAGAGTCTTATTGGAACAGGGACGAGCGGGGCAACTCAACGTGGAAGCCTTTCCCTTTCAATTCTCTTTGAGTCTTATTGGAACTTGAGTTGTTAACTGAATTCGTAGGCATTCCGGGGTCCTTTCAATTCTCTTTGAGTCTTATTGGAACCCTAGGAATGGACTCCAGGAGGATCTCGCTAACTACATCACTTTCAATTCTCTTTGAGTCTTATTGGAACCGGATTCCCCGCCGGCTCAGGCCCCGAACCCCCGAAACTTTCAATTCTCTTTGAGTCTTATTGGAACGCAACTAAAAGAGCTTTACCAGCAGTTAGAACAAGTGACTTTCAATTCTCTTTGAGTCTTATTGGAACGGAGGTAGAGATAATAGACATCTACGAAGACGACGCTTTCAATTCTCTTTGAGTCTTATTGGAACGGGGACTCCCCCGGGCCCGGAACACTCCTCTGGGGCTCCCTTTCAATTCTCTTTGAGTCTTATTGGAACTTGCGCTGACGTATCGAGTGTACCTACAGTATCCATACTTTCAATTCTCTTTGAGTCTTATTGGAACCAGTCCGTAAAGGCCTAGCTTCTCCAAGCTTTTTTGCCCTTTCAATTCTCTTTGAGTCTTATTGGAACAGGCTCTGTTTCGGCTCGCAGATGAACTGCTAAAAAGGCTTTCAATTCTCTTTGAGTCTTATTGGAACATGGGAAGAGGTCAAGAAACTGTCAACTTTCTTTACAGCTTTCAATTCTCTTTGAGTCTTATTGGAACTTCGCTACAAGCCAGTAAATCCAATTCCCTTGAATGCTTTCAATTCTCTTTGAGTCTTATTGGAACAGAGACCAGCGCTGGCAGTTGTTACTTTGGGAGAGAGTCTTTCAATTCTCTTTGAGTCTTATTGGAACTGCTCAAGGCCGGCTTCGAGGATCCAGAGATTATCAACTTTCAATTCTCTTTGAGTCTTATTGGAACGCAGTGGGGCGGTTGAGATGAGGACGAGGGAGGGCGGCTTTCAATTCTCTTTGAGTCTTATTGGAACCTGATGCTATGAAGAAACCTAGCCTTCTCGCCTCCCCCTTTCAATTCTCTTTGAGTCTTATTGGAACGGCGTGGAGCCCAAAGAAGCAGGCCCTCCTCGCCTGGTTCCGCTTTCAATTCTCTTTGAGTCTTATTGGAACAGCCTCCCCCTTCTCGAGACCGTCGATGATCTCGTCAACTTTCAATTCTCTTTGAGTCTTATTGGAACCCACTTGATCCTACCGCCGACGCCCCACATTCCAGCACTTTCAATTCTCTTTGAGTCTTATTGGAACCCGAAGAACAGGGCGGGCGAGGTTGTTGCCGTCATCCTTTCAATTCTCTTTGAGTCTTATTGGAACGAAGAAGGCTTGGGGGTGGTGGAAGTGAAGGCAGAGCTTTCAATTCTCTTTGAGTCTTATTGGAACACGATCCAGGAACTCCAAAAGTACTCCAGAAAATCCCTTTCAATTCTCTTTGAGTCTTATTGGAACAGGTTACTAGTGATCCAGAAGAATTCAGAGAGATCCAGCTTTCAATTCTCTTTGAGTCTTATTGGAACCCCCGCGGGGGCGGATTTCCCGCCGGCTCGCGCCCCGCTTTCAATTCTCTTTGAGTCTTATTGGAACATAGGTGTAATGACATAGATAATAATGAAGAAAACGACTTTCAATTCTCTTTGAGTCTTATTGGAACATGACGACGAAGACGTCGTACTCGTGATTATTAGAACTTTCAATTCTCTTTGAGTCTTATTGGAACCTTAGCCGGCCCTCCTGGCGCGGTCGTGGGTGCAGTTGTTTGCTTTCAATTCTCTTTGAGTCTTATTGGAACAGGCCGGCGGGGCGGATCCCGCCCGCATCAGGCCCCGCTTTCAATTCTCTTTGAGTCTTATTGGAACTTTCTTAACTATGTCATACCTATCGCCGACTAAGTTCTTTCAATTCTCTTTGAGTCTTATTGGAACAGGTGGGTTTTTTGCTTGTTTTCTTCTATGCTTTTCTTGGGAGTCTTGGATTTTATAAATCTTTTGGCGAGGGGGTCTTAACGAGGCCTTGAGAGGGCTTGAAATGCAGTCTTGAGGAGTCAAAACTTTTGGTAAAAAGCTTCTAAAAAACCCCATAATTTCAATGATCGAAAGTGATCATAAGGCTTCCAACGGTTTCTCAACCAATTAAATCAAAAATCAAGACTTTTTATGTTAGAGATTTGGAAAAAATACGATTCTAGTAGGGTTTGGGGTGAAAGGAGTGCCCTCCTTGCCCCACTCCAAATTCCGAAAAAAATTTCGTTACAAAACACGCGAGAAAACACAACAAAATGCCATATACTAACAAAAAATTACTAAAGACTTCCAATGGGATTTCAGAGCTCTGGCGGTCAAAAACTCCACTACAAGCCAGTAAAATGAAAAAAGAAAGTATGAAGACTGGAATCGAAAATTTTTCTGCCAAAGCCTAAAAGCTTAAAAGCCCGCCTTCCTCCTTCCAAGCGATGCCGGTGAATGGGCCTGGAGATGTTCTTAGGGAGCTGCTGAGGGAAAAGGGCATCGAGGCTGTTGGTAGCTTATCAAAGAAATGGCCTAGCAAAGGTCAGGTTGATATCTTCCAGGAACTTGCTTTGATGATTCTGGAGGGGGAAGGTGCTATAGTCGAGTTGCCCGAGGAGACTGGCATTGCGTGGAGCCTTGGTGGAAAGAGAGTAGCTGGTTCTAGGTTCGCTTTCGTTAGGCCGTGCATGTTTAACCACTATCCCCTCGTCGTATCGAGGGAAAATCTCCTCGCGAGGCTTCCGGAGTATCCCTTCATAATCATTGATCTCATGCTTTGGGACATCCACATCCCGAAGGAGAAGGGAAAGGTTGCCCTCCAGGTGAGGGAGACCTACTCGGTTGTGAGGCGCTACCTCTGGAACAGGATGCTTGCGGTAACGTGGTTGAACGGAGAGTTCGAAAGGCTCGCAAGCTTTCCTCTTAACAGGGTGAAGGCTTATTCCGGTCCGACGGCCGACTTCCTAAGGGAGAAGGGAATAGATGAGGTAGTCCTCCTGGACCCTAACGCCGAGAAAGACTTGAGTCCAGATGATCTTTCGGCGAGAGCCTTCATAATAGGTGGCATAGTTGACATGAAGGGGGACAAGAAGGGTACGACAGCTAGAATCGGCGAGGCCATCGAGGAGGCTGGGATAAGGGTCAGGCGAAGGAGAATAAGCCTTAGGGGAGATGTCGTGGGTGTTCCGGACAGGATAAACCACATAGCCGAGATACTCCTGAGAATGCTCGTCCTCGGTGAGGATATGGAGAGGGCCATTCTTGCCGTTCAGTCGCCCCTGCACGCCCGCTGGAGGCTCAGGAAGGAGATACCAAAGAGGAAGATTCGCTTCCTCGTTGATGGAAAGCTCTACCTAGTCGTGGAGAGGGAGCTCTATGACGAGCTCTCTCAGTGGCTGAACATCAGGTGGGAGGACTTCGTCAAGGTTTTAAGGGAGACGGGGATCGTGGCCTTGGAGAGAAGGCGCATTCACCATCTCAAGAAGATATCGCTCTTCAAGCCAGACGGCAAGGGCGGAAAGTGGGTTTTACTTTTAAAGAGGGCCGCCCTCCTCTGCTACAACTGCTGAGGGATTTCCATGAAGGTAGATGAGCTTCCTGTGGACGAGAAGATTAAGGCCGTGCTGAAGGGGAGGGGTATAGAAGAGCTGTATCCCCCGCAGGCAGAGGCCCTCAGATCAGAAGTTCTCGATGGAAAGAACCTCCTCCTCGCCATACCGACGGCCAGTGGCAAGACCCTCGTCGCCGAGATAGTCATGGTGGAGAGGATACTCAGAGGGGCCGGAAAGGCCGTTTACATAGTGCCGCTGAAGGCTCTGGCCGAGGAGAAGTACAGAGAGTTCAAGGTCTGGGAAGCCCTTGGCCTGAGGGTGGCCGTTACGACGGGAGACTATGATAGGAAAGAGGAGTGGCTTGGAAGGTATGACATAATCGTGGCGACGGCCGAGAAGTTCGACTCCCTTCTCAGACACGGGCCGGGATGGTTGAGGGAAGTTGGACTCCTCGTCGCCGATGAGATACACCTCATAGGCTCACCCGATAGGGGAACCACGCTCGAGATGATACTCACTCACATGCTTGGAAAGGCTCAGATAATAGGCCTCTCCGCGACCGTTGGCAATCCTGAAGAGCTGGCCGAGTGGCTAGGTGCGAGGCTCGTGGTGAGCGATTGGAGGCCTGTGAGACTCAGGAAGGGTGTGTTCTACGATGGAATCGTGAGGTGGGAGGACGGGGGCGTCGAGAAGTATCCTACGGGATGGGAGTCCCTTACCGTGGACGCCGTCAAGAAGGGGAAGGGAGCCCTAGTCTTCGTGAACACGCGGAGAAGTGCCGAAAGGGTTGCGGTGGAGCTATCGAAGAAGATGAAACGGCTGTTAACGAAGCCCGAGCTTAGGGAGCTGGAGAAGCTTGCGGGGGAGCTGGAGGATAACCCCACAAACAAAAGGCTGAGAGAGGCTCTGCGCGGGGGAGTCGCGTTCCACCACGCGGGCCTTGGTCGCGAGGAAAGGCTCCTTGTGGAAGACGCCTTCAGGGCTGGCCGGATAAAGGTCGTCGTCGCGACACCAACGCTTTCTGCTGGAGTAAATATGCCTGCTTTCCGCGTGGTAATCAGGGATACGAAGCGCTACTCTGACTTCGGCTGGACGGACATTCCCGTTCTCGAAATCCAGCAGATGATGGGTAGGGCTGGCAGGCCGAAGTATGATGAGAGGGGCGAAGCTATAATAGTGGCGAAGGATGAGGATCCCGAGGCTCTTATGAAAAGGTACATCTTCGGGAAGCCTGAGAAGCTCTTTTCGATGCTCTCGAACGAGTCCACCTTCAGGGGCCAGGTGTTAGCTCTCATAGTGAGCTTCAACGTGAGGAGCTTCCGCTCTCTCATGGAGTTCCTTGAGAGAACCTTCTACTACCATCAGCGGAGAAGCTTAGAGGCCTTGGAGGAGAGGGCGAAGGGTGTCGTCTACTTCCTTCTCGAGAACGAGTTCATAGAGATGAATCTGGAGGGGGGTTTCACGCCTCTGCCCCTTGGCATTAGAACCGCACAGCTCTACGTTGATCCCCTGACGGCCAAACTCTTCAAGGATCATCTGGAGGACATAGAGAAGGGGCCGAACCCCCTTGGTGTCTTTCACCTGCTGGCATTAACCCCTGATATGCCTCCCCTGCCTGTAAGGAGGAAGGAGTTCTCCGACTGGGTAGATTACGCCTATGAAATGGAGGAGTACCTATACGTGGAAATCCCCTGGGACGGGTATGAAATGGAGAAGTTCCTAAGGGCCCTTAAGACGGCAAAGCTCCTCCTCGACTGGATAAACGAGGTGCCCGAGGCCAAGATTATGGAGAATTACGGCATAGAGCCGGGCGACCTCCACAGGCTCGTCGAGCTCGCCGATTGGCTGGTTTATTCGATGGCGGAAGTTGCCAGGGTGCTCGGGATGGAGAATAGCGCCAAATACCTCAGGGACCTCCAGCTGAGGGTTAGACATGGCGTTAGGGAGGAGCTCCTGCCTCTTGTCAAGCTACCCATGATTGGCAGGAAGAGAGCGAGGGCCCTCTACAATGCAGGCTTCAAGACACTGGAAGACATAGCAAAGGCAAGACCAGAAGATATCAAGAAAGTTGAGGGCATAGGACCCAAAGTTCTGGAGGCGCTGTACTCCGGGCTGGGCGTTAAAGTCAGAATAAGGAAGGGGACGCTCGACGACTTTCTTAAATAATTTTGTAATTGCATAATTATGTAATTCACCCGGAAGGCACCTTTCCCTACGTCTCGATGATGTCCAAGGTTTGTGGAATTTTTTCGAAAAAAATTATTTCACGGCTAACAAAGGCTTTTATGTTTAGGCCCACAAATTCTCAGGGGTGGTCCAATGAAGAGGGTAGTGATAGCACTTGGCGGCAATGCCCTTCAGCAGCGTGGTCAAAAGGGGAGCCACGAGGAGATGATGGCCAATGTTATGAAGACGGCGAAGCAGATTGCGGATATAATCGAAAAGGGTTATGATGTTGTGATAACCCACGGAAACGGGCCGCAGGTTGGAGCCCTGCTCCTCCACATGGACGCGGGCCAGCAGCTCCACGGCATCCCTGCCCAGCCTATGGACGTGGCAGGTGCAATGACGCAGGGGTGGATAGGATACCTCATCCAGCAGGCCCTCGGCAACGAGCTCAGGGGGAGGGGCATTGAAAAACCCATCGCGACGATAGTGACCCAGACGCTTGTGGATAGGAACGACCCTGCCTTCAAGAACCCCACGAAGCCAGTGGGGCCGTTCTACGATGAAGCCACGGCGAAAAGACTTGCCCAAGAAAAGGGCTGGGTTGTGAAGGAGGACGCGGGCAGGGGATGGAGAAGAGTAGTTCCCAGCCCTGACCCGAAGAGGATAGTGGAAGCCCCTATAATTAGGGATCTCGTTGAGAAGGGCTTCATAGTCATAGCGAGTGGCGGAGGTGGAGTTCCGGTCATAGAGGAGGACGGAAAGCTTAGGGGAGTTGAGGCCGTGATAGACAAGGATTTGGCTGGAGAGAGGCTGGCCGAGGAAGTGGGTGCGGACATATTCATGATACTGACCGACGTGAACGGTGCCGCCCTCTATTACGGCACCGAGAGGGAAAGGTGGCTCGGAAAGGTAACCGTCGAAGAGCTCAGGCGCTACTACGAGGAAGGCCACTTCAAGGCGGGTAGCATGGGACCAAAGGTTTTGGCCGCCATAAGATTCGTCGAATGGGGTGGCGAGAGAGCAGTAATAGCCCATCTCGAGAAGGCCGTCGAGGCCCTTGAGGGGAAGACGGGAACGCAGGTCGTGAGGGGGTAGCCCCTTTTCTGAATTTTTTGCTCACGGCTTCTTGCCAAAGTTTTTGTCGTAGAAGTACTTGCCCATGGCCTCACCGTATGACTGCCATAACTTTCTTCTGAAGGCGGCCGTGACTAAGATGAAGACCATGAGGCCAAGGGCGAGTTCGGGGCTGTCCCTGATGAAATGCCAGAGCACATAGATGGGAAATCCTACCACAACCACTATAAGGGCTACGAAGAGGAGGGCCAGCAGTTTATAGCCATACCGCTCCATGAAGAGCGCGAAATCCATCGGATCACCGGGTAGAAATTACAAAGGGAGGACATAAATGTTTTTCGATTACCCGATGATACGCTTGTAATAGTACCAGAGACCCCTTATGACGTCCCTCAGCTCTATCATTGTGTAGAGCTCCGTCCTGTCTATCACCTTTGCGGTCTCCTTCCAGTCGTGGGCCTGCAGGACACGGTGGATGAGGAGGATTATCTGCCTCTCGTCGAGATATGGCCTCATCCAGCCGTCGAGGAAGTAGAGCTTCACTATGGGCTTCACGGCATCGACAACGGTGTCGTAGGTAAGGATCTTGTTCACGAAGAGCTCAAGGCGCCTCTTCTGAACCTTCGTCAAGTGTATTGGGTAATCAACGGCCTCACCGAAAGGTGTCTCGAAGAGCCACCTCGCAATCTCAGGCTCCAAATCCCTATGAGTATCGCCTAGCCACTCCGTGAGCCTTATGCGGAACTCGTCGTTGGCCTTCTTTACTATTTCCCTGGCCCTCTCGCTGATGGGCTTGATGACTATCGCGGTGTATTCGCCGCTCACTGGGTTCCTGCTTGGGCTGAGATGGACGGTAGCAAAGCCGTTCCTAACCCAGAACCTTATGAGCTCTTCACTGGCCCCGAAGCCGGAGCCCACCCAGTCGAGACCCTTCCTTTTGGCTTCTTCGATGAGAAGTTCGAGGGCCTTGCTCCCAAGGCCAAGGTCCATGGCGTCCGGATGGGTGGCTATCCTCACAACTCTATACCCTTTGAGCTTTGCGAACTCCTTGGCATAGTGGTGCTTAACCATCATATCCGGGATTATGTTGCCGGGCGGCTTGTATCCCTTGGCCATCCTCTCTATGACGCCCTTAGGAATTCCTCCTTCCTTCGCTATCTGTATTGCCGTGACTATCTTGCCGTTTCTAAGCCGAAGAACCCTCGCTTCGTGGTGGGGGGCATCCGCCAAAAGGGCCACATCGCTTGGCCTGTTGCGATAATGGGCGAGGACGTAGATGCCGACGAAGTGTCTCAAGTCTTCCCTGTCGTTCTCGAACCAGTCGTCAAGGTCAGGCTCCTCAAGGTAGACCTCCTTCCTCCTTATGAGCTCGTAGTCCTCTTCCGTAAGCTCCACCGGCTCGGCATCAAGCAGTAAGACATCGAGGAGCCACCTCTCTATTGGGTCGCCCTCAGCGTATCTAATCGGCACGGAAAGGTGGACCTCCCTGAACTGCCGCTTCTCCTTAGCTTTCTTCAGGAACTTGACAGAGAAGCCCCGTCCCGCTCCCTCATAACCGTGTATCGTGGAGGAGTAAACCACCCTGTCCTTTTCAAGGTAGCGATATAGTATCGGGACATGTATTCCAGCGGCCTCATCCACCACGTAAATGTCAGCCTTCTGCCTGTATCCTTTCGTGGGCGGATAATAGCGGAGGGCTATTCTTTTAGCGTATAGTTCTTTTATAAGGCCTTCCTCCCTGACGGTCTTCACCTTATAGCCAAGCCTCTCAAGGCTTTTCTTGGCAAAGCGGAAGAGGCTCTGGACGTTCTCGAGCTCTGGAGATGTTATAACTGCTCTGAACTTCTTCTTCCCACTCGAGACCGCCAGCCCTATTATGCCGATGCCGACGGAGACGCTTTTGCCACGGCCTCTGTCAGCGGTGAGGACTATCATGCCCTCATCTTCCACAAGAGCCTCAAAGGCCCTGAGAACCTCCACCTGGCCCCTCGTGAGGCAGAGCTCATAAAGCTCCCTCGGAAAGATTATCTCTTTAGGAATCTCAATCTTTTCCCTTTCCGGGAGTTTTGCTTGGCTCCTGTGCTTCCCAGGCCTGCGCTCGATTCTCTTTCTGTCGGCATTGATGATGTATATCCCCCTGTGCTCCCTGAACTTCCTTATCAGCCTTCTGTTAAAGCGCTTCTTGACGTCATCAATCGTGTAGGGAGGGGTTACCAAGCTCTTGTGAAAGCCCGTCCACATGTCCTTCCACTTCTCAAAGGGTGGCGTCAGGACAAAAATTAATCCGCCCCCGCGAACCGTCTCAATTATCCTTCCAAGGTCGTTGGGTGAGAAATCATAGCTTAAATCGAGAATGAGAACGTCGAAGGTCCTGCCGAGAATTTCCCTGCTGTGCTTGAATGTTACGGCGGTTAATTTGGCAAGATCTCCGGCAAGCACGTCAAAGTGCTTCCTGAACTCCTCGTACCTCTTGCGTCCATAGGTGTCCTCCCCGAGCGCGTCAGTTGCATAGAGAACTTCTATTTTATCCTCGCTCTTATCTCTAAGCTTCCTTTCCATGAGCTCAGGAATAAGCCCCGAAAGAACCCTAACGGCACCGGCTGAGAGGATACCAGCGAGTTTAGCCTTTTCAAGTGTGTCCCCTTGGAGGAGGACCATCCTGCGGTGAAAGTTCGAAATTGCCTCAGCAAGGGCTGTCTCGGTGAGCCTAATAAAGGACTCCTTAACCTTCTCCCCCCTTGCGTACTCTCGCAGGTCCTTGGGAAATCTCACTTTGACCGTCATTTCCACACCCCACGAGAATTTGGGGATTGACTTATAAAGGCATGCCATCCACACCCTCGAGCCCTAGAATTATGGGGGAGGGCCATGGCAAAAACTAAAACTTGAGGACCCTAGCCAAGACGACCAGCGGGTCCCAGACTGGAGCAAAGGGCGGGGCATAAGCGAGGTCCGTGAAGAAGACGTCCTTCGTTGTGAAGCCCGCCATTAACATAGCCGCGGCTGTATCTATCCTTGGGAGTACCTCTGCGCCAACTGCCTGTACACCGAGCAGCTTGTTAGTCTCGTTGTCAACCACTCCCTTCAGCCATATTTCTTTGGAACCGGGGTAGTAGTGAGGTTTCGTCTTGGCCTTTATAAAGGCCGTCCTGACGTCGAAGCCCTCATTTACAGCCTCGGACTCCGTTAGGCCGGTCTTCCCTATCTCGAGGTCGAGAAACTTGGTCACGCTTGTGCCGAGGACACCCGGGAAGTGCATCTCCTTTCCGGCGATGTTGCTTCCGGCAACGTAGCCCATTTTATTGCCGGCCGGCGCGAGCGGGTTCCAGACACGCCTGCCCGTGATTATGTGCCTCGTCTCCGCAACGTCCCCGGCGGCGTAGACGTTCTCGACGCTCGTCTGCATCTTATCGTTGGTCCATATCGCCCCAGTCTCCCCTATCTTCACGCCCAACTCCCTCGCCAGCTCGACGTTGGGCTTTATGCCAGTCGCAATGACCACGAGATCGGCCGGGTATTCGTCCGCGTCGGTGACGACCTTTTCTACCTTTCCCTGGCCTTCAATCCTCAGCGTCATCTCTTCCAAGCGGAGGTTGAGACTTTCTTTTAGCTTCTCCTCAACGATGTCCGTTACCTCCTTGTCGAAGGTCTTTCTTAGAATCCTCTCACTCCTCCCGATGAGCGTTACACTTTTACCTTGAGCAACGAAGGCTTCCGCCATCTCTATCGCTATGTAGCCCGTTCCAATGACGACGACGTTCCTAACGTTGTTCTTCTCCATGTACTCCCTTATCGCAAGGGCATCGGGTGGAAGATCCGCTGTGAAGACGCCGGGCAAGTCGATACCCTCAATCGGTGGAACCTGCGGGGAGGCACCGTTGGCGAATACAAGATAGTCCCACTCGTAAGTGTGCTCGCCATCACTTTCCCTAACGCGAACGTGGCCCGTATCAACCTCCATGACTTCAGCCTTCATGTGAAGGTCAATTCCACGCTTCTTTATGAAGACCTCCGGTGGATAGTGCATTAGCTTCTCCATTGGCGAGATGCCCTCGACGACGTAGGGAATGCCGCAGGGGGCGTGGCTCACCCATTCGGTCGCCTCGAAAACCTTGACGTCCCATTCAGGCTTTAGTCTCTTGATGCGCGAAGCCGCGCTCATTCCAGCCGCTCCTCCACCGATGACAACGACCGTTTTCTTCCCCATGGGGCGCCACCAATAAGGGTTCAAAACCTTTGGTTAAAAAGTTTGGTGGGCAGAAGAAGGAAGTTCAGAGCTTGAGCGGAAGCTTCACCCAGTCAAGAACGCTTCCTCT
Source organism: Pyrococcus yayanosii CH1 (assembly GCF_000215995.1). NCBI lineage: Archaea > Methanobacteriati > Methanobacteriota > Thermococci > Thermococcales > Thermococcaceae > Pyrococcus > Pyrococcus yayanosii. The sequence goes on along the minus strand of NC_015680.1, from coordinate 683,915 downwards.
GGCCTTTTTTATCTCGACGTGCTCGACTAAATCTCTAAATTGGCCCCCTGCAAGGCCATCCCCGATTATCGCGCTTCCCTGGGCGGCCTCCTTTGCTTTGCCCTCCAGGCCACGTAGCTTGACGACGGGAAGACCGAAGACGTCCTCAAAGGTGTCCTGCACATCCTTTCTGAGCTCGTCGATGCGCATCAGCCTGCCGGAGAGGATTATCTCCTTCGCCTTACCAACAACTGCCAGCTCGCTGGCAACGGCCTTGATGAAGCCATCCTTCATGGCCTCCCATGCCCTCGCGAAGGGCTCTTCATCAAGCCTCCTAGCGAACTCCTCCGGTGGAAGTATCTTCTCGGCCGCTATTATCGAGGCTCCTCCCCAGAAGAGATGCCACTTCTTGAGCTTTCCGATTAGGTAAGCAATTTCCCCATCAAGGGCGCCGCTGTTCACATAAGCCGGTCCGGGGAAAATCGTTCCACCAATACCATCGACGATTTTTCCACCCTTCACAGCTCCCGCATAATTGTAGCCGAAGCCGACCTCAAGGAGGACGAACGAGACCTCCGGATATTCGATGCCGAGTCTCTTGGCCTGATCGTAGATTCCAAGAACTGTTATGGCCATTTTATCGGCGGTTCCCATATCGATCTTGTTATACTTCCTCCATTCGGGGACGGTCGGGAGATGAATGACGCCAGGTATGAACCACACGTTCATACCCTTCTCGGCCATCCCATCGACGATCTTCTGTAGGCCGATGAGGACGGGTATCTCCTTCATCTCCTCCTCTCTCACGAGGGTCATTTCGAAACGGTCTCTCTCGGTCAGCTCGCTTATGTGCTTGAGCGGGAGGCCGTAACCGCTCGGCCCGACGATCAATTCAGCATTAAACCTCTCAATGTCCCTAACTATTCTCTCAGGCTCCTCCGCGACGACCTCGCTCGGGTAGCTGAGGTCAAGTTTTACCTTCCCATCTTCGAGACCTATGACGTCGAAGCTCCTGGTCCCGGGATCTACACCTATGACCCTCACCACAATCACCAGCGGGTAGTGAAAAGGGTAGTGATATAAACCTGTTGGGAACAAATGCTTAAAGCCTCCCGGAAAATTATTTCGAGGGGAATCCCCATGAAGCTTCCTCCCCAGAAGACGAAAATTGTGGCGACGATAGGGCCCGCAACGAAATCGAAGAGGATGATTGAGAAGCTCATAAAAGCCGGCATGAGCGTTGCCCGCATAAACTTCTCCCACGGGACCTTCGAGGAGCACGCCAAGGTGATAGAGGCCGTGAGGGAAGCTTCGCAGAAGCTCGACAGGAGGGTGGCAATCCTTGCCGATCTTCCCGGCCTCAAGATACGGGTTGGGGAGATAAAGGGCAGCTACGTGGAGCTGAGGAGGGGGGATAAGGTAATCCTCACAACGAGGGACGTTGAAGGGGACGGAATGGTAATCCCAGTCGAGTACAAGGATTTTCCGAGGCTGGTATCCAAGGGCGACACGATATACCTCAGCGACGGCTACATAGTCTTAAAGGTTGAGGAGGTAAGGGACACGGATGTCGAAGCCCTCGTTATCTCGGGTGGGAAGCTCTTCTCAAGGAAGGGCATAAACATTCCAAAGGCCCATCTCCCGGTAGAGGCCGTTACTCCGAGAGACATGGAGATAATAGAGTTCGCGATAGAGCACGGCGTGGACGCAATTGGCATAAGCTTCGTGGGAAGCGTCTACGATGTCCTTAAGGTCAAGAGATTCCTTGAGAAGAAGGGTGCCGGGAACGTCTTCGTCGTGGCCAAAATCGAGAGGCCTGACGCGGTCAGAAACTTTGACGAGATACTCAACGCGGCCGACGCCATAATGATAGCTCGCGGCGATTTAGGCGTTGAGATGCCCATAGAGAGGCTCCCAATCCTTCAGAAGCAACTGATAAGGAAGGCCAACGTGCAGGGCAAGCCAGTGATAACCGCCACTCAGATGCTCGTCTCCATGACGACGGAGAAAGTTCCCACGAGGGCGGAGGTTACGGATGTAGCAAACGCCATCCTTGATGGAACGGACGCGGTCATGCTTTCCGAGGAGACGGCCGTCGGAAAGTTCCCGGTCGAGGCCGTTGAGATGATGGTGAAGATAGCCAAGGTAACCGAGGAGTACAGGGAAAGCTTCGGAATGGTCCGGATGAGAGAGTTCATGGAAATCACGCCGCAGAAGGGGGCGATAAAGGAGGCGATCACAAGGAGCATAGTAGATGCACTCTGCACCGTGAACATAAAGTACATCCTCACGCCGACGAGGACGGGAAGAACTCCCCGCCTTATTTCCAGGTTCAAGCCAAAGCAGTGGATTCTTGCCTTTTCCACGGATGAGAGGGTCTGCAACAACCTCATGTTCAGCTACGGCGTCTACCCCTTCTGCATGGAAGAAGACTTCGACGAGAGGGACATAGTGAGGCTAATCAAAGGGCTCGGGCTCGTTCAGAGCGATGACATCGTCCTCATGACGGAAGGGAAGCCCATAGAGAAGACCGTCGGCACGAACTCCATCAAGATCTTCACGATAGCCTGAACTTGGCACTGGGATGGAGCGCGTAATTGCTCCGATAACCCGAATCAACTAAGTCGCCTTGGGGTGACTCTCCCACCCTTCCCTCTCTCCGGGGACTGGACGACCATAAGGAATATGTCACTTCAAAAGTTTTGTCTTAGCATTTTCCTTTGAAGGTTTATGAAGGGCTGGTTTTTTGGCCATTCCGATCACCCCCTCGAATACTATATGGTACACACTGTGGTTTACTATACGTTTACCATTTTACTGTATAGTTTACCATACATGGAATTGATAATATTTTCTCTCTCATATGTATCCACTCCCATATGCTTAGGGATAAGTTGGGTTATCTAACAATTTGCGTGAAAAACTCACGCAACTCAATGATGATACCTCTTTCAAAATACTCCAAAAACAGCAAGAAACAAGGATTGGTCCTGTAGTAAACAAGTAGTGAACTATACGCAAATGGGAACTCCAAGTTCAGCAATGGTGCCGCTTTCTACTTGAAACCCACCTTGGCGAGAATTTCTTGATACTCGCTCTCTCTGATGTATCTTCCGGAGACCGCGATGAAGCGCTTGGGCTTTACTATCCTTGGGTACCTTCTGATGCCTTTAAGTTTAAGCACCATCCATGGCCTGGGCCTTTTCCCGCGTGAATGCCACCTCCGTCTGTCTCTCTCATATTTCCTGAGCTCTTCTGGTGTTAGGAAGAGCTCGTTCCTATACTCTTTAATGATCTCTTCGATGTTTTTGAAATGCCTAACGCTTTCAACTTCTGCCTCTCCGTGGAATCCCTGATTCTCTCGGGAAGCATAGAAAACGATTTTCATTCCAGGCTTTACTCTAAGCGTTGAGGGCTTCACAAAAACTGTTTTGCCTTCTTTTAGGATCCTATCTAACAGGGGCTTTGGCACTGGAAATGTTACTCCCACTATTTCCTCTTCCATATATCTCACCACCTAGACACTTTCAACCGATAACCCTAAAAACTCCTTATTACTTTAGTTTTATGTCTTTGGGTTTAGAACTAGTGGGGAGATAATAATGACTCCCACTCAAATTGAAGAGAGGTATTTTAGCAGACTCAAGAATAATATAAGCTCATCTGAAGCGATTGATGTGTTTAGGAGAATTTTCGTCGATGTGTGGGGTTTTAAGTATAGTGATGAAGACATCCCAGTAGAGAGCTTCAGAAAGTTTGTTTCGGAAAATACTGAATTCGCAAAGATAATTGCAAGATCTCCCTCAAAGGATGGCTCATTCTACATAATCTACGTCAAGGGAAAGGGTAAAAGTGACACAGTGAGGTACAGGCAAGGGATTATAAAAGATCTCGTTGAGTTCACGGGCTCTATAAACTTGGAATTTGCAAACTTCCTGACCATAATTGAACATGGGGGATACTGGAAGCTTTTAGTTCCCGTGTACAGGCGTGAAACTGATGTAGCGAAGGCGAATATTTACGTGATAGATCCAAGCTACGGAAAATTCAGAACACTAATTGAGGGCATTTTAAAGGTCGGAGAAGAAATTAAAAAGCTCAAAGAGTATCCTCCGGCTTCTCAGATAAAAGTGTTCATTGACGAATATATGCACGTTAGACCGCTCACGGAGGAATTCTTCCAAGATTACAAGAAGTACCACTACAAGCTCAAGGGGGTAATAAAGAAGCTCTACGGGAAAAAGCTCGAAGAAGTTTACACGGGGGAATTGCCAAAAGACATATTCGTTGAAAGAGCTGCTAAGACATTTGCTCACACTTTCTTCAACAGATTGATGTTTGTTTATTTCCTACAGAAAAAAGGATGGATCATAAACGATAAAGTGAAAATTAAGTATCCAGTTGATGAGATAGTAACAAATAAGAAAAGATTTGTTAGCTGGCTCTGGGAAATGTACCAAGAGTACAAGAAAAAAGATGGCTACGATGATTTGGAATTCTACAGGGACTTTCTCAGAAACCTATTTGTAAATGTAATGAATAAACCAGCTCAAGATAGACATTTCAACAAAAGGTTACCAGATCCAGTATTTTACGCATTTAGAATGGTTCCCTACTTCAACGGCGGTCTTTTCAACCACATTAAAGTTGGAGGCGTTGATTTAGATGAAATAATTACATCACTTCCAGATGAGCTATTAAAGGAGCTAATATTCGATTTCTTTGAAGAGTACAACTTTACCGTAACCGAAGAGACGCCTTATGAGGTTGAGGTTGCAGTTGATCCAGCAATGCTTGGAAAGATTTACGAGTCTTTGATTGCTGAGGAAGAGAAAGCTTTGGAGGAAGAAGAACGAAGGGTTTCGGGAATCTTCTACACGCCGAGAGCAGAGGTAGACTTCATGTGTAGGATGGCGATTTATGAGTATCTAAGGAGAAACACAAAGGTTGAGGACGAGCTTTTGAGGGAGTTTGTATTTACGCCGCTTCATGAGTGGGAGAAAAGACCGCTACCAAGGGGGTTAATTAGTGCTCTTGAAGATGTTAAAATAGTCGATCCAGCGGCTGGGAGTGGGGCATTTCTTGTGGGAATGTTCCATCTTCTTATGGAACTCTACGAGAAGGCAAGGGTAAAAGTGGATTACGAAAGAAAGCTCGCCATAATCAGGGATAACATTTACGGAGTTGACATTAAGGAATGGGCGGTACGGGTAGCCAAACTGAGACTTTGGTTAGCACTAATTGAAAAAGAGGAAGAAATCCCAAATGAGCCAATTCTTCCAAACCTCGAGACTAAGCTAGCTGTTGGTGACTCCTTAGCGCCACCTTACTTTGTCCTTAAAATAAACGGGAAGAAAAAGATAATCGAGATACCCCTCGCTAAGTTCCGTGAGAGCCTTAGATTACTATGGGCAAAAAAAGGAGCAAGCGAGGCCATAGTCGCATACAAGAATCTAGTGAAAGCATATTACATGGGGGAGAAGATAAATGGGAAACCTGTAACGCTCAGGGACATTGAGAGAGCCAAGTGGGGTGCTCTTCAAGAGTTTCTTGAGAATGCCCTCAAGGAAGAGCTGAAGGCTAAGGAAAAGGAAGATGTCAAGCTACTCCTTGAGGCTGTCAAAAAGGAGGACTTCTCAGCCCTTGAGAAGCCGCCCTTCATCTGGGAGCTGGACTTTCCAGACGTGATGCTCGAAAAGAGGGGTTTTGATATAGTGATAGCCAATCCACCGTATGTAAGGCAGGAAAAAATCTACCCGGAGTATTACGATTTAGCGGAGTTCCAGATGCTCCCCAAAAAGGAGCAGGAGAGACTCAAGAAGGAGTACAAGAAGAAGATAATTGAACATATGGAAACCATAATCAAGGAGAAGTTTAAGTACGAGATGAAGCTCCCAGCTAGAAGTGACCTCTATGCATACTTTTTCATCCAGGGTGTCAACCTGCTCAATCCTAAGGGTGCGCTGGTTTTCATTACATCCAACTCATGGCTTGACGTTGATTACGGAACCGCTTTACAGGAGTTCTTCTTGAGATTCACCCACTTAAGGGCGGTGATTGACTACACGACGAGGAGCTTCGAGCAGGCCGACGTCAACACAGTGATTACAGTTTTGACGAGAAAGCCCGAGGAGCTTTTCAACACGGTTGGAGAGGAGTGCGTGAACTTCGTTTTGCTGAAGAGGAACTTTGACGGGCTGAGCCGCGGGATAATAGACAGGCTCCTTGAGTGCTACGCGGGGAAGGTTAAGGGCGTTGAGGTCTTTGGAGGGGAAGTTTACAGCTACGAGGACGATGAACTGAGGGTGAGGAGCGTTAAAGCGGTGGAGCTTGCAAAGATGGGCGGCCTTAAGGTCGGAAAGAAGAACCAACTCCTCGGAACCTACAACATCTCCGGCGAGTACAAGGGCATGAAGTGGGGCGGAATACTGATTAGAGCGCCAAGGATATTCTACGTGATTCTGGATAAAGGAAAAGGAAAGCTGGTGAGGCTTGGGGAGATTGCTGAGGTAAGATTTGGGATTAAAACAGGAGCGAATGAGTTCTTCTATTTGGAACCAATTAAGAATCCAATAAAGTGGCCAATATGTAAGATTTGTGGTAGAGTCCACAAGCCCGAGGAAGGATTAATTGCGGTGAGGAATAAAGCGGGCTGGGAGGGCTATATCGAGGAGGAGTTTTTGAGGCCCGTTGTTAAGAGTCCACAGGAGATAAAGACCTATCGGATTAGACTTGAAGACCTGAAGTTCAAGGTGTTCCTCTGCAATCTCTCCAAGGAAGAATTAGAGAACAGAGACAAAATACACGCACTGCATTACATTGAATGGGGAGAGAACAAGGAATATCAAAACAAACCAACATGTAGAACAAGAAATCCATGGTGGGCGTTAGGGGACAGAAAAATCGGAAGTTTGGCCTCCATGATGAGTTACAACATCAGGTTTCCTTTCTGGTTAAATGATATTGCTCTATGTGATGCGCGGCTTTATGACATCTACAAAAAACTGGATATCTCATCAGAGCTTTTAGCCAGTGTATTAAATACAACTCTAGTTCCAATAATCATTGAACTTACAGGAAGAGCTAATTTAGGAGAAGGTGCTTTGGACTTCAAAGTTTATGAGACTGCTGAAATTCTTGTTGTGAATCCGAAAATATTCTCACAGAGTCAAATTCAACGCCTCCTCCACGCCTTCAACCGCATGGCAAACCGCGAAATCAAGTCCATCTTCGAGGAGCTTGGCCTTCCGAAGCCCAACCGTGATCTCAGTAACATCAATCCAGACGACGTTAGCTTGGACAAGGTAATGCCTGACCGCCGTGAGCTTGACAGGATTATCTTTGAAGTTCTTGGCTTAACTGAAGAAGAGCAGCTTGAGGTTTACAGGGCCGTTGTGGAGCTTGTAAAGCAAAGGCTTGCTAAAGCAAAGACTTTCTCAAATAAGAAAAAGAAGAGGTGAGGCATTTGCTCACATCTTGGGCAAAAATTATCCTTGGGTCATTAGCTTACTTTCCTCTTTTTGTGGTACTTCTCATAAAGAACCTCCCGCTGAAGTGGGGACTCTTTGCTGGGACGATCTTATTTGCTTTTATTTTGTTGCTGTCTTGGTCAGTGCTCTGTTCAATACGAAAGTTCTCGGGAAAGCCAATAAAGGTCAAAATTGACAGAGACCTTAATGATCAGTATGTGGGGTTCATAGTCACGTACATAGTTCCGTTCATAGGAGCAGTAAAAACTGTAAACGACATTATCTCCATGGCTATTCTCCTCTTAGTGATATTTTCTCTGTATCTTTCAACCTCCCTGTTTGCTGTTAATCCACTACTCAAGTTAATTTTCGGCTACAATCTCTACCTATGTACTATTAATAATAAAGATGGGATACTACTTTCTAAAGAAAACCTTAAGAGAAACGAAGAATTATTCTTAACAGCATATTGTATTGATGAGAACTCTAACATATTTATCCAACACAAGAATGAGGGTGAAACAACATGAGCCAAAGAGTTAATGTTCAGTTTCCCGAAATAGAAGGAACCCCGCAAATGCTTATTATTAAACGATATCCCCTACGTAAGCAAAGTGAAGATAGTGAAAGCACTAATAAAAGATACCGGTACTTGTTTTACCCTGCCGAAATAACCGATGACGTCGCTGAAAATCTCAAGGAAATATTATCAAATTACATTTCTATGACTTTGAACACTCAGGGGGAGAATAACTTACCTTCCTACCATCCAGACATTGATGAACTTCCTTGTTATGTAGAACTAACATCCGAGAATTTTCCGTATTGGCAAGATTTCGTAGAAGTTCTTAAGTTAGATTCAGACTCTAGACAAGAAAGAGCCCCCAAAACCTTAGAAACAAATCTTTGGGGTTATCTTTTCTATCTTCGCTCAGAAAACTATGCAATTGGATATGCGAAGAAATTGTCTAAATCGAAAGTTCTAAAAAAGAAGAAATTGCTTAAAGGAGGACTAGTTCACAGAGGCATATTATTCAACTCTGTTGAAGAAATAGAAGGTATCGAGTTGGATATCTCTACCGATTTTATTTTTGTTGTTAAATTTGATCAGGAAGACAATCCCACACAATCTTGGGGAATAATCTGGAACAAGTCCAATTTTGAGGCACTTTTGGACGTCTATGAATACCAGAAAGAAAAAGCTATGGGGATATTGGGACAATGTCGCACATTACCTCAATTATTATCTGAGGAAGACTTAGCGAATCTCAAGGCTACGGTTGAGGGAAATAGGCAGCTACATAAAATGTTGTTGAACCCCGTGACTGCTAAATACATGAACGAAGTTACTATCAATGACTTCAAAGAAGTAAAGAAGAAGTTTAGGGATGTCTCTTTTGATATTGATGAGAATAATCAAAAGGTACTACTACCTTCTCCTAACAGTGAAGAATACATCAAAGCTGTTAGGGAAGTCCTTAGTATTATTGGTGCCAGATTTGGAAAGACAATGAATAACCAGCACATATTCAAAGGAAAGCCCGAGGAAATAAGATAGCCAGTGTGAATGGGGGTGATGTTATTTCCTCGAACCTTCCTCTTTCGGACATCCAAACTGGCATTTCCTTTATTAGCCAATTCGTCACTCTACTCAAACTCCTAAAAGATGCAAGGGAAAAGAAAAAGCTCAAAGACATCCTCTGGAGACTCATTGAAGATGACGTAAAAAGAGCCGAAACAGCCGTTGACAGGCTTTCAGATGCTGTAATCCTAGCATTTGGGGCGAACTTCTTCTATTCACTCCTTTTTGAGCCTCTCGATCCGGATGCAAAGGCCAAACAGCTAATTGAGAACATTTCCAGAAACTACCATGAACTCCTTGAGAGCATTAGGTCACTCTCCAAAACAATACTCACTTATCAAGACGAGTTCAAAGAGCTCTTTTCGCCCGCTGAGTGGGTTTACATTAAGGGAATTCTAAGCGCTGTTAAAGAAAAGAAAATAGACACCGAGTTACTCTCAAGGCAGGTTAAGGTGTGGCCAATATTCCACCAGACGAAGAATCAATTGCACTTTCAACAGAAATTTTCAGAGTATCTCAATGAATTCAACAAGCAGACTGGACTTGATGAGTTAAACCACCGCATTGGATTAAAGGACAAGGAATACAGGGAATTTGTTGCTAAATTTTTAGAGAGATGTCTCAAAGAGTTCTTTGCCGAGTCTAAGAAGTTTAAATCAAAACAAAAGAGCGCTTCTCAGAAATCTAAAGAAACAATTTGACTTTACTCCCCTACTGGACTCGTTGCGATGAATACATCCTCGGAATCAATCGGCGGTACAAACAGTGCTTCAAAAAGCCGCCAGAAATGGGCTTAAAGAGTTCTCTCAAAAGTTTAATGAATGCCGTTTTAAGGTGGCTCTCCGAAATGTTAAAAAGAATAAAAGCAAAGCTGAGTACCCTTCGAGGGTGAGAGCTTAATGAAGATTTCTATCAAAAACTTGGACCCATTAAAAGATGCCGAACTAGAGCTTGGAGATATAACCGTGCTACTTGGCCCTCCAAACTCTGGAAACTCATACACCCTCAAGTCACTGTACACCCAGCTTGTGATGCTTGACGAAATTGCACGAGATTATATCATTAGAGATGTTAACTATTTCATAAGGACTGTGGCCCCTAGAACTCTAATTCTAAGAATGATGAATTTACAGCACTTGTAGTGGAACTCAAGAAGATCAATGATGCAGCTAAGAAAAACATTCGTGAAAGCCTCCAGGGCAAGTTTCCTCAAACTCTGAGAATTTTGAAAAAAGAACTGATGCCCGTTTTTGGTTTAGAAAGTGAAAAGAAAGTAAGATACTGTGCCGTTTTGGTAGTTCCCGGGGAAGTTATTGATAAAATAAATACGGTTAGAGCGATTTAAGGCATTTAGTTACTCTTATGTGCTTATTGAAGCCTTAAAAGAGGGTGACAATATTCTGGGACATAGTTCAAAGCCATCTTAATGACCTCAAAGCTCATGTTGCTGTGGTCAATGATGCGGTAGATGACGAGGTTTATCCAAAAATTAGTTTTGGATTACGGATTGCGTCCGTTCTGGTTAGCCGTAACTTGTGTAAAGTTCGTAAGGCTCGTTACGGCTGACCTTCCAGCCTCCCATCTTCATTGGAGGGCTTTCGGGGGGAACGGTAACTCCCCACATCTTCCATTTTCCAGTCCCCATTCGGGCTTAAAACCCCACATACCGGAGACTGCCATGACACCTTAAAACAAACTCCAAACTATTTAAAAATTACATGCCAAATTTCACACTTAAATTATCTAAGAAACAGCCCATGATGCCATCTTACTGACTACGACAATTAGGAATGGATGTAGTTGGTTTATAACAAATGATTATGGAAATAATTCAACTGAACAAACAAAAGCAGAAGAGCAAAAACGAGAGAAAGGAAAAGTCCCCTTATCTGAACTCTTTAATATCGTGCCCGATTCCCCCTCAAAACTCCCTGAGAGAAACTAAAGATGAAACTGAAACATGAAACTGGTAGAGAGAATCAAAAGCACAAAATTGAGAAAGTCTTGACTGCTCATAAACAGTGTGTTAATACTACGTCTTCCGTTTAGGTTTTCATTCCAGAAAATTAATATCCACATGCCAGACTTAATACTGAGGTGATCCTAATGTCTGAGTCCGCGATTGGCATATTAACCAAGTATGGTATTGTCGATAACCGCAATGTTACCCTGCTTGATGTTCTCAAAGAGGCCCTTACCTCTGGCGACTACCGGCAGATAGACATTGCCGTTGGTTATCTATACATAAGTGGCCTCGGGGAACTGCAAGATGAACTGGACGATTTCTTCTCCAAGGGTGGTAGGATGAGAATACTAATTGGGAGCCAGACCAATAGAGAAACGTATGAGCAGCTCCTTATGGCGTATCATTCCTTGGAGGCCTTAAGAAAAAGAAAGGCTAGCCTAGATAAATCCAAGTCCAACCTTGAAAAGCAATCAGAGACTCTTGAAAAAGCGACCAACTTTATGGAGCACACAAAAGACAATGAGATTCTCTTGACCAGACTTGTGAAGTGGTTGGAAAGTGGCAGTCTTGAAATAAGGATCTATGCTAAGGAGTACATGCACGCAAAGGCGTACCTCTTCCACCCAAGCAGAGGTAGCATCGCTGGAATTGGACTCGTTGGTTCAAGTAATTTTACAATCCACGGGCTTTCTGCTAATACCGAACTGAACGCCCCATTATTCTCAGTTCATTTTGAAACATTGAAACAATGGTTCGAGGACTTATGGAAGAAGGCAGAGGAGTTTAATCCCTATATAATGAAGGTGATAAACGATAGTTGGGTCGGCCAAAAGCCTGGTACATTCCCTAATCCTTATGAAGTCTTCATAAGAGGGCTTTACGAACTTTACAAAGACGTTCTCGAAAGTGAAACGGGCTTCCTAATCAGGACACTCGGGGATGTCTTATATGATTTCCAGCTTGACGCGGTCAAAAGGGCAATCGCGATAGTGAACAAGTACGATGGAGTTCTCATAAGCGATGTTGTTGGACTGGGAAAGAGCTATATCGGACTGGCAATATTGGAGCACTTTTCCCTTTTGAACTTACTCCAAGGGCGCCCTAATAAAGTAGCCGTGATAGCACCTCCAGAGCTAGTTAAGTATTGGGAAGAGTTACTTAAGGCTTTCAACATAGAGGGAAGAGTATTCTCATCGGGCCTTTTGCCTAGAAGAGAGTTGTCACCCGAGAATTACAAGGATATGGAAGAATACATCAGGAATCTGGTGGGGATAGTGCTCGTCGATGAATCACATCACTACACTAACCCTTCCACAAAGTCATATCGGAATCTCCAAGAGCTACTAATGGGCAAGAAGGTAGTATTATTGACAGCAACACCATACCGGAAGAGATATAGAGACATAATCAACCAAATACGCCTGTTTAGGCCTGAAAAGAGGCATCCATTTCCAATAGCTCCTCAAACATGGGATGATCTAATACGGGCAATTGAAAACGGCGAGTTGGACCCCTCATACGTCCTTAGGGAAATTATGATTAGAAGAACTAGGCATGACATACTTAAGCTCTATGGAGGAAAGGGCAACTGCATAAAAATACGAAACAAAAAGATATGCTTTCCAGAAAGGAAGTTGAATGTTGCGGAATATAGAATTTCCGATGTATATCAGATAGAGAACGTGCCAAAGGATCTTATAGATATAATTGCCCAAGATTCTGAAATTTACCCAACGGACATATATACTCTGCTCTTGGCTGGAATAAGCTCAATGAAATATGCTAGATTTGATCTCTATCGTTATGTTAAGCCTCAATTTAGAGATAAGAGTCCCTATTCAGAATTATCTGCCGCAGGAAGAGCTTTACGAGGTATAGAAAAGATCCTCTATCTTAAACGCCTCGAAAGCTCATGGTATTCAATGTATCAAACCCTCAAGAGGGATATTATCAAAACGGAAAACTTCCTGAGGTTTGTAAAGCACAACTTCATACCTGCAGGTGATGAGTTTGATGACATTCTCCTTGGTGTTAGGGACGGCAAAGAGCCTCACGTGCTAAGCGAGGAGGAAGTGATAGCCTACATTGAAGAACTGAAAGAAAAGAAAGTCTCCGAATATAGGCCAGGTGCCTTCAGATTGGCAGAGCTAATATCTGACCTAGAATATGACCTGAAAAAATTAAAGGCCATGGAGAAAGTGTTAAGGCCATTAAAGGAGGAGATCGAGATAGATCCAAGGAAAGATCCCAAGTTGATGAAGCTTGCTTCGATAATCGACGAGAACTTCAAGGAAGGCAGGAAGAAAATTCTGATATTCAGCGAATTCGAAGAAACCGTCCAATGGATATATAGGGGATTGAAGAAGCTCGGCTATACTGAGAAGTATAAAATCGAGATGGTTAGTTCCAAAACAAAAGGAATTAGTGATAAAATAAAACGCTTTGCCCCGATAGCAAATGGAATCTCAATAGAAAAAAATGAAGAAATAGATATCCTAATTTCAACGGATATCCTCAGTGAGGGACTTAACCTTCAGGATGCAAATGTCGTTGTGAACTATGACCTGCACTGGACACCGATAAAACTAATTCAAAGAATCGGAAGGGTGGACAGGATAGGGACTGAGCACGATGTGATTTTTGTGTATAACTTCTTCCCCGAAATGGCACTAGAAGAGAACCTAGGTTTACTAGAAAAAGTCAGAAAGAGGATAAGGGAATTTAATATGGCACTTGGGGCCGATGGCAAGATACTTGAAGAGAGTGAAGAATGGAACCCATCTGCCCTTGAGGCAATTTACAAGGGAGATATAGAAAGTCTAGAAAAAGCGAGCGACATTTTTTCAATTACAACCCTAGCAGAGAAGTTGGTCAGGGAATTTAGCGAAAAACATAAGGAGCTATTTGAGAGATTAAAGAAGAAATACTCAATGAGGAGCGTGGCTAAATACGAGGGAGAGGACTATTTGGCGTTCTTTGTTTGTAGTGATGGAATTATTTCACAGTACTTCATCTACAGAAAACAAAATGAAACATGGGTCCAAGAAAGTATGTCACTGGAGGAATTTCTAGAGGCCACAGAACTGAATGAAGATACAAGGCCATTTAATGCCTTTAAAGACATGGATATTTACTACAGCGCAGCCAATAAAGCGTTAGAAAACTTCAAGAAACTCAAGGAGATTAAAGAGAGCTCTCTAATATTGGGGAAAGCTAGGAGACCAAAGAGCAGAAATGTCGAAAGAATCTTGAACAAGCTCTATAGGAAACTCCACACATCAAAAAGTGAAGCAGAAAGAGCATACTTATCCAAGCTATTGGAGCTAATCAAATGGGGATACACCCATCATGAACCCTTTGCGAGAGCCCTCAAAGAAATAAGCCCCAATGCTAGAACCGAGGATATAATCAAAGCTTGTGAGGTACTAATCGAAAAGTATAACATTCCAGGATGGAAAAAGAGAGTAGAAACTAGAGGAGAGCCCGGAATTGAAGGTGTTAATCCCCATATAGTGGCCGGATTAATATTTGTTCCCAAAAATGAAGACTCGAAGAGGTGACTACCATGGCGTTCCTGAAGGTCGTTCCGTTGGAGAAGGCCCTTGATGTTGTGAACGCTCTGCCCCTTAAGCCAAAAACCGAGGATGTTCCACTGGAGGAGGCCCTTGGTAGGACACTCGCGGAGGACGTAATAAGCCCGATGGACGTTCCGCCCTTTGACAGGGCCACCGTCGACGGATACGCCGTCAGGGCTGAGGACACTTTCATGGCGAGCGAGGCCAATCCGGTTAGGCTGAGGGTCGTTGGTGAGGTACATGCGGGCGAAGCCCCTTCAATTACCGTGGGAGAAGGGGAGAGCGTTTACATATCAACGGGTGCACCCCTGCCCAAGGGGGCCGACGCAGTGATACAGTTCGAGGACGTGGAGCGGGTGGGGAATGAGATAATAGTCGCGAAGCCCGCCTATCCCGGCATGGGCGTCATGAAAAAGGGTGCCGATATACCCAAGGGAAAGCTCCTCCTGAAAAAGGGAACCGTGCTCGGATTCAAGGAGACGGCTCTGCTCTCTGCCGTGGGGATTGCCAGGGTGAGGGTCTTCAGAAGACCAAGGGTGGCCGTCATAAGCACTGGGAACGAAATAGTCTTACCCGGCCAGCCCCTCAATGCCGGTCAGATTTATGACATAAACGGAAGGGCCGTGGCGGACGCCGTGAGGGAAATGGGCGGTGAAGCGAGGTTTCTGGGTATCGCAAGGGACGACCTGGAGAGCCTAAAGGCACTCATCCTTGAGGCCGTTGAGTGGGCCGACATCGTGGTTCTCAGCGGGGGAGCGAGCGGTGGGATGAGAGATTTGACTGCCTCCATTATTTCGGAGCTTGGAGAGGTCCTCATCCACGGCATAGCGATCCAGCCAGGAAAGCCGACCATC
The DNA here is from genome assembly GCF_000215995.1 of Pyrococcus yayanosii CH1. Classification (NCBI taxonomy): domain Archaea; kingdom Methanobacteriati; phylum Methanobacteriota; class Thermococci; order Thermococcales; family Thermococcaceae; genus Pyrococcus; species Pyrococcus yayanosii. The sequence continues at coordinate 668,490 of NC_015680.1, read as the reverse complement.
ATAGGGGTTGTGAAGGGCAAGCCCGTGTTCGGACTGCCTGGCTACCCGACAAGCTGCCTGACGAACTTCACACTGCTTGTGGCCCCGCTCCTGAGGAGACTTCTCGGAAGAGAAGGACAGGTGAGGAAAGTCAGGGCAAGACTGAAGCATAAGGTATTCTCCGTCAAAGGGAGGAGGCAGTTCCTACCCGTAAAGCTTGAGAGAGACGTGGCAGTCCCGATACTGAAGGGAAGCGGGGCAGTCACGAGCTTTATTGATGCTGACGGCTTCATAGAGATTCCCGAGAACGTCGAGAGCCTCGATGAAGGAGAGGTGGTTGAGGTGACACTTTTCGGTTAATTAACGAGTTTGGAGAAAAGCGATAGCCGGGGAGAGGACATGGAGCGAGATTAAGGAGGCACTTGAAGAAGGTGAGAAGAGGGAAATTAAAGACCCAATCATAGCGAGAATCCTCAGAGCGATCCTCGATGCCTCTTTCATTGAGAAGATTGAGGAGCGGAGTAGCCCAAATATTTTCGGGCAGGCGTTGGGGGTGATATTATGACTTCTACCCTAAACGTGAGGATTGCGACGCTTGAAGACGTTGCTGGACCACCGATCCGGAATTGAGCGGTGGCTTAAACGAGAAGGCGGAAGGGTTAGGAAGGCTCGCTATGAGGAGCTGAGCGTAAGGGAGCGCTATCTCCACGGCGGCCCCTGGATGAGCATCGAGAGCTGTGCGGTTCACCTAAACAACCTTCTTCTTGAAGGGCAGATTGCAGTGGTGGCTGAAGTAGATGGGAGGATCGGTGACGAGGCCGAACTTCTGATAAGCGAAGAACCCGTGCGTGGGGAGATTACTAAAATAGCGCACCTGGATGTTATCGAAGTTCACAGGGAATTCAGGGGACGTGGAGTTGGACGGGCAATAGTGGAGTTCTTGGAGGAACTCGCTCTGGAGAAGGGTGCGGACTTTTCACACCAACTCCCGATCCAAATGCCGCCGGATTCTACAAGAAAATAGGCATTTCGGAGATCGTCTATAGGGCCAGCATCGTCGAGTTCGATACTTCAAAGTTTCCTGAACCTCCGAAAGATTCTGAAACATTCGAGTTCTCTTGGGACAACGTGAAGGCCCTCGAAATGGTTGCGGGAAGGTTCCAGAGCTCATACCACCACTGGTTCGTTTCCTTCAGGGACAGGATAGCCGGTGTGAACGACGTTATACCTTTTGATAGCGGAATGCTCGGTGAGTCCTACTACGTGCTCAGGGGATTGCCTTCTGGCGATGGGGGCATACTGTTCCTGTGGGGCAGGCGGGAGGACATCCCCATTGCCCTAAGACGGGCAAGGGAGATCAGGTTCAAAAAGGTTCGCACCGTCGTTGACGAAACCGTTCTGAGGGAACACGAGCCCAAGGTTCTCGGCGAAAACGTGATACTCGGCAAATACCTCCAATAGATCCTTCCGTCTTTAAGTGGAAAACAAGGGGGAGAAAAGAAATCAGCCCTCCCTGAAGAGGCCATACTTCTTGGGGTCGTAGAAGGGCGGCACCACCGTTACTGCCTTCTTCCTCTGCCCCCTAATCTCCACCTCAATCTCAAGGCCAGGCTTCGCGTATTCACTCTTTACCATGGCAATACCTATTCCGATGCCGAGGAGCGGCGAGAGCGTTCCGCTGGTAACCTCACCTATTGGTTCACCGTTTGCATAGACCTTGTAACCCTCCCTCGGGATGCCCTTGTCAACCATTTTGAAGTGGACCAGCTTCCTTCTAAGGCCCCTCTCCTTCTGCTTGAGCAGGGCCTCCTTACCTATGAACTCCTTGTCCCAGAATATCGCGAACTCGAGGTTGGCCTGGAGCGGCGTGACCTCATCGATGTCCGTGCTGAGGAGTTGCAGTTCTTTTGTCTCGTTGCCGTAGAGGGTGTATCCAGCCTCAAGCCTGAGCGTGTCCCTCGCTCCAAGGCCAGCGGGCTTTATACCGTATTTTTGGCCAGCCTCAAGGATAGCCTCCCAGACGTGCAAAGCTTTCTCGGGCTTGCCCCTCTTGCTCTCGTCCGGGTGGTAGGGGTTCGCATCTTCAATGTAGAGCTCGAAGCCGTTCTCGCCGGTGTAGCCGCTCCTCGAGAGGAGCATCTTAATACCGTCGAGCTCGACCCACCTTGCCTGGAACCACCACATTTCGTTGATATCGATGCCGAAGAGGTCCATGGCAAGATCCCTTGCTTTTGGACCCTGAACGGCAAACATGGCAATATCGTAAGTCTTCAGCTCTATCTGGAGGTCGAGCTTCGTGAACTGCTCGATCATGGCCTTAAGCGACGTGAACCAGGCATAAAGCTTCTCGAAGGCGTCGCTGTCACAGACCATCATGTAGGTGTCGTCTCCCATATTGAAAACGAGGGTTTCATCTTTAATGGCGCCACGCTCATTGAGAACGAGCGTGTAGGTGCCACTTATCGCCGGGGGCTTGCTGATGTCGTTAGTCGTTGCGAACTGGAGGAACTTGAGAGCGTCCTTGCCCCTGAAGAATATCTCGCCCATGTGAGAAACATCGAAAAGACCGACGGCGTTCCTAACTGCGAGGTGCTCCTCCTTTATGCTGGAATACCACATGGGCATTTCCCAGCCCGCGAACTCCTCTATCTTCTTAGCGTGCTCCTTGTGCCAGTCGAAGATGTGGACTCTCTTGGCCACGACCATCACCGGCGAACCTATTTTACGGAGGTGATATAATCTTTATGGTCCGAAAACGCCTTAACCCCTGAGGACAAAGGCCCTTCGATGCCGGTCATCAGAGTTCCCTACGTGCTCTTCAGAACGGCCTCCGGAATTTACGGCATAGATGCCTACACATCTCTCCGCGTCGAGAGGCCCGAAAGGGCGGCGACACTTATCAGGAGGGCGGAAGGGCTAAGGCCCGTTCAAGAGAAACCAGAGAACGCACTGCTAAGTCTCGAGGAGGTTGAGGCATTTCTTACTAATCTCTTGGAGCTAGTGAAGGAGCACTCGGGTAGCATAATGAAAGAGAGGGTCAGCAAGATGCGGAGATGGAACATATTCAGGCTCTTAGGAATTCCAACGGGCCATTCAAGGCATATAGCCGAGGAGGAGAGGCTGGCAAAGGAGAATAGAGAGGCATTGCTCGCTTTAAGCCTTCTGGAGAACGTGCTCAGGGGCAGGGTCAAGCCTCTCGGATACGCCATTTTGGAGCTGGAGGTTCGCGGTCGGGAGGTTATGGTGGGGGGAAGGAGGGATGGGGTTTACACGGAGCTTACAAAAATAGATATGAGAGCTGCGATGGCACTGGCCGAGCTCATATCAGCTCCCGCTCGGTCTTTGTGAGCCTCCTTCCACCGTTCTTTGTCACGAGGACGGTGTCCTCTATCCTGACGCCGCCAAATTTGGGCATGTATATCCCCGGCTCTATCGTTATCACCATGCCCTCCCTGAGGACAGTCTCGTCGTGCTGGCTTATCCGTGGCCATTCATGTATCTCAAGGCCGACACCGTGGCCAAGGCTGTGGATAAAGTATTCGCCGTAGCCATACTCCGCTATTATATTCCTTGCCACCGAGTCGAGCTCTTTAGCCTTCATTCCCGGCCTTACAGCCTCGATTGCCTTCCGCTGGGCCTCGAGGACTATTTCATAAATCTCTCTCTGCTTCTCATTGGGGCTCCCTACCACTATGGTCCTCGTTATGTCGGAGTTGTAGTGCCTGTAGAGGGCCCCTAAATCCATAACGACGAGGTCGCCCTTCTCGATCCTCTTATCGCTGGCCACGCCATGGGGAAGGGCGGAGCGGTGTCCACTCGCTATTATGGTTTCGAAGGCAGGCTTCTCAGCCCCGTTCATCTTCATGACATATTCCACCTTCGCGGCGATGTCCCTCTCCTTTTTTCCTTCCGTAACATCCTCTATGGCCGCCATGACGGCCCTGTCGGCGATTTCACAGGCCCTCTCAATGATCTCGATCTCCTCCTTGGTCTTGATAATCCTCAGCTCCTTTATAGCATCGTCAACAACCTTGAAGTCCTTCACGTCCGCCTTCTCCCTGAGGGCGTTGATCATGGAAAGTGTCATCGAGCCCTCGACGCCTAGCGTCTTAATGCCCTTGAGAGTCGAGTAAAAGTCGTCAATCTTCTTGAACTTCTCCACGGGAAGGAAGCTCTCCTCCTTAGCCATCTCGTATTCGAGCTCTGGGACGTAGAGGATGGCCTCATCTCCCCTGATTAAAAGATAGCCCCCCGCGAGAGGTGAAGCGCCGGTGAAGTAGAAAACGTTTGAGCTCTTTGCAATAAGTATTCCGTCGAGCCCGTTTTCATTGGCGAAATCGATGAGCCTTTTAATTCTATCTTTCACAGGCACCACCGGGGAGCGTTGGGCGAGGTGAATAAAAAACTTTTGGAACCGGTGGTTTAATAAAGGGCTTTCTTATTCCCAATTTGGTGAGTCTATGTACGGATGGAGGGGCAGAATAGGCCTCGTGGTTCCGTCCTCGAACACGACCATGGAGATGGAACTACATTCCCACCTCCCCGAGGGGGTCTCCCTACACACCTCGCGAATGCCGCTGAAGAGCATCACGGAGGAAGAGCTCCTCAGGATGAATGCCCTCGCCGTGGAGGCCGCGAGGCTTCTGACGGACGCTGGCGTAGGGGTCATGATCTTCGGGTGTACTAGCGGCTCGTTCATCGGAGGAGCAGACTTCGAGAAGAACCTCGAGATGAAAATAGAGGAGGAGGTTAACGTTCCTGTCTTCACGACGAGCACCGCCGTTATAGAAGCCCTTAGGACTCTCGATGCCCAGTCTCTCCTCGTCGTGACCCCCTACACGGACGCAATAAACGAAAGGGAGAGGGAGTTCCTTGAGGCCAATGGCTTCGAGGTTCTAGACATAAGGGGCCTAGGCATTGAGGACAACCTAGAGGTGGGCAGGCTGGAGCCCCGCGTTGCTTATCAGCTTGCAAAAGCTACCTTCGTGGAGGAGGCTGATGCGGTATTCATAAGCTGCACGAACCTCAGGACCTTTGAGATAATCGAACCCCTCGAGAGGGATCTCGGTGTCCCCGTGGTTACGAGCAACCAAGCCTCCCTCTGGTTCGCCCTCAGAGAACTCGACGTGAATGACAAGCTCCCCCTTGGAAAACTCTTAAGGGAATACTGACATGGTAACGGTGGTATTCCTGGGAACGGGAGGCATAATGCCAACAAAGGAAAGAAACGTGCCTGCCATAGCCATTAGGTACAAGGGTGAGATAGTGCTCTTTGACGCCGGGGAGGGGACGATAAGGCAGATGAACACTGCCAGCTTGAGCCCGATGAAGGTTGACAAGATTTTCATAACGCACTTCCATGGTGACCACTACCTTGGTCTCGCCGCACTAATTCAAACGATGAATCTCTGGAACAGGACGAAACCCCTACATATCTACGGTCCAGAAGGAAGTGCCGAGTTCGTGAAGAACCTCCTCAGGAGCGGCTACTTTAAGCCAGCCTTTGACGTGGTCATTCACGAAATAGGGGAGGTTAGGCTGAGGTTCGGGGAATACGAGATCTGGAGCTTTGAAGTCGAGCATGGAATTCCGGCCCTCGGCTATGTCTTCAAAGAAAGGGACAGGAGGGGCCACTTCGACCTCGAGAAGATAAGGAAGCTTGGCCTTAAGCCAGGTCCCTGGATGAAAGTGCTTGAGGAGAGGGGTGAAGTTGAGGTCAGCGGGATGAGGATACGGCTTGAGGATGTGACAGGGCCCAAGAGGAGGGGCATCAAGATAGTCTACAGCGGAGACACGGAGCCCTGCGAGAGGCTGAAGCTCTTCGCTAGGAGGGCCGATCTTCTTATACACGAGGCCACGTATATAAGGGAAGAGCACAGGAGAGACAGCTACCACACGACCGTAGAAGAGGCGTGTGCCATCGCCCAAGAGGCTAAGGCAAGGCTCCTCGCCCTATTCCACAGAGCTCCCCGCTACCCCTACGACGAATACGTCGCCTTCGCCAGGAAAGTTTGCCAGATCCCCTTCATTGTGCCCCGAGACCTCGACATACTGACCGTCGGAGGGGAGTAGCTTGAGTTACCTACGCTACGTTAAGGTCGTCGGAACCATGCACGTGTCCCCGAAGAGCAGGGAAGAGGTCGTAAGAACAATCCTCGCGGAGAGGCCCGATGCCGTCGCCGTGGAGCTCGACCCCGGTAGGATGGCTTCCCTCTTCTCGGAGCGGTCGGTAGGACTTGGTGATGCCCTTAAGCTCGGCCCAAAGGGGCTTTTGGCATACTTTCTGCAGAAGATTGAAGAGGAATTGGGAGAGGACTTCGGGATGAGGCCAGGGGAGGAAATGAAGGCCGCCGTCGAGGTTGCCTTGTCCCTGGGAATACCAATCTACCCGGTTGACCAGCCCCTCTGGACAACGATTTCTAAGATGCTGAAGGCCCCAACGAGGGAGAAGATTCTTATGGTCCTCGAGATACTCTCATTCTTCCTGCCGCTTTCGGGGGAAGTTGAAGTCGACGACTACAGGACCCTTGTCCTCAGGTTTAAGACCCGCTATCCCTACCTCTACAGGGTCTTAGTTGATGAGAGGAACGAAGTCATCGCAAAGAACATAATGGCGATAGTGGATGATCTACTGAGAAAGAAGGAAAAACCAAAGGTCGTAGCGGTCGTTGGACTCGGCCATAAGGCTGGCGTCGAGAGGATACTCAACGCTCATAAGCCGAGAAGGCTCACAAGCATCTCAAAATAGAATTTCAGTCTTCTGAGCTCCCTTTCTCCAACGCTTTCCATTCTGCTTACTTCCTCATAGAACAGCTCTATTTCCCGGAGGAGCTCATCGACAAGCTCTTGGGAGCCGGCGGAGAGCGCCCGAAGCTTTCCCCTCAGGAAGGGCATTACCTCCTTGGGCCTGCCGAGATACGCCCAGTAGAGGCCCTCCATTAGGACACTCTTCAGTATCTCCTTCCTGCTAAGTTTCTCCACCCCTCCTTGCCATGGTGCCCACCTTTTCCCAATCAAGTTACCATTTATTTAAAACTTTTCATGAGAATTCTGTCATTTTGACAAATGGGTTAGGCTTCAAGCCCATCCTATCGCCTGCGAAATTCTCCTCAGAAGGCAGGTATGTGAAGAAGATAGGAGAAAGAGTCAGCTGATGCTGTCGTAAACTACGCCAGCGAGCTCTCCGTCATCCAAAGTCACGAAGCTCACCTTGAGTTTCTTCCCGGTCTTCGGATCAACCACCACAAAGTCGGGGCTCTTGAGGTACTCGCTGCCAGGAATCCTCATGACGACATCATAGTGCTTCTTCAGCTCCCTCAAAAACCTCATGGGGTCCCTCTTAATTGTGGTGACCATCTCCATCACCTCCCTTATTGTGTACAACCTTTAAGTATAAAAACCTTTCCATAGCCATTTGTTAAAAATTGAATAGACGATTGTCGAAGATGTTGTGAAAACATCCCCGGGGTAGAGGGAAGGAAGCAAAAAAGCCTAAACTCCTAACGTCTTCACAACGAACGCCAGCAGGTCAGCCAGTTCCTTCGCCCTCGTCTCAGGCGAAGCGCCCATGTGGCCGCTCTTCGTTTCGACGCGCAGATAAACCGGTGCACCGACTTCCTTCAGCCTCATGAAAAATTTGAGGGCGTGGGCAGGATGGACGCGGTCGTCATACAAGCCTGTGTAGATCAACGTTGGTGGATATTTCTGGGGCTTCACATTGTGATAGGGACTGTACTTCAGCAGGAACTCCCTATCTTTCGGGTCATCCGGGTTGCCGTATTCTGGAATCCAGACGCTTCCAATGTAAAGCTTGTGGAAGCGCATCATATCTATGACGGGGTAGCCTATCAAGGCCGAATCCATGACCTCGGGCCTCTGAACGAGGGTCGCCGAGACCAGAAGTCCACCGTTGCTCCTCCCCCAAGCGGCTACCCTGTAGCCCTTGCCCTTAAGCTTCTCTAGAACCGCTATGAAGTCGTCGAAGACGTTCTGCTTGTTTTCCCTCATGCCTGCCCTGTGCCACTCCTCGCCGTACTCAGAACCACCACGGAGGTTTGCCATGACAAAAGCACCCCCGCGCCTTATGAACGGAATCACTTGGGGGAAGAACCTCGGAGTTAAGGCAATGTTGAAGCCGCCGTATCCGAAGACCCAGGCTTTCTTTTCCTCCCTCTCACCTTTGACGATGAAATAGTGTATCCTCGTGCCATCCTTCGAGACTGCGAAATCCTCTTCGACCTTAAAGTTTCCCCCAATTTTAAGCTCGTCAATCAGCTTAAGCTCGCCGTCGAACTCGTAGAGCCTGTAAGGGACGGTAAAGCTCTCGTATCTAAGAAGAGCCTTACCGGCGTGAATGTCGAGGGGGTAGACGCTACCCGGGAGGTCAAAGGTTACTTCATCGAGCTTCTCCCCGCCAAGCGAGTAAACTTCGAGCCTGTGGCTCGCATGGACGAGCCTGCCAGCCAGGATTTTATCATCAACGATGACGGCCCACTCAAGCGGAAACTCGCCCTCGGGAATTATCTCCTCGACCTCACCGCCTTTTATAGCCACGACCTTCCCGAGACCCCTTCCTTCCCTCGTCAGAATGTAGAGCTTTCCATTGACAACATCTATCGGCTCCGCCGGGACGCCTGCCGAATAGACCTTCTCCCACTTCTCGGGTTCCTCAATCGGGCCGATGTATACCTCCGCACTGTTCCAGCCGAAGGTAACAGTCAGCATGGCACACTTTCCGTCGGTGCTCTTCCTCAGCGAGATGAAGTAACCTGAGCCAAGACCCTTGCCGAATACCATCCTCTCCCCTTTCTCGTCCCTGAAGAAGAGCCTCACCGCTGGAGCCTTAACCCCATCGGGCGTCTTTTCCCTGCGATAGAAGCGGACGTAGTAGTAGCCGTTCTCCAGGAAGGTTATCCCCCAGACTGAGGGCCTGAGCTCCTCTATGAGTTCTCCGCTTTCGAGGTCTGTTATCCGAGTTATTCCCTCGTCCGCCCCGCCGATGGAGAAGCTGTAAGCCAGCTTCCTGCCCTCTCTGTCCGCGGTGAAGCCCTGGAGGAGAACTTCATCTCCGAACTCTTCCTCAAGCTTTTTCGAATCTACGAGAATCTCTCCGTCGAACCACCTTATCATCTGCTTCCCTGCCCCGTTCACCATAACAAGGGTCCCCTTTTTGGTCAGCCTAGCCATTCTCACGATAGGTAGGAAGTAAAGCTCTTTCACTTCGGGATAGAGCTCGTCGCTTAGCCGTGCAACGAGGGCCCTGAAGCGCCCGTTCTCATCCTCAACCAGCTTAAGAACACGCTCGTCGCTGAGATTCTCCATCCAGAGGTAGGGGTCCTCCACGGGGATCACCAAAGGTATATCGAAGAGGTCCGTTATAACAGTACCGTAGAGATAACCAGAGGAAGGCGTGGAAGGCCGGAGAATCCGTGGGGCCTTCAGAGAAATTATCACCTAACGGGAAGCTCTGTCGTCTCTTTATGAACCTTAAGAACAACCATTGTGTGAGTTCCTTCAACCCCATCGATGTTCCCTATGATATCTAGGAACATGTTTAGGTCTTCGCTGTTTCGAGTTCTTATCTTTACGACCATGTCGTAATCGCCCGTTGTTTCATAAACCTCGGTGATCTCCGGATACTTAACGAGCTCTTCGGCGACGCTGGCATATTTACCCGCCTTGGCCTTTATTAGGATGAATGCAAGCATCGTAAAGCCGAGCGCCTCTGGATCGACGATGGCCGTGAACTTCTTAATCACCCCACTCTCCCTGAGCCTCTTTATCCTCTCGTGAATAGTGGACTCGGCGAGGCCCGTCTTTTTCGATATCTCCCTGAGGGGAACCTTTCCGTCCCTTTGCAGTATTTCGATAATTTTCTTGTCAACCTCGTCAAGGGTACCTCTCACGAAGACCACCGCGAAAGTTTTTTTCGAAGATCGTTATAAACCTGTTGGAAAAGCCTCACGAGAAGAGAAAGAGTTATAAATGCACCTCCCGGTTATGTGTGTGAAGTCTAAGGGGGGAAGGAGAATGGCGGAAAGACCTTTGGATGTTATTCACAGGTCGCTTGATAAGGATGTCCTCGTGATACTGAAGAAGGGTTTTGAGTTCAGGGGCAAGCTCATTGGCTACGACATACACCTCAACGTCGTCCTCGCCGACGCCGAGATGATTCAGGATGGGGAGGTCGTGAAGAAGTACGGGAAGATCGTGATCAGGGGAGACAATGTTCTCGCTATATCTCCCACCGAGTAGGGGGGGTGTGAATGGGCAGCGGAACCGCAACCTTCGGTAAGAGGAACAAGACTCCCACTCACATAAAGTGCAGGCGCTGTGGCAGGAAGGCATACAACATCAAGAAGGGTTACTGCGCCGCCTGCGGCTTTGGCAGAAGCAGGAGGCTTAGGAAGTACCGCTGGAGCAAGAAGTGGAAGAAGAAAAAGAACGTCCACTGATTCTCTTTACTTCTGCTTCTTCTTCCATCTGCTCCACTTGTAGAGCGCGGCTAAGGCCTTTATAGCTCTCTCTGGCTCAGGATATGCTGGTATACCATTCTCGTTAAGGAGGTCTATGGCTTCCTTGGCCTCTATACCACCCACGATGGCCACAACAAGAGGCTTCTTCCTTCCGCTCTCGTTGTACTCGCGGATGATTATCTCGGCGAGTTCTCTCGGATCGAGGACGGCCGTCTGGCAGTAAAGGATTACTATACTGTGCATGTTCGGATTGGCGAGAGCATCTCTTATCGCACCCTCGTAGCTCTTGGCGTCCGCCATGCCCGTAAGGTCAACGGGGTTCTTGTAGGAGCCGAAGGGAGGCATGTGGTTGGCGAAGATCTTGAGCTCCTCGAGGTCGTCGTAGAGGTGGAGGCCCTCTTCCTCGGCGGCATCGGTTGCCATGACACCAATTCCGCCACCGTTGGTAATTATGACGACATTCTCCCCTACTGGTTCAGGCAGGTTGCTGAGGGCTCTAGCCCAGTCAAAGGCCTCGCCGATGGTTAAAGCTCTGAGAACACCGCTCTGCTTGAAGGCGGCCGTGTAAATGGTGTCGCTTCCGGCCAGAGAACCGGTGTGCGAAGCGGCAGCTTTGGCTCCACGCTCGCTCCTTCCGGCCTTGATGACGATTATTGGCTTCTTCTTGCTGACCTCCTTGGCAACTTCCATGAAGCGCCTGCCGTCCTTGACGCCTTCCATGTAGATGAGGATGGCCTTGGTGTTCTTGTCGTCCTTGAAAAACTCAAGCAAATCGGCGTCATCTATATCAGCTTTATTACCAACGCTGACGATCGCTGAAAGGCCTATCTTCTCAAGTATCGTCCATCCCATGAGAGCTATACCGAGAGCACCGCTCTGACTGATGAGGGCCAGCGGACCTGGTAGAACGTCTGTCGGGCCAAAGGTGGCGTTCATTTTAGCTGGCGTATATACGACACCGAAGATGTTCGGGCCGAGAATCCTCATGCCGTACTTCTTGGCGATCTCAACGAGCTGCATCTCGACCTTCTTACCCTCCTCACCGAGCTCGCCAAAGCCGGAGCTTATTATCGGAACGACCTTAACACCCTTCTGGCCGCACTCCTCAAGAACCTGGGGGACGAATTTGGCCGGGACGACTATGACAGCCATATCAACCTCGTCCGGTATCTCCAAGACGCTCTTGTAAACCTTGAATTTTCTCCCAGCAATCTCAATTTCTCCACCTTTGATGTTCACGGGGTATATTTTGCCCTCGTAGCCGTACTCGATGAGGTTCTTCATAATTGCGTAGCCGATTTTGCCCGGTTTTGCAGAAGCGCCTATCACAGCGATGCTCTTTGGATTAAAAAGGGCCTCCAGACTCATCTTCTTCACCCCTGAGGGAGTTTACATCCTTCGCTCTCCGACGAATGTTATAACTTTTCTCTTCCCAATTTGACGAAAAGGAAATCGACGGATGCCAAAATCATTCAAGTGCCAAGCCTACAATGTCCCTCACGCTGGAGAAGCCCTCCTCCTCCAAGTACCTTTTTATACCGTCAGATATCTCCCTGAAGACGGAGAAACCCTTCAGGGCAACGCCCGTACCTATCTGGAGGGCGCTCGCCCCGGCCAGAAGGAATTCAACGGCGTCCTGCCACGTCGTTATGCCGCCGATGCCTATAACGGGGATGTCCAGAGCCTTTGCGAGGTCGTAAACGGCCCTCAGGGCGACGGGCTTGATACCTGGCCCAGAGTAACCACCCACTCGGTTGCTCAATATGGGCTTCCTCGCATAGATATCTATGGCCGTGGCCTTCAACGTGTTTATCGCCGAAACCCCGTCCGCCTCCGCCTTCTCGGCGGCTAGACCCAGCTTAGTTATGTCGGCCACATTGGGTGTCAACTTAGCTATGACTGGTTTATCGGTTGCGTCCTTCACGGCCTTGACGACCTCGTAAACCATCTCATCCTTCTGCCCGATTTCCATGCCATATCCCTTAGCGTGAGGGCAGCTGAGGTTCAGCTCAAAGGCATCGGCAACCTCGCTCAGCTTTTCGGCTAAAAAGGCGAACTCCTCGGGAGTCCCGCCGAATATGGACACTATAACGGGGAAGTCAAACTTCTCCCCCCCGAACTCCTCAAGGAAGGCCTCCCAGCCAGGATTGGGCAGACCCATGGCGTTTATCAGGCCGTAGGGGAGCTCCACGATGGTGGGATTCTCATAACCCTTTCTCGGCTCTTTTCCGATGGACTTCGTTACGACGCCGCCCGCCCCCTCCCTATGGGCTCTCCTAAGGAGCTCGGGAGTCATGTCAACGACTCCAGAGGCTAGGATGAGTGGGTTCTCGAATCTCAAGCCGAATAGCTCAACTTCTAGCATCGCGCACACCCGAGGCATGAGGGAAGCTGGGATTAAAAACCTTATTAAAACCTTGTTCGGGAAAGGCATTTATATCTGAAGCGGAAAAAGCGTGGGGGGAATTGAACGTGAGCATCCTGCTCCGTGGGGGCCTAGTGATTTATGGGGAGGGGTTCGAGCCCGTGAGGGCAGACGTGCTGATAGAGGGAGACAGGATAGTAAGGGTTGCTAGGGGAATATCCGCAGAGGCCGACGAGGTCATAGATGCGAGCGGCCGGGTAATAATCCCCGGCCTCATCAACGCCCACACTCACTCCCCAATGACGCTCCTCAGGGGCCTTGCCGACGATCTACCGCTCATGGAGTGGCTCCAGAACTACATCTGGCCTGCCGAGAGGAAGCTTGGCAGGAGGGAGGTTTACTGGGGGGCTCTTCTCGGCCTTATAGAAATGGCGAAGTCTGGGACAACGACCTTCGTGGACATGTACTTCCACATGGACGCCGTCGCGGAGGCAGTCATGAAGGTTGGTCTCAGGGCCTTCCTCGGCTATGGAATGGTGGACCTTGGGAATGAGGAGAAGAGGAAGGCCGAGATAAGGGAGACGGAGAGGTTCATGAAGTTCATCGAGGAGCTCGGCGATAGGAGGATTAACTTCATCCTCGCCCCCCATGCCCCCTACACATGCTCTCCAGAATGCCTCAGGTGGGTGGCTGAGAGGGCTAGGGAGGGCATTCTCGTGACTATTCATCTTGCCGAGACGAGGGAGGAGGTTAAGGAGATTAAGGAGCGCTATGGGATGACGCCCGTCCAGCTCCTTGACTCTCTTGGCCTGCTAACCCCGGGGACGATAGCCGCCCATGGTGTTTGGCTCGATGAGAGGGACGCGAAGATACTGGCTACCAGAGAAGTCACGATTGTTCATTGCCCAGCAAGCAACATGAAGCTCGCCAGCGGAGTCATGCCGCTTAAAATGCTCCTGAAGGCTGGGGTCAACGTGGCCCTCGGAACGGATGGAGCTGCAAGCAACAACAACCTGGACATGCTTGAGGAAATGAAGCTGGTTGCCCTCCTCCACAAGGTTCACACCCTCGACCCGACGGTCGCCGATGCGAAGATGGTCCTCAGGATGGCCACCGTGCACGGGGCGAGAGCCCTCGGGCTTAAGGCTGGCATCATAAAGGAGGGATATCTGGCGGACTTGGCCGTTATCGACTTCAGGAGACCCCACCTAAGGCCCTTAAACGACCCCGTGAGCCACCTTGTTTATTCAGCCAGAGGTGGGGATGTGGAAGACCTCATAGTGGCGGGCAAGATTGTTATGCTCGACGGAGAGGTTCTTGGCGTTGACGAGGAAAAAGTTCTTGATAAAGTCGAAAATATTAGGGAGGTGGTGATTTAATGGTTGTGGGAATGGTCCTCGGGGTTGCCCTCCTTGTGACCTACGCGGTCATGTTCTACGAGCATCACCTAAGTAGCAGAACGTCCGTTCTTTATTACTCCCTCGCGTTCCTATCTCTTGGGATAGCCAATCTCCTCCCGAACACGACTTTTCTGAGTGGATTTGCTGTGTTCTCAGCCTTCTTCTGGCTTGGAACCGTGACGCTGTCCGAAGAGCTTATGGGGAGATTACCCTATTCGAAGGAGCTGAAGTACGTGGCTGCAACCCCTCTCGCCGCCCTCCTATTTTTTTCGCCCATAAACACGCTTCTCTCAGCAATTATCATTGCAATTCCCCTCCTCCTATCGTCCGCGATACTCTGGGACCTCAAATATAGAGAGCTTAGGCTTACATCATTGGTGCTCCTAATCTGGACAATCTTGGCCGTTGCTTTCCCCTTCAGCGAGGAGCTCTACATCCCTCAGGGAATACTGTCGATAGTTTTGGCGTACCTGATAATCTCGGCGACCGCCCACACCTCCTTCTTGGGAACGTTCTCCAAAAAGGTCCCCGAAGAAGTATCGAGGGAGCTCAAGCCCGGTGTTATTTTCATGGAGGCCGTGCCCAAGGAGATTTTGAAGAACGCACTCGTGTTCTCAAGACGACCGGGAGAGGATGAGACGTGGTTCTGGATGACGAAGGTTAGGACAGAGGGAAAGAAAACCATTGAGCCCACTAACCTCCCAAAGATGCTCGATATGGCCGTCAAGTTCATGAAGGGAGGTGGAGTTGTAGTAATAGACGGGATTGACTACCTGATCCTTGAGAACGGACTTGATACTGTTCTTAAGTTCCTTGCCCACCTGAGGGATCACGCCCTGGTAAGCGGTTCTACCGTCGTGCTTGTAGGCAACCTCTCATCGCTCGGAGAGAGGGAGAGGATCGTTTTAAAGAGGATCCTGGGTGAGGAACCATGATTGAGATCGTTAGGGGAGACATAACGAAGTTCCCGGCAGAGGCCATAGTTAACGCCGCCAACCGCTACCTTGAGCACGGGGGCGGCGTCGCCTATGCCATAGCCAAGGCGGCCGCCGGAGACGTTCGGGAATATATAAGAATTAGTAAGGCGGCCATAAGGGAGCAACTTGGCAAAGACTGGATAGACCACGGCGAGGTTGTTGTCACGCCGGCCATGAACCTTGAGAGGCACGGCGTCAAGTATGTTATCCACACGGTCGGTCCCTACTGCGGCGGTCGGTGGGATGCCGAGAAGAGAGAGAAGCTAAGGAAGGCCGTGCTTGGTGCCCTAAGGAAGGCTGAAGAGTTAGGGGTTAGAACGGTTGCATTCCCGGCCATAAGCGCCGGTATATTCGGATGTCCCCTCGAGGAGGTCGTTAGGACGTTCAAGAAAGTTATGGAAGAATTCATGAAGGAAGCGAAAAACGTGGAGAAGGTTTACCTTGTATTGTATTCAGAAGAAGACTACAGGAGAGCCCTCGAGGTTCTCTGAGAAAGGCTTTTAATGTATCACCCTAGATGATAACACCTGCAGGGTGGTGCTTATGGTCACGGTGGACAACAGTATTAAGAAGCTAATTGAGGAGAAGCTACCCGAGAACCTGAGGAGCCTTGCGGAACTAGCCTACAACTACTGGTGGAGCTGGGATCACAAGGCCATGAAGCTCTGGCAGAAGATGGATGAGGAGCACTGGAGGGAGTATAAAAATCCCGTCAAGCTCCTCCTTGAAATACCGGAATCCAAGCTAAAGGAACTCTCCCGCGACGACTCCTTCCTCGACCTCTACGAGCTCGTTATGGAGAGATTCCAAGGCTATATTAAGGAGAAGACGACCTGGTTCTCAACGAACTATCCCAAGTGGGATAAGCCGATAGTATACCTCTGTATGGAGTATGGCATAAGCAAGAGCCTGCCCATTTATTCGGGTGGCCTGGGAATACTGGCGGGGGACCACCTTAAGACCGCGAGCGACCTTGGCCTTCCCTTCACTGCCATAGGGCTCCTCTACAAGCACGGCTACTTCCGCCAGGAGATAGATAAGGACGGCCGACAGATAGAGGTCTTCCCGGAGTACAATCTAAGTGAGTTACCCCTCAGGCAGGTTCTCACCGAGAATGGCAGGCCACTTCTCATCGAAGTTCCCATAGAGAACAGAACCGTCTATGCAAGGGTCTTCCTCGTCGAGGTTGGCAGGGCGAAGCTCTATCTTCTCGACACCGACGTGCCGGAGAACAACGAGGAGGACAGGAGGATATGCGACTACCTCTACAACGCTGAACCCGACAAGAGGATAAAGCAGGAGATACTCCTTGGAATCGGCGGCATGCGCCTCCTAAGGGCCCTTAAGATAGAGCCGGGCGTCGTGCACCTGAACGAGGGTCATCCGGCCTTCGCAAACTTCGAGAGGATAAGGTGGTTCATGGAGAAGGGCCTGAGCTTCGAGGAGGCCCTTGAAGTTGTCAGGGGGACAAGCATATTCACAACCCACACGCCCGTCCCTGCTGGTCACGACGTCTTTCCCGTGGACTTCGTCAGGGAGAAGCTCGCCAAGTTCTTTGAGGGCCTGCCTGCTGAGAAGTTCCTCGACCTCGGGAGTGCCCGGGAGAATGATTCGGTATTCAACATGACCGTTCTGTCAATAAAAACCTCTAACTTCGTCAATGGAGTAAGCAAGCTCCACGCTCGCGTGTCGAGGAAGATGTGGGCGGAGCTCTGGGAGGGCGTTCCGGTAGATGAGATCCCAATAGAGGCCATAACCAACGGTGTCCACACGGCTACCTGGGTTAATGAGAACATCGCCAGGCTTTATGACACCTACATGGGCAAAGTGTGGAGGGAGCACGTAAACCTCGAAGGAACATGGTACGCGGTGGAGAGAATACCAGATGAAGAGCTCTGGGAGGCACACCTTAAGGCCAAGAAGGAACTCATCGACCTTATAAGAAGGAAGATCATGAGGAGAAACGAGCGCCTTGGGCTTGATGAACCCCTGCCCACCATAGATGAGAATGCCCTAATTATCGGGTTTGCTAGGCGCTTCGCGACCTACAAGAGGGCCATCCTCCTATTCACCGATCTTGAGAGGCTTAAGAAGATCCTGAACAACCCGGAGAGGCCTGTTTACATAATCTTCGGCGGTAAGGCCCACCCAAGAGACGAAGCCGGAAAGGAGTTCCTCCGTAGAGTCTACGAGGTCTCGAGGATGCCCGAGTTCAGGGGCAAGATAATCCTTATTGAGAACTACGACATGGGAAGCGCCCGTATTATGGTTGCAGGCGTTGACGTGTGGCTCAACACCCCTCGCAGGCCCCTTGAAGCCAGCGGAACGAGCGGGATGAAGGCGGGCCTTAATGGCGTGATAAACCTCAGCATCTTCGACGGTTGGTGGGTGGAAGGGTATAATGGAAGGAACGGATGGGTAATCGGAGACACTACGACGGAGCCAGAGACCGAGGAGGACGATTATCGGGACGCGATGAGCCTCTACGACCTCCTCGAAAACGTCATAATCCCCCTCTACTACGAGAACAGAGAGGCCTGGATAAGGATGATGAAGGAGAGCATCAAAAGCATAGCGCCGAGGTTCAGCACATATAGGATGGTGAAGGAGTATATGACGACGTTCTACTCAAAGGCTATGGAAATGGGCATATACCTCATGAGAGACAACTTCAGGTGGGCAAAGATACTCGCCCAGTGGAGAAAGAAGGTTGTGGAAACCTGGAAGGACGTGAAGATAGAGGACGTCAGGGTGGAAGAAAAGAAGGCCATCGAGGTCATTGTTAGGCTGGGTAGTCTAACCCCAGACGACGTTAAGGTCGAGCTCTACTACGGACTAACCGACGAGGAACAGAGGATAACCGTTCCTAACATCGTGGAACTCAGAAACGTCGAGGCTCTGGGAGACGCCCGCTATAAATACAGGTATAAGGGCAGGGCGCTGGCGAAGCTCGGTGAGCCCTGCTGGCACTACGCCATTAGAGTTTACCCACACCATTCCATGATACCCCAGCGCTTTATTCTCGGTGGCTTCGTGAAGTGGAGGCCTCTATAGCCTCTTCTCCAATATTTCTTCTGGGGCACCTGCAAAGGCCACGAGGTATTCCGCCTCAACTATGTGGAGACGGCCGGGTACTATAAGAACGTGTGGGGGCGAACCGAAGTCCTCACCGATTAAATCCTTCACATATCCGGCTCTGAGCGTTGGGTTTAGGGAGCCTGCCCTTGCCAGAATAACTACTAGGGTGTCCGGTGTGAATACGCCGCCTTTCTTCATTTCCTCCACCCTGAGGAGGATCTCCATGGCCTCGTTGGCCCTCATGTAGCGGTTCTGCTCAGCCTTTATGTCAAGGAACAGGAGCGTGTGGAGTCCCCTTTCTTTGTTCTCCTTTATCACGTCGTAGTGGCTCGTGGGGAACCAGTTCTTCTCAGGATACGCCACGGTGGCGCTCTTCCCGAACTTGTATATCTGAAGGCCGGTTATGGCAACGGCCGAATAGATGCTTGGGGCGTGGATTACGTAGCTCTCGACACCCATTTGCTTCGCCCTTATCCTCAGTTCCGCGTGGGTCGTAGCGACCATGGGGTCGCCTGCCGTCAGAAAAGCCACGTCTCCCTCTTTTGCCTTGGGTAAAACTATATCCTCAAAGTGAAGCTCCACTTCCTCCCTGCTCAGAACCCGTATGGGCTTCCCAATTAGCCTTTCGATTCTCTCTAGCGTCGTTCCGGCCATGAGGGAGGTGTAGAACTCGGCGAATATGTAGTCGCACTTCCTCGCGGTCTCGATGCCCTTCAGCGTTATATCGCTCTCATCGTAGAGGCCGAGCCCTATGAAGTAGAGGGCCATCTCGCACCACCCCACAACCCTAGCCACCGACGTTTAAGGATTTTGGGCAGCGTTAGATATTTCAATTATTATGAACATGTTTAGATGGTGATGGCAATGAACTTCGACCCCCTGAAGGAAGCCCTTGCCATAAAGGACCAGATAATAAGCTGGAGAAGGGACTTCCACATGCACCCCGAGCTCGGCTATGAGGAGGAAAGGACGTCAAAAATTGTGGAAGAGCATCTGAGAGAGTGGGGCTACAGGATTAAGAGGGTCGGCACTGGCATAATAGCCGAGATCGGCGAGGGAAAGGTGGTTGCCCTCAGGGCCGACATGGACGCCCTGCCCATTCAGGAAGAGAACGACGTTCCCTATAAATCCCGGGTTCCTGGGAAGATGCACGCCTGTGGTCATGATGCCCATACCGCCATGCTCCTTGGAGCTGCAAAAATAATCGCGGAGCATTCCGATGCCTTGCCAAACAGGGTTCGCCTGATATTCCAGCCGGCTGAGGAGGGAGGCAACGGGGCCCTGAAGATGATTGAGGCTGGAGCCCTGGAGAATGTCGAGGCTATATTCGGCATTCACGTCTGGGCGGAGCTAGAATCGGGCCTCATCGGCATTAGGGAAGGCCCCTTCCTCGCTGGTGTAGGCAAGTTCTGGGCTAAGGTTACGGGCAAGGGCGGACACGGTGCAGCCCCCCACCTGTCAAACGACCCGATTCCGACAGCAGCTGAAATGGTTTTGGCACTTCAGAGGATAGTGAGCAGGGAAGTGGACCCGCTTAAGAGTGCCGTAGTCACGGTGGGTAGGATAAGTGGCGGGACAGCCTTTAACATCATACCGGAGAGCGTCGAGCTCGAGGGCACCTACAGGTTCTTCGAGCCCAAGGTCGGCAGGCTGGTGGAGAAGAGGATAAGAGAAATCCTTGAGGGAATAGCTAGGGCTCATAACACGAAACTGGAGCTTTCCATTGAGGAGCTTGGCCCGCCCACCGTAAACGACCCTAGTATGGCCGCTTTCGTCAAGAAGGTCGCGGAGGGGCTTGGGCTGAAGACGAGCGAAGTTAGGCAAACGATGGGGGCTGAAGACTTTGCATTCTACCTCCAGAAAGTTCCCGGGACTTTCATAGCTCTGGGAATAAAGAACGAAGAGAAGGGAATAGTGTACCCACATCACCATCCGAAGTTCGACGTGGATGAGGATGCCTTGCCCTTTGGAACAGCGCTCGAAGTTGGGATAGCTTTCATGCTTTAAGTCACTCCCGCTCAATTTTTGACATCGGTAGTTGTAAAAGGTAATCATGGGCCGAAACTTTTATATCCCTGCCGCTATGTAGGGTAATGATGAAACTACTAGCTGGGGGTGTGCGATAGATGAGTAAAAGGGCACTAAGCGTTCTCGTGGCACTACTTATGTTGGTCTCAGCGGTGCCCCTCTTCACCCCGGCGGCCGCCAATGAGCAGTCATTCAACGTTCAAGAATCCCCAGCCGATAACATCCTTGACCTGCAGATACAGAGGCTCAAGCTGTCCCAAGAGGACACGCTAAGGCTCATAGTGGCTCCGAAGGACGGCTACGAGATGGAGGTATACGAGGCCCTCAAGAAGCTCGGTCACGTTGACCCGATAAGCAAGCCCGAATACAAGTTCATCGTCGTTGAGCTCCCAAAGGATAAGCTTGACGCCCTCAAGAGCATTCCAGGAATCTTCAGGGTGTGGAAAGACAGGATCGTTAAGCTTCCAGAACCAGAAAAGAGGGAGGAGTACCTTGAAAAGCTCGCCGTCAACTCCGAAGATATGGAGAAGCCAAGCATGTTCATGAGCGTTTACACGATTGATGCCGTTAAGGCGTGGCAGGACTACGGTGTCTACGGTGATGGCGTTATCGTCGCTGTTCTTGACACGGGCGTTGACGTTGCTCACCCCTTCCTCCAGATTGACCTCAACGGCGAGAGGAAGATAATTGATATATACGATGCCAGTGACGAGGGAATTGTCGAAATATACTACAACACGAGCACTGTCACGGATGGTTATATAACTGTTAACAAGATCGTTCAGATTGACTGGGGGTCCTACTATCTCTATTACGGTCACCAGACAAGGTACACTGAATATACTCTGACAAGCTACTACGTCGGCAACATCCCAGGAAACAGGTACTACATTGGTCTCCTGCCTGAGAGGTACTTCGACTTCAACAACTTCAACGCCGCTCCCAATGACCCCTATAACCTCGGGCTCTTTGGCGACCTCAGCGACGTGTATCCGGTTCTCATAGTTAACCAGAGCGGTAACTTCATAGCCTACATCGACACTGACCTCGACAACAACTTTACGGACGAAACCCCGATGAGGCTCTTCGACGACACTGGGGACTACATTCAGTTCCCAGAGACGATGGTCACCGTAGCCTTTGCCCGGTTCTATCCCGAGGATGGCTACGCCATCTTTATGTGGGATAGCCACGGTCACGGAACCCACGTCAGTGGTACCATAGCTGGAGTTGGCCTTTCGAACGACCCTGTATTCAACGGCGTCTATGGCGTTGCCCCCAACGCCAAGCTCATTGAGGTCAAAGTCCTTCCTGGTGAGGGAGGCTTTGGTCGGACGAGCTGGATAATAAATGGAATGATATACGCAGCCGTTTACGGCCCCGATGAAGTCCCAATGAGCGGCGATGAAGCTGATGTCATAAGCATGTCCCTTGGCGGCCTTAGGGAGTACAATGATGGACTTGAGACTCCTTACAGTTTCTATGTCAACTACCTGACTGACTACTATGGCGTTGTCTTCAGCATAGCCGCTGGAAACGAGGGTCCAACGACAAATACAGTCGGAGCTCCAGCAGATAGCGACTTGGCTATAACGGTTGGAAACTATTGGGAGAGCGAAAGGTGGGAGCTCTTATATGGATTCCCTGGAGTAGTTAATGGACCTGCAATGAGCTCATCCAGAGGTCCTAGGATGGACGGTCTCCTCGATCCAGACGTCATAGCCCCAGGAACTGCTATCTTCTCGAGTCTTCCGATGTGGTACACGGTTCTCTACGGGGACCCATACAGGTATTACGGATTCTGGAGCGGAACCTCGATGGCCACCCCGCACGTCAGCGGTGCCGTTGCCCTAATGATAAGCTACGCGAGGGAGAAGGGCATCAGGTACGATCCGATAATGATAAAGCGTGCCCTCGAGCTCACCGCGAAGCCCGTCAACGGAACACTCATAGACCAAGGCTTCGGTCTCATTCAGGTTGACAAGGCCATAGCCAAACTCGAAGAGCTCAGCCAGGAGCCGACCACGTACATCTATGCCGGAACTACCTTCACGAGCTTCAAGGACATTATGGGAGAGAAAGAGATACCGCTCTCCAAGTATCATGTCCAACTTGGCAGCTACTTCTACAACCTCGGCCTGCCGTACCTCTACCGTGGTGTCTACATAAGGAACGAGAGGCCGCGCGTCGTGCCTATATACTTCTACCCGATGGACTACATCCCCGGCCACGGACTTAACCTGACGAAATCTGTCAAGGGATACAGGATAAGCACAAGCGTTGACTGGATAATCCCGAACGTCACTTGGGTCGAAGCAGGCGGCTCGACGCCCGGAAGGTTCTCCATATTCATAGACTATTCCAAGCTCCAGAAGAGCGGAACGTACGTCGGCCTCATATACATCGATGACCCGAGCACCAGCTACATCGATGGTTACGTCGCCGTCACCGTGGACATACCCATGAACCTCAACGGCGAGAGCTCCGCGAAGCTCAGTGACACCGGAAGACCTGGTGAAGCAAAGCACTACTTCTTCGAGGTTCCAAGAGGAACCCAGGAGCTCCGCATTACACTTCGCCTCAAGACGGATGAGAACGGCAACCCAATGGGTAGAACAAAACTCGTCATTGCAAGTCCAACGGGCAGGGTTATCTACGATGGGCCTTATGTTGGAGCTATAGAGGAAACAACCGAATATACGTGGGTAGTCAGGAATCCTGCCGAAGGCGTCTGGGAGATAACGGCCTACACGAGCGTCATAACTAAGTATTACACTGGCCTTGACGAATCCTATTACGAGATTGAAGTGCAAGCATACTCAGTCGCACTTAAGCCAGAGCTTATAAAGACGGACATAAAGGAGCCTGGAACCGTTGAAGTGCCGGTGGAGGTAATGAACTTCAACGGTGCCCCAATTAGCGTGGATATCGCTGGATACGGTCTCAATGTAGCGGATCCTGAAATAATGCAGCTCCAAATAACACCAGACAGTCCAATACTACAGGGCCCATTCCAGGTGAATGAAAACGACTACTACATAGAGTTTGGCATAACATCGCCGGAAGACCCATACAACGCGGACCTTGACCTTATAGTCTACTACTTCCCAACTTTAGCTGACCTTAACAACTTCCTCAATGGCCAAGAGGCCGAGTACACGGTCTACTACGACCAAGTTGGTCCAACGAACGAAGAGGTATTCAGAATGTTCAAGCCTGCTCCCGGGTATTACCTCGTCGTCATAGACCCATGGTACTTGGCCTATCCCATGGAGTTCACGTTCTACTACCGTATCCTCAGCGATAATGGGGATGTTGTCGTCAATCCAACGAGTGTAAGTCTTGAGCAAGGAGAGTCCGTGACCGTCACGGCTGAAGTAACGGCACCAAGCGAAGGAACGTTCCTTGGCATAATTGGAGTAAGCGAGGCTGGAACGGGAACACCGCTAACTTACGCTCCAATGATCATCCAGGTCGGCAAGCCCGAGATGGTCGCAGTGCTCTACGGAACGCCCGTACTTGGCGAAAAGAGCAAGATGACCCTCGTGCTCCTCGACAGGGCCACCCTTGAGCCCGTGACTGGGCCCACCACCGTCGTGATAAACGGCGAGACCTATTACACCGAGAACGGCAGGGTTGATTTCTACTACACGCCGACCAACCTAGGTGCAGTCACCTTCGACGTTCAGGTGATCAGCGATGAGTACAAGGATGTCCATAGGGTAATCACCAGAACCGTCGCCGAACCCACCGCAGTCAGGGCGGCTGAGGGACACATAGTCCTTGGAGCCGGTCAGATAACCAGCGTTGACTCGGCCCCGGGAAGAATCACCATGACGCTTAATGGAGAGACCGGCGAGTGGAGCACCGTCATCATCACGCTTCCGAGGGGCTCCAGGGTTACGGGCGTCAGTGGCACTAACATCGTTGACTACCAAGTTATCTACGGTAGCAACAACGTCTACGTAATCGCCACTGTGAAATTCGCCTCCACGGCCACTGTAACGGTTACCTACAAGACGCCCGAAATGGTTCTGCAGGGCATGATTCAGATATGGTACATGAAGTACCTCGCATACAGCAGGAGGTTCAACGACCTTTACGAAGAAGCCAAGGCGCTCGGCGTCAGTGAGGACATCCTCGAGCAGGCCGTCAAGTACAAGGCTGAGGCCGAGCAGTACTTCGAGGAGTTCATGAAGTACGGTTCACCATACAGGGCCGGCATAGTGGGCATCAAGTACATCAGGAAGGCCTACCTGAGCATGAGGGAGGCCATAAAGATACTGGAGCAGGCCATAGAAGAGGCCAAGAGCTGATTTCTCTCCCCTTTCTTCTTCAAAAATTTTGAAGCCAAAAATTTCGAAAAAAGTTTAGAGGTTTGCCAGAATCTCGTCTTCTTCCATTGTCCTCTCGCAGTAGTAGCACCTAACCTTAAGGGGCTCCTTGTTGATGACGTAAAATTTCGTGGTGACGTATTCATGGTTCGTTATGCAGTTAGGGTTTGCACACCGGAGTATTCCCTCTATGACGTCCGGAACCTCAACCTTGAACTTCTCCACGACCTTGTAGTCCCTTATGATGTTCACGGTAGCGCTTGGAGCGATGAGGGCTATCTTGTTAACCTCCTCCTCGCTTAAAAAGCGGCCTTCAACCTTGACTATATCCTTGCGCCCAAGCTTCTTGCTGGGGACGTTCATGGCGAGGAGGACAGCCCCGCCGTTGAGCCTCCCAAGTCCCAGTATCTCTATAACCTTCAGCCCTTTGCCCGCGGAGATGTGGTCTATCACGGTACCTTCCCTAATGGCCGAAACCTTGAGCTCGGCCATTCAAATCACCCCCAGAACGAGCCCGAGGAGGGCCATCCTAACAGGGACACCGTTGAAGACCTGCTTGAAGTATATCGCGTGTGGTGTCCCATCTACCTCTGGGTGAATCTCATCAACCCTCGGGAGCGGGTGCATGACCTTCAGGTTCTCTTTGGCCTTCGCGAGGATCGCAAGGTTGACCTGGTAACTCCCCTTAACCTTGAGGTACTCCTGCTCGTCTGGGAAGCGCTCCTTCTGAATCCTCGTCACGTAGAGGACGTCCAGCTCGCCTATGACAGCCTCAAGGTCGCTCGTCTCCTTAACCTTAACGCCCCTCTCGCGGAGCTCCTCAACTATATGCCTCGGCATCCTGAGGAGCTCGGGCGATATCAGGTACAACTCAACGTCGTAGAAGCTCAATGCTTCGGCGAGGCTGTGGGTGGTCCTGCCATACTTCAGATCTCCGAGGAGCCCGATCTTGAGACCGTCTATCCGGCCGAACTCCTTCTTAATCGTGTAGAGGTCGAGGAGCGTCTGGGTCGGATGCTGGTTGCTACCGTCGCCAGCATTTATAACGGGGATTTCGGCAACCTCTGCTGCTAAGCGGGCGGCACCCTCCTTGGGGTGCCTTATCACTATGACGTCACTGTACTGTTCCACGGTCTTTATCGTGTCCCTCAAGCTTTCTCCCTTCTTGACACTGGTCGTAGAAGCCTCTGCGAAGCCTATAACTGCCCCACCTAGCCTATGCATGGCACTCTCGAAGCTCAGCCTTGTCCTCGTCGAAGGTTCAAAGAACAGCGTCGCCAGGATCTTGCCCTTCGCGTATTCGAGGTGGCCCTTCTCCCTGAGCTCTCTCTCAAGCCTCTCTGCAGTCTCAAGAACGAATTCTATGTCCTCCTTCGAGAAGTCCCTAATGCTTATAATGTCCCTACCCTTCCACTCCATAAGAGCCCTCCCACACTGGGATCTCAGGCGTATTTAAGCCTTTCCCTTTGAGATAGTTACTTAAGGAATGGGTGAAAAATAACCTCTTGGTGAGAACCCATGCGTCGACCCTACATCCTGATATTTTTCCTGCTCCTCAGCATCCTCCGGCCAGTATCAGCTTGCATTTCCCCAGCGGACCCTTATGCCGTCGAAGTTGAGCTAAACAAACCCGGAATAACCTTTGATCTCACGCCCTTACTTCGGGCCGAGAACATCTTACTCGATAACGGGCGAATAGTCTACCGGTCCCATTACGATCCCCGCCTCATAGTGATCTTGTGGAATGATACATATCTCCACCTTCGCATCCAGATACCCCTAGAGTTGAGAAACACCACGGATTTGAAGGCCGAAGTGGAGATTATAGCCCCTCTCGATGATTCCGTAAGGGAGAAGGCCAAGTCCCTAGGGTGGGCGGTTGATGGATGGAGATTCACGAAGGGAAGGTACCTCGTGGAGCTGAGTCCTATCCAAGGGGGGGAGTGCAGGAGCGACGCGGACTGCGCAACGGGCGGTTGTTCTGGAGAGATATGTACCACTCGGAAGGGGGCAAAAGAGATTGTATCCATATGTGTTTATAGGGAATGGTACGACTGCCTCAAGCTGACGACTTGTGGTTGCTACAATGGCTATTGCATGTGGAAGCCCACTCCGGAGTTCCTTTCATGCTTACAAGAAAAGGGCCTAGACCCAAAGAAGATAGTTAAGGCAAGGTACAATGCCATCGTGCTCATCATGGACAGGGAAGAACCCACGGATGAAGATTACAGAGAGATAGAGACGCTTTTGTCCGTCATCGGGTGCCACGCAGAACTTAGGTTCGAGCCCGTGAAGAGAGAGGGTCTCCGGCCTATCGCTGACCCCTACTCCCTTAATGCTTCGGAGGCCCTTAGAATAGAGCTCGAATGGCTTAGGGATATTGGAGTCCTAAACGTTTCGGAAGATGACATCGCGAAAATCTCAAAGGTTGCTGAGTTCGGACGTGCGGGATACAACTCCAGGATTGGGTGGTTTGACGGCGAATGGAAGCCGTACTTCGAGAGCGAGAACGCTGTCCTAGTTAAGTGTATTAGTTCTGAAGCTTGGACCTACGATGCTCCTGAGAATCCTCCTGTCCTCCCAAGTTCTGCGACTCCGACCGAGACAATCGTTTGTGGGCCTGGAATCATGCTCCTGCTTGTAATCTTGGCGGCGGGGGTGGGGAAGAAGTGAAAACGCCTTCCGTCTTCTGGGCAGAGGTCATCATGCCATTTTTAAGGGCAAAGATAGCGGAAATACTTTATTCAAAGGGGATGCCACAATCGAAGATAGGGGAACATCTCGGGATAACCCAGGCGATGGTCAGCAAATACCTCTCAGGAAGCTACAAAAAGCTGGAGGGGAGCCTAGGGGAGAAGGTTGAGAGGATCGCAAATTCTGTCGCCGAAATGATTTTTGAGGGGGCCAAAAAGGAAGATCTTGTGAAGTTCGTCGAAGCGAAGTTCTTCGAGATGCTTGCAGATCCTGACTTCTGTATGGCCTACGAGAGGTATTCCGGGATATCGGGGATAGTCTGCCAGGAGATAATACCAAAGGGTAGGGAAAGGAGAGAGATCCTTGAACTTCTTTCAATTGCCCTCCGCTCCCTTCTTGAGGATGAAAAGTTCCCAAGCTTAATCCCTGAGATAAGGAGCAACTTCGCCTACGCCCTGCCGAACCCCCGAGGACCCGAGGATGTGGCCGCAATTCCTGGAAGGATAACGGTCGTGAGGGGAAGGGCCTTCGCGATGCCTCCCGAGTTCGGGGTCAGCAGGCATACCGCTAGGCTCCTCGTAAAGGTCTCGAACGTGAGGCCTGAGGTCCGCTCGGTGCTGAACATAAGGGCAGGGGGTGATGTTGAAGAGGCCCTAAAGAGGGCCGACCTAAGGGTGGCATTCCTCAAGAAGGAGAGGAGGAGTGAGGAGGAAACTGAGGACGCTATAGCGGCCCTCTTCCGAGAGAGGGAATTGGACGCCGTCGTTGACAGGGGAGGGTTTGGGATAGAGCCCTGCGTTTACATATTTGGCTCGGACCCGTTTGATGTCTTGAAGAAGCTCAGGAGGATTGAGGAGAACCTTTAGGGGGTGGAAGGATGAGGGTGGTAAGGAAGGAGCTCCGGTTCTCGACGAGGGGAGAAATAGACCTAATAGATATAACGGACGAGGTCGAGCGCTTCGTGGCTGAGAGTGAGATCACCAACGGCCAGGTTCTGATATTTGTTCCCGGAGCCACAGGGGCTGTGGTTGCGATAGAGCACGAGGAGGGCCTTCTTGAGGACTTTAGAAGGCTCCTGAGAGAGCTGGTGCCCAAAGAAAAGGGCTATCTGCATGGCCGGATAGACGACAACGCCCACTCTCACCTTAGAGCCACCCTCCTCGGCCCAAGCCTAGTCTTTCCCATAATAGACGGGGAGCTCGTGAGGGGAACTTGGCAACAGATATTCTTCGTGGAGCTCGACACGAGACCGAGGAAGAGGAAGGTCATACTGCAGGCTATCGGTGATTAAATGTCGAGATGCAGAAAGTCCCTCCCGACGATCCCCCTTATCCCTCTCTCCATAACCTTCCTTTCTAAGATCTCGTGCGGGTAGTTGTTGTGACTTATGTGTGCGAAAACGGCAAGTTCTGGCTTTGTCAGCTCGACGAGCCTTAAAGCATCTTCGACGCCGAGATGCGTGCCTGGAATGGATTCCCTGTGGGTCATCTCGACGACAAGCAGGTCGAGGTCTGTGAGTGATTCGAGCGTCTTCTCGTCCTTGAGGATCTCGGGTCCCGTGTCGCCCGTTATTCCTATCTTCTTTCCTCCGATCTCAATCACGAAGCCACCCGCGACGTCGCCCGGCTTATGAGGGGTTCTAAAGTGGAGGACATTAAAGTTTCCAAAGCTTTTCCACTCGCCAAAGCTTAAAGAGACATGCTCCCACCTCTTCTCCCCGACGAAGGCCTCCTGCAGCCACTTCACGACCCTGAGCGTTTCTTCATGAGAGTAAAAGGTAAGCTTCTCGAATATCTGAAGCTCCGGGACGCCGGCAATGTGGTCAAAGTGGGGGTGTGTTATTAACACCTGCTCAACTTTCTCGTTCAGGTGCTCGAGGTGGTAGTGAAGGTCCGGCGAGGGATCGACTATCGCCTTAAGCTTCCCTAGGTAGAGAGAAAATCTAGTCCTTCTATAGATGGGAAACCTCCTAGCTCTAGTGCAGTTCTCACAGCCACAAAAGGGTTTTGGCGTTCCGCTGTAGGATCCGGAGCCAAGGAGAATGATCCTCATCCCAGAACCTCCCTCCAGAGCTCGTGGACGTGAACCACAACCCACCATACCTTAAGAACTCCCCTCTTCTCCCTGTAATCTGGGTGAAGCTTTGCCACGGCTGACCAGAACTCTCCGTCATGCCTGGGGCTTATCAGGTGCGCTACCTCGTGGGTAACGAGGTAGTGAAGGAGGTCAAAGGGAAGGGCCGCGGCCGCAAGGTTTATCGCCACGTTTCCCCTCCCCGAGCAGCTGCCCCACCTCGTCCTCATGACCCTGATGAAGACCTTCCTTGGTCTCACGCCGAGAACCCCTGAGACATCCTCAACGATTTCCCCTATCCTCTCCTTAAGGGAGTTCCTTATGAAATTCTCAAGGGCCCTCAATGAGGAATAGCAGAGACTCTCGCCCTCCACTCCCGTTCTCTCACATCTTACTGGTTTGTAGAAGCGGCCAAAGAGGGGGAAGCCCTGAGAGGCTAGCCTCTTCCCTTCTTCCACTACTGCAAGCTGCCTCCGTATCCACCGAGCCTTCCTCTTTAAAATCTCATCAACGCCTTCGACTGGCGAGACCACCGTGAGACTACCATTCGGGTTAACCCTGATGGTAACGTAGCGGGTCGGCCTCAAGACAACTTCATATTCAACCTCCACGTCACCGATCCTGAGCCTCAATCCCCTCCCCTGCCGCTGGGATTATCTCATAGGAATACGTGACCTCGGCGCCGCTAAGCTTAAGGTGGGCTGATGCGGAGCAGTATTTGTCCTGACTGAGCTCTATTGCTCTCCTTGCCTTATCCTCATCCACGTTCCCGTATATCCTGTAATGAATGTGAATCCTCTTGTATATCCGCGGGTGCTCCTCCCTGCGCTCTCCCTTAATATCAACTTCCAAGCCCTCTATTGGCTGCCGCATTTTCTTGAGGATCATCACCACGTCGTAGGCGGTGCATCCAGCGACGCTAAGGAGGAGGAGCTTCATGGGGCTAATGCCGCCTTCTCCAAGGATTACCGAGCACTTATCATCCTCTATCCTCCCGATGAACTGCTCCCCTTCGACCCACCTAACGCGCCCCCTGACTTCCGTCATGTTCTCACCCCTCAAGAGAACGCAACCGATTTTAAGGCATTTTCGTAGGGAGTAGCATGTACATCCGGCCCTTTGACCCTTGGAGGTCAAGGCTCTGCACGTGCCCCTTTAAGTACACCCTCAATCCCTACACGGGTTGCGACCACGCCTGCGTTTACTGCTACATAACGGGCTACATTCCAAAGGCATTCCGCGTTAGGGTAAAAGAGGATCTCCTGCCCAAGCTTGAGAAGGAGCTTAGGAGGTTCGACAAGCGCCATATCATAGCACTTTCCTACTCCTCCGACCCCTATCCGACGATTGAGAGGGAGCTCGGCATAACCCGGAAGGTGCTCGAACTCTTCAGGCGTTACGACATTCGTTGCCTGCTTCTCACGAAGTCGGACATGTTCGAGCGAGACCTTGACATACTGAGGGAATTGCGCTGTGCCATTGGGATAACGGTGACGACTGCGGATGAGAGAAAGGCGAAGCTCCTAGAGCCAAACGCGCCGCCGCCAAAAGCAAGGATAAGGGCTCTGAAGAAGGCCTGGAGGGAGGGCATCCCTGTATACGCGCGTATAGACCCCGTGATCCCCTTCTACACCTGGGAGGACTTCGACAAGACTCTCGATGCCTTGAGCTTCGTTAGGCACATTACAGTCTCGACTCTCAAGCTAAGGCCCGACATAAGGGCGAGGATGCGGGCCAAGTTTCCAGAGCTCATGGAAAAGTTAGAAACTCTATACACGGAGAGGCATGAGGGCTACCTCTACATCCGAAGGGACATGAGATTTAAGATACTTGAAGAGGCAAGGAG
Organism: Pyrococcus yayanosii CH1; assembly: GCF_000215995.1. Taxonomy (NCBI): domain Archaea; kingdom Methanobacteriati; phylum Methanobacteriota; class Thermococci; order Thermococcales; family Thermococcaceae; genus Pyrococcus; species Pyrococcus yayanosii. Next base: position 637,241 of record NC_015680.1, on the reverse strand, counting down.
GAAGATAGAGGCAAAGGGCATTACCTTCGGCTCGTGTCGTGAGGGTTACTATTCGTGGCCGACCTGCGACGGTTCACATCTTGTTCCATAACCTTTGCGCCCGTCTCATCTAAGTTTAACCATGAGTGACTTAACATCTTCGTCTTCAATAATCTCATCAACCTGAGCAATAATACGCTCCTTCTGCGCTAGTATTCTTGCTGGCCAGGGCTTGATCTTACTTGTTATCACCTCGACGCCGTCTAGGGATACCTTGATGTTCTTAAGGGTATATCTCAGGAAGCCCATGTACTTTTCGGCCAGCCCTCTTAGGGTTTTTTCGATACCCTCGAACTCTTTTAATGGCACCAGCACAACCCTAAGGCCAAGCCTTTTGCCATCCTCATAAACCGAGACGACGAGGGTCTCAAACTTTATCCCCCTTTCCCTGAGGCCTATTGCTATTCCCTGGGCGTATCTCCTAAAGGCGCTCTCGAACTCGGGAGGAGCGTCCACGACAACGTTTCCCAACTTATCAACTTCTTTCTTCAACGGTACTATCCTGATATCCTCAGTCCTGATGTAGGGAACAACTCCGATGGGGTAAAGCTCCCTCTTAAGAGCTTCCCTGAACCTATCTACCAAGGGGTAAACTATCTTCTCAAGCTGAGACCTCATCAACCCGCTCTCCTCAACATTGACCTTTATCTCCATGACCACATGAAGAATAAGCCTCCCACCTATGGCAAGCTCCCTCGCCCCAACTTCAACCTCCTCAACCTTTATCCCAAGGGATGAGAGGCCATCAACAATGATGTTAGAGTGAGCGTTGATGAGCGGGAAGTATCTCTCGGGGCCAGAATACCTAACCTCCATGTCTCTCACCTCACCTCCCCATTTTGTTTGGAAAATATTTAAGTCTTTTTATAGAATTCATACAATAACCAGAAACTTAGCCATGTAATTGGAAACTATTCAAGAGAGTTTGTTTGTTTGTTGGAAAATTTACAACAAGAATTGGGAAATTTACAAAGTCAGGCAACCTCAACTTGTTCGTAGGGAGTAATACCCCTCCTATGCCTCATCAGGATGTCGTACATCGCCTCCTTCAGGTCGGGGGACATATTGTCGTCGAGGAGCATGTCTCCGGGACCTGCATACTTAACTTTCTTTGCCTCTCTTATCAGGGCATTGACGTCGGGTATTAGCTGAGCTATCAACGTCCGAACGACCATTGGGTAGGCCTCTTCCTCAACTTCGTCATCTGCTTCGATTCCTAGATAGACCATGTAACCTCCCATCTGGATGGCTAAGATGAACTCCTGTTCTGTGACCTCGAAAAAGGAAAAGTTGTAGTTATCGGAGGGTATCTTTACCAGGAGCACTCCCTTCACTGAGAGAGTAACGACTTCTCCATCTATTTCAAAGACAAGGTCCCTCGCGAGCTCTCTTGCCAGAGCGTAGAGCTTCATGAGGCTCATCCTACCACCTCCACTATCTCCCCGCCGCCCGGCGGCAGGATAGCCATCAAATCTTCTTCAGGAACCTTATAGCCCCAACCCTCGAGTATCTTCTTTATTCTCTTCACGAGCTCGCTCTTCTTGAGGTCGCCGGGTCTTATGACCACGTATCTGTTAGTGTGGGCCTTCACGGCATCCACGGGGCCGCACATGACAAGCTCATCACCCTCGTACTTGACTACCCCCACGGCGAGCTTCAGGGGAATGCCGTGGAACCAGTTCCTCTTTCCGTACACCATGAAAGCTCCCTTTGGCAGGTATTCTCCGGCCGGGCTCTTTTTGCTAACCTGCTCGGGATAAACCCAGTAGGCGTCCGCGCTGTAGAGCCCTTGACCCCACGCCCTGCTCATGGAGACGGCGAACTGACACGCCTCGAATATCGTTCTCTCCCCGGCCTTCCTCCCGTCCTTGATAACTACGTGGGGGGCGCCGTAAACGTCGGCGTGGCAGTAAATATCGTTTTCCTCCATGTGTCTCTTCACGACCATCTCGTTTGTGGTAGCGTCCTTGCCCCCGATGACGAGGAACCCCTCGCTGCTGATGAACCACCTGAACTTCTCGAACCACTTCTTCTTTCTCCTCTCGAGCTTCTTCACACCGACCTTCTTTCCTTCCTCTTCTATAAGCCGCTCTAGCTCCTCAATCTTAATCTTCGTCTCTTCGTAGGCCTTCCTAGCACCCTCCAGTTTGGCCTTCGCTCTCTTGGCCCGCTCGTAGTAGAGCTCCGCGTTCTCCCCCAAACTCCTGTTAAGGTACAGCTTTATGGCCTTTCCATCTATCTCAACCGTTACGGCGTTCTCCGAGGGATGAATTCCCTTAATAACCTCGGCGGCCTTGTTCCCTGTCTTTTTTCCCTCTTCAACGCGCCTCTCGAGCTCTTCCCATCCCAGCTTCTTGACGGCGGCCCTGAGCTCTTCCAGCAACCTCTCCACAAGGGAATAGTTTGCATATATAAGATCACCTAATTCTTGGTTCTTTTTAGCCTCCTCCTCGAAGGCCATCATCTGCTCGCGGATCCTTTCGAGGGATATTTCGAGCGCCTTCCTCTTTTCCTCAAGCTTCCTTGTCTTTTCGGCCTTAGCCTTCTCCACCGTTAGTTTGCCGAAGTATTCATCAAGAGCTTCGCTGAAAGTTTCGAAGTATTTCCGCTCGTATCCATCGTACCATTTGAGTTCTATTGGAACTACGTCAACCATTTGCCCATCCTTGTAAACGATGCTGGGTCTTTTAGGGGCGGAAAAGAGGCCCTTCATCGTCTCAAAGATCTTTCTGAGCTCGTCCTCGGTTAGCTCCCTCGCCTTTCTTCCCTTTTCGATACCAGCTCTCAGAAGAATTTCCTCGGCGTAGAGGCCGCCAATGCTGAACTTTCTCGCCAACACCCTTACGATCTCGGAATCATCGGAAGCTACAAGTTCCCTAAACCTCTCCCAAGAGACCTCAAGCGGGCTCTCTCTGCTCGGTGGAAACTTGTACTCCACCTTCGGCTTTATTGCCCTATCCCTAAACTCCTCATAGCGGAGGGCCGCTATTATGAGACCATCTGGCCCCACGAGCACGAGGTTGCCCTTGCCGAAGAGCTCCACTACGAGCGTGTAGTCTCTAAAGCTCAACTTCACTATCCTATCAAAGTCGTGCTGCTCTATTCCGCTCAGAAAAGCCCCTCCGAGGTGTTTCCTGAGAAGCATGGCAAAGGAAGTTGGAGTGGGAATCTCCTTTATGTATGTGGTCAGATGAATCCTTTTGCCCGCCTCAATTATCAAATCCTTCCTGCCCTCACCCGCCTTATGGAATTTTATTCTTATCTCGTTACCCTCATGATAAACCTTGTCGACCCTTGCGCCCACTAGCTCCCTAAGCTCCTTCACGATGTACCTGATGTCCACGCTCGTCATGGCTTCCTTCATATTTCCACCCCCGCCCTCTGGGATTCAATCCTTAAATAACTTTTAAGTCCTAATCCACAAATCCTGCTGGGGGAGATCACGGCGCATTTTGTTTCATGCTGGTAAATCATTTTTTGGAAAACAAAGGCTTGATAAACCCGAAATAGTTAAATACTCCCGGTAGAAATCTCGTCACAGGTGTTGCCGTAATGAAAGGATACTTCACCTTTGTTCTACATACACACATACCTTACGTCAGGAAGCACGGCAAATGGCCCTTCGGTGAAGAATGGCTTTACGAGGCGATCGCCGAGAGCTACCTCCCGCTCCTTATGGAGCTGGAGAGGCTCAAGGAAAAGGGAATTAAATTCAGGCTTGTCATTGGGATTACTCCGATTCTCATGGAGCAGTTAGCCGACGGAGACATAAAGGCAGGCTTCGAGGAGTACATGGAGAGGAAGCTGAAGAAGATGAGAGAAGATCTTGAGAAATTTAATGACTTCAAGCTCAAGAGGGCAATCAGATTCATGATCGGCTACTTTGAGGATGTTTACGACTACTGGAAGAAGATTGAGGGAGACGTAATCGGAAAACTCAGGAAGCTTCAAGACGAGGGCTACGTCGAGGTCATAGCATCTACAGCGACCCATGGCTATCTGCCTCTGCTGGAAAGGGATGAGGCCATAGAGGCCCAGATAGTAAATGGGATAGCGACTTATGAGAAACACTTTGGGAAAAGGCCGAAGGGGATATGGCTTCCTGAGTGCGCCTACAGGCCAGCCGGCTTCTGGAGGAGTCCAAGCACGGGGGAGGTAGTCTGGAGGAAGGGTCTCGAGGAGTTCCTTAAAAAGCATGGGATAGAGTTCTTCTTCGTCGAGAGCCACCTCATAGATGAAGGACCTGCGACTCAGCAATATGGGGTCATTCTGCCTGCAAAGAGCAGAAAATCGACTCTTAGACCATACTTTCTCAAGAACGGTATCGCGGTCTTTGCAAGGAACAGGGAAACAAGCATGCAGGTGTGGAGTGGTGATATAGGATACCCGGGAGACTTCTGGTATAGAGAATTCCACAAAAAGGCCGAGGGAAGCGGTGGGCAGTACTGGAGGGTCACCGGGAAGCACATTGACCTTGCCCATAAGGAGCCCTACGAACCAGAGAAAGCCCTGGAGAAAGTTGAGGAGCACGCGAGGCACTTCGTATCACTCGTTAAGTCTCTGCTGGAGGAGTTTGAGAGGGAGACCGGTGAGAAAGGCATCGTTGTGGCTCCCTATGATACGGAGCTCTTCGGCCACTGGTGGTTCGAGGGGGTTAAGTGGCTCGGCCGTGTCTTAGAGCTGATGGCTGATGAAGGCATAGCCACGACGACCATAAGCGAGTTTCTCAACGACTACAGAGGGCTGAGATACGAGATCGAACTTCCGGAGGGCTCGTGGGGAATGTTCGGCAACCACTACACTTGGTGGAACCCCAAGGTTGAGTGGACTTGGTCTCACATCCATCTGGCTGAGAGGAGGATGGTGTACCTCGCCAGCAAGTATCTCGGGGAGGACAGGTTCGGGGACAGGGTTCTCGAACAGCTTGGCAGGGAGTTATTGCTTATGGAAAGCAGTGACTGGCAGTTCCTTATAACAACCGGTCAGGCCAAGGAATACGGTGAGAGAAGGGTTCTCGAACACGCCCACTATTTCCACCGCATCGCCAACGCCCTAGAGGAGTACTTCGAAACCGGGGACTTTAGGGAAATGGAACTCTTAGAGGAGCTCGAGAAAATGGACAATCCCTTCCATCCCATAATCTTGGAGCCCTACGTCAGTGAGGAGCCACCCGAAGTCCCCACTTACGTGGAGCCTCCAGAAGTCCCAACTGGCGGTGAGGAGGCTGAGGTTGGTAAAAATGTTTGAAAAGCTCAGGAAGAACCCTTAAGGATTTCCACAACCTTTTTTGCAACCTCCACTCCAGCCCTCTCCTGAGCCTCAACCGTCGATGCTCCAATGTGAGGCGTCAGGACGACGTTATCGAGCTTAGTGAGCGGGTGGTTCTCAGGCAGGGGTTCCTCTTCGAAGACGTCTAAACCAGCGCCGGCAATCCAACCTTCCTTGAGGGCCTTGACAAGGGCGTTGGTGTCAACTACGGCTCCTCTGGCGGCGTTGATTAATATGGCGGTCGGTTTCATGAGCTTCAGTCTTTCCTCGTTTATGAGGTGGTACGTGTCCTTAAGGAGGGGCACGTGGAGCGTGACGATGTCACTTTCCCTGAGGAGTGTCTCGAGGTCAACGAACTTCCCATCAACTTCCTTCGCCTTCTCCTCGTTCTGATAAACGTCATATAAGAGCACCTTCATGCCGAGGGCCTTTGCTATCTTTGCAACTTGATAGCCTATCCTACCGAAGCCGACAATTCCAATCGTTTTGCCCTCAAGCTCGAAACCCATGGCCTGCTTCTTGGCCCAGACGCCCTCGCGCATCTTCCTGTCTGCGAAGGCTATCTTCCTGGCAACGGCGAACATCAGGCCAATAGCTAATTCGGCAACGCTCCTGCTGGAAGCTGTGGGAGCGTTCACAACCTGTATTCCCCTCTCCTTGGCCGCCTCGAGATCGATGTTGTCAAGCCCGACGCCAGCCCTAGCAATGACCTTCAGCTTTGGGGCGGCCTCAATGACCCTCCTCGTTACCTTTGGCTTGCTCCTGACGATTATAGCCTCGACATCCTTCACGAGCTCGACGAGCCTGCCCTCCTCCGGGTACTCCTCATAGATTACTTCGAGGCCGGCATCCTTCAGAACCTGAAGGGCCTTCTCATGGAGAGGCGCGGCGACCAACACCTTCATAGTATCACCTCCTTTTTATAGCCATCAGCATAACCTGGTCGGAAGCATCTTCCGCCCTGTCGGCAACGTCGCCGATCTTCGTAATGACCTGATTCCAAATAAGCTTTGCGTAGGTGCTTAGGGTGGAGGACTCAAATATCTTTCTCAGCAGGTCGTACTCTACCTTATCTGCCTTTTCTTCTTGCTCCTCCGTCTTCTTAGAGAGCCTCAGGGCATCGTCAACGTCCCTGTTAAGAGACAGAACGGCCTCCTTCAAATAGTCAAACGTTTTCAGCGATTCCTCCACGAGCTCCCAGATTTCCATCTTCAGATCAGCTGGAACATCTGGCTTGGCGAATATCAGAACGTGAGCCGCGCTCTCGGCGGCATCCGCCACGTTGTCTATTAGTTCGCTCAGCCTCGCATAGTCGCCCCTGTTGGCGGGAATGAAGGCACCTCCATAGAGCATTAACTCTACCTCCCTTCTAAGCTCATCAGCCTGGCTCTCCTTCCCCTCCACGGCTTTCACAAGTTTCTCGGCACTCTCCACGTCCCCGTCGAGGTAAGCCCTAATGAGCTCTTTGAGAGCTCCCAGCGTCTCCCCGACGACCTCTACGTGCTCCTCAATCTTCTCGAAAACCTCATCCTCCTTTCCTCCCAGTATCGGCATTTTTCCCACCCGCCGCAAGAGCTTCCTTCCCCCTTATCAGGGCCCATAGAAGTTCGTTCATCGGAGCCTCCAGCCCGACGGCCCCCGCGTACTCGACTATTTTACCATTTATGTAATCAACCTCCGTCCTCTTTCCCCTCCATATGTCTTGGAGCATGGAGTTGTAGTTTTCCCTTGTCCTCTCAAGGGTCTGGAAGAGAAGCTCCATCGGGGGAACCTCGAATTCAATTCCGTTCTGGAGGGCCACCCTGCATCCTTCCTTCACGACCTCCATCACGATGGAAAGCAGACTCTCGTTTTCGAGGAGATAACCGTTTTTGACCTCTAAGAGCGCCCCTATTGGGTTTACGGCCGAGTTCACTATGGCCTTGGCCCACTTCCATCCAGCGGCGTTTTCCGTTACGAAGGCTTCCAGACCGGCCCTTCTCATCTCTTCCTTAACCTCCTCCACGAAGGGGTGTCTTCCCCTCGGGTAAAGCCCGAGCACCGTTATACCCTTTCCCGTCCATTTAACCCGTCCCGGTGCCTCCAGCATCGCCCCGTTCGTGGTTACAGCTCCGATAACGTTTTTCGTATATTTAAGAGCCTTCTCCTCATTTCCGAGCCCGTTCTGAATGCTCATTATCCACGTTCTCTCCCCAATGGCCTTCTTAGCGGCCTCGAGAGCCTCGGCTGTAGAGTAGGACTTCGTTGCCAATACTATAAGATCGGGCGGCTCCTCAGGAATCTCCACCGCCGCATCGATGTCAACTGTGAACTCTTCCACCCCAATGACCTTGAGACCATCCCGCTGGATTGCCTCGACGTGAGGCCTTCTACCCACCAGGAGAACGTCGTTTCCAGCCCTCGCTAGAAGGGCTCCGAACAGGGAACCTATGGCACCGGCACCGAGCACGTATATTTTCATGGCTATCCCAGATAACTTTCCCCTTGGGTCCTTTATACCCTTTGTCATGATAAAACATTAAAGGCTTAGGCATTACAAGGTATGTCGGTGAGCTTATGAGAGAAGCCATGTATTGGGAGCCCCTCGAAGGGGGCAGGGTGAGGTGTAGGTTGTGTCCCCTCAACTGCATCATAGACGATGGCCAGAGGGGGTCGTGCAAGATTAGGAAGAACATTGGCGGAAAGTTGTACACCCTAAACTACGGAAAGGTTTCCTCAGTAGCTCTCGATCCCGTTGAGAAGAAACCCCTATTCCACTTCTGGCCTGGTTCTTGCGCCTTTTCTATAGGGACTGTTGGATGCAATATGCATTGCAAGCACTGCCAGAACTGGGAGATAAGTCAGGGCGAGGAGAGGTTTCCATACTTGGAGGATGCTACGCCCGAGGGATTAGTTGCAATGGCAAAGCACTACGGTTGTGAGAACATCGCTTACACTTACAACGAGCCCACGATATGGTACGAATTCGTCCTCGAAACGGCGAGGCTGGCAAAGAGGGAGGGTCTCAACAACATCCTCGTGACGAACGGTTACATCAACGAGGAACCCTTCAGGGAACTCGCCCCATATATAGATGCCATGAACATAGACATAAAGGCTTTCGATGACCGCTTCTACATGAGGATAGCGAGCGTTCTGGGCGGTGAGCCAAGCAGAAGGACGGCTGTTATAGCGAAGAAGGAGTTTGGCATCCACGTCGAGCTGACTTACCTTATAATCCCGACGCTTAATGACGAGGAGGGGGAAATAAGAGCATTCGCCCGCTGGGTAGTTGAGAACCTCGGCGACGATACCCCCGTTCACTTCTCCCGCTTCTATCCCCACTACAAGCTCCTTCATTTATCGCCCACACCTCTCGAAACGCTGGAAAAAGCTTATAAGATAGCCAAGGAAGAGGGATTGAAGTTCGTATACCTCGGCAACGTACCTGGGCACGATGGAGAGAACACCTACTGCCCGAGGTGCGGCCGAATAGTCATCGGACGTTGGGGCTTTGCCATAACTGAGTATCACGTAAAGGATGGGAAGTGCCAATACTGTGGGGAACCCATACCGATAGTGGGAAGGTACCTTGGAAAGTCGTACAGGGGAATGTGGTGGTAGTATGCTGGCCTTGAGGGTTATATTTTATATTGAAGCCATAGGAAACGATAAGAAAGCCGTAGAAACTTCTATATCAGAGATCGAGAAGAAGCTCAAGGATGAGAAGATTACCCTCCACAGGCTGGAGAAAGGGGACGTGATCGAAGTCGAGGAGGGGCCCCTGAAGTACTCGGCCATGCTGGAAGTAGAGCTCGAGGGAGAGTTTGGAAAGGTTGTGGAGCTAATCATGAAGTACGGCCCTACTTTAGTAGAGCTTGTTGACATCAAGGGGACCGAGATCAATGCTAAGGAACTCATGGAGACCCTTGGGAAGGTGTCGTACTTTATGGGCAAACTCATGAAGGAGTTCGGAGGTCTCGCCGTTTATCCTTCCTTGGAGGGGATTCCCGAGCCCAGGGTTGGTTATTCTGAAGATGAAATAGAGGAGATGATACTCGACGAGGGGATGGTTCGGTATCAGTTCGTCATAAAGGTGTACGGAAACGACTACAAGGAGCTTGAATCCAACATAAAAAAGGCCCTCTCCCTGGAGGGTTGCAGGATAAACAAGTTTGTTCTCCAGCCTCAAGGGGAGTTTGAGGTTAACGGAAAGAAGAGGGTTGAAGCCCTCGTTGCTGCCGAGCTGCTCTCCACTTTCGAGACGCTCTTTGTTCTGACGGCAAAATATGCTCCGATCGGCATCGCCATCGTCGAGCCTCAGATAGTGGAACCTTCTCCCTCTGAGATTCAAAACGCCCTTTCGGACCTCGCAGCCCTCATCAACGAGCTCGTTCATAGGCCACTGGCCAACCTTCAGTTTGGAGAGTGATATTATCGGCAAATACCGAAGAGCCTGTAGACACAAGGGGAAGCCCCTCTTTTCTTTTACGGCAATAAGCGAGCTCTTTTAATCGTAAGAAAGGGTCTGGAACCGAAAAGTATTTATACCCCCGCGGCCAGGAAGATAGTGAACTAACACTAGGGATACTCCACAACGTAGGGAGGTGTTGGAGAATGAAAGTGAAGAAGATCGCGGCACTCGCCGTGGGTGCCGCGATGGTTGGAGCGACCCTCGGAGCTGTAAGTGCCCAGCCCGAAATTGGCCAGCTCCCAGCGAAGGACTTCTTCGTTAAGGACGGTAAGCCAAACGTGAAGATCGTCGTTGGTAGTGGCGCCGCAGCCGAGGATGTTGTGGCAGCCGCAGACATAGCCCTCGCCATCGGTAGCCTGCTCTACACTGAGGAGGAGGTTAAGGCCAGCGCCACCGCCGTCTTCACTGAGATCCTTCCGAAGACCCTTGAGACCGTGCCTGTCTACAGCTTCGCCGGAAACTTCACAACTGAGACCGCCGCCGCTAATGCCCTTCCGAACTACTGGTGGAACGGCGCCGATTACGCCGGGACACTTGATGACTGGAGGAACTGGTGGAACACCTACGATGTAAAGCTTGACATAGGCCTCAGGGAGAAGATACTCAACGAGGGAGACAACCCAAGCTCCGACTGGTCTGACAAGCTTGATGACGTCAACCCCAACGCCTACGTCAGTGTCATCATTGACAAGATTGACATAAACCTTGGCCCAGACGAGAACGAACCTGAGTGGCCAGACGGCGATGAGACCATAACCGTCCCAGCAGGAGCCTTCCAGTACATAGTTGACTACTGGCAGTGGTCCTCCACCACAGTGGTGACGGTTAACATACCAGACTGCTGTGGCCTTGGTGGCGACTATCAGGAGGTCACCTACTACACGCTTACCGACCCAGGTATCGAGCCCGGAGACTCCTTCACGCTGCTCGGCCACAAGTACCACGTCGTCTGTGTCTACGGCACCTACACGCCCGGAACGCCCAACCTCGCCAGCATCTGTCCGACCTGTGAGGCCACCAAGGCTGGCGACTACGTCCTCCTGCTCGCTGACCAGACCATCGAGGGCGAAGAGGGCTGGGTCCAGGTCGGAGACAGCCTCACAATCGGGCCCTACAAGATAACCGTCGTTGACATATCGCCGACGGGAGACAAGGTCCTCCTCAACGTCGAGGACACCACTGGACAGAGGCCCGCCAGGCAGGTTACCGTTGCCCTCGAGAGTACCGAGATACCACAGGGTGTCAGCGTCTGGGGTGACTACGACGGTGATGGTGCTGACGACCTCGTCGTTGCCCTGGCAGACTCCTTCATAGGCCTCAACACCGAACCCAAGGTCAGGCTTGTCGCATACACCAACCTCAAGGCCGTCAACGAGGGAGATGCCTGGCCGACCGCGGACTGGACCGTCCACTTCATGGGTCTCGTTGACTACAATGCCGACGGTGGCTGGATACAGGACACGGCCGCTGAGGGTCTCCTGGACACCAGCGATGACACGACAACGTATGAAACCTACTATGGTTTCGGCTGGTACACTCAGAACGTTGCAAACATAATCAACCTTCCGGGCACCGCCTATGCCAAGGCCGTCGCCAAGATCAAGCTCGTCAACGCTGACGACATCGGAGGAACAACTGACATCGAGATACCCACGCTCGACCCGATTTACAGGCTCCACTATGCCGTCGACTACTGCGGTGGTCAGTGTACCGTTGAAGGGAACGACTATTATGGCCAGTACGTCTACAACATCTACGCCGAGATCCAGATCCAGCAAATCGCCAACCCGGACATCATGAAGTTAGAGGTTGGAGACAAGCTTGACGTAAATGGTGACTATGTCCCCGACTACGAGCTCACCAGTGCCGAGGCCACCGTCACGACCTACAAGATCGTCAAGCCCAGTGAGGGAATTACCGTCCTTGACACCGACATCCAGATACCTGACGATGTGAACAGCAACCTTATAGTCGTCGGTGGTCCCGTCATTAACAAGGTCGCCGCCGCCCTCGCTGAGGCCTTTGGTGTACCCACCACCTACGACGAGTGGAAGTCCAAGTACGGCACCGGCAAGGAGGCCTACGTCCTCAAGGTCGCCCAGATACCCGGCACTGACTATGAGGCCCTCCTCGTTGCAGGTACCGACAGGGAGGGTACGATGGAGGCCGCCAAGTACCTCCTCGAGTACCTTGCCAACCTCAGCTGATTTCTCTTCCCTTTTCATTAATTCCACTCTTCTGGAGGCTCAAAAGTGAAAAAGGCGCTTGTAGTTCTCCTAGTCCTGCTACTCGCTCTGCCCCCAGCAGTTGTTTACTACGGATACTCGAGATTTCCTGCGGTTCTTTCACCGACGGATGGGCCTCAAGCTAAGGACGTCATATACGTTCCATGCCATGGCAAGCTTATCAGGTTCGAAGTGGAGAGTTATATGGCCCACAGCTCCGGAAACTTCTTCAAGGACCTTAACTGGACGGTGCGCTTCGCTCACTATAAGGAGCCCTACAAGAGCATAACCATAATAGTGGGCTCCACAGACTTCGAGGAGTGTGCGAATGTGGATAAGGAAACGTGCCTACTCAGAACGGAGTCGGCTGGCGACATAAGCGGATGCATTGGGGCTATAGCAACCGCACCCTTCTACCTTCAGCTCGTTAAGGAGCTAGGCAACGAAACGGAGGCACGGCTAGAGGCCTCTAAGAAGGCAATGGGCATAACTCACAACACCTACTTAACTTTCATGCAAAAGGTCAAGCTGGGATTGGGGATTATAGGCAATGACAGGAATCTCGTTATAATCCTAATAGGACCAAAGGAGGGTGCCAAGGAGAACAAAATATACATTCCAAGGGATGGTGTCCTGGTCGTTGAGGCTACAGGAGAGCGGGAGCTAAACTGCGCCGTGGGGGCCCTACTGACACTCCTCAAGTGCCCCGGTTGACGTTTTTCTTTTCATGACCATCCACACAAGTATCGGGAATACAAGGGTCGCGTCTGCCCATATCTCAACGTAATCGGCTCTTGCCTTTATCTTCCCCCAGCTGACGCCTTCACTCGGCGGCGCACCGCTCAGAGAGCCGTCCCATGGGATTGCTGTCGTTATGTAGATGGCGTAATCAGTCCCACCGCGGAAGAGGTTTGCGTTTATTATCGCATGCTTCGGCAGTGAACCGCCCAGAATTATCGAGGCAGTCTCCTTGGCGGTAACCGCGAGGTTGTTGAGCTTGACGATGTCGTTGGCGATGTCGATTATTAGTTCCTTGTCCCCACGTTCCTCCTTGAAAAAGTAAAGCATATCACCGATCGAACCGTCCGTTATCGCCGGGCAGAATATCGGCACGTTCCGCTTGTAGGCCCAGTAGATTATCGAGTGCTCTTTCTCCTTCCCAAGCTTCTCATCCATGTATCTACCGAGCTCATAAATGAGCTCGCTCGCAGTGAGAGGCTTTCCTCGCTCCTTCTCAAGCTCAAGAACCCGCTCGAAGAATGGTATCATGTACTTCTCGAACTCGATGTATCGGTCGTTAGGCACGAAGATGTTGCCTATCCTGTTTATGCCCCTCCTGCGCAGGTCGGCATCGTCAACGTGCCAATCCCCCAAGATAAACGGCTTCAAGGTTTTTATAAAGTCCTCCTCGACGCCACCAGCCGTCGTTACGATGACGTCCACCTTGCCCTCCTTAACCAGCCACGCTATAAGTTCCCTGAGGCCCGATGAGACGATATTCGACGTGTAGCCAAGGAAGATCCTAACTTCCTCACCCTTTGCCCTCTTCGCCTCCACCTTCCGCCAGATCTCGACGGCCTTTCCAAGATGGGTTGCCTGGAAGCCAATCCGGTGGTAATATTCAATGACTTCCTCAAGTGTGTTCACATCGTCGAGCCAGGGGCCTTCGATGGGTGTTCCCCCTACCTCCTCGGACTCCTTGAGAACTATATCCTTCGGCTTCATGGGTGATCCTTGAGGGGCTCCCCTTAAATCCTTTGGGAAAGCTTAAAAAGAGCCCGCGGCAACCGGGTGGTAGAGCTCAAAGGAGGTCAGGCTCATGAAGGTCCAGAAGGGTGATGTCATCAGGCTGCACTACACGGGCAGGGTTAAGGAGACGGGTGAAATCTTCGACACGACCTATGAGGATGTCGCAAAGGAGGCCGGCATATACAACCCCAAGGGAATATACGGGCCTGTTCCCGTGGCCGTCGGTGCGGGCCACCTTATAAGCGGTCTCGACAAGAGACTAGAGGGGCTCGAGGTTGGTAAGAAGTACACTATCGAAGTTCCACCCGAGGAGGGCTTTGGCCTTAGGGACCCGAGGCTCGTGAAGGTTTTCACGTTGGGCCAGTTTAGGAGGCAGGGTATAATCCCCTTCCCGGGCCTCGAGGTAGAGATAACGACCGAGGACGGGAAGAAGCTAAAAGGGAGGGTCCTCACGGTCTCGGGTGGCCGCGTCAGGGTCGACTTCAACCACCCGCTCGCCGGCAAGACCCTGGTCTACGAGGTCGAGATTGTCGAGAAGGTTGATGACCCAATCGAGAAGATAAAGGCTCTCATAGAGCTCAGGCTCCCGATGGTTGACAGGGACAAGATAATGATAGAGGTCGGCGAGAAGGACGTCAAAATAGACTTCGGCGACCAGCCCGTGGACAGAAACACCCTCATACTCGGAGAAATCCTTCTTGAGAGCGACATAAAGTTCCTAGGTTATGAGAAGGTCGAGTTCAAGCCGGGCATGGATGAACTTCTAAAGCCGCCAGGAACGGAGGGAGAGGCAAGCGAGGAGAAAGAGAAGGCCGAAGGAGAACCCCAAGAGCCTACTGAGGAGCCTCAGGGTGAGGAGGCTAAGCCGGAATCTTCTTAAACCCCTATCTTCTGTTTTTATCCATGGACAGGTTTGAGCTCCTCCTTAAAGACCTCTCTCTGAGGCTTCCTGAGAGGGAGATAAAAAGAGCGGGCGAGGTTATAAAGGCCTTCCGTGAGCTTGCTTCAATTCCAATTTCTCCTATAAACCCAAGCAGGACGCATCCGCTCGTTCTGCTTAAGAAGAGGCTTGGGGGCATTGATAGAGAGGTCCTTGTGTCCCCAATAGAGCTCAAAATAATCACCAAGGCCAACATGCCCCCTTGGCATAGGGTGTTCGAGTTCCACCTCGATAAGCATCTCGTCGAGAGAACCCAGATTATGGGAGTCCCATTGCTTCTCGTTGGCGACGAGAGAGCGGTGAGGCTCGTAAAGAAAATCCTCTCCAACATCCTCCCCGCCATGAGGGAGAGGCCCCGGAGAATATCATCTTTTGGTAACGAGATATACATGGACTTCGGAGGCGACAGGTTCGTTAAGCTCATGATGGTGGGTTCAACGCTGGAGCTAGCTACCCACAACGTGCCTCTTTCCCTTCTCCCCCGGCTCCTGGGAAGGGCGACCTTCATCCTTGACTCAATGTTCCACTCCAAGAATGCTGAGTTCTACAGGCTGCTGTTCGCCGCTTCTCTCGATACCTTTGGCCACTTCTACGAGTTCTTCATGAGGCATGTATATCCGAAGCTCCCCCTCGAGCACAGGGAGTTCCTCGAAGAGATGCACGACTACAGGAACTTCCTCCAGCTCCTTTACTTCCACCTCTCAAGGATAAACCTCGACAGAATAGGGAACGAAGTTGGAATAATCATCAGACGACGTTCGAGGCCCGACAGACCCCTTGAGCTCGCGATAGTGTTCAGGGAAGGAAAGGTGGAGGTCAGGGACAGGGTGAAGAGATCACAGATAAACCTGCTGGTGTGATTGAAATGAAGACCCTCCTGCTCTTCTTGCTCCTCCTTCCGATACCATATGTCGCTTATTTCCACGGGAACTTCCTTCCTTTTCCCTTAGGTTACTTGTTCCTTTACGTTCTCGTGCCCTTCCTCGCGGCGCTCATCCTAGGCTTCCATCCGAAGGATTTGGGGCTTTCACGAGGAAAAAGGGAAGGATATAAGCTAGCCCTCATCCTTCTTCTCCTCTCCATCCCCTTGAGCCTTGCCGGTACGTTAATTCCTGAGATGCGCTCCTACTATCCAATCTTTCCTTACGAGACGCCGATTGAGTTCATCGCAGGGGAACTGAAAATGGCCCTTTTTATGTTCGCCCACGAGTTCTTTTACAGGGGTGTCCTTCTCTTTCCCCTAGCCAGGCGGAACAAGTGGGGCACGATACTGGCTCAGAACGTTCCCTATACGCTTGTCCATATCGGTAAACCGGCCGTTGAGATTCCCTATGCCTTCGTAGCCGGCATAATTTTTGCGGACCTCGACCTAAGGGCTGAGAGCATCTTTCCGAGCTTCCTTCTTCACTGGCTGGGCTCCATGATATTCGACGTGATGTGTGGGGTGATGTGATGAGGGTGTTCATAATTAAGGCAAATGAGGCCCGCACGGATGCCACCTTCAGCTTCAAAGACCTGCCCGGGACGAGCGGCCGCATAGATCTCCTCTGCAGGGCGTTGAACGCCGCGTTCCATATCTCCCATGGCTTCAGAAAGAACGTAAGGGTCTGGCTCTCCCTTTACGGACCTCCAAATCCCCCCAAAGCCATAAGGTTCGAGGGGCAGATAATGAAGCCCAAGACCTTGAACCCCGATGAGCTAAGTACCGCGAAGCTCATCGCAAGAGCCCTGAAGGGGGCGAAGGGACTTAGGGAGCCTTCGAAGGAACTGGAAGTTCTACCCGGGATTTACGTGAGTAACATGACGTTCGAGGACATCGTAAGGAGGACAATTAAGGGGGCCACCCTCTACTACCTCCACGAGGAGGGGGAGGATATATCAAAGGTGAAGTTTTCAGGCAACGTAGCCTTTGTCCTGGGAGACCATATAGGGCTTCCGCCAGAGGACGAGACATTTCTCCGGCCTATAGCTAAGAGGGTCAGCGTCGGACCCCGTTCCTATCTCACTTCCCACGTTATCGCCTACGTGAACATACACCTCGACAGGCTCGGAGTACTATAGCGAAAACTTTATATAACTGCTCGCTAACCTTTCCATGAGAGTTTCTTCTGTTCTAAGCAACTCAAAGGGGTGTTGCACTTGACAGAAAAGTTTAAGGGCACAACCACGGTGGGCATTGTATGTAGGGACGGCGTGGTTCTGGCGGCAGACAGGAGGGCTAGCCTTGGCAACATGGTCTATGCAAAAAACGTCACTAAGATATACCAGATAGACGAGCGTCTGGCTATAGCTGGGGCAGGGAACGTTGGAGACATCCTCAGCCTCGTCAGGCTCCTCAGGGCAGAGGTTAGGCTCTACAGATCCAGAGTCGGGAGGAGTATGAGTGCCAAGGCCCTCGCAACGCTTCTGGCCAACATACTGAACGGCACTCGCTATTTCCCTTACCTTGTGTGGTTCCTCGTGGGAGGTTACGACGACGCCCCCCGGCTTTATTCGGTGGATATGGCCGGTGGGATTACGGAGGATAAATACGTGGCGGCTGGCTCCGGTATGGAGTTCGCCTTCTCGATACTTGACTCCCAATACAAGCCTGAGATGAGCGTGGAAGAGGGTGTGAAGCTCGCCGTGAGGGCCATAAACTCCGCCATAAAGAGGGATGTTTTCACGGGTGAGGGCATAACCGTGGTCACGATTACCGAGAAGGGCTATCGCGAGTTAAGCGAGGAGGAAGTAAATACCATTCTGAAGGGCTGAGGTGGTGCTGGTGATTAAGAGAGAGACCAGGGTTGACGAGATACTCAAGGAGATTAGGGAAATCGTCAGTCAAATGGTCCCAAAAGAGGCGAAGATAACGGACATAGAGTTCGAGGGGCCGGAGCTCGTCATCTACGTGAAGAACCCCGAGGCCATAATGAAGGACGGGGAACTCATCAGAGACCTCGCCAAGGTGCTCAAGAAGAGGATAAGCATTAGACCTGACCCAGAGGTTCTCCTACCTCCTGAGGAGGCTGAGAAGCTCATAATGGAGATAGTGCCAAAGGAGGCCGAGATAACGAGCGTAAGCTTTGACCCCTCCGTCGGTGAAGTCTTAATAGAGGCGAAGAAACCTGGTCTAGTCATAGGAAAGAACGGCGAGACTCTTCGCCTAATAACGCAGAAGGTTCATTGGGCACCCCGCGTCGTTAGGACGCCGCCTCTCCAGAGCCAGACCATCTACTCAATTAGACAACTACTCCAGACCGAGAGCAAGGACAGGAGGAAGTTCCTCAGGCAGGTGGGCAGGAACATATACAGAAAGCCGGAGTACAAAAGCCGCTGGATAAGAATAACCGGGCTCGGCGGTTTCAGGGAAGTCGGAAGGAGCGCCCTCCTTGTCCAGACCGACGAGAGCTATGTCTTAGTCGACTTCGGTGTAAACGTTGCGGCGATGAACGACCCCTACAAGGCCTTCCCCCACTTCGACGCCCCCGAGTTCCAGTACGTCCTCAAGGAGGGTCTGCTCGATGCGATAATCATAACACATGCCCATCTCGACCACAGCGGCATGCTACCTTATCTCTTCCGCTACAACCTCTTTGATGGGCCGATATACACGACGCCACCGACGAGGGACTTGATGGTGCTTCTCCAGAAGGACTTCATAGAGATACAGCAGAGCAACGGCCAGGAGCCCCTCTACAGGCCAAGGGATATAAAGGAAGTCATAAAGCACACCATAACCCTCGACTACGGCGAGGTCCGTGACATTTCGCCCGACATAAGGCTCACGCTCCACAACGCTGGCCACATTCTCGGTTCTGCAATAGTCCACCTCCACATAGGGAACGGGCTCCACAACATAGCGGTTACGGGCGACTTCAAGTTTATCCCCACGAGGCTTCTTGAGCCAGCAAATGCGAGATTTCCCCGCCTAGAGACGCTCGTGATGGAGGCTACCTATGGAGGAAGCAATGACATCCAGATGCCCCGCGAGGAGGCCGAGAAGAGGCTAATTGAGGTCATTCACAGAACAATAAAGCGCGGCGGAAAGGTTCTCATCCCAGCGATGGCCGTCGGAAGGGCCCAGGAGGTCATGATGGTTCTCGAGGAGTACGCCCGCATTGGCGGCATAGACGTCCCCATATACCTCGATGGCATGATCTGGGAGGCAACCGCAATTCATACGGCCTACCCCGAGTACCTCAGCAAGAGGCTTAGGGAGCAGATATTCCACGAGGGTTACAACCCGTTCCTCAACGAGGTCTTTAAGCCCGTCGCCAACAGCAGGGAGAGGCAGGATATAATAGACAGCAATGAGCCCGCGATAATAATAGCCTCATCGGGCATGCTCGTGGGAGGGCCAAGCGTCGAGTACTTCAAGCAGTTGGCCCCAGATCCAAAGAACAGCATGATATTCGTCAGCTATCAGGCCGAGGGAACTTTGGGAAGGCAGGTACAGAATGGTGCGAGAGAGATACCGATGGTTGGCGAGGGCGGAAAGACCGAGGTCATAAAGGTGAACATGGAGGTATACACGATAGACGGCTTCTCTGGCCATGCGGACAGAAGGGAGCTTATGAACTACGTGGCACGCGTGAAGCCTAGGCCCGAGCGCGTTATAACGGTTCACGGGGAGCCCCAGAAGTGTCTCGATCTTGCCACGAGCATTCACAAGAAGTTTGGCCTATCGACGAGGGCACCAAACAACTTGGATACCATAAGGCTGAGGTGAAGCCATGTTCACCTGCCCGAGGTGCGGCAGGGAATATTCCTCTGTAATTCCTCCCTTTTGCGTCTGCGGCGAGTCCCTTGAGATTAGGTACGACTACTCGGCCGTGGACGTGCGGAAATGGAGGAGGAGAGAGAAAGGAGTATGGCGCTATAAAGAATTGCTGCCCCCCGTAAGAAGGATCGTTAGCCTAAGAGAGGGTGGGACCCCCTTTATAAAGGCGAAAATAGGCGAGAAACTGGGATTCGACGTCTTCATAAAGGATGAGACAAGGAACCCCACGGGTTCCTTCAGGGACAGGCTGGCCACAGTTTCAGTTTCCTATGGCCTCCCATATGCGGGAAACGGCTTCATAGTGGCTAGCGATGGCAACGCGGCTGCATCCCTTGCCGCTTATGCCGCAAGGGCTGGGAGAGAGGCCTTCGTCGTCGTCCCTAAGAAGGTTGACAAGGGCAAGCTCGCTCAAATGATAGCCTTCGGGGCGAGGATCATCCGGTACGGAGAGAGCGTAGACGAGTGCATAGAGTACGCGAAGGAGCTGGCAAAGCTCAACGGCCTCTATGATGTTACTCCCGAGAACAACGTGATCGGACTGGAGGGCCAGAAGACCATAGCCTTTGAGCTCTGGGAAGAGGTAAACCCGACGCACGTTATCGTTCCGACGGGGAGCGGGAGCAACATCTACTCCATCTACAAGGGGTTTAGGGAGCTCTTCGAGCTCGATCTCATAGGAGAGCTCCCGAGGCTCATAGCAGTTCAGGTTGACAGGTGCAACCCGATAGCGGCCGAGATCCTTGGTCTCAAAAAGAACTGTGGGCTAACCAAGGCCCTCGGCCTCTTCGTAAAGGAGCCCGTAATGAAGGAGGGGGCAGTTGAGGCCGTGAAGAAGAGCGAGGGAACCGCCGTCATCGTGGGTGAGGATGAACTCGACCTGGGCGAGAGGATGCTTGCGGCCGAGGGGATATTCGCCGAGTACGCCTCCGCGGTCGTCATGCCCGCCCTCCTGAAGCTAGCCGAGGACGGGTACTTCGAGAGGGGGGACAGGGTCGTCCTCGTCGTGACGGGCTCTGGCCTTAAGGGATGGTCTGGGGAGAGGGAAAGGTTCTCCATAGGGGGCACGAAGCTGGAGATATTACGACTCCTTGCCGAGAAGGAGATGTACGGCTACGAAATTTGGGCCTCTCTGGAGAGGCCCCTGAAGTATCAGGCCGTTTATCAGCACATGAGGGAGCTTGAGGCCCTTGGTCTGGTCGAGGTCGCCTTCAAACGTGGTAGGAGAGTCTATTACAGGCTCACGGAGAAGGGAAGAAGGCTTCTGGAGAACCTGGAGGCACCGTGAAGTTTATAAAATGGACGAGGTAGTATCTCGCAGGCCGGGGTAGCCTAGCCAGGGAAGGCGCGGGACTCGAGATCCCGTGGGCGTTGCCCACCGGGGTTCAAATCCCCGCCCCGGCGCCACCTGCCGAGCCTCATTCGGTCGTTACAATGGCTCCATCCTTCTCAACAACCACGGTGTGCTCGAACTGTGTCACTATGCCGTTCCTTACCTCCTTCAGTATGGGATAGCCATAAATCGCCCCCGCTTTCTCCAGCTGCTTCAAGGCAATCTTCAGCTGACCTTCCGGCATCTCTCCCTGAAGCCACCGGTAGGCGAAGGGGAGGGTCTTAAATTCCCTCTTTATTCTCGCCAGCAAAAACCTCGCCTGGGCCATCCTCACGGGGGCATCCCTCACGTACATGTATATCAGCGTGGGAGGGACCTCTATCACCTGGCCGGCCCCAGTTGTTGCGAAGGGCTCAATGGCGAAAACGTCCCCTTCCCTCAGAACATAGTTGTCGTGCGGTCTATAGATGTTGGGGACGCTTATGCCGGCGTGGAGCTTGTAGGGCTCTATCTTGTGGCCGCTCAGGTTCACTATCGGGTTGAAGCCGCGAGCCCTTATCGCCTCCTCTATAGCCCTCCCGAGCTCACTTATCTCAACGCCAGCCCTCACGGTGGCTATGGCATTATCAAGTGCCTCTCTGGCCGCCACCATAAGGTCATCCTCCTCCATTCCCACCCTAATTGTCACGGCTGTGTCTGCAATGTGGCCGTCTATGTGGACACCAATGTCTATCTTGAGGTAGTCCCCTTCCCTGAGAGTGGTCTCATCTTCCCTGTAAGGAGTGTAATGGGCGGCGATCTCATTCAGGGAGAGGTTGCAGGGGAAGGCGGGCTTTCCACCCAGTTCCCTTATCCTATTCTCTACAAACTCGGCAATCTCAATGAGCTTCACGCCCGGCTTAACGAGCTTCACAACTTCCTCTCGAACCTTCTTCGCTATCTTCCCGGCCTCGATAAACTTCTCGACTTCCATTAGACCACCCTAATTAAATCAGGCGTCCACTTAAAAGGGTTATCCGTGAACGGCAGTTCAGGATAAGTCATTCCAAACAGAAAACTAACCCAAGAGGGAAAGGAAAAGGCTTTTCGTGAGGTTTGACAATTCGGGATGAGGGGAGAAGGCATGTGCCTCGTGGTGGGAGGATTACATCTTGGGCGAGAGAAGCTCGTGAGGATGATGCTCACGGGAAAGCACAGGGGGCCTGATTCTTTCGGAGTGTGGGCCGACGGAAGCGTGTTCAAGTCCTCCAACTTCTCCGACTTAGATGATGTCCCATCTGGCAAAATAGTTCTCGCTCAATGCAGGCTAGCCATGACGGGCTCGAAGGATTTCACCCAGCCGTTCTATAATGACCTCGTCCTTGTCCACAACGGCGAAATCTACAACCACATCCAGCTGAGGGCATATTTAGTGGAAAGGGGGCACTCCTTCGAGAGTGACGTGGACAGCGAGGTAATCCTGAAGTTGCTCGAACATCTCCTTTTCGATAAGGGCCTTTCTGTAGAAGAGGCCGTGAGGAAGGCTATGCTAATGCTCAACGGTGACTACGCGGTGGCCTTCTTCGACGGGCAGAGGATATACCTCTTCCGCGACCCTCTCGGCATAAGGCCGCTCTACTACTCGCCCAACGGATTTTTCGCCTCCGAGAAGAAGGTCCTCTGGGCCATTGGTGAAGAAGCAATTCCCGTGAGGCCGGGGGAGCTCGTAGAGGTGGCCGAGGGGGGAATAAAGAGGTTCCAGCTAGTCAACCCGCTCTCCTTTTCGGGAAAGCTCTTCACGGAGGAGCGGGCCCTTAAGGGTATTTTAAACGTCCTCCCTCACGCCACCCGGATAAGGACTACGAAGAGGACGGGTGTCCTGTTCTCAGGTGGCCTCGACAGCTCCCTCATAGCTCTCCTCGCGGCGAGATACTCGGACATCACGCTATACGCCGCCGGCACGGAGGACAGTCCTGATATAGAAGGGGCAAGGAGGGTCGCGGACGAGCTTGGCCTTCCCCTTAAAGAGTTCATATTCACGCGGGAGGACGTCGAGGAGGCCCTTCCAAAGGTGGCCTTCGCTATAGAGGAGCCCAACGCGGTGAACCTTGCCATTGCCATTCCCATATATTTCGCCACCCTTCTGGCGAGAGAAGATGGTGTGAAGGTTCTCCTAAGCGGGCAAGGTGCGGACGAGCTCTTCGGGGGCTATGCGAAATACCTTCAGAGGCCAGAGCTCATGGAGAGGGACATTCTAGAGATGGGCGAGAGAAACCTCGCTAGGGATGACAAGGTCTCGATGCTCAATGGCGTGGAGGTTAGGTACCCCTACCTTGACCCGGCGGTTGTTAGGGTTGCCATAAGAACCCCATTGGAGCTGAAAATCAAGGAAGGCATCAGGAAGCTCATCCTGAGAAGGGCTGCGGAGCAGCTCGGGCTTCCAAGGGAGGTCGCCTGGAAGGAGAAGAAGGCGTGCCAGTATGGAAGTAGGTCCCAGAAGCTTCTAGAAAAGATCGCGAAGGCAAGAGGAACGACGCTCAGGGGGCTTGCTGAGATGCTCTTTTCGGAAACCTTTCAGCGCTCGACCGCGTGAAGTTTCAGCTCATGTTGTATGATAATGTCTTGAGAACATAATTACTTCTGCTTTTGTCACTTCATATATTTCAACGCGTTAAGATATTTATCCAATGTTACTCTCCTATCCTTAATGTTATGGCCAGCAGCTTTAATTTTTTCAATTTCTCTTTTTATCCTCTCTTCGGCGATTTTTATATAATATTCATCAATTTCGAATCCTATGTAGTTTACTCCAAGCCTAATCGCGGCAATTGCAGTACTTCCAAGACCCATAAACGGATCTAATACTAAGTTTGTTCTATGTAATCCATGCAACTTAATACACATTTCGGGAAGTTTTGTAGGAAACGTTGCTGGATGGGGCCTCTCTTTTTCTTTAGACTTTATTGTTTCATAAGGTATAAACCATACATTACCTCTATCTCGAAGATCTTTTTTTGCGCTCTTCCATCTCCCTATATTGCTTTTATCCTGATAAGGAACGCCAATGGCTAATTTATCAAGTTCAACATCACCATTTTTTGTAAAGTGAAATACGTATTCATGCATTATGCTTAAATATCTTTTACTATTAACTGGCTTATAATGTCCAACTGCAATGTCTCCCAGAATATTTGGATAATTCCCAACATCTTCTTTCTGAATAGCAATAGATTTTACCCAATGAATAACATTTTGAAGAACAAAATGCTTTCTTAACTTGAATACTACTTCCCATGCAATCCATGGATCTTTGTTTGTATATCCTATATTTAAAAAGAATGAACCATCGTCTTTTAGAACTCGTTTTATTTCCTTTCCAACTTTCTCGATCCATTTTAAATATTTTTCTCGTGGGATGTTGTCTTTATACTTGTTGTATTTAATCCCTATGTTATATGGAGGCGACGTCACTACAACGTCAACTTCTTTATCCTCCAATAATTCGCGCATTCCCTTAAGACAATCCATGTGATATATTTTGTTATATTTCTCACTCAACATTATCACCTCTTTTTATTACGATCTCTCCATTATCTGTAAGTTTGAAAACAACTAAATCGCCTCTTGATAACCTTAGGAACTCTCTTACCTTTTTAGGAATGGTTACAGTGCCTTTACTTGAGAGAACCGAAACTCCCAAAATTTTTCCCATTCTATCACCCAGATTTTCTAAATTTTTAGAATATTTAAACTTTTCTGAAATTTTTCAGAAAGGCCTTAAAAACCCATTATAATTAAATGTACAATTCGGTGGTTCAAGATGTACCTACGGGATGTAATTTATAGCATAACGGGACATAGAATTATCCCAATAGATACTAAGAACGATCCTCTCCATCGTGATATGATTTCATATCTCAAATGTAGTTTGGATAATATCAGGAATATGATATTCTATGCTAAACGTCCAAATGATGTTAGTAATAATACTTGTCCAAGTACTCCATGTCTAGAGGAGAGTATTGTTAGACAATTTAATACAGTTTCGTCGAGATTGCAAGCCAAGTGGTTATCCAGCTCAGGATATCCGGATATTGAAATTATAGACTCATCTACAGGAAATCCCATAGGATATATCGAAGTAAAAGCAACTGCCCGAGAAGACATGCGTTCCCCGAGAGATTTCTATGTAAGTCCCGGCAAAGTAATTTCTGTTGTTCCAATTAGGGAAGCCAATGGAGATGTTAAATTTAATGTCCGAGTCCGTCCAAGGCTTACTCGCTATAAAATACGAAATGACGCTCCACATATCATGGTGTTAGTTAAGATTGAAAGGGCTGAAAAGTGCCCACGGCCCCCCGAAATTCCACCGGAGTGTATATGCTGGCGAGTAACATGGTGGAATTTATATGACTTATATTACTTAGAGCTGAGAACTAAGATTGAATTTAATACAGATTATTATGAAATAATAAACATGTGCCCGAGATTATGAAAAAGAATTTAATACTAAATTAGCTTCAGAAGAGTTGGGGCATGATATAGAGACAGAAAGTTAAGAATTAAAAGAAAAACAAAACATTTCTATCAAGTAAAAATACCAAGTCTAGTAGAAAAGTTAATGTGAAAAATTTAAAGGCGAATTGTCAAAATTGGGGGTATAATAAGTAACACTTAACTTATCTCCTTTTCCTATAGTCTCAGTTTGGCTCATTAAACCGAAATTTGGATGAATTCTTACTACCAAAATAGCATTGCCAAATGGTAATATGACAAAAATGACAAAGACAAAATATCAATCAAAAAGTATGATATTGCTTGATTAGAATTAGGGGAACTATAATCGAATGTAGTATGTAGTACCAGGTGATGGGTAAATTTTTTATATACCTTCGACCCCATATAGGTACAGAAAATCATACTACAAAAGTCTGTACCAGGTGGTAACATGGAGGATCTCAGGGCACAGCTGGAGGAACTCAAGAGGCGGCTGGAGCTCCTTGAGAAGAGCATAGACCCAGTTGACGAAATTATGCTCTCCATAAAAGCCCTACTAAGGAAGAGACTCGAAACCTTGCCCGAGCTCGACGAGGAGAAATCCGCCAAGACCTTAAAGGCGCTCGCAAACCCGGACAGGATTAGGATACTAAAGATGCTCTCGGAAAGGCCGATGGGCTTCAAGGAGATAAAGGAGGCCTTAGGGGTTGAGAGCCCCACGGTTTCGCACCATCTCAAGCTCCTTAAAAGAACTGGGATGGTTAGGAGTGAGGATAAGTACGTGATAACGGAGAACGGCCGCCTGCTCCTCCGCCTGCTCACCATAATAACCGCCCTCGGGGAGGTGGAAGAATGAGCCTCTATTATGAGGAGAGTTTTTTGAGGTTTAGGATTAGGGACTACCTGAAAGGTTTGACAGCTCTCTTGATAGTCCTCTGGCTGTTCAAGGGATGGCTCAGGCTCGAAGCCTACAACGAGTACATGGTATGGGCGATAATCGCGCTCATAGTCATCATCGAGTTGCTCGGCGTCGGCAGGTGGTTCGGCGTAACCGTTAGTGGTGTAATCTTCGCCCTCGCGAAGGCCGCATTCTTAATAGCGGTCTTCCTGTTCTTCGGAAAGTGGCTCGGTCTCCCAGAGGGCTTCCCGATAACCGCGGGAACGGCCTTCGCCTATGCCGTCGTGCTTGCCATAGCAGCTCTGCTGGTGGCCAAGTTCGATAAGGGTGAAATAAAGGCCAAGGTCGAGAGCAAGGCATACGAGTTCACCGGGGCGCACTTTGGGAATGTGGAGCTAGTAGGCAGAGGAAAGGCGTATCCCGTGAAGTTCGGTCGGAGGATGGTGGGATGGGTAATAGATGGCTCGGTTGAGGTTGTGGCCGAGACCCCACTTGGCACGGTGAGGAAGAAGCTAATACCACCTATCGCGGTCTGGACTTCACTCAGCATCGTCGGAAAGAAAACTTCTCCGGATCCAGCCTTCGTGGAGATGGCCAACCGCCTCATGCATCATGATAGGCTCTACAAGAAGAACAAAGCAGACACCGTTGTCGACTTGGGCTTCCTAAAGGTTTACGAGGGGGAAGACTTCGAGTACGTTAAGCTACCCTTCCTTGAGGTCATCGAGACACCAAGTGGGGAGGAAGTCAGAATTGGGCCAATAAGGATACGCGAAGGACATCCGGAGAGGCCACCAAGCGAAATGCTCACGATTAGGGAGCTCACCAACGGCTTCCAGCTCACGAAGATCGGCGACAGGTTGAGGATTCAGACGGAAGATTACTCCATAGAGGTCAGCGGTGAGAGGGTAACCTACAGGAGCGGGGGAGAGAGCCTGTCCCTTGGTAAGGACCACGTATCCTTGAAAGCCGGTGACGTTTCAATTACCGTGGGGAGAGGCAGGGCGAAGATACGCATTGAAGATGTTGTGATTTCGGCTAAGGATGGAAAGGTTCGCATAAGGGTGGGTGGCAAAATCCACACTATAGAAGATGCCGAAGCATGCCAGCTCGTCATCGAGAAGGCGAAGGAGATAGTGGAGGAGCAAAGCGCCGAGCTCATAGAGGGCCTCGGTGTGGACAGGGCAAGGCTCAACAAACGCGTGAAGGAGCTCCTCGAGGAGTTGATGGGTCATATCTAGTGGGGTCTCCCTGTTATTCGGAGGGGTGGCCGTGAGATTTGAAGGCATCGAGAAGGTCTGGATAAAGCTCATTGATACGGACGTGCAAATACTGCCCTCTGAAGATGGAACGGTTCACGTTTATGTCGAGCCCGAAGATGCGTTTACATTAAAACGAGATGGGAGTACCCTTAAGGTGCTGACCTCTACCGGCTGGAAGCTCAAGAACCTGTTAAAGAAAGAGAAGGAACGCGCGAGGCTCAGCATGAGGATTCCAGATGACTTCTGTATCGAAGGAAGCATGAAGAGAGGCTCGCTTAAAGCTAAGAGAACAAGATTTGATTCCATTGCAATCGGCGAAGCCACCGCAGAGCTTGAGGAATGCGAAGTCAAAAGCCCCTCCGTAGGCCCGTCCAAGGTTAAAGGGTCCATGTACATCCGGGAGGAGGCAGAGGTAACCGTTTCTATGGGGAACCTTGAGCTTAAGATACTGGAGCTTGGGGGAGACCTTGAAGTCTTAGCTGTGATGGGCTCAATAACCCTGAAACTTCCCGAGGATTGCGATGCCGTGATAGAAACTGTCCAGCAGGGCGGAGGGGTGGTTGTAAACTCCGGAAGGCTCCTCGGGAGCGGTGATCATAGAGTTAAAATTTCCAGCGTGAAAGGCGTTGTTATCGTTGACACGTGGGGTGAGCTTGATGAAGTTTGAAAACGTCCGGGAAGTTGAGATAAGGGCCACCAATGGTCGGATTGAGATAGAGGGCTGGGAAAACGACCACGTCGAGGTGAACTACACCGTCCACGGCGAGGCAAACGTTGAAGTCGAGCAGAAGGGAAGTAAACTCATAATCAGGGAGGAACCGAAGAAGAGAAGGGTGCTAGGCCTGTTCGAGAAGTCATTAGGCGGCTGGGCCGAAATAGAGATGAGGATTCCACGGAGCGTTTTGGTAAGGGCCAGAAATGTGAACGGAGAGCTCAAGGCTAGAGGCGCGTGCTTTGGGGACGTCACGACGGTAAACGGTGAAATAAGCATAGAGAACTGCGAGGCCGAAAAGCTCAGCTCCGTGAACGGTGGGATAAGGGCCCATCTAACGGTCGCCGGACCGCTTCAAGTAAAAACCGTGAACGGGGAAATCGAGCTTACCATTGAGGAGCTTGAGGGGGATGTCGAGGTAAGCTGCGTTAACGGAGACATAACGCTTCGCTTGACCGAGTTCTGCGATGCCAGGATAATCATCAAGAGAGTCAGCGGAGACGTCAAGTTTGTCGGCATAGACCCGGACGAGCCGGTTATAGGAACGGGGGAATTCAGGGTTAAGGTCAGCACTGTGAATGGTGATGTAAGGGTTGAACTGATTTAATTCTTTAATTCTTCAATTAATTAATTCGGTAATTAAGTTAGAGGATCACGGGGGTTAGGGGAGATGCTCGGCGCTAAGTTGGGCCGGAACTTCTGGCTCTTCGCTATCGGAAGGTTCATCTCCCAGCTTGGCTGGGCTGTTCAGGAAGTTGCCCTACCCTTATACGTCCTCGATAAGACGCACAGCGGTGCCATGATGAGCCTCTTTGTTTTGGCCGATGTAATCCCCTCCCTAATATTCATGCCCTTCGCCGGCGTAATCGGTGATAGGTACAATAGGAAGACGTTGATGGTTGGCCTCGACCTACTCAGGGGCGTCCTGCTGTTTGGGGTCATAACCTTTGATTTGCTCGACATCTACGAACTGCTGGCTGTTCAGGTAGTCATGGCCATTATGGGAACGTTCTTTGGAGCCGCGACGGGTGCCATGTTTCCAGACCTCGTCGAAGAGAGGGAACTCGAGAGGGCCAACTCGGTCGTTTCGTCCTTTTCAATTGTAGCGAGGCTCGTCGGTCCGGCCCTCGGCGGTGTTATTTATGCAATCGGCGGAATAAGACTTGCCCTCCTCATAAACGCCGTCAGCTTCTTCGGTTCGGGGCTGTTCGAAGCGTTCATAAGGTACGAGTGGAAGACAAGGCAGCTTGAAAGTATTCGGCAGGTCATTGAAGACATACGCGAGGGCATCACCTTCCTGCGCTCCAGCAGATATCTCATGGTTCTTATGAGCTTCGCGCTCTTTATGAACGCCCTCGGCCAGCCGTTTGGCATGGTGCTGATGCCTTACGCATTTAGAGAAGTGCTAAAGTTCTCAAGTCGGCAGTTTGGCCTCCTCCAGAGCGCATTCATGGGTGGGATGCTCCTTGGCAACCTGCTGATAGCGGTTAAACTGAAGAACCCGGGAAGGCTGTTCTTCAAGGCTTTGGCCTTCAACGGGGCGATGATGCTGGTGTTCATAGCCCTCATTTCGCCTTACACGAACCTTTCGAAGTGGGCCGCGTTCTTCACGCTCGCCGGTGTGGCAATCCTCTGGGGTGCCAGCAACGCAATCATAAACGTCCCCCTCAATGCGAAGATACAGCGAGCCATACCAACCGAGCTTCGTGGCAGGGTTTTCTCGGCACTGGCGCTCCTAATAAACATATCTGCTCCAGTTGGCCTCGCGGTTGTGGGCACGCTGATGAAGATATTCGAGGCATGGGAGATTAGCCTTGCCCTTTGGCTCTTGATGAGTGCCGTGGTTGCCCACTACTACTTCCGGCATAGAGAAGTACTGCTGAATGGTTCGACGCACATCTGAGCGGAAAGGCTTTTATACTTTCATGCCCCTAACAGGACGTAGTAAGTTGGGGTGGTGTGTATGCATGATCTTGTAGAGTTCGCCGTTGAAAAGGCCCTTGAACTCGGCGCTTCCTATGCGGAGGCCCGCTTCGAGGAGAAGACCGGAACTAGTATTGCCATGAAGAATGGCGTCCCTGAGGGACTGAGCATCCTGGCGGACAAAGGTATAGGAATTAGGGTCCTGGTCGATGGAGGAATGGGCTTCGCTTCAACAAACGTCCTCACGAAGGAGAGCATAAGTGAAGCCGTCAAGAAGGCCGTCAAGCTGGCCAGAGCTGCATCCAAAGTGAGAAATGAGCCAATAGTTTTCAGCGAAGAGGATTTCCACCGCGTCTCCTACAAGGTCAAGATGAAGAAGGACTTCAGAGATTTTTCACCGGAGGAGAAGCTCGAACTCCTCAGGAAGGTCGAGGAGGAGGTTAAGGCAACGGGCGTGAACGTGCCGATGCGCTATCTAAGCTACTCCGACCAGCTCTGGAAAAAGGTCTTCCTCAACAGCGAAGGTGCCTACGTCAAGAGCAAAATCCCGCGCGTTTCCATAACCTACAACCTCGTGGTTTTTGAAAACGGCCAGATGGAGCAGGCACCCTTCGTTCAGAGGGCCTTCTCCGGTGGGCTGGAGCTCATCGAGAAGGACGAGCCGTGGAGCTGGGCGGTTAAGGACGTACTGGCGTTGAAAAAGCTCATCTATGAGGGACAGAAGCCACCCGAAGGGAGAGTTGACCTCGTAATAAGTCCAGAAGTTGTGGGGATAGCGGTTCACGAGAGCGTTGGGCATCCCTACGAGGCCGACAGGATTTTCGGAAGGGAAGCGGCTCAGGCCGGAGAGAGCTTCGTAAAGCCGGACATGCTCGGCGAGAGGATCGGGAGTGAAGCCGTCACCGTCATCGAGGACCCGACGATACCGAACAGCTGGGGGTTCTACCTCTACGACGATGAAGGAGTAAAGGCGAGGCCGCGCTACCTTATCAAGGACGGAATAATCACAGAGTTCCTCACCAATAGGGAATACGCGGCAAAGCTGGGCCAGAGGTCGAACGCTTCAGCCAGAGCCATCAACTACAACCGCGAGCCGATAGTGAGGATGGCCAACACCTACTTGGCTCCCGGCGATTACTCCTTCGAGGAGCTGATTGAGGACATCAAGCTCGGCGTCTACATGGTGTCCTTCAACGAGTGGAACATCGACGACAGGAGATACCAGCAGAGGTACATCGGAAGGGAGGCCTACCTCATCGAGAACGGCGAGATAAAGCACCCTGTCAGGAGGCCTATCCTTGAGATAACGACGAGGGCGCTCTGGAGCAGCGTCGATGCCGTCGGCAAAGAAGTCGAATTCTTCCCGGGAACCTGCGGCAAAGGCGAGCCCGGGCAGGGAGTGCCCGTCTGGATGGGCGGGGCGCATGCAAGGCTCAGAAACATACCGCTGAGGAGGCCGTGAGGTGGTGGAGATGTTTGACGTTAACGAGTTCATCCTTAAGAAGGCCAAAGAGCTCGGCTTCGGCGACGTCGTCGTTTTGAGCCATGAGATGAACAGGCGCCAGATTCGCTTCGCCAACAACGAGATAACCGTCGCCAAGAACTGGCACGAGAGGAAGGTCGAACTCTTCGTGGAGCTGGAGAAGAGGGTAGCTGGTACAACTATAACCGAGCTGAGCGAGGAAAACATCGAGCGGACCCTAAAAACGCTCCTGAGCAACATGAAGGGCATGTCTCCCAAGGAGGACTACTACGGCATCGCCGAGGGGCCGTTCCAGTATAGGGATATCCCGGAGACCTTTGATAAGGCGATAGTCGAGCTCGATGAGCTTGGCGAGTACGTTGAGAGGGCAATCAATGCGGCCCTTGAGGAGGGAGCCAAAAGAGTTGCCGGTGTTCTCTACACAGACCACAACAGGCTCTACCTCACCACGAGCAACGGGGTTGAAGCTTTTGACGAAGGCACCGGGATAGAGATAAGCGTTAGGGCATTCATTGGAGACCTTGAGAGCGGACACGGGACAAACTCTGTCAGGGTTCTCAAGAAGTTTGACCCCGAGAGCGCAGGCAGGAAGGCTGGTGAGATAGCTTCTTTGGCGAGGAACCCGGAGCAGGGGCCGGAGGGGAAGTTCGACGTCATCTTTGACCCCTTAGCCTTCGCCAACCTGCTGAGCTACATGAGCTTTATGACCTCAGCTTACGCGGCAGAGGCCGGTTTTAGCTTCCTGGTGAACAAGCTTAACCAGAAGGTCGCGAGTGAGCTGGTTACCATCAAGGACATTGGAAACCTGCCCAACGGCTACGGTAGCAGAAAGTTCGATGACGAAGGTGTGCCTACGAGGGAGACCACTATAATCGAGAACGGAACCTTCAAGACGTTCCTTCTAAACACGAGCTTAGCCAAGAAGTACGGGACGGAGACGACCGCCAACGCTGGTCTTATAATGCCTCGCGCCTGGAACATCCTCCTCGAGCCGGGTGATTACACGAGGGAGGAGCTCTTCGAGGAAGTCAAGCGGGGCATCTACATAACCAACGTCTGGTATACAAGATTCCAGAACTATGTAGCTGGAGACTTCTCGACCATCCCGAGGGATGGAATATTCCTCGTGGAAAATGGAGAGCTGAGGCCGATAAGGAACATTCGCGTCAGCGACAACTTCCAGAGGATCCTTGAGGGAATCAAGGCCCTCGGAAAGGAGAGCCACCACATCCACTGGTGGGAGGTCAGGACGCCAGTTTCGACACCCTACGTCCTCGTGAAGGACGTGGGAATAACGAGGGCTACGATTTGAGTCTTCTCTTTTCCCATCCCTTCTTACTGGAAGAGAATGCTTAACTTCTCCTTCAAACAAAAGAAAATCCGTCACGGTGATGGGGATGGAGGCCATCGAAAACTCCCGGTTGAATAAGTTCCACTACACGCTTTTGGTCATCCTCGGAACGGTGTGGGCGTTTATAGCGGTGAATACCATCTCGGCCGGATTCGTCATAGCGCTCCTCAAGAACGACCCGGCCTTCCAGGGGAGCCTTACAAAGCTCGGCTCCCTCGGTTCGGCGGCCCTCTTTGGTATGCTCTTCGGCGCGTGGCTCTTCGGCTACCTCGCGGACAGGATTGGAAGGAAGAAGACGCTCACCCTCGCAGTTGCCACCTTCTCCCTTGCCTCGACAGTCAGCTCCTTCGCCGGAAACCTCGACGCCCTCATAATCCTGCGCTTCATCGTCGGCCTTGGACTGGGCGGCTCCCTGCCGGTCGCAAGCTCCTACTTCGCCGAGTTCATGCCAAAATCCGTGAGAGGCGCGATGATTTCAGTCCTTGAGAGCTTCTGGGCGATAGGCACGGTAATCATAGGCGTAGTTGCGATTCTCGTAAAGGCCGACTGGAGGGGCATACTGCTCTTCGGCGGCGCGGTGATACTTATTTTGCCGCTTCTTCTAACCCTGCCTGAATCGCCTCGCTACCTGCTCATCAGGGGGCGCGTTAAGGAAGCCGAGGAGACCATCAGAAAAGCCCTCGGGGTGAGCGTTAAGCTTGAGGCCCCGAAAGGGGAAAGGAAAGCCTCGGTCGGAGACCTCTGGAGGCGCTATGGTAAAACGACTCTCATGCTCACGATAGCCTGGTTCAGCATAGCCTTCGCCTACTACGGCTTCTTCATATGGCTTCCTAGGTTTCTCTCGGCAACGCTGGGAATCACCGTCTTCAGGAGCTTTCAGTACTTCATAATCACCGCCATAGCCCAACTGCCCGGCTACTGGAGCGCCGCTTACCTGCTTGAGAGGATTGGGAGGAAGAAGACCCTCTCCTACTACCTCCTGCTTTCTGGAATAGCTGGAGTGGGCTTCTACTTCGCGGCCAACTCAGGAAACGAAACTGCAATAGTCGCGAGCGCGGTAGCCTTCAGCTTTTTCAACCTCGGTGCCTGGGGGGCGATATACGCCTACACGCCGGAGCTTTATCCGACTGCCATCAGGGGCACTGGGACAGGATGGGCTGGAGCGATGGCAAGGATAGGCGGGGGACTGGCCCCCATAGTTGCAGGAAAAATCATGGAAGTCAGCGGTGTCGCCCTGGCGGTTCTAGTCATAGCAATCGTGTCTATAATCGGCGCCATAGACGTCCTGGCACTAGGGGAGGAGACCATGGGAAAGGAACTCGCCTAACGCGTCATCCTCTCCCACTTCTCTTTCGTCCTCTTCCAGCAGCCGGGTGGCATGAGCTCACCCTCTGGGCAGTAGCCGAGCTGAATGCACCGAGGCCCAAGCTTGGCCCACCTTATTATTGGCCTCAGCTCCTCTCTCTTAGCTATCTCTTCCAGCATCTTCCATGCGACCTCTCTAATCTCCCACTGGGCTCTCTCGCACAGCCTCAGGCCGAAGAAGTGCTTCAGCTCCCTGAGGTTCATGGTAACGACGATTTTAGTCTTAACTGCCTGTGGGAGGATGTATCTCGCGTCCTCCTGCGGAACTCCCGCCCTGATTAGCTCTTCATACAGCTCCCCTGCCAGTTTCAGAAACTCCTCCACTTTCTTGCCCAGCTTCTCCCTCTCCGCTCTCCCAACGCTCTCAGGAATAACGAAATCAACACCGTCCTCCACGATGTACCTCTGGCTCCTCTGGGTGTAGCTCGCTATCCTGTGCCTCACCAACTGGTGCGTGCAGACCCTTGAACAGCCCTCGATGGCAAAGGTGAGGACGGCATGCTCAAGGATGCTCTCGTGGCCATAGCCAAGGATTCTCGGCAGGTGCCGTTCAACGTCTTCCCTGCTCATTCTTTCAAAGGCCTCGCTCTCCCACTCCTCCCAATAGCTTATCAGGGCCGCCCATGTAATTGTCTCGAGAGGCCTTGGGGTGTAGTTGATGAGCCTGACGTCGACCATGGAATCACCGGATGAGCTATAGACCGCAAAGTTTAAAAATACTCACCCTCCACCAATATCCGGGCCGTGGACCGGTAGCCTAGCCAGGACAGGGCGGCGGCCTCCTAAGCCGCAGGTCCGGGGTTCAAATCCCCGCCGGTCCGCCAAAACTCTGTTCGCTCTTCTTGGGTGCGATGATGAGGGGTGGCGTCCC
The DNA here is from genome assembly GCF_000215995.1 of Pyrococcus yayanosii CH1. Lineage (NCBI taxonomy): Archaea > Methanobacteriati > Methanobacteriota > Thermococci > Thermococcales > Thermococcaceae > Pyrococcus > Pyrococcus yayanosii. Next base: position 602,134 of record NC_015680.1, on the reverse strand, counting down.
CGAATCCATGAGGAAGCCTGCGATGACCGAGCACCACTAAGGTTTTTTAACTTATGCAAAGGATTAAGTTAGGGTGTTTATGGTGAAGACCTTCCTCACGGACCAACAGATTAAGGTCCTTGTTCTTAGGGCTAAAGGGCTTAGACAGAGCGAGATAGCCGAGATGCTTGGTACTAGTAGGGCAAACGTCAGCATCCTTGAAAAGAAGGCTCTCGAAAAAATAGAGAAGGCCAGAAACACCCTCCTACTCTGGGAGCAGATAAACTCTAAGATTAGGGTCGAGGTCAAGAAGGGGGAGGACGTGTTTGAGGTGCCCGAGAAGCTCTTTAGGAAGGCAGACGAAATGGGAATAAAAGTTCCATACAGCACGGCCGAGATAATAACTTTCCTCGTAGAGCATGCTCCCGTTGAGAACAGGCTTGTAAAGAGGGACTTCACGCTCTTCTTGGACTCGAGGAACAGGTTAAGGATCAGCGAGTGCATTCTTGATGACATAACCATTGAGGGGGATAGGAAAGGTTAAACAGATTTATTTCAATGAACTTTTTGGAGAAAAAGAAAAGTCAAAGCCCCAGCATCTCCCTAGCGGCCTGGACACCGAGGTCAAAGGCCTTCATATTGACTTCGACCGCCTTCGGGGGCACGCTGACCTTGATGACTTCCTTGACGTGGTCGGCCGAGAGGGGGAAGCCCGGCGTTTGCGTTAAAGCTCCTATCAACACGACGTTCGTGGTGATGACGTTGCCTGCCTTAATCGCCAAGGCCTCGGCATCGAATGCCAGGAACCTGCCGCCAAAATCCTCCTCGACTATCCTCCTAATCTCATCGAGGCTGGGGTATTTTGCCAAGCCCATTGAGACCTGAACTGGTGGAATTGGTCTCGCGTTCGTGAAAACTAATCCTCCTTTCTTGAGGTAGTTGATGTAGCGCAAAGCTTCAACGGGTTCGAAGCTGAGGATAACGTCGCCCTTTCCCTCGGGCACCATAGCGCCGTAAACGTCCTCGCCGAAGCGAACATAGGCGATGACGCTACCAAAGCGCTGGCTCATCCCATGAACCTCTCCAACCCTAACCTTATAACCAGCCCTTAAGGCAGCCCAGCCAAGAATGTTAGCGGCGGTAAGCACTCCTTGGCCTCCAACGCCCGTGATGACGATGTTATACTCCCTCATGCTCCTCCCTCCTTCACGGGCTCGAAGGCATCGAAGGGACATACCTGAGCACATCCGCCACAACCCCAGCACATGAGCGGATCAACCCTCGCCTTCTTCTTCTCGGCGTCCCAGTAGATGGCCGGACAGCCGTAGGCATTGATACAGACCTTACAGCCGGTGCACTTCTCCTCGACGACCTGGTAGATGGGCCACTTTTCGCCCTTGCGCCTCATCTGGCCTATCCTGTGGAGGGCACACATCTGCCTCGCGACGACGACGCTGACGCCCTCAACTTCAAGGGCCTTCTTTATGGTCTCGTAGGTAGCCTTTATGTCGTATGGGTCAACGACCTCTACAAAGTCCGCACCCATCGCCTTGGCGACCTCCTCTATGAGTATCCTCTTGCCCGGCCCGTGTGGGGTCTCACCGGTTCCCGGGTTCGGCTGGTCACCGGTCATCGCCGTAACGAGGTTGTCAAGTACTACTATGACGACGTTGGAGCGGTTGTAGATGGCGTTGGCCAACGCCGGCAGTCCTGTGTGGAAGAACGTTGAGTCACCTATCGTCGCGACGATTACCTTCTTCTTTTCGGCCCTCTGCTCCTCGCTTACGGCGCCGTTGAGGGCCACGCTCAGGCCGTGAGCAACGCCCACCGAACCGCCCATTGCGATTGTCGTGTCAACCGTCTTGAGCGGCGGGAGCACACCGAGCGTGTAACAGCCGATGTCGCTCGGGAATATTGCCCTCGGGGTTGCGGCCTTCTTTATGGCGTAGAAGGTGTTCCTGTGCGGACAGGCTGGGCACAGGGAAGGCGGTCTCGGTGGGACTATCTCCTGGACTTTCTTATACCTCTCGTCTATCTCGGCAAAGTTCACCGGCGTCTTAAGGTGAGAAAACTTTGCTATCGCCTCGACGGCCCTCCTGGTGGTCATCTCGTGGACCCTGGGAACGAGGTCCTTGCCGTGAATAGGTATGTCCACGCCGTTGTCAAAGGCCCAGACTTTCACCTGCTCCTCCACGACGGGCTCCAGCTCCTCGACGATGAGCACCTTCTCAAGGCCGTCGAAGAACTTTTCAAGCAGGCCGTATGGGACCGGGAACGGGGAGCCAAGCTTGAGTATCCTGACGTTCTTGACGCCGAGCCAGGCAAGGGCCTCCTTTACGTAGGCATAGGCAAGGCCCGGCGCTATTATTCCGACCTTCCCGTCCCCCTCTATGCGGTTGAAGGGAGCATTCTCGAGCTCCTTCCTTATCTTTTCTATCGTCTCGAGCAACCAGGCGTGCTTCTTCCTCTGGAAGGCTGGAATGTCAACGTAACGCTCCGGATCCTTCTTGAAGTCGCCAAACTTCCTCTTTCCGAGCTTTATTTCCTCGGGAAGCTCTCCCAGTACTACATCGCCGCGCATGTGGGAGGTCCTCGTCGTCGTCCTGAGGATGACCATTTGGCCAAATTTCTCACTAAGCTCAAAGGCGTACTTCGTCATGTCCTTTGCCTCTTGAACGCTCGCGGGCTCAAGAACTGGCACGTTGGCGAACTTGCCTATCGCTCTCGTATCCTGCTCGTTCTGGCTGCTCCACATGCTCGGGTCATCCGCAACCATAACGACGAGGCCACCGTTGACGCCCATGTAAGAGACCGTCATGAAGCTGTCCATCGCAACGTTCAGTCCAACATGCTTCATCGCTGTCATAGCCCTGAGGCCAGCCCAAGAGGCACTTAAGGCAGTTTCAAAGGCGATCTTCTCGTTTGTGGAGTACTCCATGTAAACGCCGGCCCTCTTGGCGACGGCCGCCATTGTGTCGGTTAGCTCTGAGCTCGGGGTTCCAGGATAGGCGGCGAAGACGGCTATATTGGCCTCGAGGGCTCCCCTTGCTATCGCCTGGTTCCCGAGGAGGAGAACCCTCTCCCCGGGCTTATCCCAGAGGACTATATCCGTCACCTTCGCCATTCACACACCTCCCAAGCCTTTGGTGAAATTTGAATATCAAAGGCCAAAAATTCACTTCTCCAGAAGCCCCACGTTCTCGGCCTGCCTTACGAGAGCGTGGGCGCCGGCCGCGACATCCTCGGGCCTCTCGTAGGTTGGGATGCCATACCTCTCAAGGAGCTCCTTGGCGGGTTCGCTTACCCGGCCGGCCATGAAGAGGGCCAGAACTGGTTTGCCATTGTTCACTTCCTCAACTGCCCTTATAACCCCCTCAGCGTGCTCCGTGGGACTCATACCGGCGAAGGTCGGCACGACGCATATGGCTATGAGCATGTCCACGTTAGCATCGCTGAGCAGGAGCTTCGCCGTTCTGTAGTAGTCCTCACCTCTCGCCGAAGCTATCATGTCCACAGGATTCTTAACAGCCGCCATCGGCGGCAGGAAGGAGCGAAGCTCCTCTATGGTCTTCTCCTCCAGGTTAGCCAGCTTAAGCCCCCTCTTGTCAATCTCGTCCGCCGTGAGGACTCCAGGGCCGCCAGCATTGGTCATTATCGCAACGCTCCTACCCCTTGGGAGTGGCTGGGTAAAAGCCCTCGCCATGCTGAGCATCTCATCTATTGTCTCGGCAACTATAACACCGCTCTGCTTGAACGCCGCCTCGTATATTCTGTAGCTTCCAGCGAGGGAACCCGTGTGCGAAGAAGCCGCCCTCGCCCCGCTCTCGCTCTTCCCAGCCTTGAGAACGATGACGGGCTTCTTCTTCGTAACCCTCTTAGCGACCTCCATGAACTTCCTGCCATCCCTTAGACCCTCGATGTAGAGTGCCATCGCCTTATCCTCCTCGGTGTCCGCTAAGTATTCCATCAGCTCCGCGAAGTCCAGGTCGGCCATGTTGCCTATGCTTATGAACTTGGAGAACCCTATGCCCTCCTTCACGGTCTTGTAAACTATCCCGGCCCCAAGGGCTCCGCTCTGGCTTATGAAGGCTATGCTTCCCTTCTTGGCGTCCATTATAAAGGTGGCGTTGAGGTCGTTGTGGGTATTCATTATGCCGACACAGTTAGGCCCGATGATGCGCATGCCGTAGCTATGGGCGATTTCAACAAGCTCACGCTCTTCCCTCTTTCCTTCGGCGCCGGTCTCGCCGAAGCCCGCCGTTATTATGACGACACCCTTGACCCCCTTCTCTCCACACTCGATGAGGGTCTGCTTGACGAACTTCTTGGGAACAATGATTATCGCCAGGTCAACGTCGCCCGGGATATCCTTGACGCTCTTATACGCTTTAACTCCCTGAACTTTCTCCTCCTTGACGTTGACAGGATAAACATTGCCCCCGTATTTCTGGAGATTCTTGAAAACCTCATAACCGAGCTTCTTGGGATCATTAGAGGCTCCTATGACCGCGACACTCCTCGGCTTAAAAAAGTAGTCTAGCATCTCCGCACCCCCTTTTTACGTTCATAAAAGTTTTTATAAGGTTTCCCCGACGTCAATGGCCAAGAACTGGCATAGATGCTCAAACCTTTGGTTAGTAACACTCTCTTATGAAAACGCTTTTATTTCATGCTACTATTTTGGGAAATGATAACACCAAGGGGGGATTAACGTGCACATAACCGGATGGCCTACTTAGCGCTCCCACTATAGTCGCCACTTACGGGATAGCAATCCTTGGGATACTCTACTCTCTCAGGAAGCTCAGGGATCTTCCGGAGGAAAAGATATCGCTCCTCGGTCTTTTTGCCGCCGGAGTCTTCGCGGCCCAGATGGTCAACTTTCCGATAATCGGAGGCGTTAGCGGACACCTCCTCGGCGCGACGCTCGTGGCGGTGCTCCTTGGTCCATACGCGGCCGTGATCGTAATGACGGCGGTCTTGCTCATCCAGACCCTGCTCTTCGGCGACGGCGGGATAACTGCCCTCGGGGCTAATATCCTCAATATGGGACTAATTGGGGCGTTTATCGGCTACGCTATCTACAGCAGGCTCAGGGGCATCAATGAGGCCTTCGCAATGGGTATTGCAGCATGGACCTCCGTAGTTCTCGGGGCGGTGATGGCATCCATAGAAATCGGAGTAAGCAAGAGCGTGCCCTTCCTTAAGGTTCTTACGCTGATGACGGGATACCACGCAGTGAGAGGCATCGGTGAGGCGATCCTGACCGTGCTAATTGCCCAAGCCATTAGAATGAAGCTTCCCGAGGTTAAGGGGGTGCCGGCATGAAGGCGATCGCAAAGGGCATCCTCATAATTGTGATCATCCTGGCGGTCGTCCTCCCCTTAGCATCGAGCAACCCTGATGGCTTGAGGCTACGATGGAGAAGGTTAGCCTCGAGGAGGGTCCTATATACCACGCCCCACTCGACTACGGAGAAACATGGGGACAGGGCTTCGCGATGGGTTTGCTCGGAATTCTCCTGACTTTCGCCGTCGGCTATGGCATCGGAAAGCTCGCGAAGGGTGCCTAAGGTGTACCTCCCCTTCATCTTTATTTACGCCATCAGCGTCGTCACGAGAAAGAGCCTCGCCGAGCTGGCATACTTTACCCTGCTATTCGGATTAGTCCTTGCCTATGATGAGGCCCAAGAAGGGGACTTTACTTCACCTCGGCTTTCTCCTAGGATTTGAGGGGTTGGTCTTTTCTCTGACGCTCTTTAACCCCGGAAGGCCAATAGTCAACACCCCGCTTGGGCCAATAACCCACGAGGGCGTGCGTTCATTCCTGCTCCTGCTCGGCAAGGCATTCCTCTCATCGGGAGCCACGGTCGTCATCGTTAACTCGGTGGGCTTTTCGAGAATACTCGCCGAAATGGAGGCCCTGAAATTCTCCAATATTATAACGCTCACATTGGCTTTCACATACCGCTATCTCGACGTCTTCATCGGGGAGGCCATGAGGATGAAGCGGGCCCTTGACTCAAGGGCTTTCGGAATCGGCCGGCTGGAATATTACCGGAAGCTCGGTGCCCTTATCGGTGAAGTCTTCGTGAGGGCGTACATGAGAAGTGAAAGAGTTTATTGGGCTATGCTCTCTAGGGGCTTCGGTGAGTTCCCGAAGGTTGATGAAGGGGCCATACTCTATTTTGCTCCTTACTGCCCTCACCTTGGGGGGACTGCTCCTATGATAGAGCTCAGGAACGTTCACTTCTCCTACGGTGGAAGGGAAGTTCTCAGGGGTGTGAGCCTCAAGATAGAGCGAGGAGAGGTGTTCGGATTTCTCGGACCCAATGGGGCAGGGAAGAGCACGCTCCTCTTTCACCTGAACGGAATACTAAAGCCGAAGAGGGGAGAGGTTCTCGTGGAAGGCCTCAATCCAGCGAAAACCCGAAAGAAGTTAGGAGGAAGGTTGGCATACCAACAGTTTTTGAGGACGTGGCCCTTGGTCCCTACAACCTCGGCCTCCGGGGAGAAGAGCTCAGGGAGCGGGTTCTCTGGGCCTTGAGAAAGGTGGGCATGGAGATCCATGCAGACAGGGAAACTAGGGAGCTCAGCTTTGGTGAGAAGAAGCGGGTGGCGATAGCGACCGTCCTCGCCATGGGGCCCGAGGTTATAGTCTTCGACGAGCCCTTTGCAAACCTTGACTTTGGGGGAAAGGTTCTCGTGGAGAACATCATCAGGGAGCTAAGGACAGAGGGCAAAACCGTAATCCTCGCATCCCATGAGGCCGAGTACCTAATGCTTTGCGATAGGATTGCACCGATGGATGGGGGATAATAGTCAAAATTGGCACCCCCGAGGAGATCTTAGGGAATATCGAGCTCTTGAGAAGCCACAACCTGTCGGTTCCTCCGCTCGTGGAGATCTTCTTGAGGTTAGGGCTCGGCGTTCCAAGAAGCCTTGAGGATGCGAGAGAAAGGCTTAGAAGCATGATTTTTAAACATCAAAGCCATATTCAACAGTTGGTGAGCTCCCATGATACTAATACCGAAGGAGAAGCACGTGTATTCTTTTGGGCCGAATATGAAGCCCGTCGCAAGGGCAAAGCCTGGCGATATCGTGGTCTTTGAGACCATTGATGCCCTGGGAGGGCAGATAAAAGACGAAAGCGACACCATAGAGAAAATTGACTTCTCCCGTGTGAATCCTGCCACAGGCCCTCTCTACGTTGAAAACGCCAAGCGTGGCAAGGTCTTGGCCGTTGAGATCCTCGACATCGAGATTGCTGGTAGGGGGATTGTAGTTACGGCGCCAAAAGCAGGGGTTTTGGGAGATAAGGTTGAAAAACCAAGGACAAGGATATGCGAGATAAAAGACGGAACCGTCCACTTCGGAAACCTCAAAATACCGGTAAAGCCAATGATAGGGGTCATAGGTGTGGCTTACGATGAGGAAATCCCAACGGGAACACCGGGAAGGCACGGGGGAAACATGGACACGAATTTAATAACGAAAGGCACGATCCTGTATCTTCCGGTCTTCAAGGAAGGAGGACTTTTAGCGATAGGCGACCTGCATGCTGTCATGGGGGACGGGGAAGTTTGCGTTTCTGCGTGTGAAGTGTCGGGAAGGGTGAAAGTTAAAGTAGACGTCTTGGATGGCGTCCTCGAGTGGCCCCTCCTTGAAACGGCGGATGCCTACTACTTGCTCGTATCGATGGAAAAGTTGGACGATGCCATTAGGGAAGGCGTTGAGCTGGGGGTTGAGGCGCTCGCCAAGGCGAACGGGCTTGAATGGGACGATGCATACATGCTCGCGAGCCTCGTGATGGACGTCGAGATAAGCCAGCTGGTTGACCCGGCGAAAACGATCAGGGTGAGGATACCAAAGGAGTATGTCAGTTTAGAGGCGTTTTTCAAGGGATAGGAGGCACTAACTTTTTCTTTCTAGATATTCAGGATGAACAGCTTCACCAAGTTCCCACTTAAATACGCAGTTGTTTAATGATTAAATAAAATAAAATTAATAAGTTAGGAAGAAATTACTCCATTGCTTTCTCAAGAAGCTCAAGGCCTAGCTCGAGGTATTCTTGGGCCTTCTCCTCACTCTTGGCCTCGCTGAAAATCCTTATTATCGGCTCCGTTCCGCTGGCTCTCACGAGAACCCAGCCCTCCTCGAAGATTACCTTAACGCCATCGGTGGTGTCTATCCTGTAGCCCCTTCTCCTCGCAAGTTCCCCAACTTTCGCAACAACTGCCTTCCTGTCGCCCTCAACGTGCCTCTTGGTCTTTATCTGGTAATACTTTGGCAACTCATCGATGAGCTCACTGAACTTCTTGCCGCTCTTCGCGAATATCTCCACTACCTTCGCTACCGTCATCGCGCCGTCCCTTCCCAAAACGTGGTCCGGGAAGATGACGCCCCCGTTCTCCTCGCCGCCTATTGTTCCGGCGTGCTCAAGGAGAGCCCTTGCAACCACGAGGTCACCTACCTTCGTCCTGAGAACCTTAGCCCCATTGCGCTTCGCTATATCATCAAGCAGGTTAGAGGTAGCCACAGTAGTGACAAGCAGGCCACCCCCCCTTTCCCTGAGGACGGCATCAGCAACGAGGGCAAACGTCTTGTCTCCTTGGATGAAGCGCCCGTTTTCATCTATGAAGACGGCCCTATCTGCGTCGCCATCCTGAGCAACTCCAAAGTCCGCTCCAAGGGCCTTGACAATTTTCATTAATCCTTTGAGGTTCTCCTCGCTAGGTTCTGGGTTTCTGGCCGGGAAGTGGCCATCCGGATGTGCGTTGACGCTCACAACCTTACACCCGAGCTCCCGAAGGAGGTATGGCAACGTAAGGGAGCCGGCGCCGTTGGAGGTGTCAACGACTACAAATGGCTTTCTCTTCCTTATTGCATCCACGTCGACCTTGCTCTTTATCGCGTCGATGTACGGTCTTATGATATCCTCCCGTCTAACCCTACCTATCTCATCCCACTCTGCCCTGTCAAAGTCCTCCTTGAGGAAAATCTCCTCTACAATCGCTTCCCTTTCCTTCTTAAGGCCCATGCCGTTGGGCTCGAGGAGCTTTATTCCGTTGTATTCCGGAGGGTTATGACTGGCGGTGATTACTGCTCCCCCATCGGCCCTGAAATGTTTGCAGGCAAATTGAACTGCAGGCGTTGGTGCTATTCCAACGTCGATAACATTGACTCCAACACTCAGGAGGCCGCTTATTAAGGCGTTCTTGAGCATCTCCCCACTCACGCGCGTATCTCTGCCAACCACGACCCAAAGCTCCTTCGCTGGGTTCTCCCTCTTCAGCATCGTCCCGAAGGCCATGCCGAGCTTCAGGGCGAACTCTGGAGTTATATCCTCATTCGCTATTCCCCTAACGCCAAATGTCCCGAATAACTTTCCCATTCCCATCACCTCACGCAAGCATCGCAGCGAAGTCAAGGATTGCCCTCACGAAGACGTAGAGGGCGTATACGAAGGTGCCCGCTTGGAGCAGGGCCACCAAGGCCTTCAGGGGCTTGAGCTTCTCCGGGAAGAGTGGCATGGGAAGTCCCAGGAGTATCGTCCCGAAGAGATAAATTACCAAGCTCCTGATTGCTTGGACGTTCATGGGGACTCCGATGTCTGGTAGCTTCATAGTAACTACCTGGCCCGAAACCGGGATTCTCAGTTCGGCTCCCTTGAGACCCCACGTGAGCACGTAGGAAAGGACTAAGATAAAGAGGAGGGTGGAGAGGAGGTTTATAGAAAGGGAGGATATCCCGGAGCTGAATCTCTCCCAACCGTCACGCTCCCCCATGCTCACTCCCTTCCGTAGTCGTCTTGGAAGCGGACTATGTCGTCCTCGCCAAGGTACTCGCCTATCTGAGTCTCTATGACCTCAAGAACGACTTTGCCCGGATTCTCCAAGCGGTGCTTGACTCCAGCCGGAATAAAGGTGCTCTCGCCAGGCCTCAGTATGAGCTCCTTCTCGCCAACGATAACCTTGGCGGTTCCTCTGACAACGACCCAGTGCTCCGAGCGGTGGTAGTGCATCTGGAGGGAGAGTTTCTTTCCGGGCAGGACGGTTATGCGCTTTATCTTGTACCGGTCGCCCTCTTCAAGAACCGTGTAGGAGCCCCAAGGCCTGTAGGCAGTTCTGTGAACTAGTGCCCTCTCGTCTCCATCCTCCTTCAGCCTCTTGAAAACTTCCTTAACCTTCTGGGTCTCGCCCTTCTTCGCAACAAGGAGGGCATCGCCCGTATCTATTATCACGAGGTCCTCGACGCCGATCGTCGCCGTCAGGCGCTCCGTCATTATGAGGTTGTTCCGTGAGTCGACGTTTATGTACTTGGCCTTGAAGCCCTTCACCCTAACGGCATTACCGTTCTTATCCTTCTCCATAGCCTCATAGATGGCGTCGAAGCTCCCGAGGTCATTCCAGTAGGTGTTGAGTGGGACAACTGCGGCTTTATCCGTCTTCTCTAGTATTCCGTAGTCTACGCTCGTCTCCGGGGCGAGCTCATAAGCCTCTTCGATGGTCTTCGCCTCCTCAAAGGCCCTGACGAGCTCGGGTGCATGCTTCCTTGCCTCCTCCATGAAGATCTCCGTGCTGAACATGAACATCCCGCTGTTCCAGTAGTAACCGTTCTCCACGTAGCGCTTGGCGGTCTCATAATCGGGCTTCTCCTTGAACTCCGCCACTAGGTAGCCACCCTCCAGTTTTTCACCGGGTCTTATGTAGCCGTAACCCGTGTGCGGCTTAGTAGGCTTTATGCCGAAGGTCACGAGGTACTCCTCTGCGAGCTTCTTGGCTCTCTTAAAGGCCTCCATGTAGCTCTCGTTTACCTCTATCCTGTGATCGCTCGGCAGGACCGCGACCACGCTCCTGCCAAAGTTTTCCCTAATGACCTTGAGGCCCCAGTATATCGCCGGTAGCGTGTTCTTACCGACGGGCTCGAGGAGAACGTTCTCCTCCGGAACCCTGATTCCCAGCTCGTCGAGTTCATCAAAGACACGGAACCTGTATTCCCTGTTCGTCACTATAAATATCTCCTTGGGCTTCGAGAAGAGAAGGGCCCTCTCAATGGTGCTCTGGAAAAGAGAGCGGTCATCAAAGAGCTTTATGAACTGCTTAGGAAGAAGCTCCCTGCTGAGGGGCCAGAGCCTTGTCCCCTTCCCACCGGCCAGTACCAAAGTCTTCATCCAATCACCTCCAAGAGCTTTTCAATGGATGGAATATTTTTCGCTTTTGAATGCCTGAGGTCTCCAACTATGAACGCCCTGTCGACGACATCGAACATGGGAAGGTCGTTCTCCCCGTCCCCAACGGCCCAGCTCTCGACGGGGCCCACCTTGAGGTAAAGATCGAGCAGGACCCTTGCGGCACTTCCTTTGTCCGTATTTCCTGTAACGGTGTGGAAACGGCTCCCCCTCGTGACCTTTAGGCCTCGAGCCTTCAAAAGCTCAGCCCATCCATCCCTGGTCCATCTGAATACCGTCTCGCTGTACTCTCGCTTTACGGCGAGTTTTGCTAAGTCCCTCGGTAAGCCAGTAAAGGCTACGACCTCTTCGATGGTCGAGTTCCCGTAATATTTTAGGCCGTATTCTTGGGCTATCTCATCGAGCGCTTCCCTTATTGTTTCGTATCTCATTCCCAGCTCTATCACGATGTATTCTCCTTTTTCCCGGCCCTCAACTGGGAAGGGAAAGTAATCTTTGGGGATGAAGATGGCACTCCCATTCTCGACTATGAATGGATCCTCGACGCCGAGTGCCTGCCTGTAGTACTCGACCTCGGCCCTGGTCTTCGAGGTGTTGAAGACGATGATAAAGCCCTTCCTCTTGAGCGCCTTCACCACGGGACGTGCTAGTTCCGGAGAGTAGTCGTCGCCGATGAGGGTTTTATCGAGGTCTAGGAATATGGCCCTCATACCTCGAACCTCAGGAGGGTCTCTGCGCTGTTTTCTAGTACCTCCATCCACTCCTTCACGTCGATGTCCTTTATGGGCCTCATCACGGTGGGTTTCGGCGGCTCCTCGTTGGGGCCTATTATCCCGTGCTCCCTGAGGTCCTCGAGTATCCTCTTCCGAAGGTTCTCGGAGGCAAGCTTCGAGTGGTAGATAGTAGTTAGGCTTAGGAGTATCATCTCCTTCACATGCTCCTTACCCTTGTCTTCGTGGAAGTGCGGGTTGAGGGTTTCAATCTGGAATATCTCTATGCCCCGGTCGAAGACATCCTGAAACTCCTCGACGTTCTCCCAGCGACCAAAGCGCTCAAGGAGGTAAACTATCTCGTAGGGCTCTATGGAGTAGCCAGTCGAAAATGGCATTATCTCGGCAAGCTTCATCGTCATCGCATGCTCTCCCGCGTTGCCCGTGACCATTATAGTTGTCTCGAAGGCAGTCTGCTCGCTTATGAGCATGTTGAGGTAGTGGTTCGTTATCTCGCTGACCCTCCCCCATTTCCTGAAGTATAGGCTACCCTTCGTAACCTTAGGTTTATGCCTCCAGTGAAGCCTCACCATTGTGTAGTCACTCTCGCTCATCAGAAAGCCTGCGGCGTAGTCCTTCACGTATTCGTTGACAGAACCCGGAATGTAGTTGTCAGCATCGACAAACCCGACGTACTTAGCACCGATGGCCTTCGCAAGGAGGATTCCTATGAGCATGCCCTCTCCTTTACCGCTCCTCACGTTGCCCTTCTCATCCAGTATATCGGTATAGCCGACCTCCTTGAAGGCCTTGGCAAGGCCGGGGTCCCTCTGGTGAACCATGATTACCTTCGAATGCGTCAGGTTGTAGAAATGCCTGACCAAATCGACCTCCAGCTTGTACTGGTTGGGGCCTTCGCGCTTACTGTTAGAGACGATTATTATCGGACACTTATGAGGAATCGCCTTAAGGACGCCATCCACGAGGTGAAGCTTTTCGTCCTTCATGGGGACGACTATCGCCATCTCACCCAGCGTTGAGTATATCTTCTCCCTTGGAACGTTCGTTATGGTGTATATGGGAACCTCTTCGGTTTCGGTGTCCATCTTTATGACTTTCTGGAGCTCATAAATTTTCACGGCGCCAAATATCTCCTTGTAAACGGGAGCTTCGAGAAGCATCTAACCACCCCGGGTTTATAGACGGCGAGGAAATATATAAAAGTTCGGACGCATCACTTGGTTTCCTCAAAAAGCCACCGGAGGTAGGGTTCATTCACATCGCTCGCGTCAATCCTTATTATCGCCGGAACCGTGTAGGGATGTTCTTCCTCCAGCCTCGCCTTTAGGGTCTCCCACAGCTCCTCCTTCGTCTTCAATATCGCCCCTACCTCAGTGTCCTCCTCTATCTTCCCCTGCCACCAATAGAAGGCCTTGTGCTCCCTGAGGTTGACACAGGCAATGAGTCTCTCCTCCAAAAGCTTCTTTACAACCCTTTCGGCACTCTCCCAGTCCGGGAACGTCGTGTAAACGAGTATCATGCTCATTCACTCACCCCCATAAACCCCACGTAGTATCTGCCCCTTACCCTTATGAGTCTATAAACCCTTCCCTCTTCGAGCTCCATCTTGGGCCTCTCTATCTCGAAGGTCTCGTAGGTCTGCATGTCCATAAACTGAGCCTCCTTCGGCGTCAGGTTCATGAGGAGGGCCTTCCTCTCCTCGTGCTCCACTAGGTCAATCCCATCCCTCTTCACGGTCCTCCAGTCCCTGTGCTCCTCGCTCCAGTCCTCAAGATTCCTGAGCTTAAGCCCTTTGCCATCCACACGCTCGACAACGTAAACGCGCCCGTGCTTATCCCCAACCACGTCCCCCTTCCTGAACTTCGGTAGCCTGATTGTGACGCTTGTCCTGTAGATCTCCTTGCTGGTCTGTCTGTCAAGGCCGACGAGCTCGTAGGCCTCGCTTATCGTCCCGCCGAAGCGCTCCCTTATGGCTTGGGCAAGTTTTCTGGCACTAGAAGTTGAACCCATGTAGAAGTCAATTCCTTCCTCCTTCTCTATCGTGTCTTGGATGAAGCCCATTCTGTCCCTCTTCATTATCTCATCGACCTTAGCCTGGACGAGCCTCGTTATTTCCTCCCTCTCTTCCTTCGTGAACTCCCTGCCCTCCACCCTCACTTGGAGGATGGCCTCGTAGTAGCCCGCGAGGAACCTTTGGCATCTCGGGCAGACCGTCTGACGGACGTAAACGGTGACCCTTCTCGTCTCGTCGTGGGGCTCGACCTGGAGCTCGTGGATTCTGGCCTTGGCACGCACCTCGTAGATAATTATGGCAGGAAAATAGTCCACGTGCCAGTCAACGGGCCTGAAGGCCACGAGGGCTCTCCCGACGGGCGGCTCCCTTTCTTCGATATCCTCCCACCCAACTATCTCGAAGTCCTTCACACGGACCAGGCATTCCTCGAGGCTCTCAATAAGGGTGTTCTCGGCAACCTCGAATATGAGGGCTGGGAGCTCGTAGTTCTGGGGGTCCACCCAAACGCCCCCCTTTTTATAGCTCCCGCAGTTCTGACATAGCTCCGTGTTTTTCTCCGGCTCTAGGAGAAGGATGGGATTCTCCCTGCGGAAACACACCTGACAGAGGCCGTCTATGAGAGGGCCACCCTCTTCTTCGCTTATCCCACACCGATAACAGAACCTCATAGTCCATCACCACAGCATCTTGGCCATCTGGGCGTGGGGAACCCCCTGAATGCGGAGCACCCTCTCCTCATCCACGTATCCCAACTCTATTGCCTTTCCTACGCACCTCTCACCAACGAGATTCGCTATCGTTGCCTCCTTGAGGAAGTCGGCGAGGGCATCGACCTCCACGAGCTCCCCCTTGTAGAACCTCTCCTTCACATCTAACCTTAGCTCTCCTTCTCTGAAGGTTTTCCCAAGGAGTTCCTCGTCGCAGGCTGCAAGAAGAACTTCACCTTGAACCCTATAGACCTTAATGTATACCTTTCCCGACATACTAACCCCTCAGAAGTAAATGGTGCGGGGGCGGGGATTTGAACCCCGGAACCCCTACGGGACGGGACCCTCAATCCCGCGCCTTTGACCAGGCTCGGCAACCCCCGCTCCGTCCCGCTTGTTGTCGGGTTATAGTTCGACGGGGAAGCACTTATAAAGTTTTCGCCGGCCGCCGTCGGGAAGGGGGTTATAAAAGGGATTATCCAAGATAGACCCGAGAGGCACCCTTGGGAGGAGGTTCGGGAATATGGGGGCTCGTGAAGGTCATCAAGGCAAGACTTATGGCCGTGGTCAAAGTAGGGAACTTCAGTGTTGACAGGTGAAGGCCCGAGGTGAAGCATCTATGACCCCCGACCGCTTCTTAGGCCTTGATGATAATGTGGCCAGGCTGAAGGGGATACTCGGAAAGCTTGGCATTGAATGTGCCCGGACGATAGAGGAGCGGGTCGATCTCCAGTTTGACGCCCTGAGGAACCTCTGGAAGAACCTTGGGGACGAGGAACCTTTTCTCAAGCTCGTTATCGCGAACGCCGTCGTCAGCTATCAGCTGAGCGGGAAGGGTGAGGACTGGTGGTGGGAGTTTTCGCAGTACTTTTCAAAGAACCCGCCGAGGGGAAGCATAGCCGAAGCCTACGCCCGGTTTCTTCCCCAATCTAAGACCAACCGAAGGCTGGTTGGGAGAAAGGTAGCCCGTCTCCGGAAGCTTGAGCCCTTCCTTGCTCGTCTGGACCTTGGGAGACTGAGATACTACTACCGGAACATGCTCTCCCTTCAGAGCAACTTGGCCAATGTTCTTGGCACGGGAAAAAGCACAAAAACAGTTGTGTTCGCGGTTAAGATGTTCGGCTACGCCTGTCGGATAACCTTTGGGGAGTTTCGACCCTACCCAATGGAAATCCCAATCCCCGAGGATGTTAGGATAAGAGCCTATACGAGACGGTTTACAAGAGAGCCGCCTGCGACCTTCTGGAGCCGAATAGCGAGGGACGTTGGTATTCCGCCACTTCACATAGACTCAATCCTCTGGCCGGTTCTTGGCGGCGATGAAAGGGTTATTGAGAGGCTGAGGAGGCACTGCAAAAAAGCGGACCTCGTCCTTGAACTCGCAAACCTTGGCACAAATGTTAACGGTCAACATCCTTAAAAACTCAAGCCTCGTAATATAGAGATGGTGATGCCAAATGCTGAGCGAAAGGATGCTTAAGGCACTCAATGAGCAGATAAACAAGGAGCTATTTTCCGCATATTTCTACCTTGGGATAGCTGCCTACTTCAAGGACAAGGGGCTTGAGGGCTTCGCCAAATGGATGGAGGCCCAGGCTGAGGAGGAGCTTGGCCACGCGATGAGGATATACGACTATGTCTTCAACCGCGGAGGCAAGGTCGAGCTTTATGAGATTGAAAAGCCAAAGCAGGACTTCGAGAGCCCGCTCAAGGCCTTCGAGGCCGTTTATCTCCATGAGGTAGGGGTCACACAGTCCATATTCAAGCTCGTCGAGCTGGCTCAGGAGGAAAATGACCACGCAACATACAACTTCCTCCAGTGGTTCGTCGAAGAGCAGGTAGAGGAGGAGGCCTCGACAAAGGCGATACTCGACAAGCTCAAGATAATCGGCGACAATCCCCAAGCCTTATTCATGCTCGACAGAGAGCTTGGCCAGAGACAGGCAAAGCTCGGGACCTTGATCCAAGATAAGGAGTGATTTTCAGTGTCCACGGAGGATAGGATTTGGATCCTGGTAACTCCAGAGAGGTGCAGTGGCTGCAGGCTGTGCGAGGTAGCCTGTTCCTTGGAGCACGAGGGGGTAATCTGGCCGGAAGCATCGCGCATAAGGATATATGAGCTCCTCCCGGGGGTCAACGTCCCCCACACATGCGTCCAGTGTCAGGATTATCCCTGCGTAAAAGCGTGCAACTTTGATGCTCTGAGCGTGGACGAGAAAACGGGAGCAGTTCTCGTTGACGAGGAGAAGTGTACCACGTGTGGAGCCTGCGTCTTAGCATGTCCAGGCAACGTCCCAAGGATTCCTGTGGGCAAGGGAAGCGTCGTCATCTGTGACCTTTGTGAGGGAAATCCAAAGTGCGTAGAGGTTTGTCATGAAGCAGGGCACGATGCACTAACGCTAGTAAAAGGCCAGTACCGCTCCGTCTACAGAACCTTCGCGAAGGATCCGGTTGAGAAGAGCATCGAGCTTGCGAGGAAGCTCTATGGGGAGGAGTTCCTGGGGTGATACCGTGCACGGCTACACCGGAAAACTCATAGACGTTGATTTGGGCACTGGAAAAGTTAAAACCGTTGAAATAGATGAAGAAATGCTCCGCTTCTACGGCGGCAGGGGGCTTGGAACTTACATCCTGTGGAAGGAGCTTGGGGAAAGGTGGGAAAAAGTTGATCCGCTCGGTGAAGAGAACCTTCTGCTGATCCTCACCGGGCCGCTGACGGGCTACTACCCAGGGATAAAGACTTCTGTGGTAGCCAAATCGCCCGAGAGCAACGGTGTCGTTGGCAGTGTCCTTAGCAGTGAGGTAGGTCTTGAGCTCAAAGCGAGCGGCTACGACGGGATAATAATTCGCGGCAAGGCTAAGGAGCCCGTCTATCTTTTCATAAACGACGACGAGGTTGAGATCCGCGACGCGTCCAAGTACTGGGGAATGGGTGGAATAGAGCTCCACAAGACCCTCCTCAGGGAAGTCCACGATGAGCTTAGGAAAAAGGCTAGGCTGAGGGGCGTTCCCAAGGAGCCCGCCATGATGTACATCGGAAGGGGTGGAGAGAAGAAGGTGCGCTTTTCTGCGATAATGAGCAAGCTTATGCACGCTGCTGGCTACGGCGGTTACGGTGCCGTGATGGGGAGTAAGAATCTGAAGGCGATTCTGGTTAAGGGAAGCGGACCTCTCCCAGCTGTTCATGACAGGGATAAAGTCAAGGCCATGCTGAGGGAATTCTGGAGGGAGCTGTTCCAAATGACAACTTTTAGACAGTGGGGAACGGGAGCGGGAGGCTACAGCGTTGGAAAGGACCGCTCAAGCGAACCGATTAAAAACTGGCAGGAGGAGTACCACGACGACGAGAGGATAAGTGTGGTGAACTTCGAGCTGAAGGCCTGGGTGAAGAAGTACTGGGCCGATTACGGCTGTCCGGTCAACTGCATGAAGATATCCTACCTCCGCTACGGAGAGTACAAAGGAGCCATAACGGACGCGCCCGACTACGAGCTGATGGCATACATGGGAACAAACCTCGGCATCTTCGAGCCCGAGAAGATAATCTACCTCTCTTACTTGGTTGACGAACTCGGCTTGGATGGCATAAACGCCGGCAACGTCCTCGGCTTTGCGGCAGAGCTTTACCAGCGCGGAATCCTCACGGAGGAGGACATCGGATTCAAGCTTGAGTGGGGAGATGAGAAGGCCTTCGCAAAGCTACTTGAGCTGATAGTTGAAAGGAAGGGCATCGGGGAGATACTGGCCGAAGGCACCTACCGGGCCGCGCTTAGAATCTCCGAGATGAAGGGCGTTGATGTCCTCAAGTATGCCGTCCACGTCAAGGGCATTGGCGTTGGTGCCCACGGAGTTAGGAGCGGCCTCGACTACACGAAAGAGATAAGCTACGCCGTCTCCGTTCAGGGAGGCGACCACACAGCAACTGCCGGTTTGCCGGCGAAAAGCTACGAGGGCGAGCTGGTGAATGCATTCTATGACTCTGCGGTGATATGCATGTTCACAACTAAACCCGGCTTTGAAAAAATCATCGAGTTCGGAAACGCGGTTACGGGCTTCGACTTAACCCCTGAGAAGTGGTTTAACGAGGTCGGCCTTAGAATAATCCACCTCCAGAGAATCCTTCTCCTTCTCGGCGGCCCTGATGTTTATTGGGATCCAAGGAAGGATGACGATAATCCGCAGAGGTTCTACGAACCTCTGCCGAGCGGCCCCATGAAAGGGAAGGCTCCCACAATGGAGGATATCATGGAAAAGCGCAAGCAGTACTATGCGGAAATCGGCTACGACGAGAACGGCATACCAAGGGAGGACGTTCTTGAGGAGCTAGGCCTCGGTGAGGCGAAGCGTGAAGTCAGGAGGATAAGGAAGCGCCTCGGTCTCTGACATTACTTTTTTTTGAGGTGGGCCTATGAAAGTCGTGCTTATCCTCTACGGGGAGCTGGCTCTTAAGTTTTCACCCAGGAGCGAGGTGGAGGTTGAGGAGGGAACCACGATTGGAGAGCTTCTCAGAAAGCTTGGGATAAGTGCGGAGGAGCATCATATACTAGTAAACGAGAAAAAGGTAAGTGAGGACCACGTTCTGAAAGAAGGCGATATCGTGAAGCTCCTGCCCGTAGTTTTTGGGGGTTGATGGAATTTAATCGCGACAGAAATAGGAAGATTTGGCCGGTTTGCCTACTCATTTTTGCCCAGCAACGTATAAAAAGGGCAATCCTTATTCAAACTTGGTGAAAGAAATGAACCCGAAGGAGTTCAAAAAGATAGCCCTCGTCGGAGCATCTAAGAACCCAGCCAAGTATGGGAACATTATCCTCCATGATCTGCTTGGCAAAGGGTTTGAGGTTCTTCCAGTTAATCCCAACCACGAGGATATCGAGGGGCTGAAGTGCTACAAGAGCGTGAAGGAGCTTCCAAAGGACGTGGACGTAATAGTATTCGTAGTTCCTCCGGAAGTCGGCATTCAAGTGGCGAAGGAAGCCATCGAGGCGGGCTTTAAGAGGCTTTGGTTCCAGCCCGGCGCCGAGAGCGAGGAGATTAGAGAGCTCTTAGAGAGCCACGGCGTCGAATACAGCTTCGGGAAGTGCATAATGGTGGAGACAAGCGACAGAAAAATGTTCTTGGAGGTGTGAGTGATGAAATTCTACTATGTCAGACGTTTTGAGGAGGATCTATGACTTCGTGTGGGAGCGCTTCAAGAGGAGGCTCGAGGATGGGGGAACTAGCGTTTGTCCACAACCTCCTCGCTCTTCTTCATGACCGCCGTGCCATAGCCGACAAAGAGCACCCTGTCGGGGTCAAGGGCCTTCACGACCTCGGGTCTGTGGGTGATTATCACCGCGGTTATGCCAGCCTCACGGATTATCTCGGCAACTTTCCTTGCCACCCTCATTGCCGTCAGAGTGTCGAGGTGGGCCGCAAACTCGTCTATCAGGAGGAGATTTGGCCTCTCGGCAAGCAGGGATGCAATCTTGGCCCTCTCTTTCTGGCCCGTCGAGAGCTCACTGAAACGGGCCCTGTAGAGTACGGCGTCGCTGAGTCCGGCCCTGTTGAGAACCTCCACGGCCGCGTTCAGGTCCTTAATCTTCCTGTAAACGTGCTCCAGTATGCTCTCTGAACCGAAGGACGGCTCGAATTCACCGGGAATTAGGACTGACACCCTCACGTTCCTAGGGACCTTAACTTCACCGCTCGTGGGCCTGTACTTCTCTTCCCAATAGCCCTTCGCCGCACCTAGTATTAGGCGGAGGAGGGTAGTCTTACCGGCCCCGCTCGCCCCAACGACGGCTATGAGCTCTCCCGGCCTTATCTCAAAGTTGAGGTTTCTCAAGACAGGCCTCTGGATTACACGGTGCCTTACGCCAAAGGCCTTCAGGAGCTCCTGAATGTCATCCGGCAATCCTTTGATGTCCAGCTCGCTCTCGAAGACCTTTGAGACGTTCCTGAAGACTATGGGCCCACTTAGAGGCTCCACCTTCCCGTAGCTTGGCCTCCAGAGGGGCCCCTTGGGGGCGTGGGGGTCTTCCCTGAAGTAGCGGTCTAGATACTTTGCTGCCTCGTCTGTGAGTGGGTATATGAGGACTGGCCTTCCGCTGGCGGTCTCCCAAACGAACCTGAAGCCGACCTTCTCGAAGAAGGGGTTGTAGCGGGCCATCTGGGCTATCGTCTCGACGAAGTGCTTCTTCTTCCTCATTTCCGGAATTCTTCTCTCGGCAATCCACTCGAGCGCCGCTCTAACGCTTAATTGGCCTAATCCGTCGGAGCGATAGTCCGGATGGACAACGACCCTTGCTATTCTAGCCCCTGCGGTATCGCTCTCCCTGAGGGCCCTCTCTTTCGCCTTCTCCCAAAGGAGCGAGCGAGCTATCTTCCTGGGGTACTTTTTCTTGAGCTCCTCGTAGAGCTCCTTCATTATTTTTTCGGGCCAGAAGCTTGGTTTGAGCCAGTCCTCAGGAAAGACTTTCTCTCTAATGTTTTTGTCCACGCTACCATCGGGAAGGCGTCGGTGCATTAGGGGAATGGGCGGGTCGATGCGGACGTAGGCGAGGACCCTCGGCTCGTACTCCTCCCTCTTGACGAGCTCCAGGAGCAGGAAGCGTGAGGCGGGCGTCGAGCCCTTTATCTCGAGGATGTGGACTTTTTCGCTCCCACATTTAGGACAAGGGGGCCTTGTGTTGGCCTCGATTATCATCCCACACTTCTCACACCGCCAGAGGGCGACCTTCTCCTTCTGGCTGGCGTAGTGATACTGTTCCAGCTCCGCTATCGCCTCAAAGTCACTCTCGTACGTCGCCTCCCTTGCCCTTATCTCGTAGGTGTAGAGGAGTTCGCCCGTCAATGGGGAGAAGCGTTTGGCCTTATACGTTTTGACCCAGAGGGGCCAGACCTTGACCTTCTCTCCCTTGTAGAACTTGTAAAGCTCATAATCATCGAAGTCGAGGAGCCTAACTCCGTCAACGGTCCTAGGCGGGTTCTTAATGTGTATCTCGACTTCGTCCCCTTCCACAAGCCACTGGGCAATCCCGCTCATGTAGAGCCTGTATATCTCGCCGCCAACGTCTACATCAAGGATTCCAAACCACCGGTGCTTGAAGCGGGGCACCTTGCCCGCCACGATCTTGCCCCTCAGTATCACCAGAACCACCATAAAGATTGGGGCGGGGTCATTTAATAACTGTTCCCTAGTCGTGGAAAACCCTTTTAAGCTCATGGATGATTTGTCCAGCATGAAGGTCAGGGTCACAACGACGCTCATCCTGCTATCCATAGCCTCTCTCATTATTGCCCTCTCACTTGGCTCAGTCAGGATACCCCTTTCCGAGGTTTTCTCATCTCTGAGCCCCTCCATGGTCTCCGAGTGCCTTCGGGGAGGGAACGTGGGCTCAAACGCCTACATAATCCTCAAGATACGGTTGCCGAGGGTTCTACTTGCCTATATCGTGGGCTTCTCCTTGGCATCGGCCGGCACGGCCTCGCAGGCTCTCTTTAAGAATCCGCTCGCCGACCCATATATCCTCGGCATAAGCGGCGGGGCCTCGGTTGGGGCGGCCCTTGCCATGGTTTACGCCCCGAAGTACGTGGGCTTAGCTGCTCTGGTAGGTGCCCTCTTGGCTGTTTACATCGTCTATGGTCTGGCAAAGGTGGATGGGCACGTTCCCGTGGACGTCTTACTCCTAGCAGGAATAGCTCTTGGATTCTTCTCTCACGCCTTAACCTCCTACATCCTCTACGTGAACAGGGAAGAGATTCACGCTGGGATACTCTGGCTCATGGGGACCTTCAGCCTGGCCGACTGGGGGAAGCTCGCCGTCATGATTGGTGCCGTTCTAGTGGGCTTCTCCCTTCTCATGTTTAGCTGGAGGGAGCTCAACCTCCTTCTCCTGGGAGAGGAGAGCGTGGCCCTCGGCCTCGATGTTAACCTATACAGGAAGCTGGTGATAGCGGCGATATCCCTCCTCACGGGGGTGGCCGTCGCAAACAGCGGGATAATAGGGTTCGTGGGCCTCGTGAGTCCTCACGTTATGAGGCTCATCGTGGGGCCCAATCATAGGCGGCTCCTTCCGGCGGCCGCCCTCTTTGGTGGTGTTCTCATGGTTCTCTCTGACCTGATATCGAGGGTGGTGATAGCCCCGGCAGAAGTCCCCGTAGGGATAATTACGGCACTCTTTGGGGCACCCTTCTTCACTTACCTCCTCGTCAGGAGGAAGAGGGGGGAGCTCTATGCCTGAGCTGAGTGTCGAGGTCTCCTTTTCCTACGGCAGGAAAAGGATACTTGAGGGCGCCTCGTTCTCGGCGAGAAAGGGAGAGCTTCTATCCATAATTGGGCCAAACGGGGCCGGTAAGTCCACGCTCCTCAAGTGCATCGTTGGGATACTGAGGCCAACTGGCCGGGTGAGCTACGATGGTGTTGATTTGTTGGCCCTTAAGCCTAGGGAGCGGGCCTGCTACGTCGCTTATGTCCCTCAAAGCTCCTTCCCCGAGTTCGCCTTCACCGTGGAGGAATTCGTTGAGATGGGTACATATGCAACGGGCGGAGACGTGAGGGATGCCCTGGAGAGGGTAGGGCTCTGGGAAAGGAGGGGTGAGCTCATAACGAGGCTCAGCGGCGGTGAATATCAGCTCGCCCTAATAGCGAGGGCGCTCGCCCAAGGGAGCGACGTCCTGCTCTTGGATGAGCCCACCTCACACCTCGACGTGAATCATGCCGTGAGTATTATGGAGCTCCTCGAGGAACTCAAGGAGGAGAAAGTCGTGGTGACAGTTCTCCATGACCTCAACCTCGCCCTGCAGTACTCGGACAGAATCGTAATCCTTCGAGAGGGCCGCGTCTTCTGGGAGGGGAGGAGGGAAGAGCTTGAGGAGAATGTTCTGGGGGCCGTTTACGGAATACCTCTGCGGATAAGGGAGGTCGAAGGTAGGCTAGTAGTCGTCCCGTAATTTTAATAAGCCGTGTGCTGAGCTTTCTCCCATGAGGTTCTTCGTCTCGGGGATGCCAGGTGTCGGCAAGACAACCCTCGCGAAGAGGATAGCGGAGGCTTTGAGGGAGAAGGGATACTCCGTCGGTGGGATGATAACTGAGGAAGTGAGGAGTGGTGGGAGACGGGTTGGTTTCCGGGTGGTGGCCCTTGATACGGGTGAAGTCGGAAGGCTTGCCTACGTCGGTCAGGGATACCCCCGGGTCGGGAAGTACGTTGTTGACGTTGAGGGCCTTGAGAGGGTCGGCGTTCCGGCCATAAGGAGGGCTATTGAAAGCGCTGACGTAGTGATAATTGATGAAATCGGGGCAATGGAGTTCAAGAGCAACGAGTTCGTGAGGGTTCTTGGGGAGGCTCTAAAGGCAGAGAAGCCCCTACTCGCAACCGTCCACAGGAGGTACGTGGATAGGTACAGGGTGCTCGGCGAGTACTACTGGCTGACGCCCGAGAACAGGAACTCAGTCTTCATGGAGGTTCTTTCGGCACTACTGAGGGTGCTGGGGAATGAGAACGCAGGTTATTAAGCCAAGAATTAGGGAGATACTATCTAGAGAGCTTCCACCCGAGCTCCTTGAGAAGCTGCCTAAGCACTGGGTCAGGATAGGGGATGTTCTTCTTCTCCCCCTGAGGCCCGAGCTCGAACCCTACAAGCGCCGGATAGCGGAAGTTTATGCTCAGGTTCTGGGTGTCAAGACGGTTCTCAGGAAGGGTCACATAAGGGGGGAGACCAGGAAGCCGGACTTCGAGCTTCTATATGGAAATGACACGATCACGGTTCACATTGAGAACGGCGTGAAGTACAAGCTGGATGTCGCGAGGATAATGTTCTCCCCAGCCAACGTCAAGGAGAGGGTGAGGATGGCCGAAGTGGCAAAACCAGGGGAGCTGGTCGTTGATATGTTCGCGGGCATAGGCCACTTGAGCCTCCCCATGGCTGTTCATAAGCGGGCGAGGGTAATAGTTATAGAGAAGGATCCCTACACCTTTCGCTTTTTAGTGGAAAATATCTGGCTGAATGGCGTTCAAGACCTCGTCACGCCATACAACATGGACAACCGCAACTTTCCAGCCGAGAATATCGCCGACAGGGTTCTGATGGGATACGTCGTTAGGACGCATGAGTTTATTCCCAAAGCCCTAAGCATAGCGAAGGATGAGGCGATAATCCACTATCACAACACGGTTCCCGAGAGGCTCATGCCGGAGGAGCCGTTCCGAACGTTCCGGAAGGTCGCCGGAGAGCTCGGGTACGAGGTCGAGAAGCTCAATGAACTTGTCATAAAGCGCTACGCCCCCGGCGTTTGGCACGTTGTTGTTGATGTGAAGGTTTACAAGAGTTGAAAAGGGGTAAATCCTATGGTCACGCTCATAGCCCTTGGGGAGGCGCCCAACAGGGAGGGTGTGAAGTACGTCGGGAGGCTCCTGGTGAGGGAGGGTCTTGTCGACGATTTCCGGCTGGTGGAGGCTCTCACCCTCCAAGGGCTTCCCGGAATCCCCGAAGATAAGTGCTACATCGTAGGAGAGCACCTGGCCACCTACGGGATTCTCAAAAGGGTGAAGCCGGGGAGGATAATAAGTGTGGATGCTCACACGGATCTTATGCATGACTACCTTGACCACGGTTCATGGCTTGCCTATGCCCTGGAGGAGAGAGTCGTTGAGAGGGCCGCCGTCATAGGACCCGTCCTCATGATTCCGGCTACCGAAAAATCTCGGCTCTGGACGAGGAGGGTGAGGATTTATCCAGCCATCCCAAGGAGCAGGAAAACGGGAAGGGGATGGAGGACTTATGTGAACTTGAGGAGCCACGGTGTTTTGGGTGTGGTCGAGGACGCCAGACGATACCTTGGTCCTGCCATATATTTAACGGTGGATCTTGACGTCCTGAGACCTGAATATAGGATAGCAAGGTTCCAGCACGGGGAACTCTGCCTCGAGGAGCTCCTTGAGCTCATCGAGGCGATTGGGGAGGTGTTCACGGTTAGGGCCTTTGACATGGCCGAGATCTCCGACAGGGTGAAGAAATCACAGCTTGGAAGGAGAGCCGTGTTGGAGGTCTTTCAGGCCCTGAAGGAGGTGATTGAATGATAACAGATGAGGAGATTCGGAAGATCATAGCCCCTCTCCTCCTTTCAGGAGCTAAGATGCTGGACAAGCACTGCCCCAAGTGTGGTGCTCCTCTCTTCGAAAAGGATGGAAAGGTCTTCTGTCCGGTCTGTGAGTACAGGGAGAAGAAGCGCAGGGAGGAGATGAGGAGCGTTGAGGAAGTTCTTCTTGAGAAGCTGAGGGAACTTGCCAGCTCTCTGCCCAAAGATATTGAGGCGCTGGAGAGGCACCTTGAGGTCATGGAAAAGCTTATCACGGTCATCGAAAGATACAGGCGTCTGGAGGGAGGGACATGAAGCACCTGAAGGTTCTCAAGGCACTTGAGAATGGTCCCAAGACGGTTGAGGAGATAGCTGAGGAAACCGGAATTGGGCCAATGGAAGTGAGGCGCTACTTACTTCGCTTCGCAGAGAGCGGAAAGGTCGGGAGCTACCGGAAGGACGGAAAGCTCTACTGGAAGCTGAAGGAGAGGGACGAGCTCGGGGAGGAGTTCAAGTACGTTTGAGCCCTTTCATATTTGGATTGGAGCTTGAGTAAAAATTCAAATAGTTTTTTATACGTGTCAGCAGTACTTATGATGGTGATGTCTCGTGGCAAAGTTCGCACTATGGTGGGTTAGGTGGAATTGTTCTGACTACGAGTCAAGGATGACCGTTGGAGGCAGGAAGGCCACCCCGAGGACTTCAGAGGGAGGGGTTTTGATAGAGTCGTTGCACTTGATGGGGAGGGGGAGGTTCCCACTATACCGGCCCGTATTATGATTCAGGACGCAACGATGGGAAAGAATTCGCAACATGGGTAGCAAACCATATACGCGAGATTCCGGTGTACACAACGATACCCTTCAAGCGTCCTGATGGGGGCCAAAGGGACCAGACACTGATTCCATTTAAATACTCCGGCGTGAACTCGTACTATAAAGGCTGGATTGATGGTGTTCTGAGCGTTAACAACGGCAACCTCCGGGGCTTTTACTGGAGCTACGAGAGCTGTCTTCAAACCAGCAACTATGGCAAGAACGTTTCTAAGGAATTCATCCAATACATGTACGACTACATCCACGACCATTGGCTGGAGTTGATCTGGATTCCGGCAACTAATGATAGAGGCGTGTCGTATTTGAGCAATGATGCGTTTGACGGGATTCTCAAAGTTGGCGGCTACTTTGATTACGTATTCGTTCAGCCAAATTACTATCAGAACAAAAACTGCATAACAAACGTTCCCGTACTCATATAAGAAACTCGTTGAGAAAATCAGGTACATTCACGATGGGCTGCAAAAACAAGTCAGGAAACAAAATCCAAACACTGTAATCTCAATAGAGATGGAAGCAGACAGGACAGTCCTGGGCATTCCGTGCGGATATTCGGTCAGATGCGCCGAAAACAAAACTATCGTCATTCTGTTCCTCTCCCTCACCCTCTTTTCCAGAGCGGTGGTTTCAGTTGAATCAGGCGGTTACGTCTATAACGTTCGGTACTCCGTCATCTCCAACGGAAGCGACGCTTTTGTCCCTCTCCTCATCCTCACTTACGAGCCATACTGTCCTCCCCTCTCAGGAATCAACTGCGCCAACGCAACCACCGGGGAGGTTCTTGGGGGAAATGAGTACCTTTTTTATTTCAATGACGCCCAGCTCTACATTCTCAACTTCACGCCTGCGTTCAGAGCTCTTTATCCAAACTATAGCACCCTCCTTGACCAGTTCAGGGCCCTCTACCACTACACCCTTAGACATTCTCTCAACGGTGCGCGCTTCATAAACGGAAGCTGGTACCTGGACCTCACGTTCTACCCTCCGATGACTCATGTCTATGGTATCTACCGCTTCAATCCCAGTAAATTCTGCATTGAGCCGGTCAATGTCAGGATGAGGGGTTTCACGTTACCCTCCAGCGTTGGAGGGTTGGCGTTGTTAAGCGTCCTTTCAAAAGACTGCCTCCTGGCAGTCAAAAACTCTGAGGGGTGGCCTCTAAACGATAACCCTAATCCGGGTTTGCCGGTAGGGGTAACGGGCCGAAGACCCGGCCTGCGGGCTGAACCGAAACTGGTAACGGGGGTAGGTGATGGGCCCGCGAACCGAACCGCCTCTGGCGAGGGGTTAACTCGTTGGAACCCTCGCCCTTCAGGGCGGGGAGGAGGTCAGTGGTTCCCGGACAGTGTCAAGATAGCCAACGTGACGGTCTGCAAGACCAGTGCGGATACATCTACCAAGACCGTTGAGACCAACGGCACAACCTACACAACAAAGATGTCTCCCAATACAACGAAAACACCAACCAACACAAAAGAAACCAAAAAGGGCATCTGCGGACCAGGGCTGATAAGTTTGCTCGTAGTGATTCCGTTAATCCTCAGAAGGCGTTAGCTCTCCTCTCTTTTTAACGCAGGTAGGGTAGCAAAATGGCACATAAAGAACAAAGGAAAAGAGGAATCAGATCTTCTCTCCCTTGTCCCAGTATTCGTTGAACTTGGACTTGAAGAGCTCAACGATGCGGTAGTCCTTTATCCAGACCTGGGTCTCGTAGTTGAAGTATCTTGCTGCAATGTCCTCGAGGGCGAAGAATACCTCCTCGTCGCAGATGAGCATTGGTATATCGATTTTCTCGATAGCCCTAATCTCTATCTTGCCCTTCTTGGCATACTCGATCAGCTTGGAGCCCTTGAGCCTTGGTAGGAGGGACTTCGTGAGGACGACCTTTATCTTGACGCCCTTGTCAGCGGCCGCGAGTATATCCTCCTCAAGGTTCACGGCAATAAAGCCGTCATCCGCTAGGAGTATTTCCTTTTCAACTTCCTCCAGCATTTCCTTGGTCTTGAGGGTGGAGTTCTTGATACCTCTGACGACCCAGACTCTCTCAACGCCGTACTTGGGAACCTCCGTCTCTATGAGGGGAGCCATAAGCTCAAGAAGCTCCTCCTTAGCCTTCTTCTTGGCTTCCAACTCCTCCTTAACGCGCTCCTGCCACTCCTCAATGAACTTCTCTAGGATGTTGGCCGGGTGGACGGGCCTGTACTTGTTGGTCTTGCCGGGCTGGCTCATTGCAAAGCCCTTCTTCTCGAGGCTCCTAAGGACATCGTAAGTTCTTGGGGCAGGAACCTCAGAAACGCTGGCCAATTCGGCGGGGGTAAGGACTCCAAACGCCACGAGGGCAACGTAAGCTCTGGCCTCGTATAAGTTAAGCTCAAAGTGTTCTTGTAAAAGCTCGACCATTCTCTCCTTGCTCATGGTTACCACCGCCATATACTTGTCAATAGGTTTTGGAAGCTTCTAGTATATAAGTTTTTCTCAATTGAAGATAAAAATCATTAGATGTATGATCAAAATTGCTGGATACTCGGGCGAATTTGAGGAAAGTTGTATGCATGTGCAAAGATAGAAAGAGGGGTTAAAAAGGTTCTCGGCTACCTAACATATGTTTGTATCTCTTTGTAGAGGTCATTGAGAACCTCTTGATAATCGGCTCTGGCTTCCTCAACCATATCCATGAGTTCTTCCAGCTGTCTTGTCCTCTCCTCGCTCACGAGGTCCTTGTACTTGCTCACTAGGTAGTGGTAGACCTTTATCCCCTTCTCCGTTGGCACGAGCTTCTTTCTGCCCTTCGTCTCAACGACGTAGCCCCTCTGGAGCAGGGTCTGAACTATCTTTGCATAAGTGGACGGCCTTCCTATCCTTCTCTCCTTCATAAGTGCTATCAGGTCGCCTTGCGTGTACAGGGAGACCTTCGGGGCGCGCCAGTGCTTGAGCTCTTTGACCTTGATCCTCTGACCTGGCTCCAGCTTCGGAAGCTGCTTGAGTGGCAGGGGCTTTATCCTTGACCATCCGTCGAAGAGCACCTCCAAGTAACCCTCCACTTCGGCCTTTCCAAGGCCGGCGTTGATTATAGCTTTCTCGTAGAGGACCCGGGCGGCTTTCATCTGACTCGCGATGAAGCGCCTGAATATTAGGTCGTAGAGCCTGAAGTGATCCCTCGTGAGGTTCTTGGGCAGCGTTATTATGCCATCGCGAATGAGCTGGATTAGCCTGCCGGTGTCTATTGGTCTCGTGGGTCTTATGGCCTCATGAGCTCCTTCCTGCCCCCATGGCCTTGGCTGGAAGTAGCCCTCGCCTATCTCCTGGGTTATGTATTCTTTGGCTATCTCTATCCCTGTGTTGCTTACGTGAATGGAGTCGGTTCTATGGTAACTCGTAAGTCCGGCCTCGAAGAGGTCCTGGGCGAGCTGCATGGCATAGGGGGCAGAGAAGCCGAGGATGCGGGAAGCGTCTTGGAGCATGGTGTCCGTGGTGTAGGGTGGCAGTGGATTGACGTCACGCTCTTCCACCTGAACATCCTCAACGATTACCTCTCCCACCTTGCCCTTAGCACCTTCCAGGGTAATGCTAAGTCCGTTCTCTAGGGTTATGTTGAGGAAGTCTGTCTCGCTCTCTGTGAACTCCTTGTAGCGCTGGATTACCCAGCCGAGCACGGGTGTTTGAACGCGACCGGCGGAGAGGTTTCTGTTCTCGAAGACCTCCCAGAGCTTCTGGCTGAGTTCGAAGCCTATCCATCTATCCTCTATGCGCCTGACGAGCTGGGCGTTGACGCGGTTCTCGTTTACGTCCCTCGCCTCCCTGAGGGCCTTCAGTATTGCTGGCCTTGTAACCTCGTGGAACTCTATGCGCTTTATGACGGGGGCGTATGGGGCAAGGACGTTTCTTATGTCCCAGGCTATCTTCTCACCCTCGGTGTCTGGGTCCGTTCCTATGAGGATCTCATCGACCTCTTGCGCTATCTCGCGCATCGCTTTCACGTTTTCAAGGGCATCGTGGACGTTCTTTGAGCCGCAGCGGGGACAGGCTCCTTTTTCCTCCCAGTCTACGAACTGATGGCCGCAGTCCCTGCACCTCTTTATCGTGTCGTAAACTGGTATGAAGAATGGCCTTCCTTCCTTCTTCTGGATGAGAACACCGTGATATCCCTCGTTCGTAACGAGATCAAACATGTGGCCACCGCTCGCTAGGATTGTAAGCATTCTGTCGCCTATGCTTACCTCGTAGGCCACTAAGTCCCCTATCCTTCTCTTGCTGGGCTGACCGAAGAAGCTGGCTATTGTTCTGGCCTTGTTGGGGCTCTCCACTATCATAAGTGCCGATTTGACTAGGTCCTTGACCTTGGCGCTTATCTTGCCCTCCATCACAAGTTTAACTTTCTCCCTGTCCTCGTCTATCTCCTTGAGAACTTCCTCGAGGTCAAGCTCCTCGAAGGGGATCATCTTGAACTCCGTGAAGCGCCAGCGCATCTGTCTGACTAGGCCGTTGAAGACTTTTTCGTCGTCCACGATGAGGACGCTGAGACCCTTGGTTATTCCGCCGGCGAAAAGCCTGCTCGTCCTTCCGCTGGCTTGGATGTATGTTCTGACGTCCGGTATCTCAATGAACCACTTGTCTCCTTCTCTTTTCAGGCTGAGGAACGGATCTTCTGCTATCTTCTTAAGCACGATCTCGTTCTTCAGAACTCTCCGAAGGAATTCGACGGCTTCCCTAAATATCTCAAGGACGTGGTTTTGGAAGCCTTCGAGGGGGAGTCCCTCGGCGAGGGCCTCTTCTATTTTCATAAGCTCGAACTGGGGCACATTCCTGATAATCTTCCTAAGTCTTGAGTAGAGCTTCTCTCCGGTTCTTCTATCTTCTTCGGGCAGGAACTCTATTATCTCGCTCATGAGTCCGAGGACTCGGTATATTGTGGGCTGTTCGAGGTCGAGGCTGAACCGGAACTTGGGGATGCCTGTGAATAGGGCGAAGCGTATGAGGTGTGGCAGGTCGAGTCCTCTGACTATTGTTCCATAGTAAGTAGCCACGCCTACAAGGTGGTCCACTTCGCCTCTCTCGAAGAGCTCTAGCCCCTTCTTGCTCCTAGCAGAGACGAGCTCGACCCTGAAGCCTCTTTCCTTTAGGAACTCGGTGAGCTTTTCCGCGTACTCGATGCCCTTGTCTATGGGAACGAATATCAGGCCACCCTTGCCAAGCTTCTGAAGGAGCTCTGCCACGACGTCCTCTACGGGCTTTTCGGGTATTAGATAGGAATCTACGACGTTCCTGAGGACGGACTTGCCGCTCCCGACCTCGAAGCCGAGGAGCTCGCGGTAGAGCTTTATCCTGTCTCCTCGGGCGCTTCCTGTGGCCGAGGCTACTATTAGGACACCTACATTGTTCTTTTGCCTAAAGGCTTCTATTTCTTCCTCTAATCTCTCTATTTGAGAGTTGAGCCGCTCGATATCTTCGATATTTCCTCTCTGAAGGAGCTTTGCCAGTTGTTTCTTCAGCTTGATTATCTCCCAGGCCTTCGCTATTACATCCTCGGTGAAGCCGAGGAGAATTAGGGAGCGGTCTATGTTCTTGCTCGCTTTGAGGAAGGCGTCAACGTCGTCCACGAAGATGAAGTCGAACTTCTTATCCTTCAGGAGCTCGTCGAAGCGCGTGGCGAGGAACTGAGAGCTCGTAACGAGAATCTCGAAGTTCCCGTCCCTTATCTTGGCCAGCATATCCTCCTTCTCCTTTTTCTTGAGGTTGCCATGATAGTAAGCTAGGTTTACTTCGACGCCGGCTCTCTCTGCCATTGTCCGAATCTTCCTGACTGTTTGGATGACGAGCGGGGTTGTTGGGACGACTATGTAGCTCTTCTTCCCCTTCTGGGCGAAGTATATCGCCATGAAGGCTCCGAAGGTGCTCTTGCCCATTCCGGTTGGGGCTATTATCGAGAAGCTCCTTCCCCTAACGAGCCTTTTTACCCACGTCTTCTGGGCGCTCCAGAAGGTGAAGCCTGTGGCCTTTTCGAAGAACTTTTCCACGTCCTTCACGGCCTTGTTGAGCTTATAAATTTCCTCCCACTCTTTGAGAGTCCCTTTGAGCTTGAGGGCGTCCCTAACGGCCTTTATGAGGTCAAAGTAAACCTGCTCGCCGACGGGTTCGTCAAGACAGGATTCACAAGGGTTTTTCATTGAGAGCCTCTCGTCGCTTATCCTGCCCTCACAGTTTGGACACATGCCTCTGTAAATTGCTTTCATGAGCCTCCCCTCTGAATTATAACTTACCGCTCGGGACTCTTTAAAAGGTTGTCCAGCCGCGATAATCGTTATATTCTCGTGGGCGAAGTTGGGGGAGGTGGGTGTCATGAGGGTGACGACGAAGACGGGGGACAGGGGGACGACATCTCTCTTCGGAGGGGATCGCGTCTGGAAGGACTCACCGATAATTGAAGCCAATGGGACGATAGACGAGCTCACTAGCTTCCTCGGCGAGGCAAGGCACTACTTGGACGATGAGATGCGTGTAATCATAGACACCGTTCAGGGTCATCTGTACTCCATCATGGCCGAACTCGGGAGCAAGGGGAGGATGAAGAGTGTTGGTGATGGTGAGATAAAATGGCTAGAGAATGTTATTGCTAAGTACGAGCCTCAGGTTGAGCTGAGAAGCTTCGTTCTGCCCGGAGGAACACTTGCAAGCGCGAAGCTTGACGTCTGCAGGGCAGTTGCGAGAAGGGCGGAGCGCAGGGTAGCAACTGTTTTGAGGGAGTTCGGCATTGGTGAGAAGCCCCTTATATACCTCAACAGGCTCAGTGACTTGCTCTTCCTTATGGCGAGGGTCATTGAGATTAGGGAGGGGAGGCTTAGGGAGGTGAAGCTATGAAGACTATCGGAATACTGGGCGGTATGGGTCCCCTAGCCACGGCGGAGCTCTTTAGGAGGATAGTGGAGAAGGTTCCTGCAAGGAGGGATCAGGATCATCCGAAAGTTATCGTGATCAGTAATCCCCAGATACCGGATAGGACGGCCTTTATTCTAGGCTATGGGGAGGATCCGAGGCCGGCCCTTGTGGAGACGGCGAAACGGCTTGAGGCCTGCGGGGCTGACTTCATAATAATGCCCTGCAATACGGCCCACGCCTTCATAGAGGATATTCAAAGGGCAGTCAAGATACCTGTCGTGAGCATGGTGGAGGAGACCGCCAGGAAAATAGCTGAGATGGGGGTCAAACGAGCTGGCCTGCTTGCCACGACGGGCACCGTCGTCAGCCGCGTTTATGAGAGGGCCCTTGCAAGGTGGGCCGTAGAGGTTGTCGTGCCGGACGAAGAAGGGCAGGAAAAGGTTATGAGGGCTATATATGAAGGGGTTAAGGCTGGGAACATCGAACTTGGCAGGAGGCTAATCCTCGAGGTCGCAAGGTCCCTTGAGGGGAGGGTTGATTGCGTGATAGCAGGTTGCACGGAAGTAAGTCTTGTCCTCCACGATGGCGACCTGTCAGTTCCCATCGTAGACCCGATGGATGTTATAGCTGAGAGGGCCGTGAGGTTAGCTCTTGAGTGAATTTCCGATAGAGCGTGCGGCCGTGGGCATCTATTGCTACGAGCAGCGGAAGGTCTTCAACTTCAAGGGCCCAGACCGCCTCCGGCATCCCGAGCTCTGGCCAGAAGACGCCCTTTATTCTCCTCACATGCTCGGCCGCGAGACTTCCAGCTCCGCCGGGAAATGCAAAGTAAACGGCCCTTCCCCTGAAGGGCTCCGGCATCATGCCTCCTTTCCCGATTATTCCCCGGATGCCCATCCTGAGTACTTCTTCGAGATAGATGTTCATCCTGGCGCTCGTTGTTGGTCCTGCCGAGATAACCCTGTCATCTTTAATTAGGGGTCCGCAGTGATATATGACGGCGCCCTCCGGGTTGAAGGGAGGTCCTTCCTTTATGATTCTCTTGTGGGCAAGGTCTCTTGCCGTGTACACGATACCAGAGAGGAGCACCTTGTCACCGACTTTTAGCCTAAGGACATCTCTCGCGCTCAGGGGAGTCTTCAGCCTCACTGCCAAACCCTAACCCTCCCGCCCTTTATCTCCACGAACGCTCTTCTATGGGCCCAACACTGAACGGCAAGGGCAACTGGAAAGCTCGCAGGGTGCCTGGGGGCAACCTCTACCTTCACGTCGAGGGCCGTCGTCTTTCCGCCCAGGCCCATCGGTCCGATTCCCAGGGAGTTCACCGCTTTAAGCAGTTCCTCCTCAAGGGCCGCAAGCTGGGGGTTCGGGTTCCTTTCCCCAATTCTCCTGAGCAGGGCTCTTTTGGCGAGCTCCATGGCCTTTTCGGCCGTGCCCCCGACTCCAATCCCTAATATAATGGGGGGACAGGGCTTGCCACCGCACTCCGCTACCTTCTCGATTACGAATCTCTTCAATCCATCAAGGCCTTCAGCGGGTGTTAGCATGGCGAGGGCTGAGCAGTTCTCGCTTCCTCCCCCCTTCATTAGCACTGCTATTCTCGTCGCCTTTTCTTCCGTGGTCTCCATGTGGATGATTGGCAAATTTCCGAGATTCTCGTTGGTTAGGACGTTCAGGGCGTTCGGCCTCAGAGGAACATCTTCCGTTGTTATCCTAACGGCCTCTTTTATTGCCTTTACGAGTTCACCCGGGTTTGAGTAATCGCCGAGCTCCACGAAGAAGGTTGGCGTTCCCGTGTCCTGGCAGACGGGCACTCTTTTTTCCTGCCCGATTTTTATGGCCTTTAGTATTAGGGAGATGTTGAACTTCGCAATGTCGTTTTCCTCTTTCTCGTAGGCTCTTGTAAGAGCCTTTTCGACGTCGTCCGGTATTTTGGTAACCGCGAGCCTAATCGCTTCAACGAGGGCATCCACGAGCTCCATGAGATTTGGTTGAGGCAAGCCCTTTATAACCTTGGTGCTTAAGATTGTCCGGTGGGTAGAATGCTCATTGAGGAGGTTAAGGAGCTTTGTAGGGAGCTGGGTGAAGAGGGGTTGATAACCACCATAGATTCCTTCGTTAGCCTTAACAGGGAGCTGGAAGGGAAGAGGGGGA
This sequence comes from Pyrococcus yayanosii CH1, assembly GCF_000215995.1. Taxonomy (NCBI): domain Archaea; kingdom Methanobacteriati; phylum Methanobacteriota; class Thermococci; order Thermococcales; family Thermococcaceae; genus Pyrococcus; species Pyrococcus yayanosii. The sequence continues at coordinate 566,591 of NC_015680.1, read as the reverse complement.
ATGAGTTTGTGGAAATCGCTGTGCTCGGGTTTCTTGAGGGTATCTTGACGACCCTTAAGATCCGGCACGAGGATGGGAGAATAGATGCCCTCCTCGGTAAGGTTAGGGCGAGGAGAGAGGAACTCGAGGCTCTCTTCAGGAGGTCAAGGTCTCCGCTTACTGAGGTTTGAGCCGAAAGGTATTAAGGTTCCGGGAGGATCTTTGAACGATGAAGGTCGTTGGGGTGATAAGGCACGAGCCGAGAAGAAGGGCCAGTAGGGAGGAGTTCGAGGAGCTCCTGAGGAGTGCGGGCTACGAGGTTCTTGCCATAGTCGAGCAGGTCAGGGAGGAGCATCCCCGGTATAACATAGGACCCGGCAAGCTGGAGGAAGTGAAGAAGCTCGTAAAAGCTCTTAGGCCTGATAGGGTTGTCTTTGCTAACCGCCTTACTCCAAGCCAAGCTTATAATCTCTGGAGGGAGCTTAGGGTTGAGATAATGGATAAGTGGCAGCTCGTTCTTGAGATATTCGAGAAGAGGGCCCATTCGAAAGAGGCTAAGCTTCAGGTGGAGCTGGCAAATCTTCAGTATGAGTTGCCGCTCGTTAAGGAGGCGATAAGGAGGATAAGGCTTGGCGACAGGGCGGGTTTCAAGGGTATGGGTGAATACCAGACGCAGCAGTACCTCAAGCACATCCGCTACAGGATGGGCAAGATTAGGGAGGAGCTGGAGAAGATAAGGGCTGAAAGGGCTGTGAGGAGGAAGAAGAGGGAAGAAGAGGGATTCGTTCTGATAGCACTGGCCGGATACACGAACGCTGGCAAGTCAACTCTTCTCAATATTCTGACCAACGAGGATGTGGATGCCAAGAATCAGATGTTCACGACTCTTGACACGACCACGAGGCGCTTTAGGCTGAGGGGCAAGAAGGTTCTTATCACCGATACGGTTGGGTTCATAGATGACCTCCCGCCCTTTATAGTCGAGGCCTTCCATTCGACACTCGAGGAGATTGTCAAGGCGGATGTTGTTGTTCTGGTTGTGGATGCCAGCGAACCCTGGCCCGAGGTCCGCAGGAAGTTCTTAGCCTCTTTGGATGTCCTCAGGGAGCTGAAGGCTCTTGATAGGCCAATAATCGTGGCCCTCAACAAGGTTGATCTGGTTGGAGAGGAGGATGCGGGAGAGAAGGAGGCTCTTATCTTGGAGCTTGCTGAGAGGAGGAGCGTGACGCTATCTGGTACTGCCAAGATATCCGCGAGGCTTGGAAGGGTTGAGGAGTTGTTGGAGGTTCTCGAGAGGACGATATTGAGCCTTCCGAAGTTCAGGCTCTTCGAGATTAAGATAAGGGAACCTGAGAAGGTGGGTAAAGTCCTTTCAATCGTCAGATCAATCGGTGAGCTCGTTGCCGTTGAATACGGTCCCGAAACAACCATTCGAGCCTACATCCAGGCGGGAATGATAAGAGAGCTTACGAAGCTGGGTGTCGAGCTCAGAGCAGCCCAACCGCCATGAAGAGCTTCGATAGGGTGAAGGCTATCACCATGCCCGTCGTGGGTGTTGCTACCCATCCAAAGAGCACGTCAGCCACGATTCTCTTATCAACTCTCTCCCCCGCCGCGAGTCCAACTCCCACAACACCTCCTACTATTGCCTGACTCGAGCTCACAGGGAGGCCGAAGTAGTTCGCTAGGCTGACGGCGATTGCCGAGGAGAACTGGGCTGAGAAGGCTGATACTGGGCCGAGGGATGTTATCTTTTTTCCAACTGTGTGCATAACGGCGTAGCTGAAGGTGAGGCTTCCCAAGGTTAGGCTGATGGCTCCAAAGAGACCGGCCCACCTTGGCGTGAGGAGGTCTGCTCCGACGAGTGGTCCCGTGGCGTTGGCGACTTCGTTAGCCCCGAAGTTGAAGGCCATATAAGAGCCTCCAAGGATCGCCATCCACTTATAAAGGAGCTCAAGCCTTCTGAGGCTCTTTATAGATGCAATAATCCGTGAGTAAAACTTGTATAGGAGGGCAGCAAAAATCCCTGCTATCACAGGGGAAAGTACCCAGGCTCCTACGACCTTTTCCATTACGGACCAGTTTATTGTCGCGCCCGTGGCGAGTCCTGCCCCTATTACACCTCCCACTATCGCCTGCGTTGTTGAGACGGGGAGTCCTTTTATAGTTGCAATGGTCACCCATATGCCTGCTGAGAATAGAATGAGGATCGCTAATTCCATGCTCATCGAGCTGATTATTCCTTCTCCAACGGTCTTCATGACCTTGTAGCCTCTAAGGTAGGCGCCGAGGATAACGAAGATGCCGATGGTTAAGGTGGCCTGTCGGAAGTTTAGTATTCCTGCACCGACTGCTGTCCCCATGGCGTTGGCTGAATCGTTGGCGCCTATGTTCCAGGCTATGTAAAAGCCAACGGCGAGGGCGGCCACGAGGGCGGTGTCCATGTTATAAGTTCCGCCCGGTCCATTAATAACGTTATTCCCTCACGTGTTCATCGCTATCATAAGATGTTCAGCTATACACATCTGCAATCGTCGTGAGGGCTTTCTTCCTGCACCGAAAACTAAATAAATGCGGTTCCTTTAATTCAAACCGAAAAAACTTTCAGGGGGCAAAAAGGATGATAGAGATTCGTTTTCACGGTAGGGGTGGACAAGGTGCAGTTACGGCCGCGAACATTCTTGCCGAAGCAGCGTTCTTGGAGGGCAAATATGTGCAGGCCTTCCCCTTCTTCGGTGTCGAGCGCAGGGGTGCTCCAGTTACGGCCTTCACGAGGATAGACGAGAAGCCAATCCGCATAAAGACTCAGATATATGAGCCTGATGTTGTCGTCGTTCTTGATCCGTCTCTCCTTGATACCGTTGACGTTACTGCAGGCCTTAGGGAGGGCGGGATAGTCATAGTTAACACAGAGAAGAGCAAGGATGAGGTTCTGGAGAAGCTCAAGAAGAAGCCCGCCAAGCTTGCCCTCGTGGATGCCACGACAATAGCCCTGGAGATACTTGGCCTTCCGATAACCAACACCGCAATCCTCGGTGCCGTTGCAAAGGCGACCGGTCTTGTGAAGATAGAGAGCATTGAGGAAGCCATAAAGGACACTTTCTCTGGCGAACTCGGTGAGAAGAACGCAAGGGCGGCTAGGGAAGCTTATGAGAAGACGCAGGTCTTTGAGCTCTGAGTCTCCTTCTTAACTTTGGGGTGATAAACGTGAACACCCTGTTCGGCAGGGCGAAGGAGGAAGTTAGGAGGATATCACTCAAATCTGTGGACGAGTATCCCGAGGCCCCAATAAGCCTCGGAACGACGCTCATAAACTTCACCGGCGACTGGAGAACCTTCATGCCTATCATAGACAAGAGCAAGTGTGTCAAGTGCTACATCTGCTGGAAGTTCTGCCCAGAGCCGGCCATATACATTAAGCCCGATGGTTACGTCGAGGTGGACTACGATTACTGTAAGGGTTGTGGCATCTGTGCGAACGAGTGCCCAACGAAGGCTATAACCATGGTTAGAGAGGAGAAGTGAGGTGGGTCGTATGGAGTACAAGCCAATTAAGAAGGTCATAAGTGGTAACTATGCGGCCGCTTATGCGGCTCTCCACGCTCGTGTTCAGGTTGTCGCCGCCTATCCAATCACACCGCAAACAAGCATTATCGAGAAGATAGCCGAGTTTATAGCTAACGGTGAGGCTGATATTCAGTATATCCCCGTTGAGAGCGAGCACTCGGCGATGGCTGCTTGTATAGGTGCCTCCGCTACGGGGGCTAGGGTTTTCACGGCCACGTCCGCTCAAGGTTTAGCTTTGATGCACGAGATGCTTCACTGGGCTAGCAATGCCAGGCTACCGATAGTCATGGTGGACGTTAACAGGGCTATGGCTCCGCCTTGGAGCGTTTGGGATGATCAGACCGATAGCTTGTCGCAGAGGGATACTGGCTGGATGCAGTTCTATGCTGAGAACAATCAGGAGGTTTACGATGGCGTTTTGATGGCATTCAGGGTCGCCGAGACCGTTAACCTGCCTGCCATGGTCATCGAGAGTGCTTTCATCCTGAGCCACACCTACGATATCGTTGAAATGATTCCCCAGGAGCTCGTTGACGAGTTCCTTCCGCCGAGGAAGCCTCTCTACACGCTCACCGACTTCGATAACCCCATCGCCGTCGGCGGCCTTGCAACACCTGCCGACTACTACGAGTTTAGGTATAAAATAGCGATGGCCATGGAGAAAGCCAAGGAGGTCATTAAGGAAGTTGGAAGGGAGTTTGGGGAACGCTTTGGTAGGGACTATAGTCAGATGATAGAAACCGCCTACATAGACGATGCGGACTTCGTCTTCATGGGAATGGGTTCCCTTATGGGGACCGTTAAGGAGGCTGTGGACATCCTGAGAAGGGAGGGTTACAAGGTCGGCTACGCCAAGGTTCGCTGGTTCAGGCCTTTCCCGAGGGAGGAGCTTATCGAGATAGCCGAGAGAGTCAAGGGAATAGCCGTCCTTGACAGGAACTTCTCCTTCGGTCAGGAGGGCATACTCTTTAACGAAGCCAAAGGTGTTCTTTACAACACCGGCCTTAGGCCAATAATGAAGAATTACATCGTTGGCCTTGGAGGAAGGGACTTTACTGTGAAGGACGCGAAGGTCATAGCTGATGATATGAGGAAGCTCATCGAGAGGGGCAAGCTGGATAAGGAAGTGGAGTGGTATCACCTCAAGAGGTGAGAAGGATGGAGGTTCCCGAGAACGTTAAGAAAAAGGTCACGATACCCTTTGAGGAGCACTTCTTCGCCGGCCACACCGCTTGCCAGGGTTGTGGTGCCTCCCTTGCTCTCCGCTACGTGCTTAAGGCCTACGGCAAGAAGACGATAATTGCGATTCCCGCCTGCTGTTCGACTATAATCGCTGGCCCCTGGCCGTACTCTACCCTCAATGTCCCGCTCTTCCATACCGCCTTCGAGACCACTGGTGCAGTGATAAGCGGCATTGAGGCCGGCCTCAAGGCTCTTGGCTACAAGGTTAAGGGTGACGATGGCATTATGGTCGTTGGATGGGCCGGCGACGGTGGGACTGCTGATATAGGACTCCAAGCTCTCTCTGGCATGCTTGAGAGGGGACATGATGCGGTCTACATTATGTATGACAACGAAGCTTACATGAACACGGGAATTCAGCGCTCAAGCTCCACCCCCTACGGAGCCTGGACAACCAACACGCCGGGCGGGAAGAGGCACTTCCTTGAGAAGAAGCACAAGAAGAAGGTCATAGACATCGTTATAGCTCACCGCATACCTTACGCTGCTACGGCGAGCATCGCCTATCCGGAGGATCTAATAAGGAAGCTCAAGAAGGCCCAAAAGATACCGGGGCCAAGTTTCATCCAGCTCTTTGCTCCATGCCCAACTGGTTGGCGTGCCCCGACCGACAAGACAATTGAGCTTGCCCGCTTGGCCGTGCAGACGGCTTACTTCCCGCTCTTCGAGTACGAGAATGGGAAGTACAAAATAAACATGCCAAATCCCAAGAAGGAGCCCAAGCCAATCGAGGAGTTCCTCAAGCTCCAGGGCAGGTTCAAGTACATGACCAAGGAAGACGTGGAAATTCTTCAGAAGTGGGTGCTTGATGAGTGGGAGAGGCTCAAGAAACTTGCTGAAGTGTTCGGCTGACTTTCCTTTTTTCGAGATCTATTTAAGGTGCCGAGTGTATAACTTGCCTGGGGTGGTAGGTATGGCGGAAAGTCCGTTTAAGGCCGATATAGAGAGGGCCCAGAGGGAACTCACCGAGAAGATGACGCCCGGGGCGATAGTCTACATTCCCGGAAGTAGCGTCATAAACAAGACAGGTAGCTGGAGGGTCTTCAGACCAGAGTTCCACAGGGATAAGTGTGTCAGGTGCTACCTCTGCTACATCTACTGTCCGGAGCCGTCTATCTATCTTGACGATGAGGGCTATCCGGTCTTCGACTACGACTACTGTAAGGGTTGTGGCATCTGCGCTAACGAATGCCCGGCAAAGGCGATAGAAATGGTTAGGGAAGTTAAGTGAGGTGGTGAAAGATGCCGATTAGGAAGGTTATGAAGGCCAACGAGGCGGCCGCTTGGGCGGCCAAGCTTGCCAAGCCAAAGGTCATAGCCGCGTTCCCCATCACACCCTCGACCCTCGTGCCCGAGAAGATAAGCGAGTTCGTGGCCAACGGAGAGCTCGATGCTGAGTTCATAAAGGTCGAGAGCGAGCACTCCGCCATCTCGGCCTGTGTTGGCGCCGCTGCCGCTGGCGTTAGGACGTTCACCGCCACAGCTTCTCAGGGTCTTGCTTTGATGCATGAGATACTCTTCATTGCCGCAGGCATGAGGCTTCCAATAGTCATGGCCATAGGCAACAGAGCTCTATCGGCTCCAATAAACATCTGGAACGACTGGCAGGACACGATAAGCCAGAGAGACACGGGCTGGATTCAGTTCTATGCCGAGAATAATCAAGAAGCTCTCGACCTCATCCTGATAGCCTACAAGGTGGCTGAAGACGAGCGCGTTCTTCTCCCGGCTATGGTTGGTTTCGACGCGTTCATCCTAACGCACACCGTCGAACCAGTTGAGATACCTGACCAGGAAGTCGTGGACGAATTCCTAGGCGAGTACGAGCCAAAGCACGCTTATCTCGACCCCGCCAGGCCCATAACCCAGGGCACACTTGCCTTCCCAGCCCATTACATGGAGGCGAGGTACAAGGTTTGGGAGGCTATGGAGAGGGCAAAGGAAGTCATTGACGAGGCCTTCGCCGAGTTCGAGAAGAGGTTTGGCAGGAAGTACCAGAAGATTGAGGAGTACCGCACAGATGACGCCGAGATGATCTTCGTTACCATGGGCTCTCTCGCCGGAACCCTAAAGGAGTGGGTGGACAAGAAGAGGGAGGAGGGCTACAAGGTAGGAGCAGCAAAGATAACCGTTTACAGGCCGTTCCCAGTCGAGGAGATCAAGGCCCTTGCGAAGAAGACCAAGGTGCTTGCGTTCATCGAGAAGAACATCACAATCGGGCTCTATGGAGCGGTCTTCACGGATGCCTCTGCCACTCTCATAAACGAGAAGGAGAAGCCTCTGATGCTGGACTTCATAGCGGGACTTGGTGGAAGGGATGTTACCTTCGAGCAACTTGACGAGGCCTTCTCCATAACCAGGAGGGCTCTTGAGGAGGGTAAGGTTGAGAAGCCTATTAACTGGATAGGACTTAGGAAGGAGATACTGTGAGGTGATGGAGATGGCAGTTAGAAAGCCCCCCGTTACCACTCGCGAGTACTGGGCACCTGGTCACGCCGCCTGTGCCGGTTGCGGCTGTGCCACCGCTCTCAGGCTTGCAACCAAGGCTTTTAGCGAGGCCATGGAGGAGAAGTATGGTGATCCAAACGCCTTCGCCATAGCCCAGGCCACCGGATGTATGGAGGTTGTTAGCGCCGTCTTCCCGTACACATCATGGAAGGCACCCTGGATTCACGTGGCCTTCGAGAACGCTGCTGCCGTTGCATCGGGAATTGAAGCGGCTTGGAAGAAGCTCGGCAGGAAGGGCAAGATATTGGCCATAGCTGGTGATGGTGGAACCGCCGACATAGGTATGCAGGCCCTGAGCGGTATGCTCGAAAGGTGGCACAACGTTGTCTATCTCATGTATGACAACGAAGCTTACATGAACACGGGAATTCAGCGCTCAAGCTCCACCCCCTACGGAGCCTGGACGACCACCTCACCACCGGGCAAGCTCTCAATAGGTGAGGACAAGCCCAAGAAGTGGGTAGCTCTCATAGCCGCGGCCCACCAGATACCCTACGTAGCTACGGCAAGCATAGCTAATCCCTTCGACTTCATCAAGAAGATGAAGAAGGCGGCCAAAGTTGATGGCCCAGCATTCGTCCAGGTCCACTGCACCTGCCCAACCGGCTGGAGGACACCACTGGAGAAGGGCATTGAGATAGCCCGCCTTGCAATCGAGACAGGCATATGGCCGCTCTTCGAGATTGAGAACGGTGACTTCCACAACATCAAGATACAGCCACCAGGGGGAGGGGCCAAGGTCCACAGGGAAGGAGGCAGAGTAGTCAGGATAGAGTTTAAGAAGCCCATAGAAGAGTACCTTAAGCTCCAGGGCAGGTTCAAGCACCTCTTCAAGAGCCCAGAAGCCATCGACCAGCTCCGCGAGCAGATAAAGGCAATGTGGAAGGTCCTTGGTGTGGAAGCCATCCTGCCGAAGCCTGAAGAGTGACTCCGTTTTTCAACTTTTGGTTTAATTTTTAAATTATTATCTTGCTTGCTGGAGCAAAGCCCCTTTAAATTATATCGAGCTCAAGCTAGGTCTTCAACTTTGATATCGTGGGAGAACAAAGAGACATCACATTGCAATTTATGGAATAACCTGCAAATTGTTACGTTAACCATATTCAAAAAATTACTTGTTCTTGACGTAGCTACGTATTTTTTCTTTTTGTTTTGGTGGTGGTTGTTGGGTTTGCGTTAGTTTTTTACGCAAAGTGTTGGGGTGGGTTATAGTATTTTTTATTTTTTATTTTGCGAGTGGTGGGAAGTTCGAGAAGAAATTTTGTGAGTGAAGGTGGGATTTTAGCATTGCCTGGTTAACGAACTTCAGTAGTAATCGTTGGGCTGGCTTGTCATGACATTAATCAACACGCGAGTCCTGAAAATTTCACCATCACACGTCCCCACAATTAACCTGACATTCAACACCCGCCCCTTCCCCTCAAAACCACCAGATATAAAGCGTCCTTACAAGCACCCAACAGCACGGATAGAGCTCATAATAACTTAAGATCCAACCAACAGATAATCAAAATAATAACCCAACCCAACTAACGAATAGCAAAAATAAGAATAAAAACAATCACAAACCCCCTCCAAACACACTTTCAATTCTCTTTGGAACCCAGGAGTCTTATTGGAACCTACAAGCCGGCCGCAACCATTTCCGGCTTGAAAGAAGCTTTCAATTCTCTTTGAGTCTTATTGGAACGAGGAGGAGTTATTTGAGATCTTTGTAGAGTACGTCTTTCAATTCTCTTTGAGTCTTATTGGAACACCCCGGGACCCCAATGGCCTCTACGAGAATTTCAAAGCTTTCAATTCTCTTTGAGTCTTATTGGAACCGAGATACACGTCGAAAACGACATCCTCGACACCCTTCTTCTTCTTTCAATTCTCTTTGAGTCTTATTGGAACACCGCCAACCACGTGTTTTTATACACTGCGAATGACTTTCAATTCTCTTTGAGTCTTATTGGAACGCTCGCGGCGCCCTCGAAGTCTATTATCTCCGCCCCAACCTTTCAATTCTCTTTGAGTCTTATTGGAACACTATATGTAGTTATGAACGAGCAGCACAAACTACTGCCTTTCAATTCTCTTTGAGTCTTATTGGAACGAGGTCGTGATTTACGTCCACAGGCCAGTCTGGGGCGGAAGCCCGACTTTCAATTCTCTTTGAGTCTTATTGGAACACAGCCCAGAGTTCACGATAGTAATGCTTCTCAGTACTTTCAATTCTCTTTGAGTCTTATTGGAACAGGTTACTAGTGATCCAGAAGAATTCAGAGAGATCCAGCTTTCAATTCTCTTTGAGTCTTATTGGAACCCCCGCGGGGGCGGATTTCCCGCCGGCTCGCGCCCCGCTTTCAATTCTCTTTGAGTCTTATTGGAACATAGGTGTAATGACATAGATAATAATGAAGAAAACGACTTTCAATTCTCTTTGAGTCTTATTGGAACATGACGACGAAGACGTCGTACTCGTGATTATTAGAACTTTCAATTCTCTTTGAGTCTTATTGGAACATTTGAACCTTTTCCTGATTTGAGCTCCGAGCCGGGGCTTTCAATTCTCTTTGAGTCTTATTGGAACGATGTTCTTCTTCACGATGAAGAAGCCGGAGCAGGGGACTTTCAATTCTCTTTGAGTCTTATTGGAACCCCCGAGACGAACGTCCAGACTTACGAGGTTAGCCCGGACTTTCAATTCTCTTTGAGTCTTATTGGAACAGGTGGGTTTTTTGCTTGTTTTCTTCTATGCTTTTCTTGGGAGTCTTGGATTTTATAAATCTTTTGGCGAGGGGGTCTTAACGAGGCCTTGAGAGGGCTTGAAATGCAGTCTTGAGGAGTCAAAACTTTTGGTAAAAAGCTTCTAAAAAACCCCATAATTTCAATGATCGAAAGTGATCATAAGGCTTCCAACGGTTTCTCAACCAATTAAATCAAAAATTAAGGAATAATTTAACAGTAAGTGGAAAAAGACACAATTTCAATAGGGTTTTGCGTGAGAGGACTGTTCTCCCCACCCCACTCCCAACTCCGAAAAAAATTCGTCACAAAACACACGAAAAAACACAACAAAACGTTATATACCAACAAAACATTACTAAAACCCTCCAAACCCCCCACAACCCACCATTTGCCCAAAAGAAAAATATCTCAGCATTTTTAGGCAAAATAACTGTTCAAAACTAGTATCTAAAAATTTTCGTTTTCAATTGCTGAGCCTTTTGCGGGCAGTTAGGTTAAGAATTAAAAAGGGTAAGGGGTCATTCCTCTACAATGTATATTGGGACTTTCCCGTGAGGGATGCCGACTTTCTTTCCATACCACTCACTTAGAATGTAGTGAAAGCCTATCAACATAGGTATTGCAATGGCCAGTAGTAGCCAGCCGTTTGTTATTCCTATGGCGAACAGTAGTAACATTATGGCCCCGATGATTGCTGCGGTGAGTGCGTATGGTATCTGTGTGTTCACGTGATCTATATGGTCGCAGCCTGAGAACATTGAGCTCATGATTGTAGTGTCGCTTATTGGTGAGCAGTGGTCTCCGAAGACACCTCCAGCAAATACCGAGGCTATGCTGGCGTAGACAACTGGGCCGAGGCCTCCGCTTAGGTGGTAGGCTAGTGGTACGGCTATTGGCATCATTATTGCGAAGGTTCCCCAGGAAGTTCCGGTGGTAAATGATATGAATGCTGAGATAACGAAAATTACAAATGGCACTAAGCTGGGTGAGAGAATATCTGAGGCAACTCTTACAACATAGTCTGCAGTTCCTACGGCGTCACATGCACTTTTAATGCTCCAGGCGAGGATGAGGATCATCATAGCAAAGTGCATCTGTTTCATTCCTGCAACGATTGTTTCTTCAACTTGTTTGAGATCCATGATTTTCATTCCGAGAATGAGGGCCATTGCTACGATGACCATTCCAAAGGAGCCCCAGACAAGAGCCCAAGTTGAATCTGCGTTTGACAGAACCTCTTGGAATCCACCTTTTGCATATGCCTCACTTCCTCCACCGGTGACCCATAGTCCTATGAAAGTCAAAGCTATCAGCGTTATCACTGGCAGTATAAAAACCCATATGTTCTCTTTGCCCTTAATTGGCGTTCCGACATCTATTTCAGTGGTCATCATGGGCTGGGCGCCGTCTCTGAGTACTTTTCCTGTTGTCCTTGCTCTGTATTCGGCTTTGAGCATAGGGCCATAATGTCTGTGGGTAATTGCAACTAAATAAACCAAGATTATTGCCAGTATTGGATAGAACCTGTAGGGCCAGCTTGCAAACCATGCTGAGTAGGCGCTTATATTTTCTCCTATACTTGCTAGGGCATCTTTTAAGAGTCCAAGTTCGTAGCCTATCCAGGTTGAAACAACTGCTAGAACGGCCACAGGGGCTGCCGTAGAATCATCAGCGTATGCCAAAAATTCTCTCGATACTCTCGTCCTGTCTGTTATTGGTCTCATTGTGTTGCCGACTATTATTGTATTTGTATAATCATCAAAGAAAATTATGGTTCCGAAGATTGCCGCCATTAAAGAAGCAGCTCTGCTACTTTTAACTTTCTTTGTTACGGCTTTTGCAATGGCGTTCATTCCACCCGCTTTGTATATTAAAGCCACACCGGCACCGATCAATGTATCAAATACTAATATCCGTGTATTCCAAAGGTCAGTGACTAGTTGACCGTTTTCCTCCCATGCTGAGGCTATGTTGAGGACGATCCATTTGAGGGTCTGAACCGTAGCTCCTATTGGGTCTCCCCCTGCAACTAAAAGGCCACCGACCCATACTCCGAAGAACAATGCAAATAGCACTCTTTTCGTCAGTATTGCCAAACCTATGGCTACTAGAGGGGGCAAAAGGGACAAGATGCCGTAATCTGTCACGTTTTGCACCTCCTTGATGTGTTCGATCAAAATTTTACAAAAATCACGTATAAAAATCTTCTTAGAACCTTTTTAGGCTTCAATGGTCATTTATGGTGAACAAACCAGCAGGCTACTCCAAGAAGTTGTGGCTAAATTTGCCAGGCATGTATTTATATAAACATCGTTGGAGTATTATAACTTGGGGGTAGTTATGCCGGAGATACTCCATCCCAGCGAGATAGCGAGGTTTTTCGAGCTTCAGGAATGCTCAAATTACCTGAGGCTACTTTTCTCGTATAAGAGGGGCGAACTTGAGAAGTATAAGCTTGTTCTGAAGGTGAAAGAGGAAGCTGGTAGGTCACTCGCGAAATGGGGAGAAAATTTTGAGGTTGAGCTTCTCAGGCGGCTGAGGCATATTTTACTGAACACGCAATTCTACGGGTTTTTTACTAGCTGTAAGCGGGATGGTTCCTTCTCCTTTTTCAACAGGTTCTTTCCGAAAAACATAATTCTATGTTCTTCGGATCAGGAGTGTTTTGAGAGGGTTGGAGAGCTTCTCAAGCGGGAGGATAAGCTTCTACTTTACCAGCCGCACCTTCGAGGAAGGATCGGTGCGTTCATAGTCAGCGGGAGGGCTGACTTCATCGTGAGGGAGGGTAGCACCTTTTATATCCTCGAGGCCAAGTTCACGAGGGAAGAAAAGCTCGCCCATCGTTTTCAGGCCGTTACATATGCTTATCTGCTAGCCCAAATGCTTGAAGAGCTTAAAATTCGGGGAAGGATTCTGCTGGCAGTAATCACCAAAGGGAAGCTGAAGGGGTGGCCACCGGAGAGCTTTGAGTTCTCCAGAGATGTTGAAGAATACGTAATGACGCTTGAAGGAAAGCTTTCAGAAAATGGTCCCTTTGCAAGGGTGCTGAGGGGGGGAAGGTCTCATCTCTGGCTAACTGCAAGGTGCGCGGAGTGTCCTTTTGAGCCGGTGTGCATAAAGGAAGCCGTTGAAGCTAGAAGTCTTGGACTGCTTGGAATACCTCCCGGCCATCAGGAGGCCTTCAAGAGTGTTGGAGTGAACACTGTGGACGACCTGGCCGGACTCTTTGAGTTTTCCTCGCTTTGGCCGACGAACTTTTCGGAACCTGTGATGAGGAGGCCCGATATTGTTCTAAAACTGATGAGAGTTGTGGGCATAACGAACCTTCCAAAGCTCTCCAGATTGGCTCAGGTGATAAAGAGGGAGCTCGACAGAGTGCCAGGGGATAAAGCCTGGCCTGAGTTCATTCCGGGGACTGGGTATAACTTACCAAAGGATACCTGCGAGGGTAAATGTCCTGAAAATTATCCGGCAGGCTCACTGGTTAGAGTTTATCTCTTCATTGAACAAAGCCACATAACTGATACGTTACTTGGAGCATCCGCCGTCGTTGAAAATACTATGACTGGAAAGATGGAGATTGTGGCTGAAGTTGTTGAGGAACCTCCAATGGATCCCGAAATTGGAGAAAAGCTTGAGGGGCTCATGCTGGATAAGTTCTTTAGGAAGCTGTTCGCTGCCATTCGCCAAGTGGCCCCCAACCTGGAAGGCGAGACATACAAAGTTGGAAGGAAAGTAGAATCCTGTAATGGGGATGAAGTGTTCCTCCACCTTTACTTTTACAGCAGGTTCCACCGCGACGCACTGATGGATGCCGTTAGGAGGCATCCCCACCTTTATGGTAGCAGAGCCATTAGAGCATTACTCAGCCTTAGGCGGGCGATAGATCAAGAAGGCTACTCTATAATAAAGGACGAACTCATCTCAAGGCACGCGTTACGATTCCCGCCTGGGCTTGGAATAATGCTCGTGGCCTCTCAATTCGGCTTTAAGTGGCGAGTCGTGAATGGATTTGAAGAAATATTCAAGTTCCTTGCGGAAAGGAGGGGTTATGAAATAAATCTTGAAAAGCTCTACAGCATCGCGGAGGAAGGTCTAGACAGCAAAAGCAAGGCACTGTATCCTGTATTCAACAGGGAAGACGAGCAGATACCCTTCACTGCCTTTTGGCAGGCCCTGCTTGATGAGAAAAAAGACAGCCTGCTCGAGATGCTGAAGCAGATGGCTCTGGCAGTGAGGCACATCGAGAGAAGAATACCTGAGAAGGTAAAAGATGCGTGGGTTCCAAAGGAACCGCTGAGCATGAGGGAACTTGAGAGCTTTGATTTAGAGAGTCCCAACTTGGCAAGCGTCTTAATGGAATATCAGATGCTAGAATTCTTCGCGAGAAAACAACAGCTCGAACAATACTATAGACTCCCAAGAGAAACCCGAGCATACCTTGAGAAATCGGCCTTTGTGCAAGTTGAAGATGTAATCACGTCTAAAAGCGGGTGCTTCATACGGGGCAAGATAGTACTCCCAGATTCGGAAACTTGGAGGCCCTATTCCAAGGAAGAAGTTTTGATTGACTTAGACGAAGGATCCTGGGTTGCCGTAACTCCATTGGAAGCTTTTGGTAACGAGGACCCCGCAAGAGTCATTAGAAGATCTCCCCTTGGTGTTATAACCAGGATAGACCACGATGATGGTAGCGTGGAGGTCAAACTAATTGGAACGCCGGGGAGGGGCAGGTTCATATTCTCTCACGAGGGGTTTTCCTGCAAGAAGGGAAAAATAACAATAGGCAAGGCCAATGTAATCTCGAAGGGCAGTATCATAGTCCTTGATCCATCCATCGATGACATCAGCATGTCCCGCGCATACGATGTCCTGGAAAAGATAATCAGGGGAAAGCGACACTACGTATACGAAAAGCTCTCTGCGATATATTCCGCCGGAAAAGTAGAGACATCCGACGACAACTTTAAGATAAACATCTGGCAGGAAGAGGACATAGAAGAGTTCCTTGTGAAACTTGAGAATGTTGCAAAGCTTAATGAGGAGCAGAAGAAGTTCGTGAAGGACATCCACTCATTTCTCGTGTCTCTCCAAGGGCCTCCAGGCACTGGGAAGACTGCCAGAGCAGTTGCCCCAGCCATACTTGCTAGAGCCTATTCCTCCATAAAACGGAAAAAGGATGCCCTCTTCATAGTAACTGCCATATCCCACAGGGCCGTGAACGAGGCCCTAATAAAGACCGCAAGATTACTGGAGGAGCTTTCTCCCCTCATCCCAGAGCTGAAAAATGTGGAGCTCATAAGGGGATTGGCAAACGAAGAAGCCATCGAGAGCATTAAGAGAGAGCTTGAAGGAATCAAGAACATAAAATTCGAACACGAGAAGTTGAATTTCGGCGGAGGCCAAAGAAGCCTAGAAGCGATCATATCCAAAAGGGGACTCGTCAAGGTGCTCTTCGCGACCCCACAAACCTTAGCAAAAATTGTAGAATGGGGAAAAGCTGATCTAGTTGTTGTCGATGAGGCAAGTATGATGGATCTCCCAATTTTCCTCCTCGCAACGGCTCCAGCTAGAGGCCAAGTTCTGATCGTCGGAGACCATCGACAAATGCAGCCCATCCAGGTTCACGAATGGGAGCTTGAAGACAGGAAAACAATAGAAGAACACTTGCCATTCCTTTCCGCCATAAACTTCATCCGCTTCCTTAGGGGCGAGCTTGAGGAGAGGGAGCTCAAGAAATTCAAGAGAATACTTGGAAGAGACCCCCCAGAATGGATTGCAAACAAAGACGATATCCTGCCAGTTTACAGGCTCAAAAAAACCTATAGGCTACCAGAAGCACTGGCAAAGTTGCACACAGAACTATTCTACATCTTCGACGGCATAGAACTTGAGAGCGAAAAGAAGTACGACGAGGAAAAGCTGAAATTGCTTAGAGAAGCATCCAGAGAAAGGAGCTGGGTTGGATGGATTCTTGACCCCAAACACCCCGTAGTCCTCATCGTGCATGAAGAGTCATCATCAACAAAAATTAACGAGTTCGAAGCAAAACTAGTTGCAGAAATAGTTTCCAAAATCCCGAACGGACTTAGCATTGGCATTGTAGTGCCATACAGGGCACAGAAAAGGCTCATAAAATCACTAATTGGGAATAAGGCCGAAGTTGATACTGTGGAAAGATTTCAGGGAGGAGAAAGAGACGTGATAATAGTCTCAATGACATCAAGCGATCCAGCCTACCTAATGCAAGTATTCGACTTCATCTACAACCCCAACAGGCTTAACGTCGCCGCCAGCAGGGCAAAAGAGAAGCTCATATTAATAGCCTCGGAGAACCTCTTCACACTTTCCGCCCACGACCTAGACCATTTCGAAAAGCTCAGGCCATGGAAAAAATTCTACCTGCTCATGACCAGAAAAGAAGAACTGAGAACGGACAAATTCAGAGCGTTTAGATAGCCCATTAAATCTCCTCGTACAACCGTTCTGGTTAGCCGTAACTTTTGGTTTGTAAATGTCGTTACGGCTAACCTTCCAGCCTCGGCTCATTGAGTAGCCAGTCCACGCCAACAAATGCTTTAGGCTCTCGAATCTCAACTTTTTTTCGAGAAAACAACGTTTAGAAAAACTCCCTTCGGTGTTCTCACTAACCAAGCCTGCCCAACCTTCCAGCCCTTAAACTTCTCGTGGTACCTTGCAGGGTAAAACTCTAACTGGATTCTCCCCTTCAGAGTGGAGAGTTTTGTAAGTCTCCTTCTTCAATCGGTAAAAGCTGGTAACGTTGTTCTCAAAAGCATGAGTGATGAGAAAGTTCACGATTTCCCGGTAAGTCTGGAAAAGCTCGTCTAATCCTTCGGGAGTTTCCTTCAACTTGAATTTTGCCGTGAGTTTAATTGTCTCTGAGGGCATTCTTTACCGCCTCGACGAGGCGTTTTTTCCTGTGAGAACGCATTCCATAAAGCTTTCCAGCGAAGGAAGTTACTATTGCCAGCAAGTCCTCAACAAGTTCCTTTTCTGGCGTTTTCCCCTCATCGTCGAAGATTACTTCAATCTCAACGCCCTTGGCACTCCAAGGGTCGCGAGGACCATCGCTATCTCCTCGGGTTGGTTCGTCGAGAAGGAAATGCTCCATCCCTTCCTCCTGTTTATTTGAATACAGCCCTTGGCCGGAATCGTGAAGTGTATCATTCCATGGCAAGCACTCCATGAATCCGAGACCAAGAAGCTCTCGATTTCGTCAATGGGAATGGTTTTCCTGAAAATTCCGAGCAGGCCTCTGAGCCTCAGCTCGCGCTCGTCTATCTCAATCCTCAGGGCAGAGGCGTCGATTAAAAGGGCAGTTGTTATAAACGCAGTTGGAAGCATGGACATCCTTGCTTCCTCAACCCCCCCAAGTCATGTAAAGGGCAAAGAACATTGGAAGTAGAGAGGCAAATAAAACCGCTCGGAGCACGTTACTCGTGACCTTCTCCTCATACAGCATCTCCAACAACCTTCCTTGCTCTTATTGAGCCCACTTTCCCGAGTATCTAAACTAACAGCTCCTCAATAGGTTGAGGACATTTAGCCAGCCTATCCCTCCAGCCTGTCCCGGAACGGCGACATGTCAAGCCCTTTTTCGAGACCGTAAAGGTATGCTACGAGTTTCATATCGAGATTACCGTATCTCCTCCCAAATTCCCTCAGCTCCTCCATTACCTCCATCTCCGTCATGCCAAGCTCCCTGGCGATGTAGGTTACAATCTCCCCAAGGACATCACCTTCTTCCTCTTCCTCCGCCACTTGAAGGTTCACGACGAGAAGCTCACCTCGCTCTTCAATGATTCCTTCCTTTATAGCTTCTTCTACCAGCCGCTTGGCTTCCTTAACGCCGAGCAGGGACAGCTTAAAAGTTATTATGCCTATGAGTTCGCTCCTCGAGAATTCGTTGGATCCCTTCAGCTTGACGGCCTCTAGGATGGGGGAATACTTCCCCAACGTCCCCTCCTCCTCAAATAATTAGGGAGCCGAACAAAATAAGGGTTACGTGCCGGTGAAAGCCTCGCCCTTTAGGGAGGGGAGGAGGTCAGGAAGAGCGGAGCTCGCTTGGGAACTTAATGGCCTCGAAGGGACAGATCTGGTTGCAGACTCCACAGCCCGTGCATATCAGCGAGTCTATCCTGACCTTCCTCGTCTCCTGCTCATATATCAAGGCCGGACAGCCGGTCAAGAGGATGCAGGCCTTGCAACCCGTGCACTTCTCCTCTACGACAACGGGGATTTCGCCAATCTCACCCCTTCTGATGACCGGAATTACACATTCGCGCCTCGCTATTATCACGGCCGGTCCCTTGACCTTCATCGCCTCCTTTATAGCCTCCTTCGTGGCCTTGAGGTCGTAGGGGTCAACGGTCTTTACGTATTTAACGCCAATGGCCTTCACGAGGGCCTCGATGTCTATCTCGCGGAACCTCCTCCCGGTCTCGCTTCCTCCAGTTCCCGGATGCGGCTGGTGGCCCGTCATCGCGGTGGTCCTGTTATCGAGAATGATGACAAGGACATCGAGATCCTTGTAGACAGCATCAATCAGCGGCTGGATTCCGTTGTGGAAGAAGGTGGAATCGCCTATCGTGGCGACGATTTTCTTCTTCATAACGGCGCTCTGACCGTTCGCCAAGCTAATGCTCCCACCCATCACGTACTCGGTCCATATGGCCTCAAGGGGCGGGAGGAGCGACAGGGCATAGCACCCGATATCGCCGTGAACGGGGATGTCGAACTTTCCAAAGCCGAGCTCCCTCAGGGCGTCAAGCAGGGCCCTATATGAACCGCGGTGGGGACAGCCGGGACACATAACGGGCGGCCTCTTGGGGGCGAGGCTTTCCGCCCTTTTGACTTCTTCAGGCTTCCTGTACTCCTCTGCCTCCTTTCCAAGGAGCCTAAGGAGAGCATTCCTGACGATGCTCGGTGTAAGTTCCCCCTCAAGTGGCAGGTGACCAGTTCTCTTTCCGTAGACGGGAACGTTAAGAGCCTCTTCGTATGCAACTATCTTGACTTCCTCTTCGAGGAAGGGAGCACCGTCCTCGATTACTATGGCCATGTCAACGCCCTTAAGGAACTCCACGACGAGCTTTCTCGGGAGCGGATGAGGGGTTGAAAGCTTTAACACTTTAAAGTCGCCATCAAGCTTTGGGAGAACCTCCTTTACGTAGTTGTATGGAGCTCCCTCGACGATGATGCCTATCCTCCCGTCCCCCTCGACCCAGTTGAAGGGCATCGAGTTGAACTCCTCCTCTATCTTCGCCAGCGTCTCGTTGAGCCACTTATGCCTTCTCCGGTTGCCCTCCATGCTCGCCCTTACATAGCGCTCTATATCTTTCTTAAACTTCGGCTCGCGGTTGAGCTCGACGAACTCGCCGACCTCGACGTCTGCAGTGGTGTGGTTAACCCTCGTCGTGGTTCTGAAGATCACCGGAACCTTGTACCTCTCGCTCAGCTCGAAGGCGTACTTTATTAGGTCGTGTGCTTCCTGCGGGTCAGCAGGCTCGAGAACCGGGAGGAGGGCGATTTTGCCGTAATACCTATCGTCCTGCTCGGTCTGAGAAGTATGCGGGCCAGGATCGTCGGCAACGAGAATAACAAGGCCGCCTTCAACTCCGGAGTAGGCGAGGCTCATGAGCGGGTCGGCGGCGACGTTAAGGCCCACACACTTCATCGTGACCAAAGCCCTGAGGCCGGTGTAGGCAACGCCAGCGGCTTCTTCAAGGGCAACCTTTTCATTGGGGGCCCACTCGGCAAAGACCTCAGGCTTGAGTCTGGCTATCGTCTCTATGACCTCCGTGGAGGGCGTTCCGGGATAACCGGTTGCGAAGGCGATGCCGCTCTCAAGAGCCCCATAGGCAATCGCTTCGTTGCCCATGAGGAGCCTCTTCATTACAACCACCCAAGTTAATGATTTAAGCGTCGGGTTAAAATATTGCCGGTGGTTGAGTTGAAGGCCTTCGTCAACGGCAGGATATACGTATCCTTCAGGCCCCTTAAAATCGTGGACGGTCTCCTGATAGCGGGTGGCCGTGTCCTTTATGCAGGAGATATGGCGAAGGTTGCAGAGGTAGCCCGGAGGCTCGGCGGCGAGGTCGTGGATTTACGAGGAAAAACCGTTATGCCCAGTTTCTTCGACTCCCACATCCACCTCGACGAGCTCGGCCTATCCCTCGAAATGCTCGATTTGAGGGGCGTTCGGGACATTGAGACCTTGAAGAGGAAGCTCCTAAAGTACGCTAGCGGGCATAAAACCTCTTGGGTGCTCGGATACGGTTGGGATCAGGAGGAACTCGGCCGCTATCCCACGAGAGAGGACCTAGACGTCGTAAAGAACAGGCCCGTCCTCCTGTACCGGCGGTGCTTCCACGTTGCCGTTGCGAATTCAAGGGCCCTTGAGCTCCTCGACCTCAAACCATCAGAGGACTTTGACCCAGAGACGGGCATAATAAGGGAGAACGCCCTCGACGAGGCAAGGAAGAAGGTTGAAGAAACGCTTACCGTCTGGGACTACGCTCGCTTCATAGAAAAGGCCCAGGAGCACTTGTTAAGCCTCGGTGTTACCGCCGTAGCCTTCGTAAGCGTTGGGGAGAAGGCCCTTAGAGCTTTATTGTGGCTTGATAGGAAGGAGCGTCTCCTCCTTAGAGTATTTGCCTACGTGAATCCGGATGTCCTTCCAAAGCTAGATGCCCTTGGAATAGGTCCCTTCGGCGGCGATATGCTCAGGATAGCAGGTGTCAAGGTCTTAGCTGACGGGAGCCTCGGGGCAAGGACTGCGTGGCTTAGTGAACCCTATGCGGACGAGCCCACGAGAGGTCACCCCAACCTCAATAGAAAGGAGCTTAAGGAAATAGTGGAGGCCGCCAAAGCTCTCGACCTCGACGTTGCGATACACGCCATAGGGGATGCGACCCTTGACATGATACTCGACGTCTTCGGGGAGGCAAATGTGAAAGGGAGGGTGGAGCACGCCTCCCTTGTGAGGGATGACCAGCTCGATGAGATGGCTTCCCTCGACATAAGAGCGGCTGTTCAGCCGAGGTTCGTGATAAGCGATTGGTGGGCCGTGAGGAGGCTAGGCCCAAGGGCGAGGTTCCTCTACAGGTTCAGGAGCATGAGGGAGAAGGGCATCGAGGTCGGGTTTGGCACGGACTCCCCCATAGAGCCCGCGAACCCCTGGGAGGGTGTTTACGCCGCCGTCACGCGGGGAAGGTTTGAAGGCATCGAGACCTTCCACTATACAGCCCAAGAGGTTCTCTCTATCAGAGAGGCCCTCGACGCCTACACGAGGTGCTCCGCCCTGGTAACCCTCGCTCCCGATATCGGAAGGCTGGAGCCCGGATGCCGGGCCGACTTCATAGTTCTCGATAAAGATCCGCTAGCGATATCCGAGAGCGAGCTTAGGGAGGTGGAGGTCCTCGAGACGTACGTGGCCGGTCACATGGTCAGGTCGTCCCTGCTGAGGTAGCCTTCTAGATAGAGACCGCCGAGGAAGGCCTGGCCGACGTTTATCCCGTTGTCGCCCCTTGGGACCTCGTAGGTTGAGTAGAACCTCAGGCCGTTCGCCTCTACGATTTTTCTTATAGTCTTCGTTATGAGCTCGTTATAGGCAACGCCGCCGCTTAGGGCGACAGCCTTAACGCCAAATTCCCTCGCCTTCTCGACGGCAACCTCTGCAAAGGTCCTAGCCATCGCAATATGGACCGAGTATGCGATGTCGGCTGGGCTTGCCTTCTCGAGGAGGTCTAGCACGTCCACGAAGAGCTCCTCCACTTTTATGGTCTTCCCCTCAACGGGCACCTCAAGCTTGAGGTCGTTCTTACCCTTCATGGCAAAGCTCTCGAGCTTCATGGCAGGCTCTCCCTCGTAATGCCTCCTGTAGACCACGTTGAGGAGGACTGCGAGAGCGTCAAGGACGCGGCCCGTGGAAGAGGCGTAGGCAACGTTTATTCCCCTCACGAGCTGGCCGAGGGCAACCTTGAACTCGGTCTCCCCGTACTTTAGGCTCTCAATGGCCCTCGGGCAGTAACCCCTGATTATTCCCTCCAGCTCCTCCACATCGTAAACCTTGCTCAATATTCCCATCAGGGCCCTTAGCGGGTAGTAGCTTGCTATGTCGCCGCCTGGCAGTGGGTAGTAGGCTATATGAGCCAGCCTTTCCACGTCCTCGTAGCCCAGGTAGATTACCTCGCCACCCCAGACCTTCCCGTCCGTTCCGTAGCCGACACCGTCTAGGGCTATTCCCACAACCTCTTCGAGGCCATGCTCGGCCATGACACTTGCCACGTGAGCGTAGTGGTGCTGAACCTGGAGGAACTCCACGTTTAGCTCGTTGGCAATCTCCATCGCCAGCTTCGTAGTGTTGTAGCTCGGATGAAGGTCGGCCACTATGAGGTCGAGCTCCTTGACGCGGAGTATCCTCCTGAAGTGTGCTATGGCTTCACGCATAAACTCCAGCACTTCCACCTTCGACGTGTTGCCTATATACTGGCTTGGGTAAACCTTACCGCCCTTCGCGATGCCGAAGGCGTTCATGAGCTCGGCTCCGACGGCGAGACCGTTGTACTCAAAGGGAATCTCTATCGGGAGCGGGACAAATCCACGGGAGCGCCTTATAACGGCTCTCTTCCCGTCCACGAACCTCACTACGCTGTCATCGGCCCTGTTCAGTATCTTCCTGTTATGGAGCAGGAAGTAGTCCGCAATCTCCCTCAGCTCCTTAAAGGCCTCCTCGTTGTCTTTGACCATGGGCTTGCCGGGATAGTTTGCCGAGGTCATGACGTAAACGGGCGTCTTCGAGTGGTGGAAGAGAAGGTAATGAGTGGCAGCGTAGGGAAGCATGACACCGATTGTGTGGAGACCTGGAGCAAGGTTATCGGGCAAAGGAAACGGGTCCTTCTTCCTCAGGGCAATAATAGGCCTTCTGTAGCTCATGAGCTCCTCCTCTTCCTCCGGGCTCACGTAGGCAAAGCTTTTGACGGTCTCCAGGTCCCTGGCCATTATGGCAAAGGGTTTCTGGGGCCTAAAGGTTCTCCTCCTGAGCTCTGCAACTATATCTTCCCTCGTCGCATCGCAAGCAAGGTGTATTCCTCCGATTCCCTTGATGGCAACGATGTAACCTTTGTCTATAAGCTTGGCCGCCTTTTTCAGTGGGTCGCCGGTTATCTCCTGCCCGTCGTTTGTGTAAAGCCTATAGCTCGGCCCGCAGACGGGACAGCAGACGGGTTCGGCGTGATAGCGCCTGTTAAGCGGGTCTTTATATTCGCTCTCGCAGAAGTCGCACATAGAGAATTCTTTCATGGTTGTATTCTCCCTGTCATAGGGCAAATCCTCTATTATCGTGAACCTTGGGCCGCAGTTGGTGCAGACGATAAAGGGATACATATAGCGCTTGTTCGCCGGGTCGAATAGCTCTCTTAGGCAGTCCTCACATATAGCTATGTCCGGTGGAATAATCGAGTTCCCACCCTCTCCCTCTTGGGAGCTCTTCTCAATGTAGAAGCGGTCGAACCCCTGTGGCGGTATCTCCTTCCTCTCTAACCGGTCTATCCTCGCGAGGGGAGGCTTCCTCGTGTAGAGATCTCTGAGAAAAGCCTCTATGTCCTCCTCCCGCCCCTCAACAACTATCTCGACGCCGGCATCGCCGAGGTTCCTCACGTAGCCCCTGAGATTATGGGCGTGGGCTATTCGATAAACGAAGGGGCGAAAGCCAACAGCCTGAACTATACCCTGGACCTTGATGCGGTAGGCCCTCATTCCATCCACCCGTTTTCCTTTAGTCTTTCCAGCCTTTATGCGTTTCTAAAACCAAAAGTTGAAAACGAGAGTGGAGTTTTGAACCTTTGGTGTCAGAACAACGCCCCATATTTGTAGAATATGCTGCACGTTCCCTCATATGAAACCATACAGGGGCCTATTGGATGCCTAGGTGTGCAGGCATTTCCGAAGTGCGGGCATTGGGGCGGCAGGGCGAGCCCCCTCAGGATGGCTCCACAGAGGCACCCCTTCTCAAGGTCGGGAAGCTTTGGCACGTCGGGGTTGTAGTAAGTCCTTATCTCGAGCTCCCTCCATTCTCTCCTCAACTCAAGGCCACTCTTCGGTATAACACCCAGAGCTCGCCACTTGGCGTCCTTGACCTCGAAGAACTTCTCTATGAGTTCCTGAGCGACAACGTTACCCTCCCATTTCACCACGCGCGTGTACTCGTTGAGTATATTAACTTCACCTGTCTTGACCATCCTGATGAGGAGCAGTATCGCGAGGAGCATGTCAACGGGCTCAAAGCCAGCCACGACCTGCGGGATGCCATATTTCTCCGTTATAGGGGCCCAGCCCTTGACGCCTATTATCGTTGAGACGTGGCCCGGATCAATTAGCCCGTGAAAGCGCGTCCCCTGCTTCACCAAAGCCTCCACGGCTGGCGGCGTTAAGCGGTGAACTGAATATATCTTGAAGTTCTCGAGGCCCCCCTCGACGACTGCGTTGAGCATGCCTGCCGTCGGGGCGGTCGTGGTTTCAAAGCCCGGCGAGAAGTGGACCACGAGCCTATCCGGATTCTCTTTCGCAATCTTGTAGGCATCGTAAATGGAATAGACAACGCGGACGTCGTAGCCCTCACTCTTCAAATCGGCGAAGCTTCCCAGGGGGGTGGGAATCCTGTACATGTCGCCGAACGTCGTTAAGATTATCCTATCCCCCTCGGCGTAGGCCTCCCTAATTATCTCTTGCATCCTCACTATATCCTCCACGGGGGTTATGCAGACGGGGCAACCCGGCCCGCTCATTATCTTGACGTTCTCAGGCAGGAGAGACCTTATTCCGCCCCTGGTAACCGTGTCTTCGTGAGTCCCGCAGACATGCATGAGGCGGACTTCGTCCAGGCCCTTAGCTTCCTCGTGAATCTTTTGAACTATCCTCTGGGCGAGCTCTTTGTCCCTGTAGGGCCCTAGGATATTGGTCGAAGCCATATCAGCCACCTCGGCGCTCAAGCTTCCAGAGTTCCTCCCAGACCGAGAGTATCTCCCTAGCAGTTTTCTCGTCTACCTTCTCTATGGCGAAACCAGTGTGAACGACCACGTAATCGCCCACCTCAACGTTCGGGAGGAGATCGAGCCTTATCTCCCTCCTTATCCCTCCGAAGTCTACCACCGCGGTTTTACCATCCTCGCTGATCTGAAGCACCTTGGCAACCGTTGCTAAACACATCCCTTTCACCCACCCAAGTTTGGATACCGGGATTTTTAGAATTTTTTCAAAACTAATGGTTTATAGCCAAGCACCTCTCGGGAATTCAGGGTTTTTAGACGTCGCAAAGGCCTATGAAATCGCCCAAGATTAAGTCGGAATCTTCTTAAAAAAATGCTGAATCTCAAGCAAGATTATGTAAGTGCCTATCGAATACGTCCACATAAAGAAGAAAAGGAAGAAAAGGGATGAAAAATGATAGGCGCGGTATTAGCTGGCGGCAGGGGAAGGCGGTTTGGAGGCGACAAGCTTCTCTTCAGGATTGGTGGAAAGCCACTTATCTCCTACGCCCTCCAGGGTTTGGAGATGTCTCGGTACATTGATGAAGTCGTTATAATCGCGGCCCCCGAGAACGCCCAACGCCTCCGCGAGCTCGGTTATCGAGTCGTGATAGACAGGCTCTTAGTAGGGCCTATTGGGGGAATATATATCGCCTTGAGCCTCGGGGATGCCTTCGTCGCTGCGGGGGACATGCCCTCAATAATTCCAGAATTCGTGGATTATATAATTAAACAATTCTGGAATAGTGGAAAAATTGTATGTGTTCCCCGATGGGCAAATGGCTATCTTGAGCCCCTGCACGCCGCCTATTCCCAGGACTTTAGGGAAATCCTTGGAGAGCAGATACGGAGCGGAGATTACATGATCCGCCGAGCTATAGAAAAGGTGGACGCATGCTACATCCCGATAGAGGAACTGCCCGAGGAATGGAAGGCTAGCTTCTTCAACGTGAATCGGAAAGAGGATTTAAGGCGGTTCAGCCCCCTCTAATCCACAGCGGCTCCCCAAGCGGTCTTACCAGTATGTTGACCTCCCCGAGGATTTCGGCTCCCAAGTTTAAGATGTTCATCATAA
Source organism: Pyrococcus yayanosii CH1 (assembly GCF_000215995.1). Classification (NCBI taxonomy): domain Archaea; kingdom Methanobacteriati; phylum Methanobacteriota; class Thermococci; order Thermococcales; family Thermococcaceae; genus Pyrococcus; species Pyrococcus yayanosii. The sequence goes on along the minus strand of NC_015680.1, from coordinate 540,443 downwards.
ATACCTTTTCAACGGTCGTCCTTACGGTTCTAAAACCCCTCTCCCACGCGAGCGCCAGCAACCCTTCAAGGACTTCGAGAGTGTTTCCTCCCCAAGCGTAGGCCGTCACGGCGTTCTCGTCGGTATAGCTACCCTCGAACACATAGAAAGAGTTTCCGACCTTCCCGCTCTCAAAATACACCATCAGATCTATGTCCGCGATTCTGTCGACGAACTCCGAAAACCAGTGGTTGTAAGAGCTCTGGAACTGGCCGAGAACCATGGGAAGTTCCTTCAACCCGGTCCAACTGGGCTCCATGGTCTCGACGGTCGGAGCTCTCCCGGGCCTCGTCGGGATGTCCACGAGTACACCCCTGTATAGTTCCTCCTCAAAGCCAAGCCGCTTATAGAAGCCGATGGCACCCTTTTCGGGCGTGACCGTCATGATCTCGTATCCCAGCTCCTGTGCCTTCTCTATCAGGTGCTCAACGAGCGCTCTGCCGATTCCTCTGCCCTGATATTTCTTCGCGACTTCTATGACGCTGAGATGAGCTGTCCTCATAATTCGCCCCTTCCAAGGTTCCTCGCTGAAGAGGAGCTCTGCTTCTCCAACCACGCGCCCATCGAGCTCAGCCACGAGGGCCAAACCGCCGTGAAGCTTGAGGTTGTTGAGATGGATGGCACACGTTTCTACCCTCGCCCACGGGCCGACACGGAGGTAGGCTTCAAGGGAAGACGAGCTCCTTACATCTTCGTTCGAAATATATACGTCCACTATTTTGGCACAGTCCCAGAGCTCGGCCTCCCTAATCCTAATCATCGGATCTGCCCCCTAGTGCCCCCGCAAGCGCCCTCGCGAGCTGCTCGGCCCTTTCCCTTATCACATCGCTCGGCTCCTCGAAGAGGCCAAGAAAACGGGGCTGGCACCCTATGAGGATGAAACGAGCTCCCGTCCTCTCCTTCAGGTATTGGACGAGGAACCGCAGGGGCAGGCCGTGAGTTGAGATGGCTTCCCCTATAGTATCCTCCGGGTCTGCCACTATCATATCTCCATGCCTCCCCCCGAACTCAACGGCGTCCACGAAGACGACTAGGTCAGGCTTGAAGGAAGCTATTTTTCCCGTGTAGCTCTCGGGAACTTCTCCGCAGTTGAGTATGAGAATATCTCGACTTTTCACAAGCTCCCTTAGCTTTTCCACGACGAGGAGTCCGAAGGCGTCATCGCCCCTCATCTCGTTTCCCATGCCACAGATAACTACCCGACCCGCATTCCGAAGGAGCTCCCAGAGTTCCATCTCTCGGTCCTCACGCATCTTAATCCCCAGGGAAGTTATTATGGGGGAGCTTAAAAATTGGGGAGTTTCAAACCTCGGGTTTACCTACCATCTCAACAGGGAGTCCTGGGGTGTCAAATTCTTCAACTTCCGGTTCAAAACCTTCCATTGAGAAAGGGCTAAAAAACAACGCTTCGAACCATTTCTGGGAACCCCAATGAGAGAGCTCCTAAAGAAGCCCGAGCTTAAGTATCTCCTCCTGATCCTCGCGTTATCCTTTGGCCTCAGCTCCCTCACTCTCAGCGCTCTAGGAATGATTAGTTTCATTCCCCAGTTCCTTGCCCTTGCCCTCACGGACTCCGTGAACCCCTGCACCTTCGTCGTTTACACGATATTTCTCATAGCCCTCTCCGTCAAGGGCCTGCCAAAAGGGAAAGTTTACCTCGTGGGTCTGCTCTTCATAATGGCCGTTTACATCTCCTACTACACCCTCGGTGTTGGCCTCGTCATCCTCGCCGGCAAGATACCAACGGTGTGGGCGGGTTACCTTGCAATGGCCTTTGGCCTTTACACAGCAGTTACAGGCCTCTTCGAGAAGTCCCGCGTTGTCGGGAAGGGTAAGCTCAGAAAGCTGGCCTTCTCCACAGAGGCAACTGTAGCGGGTGCCCTGCTCCTCGGCTTCGCAGTCTCCACGACTCTCTTGCCATGCTCCATGGGGCCATACGTCGTTTACGCTGCGATAATATCCAAGAGCGGAGCCCTGGCGTACCTCCTCTTGGCCCTCTACAACATCATCTTTGTCCTTCCGCTCTTCGTGATACTCTTCGCGATGGGAAGCTTAAGCGAGAGCAAGGCCTTTTCAAGGGCGATGGTAAAGCATTCGCGGGAGCTCTCCCTCTTATCGGGCTTTCTCTTGGTGCTCCTTGGCCTGTGGATATTGACCGCTAACCCATAACAAATCAAGGTTTGAGAGCTTCATCAGGCGTCGGGAAAAAGTTAAAAATTGCAGCAAAAAGAGCTCTACCGGTCTCCTTAGAGCCTCTCGGCGAGCTTCCTAATTCTCTCGGCAAACTCCGTCTTAAGGAGCTCCTCTGGCTTCCCTATCTTCTCTTCAAGGTCCCCGTAGAATGGTATGCCCGCGAGGTAAGGAACGCCCACCTCCCTCGCCAGCTCCTCCACGTCCCTTTCCTCATCCAGCTTCATGTTCTCAACGATTCCAAGAACCTTGTGGCCCTCCTCCTTCAGGAGCTCAATGAGCTTCCTGACGACGTTGAGGGCCAGCTTCGAAGGGGTTGCCACAACTAAGAACTCGCCCCTCTTGAGGAACCTCAGGACATCGAGGAACTGGTCGCCCATGCCGGGCGGCATATCTAGTATGAGGTAATCCAGCTCGTCCCAGCGCGTTATTGTAAGGAGCTCTATCAGGGCGTCGCTTACCTCCACACCCCTCAGGGGCGTGGGTCTGTCCTCCGTGTAATAGGCGATTGTCATGAACTTTACGCCATGAACCGTGGCCGGGACGACTCCTCTGTCCTCCTCGGGGAACTCTTTCGGCTCGAAGCCAAGAATCACATGATCGCTCGCTCCGTGGAAGTCGAGGTCGAGCAGACCAACCCTGTGGCCCTTCTCGGCCAAGATTAGGGCGAGCGTCGTCGAGATGAGCGACTTCCCAACCCCACCTTTTCCACTCACGATGGGTATTATGCGGTTGACCTTCTCAAGGCGAGCCTCTATGGCGGAGGTCCTCGGATCTATCATGCCCCTCCCTCCTTCTCAACTTTTATCCCCGCTATATAAACTCCCCTTCCCTTGACGACCTCGAAGTCGTGGCTGCCGCATTTCGGACAGGCAAGGAAGGCATGGACGACCTCCGGGATGAAATGGATGTCCTCCCTGATGCGCTCGTCGAGGCGGTTCTTAACCTCCTTGAGCTTCCAAACGTGGCCACAGTTGCGGCACCTAAAGATTGCCTCTTCCTCCTCAAAGATTATCTCGGCTCCCTCTGCGATAGTCCCCTTCATGAGTTCCCTCATCGCAAAGGCCACGACCTCGGCGTTTACGTCTTGGAGCTCCCCGAGGACCACCCTAATGGCTAGCACCTTGCTAGCACCTTCTTTTCCAGCATACTCCAGCACAGTCCTTACAATGGCATCGGCAAGGGCCCACTCGTGCATCTTGTTTCACCAAATTAAAGTGCTCCCAAGGGCTTAAAAAACCGAGGGTTATGGTAAAATTTTTATGAAAGCGTTTTGATTAATGTCTGGTGATGGCCGTGAGGGCGTTTATCTCCGTTGACCTTGAGGGGCTCCCCTACGTCGTCAGCAGGGAGCACCTCCTCGTGAAAGGAACCCTTTACAACGAGGCCAGAAAGATAGCCACGAGACTCGTTAAGGCGACTGCAGATGCCCTCCACGAGAACGGTTTCGACGAGATTGTTATAGCGGACAGCCACGGTCCAATGGTGAACGTCGTCCCCGAAGAAATGCCCGAGTACGTGGAGCTCGTCCGCGGCTTCCCGAGGCCCCTCAGCATGGTGGCCTTCGCCAAGGGAAGCGACATGGCTCTTTTCATTGGCTATCACGCCAAGGCCGGGACTGCTTATGCCACCTTCGACCACACCTACAGTGGGGCCACGATTGACAGGATAGAGATCAACGGGATTGAGGTCAGCGAGTTCCTCATGAATGCGATGCTCCTCGGCGAGTGGGGGATTCCTCTTGGTGTCCTTGCCGGCGACGAGGCCCTGCAGAAGGATGCCGAGATGACTCCCTGGGTAGAGTTCGTTCCCCTTAAAAGGGCATCGGGCAGGTATTCCGCCATAAGCCCCTCCCTGCCGAGGATAGAGGCCTCGATTAGAGAAGCCATTGGAAGGGCCATCAGGAAGCTTGAGAGGGGAGAGCTCAGACCTCTCGAAGTGAAGAAGCCGATGAACGTCAGGGTGAGATTCCTCAACAGCGCTCACGCCGAAGTTGCCGAGCTGCTACCCTTTGTAGAAAGGGTGGATGGCAAGACCGTTGCCTTTAGGGCGGAGAGCGTTGAGGATGCGTACAAGGTCATCGAGGTCCTCGTCTTTGCTGCCGCCGGCGTGAATTACATCGTGAGCCGCTGATAGGAAGCGTTTTTAAGGCGTTCCGGCCAAACTTTTTTCGATGATGGCCGAAGCCGCGAAACTTCTTGCCCGTTCGAAGTTCGCGATAGCTTTCACGGGAGCGGGAATAAGCGCCGAGAGCGGGGTGCCTACGTTCAGGGGTAAGGATGGCCTTTGGATGCGGTACCGACCGGAGGAGCTGGCAACGCCTGAAGCGTTCTCCAGAAATCCTCGACTCGTGTGGGACTTTTACAAATGGAGAATGAAACTCATAGCGAAGGCAAGGCCCAACAGGGCACATTACGCGTTGGCGAAGCTCGAAGAGATGGGCATTTTGAAGGCTGTGATAACACAGAACGTTGATGACCTTCACAGGGAGGCCGGCACAAAGAACCTCATCGAGCTCCACGGCAACATATTTCGCGTCAGGTGCACCTCCTGCGACTACCGAGAAAACTTAAAGGAGAGTTGTAGCCTAGAGGAGTTCCTGAGGGAGGAGTTGCCAAAGTGTCCCAACTGTGGTTCACTCCTGAGGCCTGACGTCGTCTGGTTCGGCGAGCCGCTGCCAGAAGAGGAGCTGAGCGAGGCCTTTAAGCTCGCGAGGAGAGCTGACCTCATCCTCGTCATAGGGACGAGCGGCCTCGTATATCCGGCCGCCTACATACCTTACATCGTCAAAGAGAACGGCGGCATCGTGATAGAGATCAACGTGGAAGAGAGTGCCCTAACACCGATAGCCGATATATTCTTGAGAGGGAAGGCGGGAGAAGTCATGGGAACTCTGCTCGAGGAAGTTAAGAAGATTTTAGACTAGAGTACAAGGGGGAAAACGCTCCATGACCCGAGTCCCTCTCTACCTGAGGTCAAGGATCGAGGAGGTAAGAAAGCGCTTCACCTACGAACTTTACGAGAGCCAAAAGTTGCCGGATTGGGAGCGCTTCGCGATAACTTGGATAGTCCTCATGGTCTTCTGGCTCATCATAACGAGCGACCTCACGCTTCAGGGCCTAGCCCTCGGCCTCCCCGCTACGGGCATTGTGGCATACTTCATGCGGGACTTCCTGACTGATGACATAAGGCACTCCAAGCACCTAGTGGGTAAGCTCCTATACTTCGCCCTGCTCTACCTCCCCCAGTACTTCATCATAATGGCCTTCCGCCTGTTAGAGAGCAACATAAAAGTTGCCAAGCATGCCCTCCTCGGAGACATAAGGCCGGGCATAGTGAAGATTAAGACCGACCTCCACTCCGACACTGGCGTGACTATACTGGCGAACTCCATAACCCTGACACCGGGCACCCTAACGCTCGACGTGGTGAAGAAGCTCGATGGTACATACCTCTACGTCCACTGGATAGATGTTCAGACCCTGAATCCTGACAAGGCTGGAGAAATAATCAAGGGGGACGTGGAGGAATGGCTCAAGAAGGTATTCTGGTAGCTGGAATCTGGTTTCTCCTCCTGACGACAATCATGGCAACTTATAGAGTTATGGTTGGCCCGACGCTTCCCGACAGGGTGGTTGGCCTCAACACCGTTACGACAAAGGTAGTTGTTATGACAGCGGTTCTCGCAGTCCTATGGGAGGAATGGTACCTCATAGACGCCGCAATAGTCCTGCTCATGGTGAACTCCGTTAGCGGGCTTCTCCTTGCAAAATACCTAGAGAGGAGGGGTAGGCGTGCTTGAGATTATCTTCCTACTCTTTGGATACTCAATGATGTTCTTCGGGGCACTCGGAGTGATAAGGTTCCCTGATGTATACACGAGGCTCCACGCGGCCACGAAGTGCGACACTGGAGGGGCGATGGGCATAGTCTTTGGGCTCGCGCTCATGGCGGACGCTCCGATAATTGTGAAGGCGAAGCTATTAATCCTTCTCATGTTCATCGCCATGATAAACCCCATGATCAGCCATGCAATAGCAAAGGGGGCCTATAGATACGGTGTTAAGCCGAAGGTTGAGGTGGACATGTATGCTTGGGACAATCCTTGAAGGCACGTTAATCCTCCTAGCCCTTTTCGTCATCCTCCATAGCAAGATCCTACCTGCCCTCGTGGCATACTCCCTCGCAGGCCTTTCCTTCATACTCCTCCTAATACTCCTACGGGCCCCTGACGTGGCCCTCTCAGCCATAGTGGTCGGCGCCCTCGTGATAGGCCTATTCATCTTTGCCCACGAGTCAGTCAGAGAAGAAGGAGGCCTCAGGCTCTTCCTAGCCTTAGCTGTGATTCCCCTCTGTCTCTTCCTCTTAACCCTTGAATACAGGGTGGCGCCGGGGGGGAGCTATGCCTATTATCTCGTCAATTGGAGAATGAACAACCTAGTTACAGAGATACTCGCCAGCTGGAGGCTCTACGACAGCGTCGGCGAGGCTTTGTTACTCTTTGCAGCGTCCCTAGGCTTCTCCGCCGTTCTTGGAGGTGGTAGGAGGTGAAGATGAGCATAGTTGCCAGAACCACAACAAAGCTCGTCAGCCCCTTCCTCGTGACCTATGCAATATACCTCATGCTTTATAGTACAGACGCCCCTGGTGGAGGATTCCAGGCCGGCGTGGTGCTTGCAGTGGCTGTAGTCCTCTTAATAACGTCCCATGGTTACAAAAAGGTCAGGAAGAGGTTCAGGAAGAAGGTCGTCGGAACCTTCGAGAGTGCCTTTGGGCTAGCTGTCGTGACTCTCCTTCTCTTTGTTGTCGCCCTCTCACTTCCCCCCTCCAATTACTACGTTGTTCCTTTCAACGTTCTCGTCGCGGTGAAGGTAGGTTCGGCATTCACATTAATCTTCTACACCCTAACGGCCTTCCTAGAGAGGGATTGAAAATGATGAAGATAGCCATACTTGTTATGACGATTGGACTTGCCGGAATAATCATCAACAGGGACAGGCTAAAGCAAATCCTCTCCCTTAATGTGATGTCTCTCGGGATAGTCCTCTTTTTCGTGGCCATAGGAGCAGAGAAGGGGAGCTTCCCTCCCCTCAAGGAATTTGGAACTCCAGTTGATCCCCTTCCCGCCGTCCTTATGCTCACGACGCTGGTGGTTGACGTGGCCGTTACCGCCCTTGCACTCGGGCTCGTGATGAGGGGGGATGGGGCGTGAACCCGCTACTACTTCCCGCTTTTCCCCTGACCTCAGCCCTATTGGTGTATCTATTCGGAACGCTGAAATGGGAGGGCTCGATACGGGCGAGGTTCAGATTCCCCCTACTTCTTGAAATCAAGTTTCTCTTCGCCATAGGCTCTCTAACTCCCCTCATCATACTCCCCTTTGTGAACGAACGAGTAATCGTGGGTAACTACCCCCAACCCATTGGTATAGAGGTTGGGATTTGGGAGCTGAACTGGCCTTTATTGCTTGCTGAAGTTGTTGTGTTCGGAGCCGCGGCCCTCTACGCTCTCAGGAGGGTAAACGATTGGAAGGAGCTGTCTCTCTTCCTCATCATGCACGGTGGCCTTCTTGGAGCGTTCATATCACTCGACCTCTTCAACTTCTACATCTTCATGGAGCTCGCTTCCGTGGCGTCCTTTGCCCTAATAGCCCTTTCACCGGAAAAAGGAGCCAGAAAGGCTGCCTTTAAATACCTTATGCTCTCCATCGTGGCATCCTATCTCTTCATATTCTCCCTTGGCGTGATATACGCAGAAACCGGCTACCTGAACGCGGAGCTCATCAGGGAGGTTGCCAAGCCCTCGAAGACCCTTCTCGCTGCACTCTCCGTGGCCCTAGCATCCCTGCTCCTGAAGGCGGGAATCTTCCCCCTCCATGTCTGGCTTCCCGACACCCACTCTAAGGCTAAGACCCACGTGAGCGCGGTGCTCTCGGGCCTTGCCGTGAAGGCACCTATCTATGGGATGCTCCTCCTCCAGTACTCACTGGGCATTCCAGAGGCCCTTCTCTTGGCCCTCAGACTGATAGCGATTGCTTCTATGATATTCGGTGTCGTTATGGCCCTCTTCCAGACAGACGTCAAGAGGCTCCTCGCCTACCACACCGTTAGCCAGATGGGATATGTCCTCCTCGGTATAGCCCTAAACCTTCCGGGGGCGGTTGCTCTTTATGCCCTAGCCCACGCCATCTTCAAGGGGGGCCTCTTCCTCTCCCTAGGTGCCCTTGCGGATGCCAGGCGGAGCAAAGAACTCTCCCGCCTCGGAGCAAGGGGAGAGCCAGTGCTCCTGACAGCGGTTCTCCTCCTAAGCCTTGCCATCGCGGGCTTTGGCCCATCCATTGGTGGCGTTGTGAAAGGCATCCTAGCCGTTGGGACTTTGGAAAAGTTAGCCATTTACGGTGTCTCAGTCGGGACGGCCGCCTCTTTCACCAAGGTCAACTACTACCTCCGGAGTGGCTACGGCCACGGTCCAGGTCCCATAGACACCGTGCCGGGCCTAGTTCTAGCCCTATTGGCTTTGATCCTTGGTGTCCTCCTCGGTGGCAACGTATCCCCCACAGATGCCCTCCTCGTTCTCGGGCTGATAGTCTTCCTTGCCCTAAAGCTCTTCGGAATGCCCCGCAGGGAGATGGTGCTTGACATAGACGTCGGGGAGGGGGTAGCTCTCCTCTCGTTGCTGACAACGGCTCTTATTGTACTCTCAGCACCTTGACTTCCTTAACTTCCTCAATTGATCCGAGCACCTTCTCAAGCTCCTCCGGGGTGACTTTTGAGCCGCTAACATCAACGATTGCAACGAATGCCGAAAGGCCGAGGGTTTCGAGTTCCTCTGCTTCGTTGAACAATATGTTAACACCAAGTCTTCCCAGGGCACCGCTGACCTTGGCCAGAACACCCGGCTTGTCCTCGATGACAAGCTCAATCTCAACGAGCTCCTTCCCGGGCAAGGCTATTCTCTCGATGTGCATCTCCTTTATGTCGGTGTCTGCCTCGACGAGGAAGTATGCTCCCTTCACGAGACCCACTTCATAGGCCACATCCAAGGGAAGCTCCAGCTTCCCGTCCTCCTTAACCCTAACTATCAGGTACCTCCTCATGGAGCAACCCGCCGAGATTGGTATTGTAAAGTTAAGATTTAAAGTCCTCGGTGCTAATTTCTCCGGGGCGATGACGAGTAGCAAGCCCACTGAGTTATGATGACGTGAACACCCCCTGAGCCCAAAACCTTTATAACATGGGTAGTGGTATCATAACTAGACGGGGGAGTTGGAATGCGGAAGCCTCTGCTCTTGCTGGTAATATTCCTGCTCCTTCCCTCTGTTCTCGCACAGGAGAGAACCGTTTATGTGGCCCAGGTAAGGGGCGAGATAACCTTTTACACCTACGATCAGTTCGACCGATATATAAGCGAGGCCGAGCGGGCAGGGGCAGAGGCGATAATCATCCAGCTTGACACGCCGGGAGGAAGAGGGGACGCCATGCAGGCCATAATCCAGAGGATTCAAAAGGCTAAGGTCCCCGTGATAATATACATTTACCCTCCCGGAGCAACGGCGGCCTCTGCCGGCACCTACATAGCGCTTGGCTCTCACTTCATAGCTATGGCTCCCGGAACAAGCATCGGGGCTTGTAGGCCCATACTTGGCTACGCCCAGAACGGCTCCATAATAGAGGCTCCCCCAAAGATAGTGAACCACTATGTAGCCTACATAAAGAGTCTCGCCGAGGAGAGCGGCAGGAACGCCACGATTGCCGAGAGGTTCATAACTGAGGACCTGAGCCTGACGCCGGAGGATGCTCTGAAATACGGGGTAATCGAGGTTGTAGCGAGGGACGTCAATGAGCTATTGGAGAAAGCCGACGGCATGACGACAAAGCTCCCCGTCAATGGACGGTACGTGACGCTCCACCTAAGAGGGGCGAGGGTGGTTTATCTAGAGCCCTCCTTCAAGGACAAGCTTATAACCTACATAACGGACCCGACGATAGCATACTTGCTTCTCACGCTCGGCATATGGGCCCTAATTCTTGGCTTCCTAACGCCGGGATGGCACGTGCCGGAAACCGTCGGGGCGATAATGATAGTCCTCGCCATAATAGGCCTCGGTTACTTTGGCTACAGGAGCGCGGGCCTCCTGCTGATCATCGTCGCCATGCTCTTCTTCGTTGCCGAAGCTCTGACGCCGACCTTTGGCCTCTTCACGGTGGCCGGCCTGATAACCTTTCTCCTCGGTAGCATCATGCTTTTCGGGGGTGGTGAAGTGGAGTACCTCATTGGTCCCGACGTCTTCAGGGAACTCCGGCTCGTCATAATTACCATCAGCGTTCTCCTTGCTCTCTTCTTCGCCTTCGGAATGGCCGCCGTGATAAGGGCGCACCGAAGAAAAGCCAAGACAGGAAAGGAGGAGATGACAGGCCTCACGGGCATCGTCATCGAGCCCCTTAATCCCGAGGGTATGGTAAAGGTCAGGGGTGAGCTCTGGAGGGCGAGGAGCCGTGATGGGAAGAAGATAGATGTTGGAGAGAAAGTTAAGGTTGTCGATATGGAGGGTCTAACGCTGATAGTCGTTAAGGAGGGAGGTGATTGAGTTGCTGCCGACGAACTTTATTGTTTTGGGAATAGTTTTGCTTTTTGTGCTGGTGTTCCTTGCTAGCGCCATAAAGATAGTCAAGGAGTACGAAAGGGCAGTCATCTTCAGGCTCGGGAGGGTCGTCGGCGCCAGGGGGCCCGGCCTGTTCTTCATTATACCGATATTCGAGAAGGCCGTGATAGTTGACTTGAGGACTCAGGTGCTCGACGTTCCAGTTCAGGAGACCATAACAAAGGACAACGTTCCCGTTCGCGTCAACGCCGTCGTGTATTTCAGGGTTATCGACCCCGTTAGGGCTGTTACGCAGGTGAGGAACTACATAATGGCCACGAGCCAGATATCCCAGACCACGCTGAGGAGCGTCATAGGCCAGGCCCACCTCGACGAGCTCCTGAGTGAGAGGGACAAGCTGAATAGAGAGCTCCAGCGGATTATTGATGAGGCCACGGACCCGTGGGGCATAAAGGTTACCGCCGTGGAGATTAAGGATGTAGAACTGCCAGCTGGAATGCAGAGGGCTATGGCAAGGCAGGCGGAGGCCGAGAGGGAGAGGAGGGCCAGGATACTCCTGGCCGAGGCAGAGAGGCAGGCGGCCGAGAAGCTCCGCGAGGCGGCGGAGATAATCTCAGAGCACCCGATGGCACTTCAGCTTAGAACGCTCCAGACGATAAGCGACGTGGCTAGCGACAAGAGCAACGTTATCGTCCTGACGCTTCCAATGGAGATGCTCAAGCTCTTCAAGAGCCTCACAGAGGCCGCGGAAGCCTACAGGGAGAAGGCTGAGAAGGGAGAAGGGAAATAAAGGACTCAAGGCCCAACTGCTATCTCCCACCCCTTCTCCTTTTCTACGACTCCAATCGCCAGCACCGCATGGGTGAATTTAAAGCTCAAAACTTTCTCCACAAGCTCTTTGGCGCTCGAAAAGCTCAGCTCGATTTCTTCAACGCCATCGACGTTATACGTGGCGGTGAAGAAGGCCATCCCCTCCCTCAGTTTGAGGCCTTTAACCCACAGCTCGTCCCTGCCGACGAAACCGAGCCACCCTCTAACCTTTCCGCGCTCAACTATTCCAGCGATCCTCGGGGTGTTGTAATCGTCGCGCTCGTAGTCAAAGGCATCGAGCACATGAATCAGAGCCTTCTTAGGGCTTTCCCACTCTAATGCCTGAGCGATGAAAGTCGTCTGAAGTCCATTGCTCACCACTACGTACCCTTCAAGGAGCTTGACGACCGGATAGCTCACGTAGGGATTGTCCGTCTCCTCCTGATTAACTATGAAGACATCGCCCCCCCTAACAACAGCTTTCCTGTTGGGAAAGGAGCGAGAGTTGAGGCGATAGAAGGCAAAGGGCTTGCCGTTATTGAGGCCAATTCCAAGCATCCTGCCGACGTACCTCAAGTTATCACCTCCTCAAGGCGATCCTCGTTGATTGCCATCCTAATCTCGCGAGCTATCCTCTCTCCCATGAACATGGATTTCCCCCAGTAGAGAGCCGAATACCAATGAGAGGCGTTGCTCCCGCCGTCTATTCTTGATGCAAATCCCATGCAGTGAAAATCACCGTCGTAGGCGAAGTGGAGTGCGAAGGGACCGATGACACCGGGCCTTTCTAGCTCCTTCATAGCTTCCACAAAAGCCAAGCCGTAGTCGTAGAGCTTTGGAAGAAGGGACTCCCTCAGGGCCACGGCCTTGTTGCCGACTATGATATAGGGCAGGGACTTGAAGGGTCGCCTCTTATTGGCGTCTGCTATGACCAAGCGTTCATCCACACCGAAGAGCTCCAGTCTGTCCATAATCGGCGAGTAGAAGAAGTGAACATAGATATAAGCGCCACTAATGAAGCGCTCAATCCGGTAGGGCTCGCTTATTTTTTCGAGCTTTTCCTCAAGCTCTCTTCCGTAGGCCATGAAGTGGCCACTTCCACCTCTCGGCCCCTCAATGCGAACAAAGTAAAGCTCGTCGGGCTTAACATCTTCAGACTCAACGACCTCAACGCTTGGAATTCCTGCTTTCTCAAGGGCCCTGTCCTGTAGCTCAAAGGTGGTCTCCCACTTGAGGAAGCGCTTGTTGCCGAAGAACTTAGCCTTGGAGTTTTCTATGGCGTCGATACCGAGATAAGCGACAAAAGAGCCGTGTGGAATGACTATTCCATCGTCATTAAGTATCCTCGCCATATCCTCGGTAACGACGAGCTCATCAACGAGCGGAATGGATGAGTAGAACGCTTTCCTGCGAGGCTTGATGTAGAGCCGCGTTTGAAAGCCCTCGTTTTTCGCCCCAAGGAGAATCTGGAGAGATGAGTGGGAGGCTATCGTGGAAATTATCATCCTATCACCTCCAAGAGCTCTTCCTGACTCAAAAGCTTTCCATTTCGCATCACCCTCATTGTGTCGCCGCTTATCTCGTCGATTACCAGGAGTCTCCTTTCTCTCCTCCCGAACTCAAGCTTGAAGTCGATTATATCGAGGGCCTTAGATGAGAAGAATTCTCGCAGGATTTTAGCGACCTTCTTAGTCGTTTCTTTCATCTGCCGTATCTCTTCGGCCGATGCTATGCCGAGCCTTTCTATTGCTTCCTCCGTTATGAGCGGGTCGCCGAGTGAGTCGTCCTTCAGCGTGAACTCGACGATGTTGAGCTCCTGCAATGGCTCAACCCACCCGCAGTAACGTCTGAGGAAACTCCCGTAGGCCTTGAAACGATAAATGACTTCCAGAGGTATCTTCTCGGCCTTGAGAAACCGGGCCCTTCTCTCGTCCAGCCGCTCGACAAAGTGCGTCTTTATTCCATGTTCCTCCAAAAGTTTAAAGAAGAACTCTGCCTGTTTCAGCACGGCGCTTCCCTTGCCCTTCCGCTCACCTATTACTTCGTTGCCACCTGTATCTTCCTCATCGCCAAAACCAAGGAGGGAGTCCTTGAAGTAAAATATAAGGTAGGGGCCGTCCTCGTAGACGTTCTTCGTCTTGCCCCTGTAAATTAGCCTCAATCCTCCTCACCCTTCTTAGCGAGGATCTCTTGGATTATCTTTATCGCACAGAGGTCTCCGCACATGGAACATGCCTCAGTCTTGGTGGGCCTCTCCTTTCTTATCTCAATGAAGCGCTCCTTGTCCGGGGCAAGTTCATACTGCTTCTCCCAGTTTAGCCTCCCCCTGGCCAGACTCATGAGGTAGTCCTTCTTGAAGTCTGCCTCGAAACGGGTCAAATTGACGGCGTGGGCTGCTATCTTGGCCGCTATTACCCCCAGCCTCACGTGTTCCTTGTCAGGGAGGCCAAGGTGCTCGGCGGGAGTAACATAGCATAGGAAGTCCGCTCCGTTGAGGGCGGCTATCGCACCGCCTATAGCAGCCGCTATGTAGTCGTAGCCGGGGAAGATGTCCGTGACTATCGGTCCTAAAACGTAGAAGGGCGCGTTGTCTGTGGCGATCTTGGCGAGCTTTATTTGAGCAGGTATCTGGTCTATTGGCACGTGACCCGGCCCTTCCACCATGGTTTGAACACCAGCCTCTCTTGCCCTCTTCACGAGCCTTCCGAGGGTGTAGAGCTCGGCAATCTGCAGTTCATCCCCCGCATCTGGAAGTCCTCCCGGCCTTAACCCATCGCCGAGACTCAGCACGACATCGTACTCCTTGGCAAGCTCGAGAAGGTAGTCGTAGTCCTTGTAGAAAGGATTCTCCTTGTCCCAATGGAGTATCCAGGCCGCCAAGAAAGTCCCACCGCGGGACACCATGCCGACGATGCGCTTGGTTTTCTTCATCTTCTCGACGACCTCCTTGGTTACGCCGACATGTATTGTTGCGAAGTCAACGCCGTCCCTGAAGTGCTTCTCAACGGCCTTCCACATATCGTCCTCGGTCATCTCGATGATGGCCCTTCCTTTAGCCAGCATCTCCTCGGCCGCCTGGTATATGGGAACCGTGCCTATTGGCACGTCAATTGCTTTCATGATTTTCTTCCTTATTTCATCGAGATCGCCGCCGGTAGAGAGATCCATTATCGTGTCGGCACCGTACTTGACGGCTATCTTAGCCTTCTCTATTTCTTCCTCGACGTTGATTATGTCCCTCGAGGTTCCTATGTTGGCGTTCACCTTCACGCGGACGACGTTTCCAACGGCGACTGGCTTAATCCAGTCATGCCTAACGTTCCTGAAGATTACCGTGTGACCCTTAGCAATGCTTCTCCTGAGCTTCTCGGCACTTATTCCCTCCCTTTCAGCTATAAATTTCAGCTCCTCCGTTATAACACCCCGCTTGGCTTCCTCCATCTGCGTCATTGCAACCACCGTGTATAACAAAGTTTTTAAGTCTCAAAACTTAGTTTTGCCTGGTCCTTATAAATTTTGGGGGTGCGAAAATGCTTGAGCACGTGGCCATAAGCAGGGCAATAATCGAGTCCTACATGAAGGAGCTTCTCAACAGTCTTCGCCTAGATGTCGCGATTGTCGGCGCGGGCCCGTCCGGTATGGTCGCTGCCTACTACTTAGCAAAGGGTGGGGCCAAAGTGGCTATCTTCGAGAAGAAGCTGAGCATCGGTGGCGGAATCTGGGGAGGTGGTATGGGGTTCAATAAGGTGGTAGTTCAGGAGGAGGCGAGGGAAATACTCGACGAGTTCGGCATAACATACGAGGAGTTCGAGCCCGGCCTTTACGTCGCCGACGCTATCGAGGTTGCCACTACCATAGCGAGCAAGACCGTGAAGGCAGGGGCAAAGATATTCAACATGGTCGAAGTTGAGGATCTCGTCGTCAAGGAGGGCCGCGTCTCCGGAGTTGTCGTTAACTGGACACCGGTAAGAATGACGGGTCTTCACGTTGATCCACTGACGGTCGAGGCAAAGTTCGTTATCGATTCAACTGGTCATGGCGCCCAAATAACTCAGCACCTCCTCAGAAGAGGCCTAATTGAGAAAGTGCCGGGCGAGGGACCCATGTGGGCCGAGATGGGTGAGCGGCTTACGGTCGAGCACACGAAAGAAGTCTTTCCGGGCCTCTACGTAACGGGAATGGCCGCCAACGCCGTCGCAGGAGCTCCTAGGATGGGGCCGATATTCGGCGGCATGTTCCTGAGCGGCAGAAAGGCCGCCATGGAAATCCTGCAGAAGCTGAGAGCATAGTAGATCTCCTCGAATTTATTATTTTTTAGGTGTGGGATATTGAGGCGACCGAAACCTTTAAAAACAGAATGTTCCTAAAAGTCTTTCGGCCTATTGGCCTTCTGGATTCCTTGTTGAAACTACCTCTTGGGATACCAAGAATCCTTAGGGGGTGTTGTGATGGTAAGGGTTGTGATAGTCGGCCAAGGATACGTTGCGAGCATTTTTGCGGTGGGCCTTGAGAGGATAAAGAGGGGGGACCTCGGTTACTACGGTGTTCCCCTAGCCAACGAGCTTCCCATAAAAGTCGAGGACATTCAGATAGTCGGCTCCTATGACGTTGACAAGACCAAGATCGGACTGCCCCTCTACGAAATCGTCCAGAGGTACTGGAAGGGCGATGTTCCTGAAACTCTTCAGGAGGTCTTCGTGAGGAAGGGAGTCCACCTCAGGAGCCTCAGGAACCTTCCCATAGAGGCAGTGGGCCTTGAAGACGAGATGAGTCTCAGGGATGCCATCGAGCACCTTGTGAGTGAGTGGAAGGAGCTCAAGCCAGATGTCATAGTTAACGTGCCCACGACGGAAGCCTTCGTTCCCTTTGAAGACCTGGAAAAGCTTGAGAAAGCCATAAAGGAGGATGACAGGGACAGGCTCACAGCCACGCAAGTCTACGCCTACGCTGCAGCCCAGTATGCCAAAGAAGTTGGAGGCGCGGCTTTCGTGAACGCCATCCCGACCCTCATAGCCAACGATCCAGCATTTGTGGAGCTCGCGAAGGAGAGCAACCTTGTCATCTTCGGGGACGATGGTGCCACCGGTGCAACGCCCCTTACTGCGGACGTCCTCGCCCACCTCGCCCAGAGGAACCGCCACGTGAGGGATATCGCCCAGTTCAACATAGGTGGAAACACCGACTTCCTTGCCCTGACCGACAAGGAGAGAAACAGGAGTAAGGAGTACACCAAGAGCTCCGTGGTTGAGGACATCCTCGGCTACAATGCACCGCACTTCATCAAGCCCACAGGCTTCCTTGAGCCTCTGGGCGACAAGAAGTTCATAGCCATGCACATCGAGTACGTCAGCTTCAATGGTGCCATCGACGAGCTCGTCATAACGGGCAGGATAAACGACAGTCCAGCCCTTGCCGGACTCCTTGTGGACCTCGTCAGGCTCGGAAAGATTGCCGTGGATAGGAAAGAGTTTGGAACCGTCTATGAGGTTAACGCCTTCTACATGAAGAACCCCGGTCCCAAGGAGGCCAAGAACTTACCCAGGATAATAGCCTACGAGAAGATGAGGCAGTGGGCAGGCCTGAAGCCCAGGTATCTCTGAACTTACTTCAATTCTTTTCTTCCCTCGAAGAACGCCTCAAGCTCCTCGTCCTCCTCATGATCCTTGCAGTAGCCGAGCTCCCTTTTCTGGAGTTCGATGAGGTCCGGCGTGAGCAGGAGCTTTCCATTCAGCTTTGGAACCGCGTAGTGAAGAGTAATCTCGCTGAACTCGTCAAGCTTTATCGTGGGGTTTAGCTCATACTCAATCTCGTCTAGCCGCTTCCCTTCGGCGATTAGCTTTGCCACTATCGCCGAGCCGTCTATGGAGAACTGGACGCTTCCAATGTGCCTGGCATTCGCCCCCTCGATTTTATCAGTTATGAACTTCTTAGTCTTCCCTGTGAACTCAAAGTCCCCGAGAATTCCTCCGACTACGATTATGGTGTCATCCTCGATATCTTCCGGCTTAAGTTCCTCCTCAGCGAATGGATCAAGGATTATCAGCTTTGACCTGTCAATGGGGAATTCGGTAATGCTCTGGCTCAAAACGCTCCCCAGCTTTGCCAGCCTCTCTCTGTCCTTGGCCGGGACGTTCGTGAAAATTAATTTTTCTCCCCACCACTCGCTCACGTGCTTGTACTCGAGCCAGAGCCACTCGCTTATCTCCTCGAGGTGCTCTATGACCAGGTAGGGCATCCTCACCACCGGCGGCGGTATGGTCCTTATCTTTAAAAAGCCTTGCATCGAGCTGGTAAACATGCCGAGGCACTTCAGGAAGGGCGTCAAGAGGGAGCACCACTTCCTCAAGGGGCTTGAGAAACCCCTCGAGCGGATCGCGGCTATACCAGGCGTTAAGAAGGTTATTCCTGGCAGGATTTACGCCAGCGATTCGAGGGGCTTTGAGATAAAGGTCTCTCGGGAAACGAGAACCGGCCTCAAGCTCATTGCGAAGAGCGACGGGAGCGTCCAAGAGGTCTTCCTCGTGGTGGATATAGGGGACAGGGAGAGGGTGAGGAAGGCAATTGAAGAGCTCGCGGAGGAGTGGAGAAAGTGTTAGCTCACTCCAGCGGTGAGCGTCCGTATTTGACGAAGACCCTCAAATCGGGGTCCTTCAAGCGGAGATGGTTCATCAGCACGTCGAGGGCTGTGCGAAACTCCCTCTGGGAGATTTTAACGCCTTCGTGGGCCCGCTGGAGGGGCCTTAGATAGCCACCAGTCCTGTGGTGGAGGGCCTTGGGGAGCACCCTTGTTATCTCCTTGTTCGACTGGACCATGTAAATTACGTCCCCCCTCTCGAACCTGACATATGCCCCGTGGACACCTTCCTCACCACACCGGCGAACTCTTTCGAAGAAATCCCTGAGAGGGTCGGGTATCTCGTGTTCTACCCTAATTCTCTCCTCAAGCTTTAGATAGCCGGGCTCTTCGCTTCCTCTCAGCTTCCTGAGGATAGCGTCAAGGTAGGCAGAATCGACGATTGGAACGCCGGCTTTTGAGCTCAGCCTTCTCGTGTAGAAGCTCTTCGCAACATAGAAGAGGTCAAGGCCGAGCAGCCTTTCTAGGGAGTCGAGGTACTCTACGTAGGCGAGAACGACATGAAAGGCATCCCTTAACTCCTCCCTTGTGGCTACTACCCTTATTCCCTTTTTCTCCTCGATCTCCCTCAGTAAATCCTCGGCCGTCTTTCCCTCATTTGCCGCCCTTTCAAGATCTGTCAACCTTATGGTTATCTTTTCTGGCAGAGATTCCCGTGACCTTATTACAATCCTTTCCGGCATTATCTTTCCCCGCGTGAACCTTTCGAAGAACCTGTCAACGAGCATATCGGCGAGTATTGGACTTTCTGAAAAGCCCCTCTCCATTAGTTCATCTTCTAAGTTCCTGTAATGGGAGTCCAGCTCTTTCCGGAACTCCCTGACAAGTCTCCTGAGCTCTGCTTTTCCAAGGAACATCTCCAAAGTCCTTATCCCCCTTACGCTCTCCGGGTAAACTGGCGGCCTCGTGAGGGAGCCCGTTAAAGTTCCATCCATTATGACAAGGTCGACATCCCCGAGCTTTCCCGCGAGATAGCCGAGCTTGTTCTCGAGCGTCTCCATCTGTAGCCTTATCATTTGGTCCGAGATTCCGTAGTTGTAGAGCATTGCGTTCGTGTAGAAGAGCCTGTAGGGGCGTCCGCTTCCAAAGGCAAAAGAGGAGACCATGTAGATTATGGTTCCGCTCAGTCTGGCCTTGCCTTGGCTCCCATCTACCGCATAAACCCTGCTCTCCTCGGACTTGGGCAGGGGTCGCCACTTAACGTCCCTGAGCTTTTCCTCCACCTTTTTCAGCTGTTCTTTCAGCATCGTAGTTATTCTCTCAACGTGGTTCGCCGGCAGAAGCCTCAAGAGACCACCCCCTCGACGCTCACCCTGGAAACACCGTCCTCGAGCCGAACCCTTATGACCCTATCCGCCGCATCTTTCAGTTCCTCGTCGTGGGACACCACTATGACCTGGGGTATCTTTCTGAGGTAGCCCTCCATTATGCTTATAAGCCTCCTGCGCCTCTCCTCATCTAGGAAGGGCGTTGGCTCGTCAAGGATGAGAAGGCTCATCTCGCCAGCCAGGAACATGGAGAGGGCGAGGCGGAAGGCTAAGGCGAGGGCTATCCTTTCACCGCCGCTGAGGAAGCTCAGGGGCCTTTCTTTCCCCTCATAAACCACGAAGAGCCTGAGCTTGTTTTCATCTGCCTTCAGGACTACTCCGGAGTATTTTCCCTCCGTCAGCTCTTCAAATATCTCGCTCGCTATCTCAGCAACGCTCTCCAGGGCCCGCTCCCTTATCGCTGCCTTGTACATCTTTATCTTCTTTCTCAGCTCTTCGGCGTTAAGCTCGGCCTTCTTGAGCCTCTTGAGCTCCTCCATCTTCTTTTTTCTCTCCTCCCTCTGCTCTCTTAGAGCTTCAAGGGTCTTCTCGACTCTTTCCCTCTCCTCCTCCAGTATCTTCAGCTCGTTCTCGAGCTTTCCGAGCTCCACAGCGAGCCTCTCCTTCCTCTTTCTCACCTCTTCATGCCTCACTGGATCATAGGTTTTTTCAAGACCCCTAAGCTCCTCCTCAATACTGTCTATCTCACCCCTCAGTCTCTCGACATCTTCCCGGACTTTTCTTAGCTTGACTTCCTTCTCAGCAACGTCCTTAATCTCCCTCTCGAGCTGTCCCTTCAGGGCCCTCAACTCAAGGTATTCCTTGTACATCGGCTCGAGCTCCCTCAACCTCTTCTCAAGCTCGTCCTCGCTCCCAAATCCCTTCTTCCTGAGTTCTGCTTCAAGCTCGTTAAGCCAGGCTTTTCTGCCATCGAGCTTCTCCTTCAATAACTCTCGCTTCTTCTTCAGGGCAGTGAGCCTGCTCGCTTCTTCCCTCAGGCCCTTAACCTCACCTTCAATCCTGCCGATTTCATCCCTAACCCTCTCGAACTCCCTTGCCTTCTCCTCGATCTCAGGGCTGAAGGACTTCAGCTTAGCCTCGAGCTCCTCGACCTGCCTCAGAAGCTCCTCCTGCTTTATGAGCTCAACCTCCCTCGCGAGCGTCCTCTCGACTTCCCTGAGCTTCTTCCTTATCTTCCCAACCTCTTCTTCAATCTCCCTAAGCCTCTCCTCCATCCCCGAGACTTCCAGAGTGTACTTCTCTATGAGCTCCTGCCTGTGTTCCTCCGTCAGCTCGGTACCGCAGACGGGGCACTTACCCCTCGCCCTCTTGAGCTCCTCGATTGCCTTCTCCCTATCGAGCATCCTGCTTTCGAGCTCGCCCCTCAGCTTGCTCAGCTCTTGCAACCTTTTCTGAAGCGTCTCTCTCTCACTTTTTGCCCTCATAATTTCTTCCCTGAGCTTCTCAATCTCCTTTCTGCTCAACCTCAACTTTCTTCTTTTATTTTCGAGCTCCCTTCTGATGGCTTCTCTCTCATCAAGCTTCCCCTTAAAGGGCTCAAGCTCCTTGAGCCTCTCCCTGAGCTCTCTCAACTTATTCTCAAGCTCTGCAATCCTTTCAATCTTCCCCTCGAGCTCCATAATCCTGTCCTCAACTGCCCTGAGCCTCTCCTCAAATGCACTTATTTCCCTCTCGATCTCGGCCTTCCTCTTCCTGTAATTCTCGAGGAATGCAGAAAGCTCTTTAAATTCCTTTGCCCTCTCTTCGAGTTCTTCGAGACCTTTGAGCCTTTTTTTGAGCTCCTCTATCTTCCTTTTTCCTTCTTCAATGGCCTTCCTGAGCTCCCCCTCCATTGCCCTGAGCTCCCTCATCTCGCCCCTCTTCCTCTCGAGTTCAATCTTCAGACCGTTGATTCTCTTTTCTTTCTCGTCGAGCTCCTTAAGCTCCCTCTCAACCACCGCGAGCTCCTGCCTGAGCTCTGGGAGTTTGGAGGAGAGCTCGTTAATCCTGCTGAGGATTTCAATGAGCCTCCTCTCGCTCTCCACGATAGTCTCCTCGACTTTTTCCGTTTTTTTGAGGAAGTCTTCAGCTTCCGTAATTCTACGCCTTATCTCTCTCAGAACAGCCCTCAGGTTGCTGTAGGCGTTCTCCAGCTTCTCTATTCCAAGCACCTGCCTGACAACTTTTTCCCTCTCCACGTCGTCCCTTAGTATTGCCTCTATCTCCCCCTGCCTTATGTAGACGGCGTTCACGAAGACGTCGTAGGATATGAGCCGGTTCATCCACTCCCTCACGGCATTGTGTCCGCTGGCCTCAATCGTCCTCCAGGTGCCGTTGTCGAGATATTTGACGTGGGCGTAGCTACCGTGTATTTTCCTGTGAACCTGGTATTTCACACCCCCGACCTCGAAGAACACCGTTATCTCGGTTCCTCTGCCCCCTACTCTCAGGATGTCTTCCTTTTTCAGCTCGCTCGGGCGCGATGGCCAGTAAAGGCCTACCAAAATCGCCTCGAGGATGGAGCTCTTCCCGCTGCCGTTCTGGCCAATTATGAGGTTTATTCCGGGAGTGAAGTCTACCGCTGTCAGCTGGTGAGAGCGGAAGTCCTTGATTATTACCTTCTCGAGCCTCATCCCCCACCACCGAGCCACGCGAGTATGTCCCCCTTCTTTTTGGGAGGCGCGAACTTTCTCTCAACCTTAGGCTCTTCCTCTACACTCTCCTTTCTCTCGGTGACAATTCCAGAGAGGATCTCTATAACGGCGTCAATGTCCTCAATTTCCCTTCCGCCGAGTAGCTCGATTATCTTTTTCTCGGCCTCCGTGAAGTATTCTTCGGGCTTAACTGGTCCCCTTTCTTGTCTCCTCCCGAACCTAGTTCTTACCTGAACGTGCCTCGCTCTAATAGTCTCATAAATGAAGGCGACGTCAAAGGGCCTCTCCCACTCCACGTCAACCCTCACAAAGGCCTCCCTTGGAATCCTTGGAGCGAGCCTCTTCAGCTCTTTCCTCAGAACGGCCTCATTTGCCTTAATCTTCACGTCTATGAAGGGCCTGACGTCGAGTTTAATGAACCTCGGCTCAAAGTCCTCGACTATGTAGAAGCCCTTCTCCGTTCCAGCGATCGGTTTGAAAGCCTTTCCGTCCCAAGCGTACCTAACCTCGTAATCTCCGAAATCCCATCTCTCGAGTGAGCCTGGATAGACCACCTTGCCGATGTCGTAGCTCGTAACGAAGTTCTTGTGTATGTGTCCCATCGCGTAGTAGAGGTAACCCCCGGGAAGGTCACCGAGCCTTATCTCGTAGTAATTCCTTTGCCTCTCAGGGACGAAGGTCATCCTTTCTATTATCTCCTTGATGCCCTGATGAAGCATCAGGATTGCCTTTCCTCTCGGTTTGAATATTCCCTTAATTCTGTTCCTCTCATGCCAGGCGGGACTCATGTATTTAAGGCCATGTATCTCAATGTCGTTGAAGATCCCCTTAATTAAGAACTTACCTCCAATCCTTTCGCTCCTAAGAAACTCGCCATTAACTTTCTCGTCCCTTATACCGACGAGATTTAGGAGCCCGAGGTCCTCGAGTAGGTTGTACACAGATACCTTTCTTTGCGTCCTGTCATGGTTCCCCTCTATTGCAAACACTGGTATTCCCTTCTCCTTTGGGAGGGACAGAATCTCTATCGCCTGTTTTATTGTCTCTGGACTCGGTCTGCTCGAGTGGAAGAGGTCACCGCTAATCAGTATGAAGTCGGCTCTCTCCCTCAGGGCTATCTCAATGGCCATTCTGAAACTCTCCGCAAACTCCTCAGCTCTAAAGGGTAAACGATACTGCTCGAAGCCTAGGTGAACGTCAGCTATGTGCGCAAACTTCATCGTAAAAGCACCTCACCAATCAACATCAACACCAAGCTCGCCATAAAGTCTTTCGACTTCTTTTTCGGCTTTCTGAGCCGCCACTCGCTTCTTCCACCTCTCAACGACCCCTATATCGCCTCCACCATAGTTACCGCCTAGCTTTTTGAAGTCATATATCTTCACGAGGGCTGGAAGCTTCACGGCCTGACCGACTATGACAGCTTCTCCCCTGCCGAGTCCTGCTATGTCGTCGAGCAAATCTTTGCTCAGCTGTTCACTCGCCCTCAGCACATATTCTTGGTCCTTGGGGTTGACTATCCTGAGGATTATCTTAGTGTTCGTCTGGCTCAAGACGTCCTCGTTGAGCCTGTTTGGTCTCTGGCTAACTATACCAAGGCCTACTCCAAATTTCCTCCCCTCTCTCGCTATCCTTCCAAGTATCCTCGCGACATCGCTCTCCTCCCCCTGTGGGGCGAATATGTGGGCTTCCTCCACTATCACGAGGACTGGCTCTGTCAGAGCTGGGTACATGCCCTCTATTCTTCTCTTCTCCCTCAAAAGCTCCTCGTCAACTTTTCCTGACTCCTCCCTCTTGAGGGCGCTCTCGTAGTCAACCCTCGCCTCAAAGAGCCTCCTAAGGAACCTCGAAACCACAACCTTCATCTGCTCTTCCTCGAGGGGGGCAAGGTCAATGACGTTAACTTTTCCGGCCTCGATCTTGGCTAGAAGGTCTTCGCTCGTCAGTAAATGCCCATAGTTCCTGAGGAAGCGCGAAATCCTCATAACGACCTTGAGAATGGTATTTTTAGTGTTCGAGTCGAGGTTCTCAATTTTCTTATATCTCCCTTCAAAGGGGTCCCAGTACTCTCCTCCACCATTCTCGACCCACTCGTTAAGCTTCTCCCTGAGCTTTACGAGGAGCTCCCTTCCACCTATGTTCTGGTTCCCCTGCCTCACCGTGTCCCAAGCCCTTTCAAGGAATGTCCTCTGTATCTGGGCGTCCCTTCTCACGCCGAGGATTTCCGCAAGCTCATCACTGTCCAGCAACTCAGGCGTTATTCTGGCATCTATGACGTTCACGAGCTCATCCCCTGTTTTAGGTAACCTGAGCCTCACGTAGTCCCCGTGGGGGTCGAGTACCACAACCGTCCCGCCGAGCCCCTCTACTATTCCGGCAACCATAACTGCTATCGCGTTGCTCTTTCCAGCACCGGTGACGGCCAAAACCGCGAAGTGTCTCGAGACGAGTTCATCGACGTCGAGGCTTATCTTCACGGAATCTCTCATGAGCAGGGTTCCGACCTCCATGCTCCCACCCGTGGGCCTGTACATCTCCTCAAGAACCTCATCACTGGCGAGATAAACGAACTCACCGTTGGGTATTGGGACCCTGTTTGGGAGAACCTCCACAGAGCTTCCGAAGCTTAGCTTCCCGAGAATCCTAACAGTGGCTCTTATCTCCTCGTTTACCCCAATGCTATCTCCATATTCATGTATGTCGAGGAGGAGTGAGTTGTAATTGCTCTTACCGCCTGAGAGAAGCCAGTTCATGTTTTCAATTTTCCTCACGGTCCCTATCACCCACTCGCCGTTTCGGTTCTTCGTGACGACGAACTCTCCGAAGGACAGCTTTGCCTCTGGACTAACGGAGAACTCAAAGCTTGAAAAGCTCGCCTCACCTCGGACTATACCAACCGGATCGCCCTCAAATACCTTCATTAACACCACCCTCCCCTTAAATACTCTCCCACTACTTTTTAACCTTCTTTATCGCGTGCTTGAAAAAGATGGGCGTAGTGAGGGCCGTCAGCATGGAGATGATTATTATGGTGGCGAAGAGGCTCTGATCTATTATTCCGCTCTCAAGGCCAAATTTCAGTATGGCGAGCTCGAGGCTTCCTCTCCCTCCCATTCCAATTCCCACGAGGATGGCATCGCTCCAGGAAGCTCTAAATAATTTCATGCCGAGGCTACAACCAATAAGTTTGCCGAGGACTGCGGAGGCGTAGAGGGCGAGTATCAGAGGAATGCTAACTTTCTCCAGGGGCGGATTAAACATCAAACCCACGTAGATAAAGAAGAGGGGTATGAAGAACTCTGTGAGGACCACCTGGAGGTCGTTTATGAGCTCGTTCAGCTTTATCTTGCTGACTACGAGAGGATCCTTCCTCTCCCTGAGCCTGCTTATCGTCAGACCAGCAAGGTATGCTCCGATGATTTGGTTCAGGCCAATCTCCTCTGCAATCACAGCGAGGGCAAAGGTCAGGATTATGGTGAAAGTGAAGAAGACGTTGAGGTTTCTAACGACAGCATAGAACCAGTGGGAACGCTTAAACACGAACTCGGAAATCAAGAGCGTGGCAACGAGGAAGAGAGCTATCTTAAGGGTAAGGAGGACAATGGAAATTAAGTCTAAGCTCCCTTTCGTCATTGCGGTTACGACACCTATGAGGTAAACCGCTATTATGTCGTCCGCGAAGGCCGCGCCCATGAGAACTGACGACACTAGCCTTCCAACGCGCTCTTTCACGAGGACGCCGCTGGTGACTTCTATAGCCGTGTTGCCAAGGGTAACTCCCACGAAGATGGCCGCCACAAAGGGAAAGCCGAAGGCCCTCACGGTTAGATAGCCGAGGATAAAGGAGAAGGCCACGCCGAAGGAAGCAACCACAAGGGCCTTCTGGGTGTTCTGAGCTATCGCCGAGAAATTACTCGTAAGACCCATGTAGAGCATCATCATTAGCAGGCCAAACTCGCTCAGAACCTTGAGCTGCTCACTCGGGGAGACGAGGTCTAGGACGAAGGGTCCGAGGATTATCCCTGTTGTTATGTGAGCGAGTATTGGATGTATGTCCTTCTTCTCCAGGAGCCACTCAAGGCTCTTAGCAAAAACGAGGAGTATGGATATGCCGAGGATGTAATTCATCTTAGCTGTTCCTCCTCTCCGTTGTATGGTGGTTTGGCTACATGGCTCCTTACTTCATTCGAGAGACTAGAGCAAGGAGGAACCAAAGGACCATGAGTACTATCGCGAGCACCATAGCCAGCGTGGCACCCCTTTGAGTGCCAAAGATTATTGGTATGGGCCCTATCATTATTACGCCGCCTCCTTCGACCTCGCTCTCACCGCTTAAAGCCGACATCATGGTTCCGATAAAAACCAGCAGGAAGCCCACGAGGATTAGGACTATGCCTAGGACTGTGAGGAGCTCGCCCCGCATGGTCTAAACTCTTCGGGCCGATTTAAAGGCTTTTGCCAAAAGCATTTTTAAAGTCCTCATATACTTCAACCGAGAGCGATGCTTGTGATAGTAGATCTCGACGACACCCTTTGCAACACGTGGGAGGCAGCCAAGAAGGCCGCCATAAGGCTACTTCCCAGAATATTCAGGCTGAGAAAGTTCAGAGCATTTCTCTACGTCGCCTCGAGGAGGTATAAGGAACTAGAGGAGATGAGGGAGCTCCACCTTCTTGGCCTCGACGAGATAGTCCAGAAGGTTATGGGGAGGATTTATAAGGGAGAGAATTACAGTGATATAGCCGAGGAGTTTGACAAGGCTTTCTTTTCGCACCTCCACCTTTACCCAGACGCAGAACCATTCTTAAGAGGACTGAAGGAGATGGGAGCAAAGATCGTTCTCGTCACGGACTCCTCGGCGAGGTGGCAGAGGCGGAAGATAGAGCATCTTGGCATTGCTAGGTATCTCGATGGTGTCATAATAAGCGGGGAGACGGGTCACACGAAGTTCGAGCCCCACAACTTCATCCTCGCGAAGAGAATGTTTCCAAAGGAGAGAAGGATGTTCGTTGTGGGTGACAGGGACGAGACGGACATGAAGGGTGGCAAGAGCATCGGCGCGACGACGATACTTGTGAGAAGGGGGTACTTCAAAGGAAGAAAGGCAAGACATGCCGATTTCGTCGTTAAGAACCTCTCTGAGGCCTTAGAGGTGATAGAACGTGAGCATAAAGCTTGAGATTAAACGGAAGGCCCTCCATTTAACAGGTCTGAGCGTGCCCCTCGTATATCTCCTACTCGGCAGACATGCGGCCCTTTTCTTCACGGCTTTTGCCCTCGTCATCTTTCTGGCCCTCGAACCCTTCCGCGTCATCGAAGATCTCAGGGAGAGGGCAAAGCGGAAACTCGGCCTTCCAAACCACGTCGTTGAAAAGCTGGAGAGGGAAATAGATGGCATAGCCAGAGAACACGAGAGGAGGGGAATCGGAGCCCACATATATTTCACAAGCGCGGCTTTCCTCGTGGTTTTGCTCTTTCCGAGGGAGGTTGCTCTTGGAAGCATAACCCTCGCGACCCTAGGCGATGCCATGGCGGCGATAATTGGCAAGCCCTTCGGAAGGCACAGATTCCGCAATGGGAAGAGCCTCGAAGGGAGCCTCGCTTACTTCGTGACTGGCCTTCTGATTCTGACGCCCCTAGTTGGCATCTTTCCCGCCGTTTTAGGTTCCCTTGTCGGGACCGTGGCAGAGCTCTACGAACTGCCACCAGACGACAACTTCTCGAATCAGCTCGCCGTAGCTGTTGCTCTCTGGCTTGTAGGGTAAACTTTAAACGGCCATCGAAATATGGAGGCGTGGTGAGACCATGCGATTTCCGGAGAGGGGAATGGATGAAGAGGAAGTTTTGGAGGAGCTGGAGAGGCTAACTCGGGAAGATCTCACGTTTGACTCAGGCAGGATCTTAGGGTCTATGTGTACTATGCCCCATCCACTCGCCATCAAGGTCTTCTGCAGGTTCATAGACAGGAATCTTGGTGACCCGGGGCTTCACGTGGGGAGCAGGAGGATAGAGAGGGAAGCCGTTCAGATGCTTGGTGACCTTCTCCACCTCGAAAGGGCATACGGCCACATAGTCTCCGGGGGAACGGAGGCCAATATACTGGCCGTTCGAGCTTTCCGCAACATGGCCGACGTCGAGAAGCCCGAACTTATACTACCGAAGAGTGCCCACTTCTCATTCATAAAGGCCGGTGAAATGCTCGGCGTGAAACTCGTTTGGGCTGAGCTTAAGAGCGATTACACGGTGGATGTGAGAGATGTAGAGAGCAAGATAGGAGACAACACGATAGGGATCGTTGGCATAGCGGGAACTACTGGGCTGGGCGTCGTGGATGACATCCCGGCCCTCAGCGATCTGGCTCGGGACTACGGCGTCCCCCTTCACGTCGATGCTGCCTTTGGGGGCTTCGTGATACCCTTTGCGAAAGCCCTCGGCTACGACCTGCCTGACTTCGACTTCAGGCTGAAGGGAGTTCAGAGCGTGACCATAGACCCCCACAAGATGGGCATGGCCCCCATTCCTGCCGGGGGGATAATATTCAGGAGGAAGAAGTTCATCAAGGTGATAAGCGTTCTGGCCCCCTATCTGGCTGGGGGAAAGGTGTGGCAGGCCACTATAACTGGTACGAGGCCGGGGGCAAGCGCGCTGGCTGTGTGGGCCCT
Source organism: Pyrococcus yayanosii CH1 (assembly GCF_000215995.1). Lineage (NCBI taxonomy): Archaea > Methanobacteriati > Methanobacteriota > Thermococci > Thermococcales > Thermococcaceae > Pyrococcus > Pyrococcus yayanosii. The sequence goes on along the minus strand of NC_015680.1, from coordinate 511,545 downwards.
CATAAAGCACCTCGGCTTCGAGGGCTACAAGGAGATAGTCGCCAGGGCGATGGAGCTCACTAGGTGGTTCGCCCAAGAGATTAAGAACACCGCTGGAGCGTGGCTCGTTAGGGAACCCATGCTCAACATAGTGGCCTTCAAGACTAAGAACCTGCCCCGTGTTGAGAGGGTCCTGAAGGGGAGGGGTTGGGGTGTAAGTGCCCACAGGGGCTACATAAGGATAGTCATGATGCCCCACGTGAGGAAAGACCACTTGGAGGCGTTCCTGAGGGATTTGAGGGAGGTTCTTGGATGAGAAAGCTCAAGGTCTACATTCCAAGCGTGAAGTTTCCCCCGATATCGGTCACGGGAAACTACTGCCATCTCAACTGTGCCCACTGTGATCATCACTACCTTGAGGGAATGCTGAAGGTTACGCGGAGAAACCTCGTGGACTATTGTAAGGCACTTGAGCGAGAAGGATACATGGGTTGCCTGCTGAGCGGTGGCCTCGACGAGCGGCTCAAGGTTCCCCTCGATAGGTTCGCGGAGGAGATAAAGGCGATAAAGAGGGAGACGAGCCTGAAGCTAAACGCCCACGTGGGCTTTATCGATGAAGACGATTTAGAGTGGCTGAGATACGTGGACATCGTTTCCCTCGACTTCGTGGGCAATGATGACGTGATAAGGCGCGTCTACAAGATAGACAAGACCGTGAAGGACTACCTTCGAATTCTGGAGCTCCTCACAGAGAACAAGATAAAGGTGGCGCCGCACATAACTATAGGGCTCGACTTCGGCAGGATTCACTGGGAGTTTAGTGCCATCGACACGCTCGCCCAGTACCCGATAGATGTCCTCGTCCTTAACGTCCTGATACCCACAAAGGGAACTGAGATGGAGGGCGTTCCAAAACCTGGCGTTGATGAGACAATTAGGGTCGTAGAATACGCCCGCGAACACTTTGGGGGCGAGATAAGCGTAGGGTGCATGAGGCCCTTCGGAAGATGGAGAGAGGAGTTTGATAGGAAAGCTATTTTAGCGGACATCGACAGACTGACGAACCCACCGAAGAATGTCCTTGGGTGGGCGAAGACTGTTAGGGAAGTGGAAATACTCTATGAGTGCTGCGTCCTTTGAGCTATTCCTCTCCTCACCCTCACGGCCCTTCCCGTCGTGAAGACAACCATCTCCCTGCCGTTAAGCAGGGCCTGACCCGTCGCCAAGAGCTCATCCCTCTCGTTCACCACAAGAACCTCGTCGTAGGGCCGTATGTTTGGGTCAGCAAAGAGCACGAATTTTGCGAAGACGTCCCTGCCCTCCCTCACAAAGGGCTCCGCCTCCTCGCTCACCACGACGCGCATCCTGGGATAAGGCAGAACGGTATGAAGCCTCCTAGCCCCCTCGATGCCGAGCGTCAGGAGGCCATCGTCAGCCCTGACCGTGGCCAGATGGACGCCCTTGGCCTTAACTTGCCTCGGCATCCCCGTTTTCTTAGAGAGCTCAACGAAGGCATCCTTGAAGGCTTCTCCTGCCCCGGGGCCGAACTGGTACTCAGCTATGGCCATCACGTACTTCTTGGCATCCATTCTCGACGGCCTCTCGATGGTGAAATCCTCCTCGGCCTCGCTCTGAGCAAATGGATAGCTAAGCGAGAGGTACTTGGGAATCTCACCGAATATTGGGTGCCTCAAGGTCTCGGGGAAAATCTCTTTCACGCGCTCAGCTCTCTCCCTCGCCCTCCTCACGATGGGCCATCTAAGGGTTTCTTCGCTCACCTTGAACAGGGCCGACTTTTTTGTAATGGGTTCGTTCTCCTCCAAGAATTTGTAGTAGTCGAGCAACCTCTTGTAGGCCGCGTAAAGCTTAGGATGGGCTCTCGCTCTCTCATCAACTAATTTCCAGAGCTCTCCTTCCCTTATGGCCTGCTTCACACGGTTGAGCTCCTCCCTGAGCATCCAGAGGTTATGGATTGCCAAGAGCCTCATCCGCTCCTCTTTTGGCATCTCTCTGAGCTCCTGGGGAGTGTAGCGGCTACATACGGGACAGGAGCAGGGGAAGTACTCGAGCTCATTTAGGTGCTTCGTTCCTTCTGGAGTTAGATAGCGGTCGTCCTTGGCGTAGAGGGCATAAGAGGCGGAGTCGAAGAGGTCCACCCCCATGGCCACGGCGAGGGCGAATATCATAGGATGACCAGCGCCGAAGAGGTGCACCGGTCTGTCTGGTCTAAGGCCAAGCTTCGCCGCAATGACAACATCTACGAGCTCCCTAAAGCGGTAGGACTCCATAAGGGGAACAACAGCCCCTATGGGGTGTATTTCGAAGTTCATCTCACTAAGCCTTCTTGCGGCGAGCGTCCTTAGGTTGAGATACGTGGAGCCCTGGACGGTTGCGTTCATTGGTATCTCCTTCATCTCCTCGGCCTCTCTCGCCCTCTCAAGCGTTATCTTAAGATCCTCCTCAGCCTTTTCGCGTGGAACATCGGGAGGTGTAGGGATGTCGAGGAACGTCCCTATATCAACCCCTATTTTGTGCTGAAACTCGATTATCTCCCTGTTGGTGACCTCGACACCCCCATAGCGCATAAGCTGAAAGGAGCCGGAATCCACCTCTATGATTCCGTTGTAGTCTAGCAGTCGGTGGATTCCCTCCTTAAGGGCCCTCTCCCTCAGCTCGGGAGTCTTGTAGATGATGTAGGAGTTAGTGATTATTATCCCGAAGCCCATCTCCTCAAGCTCTCTCGGAGTCACGATGAGTTGCTTCGGGTTAACAACGGGCATTATCGCAGGCGTTTCAATCCTTTTCCCGTTAACCTCAAGCCTCCCAATCCTTCCAGCGGCATCCCTCGCCTTTATCTCGAAGCGAAACATCCTCCCACCCCGGCTCATTCGGGCTGGACGTCATCATCAGCTCAGGTTTTCCGGAGTCAAATCATCGCCCCTCCGAGATAGATAGGGAAGAAGAAAAACCTTTCGGATACTTCATCGGGACTCTAGATTGTGAATGTAGTCGAGAAGGGGCCTTATTCTCTCCCAAACTTCTCCTATAGTGCCGCACCCCTCTATCCGGACGTATATCCCCTGCTTCTGGTAGAACTTTATTATAGGCGTCATGTTGGCCGTGTATATATCATAGCGCTTCGCGACTATCTCGGGTCTGTCGTCCTCTCTCTGGATGAGCTTGCCACCACAGACGTCACATCTTCCCGGCACCTTTGGTGGATTGAAGTCGACATGATATACTGCTCCACATTGAGAGCATATCCGCCTTCCCGATATCCTTTTAATGCTCTCCTCTTTGGGGATGAATATATCGATGGCCACGTCTATCTTGATGCCGTGGTCGTAGAGATAGTTTTCGAGGGCTATTACCTGCTCCGGCGTCCTCGGATAACCATCCATTATGAAGTTCTCCCTGACTCTTCTGAGCTTTGAGATCACCAGGGTGTTAACGACGGTGTCCGGAATTAGATCGCCCCGAGCCAGATAAGCCTCCATCTCCTTTCCGAGAGACGTTCCGGCCGATATTTCTGCCCTTATTAGATCGCCCGAGGCTATATAGGTTAGGCCATACTTCTCGACTATCTTTCGTGCCTGGGTTGATTTTCCACTCCCTGGTGGACCAAATATTAAGATGTTCACTGGGGTTCACCAATAAGGATTTATAGACTGCGTGGCTAAAAATTATACGGTGATGTCCGTGCCTAAGCTAATGACTGGCTATGTGCGGGCCTCTGGATACGCCAACAAGGTTAGGAGAGTGCTCTTTGCAATAACGAGGGGCAAGGTTAATCCCGAGGAGGTCGTGAGAGCTGCTGGAGAGCTAAATCAATCAATCTTCGAGAAGTTTAGAGAGGTTGGCGTGAAAAAAGAAGACGTCGTCAGGATTAGCGTGGATTTTGAGATTCAGGACGGAAAGATAATCTGGAACTACGACTCCCTTCAGATAGAGGTTTACAGGAAAGAGGAAGAAGAGAGGCTAGCTCAGGCCATGGAAGAAATAGAGGAGATGGAGAAAGCCTTCGAGGAGGCAATAAAGGAGTTAGAGGGCCTCGCCGAGAAGCTTAGAAGGCTCAGTGAGGAAATTTCCGAGAAGGTGGAAAGGATAAAGCAAGAACATACGGGCCTGAAACTAAGGGTGGAAGAGGATGAAACGTAGCCTTTTGGTGCTCGTGAGTCTCATAATGGCCATTCCCCTAATAAATTTTGGATACTTGGCCATCCAATACTTTGCAGTTGGTCCTGTAAAGGATTGCAAGATTGAGCTCAGTGAGGTAAAGGTTGAGGAAGCATCCGTGGATGGGGCTATTCTAGTGGCCACGGTAACAATAGATAATCCAACAGACCGGAGCGTCAGGATAGACGGCTTTGAATACACCCTATTTGCCAACGACACCCCTATTGGCACTTACAAGATTAGCAGGATTATCCTGATACCCGCTGGGAGCTCCATCAAACTCAAGGGCACTTTCGAGGTGAGATACCCCACGATGCCCACTGGGATAATCAGGGCCATAATGAATGGCAGACTAGAGGAAATAGAGTGGAGGATCGAAGGAGAGTTCTACGTGAACTCGACCTTGGGGACGTTTGGAGTTCTTTTCAACGTTACCACGGGGAGATGAAGGGGGGATATTTTCTCATCCTGTTCCTTCCCGAGGACTTCCATGTAAAGACAAAGGGCAGAAATTTCTTTCTCCGAGCTGGCTACTACGTTTACGTGGGTTCGGCCATGAACTCCCTAGAGGGTCGGATCGCTCGACACTTCAGGAAGGAGAAAAGGCCTCACTGGCACATAGACTACCTCCTGATGCAGGCCGAGCTCCTTAGGGCATACTTGGTCCCGAGCGAGAAGAGAATAGAGGAGGAGCTCTCCCGGGGGGTCGCGGAGTTCGGAGAACCCGTGCCTGGCTTCGGGGCGAGCGATGTTTCCGTGGGAACCAACCTCTACAGGTTTGATGAGCCGCCCGACGAAAAGATAAAGGAAATACTAAGACGGCTGGGCTTGAAGTGGATGGTTGTGGAGAAAATTTAGGGGGAGGCCCATATATCCACGCCCTCATCTATGAGTCTCTTGAGCTCCCTGCCTATGGGCGTGTTCTTGGCAACCTTTACTATGCCCTTCTTGCTCGGCGTGGCGGTGAATATGTACTCACCGCCACCATAGAATCTGAGGGGCCTCTTGGCGTAGTCCGGCGAGACCCTCAGCACTATGCTCTTCTTCTTCTCTTCGATGTCCACAGGGATCTTTTCCCTAGGTTCCGGTGCCTTCTCAGCGAAGCTCTTGACCTCTATGCTTATTCCGAGCCTCTTCTCCAGTTCGGTTATCCTCTTGCCCTTCTTCCCTATTATCGCTGGGATGTCGAACTCGTCCGCGTATATGACCGCCTTGTGCGGGCTTATGATCTCGACATCGGCGTAAACATCTGGCAAGAACTTCTTTATCTCCTGCTTGAGCTTCTTCTCGGCAAGCCTTAATGCCGGAGCCTTTTCCTCCTTTTTGACCGGGACGACGCTCACTTCCTCGCCGAAGGTGTATATTTCGTATTCGAGCTCCCCGGTTTCAAAGTCCCTGACCTCTATAACCGGCCTTGCTAGGTCCTCTTCCTTCATGCCGCTGGGTACCTTGACCTTGTACTCGAGAGTCAGAACTTTAGCAACGCGGCCAGCCTTGATGAATATCACAGTATCAACGATCTGCGGTATCATTCCGAGCTCTATCCTACCGATAAAGCGCTGAATTGCATCTATCGGCTTCGTCGCGTGCACCACACCGACCATTCCCACGCCCGCTAAACGAAGGTCGGCGTATATCAGGAAATCGCTCGTCTTCCTCATCTCGTCGAATATTGTGTAGTCGGGTCTCACGAGGAGCAGTATGTCACCCGTTTTCTCCATGCTTCCTCCGAGGGCCGTGTACTGGGTTATCTCCTCACTCACTTGGAGGTCGCGGGGCTTCTCCATTGTCTTCACTATCTTGCCCATGGAGGCATACCACTCGGCAAGAGCCTGAACAAAAGTCGTCTTTCCGGCTCCAGGTGGGCCCGCCACGAGTATTCCCTCGGCCCTCTCCCTTAGTCTCTCCATAAGCTTCTCGCTGAGGTTGTAGTCCTCTATGCTCAGCTTCTTGACTGGCCTCACGGCCGTTATCTCTATCCTGTCGGCAAAGGGTGGCTTAGCGATTACTATGCGGTAATTCCTAAGCTGGACAACCGTAGCGCCCTGCTCGTCAAGCTCGATGAAGCTCTCCCTATCCCTCCTCGCCCTCTCGATTATATCATCAGCAATCTCCTCAAGCTCCTCCTCCGTCAGAGGCTCGTCCCTCACGGGAACAAGCTTCCACTCTCCCGGCCTTCCTTTCTTTGCCAGAGGCTTTATCCCTGCCTTCAGGTGAACGCTCATGGTTTCCTCATCGAAGAAGTCCTCGAGCCTCATCCTCGGCTCCTTGCGGCTTTCTAAGTAGATAACGTCGATTCCCTTAGCTATCGCTATGTCCCTCTGAACTTGGTCACCCGTAATGAGTGTCGCGTTGAGCTCTCTCGCTACCTCTCTAACCATGTGGTCTATCTCGCCCGCCTTAGCCCTCTTTATCTGCCAGAAGTCCGGCCTCTCGCCGTAGAACTCAAGAAGTATCTTCCCTTCGTCAGCCATCGCCCTAAGCTTCTTGAGTTCCTCCAAACCCACGTGACCTATCGCTCTCCCCGCATTCGCCTGGTGCTCAATCTCAGCAATCACGGCCTCGGGAATGACAACCTTAACCTTCTCGCCAAGCTCACGGAGGTACTGGATGAGCCTGCCATCCACTATCACGCTCGTGTCAGGAACTACGACTTTCATGCTCTCACCTCGGCCTGAGTTCCCTAACCTCCTTAAAGGGTTTCCGGCGGAAATTTTAAATACTCAAGGTTAATAAAATCAGGTGGAGGTGAGAGAATGGGACTCGCGGGGACCGTTAAGGGAATAAGGGAGGTAGAGGAGAGAGCTCTGAAGGAGTACATCGACCTTTTGAAAGAACTTAAAGATCCCGAAGATGCCGAGCTCAAGAGGGTAGTCTTGAGGCTCGCGGTTGACAAGATATTCCACAGGGAACTGGCCTTAGCAATCGAAAGGGCATATAGAGAGGCTACTAAACTCTTGAAAGAGCACCTTGAGCCTTTCTACCCTGAGCTAGAGCCCATAAGGGAGTCAGTTCTGGAGCTCGATAATGGCGTAGCTTTAGTTCCCGGTCTCCCAGCCTTGTTACTGCCACCCGACCTTGAAAAGCTGGGAGTCAGGATACCACCGGAGGAGGTCCTTGAAGAACTCGTGAAGGGATTCCCAGAGCCCTCCCTCCTACCCGTGGATAAGGCCAAAGAAATAAGGGAGAAGCTTGCAAGGGTCGTTGAGATGGAAGAGAGAATGAAAAAATGTTATGGAGAGCTCCAAAAGAAAGCTCAACATCCCGTGATAAAGGATATCGCGAAGAGCGTGATGCACAATGAAGATCAACATGGAGCTATCCTCAAGAAGGTCCTTCAGAAGTTTGCAAACATCTAGCCTTCAGAAAAATTTTTAACCACCATAGTGAATTCGTCCTGAGTTATGGAGGGGGAGTTCATAAAGTCGGGCGTGGAGAGACTTGACCAGATACTTGGAGGTGGCTTCAGAAAAGGATACAATGTGGCAGTCGTGGGTGGCCTAGACGGGGATAACGTGCTCTTTCTTCATAACCTTGTTTATTCCCTCCTGAGTCAAGATTACCGCATTCTGCTTGTGGAATTTAGACAAGAGCCAAGCCATCTCTTTTCGTGGCTTAAATCGTTCGGGATAGACTACGAGAAGGCTGTCGAGGAAGGTAAGCTCAAGATAATAGACGGATTTTCAAACCTCTACTTCCCAACCCCCATATCTAAAGAAGAAAATGTCCTCCCCAATCCTCTCGACCTCAGCATAACCACCGCGCTCATCCGCGATAGCATAGTGAGGGATAGTTACAACTTTCTCGTTCTCGACGACCTAAGCATCCTCTATACGCTCCAAGCTGATCCCAAGGTTTACGTTCGAGTCATGGTTAGGCTTGTGAACTCCATAAAGAAGTTCGGAGCCCAGACGATAGCTTCCCTGAACTCTGACGTATTCTCGAGCAAGGATCTCGCAACCCTTTTGGTGCCCTTCGAGTACGTTATTGACGTTAGGGAGGGTACCGCAAAGGTTGCGAGATCTCCATATCCCCTATCATCTCCTCAGAATTGCTTCCCCTATACAAAGGCTAAAAACGGAATAGTTCCCTTATCCGAGGCTTATGAAAATCTGGAGGTCCTGAAAAATTCCCTTAAACTTGACGACGAGGGTAATTTGTGGTTGGGTACTGAGAGGGTCCAAATCGTCGTAGAGGAGAGCGAAGCCTCTCTAGTAGAGTTCGTTTATAATTATCTTGGACCTGAGGAGGGAGAGAGATTCCTATACTTATGGGGTAAGTGGGAGTTCAAGGGATACGGTAGCCTTATTCGAAAAAAACACGAAAACCTTGAGGATGCGCTGATGGGCCTGCTATCTACGACGAAAGTCTTGGGAGGGGGTCATCTCGAGTTCGTTCAGATGACGGATGAGCTGATCGTTCTCAGGGGTAAAAATCTCTTCCCAAGAATAGAGAGGTTCCCCTACCACGCCCACGTCAATTATGCCGGTGCAATAGCCCAATTCGTGGAAGATTTCACGGGAGAGAAGTGGGAAGGAAAAGAGGTTAGGTGCCAGGGTCAAGGAGCCTCCCATTGTGAGTTCGTGATAAAGAAAGTCAAGGACAAACGGATTTAATTGCCCTATTTATCTCTTCGAGCTTCTTTCTAGCCTCATCAAGGGAACTTGATTTTTCTATGGCAGTTCCCGTGACTATTATGTCAGCGCCGGCCTCAATAAGTTTCCTTGCCTGCTCACCCCTCCTTATCCCTCCTCCAACTATGAGAGGCACATCTATGGCCGCCTTCACTACCTTGACCATCTTGGGGGGTACGGGCTCAGGAGCTCCACTACCAGCTTCCAAATAAACCAAGCGCATCCCGAGGTACTGACCTGCAAGGGCATATGCAGCTGCAAGCTTCGGCTTGTGCCTCGGGATGGGCTTTGCATCACCCACCCATCCCACGGTCTCACCCGGCTCCACGACGATGTAGGCCATGGGGATTGGTTCTAGACCGTAGCGCTTGACCGTGAAGGCTCCCAGAGCCTGAGCCCCCGTTATGAAGAAGGGGTTCCGCGAGTTGAGCAGGCTCATAAAGAATATTGCGTCAGCGTATTTACTTATCCCACCGTGGGAGCCTGGAAAGAGTATAACCGGCAAACCTGAAGCCTCCTTTATAGCTTTAACTACACTATCAAGAACTTCTCCTTCTGCCCCGGTGGAACCCCCTACCATTATGGCATCTACACCCGTTTCCTCGCAGAGGGCCGCCAGTCTTCCCGCGGTCTTAGGCGGAACGTCATCCGGGTCTATGAGCACAAAGTGGAGCTTACTATTTTCCAACTTATTTAGTATCAGGCGTTCGACCTTGCCTATCCTCATCTTCATCCCCAGCCCCTTTCCCCAGCAACCTTTTTAAACACTCCGGGACTTCCCCCATTTGGTGATGGCCCTGTGAAATTCAGAGGAAGCACCTTTGGTAACTCCGTGAGAATAGAGTTTGAAATCCTCCGTCTCGGCGAGCTCAAAATAGATGACCTATCCGACTTCGATACCGACGAGATAAAGCTGGAAATTAGGTCCTCAACCTCTGGACTCAAGCTCATCGGCATATGGGAGGGAGACATCGAGAGAGTTGGTGAGGGAATTAAGAAGGCCCTTGAGGAGAGCGCTAAGCTTAGGGAGAAGCTCCTCAGGAGGATGAAGAACAAGGTTGAGAGAATTAGGAAAGCCCTAACTGAGATGGGCTTCAGAGAGGAGTCCATGAGCTACGGGGACGTAGTCAGGTTTACCAAGAAGGTCGGGGACTACGAAATAGCCATACTGGTCTCTTCGAGGGACGACGTAGTTAGGGTGGAGGTCTACGGCAACAATAGAAAGCTTTTGACTCCCGAGCTCGAGACGCTGTTCGAGGACGTCAACGTCGAGGAGCTGGAGCTCTATGACATAGAGGAAGAAGGCAAGGAGGAGAGGGTTATAATAAACCTAGAGCTTCCTAAGACGGACGAAAAACCCGAGAAAAGGATAGCAGAAGCTATAGAGATACTTGAGAATATTCTCATGACTTGAAATTTTTCTCATGCCTGCATGACCTTTATCTTGAATGGAACTCCATGGAGTATTCTCCTGAGCTCAGACATTATGCTAGAAGGGTCTTCGTCGGTTTCAACTTCTATGAGAACCTCGCTGAAGCCCCTAGAGTCAGGAGGATATAGATGGGCCTCTTTAATCTTCCCGCGTAACTTGGAAGACAACATCTTCAGGAGAGCTCCCCTCTTGTTGCAGGGAAGCCTCACATCTATTTCAACGATTTTCATCCAAATCACCGATTTGTTTTTAAAAACGAAAGTCTATAAAACCCTTTCCATTCACGTGGATTATCGACTACGAGGCCAAAAAGAACCGAGAGGAATAAAAGGGAAAAGTCACTCCCTATACTCGTCAAGTATTTCGACTATCCTCTTGGCTTCCTCTGGGGTTGGTTGATACTCTTCCTTGGCGAATATCACGCGGACGTCAAAGTTGTCCTCAGGCATTATGTCTATTATCTTGCTGGCAAGCCTTTCGTCCATCCACTCGAATTCCGACATAAGTCTCTCTCGTATCTCCTTGGCCTTCTCCGCCGGAACCTTGGCGAACCTTTCAGCGTGTTCGAGGGCCAACCTAGCCTCGTAGAACATCGGCTCCTCCAAGCCCTTCTTTAGATCCTCCTCCTGCCTTTTGAGGAGGAGCTCCTTGGCCTCTGCTATCGTTATGTACCTCTCAGCAAGCCTCTTCCTGCCTATCATGGCTCGTCACTTCTGGGGTCTTAGGTGAACTGGATGAATGAAGAGCGTCTTAACCTTGCCCCCATCCGTCACCTCAACTATGTAGGCGTCACCCCTCTTTCCAACGACGACTCCTGTCCTTCCATGGAACCTCGGGTCAGGCATGCCCTTGTGGTAGCTCGGCTCTATGACTATGTGAACCCTCTGGCCAACTTCAAACTCCTGGAGGAACCTGGTGAGCGGGGGAAGGCCCCTCCTCCTCGGGTGCTTGCGAAGCTTCTTCCTGGTCTTTCTCCTAAAGCTGTGAGCCTTCTGAACCATTCCAATCACCTCTGAGAGGTTTTAAAACCACAACTCGGCACCCACGGGGTCGTTACCCCGTCTCGTGTGTGGTTCATGGGGGCCGTTTATAAAGTTTTCAGTCGACCTGATGGTTTTTAAACATCTCTCCCCTAATTAGCCTTAGGTGAGAATATGAGCAGGGAGCGCCTTATAGACCTAATATTCGAGGAAGGTTGCATACAGTTTGGCCACTTCATCTTGACATCTGGAAAGGAAAGCAACTACTACATAGACGTTAAGAAGCTCATAACGAACCCCGAAGCCCTTGGGCTCATAGCGGAGCTTATAATTCAAAAAGCCAAGGAGCTTGGCCTTGACTTCAACAAGGTAGCTGGTCCCGAACTAGGCGCGGTCCCGATAGCCACCGCCGTGGCACTGAAGTCTGGAAAGCCCCTGCTCATAGTGAGGAAGAAGAAGAAAGAGCATGGAACAGGCAAGCAAATTGAGGGAGAAGTTAAACCGGGGGATAAAGTCCTGCTCGTTGAGGACGTGACAACGACAGGTGGAAGCGTTCTCAGGGCGGCAGAGGTTCTTAGGGAAGCTGGGGCCAAAATTGTGGGGGTTTTTGTCGTCGTTGACAGGGAGGAGGGAGCTAGAGAGAACCTCGAAGCAAAGGGTCTTCAGTTGCATCCATTAATCCTAGTTAGCGAGCTCTTTGAGAGGAGAAGTAAGAAAAGCGAACCTTAAAGTTAATATTGCCTAAGGGGTAGTAGTGTATTAGTGGGGGATGTATGCTGGCAGCTGAGGGAGAGTTTTTCCTTGTAAATTTTAACCAGTTGCGGAATGACATCAAAAATTGGAGGCTTAGAGAGGCCGTTGAAACTCTTGAGCGGATTTCAAATCCAGAAAAACTCCTTAAAAAGTTGCTTCACGATAAGGATACGGCCGTCAAGGGGAACACAATATATCTAATAGAGAAGCTGGTTAAGGAGAACAAAATTAAACAAGAAACCGTTGAGGCCCTGCTCGATGACTTAATGGCTCTTACGGAAGACGATAACGAAAAGTTAACCTTAGACACAGTAAGGCTCTTTAATGTAATCCTTGAGAAGTTTGAGCTTGAGGAAAAAGACTACGACAGGATAATGGAGGTTCTGATGAATGTAGTGAGTTCCGGCCGTGGAATAGCAAGCGAGTACGCTGCGGAAGGCCTTGGGATACTTGGAGCAGCTCTAACAAGGGTCGCGAAGAAGATAATAAAGCTCCTTGTATCCCTGATAAAGGGAAGTAAAGATAGGGAAGTGCAGAGCGCCGCTATGACGGCCCTCACCGAAATAGCAAGCAGAACCAAGGACAAGGAGGTGTTGAACGAGGCGGTCTCAGAAATTGCGAGCCTGCTTGATTCTGAAGATGTCTACCTTAAGGAGAGAGCAATTTCCTCCCTTGAGAGAATAGTAACTGTCCAGAGAAGTCGGATATCCTCGGGAATTCTCAACACCCTAAAGGAGAAGGTGAGAAGCATCGCCGGAGGAAATACTCCTGGGTCTAAGGTGAACGCCCTCATGAAAGTTATCTCGAAAGAAGAGGCAGAAGACACGCTCCCTGATGAATTCGGGATAGAAGATATCGAAAATCTCTTTGATAAAGACAAACATGAAATAGTTGCCGAAATGGCAAAGAAGAGCGATGTCATTCTCGACAGAATTATAGAGCTGTTGTCCTCTGAAGATTACATAAGGAGAACGGACGCGCTTTGGGTAATATCCAGAGTTATTGGCTTTCTTGGCCCCACGAGGGCCTACTCAATACTGCCTATCCTCGGGGACTTCTTGAGGAGTAATAACCCCTGGATCAGAACAACGGCAGCCAAGACGCTCGCTGAGATTTATTCCCTATACCCGGGGACGAAGGAATACATAATCTCCCTCCTCGATCTCATGCTAAAGTCTTCAGACAGAAAAACTATCGAAGCCGCCCTTGAACTCATAAAGGAGATAACATCCCGCTCCTCAACAAAAGAACTCTTCAGGGCCGCCATGATACTCACGATAAAAAGATTGAATGATCCAAACATTAGATTACCAATTCTAAAATTCTATGCCCTCTCCGCTGAGGAACTCCTCTCCCTCGATAGAGAGATACTTGAGGCACTCCTCCACAAGCTCAGCGAGGTATACGGAAAGGCAGGTAATGAGGAAAAAGAGCTTATAATTTACATCCTTGACCTGATAAACACCCTCCTTGAGGAGGATGATAAAGGTGAAGTACGCCGAGATTCTTGAGGAATACATAAAGGGCTGGAGGCTTAGGAAGGCTGTGGAGCTCGTTGAATCTAATAGAGAGGCTCTCCTTGACCTTGAGAAGCTTTTACATCACAAGGACCCCCTCTTGAAAAAAGGGGCTCTCTATATAATAAAGAAACTGGCATCTAGAGGAAAGCTTTCCTTAGAGGACGTCAAATTTTTTCTTCCGAGCCTCATAGACCTTTTAGACGATAAAGAGGAGTCCGTTGTTCTTCAGACCGTTGAAACTATAAACGCAATAATAACCTTCGTGGAGCTCGACGAGAAGACTAGCGAGGAGCTTTCCTCCCTCCTAATGAAGACCGTCGAGAATAAGCCTGTCCCAATAAATGAATACGCTGCTGAGGGTCTCGCGGCAATAGGTGCCAAGATACTGACTGTAGCAAGAAAGATATTCTCTTGGATAAGGGCAATTATCCGAGGCTCATCGGAGGATAAGAAGGTTGCAGTCCTCAGGGTCCTCCGGGAAATGGTTGCGAGAACCAAGAACCCTCAGATAATGGAGGAAGCCTTCAATCTAGCGCTTGACCTCTTGAACAATGAAGATCCTATCGTCAGGAGAGCCGCACTCCGCATCGTCGAGGTTGCCGTGGACAGGAATGAGCTACTGTCCAGAGCAAGTCTTGAAAGAGCTTCGAAAGAGCTCAGCTCGTCATCCCTTGGAAAGAAGGCTATGGAGGCAAAGGAGAGGATAGATGAGTACCTTAGGGGAGAAACCAAACCAGCGAGTGTCGAGGAGCTTCCCGAGTATTCGGTAGGCATGATAAAGAAGATGTTCGAGAGAGAACAGCATCCTGCCGTTCTAGAGCTTGCCAGGAGGGATTATGGGGTCCTTAAGCTCGTCATAAAGATATTCCTCTCGGAGGATTTGCTAACGAAGCTGGACGCTCTCTGGGTCCTGTCCAATGCCGCCGGTTATATAAAGAGGGACGATGCCGAGAAGCTCATACCCCAGCTTAGGGAGCTACTTCTCCACGACAACCCATGGATAAAATCGACATCCGCCAAGCTCTTCGGTGAGCTCGCAGTGAATTACTCCTCCCTGATGGACGAGGCCATAAGGACAATACTCGAATACTTGGAGTCCAAAGATCCCAAGAAAGTAGGGGCAGCCCTAGAGCTCGCCGAGGCAATACTTTCAAGGGTGGAGAACCTCGGGCTCATTGAGGAGATCGTTAGGAGGCTCGTTGAAATGGATAGACTTACCCCCGAGGCCCTGGAGTTCATTAAAAAGCACGAGAGGGAAATTGAAGATCTTGAGCCAGAACTTAAGAAGAGATTGACGATGAAGTTAGCGAGCTTTATTGCCCCTCCGTGAGCCTTATTATCGCCTCCGCTATATCCCCCTTCGTTTCCTCCAATGCCCTCTTCGCAGTCTCATAGTCAACCCCAGCCTGCTCCATCACGAGCCTTATATCCTCCTCCGGAATCTTCAGAAGCTCCCTAACCTCCTCGACGCCTCCGAGAATCTGGTAACTCTTCTCTCCCATGGCCTTTATTACTGTCACCGTCGGGTTCTTTATGATTATTTCCCTGTCCCCCATCCTTATTATAACCTCGCTAACTCCTTCGAGCTCCTCCATGTTTATCTGCTTCATAAGCTTCCTGAGCTGTTTTGGATTCATAGGGAGCATAGAGCATCACCTAAAACTGGTGCGGGGGGCGGGATTCGAACCCGCGCAGCCCTACGGCACCGGATCTTAAGTCCGGCCCCTTTGGCCAGGCTCGGGCACCCCCGCCCGAGAAGAGGTAAGGGAGGAGGAAGCTTAAAAAAGTTGCTAAAGCTGGAGCTCATGGATGTGCTCGAGCACCTTAACCATCAACTTGACGCTAGCATCCACGTCCCTCTCGTCCACGACCTCGGCGTTGGAGTGGATGTAGCGGGCCGGAACGCTAATTGCTCCAGTCGGGATGCCGGCCTTAGTGAGGTGTATTGCACCTGCATCAGTTCCCCCACCGAGGAGAATGTCCCACTGGTAAGGTATCTCGTACTTCTTGGCGAGCTCCTCCATCCACTTGACGATGGTCGGGTGGCAGATGACGGAGCGGTCCATTATCTTGATAGCAGTTCCCTTGCCAAGCTGGGTAACCTGCTTGTGCTCCGGTGTTCCGGGAACGTCAGCGGCTATTGTAACGTCAATGGCGAAGCCGTAGTCTGGCTCGATGCCGAAGGCCGAAACCTTTGCGCCCCTAAGACCTACCTCCTCCTGGACAGTTGCAACGAAGTATATGTCAGCATCAGTCTCGCCTAGCTCCTGCGCGGTCTTGATGAGGGTATAGACGGCTATCCTGTCGTCGAAGGCTATGCTGACGAAACGATGCTTGCCAAGCCTCTCAAGACGGCCGTCCCAGGTTATTATGGTGCCTATGCGGACGCCCATCTCCTCGGCCTCTTCCTTGCTCTCAGCACCGATGTCTATGAATATTTGGTCCCAGTCAGGAGCCTTCTTCCTGTCCTCGGGCTTCTGGATGTGGGGTGGAACTGAGCCTCCGACTCCATAGATGAACTTGTCCTTGTCAACCCAGACCTTGAAGCGCTGGGCGATTAGGGTTCTGGGATCAATGCCCCCTATCGGCGCGACGCGGAGGAAGCCGTTCTTCTCTATGTGGGTGACCATAAGGCCAATCTGATCCATATGTGCCGCAAGCATGACCTTAGGCCCACTGCCCTTCTTGTGGGCTATGACGTTTCCGAGCTTGTCGACCCTTATCTCATCAACGTAGGGCTCGAAGGCCTCTATGACGAC
This sequence comes from Pyrococcus yayanosii CH1, assembly GCF_000215995.1. Lineage (NCBI taxonomy): Archaea > Methanobacteriati > Methanobacteriota > Thermococci > Thermococcales > Thermococcaceae > Pyrococcus > Pyrococcus yayanosii. Next base: position 495,312 of record NC_015680.1, on the reverse strand, counting down.
ATCCCTTATGCCAAGGAACTCGTATCCAGAAACGCCCGGAGCCTCAACGACCTTCTTAAGGAGCTCGTAGTCCACCATGATCACCGCCTCCATTAAGATTTTCATCTAAATGTTTTTCCAACCCCTATTTAAGGCTTTCCGCAGGCTAAATGATATTAAGGATTTTTCGCAAAGGTATAATGGGATGCCCGATGGAGAATATAACCACTCCAAAAGAAAGGCGGGACTCCCTTGTCCTAGCGGGTATGACGCGGGACGGAAAAATCGAGTTCGTAAAGGTCTACGCCCTGACAAAGGAGTTGGCACTCACCGTGTTAGATGACTTCTTTTCGGAGAATGAACTTCATCCATCCGACTTCGTGCTGATTCATGAAGGATACGAGGACGTCTCAGGTAAGGAGGTTATAAGCACGAGAACAGAAGAAGAGCTCTCCGCGATGCTCGCGAGGCTTGGCCTCAAGCTCGTCTCTAACGGCCTCTTATACCTCGATGACGTTGACAGGCTCTATCAGATAACGGCGGTTAGCAGGAGATTTCTTGAGAGGATGAGAAAGCTTAGAGAGGGAACTGAGGTCGAAGAAGTAGTAACGTTGAACTTTGATCATATAGAGCTTCCAGAGAAATACGCGAGGAGACTACAGCTCCTGGCCCTAAGGGAAGATGCCATGGTGCTCAACGCCGTCGAGCTTGATCTTCCCTCCCTCCTCAGGAAAGTCGTGGAGGGTAGGGTCCTTATACCGAGGTTCGTGGAGAAGGACGAAGTGATAATTAGAGTATTTGATGAGGAGATCCACGAAGTCCTTGGCTCTCACTTCGATAAGGTCGTGGTAAAGCCCCCTATCGTTCACTGGGACGCTCACGTCGACGACGTAGATGATTTCTCTTTTAAGAAGATCGAAGAAAAGATATACTCGGCACCCTTGTTTCTGAAGGCCTCCGGAGGGTTCCTTATACTTACGGAACCTCCCAGGGAGCTCGTTAGAATGCTACTTAAGATCAAGAGAAGGGGGGAAATCAAGGTCAGACTAAACAATGTCCTTATGAGAATTCCTTTGGATTTCACGTTGGTAATCGACACCAAAGAGCCGGGAAGATACTCAGGCCTGAAGTTCCCGGTAAGAATCAACCTACCGCCCCTTGACGAGGAGACTTTTTCCAAGCTCCTCTCGGAGAGGCTCGGAATAACTGTTTCAGGTGACGCCATGAAAGTGTTCCCTGAGGAGTTCAGGACATTTCTCGGTGTTGAAATAATCGAAAACCTTTGGAAAAAGCTTGTCGGTAGGGGAAGGAAAGCAGACTTAGAGCTTTTAAAGGAGGTGGCCAACATAGTAACCGGTGGTGTGTAGTGATAACGATAGACGGAAGCTACGGTGAGGGCGGAGGACAGATACTGAGGACTGCCGTAGCTCTTTCTGCAATAACGGGTACGCCTGTAAGGATAATAAACATCAGAGCCAACAGGCTGAATCCCGGCTTGAGGCCTCAGCACCTTCACGCGATACTAGCCCTCAAGGAGCTGAGCGGAGCGAGGGTGAAGGGAGCGAGTGTAGGGTCGCGGGAGCTGGAGTTCCATCCCGGAAAATTAAAAGGTGGAAAAGTCCGGGTTCCGATAAAGACCGCGGGTAGCATAACCCTTGTCCTCCAGGCCCTTCTTCCGGCCGCGGCCTTTGCGGAGCGGGAGGTTGAGTTTGAGATAACAGGTGGAACGGACGTCCCCTGGTCGCCCCCCGTTGACTACCTGAAGAACGTTACGCTCTTCGCCTTGGATAGGATGGGTCTCAGGGCTAAGCTCGAAATAAGGCGGCGTGGCCATTACCCAAAGGGAGGGGGCCTCGTCGTCGGCCAGGTAGAACCATGGATGGAGAAGAAGCCTCTGCGGGTGGAGAAGCTCGGAAAGGTCATTGGCTTTGAAGGTATAAGCCACGCCACCAACCTTCCAGCCCACGTCGCCGAAAGGCAGGCAAGAGCCGCCAGAGAAAGGCTTAGGGAGTTCTACGACGCCCCTGTAGAGATAGCCACGGAAGTTTCTCGCTCCCTCGGGCCCGGGAGCGGAATAGTTGTCTGGGCAGAGACGGACTGCCTGAGACTCGGAGGAGACGCCCTCGGGGAAAGGGGAAAGCCGGCGGAGAAGGTGGGAAGGGAGGCTGCCGAGGAGCTCCTATCCCAGCTGGAGAAGGGGGCGTGCGTTGACAAGTTCCTTGGAGATCAGCTGATACCTTTTCTGGCCTTCACCGGCGGCGAGATTGAAGTTGCCGAGGTCACGAGGCACCTCGTGACGAATGTGTGGGTCGTGGAGAAGTTCTTCGGGAAAGTTTTTGAAGTCGAGGGGGAAATAGGAAAGCCAGGCAAGGTTAAGGTAGTCAGGAGGGTAGAGATATGAAGGTCGGGATAATGAGCGACACCCATGATAATTTGGGGGCAATAAGGAGGGCCGTCGACTTCTTCAACCGCGAGGGGGTTGACCTCGTCCTCCACGCGGGTGACTACGTGGCTCCTTTCGTAGCCAGGGAGCTCTCTAGACTCAAGGCACCACTTAAGGGCGTCTTCGGGAACAACGATGGCGAGAGGGAGGGTCTAAAGAGGACCCTTGGCATAAAGGATGAAATCCTCGTCCTTGATATAGGGGGCATGAAGACTGTGGTCATTCACGGAACCGACGAGAGGCTAATCGAGGCCCTCGCCAAGAGCCAGCTCTACGACATCGTAATAAGGGGCCACACCCACAGGCAGGGGATAGAGGAAGTCGGGAGAACAATAATTGTGAATCCCGGAGAGGTCTGCGGTTATCTAACCGGAATCAAGAGTGTTGCCATCCTGGACATTCGGGAGAGGGAGGTTAGAATAGTAAACCTTGAAACAGGTGATATTATTGGCCTGATGAGCCTTTGATTGATCATCATTTTTGGGCAAGCAAACGTTTTAATCCCTCTCCCTCCATCCACCTCCGGTGTTTATGATGCTAACGGGCAAGGCCTTGATTCCAGTCAAGGTCATCAGGTCCTTTGGGAGCTGGAAAGAAGGAGATATGATACTTCTGGAGGATTGGAAGGCTAGGGAGCTCTGGGAGAGCGGAGTGGTTGAGGTTCTGGATGAGGTTGAGAAGGTCATAGGAGAGATAGACAAAGTTATAAGCGAGGAGAGAAAAAGTGAACCCCTTACGCCCATCCCAGAGGGCCTCTATGAGCGAGCGGAGTTCTACATCTATTACCTTGAGCGATATATCCGTGAAAGGGCAGGAGAAAGCGTCGAGGTAATAAACACAAAGATGGCGAAGCTCACGAACCTGAAGAAAAAATACAACCACCTCAAGGAACTTAGATTCAAGAAGATCCTTGAGGCCGTTAGGCTGAGGCCTGGCAGTATGGAGATACTCACCCGCCTCTCTCCAGAAGAAAGGAGGATATATCTCCAGATGTCCCGCATCAGGAACGAGTGGCTCGGCGAGAGGTGATTTGATTTGGATAGGGATGAGATGATAAATCGCTTCGTCAGTTTCCTCCGTGAATATGCCGACGAATCTGGCGAACCCGTTTACAAAGAAAGGATAAATGATATTCTGACGGTGACTCCCAAGCGCTCCATATCCATAGATTGGACACATCTAAACTCCTTTGACCCAGAACTCGCCGAAGAACTTCTAAATAATCCTGAAGAGAGCATAGCGGCGGCAGAGGATGCCATCCAGATAGTGCTGAAGGAAGACTTCTTCAAGGAGGAACCCCCCAAGGTTCACGCCCGGTTCTTCAATCTTCCTGAGACACTCCTCGTCAAGGAAATCGGGGCCGAACACATAAACAGGTTCATTCAAGTGGAAGGGATAATAACAAGGGTGAGTGAGATAAAGCCCTTCGTCAGGACGGCGGTCTTCGTGTGTCGGGACTGTTACAATGAGATGATTCGCGTCCAGAGGCCTTACGGCGGCATGACAAAGGTTACCCGCTGCGAACAGTGCGGGAGCAAGAACATCGAGCTCGATGTCAACAAGAGCTCCTTCATAAACTTCCAGACCTTCCGCCTCCAGGACAGGCCCGAGAGCCTAAAGGGCGGCCAAATGCCCCGCTTCATCGATGCAGTACTCCTCGACGACCTCGTCGATACGGCCCTCCCGGGTGATAGAGTCCTCGTTACCGGAATACTCAGGGTGGTGCAGGAGAAGGGAGACAAGACGCCGATCTTCAGGAAGATCATAGAGGTCAACCACATAGAGCCCCTCAGCAAGGAGATGGAGGAACTTGAAATTACTCCAGAGGAGGAGCAGAAGATAAGAGAGCTCGCTAAGAGAAAGGACATCGTGGATGCCATCGTGGATTCCATAGCACCCGCCATATATGGATACAGGGAGGTAAAGAAAGGCATAGCTCTGGCCCTTTTTGGCGGTGTTCCGAGAACGCTTCCGGATGGAACAAGGCTGAGGGGAGACATTCACGTTCTGCTCGTGGGCGACCCAGGAGTTGCCAAGTGCGTTGATTACCACACGAAGGTTCTGCTTGCCGATGGGAGCTTAAAGGAGATTGGTGAAATAGTTGAAAAGGCTATTGAGAAAGCTAAAGTGGAAGGAACGCTCGAAACTGTTGATGATGGCTTCTATGCGCCAATTGACCTCGAACTCTACGCTCTCGACGCAAAAACGCTGAAGGTCAGAAAGGTCAAGGCCAACATCGCTTGGAAGAGAACCGCTCCGAAGAAGATGTTCAGGATAAAGACCGCGAACGGGCGCGAGATTAGGGTCACCCCAACTCACCCGTTCTTCACATTTGAGGACGGACATTTCCGGACGAAAAAGGCCGAGGAGCTCAGGGTTGGAGACTTCATAGCCGTACCAAGAAGAGAGAACGAACCGAGGATAGTGCCCGAAACAGAAGACGAAAGCCTAAGGAAACTCCTTGAAGAGTCGGACATCTTCTGGGATAGAGTAGTCGAAATTGAAGAGTATAAGCCAGAGCACGGGTGGGTCTACGACCTTCAGGTCCCGGAGCACCACAACTTCATAGCCAACGATATTTTTGTCCACAACAGCCAGCTTCTCCGCTACGTGGCCAATTTAGCTCCCAGGGCCATCTACACTTCTGGAAAGTCCAGTTCGGCGGCCGGGCTTACGGCCGCCGCCGTCCGCGATGAGTTCACGGGTGGCTGGGTGCTTGAGGCGGGCGCCCTCGTCCTTGCCGACGGCGGCTTTGCGATGATCGATGAAATAGATAAGATGAGCGACCGCGATAGGAGCGTAATCCACGAGGCCCTAGAGCAGCAGAGCTACCACAGGAACTTCGAGCTCCTTCTAGCTGATGGAAGGAAGGTAAAGATAGGCGAGTTCGTGGACGAAATAATTGAGAGGAACCGCGATAGGGTGATAATAGGCAAGGACACAGAAATCCTGCCCGTCGAGGACGTCTACATCCTCGCGTACGATCCTAAGAGGGGCCAGATAGTCAGGGTAAGGGCTGACCGCGTAAGCAGACACAAGCCACCCGAGAAGTTCATTCAGATTAAGCTCGAGAACGGAAGGGAGATTCTTGTCACGCCAGAGCACCCGGTTCTTGTATGGGAGAATGGTGTCAAGGAGGTTCCTGCCGAAGATCTTAGACCAGGAGACTTTGCAATAGGCGTTAGAGAGTACCCACCCCTCGGAGAAGAAGAGGGAGATATTGAAGCTGTTTTAAGAAATCTGTTCAAAGAAGGGAGCAACAGGTTCAAGAAGGGGGCAAGAATTCCGCCAGAGGTCTTTAGATTTAGAAGAGAGCTCCTAGAAGAACTCGTCAGGAGGATATGGACAATTAGAGGCAGGGGACTGAACGGGAAGCCCGTGATTAGATTCCCATCAAGGGAGCTGGCGGAGGACTTCCAGGACCTTCTGCTATTCCTGGGAGTTTGCTCTACGCTCAGAGAGGGAGTGGGAAGCTTCTCGCTAATAGTGCAGGAAAGAGAATGCATTAAAAGGTTGGAAGAAATCACGGGCAAGCGATTCGGCGAAGGAAGGGAGGAGAAGGTGCCCGGGGACTTTGGAAGGGCAATTCTGGAGGCCGCTGACCTCTTAGGCTTAAGGATTCCAGCCGGGAGCAGGTCGAGGCTCAGGCGCAAGGTAGTTTCCCGGAATATAGTCCTCAAGTATTCCCAACAGGTTCAGGAGACCATTGAAAGGCTGAAGCGGGCAATCGAGAATGATGACATGGAGAGGGTCGTGGAAATTCTTCCCAAGTGGAGGCTTTACTACGAGCACGGGATATCTCCCTTTTCCCTAAGGCGAAGGCTGAGTGATGAGAAGATTAGAAAAATTGTGAAGGAAGAGGCAACAAAACGGCTTGAAAAGGCTGAAAAGCTAATAGAATTCGTGGAAAGGAACCTAGAGAGGATAAGATTCGTTAGAATCGTTGCCGTCAATGAAGTTCCCAACAAGGACTCCGAATGGGTCTACGACGTCACAGTTGAGCCCCACCATCTCTTCGTATCCCATGGCCTCGTGCTCCATAACACCATCAGCATATCGAAGGCAGGTATAACGGCTACGCTGAACGCGAGGGCCACGGTTATTGCCGCAGCAAACCCGAAACACGGCCGCTTTAACCGCATGAAACCCATCTCGGAGCAGCTCGACCTACCCCCAACCCTCTTGAGCAGGTTCGACCTAATTTTTGTCCTCATAGACGAGCCGGACGAGGAGATAGACAGCGCCATCGCGACCCACATACTCCGTGTCAGGAGGGGAGAGAGTGAGGTCGTCACGCCCAAGATCCCCCATGACCTTCTCCGGAAGTACATAGCCTACGCAAGGAAGAACGTCCATCCCGTGATAAGCGAGGAGGCCATAGAGGAGATAAGGAAGTACTACGTGAAGATGAGAAGGAGCGCAAAGAGACTTACTGAAAAAGACGAGGAAGGGATAAGGCCAATACCCATAACCCCGAGGCAGCTCGAAGCTTTAATTCGTCTAAGCGAAGCACATGCCAAGATGAGGCTCAGCCCCATAGTGACGAGAGAGGATGCCAGAGAGGCCATAAAGCTCATAGAGTTCACTCTTGGGCAGATTGCCAGGGATGAGGAGGGACAGATAGATGTGACAATACTTGAAGTCGGACAGAGTGCTAAGAAGCTCAGCAAGGTCGAGAAGATACTTGCGATTATAGAAAAGCTTGAGAAGGTTAACGAGAAGGGTGCTTACATTGAGGACATTCTCGAAGAGGCGAGCAGAGCTGGAATAGAGAGAAAGGAAGCGAGAGATATAATAGAGAAGCTCCTCAGAGGGGGCCAGATATATATGCCTGAGACCGGCTACTACAAGACCCTCTGAACCAATAACGTTTTATAAGGCATCGGATAAAGCCGTGTGGGGGTGATGTTATGGAGATAGACTATTACGATTATGAAAAGCTGCTTGAGAAGGCTTACGAGGAGCTTCCCGAGAACGTCAAGCACCACAAGTCCCGTTTTGAGGTTCCAGGTGCTCTCGTCACGATTGAGGGCAACAAAACGATAATAGAGAACTTCAAAGACATAGCCGAGGCCCTGAACAGGGATCCTCAGCACGTCCTGAAGTTCCTACTCAGAGAGATAGCTACCGCTGGAACGCTCGAAGGAAGGCGTGTCATCCTTCAGGGTCGCTTTACGCCATATCTCATAGCCAACAAGCTAAAGAAGTACATCAAGGAGTACGTTATCTGCCAGGTATGTGGTAGTCCGGACACCAAGATACTCAAGAGGGACAGGTTCTACTTCCTCAAGTGTGAGGCCTGCGGTGCCGAGACCCCAATTCAGCATCTCTGAGGTCTTCCGGGATGATGACTTTGCCGAGTGCTGACGGATGATGAGTAAACAGTCGGCTGACCGCCCCTATATTTAATTTCACGCTCTATGAAAAACCCTTTTAAGTCCTTTTACAAACACCAGCCAGACCATGCCAGCGGGGGATGCTCATGAGCATGGAGGAGAAGGTTAAAGAGCTATACGAACGGAAAAAGAAGATAATGGAAATGGGTGGAGAGGAGGCCATCAAAAAGCAGCATGAGAAAGGAAAGCTGACCGCTAGAGAAAGAATCGAGCTCCTTCTCGACCCCGGAAGCTTCGTCGAAATAGGAATGTTCGTGAAGCACAGGGCCACCGAGTTTGGCATGGATAAGAGGGAACTGCCAGCTGATGGCGTAATCACAGGCTACGGAACAATCGACGGCAGACTTGTCTTCGTCTACTCGCAGGACTTCACGGTGATGGGCGGCTCCCTCGGCGAGATGCACGCCATGAAGATTAAGCGCATCATGGAGCTCGCTCTCGAGGCTGGAGCGCCAGTTATAGGCCTCAACGATTCTGGTGGAGCGAGAATTCAGGAGGGCGTTGACTCCCTCAAAGGCTACGGTGAGATATTCAAGATGAACACCATTCTCAGTGGCGTCGTTCCCCAGATAACGGCCATCATGGGGCCCTGTGCCGGAGGAGCCGTTTACAGCCCTGCCATAGGTGACTTCATACTCATGGTGGATAATCCCTCAACCTTCATGTTCATCACCGGTCCGCAGGTCGTGAAGGCCGTTACGGGTGTCGATGTTACGCCGGTCCAGCTTGGTGGTGCCATGGTTCACGCCCAGCGCTCAGGCCAGGCACACCTCGTGGGCAAAAATGACGAGGAAGTTTTGGCCTTGATTAGGAGGCTTCTCAGCTACCTCCCCTCCAACAATATGGAGAAGCCGCCTCGCGTGAAGACAAGCGACTCCCCCTTCAGGAGGACCGAGAACCTCTATAATATCGTGCCGGATGACCCCAACAAGGGCTACGACGTCAGGCAGGTCATTTACGAGATAGTTGACCGCGATGAGGACGGCAACCCGGACTTCCTTGAGCTCCAGCCCTACTTCGCCCCTAACGCCGTCATAGGCTTTGGAAGGATGAACGGTCAGACCGTGGGGATTGTAGCTAACAACCCCATTCACCTTGCGGGTGTGCTCGACATAGACAGCTCCGACAAGATCGCGAGGTTCGTCCGCTTCTGCGATGCCTTCAACATTCCCATAGTTACCCTCGTTGACGTGCCGGGTTACTTGCCGGGCGTTGATCAGGAAAGCAGGGGAATCATAAGGCACGGGGCTAAAGTTCTTTACGCCTACGCCGAGGCAACCGTTCCGATGGTAACGGTTATCCTCAGGAAGGCTTACGGTGGAGCATACCTCGCGATGGGAAGCAAGCACCTTGGAGCGGACTTCGTCTTCGCCTGGCCTACAGCAGAGATAGCAGTTATGGGTCCGGAGGGAGCGGCCAATATAATCTTCAGGAAGGAGATAGCCAAGGCCGAGAACCCAGAGGAGTTCAGGAAGCAGAAAATTAAGGAGTACAGGGAGAAGTTCGCCAACCCCTACGTGGCGGCTGCTCGCGGTTATATCGATGATGTCATCGATCCTGCTGAAACGAGAGCTAAGATAATCCTCGCCCTTGAGGCCTTGGAGGGTAAGCGCGTTAAACTGCCGCCGAAGAAGCACGGCAACATACCACTGTGAGGTGAAAGCATGGTGATTGGGGGGCTTATGGAGGGTCTTAGCATAACCGTCCTCGGTGTCACCGTCGTCTTCGGTGTTCTCGGAATACTGGCGGTTACTATGTACGCCATTGGATGGCTCGAGAGGCGCCTCGTTGAGAAGGAGGATGGTGGTGAGGAGCCGGTTCAAGAGAGTCCACCAAAGAAGGGTCTTGATGAGAAGAAGATTGCCGTGATAACGGCCGCCATAATGGCGTATCTGGACCAGAAAAGGCCTAAGGAGCTCCCGATTAAGAGGAAGCCTTCCGAAGCCTGGTGGCTTTCCGGTGTAACAAGCCATGTTGGAGAGGTCGAGAACTTCAACTACAAGCTCGGGAAGTGGTGAAGATGAAGGTTAGGATCGTCATAAATGGTGAAGAGTTCGAGGTCGAAGTGGAGGAGCTCATGCCCGGGAAGTTTAGGGTTACCCTCGAGGGAGAGACCTACGAGGTCGAGGCCAGGGGCATTCAGAGAGCCGCACCCGTCGTGACACCGACCCCAGCCCCAGCGCCCACGCCAGCACCCGCTCCAGCCCCTGTCCCAGCACAGCCCCAACCGGTGTCAGATAACATCGTCACGGCCCCTATGCCTGGCAAGGTCCTCAGGATACTCGTCAGCGAAGGCCAAGAGGTGAAGATAGGGCAGGGGCTACTCATCCTTGAGGCCATGAAAATGGAGAACGAAATTCCAGCCCCAAGGGACGGCGTCGTGAAGAAAATCCTCGTGAAGGAGGGAGATACAGTCGATACGGGACAAGCCCTAATAGAGCTCGGGTGATGGCCATGGGTATTGAGCAGGCAATAATTGACTTCTTTGAGCACATGGGCCTCGTGAACCTTACGATTGGCAACATCATCATGATACTCGTCGGGCTAACCCTCGTCTACCTCGCAATCCGCTATAAGATGGAACCGCTCCTCCTCCTACCCATAGGCATAAGCGCCGTCCTCGTGAACCTTCCGCTTTCGCACCTCGCCAATTGGCCCTTAGCCCCCCAACTGCCTCCAGAAGTGCAGGACAACATCTTCGCCACGCTGAGCTACCTGAACCAGCAGTATGGCCCACCGGGCATCTTCGACCTCATCTACTACCTCCTCATCAGGACGGAGGTCGTGCCCCTGCTGATATTCTTCGGCCTTGGCGCCATGACAGACTTCGGTCCGATGATAGCCGACCCAAAGACTGCCCTTCTCGGTGCTGCTGCACAGATAGGAGTCTTCGTGGCCATGCTCGCGGCCCTCGTTCTTGGTTTTGATCTCACGGAGGCCGCTTCGATAGGGATAATTGGCGGTGCCGACGGACCTACGACGATTTACCTTACCACGAAGCTCGCCCCGCATATCCTCTCGGCAACGGCGGTCGCGGCCTACTCTTATATGAGCCTCGTTCCACTGATTCAGCCGCCCGTCATAAAGGCCCTCACCACACCCGAGGAAAGACGGATAAGGATGGAGCAGCTCAGGCCTGTGTCAAAGAGGGAGAAGATAATCTTCCCCATAGCCAGCATGATCATCATAGGGCTCCTCGTGCCCAGCGCTGCCCCGCTCATAGGCATGCTCATGATTGGCAACCTCTTCAGGGAGAGCGGCGTGGTCGAGAGGCTCAGCAAAGCTGCCCAGGAGGAGCTCATGAACATCGTCACCATATTCCTCGGCCTTGGTATTGGCTCAACAATGAGGGCGGAGAGCTTCCTGACGGCAAAGACCCTCATAATACTCGGCCTCGGCATAGTTGCGTTCGCTTCCGCGACGGCTGGAGGAGTGCTCTTTGGAAAGCTCATGATGAAGCTCAGCGGCGGCAGGATAAACCCGATGATAGGCGCAGCCGGTGTCTCCGCCGTCCCCATGAGTGCTCGCGTCGTGCAGAGGCTGGCCAGCGAGGAGGATCCGGGGAACTTTATCCTCATGCATGCAATGGGACCCAACGTGGCCGGGGTCATAGGAACTGCCGTGGTCGCGGGCGTCTTCCTGAGCGCCCTTGGCTGACCTTTACTTCTTTAAAGCCCTGGGCCCTTCTCCCCGAATATTTTCCGCACCTGACTATTTCACACCGACGAAACGGTTATTAATCGGGTCCCCTAGATAATTCCGGTGATGGCCATGGTCGTGAGCCTTGCAGGAAGGGACCTTCTCTGCCTCCAGGACTACACGGCCGAGGAGATATGGACGATTCTCGAGACGGCCAAAATGATGAAGATTTGGCAGAAGATAGGCAAGCCCCACAGGCTCCTTGAGGGCAAGACCCTGGCAATGATATTCCAGAAGCCCTCCACGAGGACAAGGGTGAGCTTTGAGGTTGCCATGGCACACCTCGGCGGCCATGCCCTCTACCTCAACGCCCAGGACCTCCAGCTCCGCAGGGGCGAAACGATAGCCGACACCGCCCGCGTCCTCAGCCGTTACGTGGATGCCATAATGGCGAGAGTTTACGACCACAAGGATGTTGAAGACCTCGCCAAGTACGCAAGCGTTCCGGTGATAAACGGTCTATCTGACTTTTCTCACCCGTGCCAGGCTTTAGCGGACTACATGACAATATGGGAGAAGAAGGGCCACATAGCTGGCCTCAAGGTTGTCTACGTCGGCGACGGAAACAACGTAGCCCATTCGCTCATGATAGCCGGAACCAAGCTTGGCGCTCACGTCGTCGTTGCAACGCCAGAGGGCTTCGAGCCCGACGAGAAGGTCATCAAGTGGGCCGAGGCTAACGCGGCCGAGAGCGGTGGAAGCTTCGAGCTCCTCCATGACCCAATTAAGGCCGTCAAAGATGCGGACGTCATTTACACTGATGTTTGGGCGAGCATGGGACAGGAGGCAGAGGCCGAGGAGAGGAGGAGAATCTTTAGGCCGTTCCAGGTTAACAAGGACCTAGTAAAGCACGCAAAGCCGGACTTCCTCTTCATGCACTGCCTTCCGGCCCACAGGGGCGAGGAGGTCACGGACGACGTCATAGATGGGCCCAACAGTGTGGTCTGGGACGAAGCGGAGAACAGGCTCCACGCCCAAAAGGCTGTGCTTGCCCTGCTGATGGGTGGGATTAAGGGCTGAGCCCTCTCTTCTAAAATTTTAATGAAAGGGATCAGCCAAGAGAAACAACTATCCTGCCTTTGAATGGCCTCACGGCGCTTGCCCGAAGTTCGTATTCCACGACGGCCTTCTCTTCGGATGAGTCGTTGTTAATGATGAGGTAGTACACCGTGCCCGGCAGGTCCCTTGATATCCTGTATATCCCGCTTTCGGCGTTCTTCTTTTCCGTCACGGGGACGAAATGCTGGCCCCTCTCCCATTTGCCATGCTGATAACTGTCGAGGAGCTGGAAGGACACGTTCCCCTGAATTATCAGCTTGAGCTGAAGGTTCTTCAGGAGGATGTATTGGCTTGCGTTGAAGGTTATGACAGTCCTGTTGGAGGGAAGCAACTCGACGGTTCCCTCACCAAGAACGACATCCTCTAGGGGAGCCTCCGGCGGTCCAAAGACGATGTAATACTTACCAGAACCAAGCGTGAAATTGTACGTTCCGGCAGTGACAGAATTCTTCCTGGCTACGTATTGAACTCCCTCATCGTTTAAAATCCACGTCCTCGCATCCTCGGCCCTTATTACCCCTAGGTACTTCAGAACTGCACCCTCGGGCATCTCGAGCTTGACACTCACAACAGCCTCCTCGGTCAAGTTCACTCTGATGGAGAATCTACTCCCAAAAGTGTGGGTTTCGTTAAAGATAACTTTCATTGGTCGGGTGGTGCGGGTGATGGTTGGGGAGGTCGTCGGTCCAATGCAGCCGGAGGCCAGCAGGAGCAGGAGGAGAGCAATCATCAGCCTACCCCTCATGGGAACCACCCATTAAGCTTATAAGCCACCCTTCGAAACTTCATCTTGGTGCGGGGGTTGCCGAGCCTGGTCAAAGGCGGGGGACTCAAGATCCCCTCCCGTAGGGGTTCCGGGGTTCAAATCCCCGCCCCCGCACCATTCATCCCACGATTCTAATTCTCCTCGCCGCTCCTAGTGCAAAACCTAATGCCTTTGAGTCTATGACCACAGCATATCCTCTGAGCTCATCTAAGATCACGATTTTCAGGCCAGAGAGCTCCGTTGGAAGCTCCTCACCACCTAATTCCGACTTGACGAGGGAAGATAAGAAGTTGTAGGCCTCTCTCCCGAAGAGCACGACGTCGGGCTCGAAGCCATCCATCTTGAGCTCATTGGCCTTTTCCTCAACGGCGCTAAGCACCCTTATAAGCTCACCCCTCACGTTCTCCACCATCCTAGAATCAGCCGCCACCTTTAAAAGGTAGTCCTCCGGAAGGGCTACCGGTCGGTGCTATGCCCAGGGAGACAACCTACTACTCATACGTTGTGGGAGAACTCCCCGAGGGTTGCCAGCTCTGCGTTAGGGGTGAGAAGCTCGTCCTCTTCGTCACTGGGGTCTGCCCCAGAAACTGCTTCTACTGCCCGCTGAGTCCATGGAGGAGGGGAGATGTCGTTTATGCCAACGAGAGGCCTGTCAGGAGCGTGGATGACATAATAGCGGAGGCACTGATACAGGAGGCAGGGGGAGCTGGAGTTACCGGTGGTGACCCGCTCGCGAGGCTGAACAGGACGGTCGAATACATCAGGGCCCTGAAGGAGCGGTTCGGCGAGGAGTTCCATCTACACCTCTACACCACCGGTGCCCTGGCTACGAAGAAGGCCCTCGAAAAGCTCTACGATGCCGGCCTAGATGAGATAAGGTTTCATCCAGATATTTTCACTCCGAATTCAAAGCTCTTCGAGAGGGAAATTGAGAACATAAAGAACGCCTTCGACTTCAGCTGGGACGTGGGTGGAGAGGTCCCGGCCGTTCCGGGCCAGGGTGAACGGATAAAGTGGTTCGCGGAGTTCCTAGACAGGCTTGGGGCGAAGTTCCTCAACGTGAACGAGCTTGAGTTCAGCGAGACCAACATGAGGAACCTCCTTGACAGAGGATACAAGCCGATAAACGACGAAAGCTCGGCCATAAAGGGAAGCTTAGAGCTCGGCCTCGAAATCCTTCGCTGGGGCGAGGAAAACACATCCCTGAGCTACCACCTCTGCACCGCCAAGCTTAAGGATGCCGTCCAGCTCAGGAACCGACTCAGGAGAATGGCCAAGAACGTGGCAAAGCCTTACATGGAGATAACCGAGGACGGGACGCTTCGCTTCGGCATAGCCGAATACGGGAACCTCGACGAGCTTTACGCTCTCCTCGTGAAGGATGCTGAAGTTCCGGCTGAGTGGCTCTACATAAACCGTGAGAAGGGTAGGATAGAGATGCCCGTGGAGGTTGCCATTGAGCTGGCTGAAGCTATAGAAGGCGACGTAAGGTTCTTCATCGTCGAGGAGTATCCGACGTGGGACAGGCTTGAAGTGGAGAGGATTCCCTTACCCTAACGTACTTCATTCGGCTACGCTCTTTATCAACCTTTCCAGGAAGGCGTTTTCCCGGACTATCTCAGCCCCACTGTTCCTGGGCAAACCCAACTCAACCCTCGCCCTAATTCCGTGCTCCCGCAGATAATCGGTTATCTCGTCGAAAAGCTCCTGAAATTCGGACTTCAGGATGAGGCCGTAAACTGTTGGTCCCCAGCTGCTTTGTCCTGCCCCGTAGGTTTTCTCTTCCAACCACTCAAGAATCAGCCTCACATCGTCCCTGAACTCTCCTCCTTGGAACTCCGAGAAGTGTCTCCCAACTAGTCTTTGAATAGCCGAAAGGTGCTTACCAAAAACTCTGATGTTCCTTTCCTTCAAAGCGGGCAGAAGGCCAAGGATAACCCGATAGCTTATCTCCATTGCCACATCAACGCGCCCGAAGGTTTTCTCCATTATCGGTTTTTCCTCCTCCTCGTCAAGACCCGGTTTTACATCTGGAATAACGAGCAGGAAAGCCCAATCCTCGGGAAAGTCCTCCCTGAGTATGAGTGGGGGAATTCCATCTTTCACACCGCCGTCAACCACGAAGCCTCCAACTGAAAAGGCGTAAATTCCTACCCCGCTGTTCTTCCCCCTCCCAAGAACTTTGGCAAGCTTTTCGATTGGAACGCTAATTTTGTTGAGCCTCGCTATGGCAGTGCCTACCGCAAGGCTCAGCTGCGTCGTCGAGCCTAGGCCAACGTGCCTTGGAATGGATTTTATTACCTCAAACTTGTAGCTCGTCCCGGTTCCAAAGGCGGAGTTCATCCTCTCGACGGCCTTCTCTATCGTCTTCCTGTCTTCAGCTTCGGCCATGATTTCAAGCCTCTCAGCTGAAAGAACTTTGAGCTCATAACCCCCTTCGAGAGCAACGCCAAGGCTTCCAAACCGTCTCCCAAGGCTTCCAGTGGGATCTATCAGACCGAGGTGAAGTCTCCGGGGAGTGCGAATTATCACGACCACCACCTCGAAGTTTTTTATTTCTTCCTCAAACTTTTCCAAGGGTGGTGCTCATGAAGTTTGCGGGTGTTAAACTGGACGAGCCGAGGATAATGGGTGTCATAAATGTCTCACCCGAAAGCTTCTACAAGGGGAGTGTGAGAAACAATGAGAAGGCCTTAGTTGAAACGGCAGTGAAGATGGTTGATGAGGGGGCAAGTTTCATAGATATCGGAGCCAAATCTACTGCCCCCTATCTCGAGACTCAGATACCGCTCGAGGAGGAAATTAGACGGGCCAAGTGGGCAATTAAAATTGTCAAGGATGTTGTTGATGTCCCGGTGAGTATAGATACAACGAACGCTAAGGTCGCCGAGGAAGCTCTCAAGGCCGGTGCTGACATAATAAATGATGTTACGGGTTTTAAAGGAGACCCTGACATGGCAAAAGTTGCCTCAGAATACAGTGCTCCAGTCGTTTTATGCGCCCATGGGCAGGTGAGAGACTTACTTGACCCTGTTAAAACAGTCATTGAGTTCCTACAGGAAAGTCTGGCAATAGCTGAGGAACATGGGATTAAGGATATAGCCATTGACCCCGCAATAGGATTCCTAAGACCTGCCTATCCACCCTGGTACGAGTGGGACTCAAAGGTCATAGCAAATTTAAACCTCCTCAAACTGTTCGGAAGGCCCATCCTTATCGGTGTCTCGAGGAAATCTTTTATCGGAGCCATAACAAGGAGAAAAGACCCATCCGAGAGATTGGCGGGCAGCCTCTCTGCGACGGCAATAGCCGTCTTGAAGGGGGCGAACATAGTTAGAACCCACGACGTCAGGGAGACGCTCGATGCCGTTAAGGTAGCTGATTTTGTGAGGCGATTTATTCCCTAAAGCTGAATTAGGACATTAAACTCCAACTGCCGGGGCAGTAGGAGTTCATTTTTGGAAATTTTTCCCGTAACTCCCTCAAAAGCCAATCAAGATGAAGGGAAAGTCGACAGGAAAAAGAAAGGATAATCTCGTCTCCCTTCAGGGCGGGGAGGAGGTCAGGGGTTCAAAAGACTTATTTACTCCCGATAATATTAACGGCCATGAGGGTTTTCATCAGGGACTACCTCATCCCGTGGCTTCTCGTTCCGGGCTCCTGGTTCGCCCTGTGGACTCTCTCCTCCCAGACGAGGAAAAACCTCAACGCCGTGAACCTTTTCATTGCCTTCCTCCTTCTCATCCCGTTTCTCCTTGTAGCGCTTCACTTCGTTGGAAAGGCCCTTGAACGCTACGGCTACTCACAAGATGACTTGAAACGTCTCCCAGAAATAATCGAAAAGACCCACGGTAGGCTCTATTTTTCGAAGGAAATTAATGCCCTCGCAGGAGTTGATTGCGAATGCTATTGCCTCAATAACGTCACCAACCGGGTCCTTGGTGAAGCAATCGCCCAGGAGTGTGGTTTTCTCCCCGTGTTTGATGGCAATGGTTAGAGTATCCTCTGGAACTTCCCCACGAAGCGCCTCCTCAAAGCCGAAGAAAACAAAGGAGAAAGACACCACATTCACCTCCTTCTTTTCCCTATGTCATCCGAGCTACCTATCGAACGAGAGTATTTCAATTGACCTGTCAATGTGCCTTATTGTGGCCTTGGCCAGGGATGAACGAATATCAATACGATCGGTTAGGACATATCGAAAATCCAAATCAGAAAGTTTCCACTCCTTAAAAGTACCGCATGAAGGGTAGGGTCAAAGGCCCCAAAGTCCATGTCCACGTAGAGTTTGACCTTTGGTCGTATTCCCACCCAGCTTGGAAGACTTTCAACGGGCTTCAGAATATCCTCAGAAACCATCCTGCCGTCTCCTGCAGGCGTTTTAACTCCCGGTCCTCCAATGAAATTTCTGAACTCGTTCTCCTCGTCTCTGGTTATTGTTATAACGGGCTTCACTATGACGGATTTCAGATTTTTGGAGGGGACTTAGATGGAGTTAAGCCTTCAGTCTTTCGAGTTCCCTTTCCGCGTTTATGATTGCTTCATCCAGGGCTTTTAAAAGGACTCCTTTTGAAACTTTAACTGTGATTTTAGCCCATGCAACAAAGAACAGAACTACCATGCCACCAATACTGGAGACGTAGATTATTTCCAGCGGGTCGTAAGTCCCAAGCGTAAACCTGACAAAAGGTGGACGGGTAGGGCTGGCCAACCTAACCAGTATTGATAACGCTTTTTCCAGACCCGGCTTTAGCTGGGCAGTGTCCCACACTACTCTCCACTCTTCCTTGGGCAGTTTTTCTTTCTCAATGAACTCTTTCAGTTTTTTCAGATCATCAATGTAATTCTTTAAGTTGATGGTAGCATTTAAAATATAAATATCACCATAAATCTCAACATCATATTCATTCAAGTAGCTTTCATCGCTCTCGTTCCAAAACTCACCAGGACGGAGGAGTCTAAATCTTAAATGCTCAACTTTCACCGGCTTCTTCTGCATAATACTACTTATGTTTTCGATAGTGCGTTGAATGTTTTTAGTAAACTCCCTAATGGGAACCTGGAAGTCCCTGTCGTCGGGAAGTTTAATCGTAACGTGCCCTCCATTTCCCACGATTTTCAGTCTGAAAAAGTTACCTGGAGCTTTTAACTCTGCAAGCATCTTCAGCACTTCCATGAACTCCTGTACCGGGACGGGTTCATCGGTGAGGAATATGGGTTCATCGGCCGTTATTAGAACGGGAAATCCTTCCTCTTCTGCAGTGAAATAAAAGGAAAGATGGGCCATAACACAACCCCCTAATATTTAGATGCAGGGAATGCGGTGACTATCCTATACCACCCTTTCCCCACTTTTCAAGAACTATTGCCATTTTTGTTCCAAGTTTTGGAGAGTATCTCACGAGTACTATTCTGTTCGGTTTCTTTCCACAGTCCATGTAATCTGGATTTCGTATGGTTTCCTTTATTTCTCTTATGATATCCTGGGCAGAGATGTACTTAAATTTGTCCTTGAATTTGTATACGTTTGTGAGTATGTGTCGTACAATGATGTGTTTAGCGCCTTCCTTATCAATGATGACTTCTCCCCCAGGGAAGTAGCCTCCACAGTTGTATCTTTCCCTGAAGTGTGCCCTGAAATTTTTGTACTTCCTATTCAACCATTCACTCAGCCATGCGTTTGCAAAAATACAACTGGGCTTATCAGACTGTCGTGTCAATTCTCAATGTTGTTCATTGAGACGTTATAGTTCCCACCGCACTTACGTGCGACTTTTGAAGAGAACTTTCCAATTCTCCTTAGAAAGTCAAGGTAAGCTCTCGCAACATCTTGAAGTGGTTCTCTAATTAGCGACGTGAGCTCGTCTAGCTCGTCAAAGGTTACCTCACCCAGTTTGTGAAACTCACAGGCGAGGGCCCTTGCATTGCATCTTATGAAAACTTCTACAATTTCACAATTATGGTCACCGGAGGGGATCGCTTTATTTGCACAGATATAAGCGCTATCCCCTTTCAGTTTGAAAAGAATTGGTCGGTTAAGCTTCCCGAACCAGACCTCAAACGCTGTACCTTTTATTTTGGAGCATTTGAGGCCGTACTCATACTCAAGCTCCGAGATAGGTGTTTCTTTAAGCCGTGGATCGGGATGGATTTTTTAGGAGGAATAAACCTCTCAGCAAGCTTCCGTCTAATTCTCTCCAAGTTGAAGTGCCAACAGAGCATCTTTGTGTGAATCATTGAAGGGCCCCCTCAAGCTCCCCTATGAGCATGGAAACGGCATCCTTCTTCCTTATGGGGCCGATGAACTCCTCATTCCATTTCCTTAACTCCCTTATTATCTCCCTAACAACATTAACAGCTACAGCCTCCGCTTCTTCTTTCTTGACCCTAATGACTGACCCGGTTTTAGTGTTCACAAAAACGAGTTCGTCATCAACATTGAATACAAACACCGTGCCAGGCCACTCGCCTCCAAACCAGAGTAAGAGGTAGTTACCCGGATTATCGCTTTCAACAAGAGACAGCGCCTTTTCAAGGACGTCAGTGTGGGGTGTCATGTCAATCTCACACCTAATTTCCATGCCCCGGCTGAATTTTAGGAGGTTTATCAAGTCTCCTGCAAAGGCTACAGGCTCGACGAGCCCGCTGAATATTTCCCTCCCATGGCTTACGACAGCGTAAACCAACGGAAATTTCTCCTTCCCGCATTTAACTTCCCCAAGCCATTCAACCTTAATTTCAAATTTTCCCTCAGCTGGAAGAAGACCCTTCCTCCTCGCCATTTCCTCCACAATCTCAACCTTCCTCATCAACCCCTCATCCGGAAACTTCGCAAGAAAAGAACGAACAAAAGCCAGAGAAGAGGAAACAAACTCCTCACGAGGAACCTCCACAGTCTCCAAATCTTTTCTGTTCTCTCTGTGTATTTTGAGCTGGAGGAGGTCGCCCCTGATTTTAAACCTAATATGAGACATTGGTTCATAAGTGCCTAACCTCAAGGTAATGCTGTTATCTCGGCAATATCTGCCTGGAAACAACAAAACTCCACACCGTCCGCTCCTGAGGTACAATTCTTTAACGCCTTCGCAGGAGTTGATGGCGAATGCTATTGCCTCAATAACGTCACCAACCGCGTCCTTGGTGAAGCAATCGCCCAAGGGTATAATCTCATCCCCGTGTTTGATGGCAATGGTTAGAGTATCCTCTGGAACTTCCCCACGAAGCGCCTCCTCAAAGCCGAAGAAAACAAAGGAGAAAGACACCACATTCACCTCCTTAGCCACTCTAAGTACGCAGTGATAATTTCATACCATCCCTTTGACCTGTTGTACCTTAGTATTACCCTTAGTGTTTTTGACGTATGTGGGTTAGTCCTAAGCTCTGGGAATGTTTTTCTAATTATCACAGTATTTGGATCCTTTGGGTCACATGTTACGCTACCAGTTTCTATGGCCTTCTTGATTAAGATTACTATTTCCCTTATCGTTAGGTATTTTGGAAATATCGTTGGATCTGATTGACCAGCATACTCGTAGATCCCAAAGACGTGCCTGCCAACTATGTGCGCAACTCGTTTCTTTGTGAGTACAACCTTGCCAGGTGGGAAGTTCCCACATGGGGCTCCTCTGAACGTCACTCTGTTCTTAACGAATACATCTTTGTACGCATCATAGAATTCTTCTACTACATTCTTCGCATCGTTAGCGTCCCAGCCTTTGAGGTATGCCCGTGCAAGGAGTTTGCCATATTCCTTCGGGCTGAATAAGTCTTCGACAGCCTTGACTTCGTCTCTGGTTATTGTTATGACTGACTTCACTATGACGGTTTCCTTTTTGAGGCCAAACCACTTCTTTTTAACATAGCCGTATCCAATTTCTACTTTAGTCCCCCATCGGTTCTTGTTCTCGATTCCTTTTGCCAGTTCCTGCCCGTTGTATGAAATTCTGTCTGGAAGTTCTTTATAGAACGCTTCAGTGAACTCACTAACCGGTTTGGAGTACAAATATTTTGAAATTGCCAATACAACTCCGCTTATAAACACTACCCATCCTATGCCCGGAACAAATGTACCAAAGAATTTCTCTACTACAATCTCAGCACCAACATTCTCAGGCTGGACCTCATCGCCCGGCTTCCCCGGACTGAGGTCTCCGGGTAGCGTTGCCGTACTGTTCACCGTTGCATTAACGAAGCTGGCAGTAGCACTGGCTCCACTGACCGTCATTCCAAGGAAGAGCACCACCAATGCCAGCGCAACAAACCGCTTCCAGCCCATGAGTTCACCTCCAATATTGTTCATAAGGATAACAAATCCAAGTCTTAAAAAGTTTTCTATTATTAGTATTAACAAAACAACGGCAATTAAAATTAGATCACTACTCCATAGGGAGTTCAGATTACAACCGCCGAAACATGACAATCTAAGAACAGCCAGAAGCCCCACAGAATCCAAATCCATGAATCTAAACACCAGTAGCCGAAAGAGAAAAAGTAGAGTTGGTTTAATCAAGCTCCTCCGCCAGAGCGGAGCCTTCTTCTATTTTAACCCCCTTGCTGAGTATGTCCCTGAGGTCAGCCTCCGGGTCGCCGGTGAGCCTTAGGTCGAACTGCTTCCTGAAGATTTCAAAGACTCTGGGGTGAGGAACTCCGGTGGCTTGGGGCCGAGGTAGATGCCCTTAATCCCTAGGTAGACTTTAACATAATCGGAAAAACACTCGTCTTCTGGGGCCTCTTCGCGAGCTCCCTGGTGATGGCCGGAGGCCCGGTGAGGGGAGTTCTCAATGGGGTTGCTATATTCGCCAGAATCTTTGCCTTCTTCGTTCTCCTCGTTTCCATGGTCATCTGGATCCTGGGGCTTCCCTTTGCCCTCTACGAGTTATTCAAGGGAAAGGAACCTGATAGAGATTTTTTAATTGAGCTGACGGTTAGACAGAACCTCTTTTATACGGCAGTCCTCGTCGCGGTCAGGCTCATCGCGCTCCACTCCAGCTATCCGGCTGGCGACGACCCTATCGGGAGCTCATGGCCTTCGGGCGGAAAACGGAATTGGTGGTCTCACTGCTAGAGCTTTCCGGGTTAAACTTACTCTTTGGTTTAATTGGCCTTTACCTTCCTAAAAGATCGAAGAAACTAACCGCTCTGGCTTTAACAATGATTTTTGTGGCCTAAATCTGGATGGTTTGGAGATGCTCGCGGGCAAGTTTTAAATATTTCGTGCATGCATGCACTTATAGGTGGTGCCGTTGGGAAAGACGATAACCATAGCGGATGACGTTTACTACGAGCTCGTCAGGATGAAGGGGAACAAGAGCTTCTCCGAGCTCCTGAGGGAGCTCATAGGCAAGAAAAAGAAGGGCAACCTCGGTGTGCTCATGATAGCCTTCGGGACAATGACGGAAGAAGAGGCCAAGGAATTTGAGAAGGAAATGAAGGAGGTCGAGGAATGGCTGAACTCCTGGACACCAGCGTGGTGATTGAGCTGTTCAAAGGCAATCAGAAGGTTTTAGTGCAGCTCTCCGAAGATGCCGAGTATGCCCTTCCGTCGATAGTGCTCTTTGAGCTCCTCTGCGGGAATCTCAAACCCCGACAAAGGCTGGCCCTTGAAAAGATGCCTGTCCTGGACTTTGACAGGACAAGTGCAGAGATTGCAGGTGAGATATTCAGGGACCTGATGTCAAAGGGCCTGAGACCTCCAACAAAGGACCTTCTCATAGCTTCCACTGCCATAGCCCATAACGCAACGCTCTATACCTGCGATGCTGATTTTGAGCGCTTTAAGGAGTACGGTCTGAGGGTAAAGGTTTTGGAGAGGTGAACCTCAGAAAGCCGGGGGATGCTTTGTGAGTAAAAACCCTATATCTTTAGCATTTAGGTACGCCCCCTTTTCCTGATTTCGTTTGGGTTCAGAGTGCTATTATTTGGGTTTATCTACTTGATGTTTGCGAAACCGGGCACTTCTTTCATTCCCCTCGTTAAAATGCTCGGTGTTTTGTTCATAATCGGTGCCTTCGCGCTGTTTCTTGTGGTGACACTACAGGAAAGGGACAAGAAAACACCGGAAAAAGTCTTCTACTCCTGGAGAGACTTCCTCAAGGAACTTTCAGCATTCCTCCTTGTGTTCACAATCGCGTACTCCTCGGGGGTGAGTCTGGAAAAGAGCCTCTCGATGGCGCTTTACGTTCCTGTTATAGCTGGCTGGTACTGTTCCATGATGGCCCACAGGTACGTAATATCCGACCGGATACTCAAAATCCGGGCCGTTGTAAATTTTGTGGCCATAACTTTTGGGGCTTTACCTCTTCGTGATTGATAGTCTGGTCATAAGCGGGCTGATTGGGATACTTTTCGCGGTTGTTTCTGAAAAAGACTACAAGGTAACACAAAAACTCCTGGAAACGGGTCTGCTGGAGAGGAAATACGCCGAAGGCGGGGCCTGGCGGTTGTTTTACAGCATCTTTTATGAGTTTGGGGTGGTAGTGGCTCTGATGATATTCACGGGGAAGTACAGTGATTTCTTCATCAGGGAATCCCTGCTGACGATGTTCAGGCTGTTTTATATATTCACGACGGTTTTCCTCCCCTTTGGGACGTTTCTCGGGTGGTTGAGGTTGAAGGTTCATGGAATAGAACTCGATGACCAATGATGATATTGCTAAGGGTGAACTTTTGTGTTCTTTTGTTCACTCTTTTACTCTCCCTTCTTTCGTCTTGTTCTCGTCGTTTTGGTACGGTTGGAAATTGAAAATCCTACGAAAAAAAAACGTTATTAAATCCAACTTATAAAAGGAAAAAATTTATATATGGAGATTGCCTGCTCTCCTTGACCGACTGGTCAGGTGGTGGCCATGAACTGGAGAAAGGCGACGTTCGGCGTGTTTCTGATCTTCATAGTGTTGAGCCTGCAGTTGATTGCGGCACCGCAGGCCATGGCAATGAGTACCAGCAACGCCAGCGTAACCTTTAGGAGGGCAGTCGTTGCTTGGTACGATGAGAATGGTAAACTTCAGATGAACGTAACTTGGGTGAATGCAACATTAAACTTCACTAATTTGACGCATTCTCCATGCGTTTGCCAGAACGGTAGTTCCTGTGGTGCTTTTAATACGAGCGCTCACGTTAATGTTTCGATAATAACCCTGTACAACATGACAAGGGATCATGAACAGTTGTTGTTCGTCAAGGTTACTGCCTACAATGCCACCGTTAACTATACCATATATAACCTTGTTTATAGAGCCGAGAGAAGTCAGTATAATTTTACGCTAATCACTAAAATCCTAACCGACCCGGAGACTGGGGAGTACAGGGCTTTTGTTACTGGGATGAACATCGCTCCCCATGATAAGGATAAAGCTCTTCCTGTCGGGGATACTGTGCTTGTGCTCGGCAACCTTACGCTTTCAGATTACTACTGGACTCTGAACAAAATTCTTATGAAGCTTCGTAGGAGTGACGAGACGAGCTGGATTTGGGGCAGGAGTGCTTACGAGTTAAGACATCTTTCACACCTTGTGAGGCTTAAGCTTCCTGAGTACAACGGAAAAACAAACTTAGGGTACGCTATAGTCATCGATGACTACTCAGGATGCTCCCACCTTTGTGATTTAGCATGTACCTCTGCTTTTACTATAGTATGCTTAGGGGCTATGGCATCTGGTGGATGGGTGCTTAGTGCCATCTGTCTTATTGGAGGCGGAGTTTGCACGTTGGGATGTAGTACTTTATGCGGCTCAATGGACATAAAGTCACTTGCTTCAAGTGCGGGTTGTTCTTATGGTTGCAGTGAAATCCTTGTGAAAAAAGTATTCTGTGGAAGATACATATGTAAAATACCATTTCCTGGATGTGAATCTGGCTGTGCGGCAGTTTTTACTCCTCTATTTTGTCCCCAATTCTGCGCGCTTTTGGCTTCACGAATCTAAATGTTTTTATTTTTTCAATTTATAAAAATCCCCCGGTGGTCTCAATGAGGAGGAGAAAAATCATTCTTAAGATCTTTGTTTTTCCTGTGGTGCTCTTCGCGGTGCTATTTGGTTTCGCCTGGGTGAAACTTGGCGTCATAACCCTTGAATGGGTTCTTAGTACGGTCCTTCTTTTTGTCCTCATGGTAGCTTCAATGGTCTTCTTCCTCGCCCGCATTCTAGAGAAGCATGGATACAGGAAGAGGGACATCAAGAGAATTGACGAGATTCTTGAGGAGCACTGGGATGAGCCGTGGGATTCAGGCTACCTGAAGTACGACGTGCAGGAATGCATAGCCCATCACCTCATTCTCTGGGGAATTTTCAGTACGTCTCTCCTGGGGTTTCATGATGTTTTCCTTGCCATAATGGCGTTCGTTGGCCTGGCTTTTCTTATGGTGGTGATGTATCCTGTCTTCGCCACGATGGTGGTATGGATTATAGTCCTCCCGTTGTACTTTCTCAGGAGTAAAAGGACAGATGATGGCTTTGAGTTCGTTGGTAAAACCTCTCTTGCCTCAACTCTCGCGATTCCCGTTATCTGGGCCGTCTCCTCTTACGTTTTAACCCAGAACTATCCAGAAGACGTTCTGAGGATGTTCAATGCCGTGGTTAGGAACGCCGAAGGGTTTTTGATTCTCTCAGTTTTGAACACTCTGTTCGGCTTTCTGGGGGTTTACCTCCCGCGCAGAGGTGGAAGGAGAATCCTCACGATTGTCTTGCTCTCACTTGCAGTGGCCATGCTCTTTGTTGTCTGGAGCATCCTTCAACCTTTAAATTCTGCCGGGGGTATTTAAGATGAAATCTAGAAAAAGGTTGGTAATAGAGGTTGTAAAGCTTACAGGCCTTATTGTGATCCTTATTGCGATGTTCTCTTCGATATTTGCACTCTGGGGAAAACTCGCCTATATACCTCGCAATAGTTGGTGTTATTCTGTTGACAATGCTTGAATTCTCAGAAGAAATGGGAGAAGAGAAATAAAAACGGCCATTAATGCCCAAAGTTATCCCTCGACCCTCTCAATCCCTATCTTCGCCTGGACTTCTGGCCACTCAACCACGTAGCCCTTTGCCTCGCCGAAGATTACTTCCACAGCTCTCGTCTCCTTCTTCACGTAGTTGAGGTTCTCGCTGAGCAGCTCGCGGTTCTCTTCGCTCGTCTCTATCGTAACAACTATCCTGTCGTTGACGTCGAGATCGAGCCTCTTCCTCATCTCCTGTATCCTGCGCACGAACTCCCTCGCGAGGCCCTCCGCTAAAAGCTCCCTCGTGAGTGTCTTGTCCACGAAGACCCTTCCGCCCTCGAAGTCCTCAGCAACGAAGAAGTCCGGCAGCTTCTCCTCTATGCTGAGGTGCTCCCTCGTGAGGTGGAAGGTCTTTCCTCCGATTTTCACGTCCATCTCGCCCCTCTCGTAGAGTTCCCTTCCGTGCTCGTTTATCCACGCTATTACGAGCCTGGCATCGCCCTTGAACTCGGGGCCAACTTTCGCGAAGTTCGGCTTGATGACGAGCTCCCTCTCAACCCTTCCTACAACAACTTCCTTGGCGTTGAGCTGGTCCTTCAAAATGCGGTTGAGCCTCTCGACGGCCTTTTTTACGGTCTCGTCCTCGGTCTCAATTATTATCCTCCTGACCGGATAACGGAGCTTTATCTTAGCCCTCTGTCTTGCTGAAGAGCCCGCCTCGACTATCCTCCTGACGTACTCCATCTCGCGCTCGAGCTCTTCATCAATGGCCTTCTCGTCCGCTTTAGGCCAGTCGAGCATGTGGACGCTCTCAACACCGATGAATGGCCTCAGTAGATTCTGGTATATCTCTTCAGCTATGTATGGCGTGAAGGGAGCCATGAGCCTCAGCAACACATCAAAGACCTTCCAGAGCGTGTAGTATGCCGCCAGCTTGTCCGGGTCGTCGCCCTCAACCCAGAGCCTCTTTCTTATGAGCCTGACGTACCACCTGCTCAAATCCTCAACTACGAAGTCGTATATTGCCCTAGTTGCCCTCGTGAGGTAGAAGGTCTCTATGCCGTTCTCGACTTTCGAGATTAGGCCGTTTACCCTGCTGAGTATCCATCTATCCTCTTCCCTGAACGGAAGCTCCTCCGGCTTAAGCTTTGTGGGGTCAAAGTTGTCGAGGCTCATATAAGTGGCTGAAAGCACATACACGTTCCAGAGTATGTTGAGCATCCTCTTGACCTGCGCCAATCCCTTCCAGCTGAAGCGCAGGTTCTCCCACGGGTTCGTCGCCCAGAGCATGTAGAACCTGAACGAGTCCCTGCCCTCTTTCTGAACGACATCCTCCGGCCTTATAATATTGCCAAGGCTCTTGCTCATCTTGTCGCCCTTCTCGTCGAGAACGTACCCGTGCATCGCCACTTTTCTATAGGGGACTGTGTCGAAGGCTATAACGCTGGCAGCCTGCTGGGAGTAGAACCATTTCGTAACTTGGTCTTCACCCTCGACTATGAAATCAGCCGGCCAAAGCTTCTCGAAAAGTTCCTTGTTCCTTGGATAGCCTAAGGAGGCCCAGCTGGCTATTCCGCTGTCGAACCAGACGTCAACGACGTCCTTGACGCGGCGCATCTCCTTGCCGTTGACCTTTATGATGAAGGCATCGACGTAGGGCCTGTGTAAATCCTCTGGGCCGAGCTTCTCTTCAATGACCTTGAGCTTCTCTTCGTAGCTTTCGGGAAGCTCTATCCTCTCTCCGTTAACCTCTATCGCGACGGCTAATTCAACGAGCTCCCTGAAGCTTCCAACGACGTATATCTCACCGTCATCGCTCTGCCATATAGGGAGCGGTATGCCCCAGTAGCGTTGCCTGCTTATGACCCAGTCGCCCGAATTGAGAACGCCATTGTCGTACCTAACCTTTACCCAGTCCGGATACCAGGTCACCTTCTCGTCGTTCTCCTTGATTATCTTCTCCTTAACTTTGCTGACCTTGAGGAACCACTGGTCTGTTGCCCTGAATATCAGCGGGGTCTTGCAACGCCAGCAGTGAGGATACTTGTGCTCTATCGTTCCAGCCTTCACGAGGTAGCCCTTGGCTTTGAGGTGTTCTATTATCTGCGGGTCAGCATCCTTGACGTAGATGCCCTTCCACTTGCCCTCCACGTATCGGCCCTGGTCGTCTACAGGGGAGTAAACGGGCAGGCCGTACCTCTGACTAACCTCGAAGTCCTCTTCACCGTGGCCTGGAGCGGTGTGAACGACACCTGTACCCTCCTCAAGCGTGACGTGCTCGCCGAGGATTACGCGATGGGCCCACTCATATTTCTCCCGAAACTCTTTTTGTCTCGGATACTCGTCGAGGAGAACGTGGACGTAGCGGAGACCTTCGAGCTCCTCGCCCTTGAACTCCTCCACTACCTCACCCTCAACGCCAACTTCCCCAAGAACCTTCTCGACAAGGGCCTTCGCGATTATCCAATACTCCTCGCCGCTTTCGGTCTTAACCCTAACCTTGGCGTAGTCGTATTCGGGGTGAACCGCAACCGCGAGGTTGGCCGGCAGAGTCCAAGGCGTGGTCGTCCAGATGAGGATGTACTCGTTCTCCTTCCCCTCAACCGGGAACTTAACGTATATACTCGGGTCCTTCCTCATCTTGTACTCGCCGCGAACCTCATGCTCGGCCAGGGCCGTCTCACACCTCGGACACCAGTGCAAAACTCTTTTGTCCTTCTCAAGGAGGCCCTTCTCCCAGGCCCTCTTGAGCGTGAACCATGCTGACTCAATGTACTCGTTCTTTATGGTCATGTAGGGGTTGTCCCAGTCCATCCAGATTCCGAGCATCTTGAACTGTTCCGTCATTATCCTCAGGTTGTTGAGGGCG
The DNA here is from genome assembly GCF_000215995.1 of Pyrococcus yayanosii CH1. Taxonomy (NCBI): domain Archaea; kingdom Methanobacteriati; phylum Methanobacteriota; class Thermococci; order Thermococcales; family Thermococcaceae; genus Pyrococcus; species Pyrococcus yayanosii. Next base: position 466,176 of record NC_015680.1, on the reverse strand, counting down.
AACTCCCTGCACTTCCTGATGAAGTTCTCGACACCTATCTTCTCCTCAATTTCCTTCTTGGTCTTAAGGCCAAGGGCCTGCTCGACCTTGACCTCTATTGGCAATCCATGCATGTCGAAGCCCGGCTGTCTTCTCACGTTGTAGCCCTGCATCGTCCTGAAGCGGATTATCATGTCCTTAATTATCTTGTTCCAAGCCGTTCCGAGGTGTATGGCACCGCTCACGTAGGGTGGCCCGTCGAGGAAGTAATACTTCGGACCGTTCGCCCTGCTTGCTTTCACTTTCCCGTATATGTCGTTCTCTTTCCAAAAGCGTTCGATTTTCTCTTCCAGCCTGTTCGCATCGTATTCTCTGAACTCGGGCTCCCTAATCATGGCAGAACCCTCCAGAAGCTTTCAGAATGACCGCTAACGGGGGATTTTACCTCAGGCCGATACGACAAAACCGAAGATAAATAAATCCCCCCTCATTGGCATCGGGCAAAATCGGGGAGAGGTGTTTATAAGGTTTTTGGATAACAATAGTAGTCTATTTATTCTCTCCTGACTCGCTCTTCCTCCGGCTCTCGTTCTCTATAACCTGGATTATGTAATCAATGAACTTCCTAACTTCCTCGAGCTCCTCCTCTGGAATGTCCTTTATCTTCCTGTTCTTGCTCTTGTAGGTGAGCAACTTGAGAAGTGCCAGCCTTCCGATGGCAGTCTTCGTGTTTATCTCACCGTTCTTCCAGTCGCGCCAGATGGCATTGGCTATGCCATAGAACTCAGGGATACTGTCAAGACCAGGATCTCCAACGTCTATGACCTCCTTGCCGAGATACTTGTAGCGCTTCTCCTTCTCCTCCTTTGAGAACTCCTTTATTTTTCCCTTGATGTATTCGTGCACCATCGGGCATCACCAACTAATCTTCCCGATGACATTTATTAACATTTCGTATCTAAACCTTCCGCCCACGTCAAGATTTATAACCCGGCCTGCCTCACTCAACCCGGTGGGTCATATGGACATTGAGAGGCTTATCCTCAAGCACGCGCTCATCAACGCATATCAGCACGGGGGAAGGGCGAACCCGAAGGCCGTCATCGGCAAGGTCCTTGGCGAGAACCCGGAGCTCAGGCCAAAGGCCAAGGAGATAATCCCCCTTGTCAACCGGATAGTCGAGCAGGTAAACGCACTCTCCCTTGAAGAGCAAGAGGCCAAGTTGAGGGAAATTTATCCGGAGTTCTTCAAGGCTAAGAAGGATAAGAGGGAGGAGAAGAAAGGTCTTCCTCCACTTCCGAAGGCCGAGAAAGGTAAAGTAGTAACACGGTTTGCACCAAACCCCGACGGCGCCTTCCACCTGGGTAATGCCCGCGCCGCAATTCTCAGCCACGAATACGCCCGCATGTACGACGGCAAGTTTATTCTCCGCTTCGACGACACTGACCCGAAGGTCAAGAGGCCGGAGCCTATCTTCTACGAGATGATCATCGAGGACCTCGAGTGGCTCGGCATAAACCCGGACGAAATCCACTACGCCAGCGATAGGCTAGAGATATACTATAGGTACGCAGAGGAGCTCATCAAGATGGGTAAGGCTTACGTCTGCACATGCCCACCGGAGGAGTTCCGCAGGCTGAGAGACGCCGGAAAGCCCTGCCCGCACAGGGATGAGCCCGTCGAGGTTCAGCTGGAGCGCTGGTATAAAATGCTCAATGGCGAGTACAAGGAGGGCGAAGCCGTAGTCAGGATAAAGACAGACCTAAACCACCCAAATCCCGCTGTGAGGGACTGGCCGGCTCTAAGGATAATTGATAACCCGAACCATCCGAGGACTGGTAACGAGTACAGGGTTTGGCCCCTCTATAATTTCGCCTCTGCCATAGACGACCACGAGCTCGGCATTACCCACATCTTCCGTGGTCAAGAACATGCAGAGAATGAGACGAGGCAGAGGTACATCTACGAGTACTTCGGTTGGGAGTACCCGGTTACGGTTCATCACGGCCGCCTCTCCATAGAGGGCGTGATACTGAGCAAGTCCAAGACGAGGAAGGGAATCGAGGAGGGCAAGTACCTCGGCTGGGACGACCCAAGGCTCGGAACTATAAGGGCCCTTAGGAGGCGGGGCATAAGGCCGGAGGCGATAAGGGAGCTCATAATTGGGGTGGGTCTCAAGAAGAGCGACGCGACGGTTAGCTGGGACAACCTCGCGGCCATAAACAGGAAGCTCGTGGACCCGGTCGCGAACCGCTACTTCTTCGTCGCCGACCCGATTCCGATGTACATCGAGGGCTACGATGAAGAATTCATTGCCGAGATACCCCTCCACCCGGACCACCCCGAGCGCGGAAAGAGGAGGCTCGTCTTCAGGCCCGGGAAGCCCGTCTACGTCTCCCGTGATGACCTGAATCTCATCAAGCCCGGCAATTTCGTCCGCTTGAAGGACCTCTTCAACGTCGAGATACTGGAGGCATCGGAGGAAGGGATTGAGGCTAAGTTCCATAGCGTTGACTACGAGGTTGCAAGGGAGAAAGGGTGGCGCATGATTCACTGGGTCACGGATGGGAAACCCTGCAAGGTGTTTGTGCCACAAGGGGATGAGCTCCTCGTGAGAAGGGGCCTGCTGGAAGCCGATGCGGCCGTTAATGTTGATGAAGTCGTCCAGTTCGAGCGCTTCGGCTTCGTCAGGATAGATGATGTAACTCCAAAGGAAGTCGTGGCAATATTCGCCCACAAGTGAACTCTTTTCCCCAAGTATTTTTTCATACATTGTTTGACAGATCTTTTTTGAACAGTTCAAAGGCCATCGTGCATCGTGGGTAAGGTATATAAGTCTTCAACTTTGTATGTATCACTTGAGGTGAACATTGATGAAAAAGGGGGCAGGACTGCTCGTAGTTCTCCTGCTCTTCTTGAGCCTCGTTCCGATGACAGACGTCGTCAGTGCAATGTATGGCACTAAGATCATCGACGGCGACCTAAGTGATTGGACGCCCTCCGATATCGTGGCGGTAGGTGTAGACAATGGCCAGGCAGGAGCCAATCTCGACAGACTTTACGTCGCGTGGGACGACCAGTACCTTTACATAGCTATCAAAACTAACAACACTGAGAGCTGGGGCATCGTCTACGGCATAGGAATAGACGTCGACCCAGGAACAGGGAGCGGATATACCTTCTACGACCAGGATGGCAATCCTTCAACTACGGAGGACATGTGGTGGAGAAACATTGCTTTCGGTAGCGGATATGCGATTGACTATGAAATATACTTCTGGTACGATGCCGAAAACGATAGGATTGGTGGTGGGAGCTTTGGAACGTGGACTGGTAGCGGATGGGAAACGACCGACGTTAACAACGTACTCCAGTACGCCCAGACTAGCGGAAGCGGTCTTCAAGTTCTTGAAATGGCAATTCCATGGAGCGCCCTTGGAGGGAAACCAAACAAAATCGCCATAATCTCATGGATTTCCGGTGGCAACGGTGGAGACTCTGCCGTAGACACCCTCCCAATTGACCCAGCAATTGATTACAACAACATTGGTAGCGAGTGGACAGACGGGGATACCCTTACTAACCTTGCAGAACTCTACGTTGGAACTAAAACCATCGACGGAGACCTCAGTGACTGGACGCCCAACGAGAGAATTTCTTCCGCGGACAGCGGACTGGCTGGAGCTGAGATAAAGGCCTTATATGTCTCCTGGGATAGTGAATACCTCTACATTGCCATCGAGACGGGCAACACCCAGAGCTGGGACGTAGCTTACGGAGTGGGTATAGACGTCGACCCAGGAACAGGGAGCGGATACACAGGAGGAGATAACCCCTCTGACGCTTGGGGAAGGAAGATAGGATTCGGAAATGGATACGCCGTTGATTACGAGATTTACTTCTGGTGGGGCTGGAACACCGGCATGGGAGCTGACAACTTCATAAGGTGGACCGGCAACGGCTGGGACTATAAGAGCTTGGCCGAGATCGGGGCCACCTTTGCCTACACAGGCGACACCTCTACCGGCCTCCAGACCCTTGAGATAGCAATCCCGTGGAGCGCGCTCGGAGGTAAGCAGTCCAGCTTCGCTATCATCACATGGGTTGCCGGTGGAGATGGAAGTAGTGCCGTTGACTCCGCACCTGTTGACACCGGCATCGACTACACGAACATCAATGGTGAGTGGACCGACAGCGACATCTTTACGAATCTGGCTACCTTTGAGTGGTTCCTCATGCCCGACCTGACGGTCACGGTGAGCGGACCTGCCGCCGTAGGGGTCGGTAAGGAGGCTGAGTTTACAGTCAGGGTTAAGAACGAGGGATCCCTGCCAGTCACAGGGGCGTCCGTTAAGCTCTACATAAATGAGGAGCTCCACGCCGAATGGAGGGTAGACCTAGGCCCCGGTGAGGAAACGTCCCTTACTACCATCTGGACGCCCGAGGTAGAGGGCACCTACACCTTGAGGGCCATCGTCGATGAGGACAATCTCATAGCTGAGGCCAACGAAAACAACAACGAATTCGTAATGACAGTGAACGTAGTGTGGGTGGGCACGGTAAATGTGGACGGAGATCCAGGCGATTGGCCAACGATTACCGTCGAACCTAACTCTTACACGCTCAAGGATGGCGTCTTCTTCTGGAACGACTCGGTAGGAGACCAGAGGCATAGCAAGGATCTTTACCTCCCGGGTGAGACATCGTCCCATGCCGACCTTGTCGGAGTGGGTGTCACGAAGGACGATAGGTATGTGTACTTCCTCTTCAGGTTTGCCGATATGAGCAACATCAAAATCGGGGATAACGGAGCTACGTTCATAGCCGTTCCAATCGATTACAAGGAGGGCGGTGCCGACTGGTTCGCTGGTGAGATGGACACCAAGACCGTCATCCTATGGGACATTCAAATGGTCGTGAACCTAGGTGGAACTGAGTATTCAGGACAGGTGCAGGCCATAGCTCCGGCAGGCGAAAGCAAGACTTCCCTGCTGTATTTCGTCGATGCTAAAGGTGACATCATTCCAGTTGAAGACGCACTTATAGGTGTTGACCTCACCAAGAACACCGTTGAAGTCAGGATACCGCTAAGCATCTTCGAAGGTGCGAAGGAGTTCAGCTTCCAAGTCGCCACCGCTTTCAGCTACGGTCCAGCTGTTTGGAACTTTGGCGACCCATTCGCCAATGACGAGAAGACAGACATCGTGGACACGATATCGACCGAGGACACTGTGCAGGAGCTCGCAGACAACGTTCCCCACTTCTATGTGAAGATCAAGATGAACTCGATAGTCGAATATGCGGAGGTAGTGGATTATAGGGTTATAGAAGAGCTCATGAGGCAGAAGCAGGAGGAAATGCGCAGAATTCAGTATATGAACGCCTTTGTGAACGTAGCGAAGTTCTACGGAATCAGGAGCTTTCAGAGGGACTACGCCAGATATAGGGAGCTAGTTGAGATGCTATCCTCCAAGCCCCTACCAGATGAAGTCAGGGGGAAGCTCCGCGAGTACGAATTCGAGGTTCAAGAGCTCCTGAACCTCTACAACTACGGAAAGGAGAGGATAGAGAAGAATTACCTCGCCTTCGGAGCCGCCCTCAAGATATACCGGGCCTATATCAGGCTCAGGAGCATAGTCAGAGACCTCGAGGAGATCATGAATATGATCGAGAGCGGTGAGCTGGAGTGGCAGAAGGAAATGGAGCGTCTCAGGCAAAACCTCACCAAGGAAATTGACGGAGATATCAGCGACTGGAAAGTCAAGCCGGTAGTTGAGGACACCACGGGCTTTGGCCAGGACGGTGCAAACCTTAAGGCCTTATACGTTGACTACGACGAGAACTTCCTCTACATAGCACTCACCACCGAGAACAAGGCTTCCTGGAGGGTTGCATATGGTATATCGTTAGACTTCAAGGAGGGCGGATACACGGCTGGCCAGGACGCTTGGAGCAGGAGTATAAGCTTTGACAGAGGCATAGACGCTCAGCTGTACTTCTTCTGGAACGGTGAATTCTTCGGTGACCCGGGAACGAGCACCATAACCAGCGCCCAGCTCGCGCTCTGGAACGGAACGGCCTGGGTCTACAATGATCTTGACTCGGTGGCATTCTATGCCTACACCGGAGGATCAGAGAACGGCCTGCAGGTCATTGAGATAGCGATTCCGTGGAAGGTCCTCGGAGGAAAACCCACGGAGATATACATTGTCGCCTACGTGACCGGCCAGGGAGCCGGAGACTCTGCTGTTGACGCTCTCCCAGATCAGTCAGCCCTCCACGACAACGAGCCCGGCAACGAATGGACTGATGAAGACTTCTTCACGGAGTTCGCGAGAGTCGTGATAAGGTAATTCTCCCCTTTTTCTCTATACTTTTTTAGCGAAGGTTTCGAAAAATGATTGAAAGCCAAGACTGGAGCCACCTAACCCCCGGTAGCGGATCATCCAATAAGGAGCCTGAAGATTAAGAAAAGGCCAAGGACGGCTAGGGTCAGCACAAAGGTAACGCTTATCGCCTCTTCTGCCTTCAGCCTGTACTGTGCCAGGATAGCATTGGCGGCTATAGCCGGCGGCATCGAGGCTTCGACGAGAACAGAGTAGAAGACCTTGGGGTCAGCATTCCTCAGCGTTAGAAAGACGAAGGTGAAGGGAATCGCTATCCTGAAGGCGGCCACCTCTAGAAGTCGCCTGACGTGCAGAGCTCTCAGGCTTATCCTAGAGCCGAAGTAGACGAGTATCAGCGGGATGCTCCACCACCCTACGGCCTTGATGGTGTCGAGAACCGCGGCCGGCAACCTCACGCCTCCCAGCACCAAGAAAATTGCAAGGAGGTTCGCTAAGGTTGGGGGAAAGCGGAGAGCCCTAAAGAAGCTCCTCTTCAGAGAGGCTCCACCAGTAGAGTAGTGAGCCGCTATGAAGGTCACTATGGGAAGCACGATAAGCGAGTTGGTCGTCGAGTAGAGGATGGCAGGAGTTATGTCGTCGAGAAAAAGGCTCACCACAGGAAAACCTAGGGCAGCCGTGTTCGGATAAGCGGAAAGCGCCATAAGAGCTCCTGCCCACTCCTTATCCTTTAAAAAGAGGCGACCATAGAGGTAGGAGAGGCCCAGGCTCATCCCTATCACTAAAAAGACGTAGAGGAAGACGAGCTTGATACTCAAAAGGTATTCCAGATCCTTGCTCGCAACGTTTCCGAATACGAAGAAGGCGAGAAGGATCTGGTTGGTAACGAACCGGAGGGCATCGAAGAATTTCTCTTCCCTTACTATCCTCCTGAGCCCATACCCCAATAAGATGAGCCCAAGCATCTCTAGGATATCCATGGGTGAAGCTGCAGTTTAAGCGTTAAAACGATTTTGGTTCAGGGGACGGACCTTGTATTCTTCCCTGCTTATAAAAGCTTTATCGGCCTTGGTCATTCAACTTGGGAAATTTATAAAGTGGAAAACAATATGCGCGAAAATCGAAAAGAAAAGTTTAAAAACCAAACTATTAAAGTTTTAGACAAGAAAAAGCAATTTCGGAGGGATTAAAGATGCTTACCCGTGACTTCGCTGGCACGATTCGGAATACCTCATGGGGGATAAACCCGTTAGAAGTTATCCACTCTTCATGGAGCACCATAATGGCTATGAACGATGAGAGGGGCAAACCCCATCTAGTCGGAAGGATAAAGCTTAGGCATCGAACCGTGGTCGACCTCAACCTATGGCCTGTTCTTTATGAAAAGGAACAGAAATTTACATTCAAAGATGGAGATGAGGTGTTCTTCATAATCCCCTTTGATGTTAGCGAAGGTGTAGAAGGAGTATACCTCCGGCTGATCGAGGTCTTGGGTGAGATGAAATGAAGCGGAAAACCAAGGAGGTAACTATAGACGTCCCCTTAGATTCCGTTCGAAAAGTTCTCTCTGACCCAGCTCAGTTTATAATGAACTGGCCATACGTTGTCCGGGTAAGCACTAAGAATGGAATCACCGCTGAGATATCCCTCCCGAGATTCCTGTTCAAGTTCAACGACATATATAGATTTGCCTTCCATGAGGATAGAACAACCTTCATATATGATGGTTCAGGTAAGAAAAGCGATATCATCGTTACAGTAACGCTAAAGAAGTGGCAAAGAAACGTATCCGGCGAGATAGAGGTTGCCTACCATGGTAGGGGGGAGTTTTTCTTAGGGAAAACCCTTGAGCTTTTGGCCGAGGGCATAGCGAAGAGCCTTAAAGAACTGGCCAAGAGCTATTCCCCGCCAGAATACGTTACCTCAAGTGATGTTATCCTCCAGGTAGACTTCGCCGATCCGATGAGCGTTGCGAACTTCCTAGCCAAGGCAAAGATGATTCACAGCGGGCTCCACATGATAGAAAACAGAAAGTTCTTCGACGTCCTGATGGAGCTCAAGAAAACTGTCAGCGCCAGGATAATTTATATTTCTGGCATAACTCCGGACGGAAACAAGGCGTTTAAGGTTCTCATAAAGGATAGTCAAATACTCGCCCTTGAGCACCGCGACGGGGTCACGGCCGAAACAATAAAAGTGGACGATGAAGAAACCGCAAGGAAGGTCTTTGAGATTTTGTCGCGAATTGAGGGAACTTATATGATTAACATCTGGGTGCCTGTTGGAGGTGAGTGAAATGATAAGGAACATGAACAGCTATCCTCTCTACGATGATGGGGAGCATAAGGTTTACTGGCTCGGTATTGAGGAGGCCGAGGACGAAAAGGGCATCTTAACCAACCAGTACCTTGTGATTGACGGAAACGAGGCCGCTTTAATAGAGCCCGGTGGGTTCTTCGTCTTTTCACGCGTTCTCAAAAACGTTTCCTCACTGATTCCACCTGCACAGATTAAGTACCTCCTATATTCTCATCAAGACCCGGATGTTGTCGCCGGCTTGAACCTCTGGTTTGAATACGCACCCCTTGCAAAGATTGTCATCTCGGAGCTGTGGGTCCGCTTTATACCTCATTTAGCGGTCCTAAATGGGGGTAGGGTTATAGGAATCCCCGACAAGGGAATGGACATCAAGCTCGGCAGCTCGGTGATAAGGGCAATCCCAAGCCATTACCTTCACAGCCCAGGGAATTTCAGTTTTTACGACGAGAAGAGCGGTGTTCTATTCAGCTCTGACATAGGCGCGGCGGCCTTTCCTCAAGGCGAGTGGTACCTCTTTGTGGAGGATTTCAAAAGCCATACAAAGCTCATGGAAGGATTCCACAGACGTTATATGGGTTCCACCAAGGCGTTAAGGGCGTGGGTTCGCTCGGTCAGAAAGTTGAATCCAAAGGCCATAGCTCCACAACATGGGGCAATATTCAGGGACAAGAACGTTGGCAAATTTCTCGACTGGCTCGAAAGCCTGGAAGTTGGAATAGAAGTCTTTGAGAAAGAATTCTACGACGAGTAATTTCTTTTTTCCACAATTTAGCTTTTAAAAGGCTAAATTCTCGAAGAGCTCCAGACAGATGCGACACTTCATGGGATCAAGCTCGGGATCTATCTTTGAGTGGAAGGAGCATACGTAGCCCCTGCCGAGCATTTCCAGGGACACCTGAACAAGCCCCAAGTGGATCTCGTACTCGCTTGGCCTTCTGGAGATTATCTCATCAGCTAGCACCTTAAGCTTCTCATCGATGTCGGGGAATTTTGTCACGTCTATAAGGGCACCCCGATCCATCTTCAGGTATCGGGAGACTGCTGACTGGGTTATATGGAGCAACCCTGCTATCTCCGTCTGTTTAAGGCCTTTCTCACGGAGTATCTCCACGAGTCTCCTTCTAAGCGATGGATAAACGTAGCGAGCCACAATCTCAAAGGCGTTGGTTCTCATGGTTGGGCCATATGACAAGTGGAATATATAAGGGTTTTGGAAGGCCTCTGGTTGATTTATGCCCAGAAAGCTCCCGGTAGAGAGCATTTTATGACATGTGTCATGTAAACCCAAACTTATCCGAGCATATTGTAATTTTATTTGGAAAATAACTAAACATTTAGTATTAATTATTTGAAATTTTATATCAAAGTAGTCTAACTTTTAAATGCAAAGCACATACTTTAAGTTAAGAAACCGAAATTCTTTTATAAACGGGCCGGCATATCCAAATTCGAAATATATGACACGTGTCATATGGAGGGAGTGGAGATGCTGTGCAACCAGTGTTCGATGAGCTTGAAGGGAGGATGTACCGTCAGGGGCGTGTGCGGAAAGGATCCAGATCTGAACTCGCTTCAGGAGGCCCTGCTCTACGGGATAAAAGGAACGGCCGCCTACTACTACCACGCCCTTGAGGTCGGCTACGACGACCCGAGGATAGGCCACTTTTTAGCTGAGGCCCTCTACTCGACGCTGACCAACGTCAACTTCGACAAGAACCGCTTCCTTGAGTTGATACTTGAAACCGGGAGAATTCACCTTGAGGCTATGAAGCTCCTCGATAAGGCCTACGTTGAGACCTTTGGAAGGCCCGAGCCGGTTGAAGTCCCAACCGGAACCGCGGAGGGGCATGGCATCCTCGTCACCGGCCACAGCTACAAAGCCCTTTACGAGCTTCTCAGGCAGATCGAGGAGATGGGCCTCGATGAGGAGATAAAGGTCTACACACACGCCGAGATGTTCCCGGCCCACGCGTATCCAGAGCTTAGGAAGTTCAAGGCCCTCTACGGCAACTGGGGTGGCAGCTGGCTCTACCAGAGGAGAGAGTTCGCGGAGTTTCCAGGCGTCATTCTGGGCACAAGCAACTGTGTCCAGCAGCCAACCAAGGCTTACGCCGACAGAATCTTCACCGTTGGGATAGCGGGCCTTGAAGGTGTGCCGCACATAAGGGACTACGACTTCGAGCCACTGATAAAGAGGGCTCTGGAGACGCCTAAGATGGAGCGCAGGGAGGGCGGAAAGCTTCTCACGGGCTTCCACCACACCAACGTTTTGGCGATGAAGGACAAACTGATAGAGCTAATCCAGGAGGGCAAGATAAGGCATATCTTTGTCGTCGGCGGCTGTGACACGCCAAGTCCAAAGATGAGCTACTACGAGAGACTCACCGCACTGATTCCAAGGGATGCACTGATACTCTCTGCAGCATGTGGCAAGTTCCGCTACAACGCGAGGGACTACGGCACCATCGAGGGAATCCCGCGCTTCCTCGACTTCGGCCAGTGCAACAACGTTTATTCCATAATCGAGATTGCCCTTACGCTGGCAAAAGAGCTTGGCACCGATGTGAACTCTTTGCCTGTCAGCATAGTCCTGAGCTGGATGGAGCAGAAGGCCATAGCGATACTCTACTCGCTCCTCTATCTAGGGATTAAGGGCATTTACATCGGTCCTAAGTCACCGGAGTTCCTGACTCCTAATGTGTTTGAGATCCTCAAGAGGCAGTTTGACCTAAGGCTCATTGGTGATCCTGAGAAGGATCTAAGGGATATGCTAAGCAAGGGAATAAGCGTGGAGGAGAGTTCACCCCTCGCGGAGGAGCTGGGTTAAGCCAGCTCTTCTTTTCTCTTTGATTTGTTGGTGTTTGAGTTCTTGGATTTGATTCTGTTGGCCTTCTGGTGGTTCTTAGATTGTCATGTTTTGGTAGTTGTAACCTTTCTCTCTTGTAATGCAGTAATCTGATTTTAATTGCCGTTGCTTTGTTAATACTTCAAATAGTAAATTTTATAAGGTTTGGATTTATTATCCTGGTGAACAATATTGGAGGTGAACTCATGGGTTGGAGGAGGCTTCTTGCTCTGGCCTTGGTGGTACTCTTCTTGGGAATGACCCTCAGTAGTGCCAGCGCCACTGCCAGCTTTGTTAACGCGACGGTGAACAGTACAGTAACGGTTCCGCCGGAGTTCAGTCCTGAGAGGAAACCAGGAGGCGAGGTTCAGCCGCAGTTTGGGGGTGCTACTGTTGTAGTACAGCCTTTCCTTGAGGTTTTTGTTCCGGGCGTAGGGTGGATTGTAGCAGTAGGAAGTATCATCGCGGCAATCGCGAAGTACGTTTATTCAAAACCGGTTAGAGAATTTACTGAAGCTTTCGTGAGCGAGATTCCTGACAGGATTTCGTACAATGGTTGGGAACTTGCGAAGGGCGTTAGGATGAAGTAGAAGAATTTGAGAGAGAGTACAAGGACTTCTATGCATTTTACAGTGGCGGATATCATCCAAGTTGTGAAGCGGGACCCGGTGATAATCAAGCAGTATGGAGCTCGGCACATTATCAGGCGACACATAACTCAAGAAATCCCTGGAGGGACTCCATGGGAAGTTAATTCAGCAAGAGAATTGTTGGACATCATTAAACAAGTTATAGAGAATCCCGATATTGAAGAATGCAAACCATGGAAGGATACGCACAGAGCTGTCCTCATAAAAACATAAATGGGAAATGGTACACAGTGGTGATAGAAAGGGTTAGATACTGGTGGGAGGTTGTTACTGCATTTCCAAGGGACGCTCCTCCCCTTTGATTTTTATTTTTAACCCCAACTAAATTTTAAAGGGGGTGTAGTATGCATGGAATGCTCTCTAACGTGGGACGAGCTCATCCCTGCGGATGGGCCCCTCTGGAAAGCCCTTATCGTTCCTCCCGGACACTACAGGATAATGCTTGGCCCGGTGAATGTGTTCTCGAGGGTCCACAGCTTGAAGTTGATACTCGCCATAGATGGCCTTGCTAAAAGTACCATCTACCTTCTCTCCAGTGACTTTGAAGGGATGGAGCTTGAGGATGAGCCTGATTACACCACACTTATAAGCTCCTGCAGAGCCTTTAACGGCTTTTTCCTGCTAACTCTCGGACTACCAGAGGACTTTGGAGTACTGATGAAGAGGGAGGGCGATAAAGTCACCCTCTGTTACCCTGATGATTTCAACCTCTTGCTCCCCACGTATTCCATCAGAAAAGTGGAGCTCCCTGCGAGGGAGCTTGGGTTGTGCATGAAAAGTGCGGCACTCAACGCGCTCGGGAGGCTTGATGATAGGATTCCGGAGGGTTTAAGGGACGAATACCTGGAATGGAAGAGGAGGATTATGGAATATATTTCAGCATCTAAATATTGGGGGCTGTACCGGATAGTTACGGCATTCCCACCATCTTCAGGGAGATACTCACAGGAGGTGATTTCAATCTTTGCTTTTTCCTTCTTCCCCCAGGATGGAGACAGGGGATTCCCCATGCTGGTGCTCGGAGATAGGCCGGTTTTCATCAGCGAAACCCCAGTGACGCTGGATGAATTCATGAGCTCCCTAAAGGCGCTCCAATCAATGGATGCTTTCCCGAAAAAGCTCTGGGACCTGAAGATAAGGGTCGAAGGTGAATGGGTTTGCCTAACCCTCCGGAGTGGTAGGGAAGTACAGGTCACCCGTAAAAAAACTCGTCGAGATAATCCGGACTTCCATCCAGAACCTAAAAGCGGTTCTCAACAATAAACCTGTGCGGATGGAGTGGCTCAGGTTTAAGCTAAAGCCGCCTTCAACTGAAGTGCTTGAGATGTTCGGTGAACCTGAGGACGTTATGGACGAATACGAAGTTCAAGTTTACGGGAGCACGTACATACTGGAGGCGTTCGTTAATCTCGAGGGGTACGTTAAGGAGCTTAAACTTCTCAAGGCTTTCGTGGCGGACGGCAAACTGCCCGCAGAGGAGTGGCGGGTAAAGCGGAACGTTGATGGCGAAATCAAGAGGCTGTCTTCCAAAAGGGCAGAAAAGCCGGAGGATAGGGGCCTTCTCCGCGAACTGGCGGGCCTTAAAAAGCTCTCAGCAGGAGCGGCTCCTCCCTTCGTTCGCTTTACCCTTTCAACCTACGACCCCTTTGAAGTTCTCTACGCGGCAAAATTAGAGAAGGACTTTTTGCTGGCATTCGTCCTGTATTCCGGTATGGCCGTCAAAGTCCCAAAGAATGTCCTCCTAAGGGCCATTGATGAGGCCATCAAAGATACAGAAAAGGAACTCGAAAGGATAAAGCTGCCTAAGAGGTGAACTTCGTGTCTTTCTCCTTTGTTTTCTTCGGCTTTGAGGAGGCGCTCCGGGGGGAGGTGCCTGTGGATATCCAACCATCGCTATCAAACACGGGGAGAAAACCATACTCCTGGGCGATTGCTTTACTAAGGACGCGGTTGGTGACGTTATTGAGGCAATAGCATTCGCCACTAACTCTTGTAAGGGCGTTAAAGAGCTGTACCTCAGGAGAGGAAAGTGGTGGACCTTTCGTGGGGACTCGGCCCACTGTCAGGATAACAAAAACAAGATTATCCTAACTCTTGGGACGTATGAACCGATGTCCTGCCTGGTTATAAGAAAACATAGAGGTACGTTAGAAATCGAAGTGCACGAGGAGGATTTACCCAAAACCAAAATAACTTTGGCAACGTCAGAGTTCGTTTCATCTGCTCTGGACTTTGTTCGTTCTTTTCTAAAGGAGTTTCCGGATGAGGAATTAATGAGGGAGCTTGAAATTGTAGAGGAAATGGCGAGGAGAAAGGGCATGCTTCCCCCTGGGGGAAAGTTAAATGCGGGAAAGAGAAGTTTCCAATGGTTTACGCTGTTGTAAGCCATGGGAGGGAAATATTCAGCGGGCTCATCGAGCCTGTAGCCTTTGCAGGAGACCTGATAAACCTCCTGAAGTTCAGCCGGGGCAATTTTGAAGGCATGAGCATTCAAGGTATGTCGGTGGCATATGTTGACTGGTTCAATGAAAGTTTATCTCTACTCAGGGCGATTGACCAAAGGTCGACTGAGGGAAGCTTCATCCTCCTCACGTTTAGAAGTGAGTACCCAAAGCCGGTTTTAGTTTTTAAAAAGGGCGAGGAAGTTCTCCTTGTGAGCTCATACACAAAAATCGTGGTAAAAATAGGCATGGATGAGCTTTTTGAGGCAGTAAAACGCGCGGTTGTGGAGATTATTAAACACATAAGCCAATGGGACGGCACTCTCTTGGGTGGATGGACCGGGAGGGAAGCGGCTTCAATGCTCGCAGGGGAACTCAAAGATGTTCGTGAAGCGGACGTGCCTGGCGTATCCGGGGGAGGTAGTCTTAATGCCGGTTAAGTTCTTGGTTGATCTCACTCTCGAAGAGTTGGAGGAATCCGAGGGGTTTGGGGCTTGGGTTATTATAGAGGTGAATGGAAAGCGGATTGTGTGGGTCGCCTGCTATATTGTGCAGGCGCTGTCGGCAATCCTCGCTACAGTAACCTTTGCAGTCTCGTCATGTGATGAAATCCCCTACGTGCTTGAAAAGTTCGAGGAGGAAGGGGGGTGGGTGATTAGGAGGAACTGCAGGGGCGGGAAGCTCGAGGTGGGTTTCGGCACTTACGAGCCTGTCTCTCCCGTGGTGTTCAGGAAGGAGGGCGATTACCTGCTCATTGAAGCCTTCGAGGATGGACGATTTATTGGTAGGGAGAGGGTTGAAGTCAGGGAGTACGTGAAAGCCGCCCTGGAATTCCTTGAGGAGTGCCTGAAGGGAACCAGGGACAGTACAAGGACGTGCTCGAGGGTTGATGCTGTGAAATGCTTGATACTGAAGTTACATTTTTCTCTTTATGAGACAGGGGGGAGTGGTATGGGAACCACGTATTATGTTGTCGCCGTGTTTGATAAGCCTTGGGGAGAAGTGCTCGAGAAGCTCTCGCGCGAGTTCAGGTACACCCGCGAACTCGCGTACCAGCAGGGGGACAGGAAAAAGCACCTGCGGTTCCTGTTTGACGTGAGAGGCTTTAATCTGGTCGCAGTGGGGGAGGCGCATTACACTCTCAGAACCACTGAGCAGAGCACTGTTGACTGGTTCGAGGTCGAGACGTACTCAAAAGAAAACATGACACTCATCCAGATTGAAACCCGGTTAAGCGCGTGGATGTTCGTCCTGAGCCCTGAACTTATGAAGTTCCTCAGAAAGCTGATGAAAGCTGGGGCGGTTCTCATCTGTGGTTACACGGACGACCTGGACTTCAGGAAAGCGGGCTTTGAAGAGAATAACCAGTGCCTCCTGTACGAATGGTTGGTCGAGACCGTAAAACGGGGGAAGCTTGAAGTCCTTCCCTCTAGCATTACTATTGTGAAGAGAGAACTCTTAGACTTGGAGGATGGTCTCTACGAGCTGATTGAAGACCCAAGCGTGAGGAGAAGGAGTACGTGCTGGTGAAGAGTCTGAACAATAATAAGATACTTGTTACAGTATTTGAAGAGCATTTGAGGGACGAAGAATGCTACCAAGACTTACTCGAGGACAAAGCATGGTTCAGTCTGCACATAACTGCAACGGTTTTCAAGCGTATTGGAAAGAAAATTGAAAACTAATTCCTAACCAAAAGGGCCGAGGAATACTTTAAAGCTCAAACAGGGGCTGAACCATATTGAGCGAGCAGCGGCCTCGCCAAAGTCTAAAAGTCTAGTGGCTTTAAGAATTAACAAAAATAATCCATCATAGGTTGAAATTACTGAAAAAACAAAATAACTTCAATAGGAAACTCTTTGAACTGGGCTATCTACCTCTTTCCAACTCTTTCAGTTCCTCCATCATTTCCCTAAACTTCTCGTCTCCCATCCCAATGAGCTCCTTCGCCTGCTTCAACGTAATCGTCCTCGCGAGGGTCTTCCTCATCTCGGGATTCTCAAGGGGGAGAATCCGTACTTCACAAGTATCTTCAGAGATTCGGGATAGGCCTTCAGGAGTTTGGCCACGTTGGTTTCCTCCGTTATCTCGTCCAGCTTATCGTCGCACTCCCTGATTTCCATCCTAAGCTCCATGGAGTCCTCGGTCTTCATAATCCTGAGCACGAATGCCCCGCCAACTTCTTTCAGTTCAACCCGATAACCTGCCTCCTCAAGTCTCCCCAGCATGTCAACGAAGGGCTTGTCTTCTATAACTTCAAGAGTCTCCCCCACCTGGAGCTTTTCGAGGGAGTTGGATTATCATGACCGCCGGCTGGGGAGGCTGTAATCCACGAACGTCAGCATAATTTTTCATCACCGCTCCCTTCTATGACGTGCGACATATAAAAATTGTTGGGCAAATCTGCCCAGAAAAGCTTAAAAGTGTCTAATATGACACCTGTCATGAAAGAAGGTGATAAAGATGACTGAGTTGCTGAACAATCGCGAATACAAGAAGGAGCAACTGAAGAAGCTCCTCCTTAGAATTCACGAGGGTGAAGATGTCAACAAACTCAAGGAAGAGTTCCGCCAGGTTTTAAGCGGCATTTCGCCCCTTGAGATTCCCATCATAGAGCAGGAGCTCGTTAAGGAAGGAATTTCGGCCAAGGATATAGCCAAGATGTGCGACCTGCACGTCGAGCTGTTCAGGGAAGCGGTTGCTGGGACGGAAGAGGTTGAGGAGAAAGACCTTCCGGACGGGCACCCGCTCAAGACGCTCTACCTCGAAAACAAGGAGATAATGAAGGACGCCGAGATGCTCAACCTCTACGCGAGGACTTTGGCGACTACCAAAGATGAGCGCATGAAAGCTGAAATCCTCGGTGTCCTGGAGGAGATAGTGGGCAACCTCAGAAAGGTCGGCTTCACCCACTACAACAGGGAGGAGATGCTCACCTTCCCCTACATTGAGCGCAGGGGTTTGACTGCCATAGCGACGGTTCTCTGGACGAAGCACGACGAAATCAGGTTCATGGTAAAGAGGCTTGCTGAACTCTTAAGGAAAAAGGATGAGATGCCCTGGGAAGAGTTCGTTGAGCGCTTTAAGGAGAAAGCCAGCGAGGTTTCCTTTGCGCTGAGCGATATGGTCTTCAGGGAGAACAACATACTCTACCCAACGCTCAAAGCGTTGCTAAGCGAGGGCGAGTGGAAGGCAATAAGGATGCAGGAGGATGAGATCGGCTATTACAAGGTCAACCCACCCGCCTGGGATCCCGGTGAGGACGTTAAACCGCTCCATCCATGGGAAATCAACCCTGAACTGAGCGTTGAGGAACTTTTGAACCTTCCAAAGGAAGTTCAGCAGGCCCTGAAAGGCCGTCCTCTGGAGTTTGACAAAAGTCAGCTGAAGCGCGAGGGCGACATCGACCTCGGAACTGGCTTTCTCAGCATCGAGGAACTTAAGGCGATATTTGAGGCCCTTCCGGTTGATGTGACCTTCATCGATAAGGACGACCGCGTTCGCTTTTTCTCTCCGGGCGAGAGAATATTCACTAGAACTCTCTCGGTCCTCGGAAGGCCGGTCCAGCTCTGCCACCCGCCGAAGAGCGTCCCCATCGTAAACAAGATTCTAAAGGCCTTCAAGGAGGGCAGGAAGAGCGAAGCAACCTTCTGGCTCAGGATTGGGGAGAGATACGTTTACATAAAATACGTGCCTCTCTTTGACAAGGAGGGCAACTATCTGGGAACCCTCGAAATAACAATGGACATCGAGCCCTACAGGAAGATTAAGGGAGAGAAGAGACTGCTGGACTGGAGGGACTGAGATGAAGGTTGTGAGGGTTGAAGAGGCCGAGAGGGTTGAAAATCCTCACGGAGTGGATGTGAGAAAGCTGATAGATGAGAAAAGTGCCCAGATATTTTACATAACCCTGAAGCCGGGAGAGAGTCTGAAGAGACACACAACGCCAGTTGATGCGTTCATCTACGTCCTTAAGGGCAGGGGCATCGTGGAGGTCGGTGATGAAAGGGCAGAGGTTAAGAAGGGGACTGCCATATACCTACCCAAGGGAGTGCCGCACGCGGTCTCCAACGGAGGGAGCCTCGACATGGCATTCCTCGTTATCAAGGTGGTGTGAAAGATGAGGGGTGACCCCGAGGTATTTCGAAAACGTGTGGAGCGCTTTCAGGAGCTCCTCAGGGAGAACGGGATTGACGGTGCGGTCATAAGGACACTCTCCAGCTTCATATACTTCACCGGAACCAAGTGGCTCAGGCCGAGCCTCCTCATCCCGGCAGAGGGAGAGCCAGTGGTTTACGTCGTCAAGGGTGAAGAAGAGCTTTTCCGGGAGAAGAGCTGGATCGAAAACGTCGTGGAGTTCCAGCGCGTTGAGGATCTCATGGCGGGTATAGTAACGTGGATACACGGGAACGGAATGACGAGAGTAGGCCTTGAGTTTGGCATCGAAAGGGACGCCTACCTGATATTCCTCAAGATATTCGAGCGCCTCAATCCCACCGTGGAAATAGTTGACATCCTTGACCTCACCATGAGGCTGAGGGTGATAAAGGACGAGTGGGAGCTTGAAAACATCAGGAGGGCCGGGAAAATCGCGATAAAGGGCATGAAGGTCGCTGAAGAAGTCATAAGACCCGGAATCAGCGAACTGGAGATAGCCGCGGAAGTTACTAGGGAGCTCATGCTCAACGGCAGTGAAAACCCGAAGGTCTACGTTTCCGTAACCCCCAGAGCGCATGCAGAACCCTTCCGCGATTTGAAGGTCCCCGAGAACGGCGTCGTTACCGTGGTCATCGGGGCGGACTGGAACCACTACTACGCCAACATGGCGAGAACCTTCATCGTCGGAGAGCCGGGGCGAAGGGTCAGAAGGGCCATCGAAGTCAAGGAAGAGGCATACAGGATTGCGCTTGAGGAGACGAGGGTTGGCATCCCGCTCTCAGCAGTCGAGAAGAAAATAGTGGCCCTTGTCAGGAAAAGGGGGTTCGGCGACTTCTATCTGGCTGGATACACGCACGGTGTCGGTCTTCTCATTGAGGAGCCGCCGATAGCGACAATCGTCGTCCCGCAGAGGGCCCAGAAGGTTCAGGAGAATATGGTCCTGGCCATAATACACCCACCCCTTATGTTGCCTGAGGGGGCGATAAAGAGAGAGGACACATATGTAGTAAAGAAGGACAAGCTAGAGCCAGTGACGGCGTGAGAATATTTTTGGCCTTTACGTTTTTCACCCAAAAAGGGATTGCGAAAAATAAATGTGGTAGGAGGACTCAGTGGAGCTCCGTGACCTTCTCCAGCTCTGGAATGACGAATTCGAGGCCGAGCTCCTTGAGGGTCTCCTTCTTCGGTATTCCACGCTCGTCCCAGCCCCTAAGCCTGTAGTACTCGCTGAGCAGAGCATCGTACTTCTCCCTGTCGAGGTGCTGGCCCTTGTAGGGTCCGCTCTTGAGACCATCAATGAACCACCTCTTAGGCGGATAGTCCATCGTTCTGTCCCACTTGCCGTTGAACTCCCTGACCCAGTAGGCCCTGATAAGGGCGTAGACCCTGTCCGCAGCTTTATATAGGTCGTCCCAGGTGTACTTGACGCCGGTTATGGCTTCAAGGAGCCTCGGGTAGTAGTCGAGACTCAGGCCAACCTCGACCCATGGCAGTCTACAGGCGGTGAGCATCTCGAAGAGACCGCCCCTGAGCCTCTGGAGCTCTATGACCTTGGCGGGCTTCTCCGGACTGTAGGTTATCTTATACTCGACCTTCTTGGCCTGCTCACCCTCGATTGGGGCCGTTCCAATCTCCCAGGCTATGACCCAGGCCTCCTTATGGTGGGCACCTATGGAGCTGGTTCCGTAGGCGAGGGCCATCGCGGGATAAATGTAGCTGTTGTATCCACTGACCTCGAGGCCCTTAACGTGCATGGCGAAGCTGTCATCGCCGAGCTTCTGGGCCATCCTCATGACCCCCTCGGCCGCGAAGTTACCGAGTTCTCCTCTGCGATAGGCTATGTCAAGGGCCAGTTGTTTGGCGCCCTTGAAGTCGCCAAAGGTCGGCCCTTCCTTAAGCAGACCCCTCTCGACGGCCTCCATGACGAAGCCTATGGAGACGCCAAGCGAGATAGTGTCCATGCCCATGTCGTCGGCAATCCTGTTGAGGGCGGCGACCTCGTTGAGCTTCCCTATGCCGAGGTTCGAACCAAGAAGGGCGACGTTCTCATAGTCGAGCTCGCTCTCTAGACCCTCGACGTCAAGGACAACGTTTCCGCAGGGCATGTTACAGTAGGGGCAACCTCTCTGCTTGACCTTCATCCCCTCGAGGGTGTAGCCGTCAATGGAGCGGGCAAACTCGAACTGACCGTCCTGGAAGTTCCTTGTTGGTAAGGCGTAGTTCTCATTCGTCCATTCCACCGCGGCCATTGTGCCCTGCCTCTTCCAGAACGGATAGCCGGGCGAGTTGAGTATGGCCTGATAAGCCTCTTGACTGAGCCTCTTGAGCTCCTCTTTATCGGCGACGGGTATATCCTTGGTTCCCCTTATGACCACAGCCTTAAGATTCTTGCTTCCCATTACGGCACCCATACCGGGCCTTCCAGCCGCTCTGCCCTCCTGGGACATGACGACGGCGTACCTAACTAAGTTCTCACCTGCGGGACCTATGCTTAGTATTCCAACGTTCTTGCCGTGTATCTCCCTGAGCTTCCTCTCGGTCTCGAAGGTTCCCCTACCCCAGAGGCCTTCTGCGCTGAGTATGCTCACGTTATCATCCTCAATGTATATGTAGACCGGCTTTTTCGCCTTGCCCTCGACGACGAGGGCATCGTAGCCAGCCTTCCTCAGATGGACGGTAGCCATTGTTCCAAGGTTCCCGTCACCGTAGCCACCAGTGAGCGGGCTCTTCGCTGCGACTACCATCTTGCCACCGCTTGGTGTAGGCAGGCCGTTAAATGGTCCGGCAGCGAATATTAGCTTGTTCTCCGGACTAAGCGGATCAACGCCCTTGACCTCGTCCCAGAGAATCTTGATTGCAAGACCCCTGCCACCTATGAACTGCTGGGCGATGTTGGGGGAGTATTCCTGAACCCTGACCTTGCCGGTGGTCAGATCGATCCTGAGAATTCTTCCCCACCAACCTTTCATAGAAGATCACCATTGATCGTTGGCGAACCTTTTTAATAAATGTTTTGGGCTTAAGAAGATATTTAATCGCAGAAGAGCAGGAAAGTGCACTCGTTAAACGTCAAAACCTTTTAAACTTCCAAACACCAGCCGGATTTGGTGAGCGGTGCATGAGAAGACTTCCACAACTCTTCGTAGAAGCGAGCTACGAGGAGTGCTTCGACGAGGAGGGGAAAGCAAAGGTCGACTGCATAGTTATCCAGGGGAACGTCGAGGTTAGAATGAGGAAGGGCGAGAAGCTACCTGCTTTCATAGACCCGAAGGAGGCCAAGTTCCTTGCCAAGGAGGTTTACGACAGGTTCCACTTTTATGTTGACCAGTACGAGCACCGGATGAGAGTTGATGCCATCATAGTCCTGCCAGATAGAAGGACGGAGATCAGGCTCCAAAAAGGGGACGAGCTCCTTCTCCTCCCAGTAGAGGGATACGTCGTCACGCTTATCGCGGACGTTGGAAACAGGGTGAGGACAGGAGACGCCTTCGCGGCCGTAACGACGAGAAAGGGCGAGGTTCACTACATGAAGCCACCGAAACCGGGAGTCGTTGTATACATAGACGAGTTCACGAACAGGCCCAACTACGTCTACTACATACTGCCTGAGGAGTGACCGAAAACTTTATAAATTGCTCCCGCCCCCTCAATATCGGCGCGCCCCGGTGGTGTAGCCCGGTCAATCATGCGGGACTCTCGATCCCGCGACCCGGGTTCAAATCCCGGCCGGGGCACCATTCTCCTGGGCCCGTGGCTCAGCCTGGTTAGAGCGCCCGCCTGATAAGCGGGAGGTCCGGGGTTCGAAGCCCCGCGGGCCCACCAGAAATTTACAGCTCCAACAGTTCCTTAGCATTTTCGTAGAACACCTTTCTTAGGGCTTTTTCATTAAGTCCACTACTCAGCACTTTCACGATTTCAACGGCGGGGTGGTGGCATGGCACGTCGGTACCGAACATCACCCTGTCGGGAACCTCCAAATAGGCCTCGGCAATTTTTGAAGACATTGGCATACCAGATGTCTCAAGGTAGACATTGTCGAGCTCCTTGCCGATGTCTATGGCCTCTTGAATGTAGTATGCGTTACCATGTCCCATGTGGACAAAAACGAATTTTACGTCTGGAAAATCCTTGACAAGTCTGGCTACTTGGGATGGGAGAGAAGTAGGGGCATGGCCTGTGTGAATGAAAACCGGAATGCCTAACTTTCCTGCAATCTCGACGATTTTCCGTACTCTAACGGAGGAAGGGCGGAACATGTGCAAGAGGGGGTGCAATTTTATTCCCCTGAATCCGCTGTTAATAATGTTGTCCTCAGCTTCTTTCGGACTTTCGGCCCTTGGATTTGCCCAGTATATGCCAATAAATCTGTCTGGATTCCCTCTCACTATCCTCATTATCTTTTCGTTGTCAACATCCGATATCACGGCAAGTTCTATTGAGTATTCTTCCATCAGCCTTAGCATGTCCCTTTCCGTTATTCCGACGTTGAAGGGGTCTCCAAGCTCCTGGATGTGAGCGTGGGCGTCGATTTTCCTGTGCTTTTTAAGGTTCAGCTCCGGAACTGTCCAGTGATACTCGAACACCATTTCAACCACCATCTCGATTTTGCATTTACAAAAAGATTTTAATCCTTGCCGGCGAGGCTGGGGCGGATGGTGAGCATAAAGGGATTCGTAAACAAGCTAAAAGAACTCGTTGAAATCGAGAGAGAGGCTGAAATAGAGGCCATGAGGTTAGAGATGAGAAGGCTGAGTGGAAGGGAGAGGGAAAAGCTTGGTAGGGCGATTCTCGGCCTCAACGGGAAGGTGGTGGGTGAAGAACTTGGTTATTTTCTCGTCAGATACGGCCGCGAGAGAGAGATAAAGACAGAAATAAGCGTTGGCGATTTGGTAGTAATCAGCAAGAGAGACCCACTGAAGAGCGACCTCGTGGGGACGGTTGTCGAAAAGGGAAAGCGCTTCATAACCGTCGCCCTCGAAACCGTGCCGGAATGGGCTCTCAAGGGAATCCGGCTTGACCTCTACGCCAACGACATAACCTTTAGGCGCTGGCTTGAGAACCTTGACAACCTGAGGGAGGGTGGAAGAAAGGCCCTAGAGTTCTATCTTGGCCTCAGGGAACCGGAAAAAAGTGAACCTGTCGAGTTCGAGCCAATAGATAAGAGGCTGAACGCGAGCCAGAAAAAAGCTGTAAGCCTCGCCCTTGGAAGCTCCGACTTCTTCCTCATCCACGGCCCATTCGGGACCGGGAAGACAAGAACCCTAGCAGAGCTAATCAGGCAGGAAGTAAAGCGCGGCAACAAGGTTCTAGCGACGGCAGAGAGCAACGTCGCCGTGGACAACCTAGTCGAGAGGCTGGCAGAGTTGAATGTCGTCCGCATCGGGCATCCTAGCCGAGTGTCGAAGCACCTCCATGAGACGACCCTCGCCTATCAGATGACCCGGCACGAGCTTTATGGTGAACTGAGGGAGCTTCTCGTAACGGCCCAGGGGCTCGCGGAGAAGAGGGACACTTACACGAAGCCGCTGCCTAAGTTCAGGCGCGGCCTGAGCGACAACGAAATACTCAGGCTTGCTGAGAGGGGGATAGGGGCAAGGGGTGTCCCTGCACGTTTGATAAGGGAGATGGCGGAATGGATAAAGCTCAACCGGCAGGTCCAAAAGGCCTTCGATGAGGCGAGAAAGCTTGAGGAGAGGATAGCGCGGGAAATTATAAGGGAGGCCGATGTTGTCCTGACGACGAACTCCTCGGCCGCTCTTGAAATCCTTGACGTGGCTGACTTCGATGTTGCCGTCATAGACGAGGCAACGCAGGCAACCATACCGAGCATACTGATTCCGATAAACAGGGTGGAGCGGTTCATACTTGCGGGTGACCACAGGCAACTGCCCCCAACCATCCTCAGCCTTGAGGCCCAAGCCCTCTCCAAAACTCTCTTCGAGGGGCTCATAGAACGCTACCCCGAGAAGAGTGCCATGCTGAACATCCAATACAGGATGAACGAGCGCCTAATGGCCTTTCCAAGTAGGGAGTTCTACGAGGGAAAAATAATCGCCGACGAGAGCGTCAAGAATATAACGCTCGCCGACCTGGGCGTTAAGGAGCCAGGGTTCAGCGAACCCTGGGCCGAAATACTAAGGCCGGAGAACGTCCTCGTGTTCATAGACACGGCTCATAGGCATGACAAGTGGGAGAGACAAAGGAGGGGAAGTGAATCGAGGGAAAACCCGCTTGAGGCCAAGATAGTTGCGACAATCGTCGGGAAGCTCATCGAGATGGGAGTTAAGCCAGAGTGGATAGGCGTCATAACTCCCTACGATGACCAGAGGGACCTGATAAGCCTAAACGTTCCGGAAGATGTTGAGGTCAAGACGGTTGACGGTTATCAGGGGAGGGAGAAGGAGGTTATAATACTCTCGCTCGTTCGCTCCAATGAGAGGGGCGAGATTGGATTCCTCAGGGATTTAAGGAGACTGAACGTCTCCCTGACAAGAGCCAAAAGGAAGCTCATAATCGTGGGTGACTCCGCGACCTTAAGCTCCCACCCGACCTACAAAAGGCTCGTGGAGTTCGTGAAGGAGAAGGGCAAGCTCGTGGACGCGAGAGAGTTGAGGGGGGTGTAAGGTGCTCCCCTTCACGAAGAGCTTCGAGGCCGAGAAAAGGAAGGCCCTCGAAAAACTCAGGGCGGCCATGGAGAGGGGAGATGTCGATGAAGACATAATTCCCCTCCTGGGGAAGTTCAACGCCCTTCCCAGCTATTTTACCACCTCCTCCTGCTCGGGCCGAATATCAGTTATGGAGATGCCCAACTTCGGAGACAAGGTTAATGCCGTTTGGCTTGGTAAATGGCACCGAGAGGTTTCCCTTGAGGAGGTCCTTGGGGCTGTGAGGAAGCATAGAAAAGGCCAGCTATGGTTCCTCGTGAGGAGCCCCATACTCCACGTTGGGGCAAGAACGTTGGAAGATGCTCTAAAGCTCCTCAACCTCGCTATCGGGGCGGGCTTCAAGTACTCCTGCATAAAAAGCGTAAGCGAAAGAAAGCTGATAGTCGAAATCCGCTCAACTGAGAGAATGGACGTGCCCCTTGGTCTGAACGGAACGCTATGGGTCGATGAGAACTACCTGGCCAGAATAGTGGAGATTGCAAATGCCCAGCTCAGGAGGTTTAAAGGAAAGCTTAAGAGGCTTGAGGAAGCCGTCACCAGGTTATAACATCCCCTTCCTCCGCGTTCAGGGCACTTATAAGGCCCACGGGCCCCTCCACCACGTAGCGAGCCGGCCTTTTTGGAAGGTAAACGTGCCAAGGCTTAAGCAGGGTCATATCAACAACCCGTCTCTCGGAGTCAAGGAAGATGACGTCTATGGGCTCCCTCATAAAGAAGCCGTGAATTGAAGCGTTGGTCCGTGTTTCGGTCGGTAGAACGAGGATGAGGGCGTAGGTTACCCGGCGGAACATCAGGCCAAGGAACCTCTTAAGGAACGTATCCGCGATACAAACTTCCCCCGTCCACACCTTCCCCTTTGTATCGTTTCTCAGCATTTAGCCCACCAAGGCGTTCCTGAGGCCGAGCTCCTTTACAATCATTTCGGCCCTTTCCATCTCCTCTCCCCAGAGAAGCCTGTTAATTTCTGGGTATTCATCAGCCTTGTACTCAGGCCTATACTGGAACATGACGTTAACCCGCACGTCCCGGCCGAGGTTCTCCGCTACCCACTCCAGAATCGGCCTCGTGCAGCACTCGAGGTGGCCGGGCATCACGAGGTGCCTTATTAGGAACTCAGCTCTAAAGTGCCCCTTCGCGAGGAGGAAGTTCCGGGTTACAACGGCCCAGTAGCGGGGAGCCTTCGAATATTTAAGGGCGCATTCGTCGTTGCCCCACTTGAAGTCACCTAGATATATGTCCACTATACCATCCAGGAGCTTCATCGCGGCCTCGCTCATATACATGTTTGAGTTCCAGATAACGGGGATTGGAACCCTAACGTGCCTTAGTGTTTCAAGTATGAATGGTAGGTTTGGCGTAGGCTCGCCGCCGACGAAGTTGACGTTCTTAGCCCCCTCGGCAAATGCCAGCTCTATTTTCCTCGCCATAATGTGAGGGTCGTAGGGCACGCCAACGCGGAACTGGCTTATGTCCCAGTTCTGGCAGAAGACGCAGCGGAAGTTGCACCCGCTGAAGAAGATGGTGTAAGATGGCACCAACTCCGGCTCCTCTCCGAGGTGCAGGAAGTCGCTGGCGACGAGGCTTTCCCTGACGCGACAATATCCGATATCCCTCTTCCTATTGACTCCGCACTTAATCTCGCAGAGGTGACAGCTCTCCAGAATCCTCTCCGCGATGGCCACCTTAAGGTCGAGCAGGTTTTTCGGGCCCTCCCTGAGGTCGTTCTCCCTTAGTCTGTCCAGGCCTTCCCCATGCTTTGTCCAGAGGTCATCCAGAGGGGCATCAGGAGAGAAGTCAACGCCTACCTTCCTCACGAGGAAGAAATTGGGAACATCTTCCCCCTCAAGGATTGCAAAATATTTGGGAAGAGCTTTTTTTGCTTTCTCTAACTCCCTCATACCCTACCCCTTCTCTCCTTAAACTCCAAGATGAGCTCTTTAACAGCCCTAACCATCTCTTCCAGGGTGGCTTTGTC
This sequence comes from Pyrococcus yayanosii CH1, assembly GCF_000215995.1. Classification (NCBI taxonomy): domain Archaea; kingdom Methanobacteriati; phylum Methanobacteriota; class Thermococci; order Thermococcales; family Thermococcaceae; genus Pyrococcus; species Pyrococcus yayanosii. The sequence goes on along the minus strand of NC_015680.1, from coordinate 438,800 downwards.
GTGGCTTATACCTATGGTTATCTTGGCGTCCGTGGTCGCAAAGGATATGTAGACGGTATTTCCCTTGCTGTGAGCGAAGAACTGCTCCACGGTCTCCTCGCTAGCCTCTACCTCTTCCTCTCCTCCGGGAACAACCTCTGGCTCTCCCTCAAGGATCATCGGTCTTGGCTCCATCCCACCACCACCCAAGCCTAAAGGAGGAGGCTTTTAAACTTATTCCGGGTTAAATTTAAAAATGCTCCCCTAAATGCATAGCCGAGGTGGAGAGAATGAAGCCTATGTACAGGTCAAGGTCATGGAGGAGGAAGTACGTCAGGACGCCTGGCGGAAGGGTGGTTATCCACTTCGAGAGGAGGAAGCCAAAGATCGCTCACTGCGCCATCTGCGGCAGGCCCCTCAACGGGATACCCAGGGGCAGGCCCGTCGAGCTCAGGAAGCTTCCCAAGACCAAGAAGAGGCCCGAGAGGCCTTATCCACACCTCTGTCCCAAATGCATGCGCAGGGCAATGAAAGAGCAAATTAGGGCCCAGCTCAGCTGAAGGGGTGCCCCATGCCCAAGGGGTGCCTCGTCGTAACCGTAAGTGGTTTGGCAGGTTCAGGAACCACAACCCTCTGCAGGAAGCTTGCAGAGTACTACGGCTTCAAGCACGTTTACGCGGGCCTCATCTTCAGGCAGATGGCCAAGGAGCACGGCATGACCCTTGAGGAGTTCCAAAAGTATGCCGAGCTACATCCCGAGATAGACAGGGAGGTTGACAGGCGCCAAATCGAGGCCGCAAAGGAGTGCAACGTGGTAATTGAAGGTCGTCTCGCCGGATGGATGGTAAAGAACGCAGATCTGAAGATATGGCTCGACGCCCCCATAAGGGTGAGGGCCGAGAGGGTTGCCCGCAGGGAGGGTATAAGCGTCGAGGAGGCCTTCATGAAAATCGCCGAGAGAGAAATGCAGAACAGGAAAAGATATTTAAACTTATATGGAATCGACATCAACGACCTCTCCATCTACGACCTGATAATCGACACTTCGAAATGGTCGCCCGATGGGGTCTTCGCCATCGTGAAGGCCGCCATCGACCACCTTGACCCCGTCGGCGACGCGGGGTCGAAAAAAGAGAAGGAGGTGGGATGAATGCCTGCGATCGAGGTCGGTAGGATTGGTGTTATAATAGCCGGAAGGAGGGCAGGACAGAAGGTCGTGGTCGTGGACATCATAGACAAGAACTTCGTGCTCGTTACCGGGGCCGGCCTCAACAAAGTAAAGCGCAGGAGGATGAACATAAAGCACATCGAGCCCCTCCCCGAGAAGATTAACATCCCGAGGGGCGCCTCCGACGAGGAGGTCAGGCAGGCCCTTGAGCAGGCCGGCATAAGCCTGGCCTGACCCTCCTCCATCCTTCTGGCAGTTATGGTTCTCCTTGAAGAGTGAAAGCAATGCCCTTCTTTCTCGCCCTCTCCACGACCTGAAGTCTGAACTGGCAGGCCTTGCATATCTTCCCCGCCGTCGGCTGGCCGCAGAGCTTGCAGCGGTTAAGCCCTATCTCCCTCGCGTAGGTCTTAGCTATGAGGGGGAAGAGTCTGTCATAGCTCCTGAGGAGCTGATACTTTGTGCCCGGATGCTTTTCCTCCATCTCGTTGAGCCAGTCCCTTATCTCGGCCCTAAAGGCCTCAACGGCGTAGGGACACTCGCTCAGATCGACCTCGATATCGTTGAGAACAGCATAAAGGACGATCTCCTTCTCGGGAACCTCGCGGAGGGGTTTTATTCTCGGAACGAGACCCTCATGAATTTCTTCATAGTAAGGACCCGTTCTGCCGAGCCTCGCTACATCTCCCCTCATTAGGTTCATGAGGAACATTTGCACCTCATCGTCGAGGTTTAGGCCAACCGCCAGCTTGTCAACCCCGAGTTCTCTCGCCGCGCAGTTGAGAAGCCATCTTCTCCAGACGCCGCAGTATGAGCAGGCTCCGACACGCTCCTCACGAGGGCCCATTATCTCGACGGTCTCGTCAAGGGTGAGGCCTATGTAATCCCTGAAGGAGTATATGTGGTGCTCAATGCCAAGAAGCTCCGCGTTCCTCTTCGCGATTTCAACGCTCCTGTCCCTGTAACCCCTTATTCCCTCGTCTATCGTTATGGCGACAAGCTCGAAGGGGAACTTCCTCCTGAGCTTCGCGAGAAGGTGCATGAGAACGACGCTGTCCTTGCCACCACTCACGGCAACCCCTATCTTTTCGCCCCTCCGTATCATCTGGTACTTCCTGATGGTTGCCTTGACTTTCCTCTCTACCATCTCGTTGAAATGCCTGTGGCAGTAATATCTACCTTCGTACCTTGCAAAATATACTGCTTCCCTACCACACTTGGAGCACCTCATACTATCACCGGGTCAGCCCATGCGAGTCTCGTCATCACTCAGCCGAAATCTCCCTCATCATTCCCGCCCTCCTTTGGGGGTAGGGGTTATAAAGGTATCCATCAAGTTAGGGCCGATGGCCCTAGGCATAATACCCCTCGTCTCCTTCCTGCTGGTCGTTCTAATCTCCGTCATTATCGTTAGGATAGGGGCCGTTGCCCTAGAGATGACAGGCCTGTCAAGGGATGTCGCGGCGTTTCAGGCTCAGTCTGCCTTCTCGGGGGTTGGGTTCACCACCAGCGAGAGCGAATACGTGGTAGCCCATCCGGTGAGGCGGAGGATCATAAGAACCCTTATGTTCCTCGGTAGCGCTGGGATAACCTCCGCAATAGCGACCCTCGTCCTGAGCTTTATGGAGACCTCTCCGCAGCAGGCGGGAGTAAGGCTTCTCCTTCTCGTGGTAGGCCTCATCGCCATGTATATCTTCTTCCGCTCCAAGCTCGTGGAGAGGGCAATGAGGAGGGTTATCCGAAAAGTTCTCGGTCGTCTCGCTCCATCTCTGAGAATATACGACTACAGTCAGCTCCTTGGGATAACGAGGGGTTATTCAATATCCCAAATTAGGGTTAAGAAGAACAGCTGGCTTGCAAACAAAACCCTGAGGGAGCTGGAGCTCGACAAGGAGGGTGTACTCGTCCTCGGAATATATAGGAAGGTAAACGGGAAGGAGGTGTACATCGGGGCCCCGCACGGCAACACGAAGATAATGCCCGGCGACCTCGTGATTCTGTACGGGCCGGAGGACACACTACTTAACCTCTCCCGGAGGGTTAAGGGAGCCAGAGGTAAGGCGGAGCACGAGGAGGCAGTCGAGAAGGCGAGGCTCAGGAGCATGCAGGAAGAAATGGAGGGAAGGATTTAATGTGCGAGTACACTTATTCAAACGGCAAAAAATGTCGGAGAAAGCCCCTAAAAGGTTCCAAATACTGCTCCCTCCACATACCCTTCGAGGAGGGAGAGCTCCTCTATGGCGAGAAGATTAAGGAAATAAAGAGGAGGGCATTCGAGAAGGCCCTCGAGAGGGGGGTCAGGAACTTCGAGGGCGTTCAGCTCTACGAGGTCATGATAGCGGGAAAGGACATTGAGGGACCACTCATCTTCAGGAACTCCACTATAGGTCGGATTGTTATAGCTAATTCAAAACTCAAGGGTCTCACACTCATCAACACGAACGTCGAATCCGTGGTAGTCATAGAATCGTCGATTAACTTCTTTTACGTGAACGGCTCCACCCTCTACGGGCTCAGCCTCTGCTCCGTTGAGTTCTCATCTTCCATCCTCATCAGGAACAGCTCAATAAAGTACGTCATGTTGAACTCCGTAGAATACAGGGAAGCCCAGATAACAGCGGAAGAAGAGTACGGCGAGAGGGGCAGGATGGCGGGTAGGGTAGAGCTTTCGAACCTACGGGGCGTCAGAAGAATAGCAATAAACTCCCGCTATCCACTCATAAAAAGGCTTGCTGAAGAGTTGGGAATAGAGTTTAATAGGAAACGGAAGCCTGTCCGGATCCACATGCTCTACATTGGCGGCATAAAGTTCGATGAAAGTCCCCGCTTCAAGAGGCAAGTGCGTCTCTACATAAACGCTCTAATTGGAGGACTCACGATTGAGAATACCTCCATCCCGGGTCACGCGGAAGTCGTGAACAGTAGGATAAGGTACCCCGAGTTCGTCCACGTTACCGTCCATAACAACTTTGTTCTCAAGAACTCAAGGTTCTATAGCGATGAGACTTGGAACCTGACGTTCCTCCCCAATCTTCTCGCCGAGCTTGAGGTATTGGGCTTTATAGTCATCGAGAACTGTCTCTTCAACAATCCCTACCTCGCGGAAGTCTTCTACAGGATAGCGAGAACGACTTGGGAGAGGAGCGGGGACAAGGAAAAGGCGGATGAATACTATTACCTTGAGATGATTGCCAGAAGGGAGAAGCTCCTTCACCACTACCTTAGGGGACCAAAGACGCCTAGGAGGATTTTCAGACTTTTTGAGGTCTTCTTCGAGTGGCTTTTCGCGGACCTGACCTGCAAGTACGGAACCGATTGGAGGAGGCCAGTCTTCCTCTGGGTCTCCCTTGTGCTTGGTGTATTTCCTCTCTTTTACTACCTCACGAGGAGCGTGGAGGTAACGAATTCTTTCTTCGACTACGTTTATTTCAGCATAGTGACAGCCACGACCCTTGGCTATGGAGACCTTCACCCGGTTGGAGTTGGAAAGATGATAGCGTCGGTCGAGGCTATCTTCGGAATGTTTATGTGGGCCGTTTTCCTTACCGTCTTCGCGAGGAAGTACATGAGGTGAGCGGATGAGGGTGGGACTGATAATCAATCCAATAGCCGGGATGGGTGGAAGGGTAGCCCTGAAGGGAACGGATGGAGTCGTCGAGGAGGCCATAAAGAGGGGCGCCAAGCCGATTGCAGGTGATATCGTCAGGCTGTTCCTCAGTGAGCTGAGCCACTATGATGAGGCAAAGGACGTGGAGTTTATCACGGGACCTGGGCCCCTCGGGGAGGACGTCCTGAAGGAGTTCCCTTTCAGATACGAGGTGATTAAACACAGGGAAATCAGCTACAGAGATGTTAGGGGCGTCAGGATTCCTGACACTACCGCGGAGGACACGAAGGAACTGGCAAGGAGGATGCTTGGAAAAGTTAGGCTAATAGTCTTTGCGGGCGGAGACGGAACAGCGAGGGACGTTTTCGAGGTCATTGGCAGAGCAGTTCCCATGCTCGGCATCCCTACTGGTGTCAAGATGTTCTCGGGGATCTTTGCGTTATCCCCCGAGGATGCGGCCAGACTCCTAGTAGCCTTCCTGAAGGGGGAGGCCCCCTTAGAGCTTCGACCCATTATTGACCTCGACGAAGAGGCCTACAGGAGGGATGAGGTGAGGACAAGAGAGTTCGGAAGGGCCCTGACACCCGTCATTGAGAGCCTCATTCAGGGGAGCAAGGAGCCCACCCCCGTTGATGAGGCGGAGGAAGTGGAAGCCCTCGCCGATTCCGTGGCAGAAGAGATACTCGAAGAGGACGGCATATACTTCCTTGGGGCAGGCTCAACCATCAAGAGGATAAAAGATAAGCTCGGTATAGACGGCACCCTCCTCGGTGTGGACGTGGTAGAGGTAGAGGGAGGGAATGCTAGGCTCCTCGTTAAAGATGCCACCGAGAGGGATCTTCTGCGCTTCCTTCCCACGAGACCAAAGATTGTCGTGACGGTTATAGGGGGCCTTAGTTTCCTCTTCGGGCGCGGCAACCAGCAGTTCTCCCCTGCGGTTCTCAGAGAAATACCCAAGGAGAACATAATCGTCGTTGCGTCTGAGTCCAAGATAAGGAATGGCATCGTGAGAGCCTACACGGGCGACCCAGAAGTTGATGGAAAGCTGAAGGGTTATATAAGGGTCCGTGTGAGCCCGTGGAAGGAGAGGGTGGTTAAAATAGTTTAGGCTTCCCCCACTACTTCTGCTCGATTTGAATTCTATGATACACTTTAACTCCATTTGGGCGCCTCAGAAACAGTTTGGAACGCGAAACGGACACAGTATCCCTTTTTTACATCGCAATGCTATACTCCAATGAAGAAAACAACGGGGTGGTGGGAATGAAGAAGGTTGGTATTATAATGGGGGCCATGCTCCTGATGGCCCTGCTGAATATGGGTGAAGTGTCTGCACAAGCGGCCAACATAGTGATACTGGTCAGCGACAACGAGGCGGACCTGACCCTCGCGGAGAAGGTCGCGGAGCTCCTCAATGCCACTATCGTCGTGACCTCGTGGGGGGTTTACAACGAGGAAGTGACTGCCGAGATAGCATCACTCGGCCCGAGCCTCGTATTGATAATCGGAGGACCCAGAGCCGTCGTCAGCCTGTACGAAGAGGACCTCACGGATCTTGGCATAAACGTCACCAGGATCGGAGGAGAGGACAGGGTTGGGACCTGCAGACTCGTCCTTGAGATGCTGGCCAAGGATTATCCGGAGCTCCTCAAGAACGTTGGTGGGGCAATAGCGTATGGATGGGACATAGCGGCCCTGATGCAGATTAAGGCCAGGAAAGGCCTCCTACCGGTTCTAGTATCTGAGAACGAAACCGTTGATGAGCAAATACTTCAAAAGTTCAAGAACGTGACAATCATGGAGACGCCATATTCCCTCCGAGTCATGGAAAGGGTTAGGGCCCATATAGGTGAAATCGCCAAAGAGGAGCGGCTCAATATCACCGCCGAAGTCGCCTGGGAGGCCATTGAGATAGCCGAAAACAGGACGGCCCTTGCTGAGGAGCTCCTGCAGAATGTCACTATCCCCGCGGCCAGCAAGCTCCTGGAAACTGCCCAGAAGCTACTCACTGAAGCAAAGAACGCCTATGAGGACGGGAACTACGAAAAGGCTTATGGGTTGGCGATAGCGGCCAAGGCCCACGCGGAGGCCGTCATAAGAATGGCCGGTGAAGATGCAGAGATGAGTATTAGGAAGAGCCTCAGCTTGAAGCTTGAACTCAAAGTTAGGATGATTGAGAGGGTTGCCCTGAGGCTCCAGGCGATTGGCTACAACGTCTCTCAGGAGCTACAGCTCCTCCAGCAGGCAAAGGAGGCACTCAAGAGGGGAGATACCAGCAAGGCCCTTAAGATACTAGAAGAGGTTGAGCAGATGATCAGGGAGAAGGTCAGAACAGTTCCACCCAGGCATCACAAGATGCCCATAAGACCCGGCAGGCCATGAGCCCGGCAGAATTTTAAACTCTTTTCTCCAATTAACTTTTTGGTGATCCTACCATGAAAAGATCCGTTGCATTGTTCGCTCTTCTGATGATACTCACCAGCCCAGCGGGAGCCCTTAAAGTTATATCTCTCAGTGAAGCGGACTGGATTCTTCTAGGCAATGCAGTGCTCTCAGGGGATAGGATAATATTAACCCACGCCATGCCCGATCAAGTGAGTGCCGCGTGGTTCAACCGGATGATAGATGTGAGTAGGGACTTCAGCGTCGAGTTTGACGTCCACTTCGGTTCCTACGTGAGTGGAGGAGAGGGCATGGCCTTTGTCCTCCAGAGTGAGGGGCTGGCCGCTCTTGGTTCGGGAGGAGATGGAGTTGGCTACGTCGGGATATGGCCGAGTGTCGCCGTTAAGTTCGACACGAACCCCGGGGAGCAGGTTTACGTCATGGTGAATGGAAGACAAATCTCAAGGACGCTCTTCGACCTCCAGAAGCTGGGCCTCATGGAGGATGGAGGGCTTCACAGGGTTAAGATAATATGGGACGCGGATGAGAAGCTTTTGAGGGTTTGGGTAGATGGAATAAAGGTCATAGAGTACCGGGTAGACATTGAGGAAGTTCTCGAGAGCCGGTACGCTTACGTTGGATGGACAGGAGCCACGGGCCAAGGGGTTAACCTGCAGTTCGTCAAAATTGTAGAACTCGACCTCCCGACGGTTGAGAAGGCTGAGACCGTTGGCCAGTGGAACACCGTCGGCACGGCCTATCACTATCCCGTGAAGATGGGTTTTGTTCTCACCCCTAATGAGGCTTTCAAAGCTGGTGCTATCTGGAATAAAGACAGCCTTGACCTCAGGCAACCCTTCTCGATGATCTTCAGGGTCTATCTCGGTGACCATAACGGCGGCGATGGTTTAGTCTTCGTGCTTCAGAGCCAGTCTAAGAACGCCCTTGGAATGCCTGGAAGAGGCCTCGGATACCTAGGCATAGCTCCAAGCGTCGCCATCAAGATAGATACGGACGTCGGCCTCGACAGGCACGACAAGGAGGACTACATCGTTCTCATGATCAATGGTCGGGAGCTCGACGAATACAGGACACACCTGGGCGAGGTGGAAGATGAGAGAACGCACATATTTGAGGTCAGATGGGAACCAACCTCCAAAACGCTTAGCGTTTACTTGGATGGGGAGCTCAGGATTAAGGCTCAGGTGGATCTCATTAACGTCCTCGATTCCCCCTATGTTTACTTCGGATGGACCGCGGGCACTGGACTCAGGACAAATCTCCACTATGTGGTTCCCCTTCAGCTCATCTACAGTAGCGGGGGCCCAGTAGATGAACACGGGGCCTACGCTCTCTGGAAGACCGTCGGGGAGGCCCATGTAAATGAGAACATCCGAGGAGTTCAGCTCGTAGAGTGGCCGGGTGATGGCCTCGGAGCGGCGTGGTACGGCAGGCTCGTGAACCTATCGAGGGACTTCAAGATGACCTTTTACTTCGGCTTTGACAGTGGAAGGGCCAAGGCGGTGTACTTCCTTCTCCAGGGAGTTGGTCCAGATGTTACATCCCCGGAAATTAGTCCTAGCTACGGTGTGAAAATCTGGGTTGATGACGGAGAAGGCTACCTCGGAGTCGTAGAGAACGGGAACGTCGTGGAAAAGTTCAATGTTGGAAAGCTTTACGGAGACGAGCTTCATAAACTAAGGGTGGAATGGCTTGCGGATTCACGCGACCTTATGGTTTACCTCGATGAGAAGAGGATATTCCTCAAACACGTAGACCTCATCGACAACCTAGGCGAGAAGGCGTACTTCGGATTCATCGGGATTGGCGGCTCCTTCTTCAAGCAGGGCAAGCTAGAGTTTATGGCCATTAAGCCCACCCCCAACGTTGGAACGATATTCGAAGAAGCCATTAGGGCCGTCGAGCGGGCGCTGAACGTCAGGGTCAGGGCGGAATATAGGATAGCCAGCGAGTGGAGGGTCGAGGGGGAAGAAGTCTTCGTGAACGCCAAGGATTTGGAAGAAGAGTGGTGTGGTGTTGATGGTGGCAAGGCGTATGTGGAAATTGTTAGGAGTGTCGTTAGGATAGCCCTCTCCGAGAGAATGCATACGCCCAGCGATGACCTCTTGGACGCTCTGGCCTATAGAGTTATGAAGGAGGCTGGAAAGGTAGGTAGCGTCAATTTCTCGAAGCTCGCCGAGTGCTATATTTCTCAGATGCCAATGACGCCGATGTGGTACAGGTATTATGAGGGCCACCTCCCATCCCCACGGCGTCCAGAGGGCTGGAGGATAGAGGGGGGAGATGTCAGCGGCTCCTTTGTGGTTCTCAAAGGTGGCAGGGCCGAGTATCTTGAAACCCTAAGGGGGTTCCGCCTGACCCTCAGGACGAAGCTGCAGGAGGGTGAGTCCCTCAGAATCAGGATTGGAGATGTTTCAGTCATCCTCGGAGTTCCAGATGGTGTTATTGTCGAGGTTAATGGGTCCAAGGCATTCATCGTTCCCTACCCGATGGATGGCGACCACGTGATCTCAATAGAGCTCTCCGGAAGCACGATTTTCATAAGCGTCGACGGAATAATGCTAGGAGATGTATCGGGGATAACCGGCGATATACGGTTGAGCATAGAGGGGAGGGGAGCTTTCGGAATCGTTCAATTCTTCGCCGAAGCGGTGATAACTGACACGGCCCCCAGAATTGAGAGTCATGAAACCGAAACAACTTCTATCGAAACGGAAACCGCCGAGAACGCTAAGACTACCGGGGAAGGCGGTGCCGGCATCTGCGGTCCAGCTCTCCTGTCTACCCTCGCCCTCTTGCCACTTCTCTTCAGGCGGCGCTGACTTTTCTCCTTAATTCTTAATGGGAGTGACCTCAGCGGGCGTGTATCTCCACAATGTCGCCGTCCTCAAGCACGTGGTCAGGACCAACCCTCTGTCCCGGGAACTTCACGCTCTTACCCCACACCCTCGCGTAGCGGAAGTTCTTGGCGAAGTCCTTGTGTATTCTCTCCGCCACATCGAGGACCGTTGAACCCTTCTTAAGGGCTATCGGAGGATATGCGGGCTCCTCACCTGGGCTTTTGGTGAAGACCCTTATTATGTCCGCTACCTCATACAGCGCCTCCTTCACGGCCTCGAGGTTTATTCCTTTCTTCGCCGAGACGGGCACTATCTTAAAGCGGTCCCCGTAAGCCTTAACTAATCTCTCGTAATTCTCCTTGCTACCCGGGGCATCCCCTTTGTTGGCGATTATTATAGCCTTCTTCCAGACGAGGCTGTCGTCGAGGGCATCGGCGAACTCCTCCAATGTCACGGGCTCCTTGACGGTTATCTCGGCCGAGTGAATTCTCTCCTCGCGGAGCATCCTCATAACTTCGTCCAGATCACCTTTTATGTTCTCAGCCCCGTTTATCACTATGCCGCCACTCGGTGTCTTCCTTATCTCAACCCTTGGCCTCCTTTTGTTCACCTTTATGCCCGCCCTCTCAAACTCCCTCAGAAGTATTTCCATCTGCTTGGCCGGGTCCTCACTGAGGTTTATGACGATGGCTATGGCGTCGGCGTTTCTGACCACCGCGAGCAACTGCGGCCCCATGCCCTTCCCGAGGGCGGCTCCCTCTATGAGGCCTGGCACCTCGACGAGCTGTATCTGGACATCCTTGTAGTTCATCATGGCCGGTATTGGCTCGGTCGTCGTGAAGGGATAGTCGGCGCTCTCAACATCCACTCCCGTTAAGGCCCTTAGGAGCTCCGACTTGCCAACGTTCGGGAAACCAACGAGGACTATTTGGGCTGCCCCTTCCTTCTTAACCGCCAGCGAGTAGCCGCCACCCTTCCTCTGCTGCCTTTGCTTCTCCAGTTCCTTCCTGAGCTCGGCGAGCTTGCGCTTTATCATCAGCCTGAGCTTCTCGGTTCCCTTGTGCTTGGGCACTGTGGCGTACATTTTCTCAAGTGCCCGAATCTTTTCGGGAATCGTCTTGGCGTTCCTGTATTCCTCCTCGGCTTCTAAGTACTCTGCCGTTACGTTCGTGGGCATAAACCTGCCCCTCCGTTCTCTCCTCTCAGGGGTCCTCTTATAAATCTATGGCCCACAAGGTTTAAGTGATTCGAGGTGATTATATCCATCGGTGGTTGCCATGGTGAAGGTGAAGTTCTTGGGGCATGCGGCTTTCTACATCGAGGGAAGCAAGAAAATCCTGATAGACCCCTTCCTGAGCGGAAACCCAGTAGCTGCAGCAAAGCCTGAGGAGCTTGAGGCTGACCTCATACTCGTGACCCACGCCCACGGGGACCACGTTGGAGATGCCGCCGAGATAGCCAGGAGGACTGGTGCCAAAATAGTGGCAATGTACGACATCGCCAATTACCTCGTCGAGAACAACAAGGGCATAACAACCGTGGGCATGAACTACGGCCCGACTGAGATTGACGGCGTCAAGATCGTCCAAGTTCCAGCCTGGCACTCCAGCAGCGATGGCAAGTACAGCATCGGAAACGCCTGCGGCTACATCATCGAGCTCGACGGCGTTAAAATCTACCACGCGGGCGACACCTTCGTCTTCAAGGACATGGAGCTCTTCGCAGAGCTCTATGGACCCATAGATCTAGCCCTGCTCCCGATAGGCGGCCACTTCACGATGGGCGTGGAGGAGGCCGCGAAGGCCGTGGAGCTGCTTAAGCCGAAGAAGGTCATCCCAATGCACTACAACACCTGGCCACCGATTTCCGCCGACCCCGAGGAGTTCAAGAGGCTCGTGGGTGACAAGGCCGAAGTGATAATCCTCAAGCCCGGTGAGATGATAGAGCTCTAAAGTCCCAGCTTCTTCTTTACCTCTTCCACGGTTTTTCCCTTCACGAGAACGTCCTTCTCCCTGCTCGTCTCTCCCCTGACTATCTCAACCTCGGCACCCAGTAGCTTTGAGAGGAACTTAACGAGCTCCCTGTTGGCCTTTCCGCCTACGGGCGGTGCTGTTACGCTGACCTTTATCCTTTCCCTCCACTCGTCGATTCCCTCAACCGCGTTCTTTTTCGCGTTGGGTCTAACGTAGAGGGAAAGGAGGACGCCATAACCGGTTTCCTTAATCATGCCTCCGCCTCCCCAAATATCCTCTCGATGAACCACTTCTCATCAAATGGCCTTAGGTCATCGTAGCCTTGGCCAACGCCGACGAAGAGTATTGGAGCGTTTATGACGTGGCTTATGCTCAGCGCAGCACCGCCCCTCGCATCCGCATCGAGCTTGGTGAGGATGACGCCCCCTATCCTCACGGCCTCGTTAAATTGACGGGCCTGCTCGACTATGGCGTTCCCAGCCAGAGCGTCACCGACAAAGATCACGAGGTTCGGCCTCGTGACGCGGGCTATCTTCCGCATCTCGTCCATCAAATTCCTGTTCGTCTCGCTTCTTCCGGCCGTGTCTATGAGAACGACGTCTATTCCCCTAGCCTTCGCGTGCTGGATGGCGTCGTAGGCGACGGCGGCAGGGTCAGCCCCGTAATCGTGCTTTATAACCCTCACCCCAACGCGTCTGGCATGCTCCTCAAGCTGCTCTATGGCCCCTGCCCTGAAGGTGTCGCTGGCCGCGATGACAACGCTCAGGCCATTCTTCTTGAGCCAGTGTGCAAGCTTTGCTATCGTCGTGGTTTTCCCCGAACCATTGAACCCGACGAAGAGTATCACGTAGGGCTTCTCGGACTTCTTTATCTCCTCAAGGAGATCCACTTCCCTCTCGGGCCTGAGGATCTCAAGGACGGCCTCCTTAACGGCCTCTTCGATAACTTTCGCCTTGTCCGTGCCTATCCGAACCTTTTTACCGACGAGCCTTTCCTTTATCTTCTCCCTGAGGGCGTCTACAACTTCCAGAGCCACGTCCGCCTCCAGAAGTTCGAGTTCAAGCTCGTCGAGAGCCTCATCAACGTCCTTCTCCTTTATCTCCACCTGAATAAGCCTGTCTAGGAGTCCCTTTTTCTTGGCCTCTTCCTCCTCCCTCTCGACGTTCTCCTCGACCCTCTTCACGAAGGCCTTCAGCTTCTCCCTAAGCTTTCCGAACATGCCCATCCCCACCTCCAATTCAACTCCGGGTTATAAACCGTTTCGTTCTTAAGGCCATGGGGGTATAAGGGCCACAAGGTGAACCGGATGAAGATCAGGCTGGAGCACGGTGCCGGTGGAGAGGTTATGGAAGAGCTCCTCAGGGATGTAATCCTGAAGAACCTAACGCTCAAGAGCGCCGGCGGAGTAGGTCTGGATGCGCTCGACGACGGCGCGACGATACCCTTCGGCGACAAGCACATCGTTTTCACGATAGACGGCCACACCGTTAAGCCAATATTCTTTCCGGGCGGCGACATAGGTCGCTTAGCGGTAAGCGGAACCGTGAACGACTTGGCGGTAATGGGTGCCAAGCCAATAGCCCTCGCAAACTCCATGATAATCGGTGAGGGATTTGACGGGGACGACCTCGTAAGAATCCTTCGCTCAATGGACGAGACCGCAAAGGAAGTGCCCGTCCCGATAGTCACTGGGGACACCAAGGTCGTCGAGGAAGGGATAGGGATGTTCATAATCACGGCGGGAATCGGAATTGCAGAGAGGCCGATAAGTGATGCTGGGGCCCAAATAGGAGATGTTATCCTCGTCAGCGGCACGATAGGGGACCATGGAATAGCACTTATGAGCCACCGCGAGGGGATAAGCTTTGAGACGGAGCTGAAGAGTGACGTGGCCCCTGTGTGGGAGGTCGTCGAGGCAGTAGCGAAGGCGATAGGATGGGAAAACATCCACGCCATGAAAGACCCGACGAGGGGTGGTTTAAGTAACGCCCTCAACGAGATGGCCAGAAAGGCCAACGTGGGTATACTGATAAGGGAGGCTGACGTCCCGGTGAGGCCGGAGGTCAGGGCGGCCAGCGAGATGCTTGGAATAAGCCCCTTCGACGTGGCCAACGAGGGCAAGGTCGTTATGAGCGTGGCGAGAGAGTTCGCAGAAGAAGCTTTGGAGGCAATGAGAAAGACGGAGAAGGGCAGGAATGCGGCAATAATTGGAGAAGTAATCGGCGAATACCGCGGCAAGGTCTTGATGGAGACGGGCATAGGAGGAAAGCGCTTTTTGGAGCCACCCGTTGGGGACCCGATCCCGAGGGTCTGCTAACGCCTCATTTCCCTTGGGAACATCTTTACGAAGCTGAGCACGTTCTTTACATCTTTTTTTATCGTCTCGGGCTCGGGCTTCAGGAAGACATAGATAACGTTGGTGCTAGGAACAAGGGATACGTGCTTCACGTTTCTCACGTTGGAAAAGCCCTTCACGAATTCGACCAGCCTCTCTATGTCCGCCCTCTTCTCGAAGAGAACCTCGAACTGAACGCCCCCGACATCGATTACATCCCTCACGAGCAGGGGCTCGTTCTCTATCTTCGGCTTGATCCTGTAGTAGCCCTTCTGAATGAGATGGATTTCCCTCGTGATCTCAAAGCTGGGCCTGACGACGATGTAAAGCTTGTCATGCCTGCTTATGAGCTTCGATACTGGAAAATATAGAAGGCTCTGCCTTGGTAAAAGGGTCAGCGTGTACTCGAACTTCTCCACGTTATCTCGTCTAACCTTGTACTCGGCCTTGAAGCCGACGTAACCGCCAAGCCAGATGTAGTTCTTGTCCTCCGGTCTCACGATATCCTCGATACTTTTAAGGTAATGTTGCATCAGGAGGAGGTTGATTCTACGTCCTTTATAGAACTGGAGGGTCGCGACACCCGCAAGAACCATCACGATAAGAATTACGTCAGAGCTCACCATGGGCCACCCTCCACTATAACCTTTCCGAGTTCAATCAGCTTCTCAAGCCCTCTTGGCTCCTCGGCCATCATTGGTATGCGGATGACCTCGACACCAGGAAACTTTTCCTCAACAAGCCCCAAGACTTTCTCCTGCGCTTCCATCTTTACCCTAAGCTCATCCGGTGGATTCTCTAGCCTCAGGATTTTGTTCATGACGATGAGGGTGAACGGAATGCCGAACCTCCTCAGCATAGCAAACGCCCTCTCCGTCTCGTAAAGGGGTAGCATCTCGGGGTTCATGACCGCCACGACGCTCGTCTTCTCGGGATCCGTTAGAACAGCCTCTATATCGCTAACCTCCTCCCTATAGGCCATGAGCTCCCTGAGAACAGCGTCTTCATGGGGGTCACTTGGCAGCTTGAACTTTCTCTCTCCGTGTATCTTCTCTATCGCCTTCCTTCTATCAAGTATCTTCAGCCTCAGCTCTATCAGCTTGTCGGCCCACGTCCTTGCTATGCGGGGAAGGGCGAGCACGCGGAGGGTGAGGCCTGTAGGAGGAGTATCAAAGATTATTACATCCCACTCATCGCCCCGGCTAAGTACTCTCCTGATGACCTCAAGGGTTGCATATTCCTCGATTCCAGGACTATAGCGCAGGACCTCAAAGTACTTCTCGAGGTTTATCACGGTAAGATACCTGTAGGTGTGCTTTAGGGTCTCCTCAATGTGCTTGAGGTAGGCTTTTATCATTCCCTCCATATCCACTTCGCTCGCGTAGAGATTTTCCGCGATCTCCCTGGGCCTGTCCTCTAGCCTGACCCCGAGCACGTCCCCAAGGTTATGGGCGGGATCCAGGGAAACCACGAGCGTCCTGTAGCCCTTCTGGGCAAGTGCCAAGGAGATTGCGGCACTCATCGTTGTCTTTCCTACGCCCCCCTTTCCTATGACGAACACCGCTCTATAACCTTTCTTGGGGAGGAAGCACTCTCTCATCTCACGTCACCTCGAAGAGGCCCGCAAGTTCGGCGAACACATCGTCGAGGTTCTCTGCACGCCTCTGCATCACGATGAACTCCCTGGCCATGTGGGGGAGCAACCTCAAAGTTAGGGTGGTGGGCGGACTGGGTATCCCAATGAAGGAGCCCATAAGGAGGAGAGCAAAAACGTTCTCGAGCTCTCTGAGCTCGAATTCAATATACTCGGTTGACTGATCCTTGAAGGACTGAAAGAACCCTCTTAGGAACTCCCTAAGGCTCTCCAAAAACATGACATCACCCCAAAAAAGAAAGGAGAAAAATCAGGCCGGAGTGGCCTCCTTTACGTACTCCTCCGCAGGTCTCTTCCAGGCGAGATAGAAGTCGTAGGCGAGGAGGACGTTGAGGACTAAGCCGACGAGGAGGGCGCCCTTGGTTCCGATTGTCGTAAGGAGGTTCGGTAGTGGTACCTCGAAGATGTACCAGATTATTGCGGCCGTCACCGTCACCCAGAGGAACAGTGCCGGTATCAGGACTGCGTAGCTCCACTTACCAGCTTTCTGCACCTTGGCCACCCAGAGGGCTGATGTCATGAGGGCTATCGAGGCAAGGAGCTGGTTCATTGCGGCGAAGGCCGGCCAGAGGACTTTATAGCCTGAGTTCCAAGCGAGGGCTGTTCCAAGAAGGGCTATTATAGCAGAGGCGACCCACTTGTTGGTTATTACCCTCATGATGCCCTTGCCCGTGTCCGCTATCATTCCGAAGAGCTCCTGCCAGGCGAATCTTCCAAGCCTCGTGGCCGTATCAAGGGATGTCAGAGTGAAGGCCGAGATCCACAGGGTAGCGAAGGTCTTGCCGAGGTCCATGTCAAGGCCGTAGAAGTCGTGGAGACCGTTCGCGTAACCACCTATGAAGGTTCCGAGACCTCCCTTGAAGATGTACTGGCTTCCCCACTCCGCCACGCTGACACCCGTTAGCTTGACGCCGTACACGCCTATGGCCGTAATGACTATGGTGCTGAGAAAGCCCTCAGTGAACATGCCACCATATCCGACGAGGAGGCCATGGAGCTCGTTGTCAAGTTGCTTACTCGACGTTCCAGAACCTACAAGAGAGTGGAATCCGCTTAGTGCTCCACAGGCGATAACGAGTGGTATTGTGGGCCAGAACGGGGAGGGTTGCTTGGCCACGACGTTAGCAACGAAGCCCGTGTAGGCTGGAGCTTCAAATGTCTTTGCAATGCCGATGAAGGCTATACCGCCGATGAGGAGGCCAAACCAGAGGATGTAAGCGTTAAGGTAGTCTCTGGGCTGGAGGAGCATCCAGACGGGCAGTGAGGATGCCACGATTATGTAAATCATCAGGATGATGTTCCAGTAGTGGTAGGCCGTTGTGTACGCGGCAACATTAGTTACATCCGTCTGTCCGCTGACGAAAATCAACGGATGCTTGAGGCCAATCCAGACTGCCAGGGCCAAGAGAATAAGCCCTATGGCCGTTCCAAGATAGAAGTTTATCTTGACCCTGTAGAGCAACCACCCGAGCAGTAGTGCTATCAGCAGGAATAGTATAGTCGCCGTGGCGGCCTGTGGCGTAGTTGTCAGTAGCTTAGCGGTCACAGCAACGAACGCTGCCACCACGAGCAGTAGCGTGAACCATATGTAGATCTCGAAGGCTACACCTGTCCTCTTGCTCATTATTTTGCCCGCTATCCACTGGATGGACTTACCATCGTAGCGGACGGATGCCATGAGGGCCAGGTAGTCATGCACTGCTCCTATGAAGACGTTGCCGAACCATATCCAGAGTATTGCCGGCAACCATCCCCAAGCTATGGCTAGGGCTGGACCAACTATGGGGCCAGCACCGGCTATGCTGGCGAAGTGGTGACCGTAGAGGACAAGGGGATGCGCTGGCACGTAGTCCACGCCGTCGTAGAGCCTGTGGGCAGGAGTGGGCCTGTTAGGGTCAGCCCTGACAACCTTGTTCTGGAGGGCCTTACCATACGTCATGTAAAAGAATACGTATATCACGGCCGCTATCAGGATGAGAACGGCCGAGTTCATAGCCACCACCAGACTTTAGTCGTTGTTAGTACTTAATATTGTTTTCGTTGTTCATTGAAACCACACAAGCTTGGCACTGCCGTTTTCCTCCAACCACCGCAGAAGTTCCTTGGCAAACGCGAATTTCTTTGCCTTGCTCTCCCACAAGGGAGCATGTTCTTTGAGCCACGGCTTGCTCCATTTGCCGACGAAGGAGCCGAAATCAAAGCCTACGAGGATTATCTTCTCAGCCCCAAGAGCCTCCGCAAGGAACGCTGCCCTGTCCCCATCCGTAAAACCTCCGAAGTTGTAAATTATGTCGAGGGGCTCCGTCTGGCATGTTCCCAAGACGTTATCGAAGAGGGCTCCATAAGCCCCGATTTTATCCATGTTGTCACCGTGGGCGTGAATCACCATGAAGGCTCCCTTCTCGTTGGCCTTCCTCAGATCGAGGAGCCTGCCGTCCAGGTCGGTAACAACTATGTCAGGAATTATTTCGCGTTCGAGGAGCGCTGTTGTTGCACCATCGGCTGCTATGAGCGTCCCATCTGAGAAGTCATGCTCTTCAAGGACCTTTTCAAGGCTCGGGCCGGCGCCGAAGACGTAAACCTTCTTCCCAACCACGACCTCGAGCTCCTCCTTCAGAAGGTACGTATCGTTCTCAAGGAGCACCGCCCGCAAAAGCTCCGCAGCTTCCCTATCCCTCTCCACGGAGTATCCCATCTCTCTCACTATCCGCTCGTAGAAGGGTTTCCACTCCTCCCACTCCATTCAACCACCTCTCAGCATCTTGTCCATCTTCACAATCTCCCTCCACTGCCTTCCAGGCCAGTATATCTGTCCACAACTCTCGCAGACGTAGAATTCGTCATAGGCCTCGTAAACGCTCGGTGGAACCTTTCCCCTAACCTCCTCCTTTCTTGTAGGCTTTATCGGGCCATTGCATTTGGGACAGCGGGCCCCCGCTGGGAACAGTTCCTCGAACTCGACACCTTCCTCCCTCAGTTGGGCAACCTGCTCTTCAAGGGAGTTGGCCCTAATCAAGATGACGGGAATGCCGAGTCGGGAAGCCCTTTCCGCGAGGCCTGAGTCCCGCGTGAGGATTATCCTCTGCTCGGCCCGGGCAATCCTGAGTATATCATCGTCGTCCTCAACACCGTAGAGGGTGTCGTAGCCGTAAAGGCGGAGCCAGCGGGCCAAGCGGCCAAGCATCATGTCCGCGATGAACTTCCTCATCGAAAGGTATTAATTTCGGCTGAAGTTAAAGCCCTACCGGTGGTGGAATGCACTACGAGGAAGTCAAGATGCTGCTCGAGCGCTCCTCCGACTTTCTCGAGTTCGCCAATAGGGCGTTTAAGGATGGAAAGTACAGCCTCGCGACTTTTCTCGCTGAGCAGGCAGTTCAGCCAAGAAAAGGTTGCCGAGTTCGTTAGGGAAAATGGGGAGCGACGTTGACCTTCTCATAAAGGTCAGAGAAGCGCCGAAAACTCCCCGCGAGAGGGCCGAGCTCGAGATAAGGATTGAAGAGCTGGCCGATCTTCCAGACAATCATCCCTTCGAATTCCACATCGTTGATGAGAAGGGCTTCCAGCGCTATATCAGGATTCTCGGCGTGAAACCCGTGAGAGTGGAGTAAAGCTTCTAGGAACATAAGCATGTGGGGGTAGCTTCTCACTCCTAAGCCCCGCTAAGGCTCGTCCCAGGCTTTAACGATCCATACCACAACAACGTGGATGAGGCAGCCGAGATCGGCCTTGAAATTGCGGAAAGAACAGTTCTGAGCCACATATCGCATAAGAACTTGCCTTTTCTGGAGCTCATCCGCTACTCCGCTACATAAAGGAGAGGTGGATCAGCAGGGTTCTCATAGCTACGACGGCTAAGGGTAGCGAAAGGAAGATAAACCCGACATCCAACCTTTGAATGCCCGAGGAGTACCTTGGGTTGCGATGACCTCGGGACCCCCAGGGGGCCGACATCTCCAAATGGCCCCCAATCCTTTTAAGCCCCGCCGGCGGTTTTTCTTCATGCTTGAGAATGTCATTGAGGATGTAAGGATCTTCGCAGAAGAGGTTGGTCTCTACGAAAAGAGGATTCTCGTCCTCTTTTCCGGTGGAAAAGACAGCTCTCTTACCCTATACCTGCTAAAAAAGGCCGGGCTTGATGTAGCCGCCCTGACGTTCTTCCACCGCTGGAGCTGGCCCGAGGTTCGCAGCTGGGCGATGAAATTCACAAAAGAGATCGGCGTCGAGCACTATCTAGTTGACATCACGGAAGGCCTCCTTCGAGAGGCTATAGGGCGGAAGGGACCTATCTGCATCCACTGCAAGAAGGTCATGCTGTGGAACGCCAAGTGGTTTGCCCTTAATAACGGCTTTTCCGTGCTTGCAAAGGGGGATAATGCCAACGATAAGATAATCGGGGCCCTCCTCGACCAGTGCCCCGGAGATATCAGGCTCTGCGAGCTCCCCAGAATAGGGATTCCCTTTTTCAGACCACTGATAAAATACAGGGCCGAAGAAGTCGAGGCCCTAGCCGAGGAGGCCGGGATAAGGCCCTACAGAATGTACGAGCACGGGAGAAGGAGGCAGTGGCGAGAAGGGTGCCCTCTTCAGTACATCGACAGGGAGGAAAGGATAACGCCTGAGCTTATGGACCTCGCCTATAAGGTGAACTACGTGATTAGCAGGCTGGCCCGAAGGAAGAAGGTGAGGATGAGCGTCAGGGTGCCAAGCTTCGAGGTGATGTGCTGGAACTGCGATGAGGAGACGCTAAGGGAGGCAGAGAAAATCGTGAAGAGGTTCAGTCAGTAGGGGAACATTATAACTGCGGCGATGGCGGCGGCGGGTCTGTCCTTGACGGTTATCTCGGCCGAGACAACCCTAAACTCTTTGAGCTTCCAGCCTCTGACTCGAAAGCCTTCCTCGACCATCTTCCTCACCATCTCCTCGGCCTCCTTCTTCGTGCAGTAGCCCGCGTACTCGTATATCAAGCCACCCTCGTTCCCCTCGCTTATGCCGACGCCGAGGGCTGCGCTTATCGTTGAACCGGGCTCATCGCTCTCTATGTGAGCATAAACGGTGGGCAAGAGCATCCCTATGGGGATGTTCTTAGGAAGCTCGTCGAGCCACTCGATGTGAGCGGGTATAACACTGCTGAGCTTGACGAGGTTAACGTTCCCGATTCCCATCTTGAGGAGGGCGTTGTCGAATGCGTTCAGCTTCGTACCGCCCTCCGCGGTTGCGGCGAGCATTATCGCCTTTTTGGGAGTCGTCCAGCTCATTCCCTCCCACCTCAGACGGTTTCTGGCCAAGGGGTAAGTTGGGAATTGACTTTTAAAGGTTTCGCAGGCCTTAAACTTTTAAACCTCTGAAAAGAGGCCTTATCTGGTGGGAAATGTGCTTAACACCATCGTGCTTATAAGGACGGACAGCTTCGACAAGGCCCTCACGGCACTTGCCGACCTCGTGAGGTACGGGGGAATGACGATAAGAGGGGAGCCAAGGATAATTCCTCCTGCCCTCTCGGACTGGGCCTTTGAGCAGATAGTGGGGGAGAAGCCGAGGAAGAAAGTGAGGGCGCACGTCGTGGCCCAGATAGACCTTCCGGCATCGAAGGCCATAGGAAGGATAAGGGACATACACCCGCCGGCCCACATAGTTGTTATCCCAGTGGGCACGAATGTTCACAGGGAGCTTCTCAGAATGTGGGGGAGCTTCAAGAAGCTAAAGGGGTTCTACCCCCCGAAGGAAAGGAAGTATCCAAATTTGGAAGGAGAATTTGAGCCTACTTCTTCCTCTTCCTGATCCTTATCCTCGCGATGTCCCCGAGGGTCGGCTCGTAGTCTCTAGGAATTAAAGGCCTCTGCTCGTAGTCGGCCTCCACCTTTTCCACGAGCTTTATCTTGAAGTACTTCTCTAATTTCCTCGCCTCCTCGATCGTGGGCATGTACTCACCGTGGGCAATCCTCCTCAGGACATTCACCGAGAGGCCAACCCTGTGGGACAGTTCCTCGTAGCTGAGGCCACTTCTCCTGATTGCCTCCATTACGCGCTCCGCGTAGTCCTCCACTATGTCCTCCGTTATTAATGGCCTTTCTCTCTTCACCTGTGGCCTCGGCCTGCTCACCGTCATCCTCCTGATGGGTTCCCTGCCCTTAGGCATTATGCTGAAGGTTCCCGGTTGCTTCCTGCCGTACTTCCGATAGCAGTCGTCGCAGACGAGGAGCTCTGCCCCCTCGAGCCTTACCACATGGCCCTCGCCCCGTATCTCCCTGCCGCAGAGCTCGCAGTACCTCGGCTTTGCCTTGGCCATAACCATCCCTCAAACCCAGTGAGGAATAATTATTAAAAAGCCTGCGGTTAACGACGCTTGGCGATGATGAGAGCGAATTGCGCCGAGAGGTGAGGAGAAGCGGGCGCTGAGCGAGGTGAAGCCCTTGGTAGAGGTTGATCTTAAGAAGACGACCCATGAGATGGTGCGAAACGGCACGTGGAAGTTCGAGGGCGGCATCTTTTGGCAGGCCTTAGAGGGGGGCGTCGTAGGGTTCGACGGAGAGACCTTCTTGTTCCCCGAGGAATGGGGCCGGCGAGAGAGGAAGATAGCAAAGGAAAAGATGAAATTCATCCTCGGCCTCGACACGGACCTCGACTCCTTTTACGCTGAGATATCAGATTCTAAGTTCGCCTTTCTGATAGAGGAGTTCTACGGACTGACGGTTCCGGCAGCCCCAACCCCCTATCAGGCCCTCGTTGAGGTGGTTGCCCAACAACAGGTGAGCTTCGAGTTCGCCCAGAGGACGATTAGGAATCTCGTAGAGATTGCCGGCGAAAGGGTAGGCGACCTCTACGTCTTTCCAACGGCAGAAAGGATAGCTGCTTTAAGCGAGAAGGATCTCCGAAGGGCGAAGTTAGGTTATCGGGCGGGCTACATAAAGTCCCTCACGGCCTTACACCTTCGGGGGGAGTTGGACCTCGAGCTGTGGAATCGGGAAGATGAGGAGGCAATAAAATACTTAATGAGATTCCGCGGAATCGGCCGCTGGAGTGCTGAGCTCTTTCTCCTCTACGGTCTGCGGAAGAACGTCTATCCCGCAGGCGATTTAGGGCTGAGGAGGGGAGTTGCAAAGATATTCGGCCTCAGGCTCAAGGAGGTCCGGGAGAAGGACGTCAGGGAGCTGATAGACCCGTACGGAAAGTGGAAGAGCCTCTTAGCCTTCTACGTCCTGTGTTACGACAGGAAGACCGAGATGGAAAGGGGGAGGTGATAGGATGCACATAAGGGAGTTTCAGGAGATGATAAAGGACATCTACTTCCACAAGGACAGGAAGAGGGGTGTTGAGAGGACATTCTTCTGGCTCGTTGAGGAGGTTGGGGAGCTGGCAGAGGCCATAAGGAAGGGGGACAAGGAGGCCATGGATGAGGAGTTCGCCGACGTCCTCGCATGGCTCGCGAGTCTCGCCAATTTACTTGGGATTGACCTCGAGAAAGCCGCGGAGAAGAAGTATCCAGGCGTCTGCCCCTACTGCGGGAAGAAGGCGTGTGAGTGTGAAGAGTGATTACGTCGAGTTAATGGTTGTGTTGTACACTTCACTGAAAGTTCTCTCTATGCTTGATTTCGTTCCATTGATCTTTTGGTATGCCATATCAGCCGCACTTCTCTCGTCTATCATGTACCTTGCTGTTATGAGAATTAAAATAAGCCCCGCCACGACGATAATAAGATATTCAATGGCACCCTGAGCTCTTTTCATACTTTTCCTCCTCCCATAACAAAAATTCAAGAAAGGAAAATTAAGAATTAAGAGGGACGCAATTTGAGATGTGTCATCCAGCAGTGCTCCGGTTGAGCTCATTGAGGGTCTCATTAATAGCTCCAGCTGTCTGTTCTATCCTTGTACCCTGCTCAATGCCACTTCTGCTAAGGTACCTAACGACCACCAAGATTATTATCAACGCCGCCGCTATCATGAAGAGATACTCTATTGCACCCTGGGCCCTCCTCATCGAGACCACCTCCTTGGAACTTTTCAGATTAAATTTTCGCAAACTCTATATATACCTTTTTCCTCAAATTTGCACTAAGTAATCCCCATTTCTGCGGGGGTGCAGAAATAATGTTGGTGATACTGCATTGTGAAGGGACAAACGTTGGAGAATGTCTAAAGAAGCTTGAAGAATCTGCAATGGAGAAGCTCCCCCACAGGGGTAAAATCAAGGGATCTAAGATAAGAATTGGGATGGGTGCATTCATGTCCGTGTCCGTCATTCTGACAATTGACCCCGCCGAGCCATATAAACCGGGTGTCATCACGGCATACGCGGTAGCAGGTAGCAAAGAGACCGCCCTCGAAGAGCTTCAGGCCAAGCTGAACGAAAGGATTAGGCCCGATATGGTTCTTGAGGACTTCGACGTGGAGGTTTACACGACCCCCGTAACTAGGAGGACATACGCTGTAGGTGTGGTAACATACAACCGCCCGGCAAAGGGTGAATTTGAGGACATGAAACTTGTCGACAGGAGGAAGCTTCTGGCAAAGCTCTTAGAGTTGCTGAATTACAATCCAAAGGCCTTAAACATATCGGAGCTTGCTAGGATGTTTGGAGTCTCGAGGGATTCCATATACAACGACATCCAGCAGATATTGGGGGAGAGGAGGGCTAAATCTTAAACCTAAGTATCGCGCCGAGGCCGCCAAAGGCCCTGTAGAACTGCTGACCCTCCTCGGTGTCGAGGGATATTATCTCCACGTCCGAGCCCGCCTCCTCGGCCATCTTTATGAGCTCTTCCGCGACGTCCCATTTCTCGAAGCTGATGTTTTGGCTCCCACACTTCGGGCAACGAGTGAGTCGCTTCTTATAGGTCTCGAACTCCTCCTCGCTCATCGTCTTGAGCTCCTCCCAGCCGCAGGCGTTGCACTTTGCCCTCACGCGGACCTTGGCGTATCCCTCACTTATGAGCAACTTGTCAACGGCTCCTATCTCAAGGGCCTTCCTAACTTCCCTCTCTCCATAGGTCGCGAGGCCCGTATCTTTGACAACATGAGTCAGAAACGTCTGAATGAGCTTTTTTTCCTTGATCGCCTCGTGGTCCCTGAGAATGTCGCTTGCCTTCTCCACGAGCTCTCTGAGACCGTATTCGCCGTGATAGCTGATATCGACAACGCCGATAATCTTCTTCTTGAGCTCGTGGTGGAGATAGTCTCCCTCGACGAATTCCTCCTTGGTCGGCCCTGGACCGCCGATTATTATTCCTTTCAGCTCTCCCTTCTCAAGAAGGGGCAGGAAGGCTCTATTAGCGTGCTCTCCTATTCGCTTCATGAACTCATGGGTCTCCTGTTCCCTTATCCTCTCGTATCTTCGAGCTGACTGACCGCCCGCCCTCGTCTTGCCCGGTACGTTCGATGTTAGCTCGTCAAGAACCTCGATGCGCTTGCCCCTGAGCAGGCCGATTGTGGCTTCGTTCTTCTCGACGGTTATGAGGCCGTAAGCGTCCTTTGTGCGAATCATCTCCTCAAGCGGCTCGGTGACGAAAGTCTGGTCACATCGATAGAGACGGACGTTCAGCGGCTCGGGCGGGATTATCGCCCAGAGCTTTATATCCGTTACTCCCTCCATCTCGCTGACGTTGCCCACGAATAGCGCCAGACCTGTCTCCGGGGTCTGCTTGTAGAGCTTTAGGTGCTGCATGGCCCTTTCAAGGGCTCCGAGGACGTTCTTCCTTGTCGTCTTTGACTTTATATTCTGCGCCGTCCCGTACTCCTCGCGAAGCTGCTGCATGACCTTGCTTAGGTCATAGCCGGCGGGAATATAAAGGGATACGAGTTCCGTCCCTCTCCCCCTTATCTTCTTTAGCTCTTCAATCTTCTTCCTGAGCTCGTAAAGTTGAGCATCACGGTGAGACATGAGCATCACCCCCTTCTCGCGTCCAAAGGTTTAAAAGCCGGCCCGTTTATAAAGGTTTGGCATGGGGGAGGCCTTTGAGAATTGAGAGAGTCTTCGTGGAGGGACATGAGGACAGGAACGTCCAGAGAGTTCTGCGGGAGTTAGGGGTAGAAACAACTGGGGATGAAGGGGCTCCAAAGTTGGGCACCTACTATCTTGAGGTTGGAGAAGTCAAGTTCGAGGCTAAGAACCTCGAAGGCCTGAAGTCGGTTTTTGAGAATTTACTGGGCACATACGTAGTCGTCCCGGCTTACAACGAGGAAAAAACCGTAGGGAAGGTTCTAGACGAGTTGCTCGAGTACTTTCCCCCAGAAAGGATTATCGTTGTGAACGATGGTAGCAGGGACAGGACCGAGGAGATAGCGAGGGAAAGAGGCGTCCGAGTAATAACGCATCTAGTGAATCGGGGACTCGGGGGGGCCCTTGGCACGGGCATCGAATACGCCCTTAGGAAGGGAGCCAGGGCCATCGTAACGTTCGATGCCGACGGTCAGCACAAAGTCGAGGACGCTCTAAGGGTCATGAAACCCGTCATTGAGGGCAGGGCCGACCTCGCCATAGGGTCGAGGCTCAAAGGAGATGTCAGCCAGATGCCTCTGATTAAGAGGATTGGAAATACTGCATTAGACTTGATAACGACGATTTTCTCAGGTCGATACGTCAGCGATAGCCAGAGCGGCCTCCGATGTCTCTCTAGGGATTGTGCCTCCCGGATTCGGATAACGTGCGATAGGTACGCTGTCTCGAGTGAGATAATAATCGAGGCCTCGAAAAAGGGATGTAGAATAGTGGAAGTTCCAATAAAGGCGATCTACACAAAGTACTCTATGAGAAAGGGCACGAACGTTGTGGAGGGAATTAAGATAGCCTTCAATCTTTTAATTGACAAGCTGAGGTGATGGCCATGTATATGGTCCAGCACATTGCCCTCCTCGTTATCGGGCTTCTGATGGTTCATGTGCTTAAGAAGTACAGGGAGAAGGAGTTTGAATGGGGAGACTTCATATTCTGGGAGGCCCTCCTAGCAGTGCTCCTCATGGTAAGCTTACGACCCGTCGAGATATCCCAAGAAATCAAGGAAATACTTGGACTGGGCAGAGGGCTCGACGCCCTCTTCGTCGTCGCGATTGGAGGAGTTTACCTCCTCGTCTTCCGGCTCTACCTTATGATAGACAAAGTTGAAAGAGAAATAACGGAGCTGACGAGGGAGGTAGGGATAAGGCTCAGGGAGCTCGAGGACAGGATAGAGCGAAAAGCTTAATTTCTTTCCCTGGCAAAATGACCATAGGGGTGCGATTTAATGGAGCCCAGCGAGTTCAAGCTGAATCAGGAGGGCCTCAGGGCTGTGTTGCCACCTCTAGAGGCTGAGATAATGGAATATATGTGGCAAGTTAAGGCAGCAACGGCGGGCGAGGTCTATGAATACCTGAAGAAGACTCATCCAGACATCAGACGCTCCACCGTAAGCATATTGATGAACAGGCTTTGTGAGAAGGGCCTCCTGAGCAGGAGGATGGAGAGGGGAAGGGGCGGTATCAGGTACGTGTACAGCGTCACGACAAGCAGGGAGGAGTTCGAGAGAAGGATTGTGGAGAGAATTCTTGAAGCCCTCATAAACAACTTCCGCGAGGCTACTTATGCATACCTCTCTAAAATTAAGAAGTAAAGCGGGTCGAGGCTGATGCTCAGGCTCATAGTGGTGGCCCAGCTCCTCATAACCCTTCTCTCCCTCGGCCGCCTAGGATTGAGTATGGTGCTCTTCTCTGGGGCCGTGCTCTCCGCAATGTACCTGCTGGTCAGTAGGAAAATGCCTTCAGGTAGGTACTCCAAAATCCAATGGGCAGATATGCCCTGGCTATATGATGGAATAGCAAGAATGGCCGCGAAGCTGAGGATAAATATGCCCACCATTTACATTGAGGACACCTACGTGCCAAACGCCTACTCCTTTGGAACGTCCATAGTTCTCTCCGCCGGCCTCTTTGAGGTTCTCAGCGATGTTGAGATACTTGCAGTTGCCGCCCACGAAATGGGCCACATAAAGAACGGAGACACAATCCTCTTCCCTCTTGTGAGCTATGGACGTTACCTCATGCTCCTGGTCAGCGTTGCAACTGCCGTTTTATCTCATTCCACAATCGTTCGGTACATATCCCTCCTCCTATTCGTAACCTACGAGGTGGAAAGGAGAAGGTTCCTGAGGAGGAGAGAATTCAAGGCTGATGACGTGGCTGTAAGAGTACTTGACACCCCCTACGCTCTTAAGAACGCCCTTGAGGAGCTCAAATACTACGAGGACGTAAGGGAAAGGCTAGCAAGGAACACGGTCCTGCCCAGTATAGAGCCCTCCCTTGAGAGGTGGGAGAAAACCAAGTCATCTTGGACGTATCTTATGAGCACTCACCCAAGCTACGATGAGAGGATATTGAGGATAATGTCCATTGTCGAGAGCTCTAAGCTCCTTGAGGCGCTGAAATGAGGGGTGATTGCCATGGATGTTGAGGTATTCCTTGATAAGGAAAAAGCTGAGCGGATAAAGCGCATCAGGCCAACCAAAGACGAATACTTCATGCTCATAGCCAAGCTCGTCTCCCTAAGGGCTACTTGCCCGAGGTTGAGAGTTGGGGCCGTTGCCGTTAAGGATGGCTACATACTAGCCACTGGCTACAACGGGGCCCCCAGAAGTATGGACCACTGTATAGACGCAGGATGCCTTCTCGTCGACGGCCACTGCCACAGGGCCGTTCACGCGGAGCAAAACGTCATAGCGATGGCGGCAAGGAAGGGAATAAGTCTCGAGGGAGCAACGCTCTACGTGACCCACTTCCCCTGTGATACGTGCCTCAAGCTCCTAATAAACGCCGGAATAAAGGAGATAGTCTACGAGGAGATGTATCCTAATAAGGTCACGGAGATACTTCTGAAAGAGGCTCAAGAAAAGGGGCTAATCAAGATACGCCAGTTCAAACTGTCGAAAGAGAGGGTCAGACAGTTCCTTGAGGCTCTCTTCCCCGAGTTCTGCGGCTGCGAGAAGTAGCTACCTCCCAAACCTTCTCTCCCTCTTCTGATACTCCCTGATGATGCGCAGGAAGTCTATCTTCCTGAACTCGGGGAAGTACACATCAACGAAGAAGAGCTCGCTGTAGGCAATCTGGTACAGGAGGAAGTTGCTTATTCTGACCTCCCCGCCCGTCCTTATCACGATGTCCGGGTCGGGCATGTTTGGAACGTAAAGATATCGCTTCAAGAGCTCCTCGTCTATTTCTTCTGGTCTAAGCTTTCCGACAAGGGCATCTCTGACGATGTCCTTGACAGCATCCACTATCTCGCTCCTGCCCCCGTAGGCTAGGGCTATGTTCAGGACATAATTGTTGTACTTCCTCGTGGCTCTCTCAGCTTCCTCCGCGGCCTCCCTCACGTTCTTTGGCAGGAGATCCTTCCTCCCTATGACGTTCACCCTTATCCCGTATTCATGCACCCTCCTGTCTTTAACGAGTTCCCTGAACTTTCTCTCAAAAAGCTCCATAAGTCTGTCCACTTCATCTTTGGAGCGCTTGAAGTTCTCCGTGGAGAAGGCGTAGACGGTGAGCATCCTTATGCCGAGCTCGTGGCACCACTGAACTATTTCCTCTAACTTTTTGGAACCAAAAAGATGGCCGTACCAGGGTGGTTTTTCAAGCTTTCTCGCCCACCGCCGGTTGCCATCCATTATTATGGCAATGTGTTTGGGCAGGTTGCCTGCCTTTACCTTTTCGAAAAGGTATCTTTCGTAGAGGTCATAGGCAGGTTTGAAAAGAATTTTAGGGAGGTAAGAAACGAGCCTATATATCATCTCTCACTCAACCCTCTTCCGTCCCTTCAGGTGCTTCTCCGCGAGCTCGACGTATACCTCGGCGTTCTTCTTCGTCCACTCTATTTCCTCTTCGCTGAGCTGTCTAACAACCTTGCCCGGTACTCCTATGACAAGGCTATAATCCGGTATCTCCTTGCCGGGCGGAACTAAAGCGCCCGCCCCTATTATGACGTGATCTCCGATTTTTGCCCCATCCAAAATGACAGCCCCCATGCCGATTATCACATAATTACCGACTCTGGCCCCATGGATAACGGCGTTGTGGCCTATGGTAACGTATTCACCTATCTCGGTCGGCTTGCCATGAGAGGTGTGAATGCTCACGTTGTCTTGGATGTTGGAGTAACGGCCAACGTATATCCGCTCTATATCACCCCTCAGGACAGCCGAAGGCCAGACGCTCGTCTTTTCTTCGAGGACGACGTCACCTATGATGACGGCGCTTTCATCTATGAACGCGGATGGGTGAATTTTAGGTCTCTTACCATCGAGCTCGTATACCGACATCTCCACCACCGGATTCGGATTTCCCAAGAAGCTTTTAAGCTTAACCACGGAGAAAATATAAAGGCGATGAAGATAATTTCGCTAGCTGAAAGGTGATGACTACCCTCGCAACCGAGCCCTCACTTAAGCCTTTCCAATATTATGGCCGGGCACACCTTGGTTACGCCGTCTATTCTCCCTATCTTGTTCGAAATTATGTCCGCGAGGTCTTCCCCATCTCTCGCCCATATCACGGCCATTATCATGTGGTCGCCGCTCGAAAGGTATAGCTCTCTAACGAAGTCGAACTCCTTGAGCTTCTCAGCCACATCAAAGATCTTTTCGGGCCTCGTATCGACGCCAGTTATCGTTACTAGGGAATAGCCAAGCTTTTTAGGATTAAGCCTCACCGTGTAACCCTCGATTATGCCTTTTTCTTCTAGGGCCTTGACTCTCTTCCTGACGGCAGTCTCGCTGATGCCGAGCACCTTTGCTATCTCTGTGAAGGGCGTCCGGGCGTCCTTGACGAGTATGTCTAGTATAATCTTGTCCCTCTCATCTATCATTTTTCAAACCACCTAAGTCTAACTATCGCACTAAACTATTTTAAAATGTTCGGTCCCAATATTGTGGCTTCGAGAAGGATTATTATTGTGGCAAACTAAGGAGGAGAAGAGAAGAGGAGGGAAAAATCACTTCTTGACCCAGCCCCTATCAAGCATGGCCCTGTAGACCCTCTGAACAGCGACGACGTATGCTGCATCACGCATGTTAATGTTCTTCTCCTTGGCGGTGTTGTAGACGTCCCAGAAGGCCTTGGTCATCTTCTCGTCAAGCCTCTTCCTGGTCTCCTCGATTGTCCAGTAGTAGCCGGTTATGTTCTGGACCCACTCGAAGTAGCTGACGGTGACACCACCGGCGTTACAGAGGAAGTCTGGTATTATGAGGATGCCCTTCTCGAAGAGTATCTCGTCGGCCTCTGGCGTTGTCGGACCGTTGGCAAGCTCCGCTATGATTTTTGCCTTGATGTTGTCGGCGTTCTTCTTGGTTATAACTTCCTCGATGGCGGCTGGTGCTAGAACGTCGACCTCAAGCTCGAGAATCTCCTCGTTGGTTATGTTTGTTGCGCCTGGGAAGTCCTTGACCGAGCCGTGCTCCTTCTTCCACTTGAGGACCTCGTCGGCGTTCAATCCATCGGGGTTGTAAATTCCACCTCTGCTGTCGCTCACTGCAACGACCTTCATGCCAAACTCCTCGCTCATTATCTTGGCCATGTAGTAACCGGCGTTACCGTAACCCTGGATGGCAATGGTCTTGCCCTTGAGACCGTCCCAGCCAAGGGCCTTTGCCGCTTCTCTGACGGTGTAGGCTCCACCCCTGGCGGTAGCGTCAATCCTGGCGACGATACCACCAACGCTTGGTGGCTTGCCGGTGATGATTCCGAAGGATGGGTCCCTCCTCCTGCTGATGGCCTCGTACTCATCCATCATCCAGGCCATTATCTGCGGGTTGGTGTAGACGTCAGGAGCGGGAATGTCAGTGTAGGGGCTGATGACATCGTAGATGGCCCTTATGTAGCCCCTAGCGAGCCTCTCTTTCTCCCTGTCGGAGAGCTCCTTCGGATTGCAGATGATACCACCCTTACCGCCGCCGTAGGGAAGATCCATAACGGCGGTCTTCCAGGTCATCCAGGCGGCAAGAGCCTTGACGGTGCTGAGGGTCTCCTCGGGGTGCCACCTTATGCCACCCTTAGTGGGACCACGGGCCCAGTTGTGCTGGACACGGAAGCCGGTAAAGACCTTCACAGAACCGTCGTCCATCTCGACGGGAATGGTAACCTCGACAATCCTCATGGGCCTCTTGAGGAACTCAAGGGCCTCCTCACTTATGTCCATATACTGGGCAGCCCTTTCGAGCTGCTTAACGGCAATCTCATACGGGTCCTGCTCAACCATGTCTATCACCCCAATTTAGTTGATTGGCGATACAAACTTGAGCAATAGCCTATATAAACCTTTCGGTAAACAAGGGTGGAAATCCTTTTGTTTCATTTAACCCGGCACAAAAGAGGGATTTCAAGATAAAAGTCCAATCACAAAAAAGAGTTGGAGAAAAGAAGCATTGTGCGCCCGAATTTTACATACATCACTGTACACATAAGGACGGCAATGGCCCAGATATTTTAAGGAGATAAAATTGCGGGCCCTCAGTGGGAAGTCGGTCATCACAATTCAGCTCACTCCACTTCCAATCATCGGGACCCCTTGATATCTGCTACTTGCGACTTCTTCTCCTCAATCCTACCCTTTCTTCCTTCGATGATTTCTCTCTTCCTCCTTTCAATATCCTCCCTAAAGGCCCACTTGAGCAGAGGGGGGGTTATCAGCACGGACACCGTGATAAATATCAAGGTGGCGGCTATAAACTTAGATGCGTCCTCAGGCGGAATTGCTCCACCATGAATCGCCACCATCAGGTTGACAAGGGCCACCTCCGTTCTCGGAATCGATGCTATTCCAGCTTGAAGGGACATCCAAAAGTTCTCCCTCGTGAAGAGGAACTTCTTCCCCCTACCCCAAGCTGTTATCCAGGCCCCAAAGCCCCTACCGACAACCTTGCCGACAACAGCTATGACCGTCATAACCGCGGCAAGTGTCAATGCCTCCTTATGCTCAAAGACTCTAAGGTTGAGCATCGCGCCCGTGTGCACGAAGAAGAACGGTATCAGGAGACCGTAGCCTATGGCCTTCACGTCCTCCATCAGACGCCTCCCCTCGGGCAATTTAGATAGAATTAGGCCCATCATGAAGGCACCCTCAATTGCGGCCGCGAACCACCCTTCAGCGAGGGCCGCAAAGAGGAACATCATACCCACGACCATTCCCAGGACGCCTTTCTCAACGTGGAGGCGCTCGGCTAATCCCACGTAGCGGTCGATAGTGAACCACCCAATAATGCCCGTGATTATGAAGAACAAGATTATCTTGAGGGTAAGACCAAGGAGACTGCCAGTTCCAACGGCGAAGATTATCAGGGCAATCCCGAGAAAGTCGTCTATAACGCTCGCGCTCAGGGAGGCCGCACCGACTTCACTCCTGAGCACGCCAAGGTCCATCATCACCCTAACTGTTATCCCTATGCTCGTGGCGGTGAGTAGAACTCCTCCAGCGAAGGCCTCTCTGCTCGGATAACCCATCTCCATCAGGACGAACCAGCCAAGAACAAGGGGAACGAAAACTCCGAAGAGTGTAGAAACGACCGCCGTCAGACCCGTCCTCTTCAGTTGCTCAATATCCGTGTCAAGAGCTCCTAAGAAGAGGAGGAATATTATTCCGAGCTTGGCCAAGAAGCTCGCAATATCGCTGGCATCCATCGTTATTGGAAGATAGTTGGGTCGGACTATACCAAAGTAAACGAGGTTGCCAAGAAGCATTCCCATAAGGAGCTCTCCAAGCACTCCTGGTAGCTCGAACCTCTCTACTATGGCATCCCCTATCTTGGCAAGCATCAGGGAGACTCCAAGCGCGAAGAGGAGCCACGTTGCGTCCATTGGGCACCACCCACCCTCATTAATCTGATGAACTCGTTTATCAACAATCTCAGGCTGATCTCGCCCTTCAGCTTTCCTCTCTCATCCGTTATTGCGAGGATTGCAACTCTATATCTTTTCATTTTCTCAAGGGCCTCAAGCACCGTTGCTTCTTCCTCTACCGTCAGAACGTTCCTTTCCATGATGTCTCTGGCCTTCTCGGCCCCCGCCATGATAGACTTAAGCATGGAACTTATACTGCCCAGCCTTGCCCTCTGCCTTGTTGGGGGAAGCAGTATGTCAACCACGTCAAGGTATCTAATGACCCCAGTGAGCTCCATGCTTTCCCTGCTCCTTACCACCCAAACGTGATGCCTCGTTCTGAGTATCTTGAGGACGTCCACTATGGCAGATTCCTCCTCCACTATGGGCATCGAGGTTATCGGCGGCGTTATCTGTCTTACCTTCATCGAGTGGAAGGCCTGAAGTGCCCTCTCTATTTCTCCCACCACCGCCACCCGATACTGTTTTCACACCTCGGTATAAACGGTTTTCTCCTCTTCAGCCACCACTCAAAACCGGCATAACTCTGACTTCATCTTCATCCCCGACTTCAGCCTCCTCGCTGGCCACCATGCCGTTAACGATGATTATCTTATCCCTGAACTCGTCGAACCTCGGTATTACCTCCCTGAGAATTTCTCCCACTTTCTTCCTTCCCTTCACTCTAACCTCGAGTTCCCCTGCACCGGCTAGGTGAGCAAAAGCTCCCATGAGCCTTATCCTCAAGGGCATCACCAAAAGAGGTTTAAGAGCATCAGTTAAAAAACCTTCCATGTTTCGAGGCCTGAGAATCTCCGTAGTGGTGCCCGCTTACAACGAAGCGAAAAGGATAAGTGGCGTCTTGTCAAGAATTCCAGACTTCGTTGATGAAGTAATAGTGGTTGATGACGGCTCAAAGGATGAAACTGCGGATATCGCGGAGCGTCATGGTGCCAATGTGGTTAGACTGCCAAAGAACAGGGGAAAGGGTGCCGCAATGCGCGAGGGCGTTAAGAAGGCGACTGGCGACGTTATAGTCTTTATGGACGCGGACGGCCAGCATGATCCGGCCGAGATAGAACGGCTTATCCTCCCGATAGCCGAGAACCGGGCCGACTTCGTCATAGGGAGGAGGGTCATTAAGGAGGGAAGGAGGTCCCTCATAAGAAAGCTCAGTAACTTTGTAACTACAACTCTCCTGAGGCTCAAGCTTGGCGTAGATATTAGGGACACCCAGAGTGGATTCAGGGCCATTAGAAGGGATTTTTTGCCTGAAATAGAGAGCGAGCGCTATGAAGTCGAGACGGAGATCCTCATAAAGGCCGTGAAGATGGGGGCCAGGGTAGCGGAAGTTCCGGTAAGCACCACCTATGAGGTTGAGACGGGCCACTTCAGGTTTGAAGACATCGTGAGATTCCTGAAGACACTCCTCAGGTATTAGGCAAATTTATAACTTTTGGAGCCCTATCTCTATCGGTGGTTTCCTTGAGGGCCAGGACGAGGCTTCTTGATGTCAACACCGGAAACTTTACGGTTTTCATAAATCCCGAGGATGCCAAGGAGGGAAGGCTGCATCCAGAGGATCTAGTGAAGATTGAAACGGGCAAGAGGACAGTCTACGGAACCGTGGCGATCGGGGACTTTGTGGGTAGGGGAGAGATTGGAATATCGCAAGACATCCTTGAGGTTCAGCCCTTCTCCGAGGGAGAGGCCGTCGTCGTGGTTCCAGCTGGAACTCCCGAGAGCGTCCGGTACATAAGGAAGAAAATGAGGGGTGAGAAGCTGAGGAAGGTAGAGATAGAGGCCATAGTCAAGGACATCGTTGATAGGAAGCTCCGCGATGTAGAGATTAGCGCCTTCGTTACCGCCCTCGAGATAAACGGCCTCGACATGGACGAGATAGCAGCCCTAACGGTGGCCATGGCCGAGACAGGTCACATGCTCGACATAGATAGAAAGCCCATAATGGACGTTCACAGCATAGGAGGTGTCCCAGGAAACAAAACGAACGTTCTCGTCGTCCCGATAGTCGCCGCCGCTGGTCTGACGATTCCGAAGACGAGTTCCAGGGCAATAACGAGCGCCGCCGGAACGGCAGATGTCGTTGAGGTCCTTACCAACGTTACCTTGAGCCTCGATGAGATTAAGAGGATAGTGGAAAAGATTGGAGCGTGCCTCGTGTGGGGTGGAGCCCTTAACCTAGCACCCGCGGATGACATAACGATAAAGGTCGAACGCAGGCTGAGTATCGACCCGAGGGGCCTCATGCTGGCCAGCATAATGTCTAAGAAATACGCCATAGGAAGCCAGTACATTCTCATCGACATCCCGACCGGAAGAGGCGTCAAGGTCGAGAGCATGGAAGAGGCCCGCTCCCTCGCAAGAGACTTTATAGAGCTCGGGAAGAGGCTCGGCCAATACGTTGAAGTTGCGATAACGTACGGAGGTCAGCCGATAGGCCACACCGTAGGCCCGGCCCTTGAGGCAAAGGAGGCCCTCGAAGCCCTGATGACCGGAAAGGGGCCGGGAAGTCTCATAGAGAAGGCCCTCGGTCTGGCAGGGATACTCCTAGAGATGGGCGGCGTTGCCCCGGCGGGAATGGGAAAGAAGATAGCCCGAGAAATCTTGGAGAGCGGAAAGGCTTACCAGAAGATGCGGGAGATAATAGCGGAGCAGGGTGGCGATCCCGACATAAAGCCCGATGACGTACCAATCGGCGATAAGACGTACACTTTCACAGCACCGACAAGCGGTTACGTTACCGGGATAGACAACAGGGCCGTGACAGCAATAGCGAGAGAGGCAGGGGCTCCTGAGGACAAAGGGGCCGGGATAACCTTCCACGTTAAGGTCGGTGAGAAAGTTAAGGAGGGAGATCCGCTCTTCACAATCCACGCTGAAAGCGAGACAAGGCTTGACAGGGCTATAGTGCTGGCAAGGAGGCTTGACCCCATAAAGATAGAGGGAATGGTGCTTCAGAGGATAGGGAACATTTGATACCTTTCGCTTTCTTTTCGCTGGCTCAAAAGTAAGTGAAGAAAAGAGAAATTAAACGCCTTATGGAAGGAGGTCGTTGGTGAAACCATCTGCTATAACGGGTGTTTGCCGCTCGCAGTTGGCGAAGGCGTAGTCAAAGGCCTCCTCAACGGTGACGTCTGGAGTGGCAGGGTCTCCATCATGGTCGTAGAGGTCGGCGTAGCCCTCGTTGATGCCCTCAAGGAAGAAGTAGTACGTGAACTGACCGTGTCCCCACTCGGCGCTCTCAAGTGAGAACTCCCTTTCCCCAGAGGCCATGATGACTATCCTGCCATCTGCAGCTAAATCGGTCATTCCGCCTGAGTAGCAGCTGTCGAAGATGAATATTATCCTGTCAGTCGGGAAGTCCTCGAACCAGGCCCTTAGCTGTCCGTCCCATATAAGGAGAAAGCTTCCGTCCGGGTTGCCGTCGTGAGTGACTATCGCTTCGTCAATTATCTCATTATCTCCATCCTCAGCCCTTCCGGTTGAGCCATGGCCACTGAAGTAGAACACAACCTCATCTCCCGGCTGGACCTTCGACTTGAGCTCCATAACGGCGTTGTATATGTTGTAGAAGCTCGCGTCCATGTTGAGGAGGAGGATTATATTTTCTGGCTTGAAGCCGTAGACGTTAATTAAGGTGTTATAAACCAGCAGGGCATCATCGTCCGTATACTGAAGGTCGCTCGATGTGCCAGGATAATCAGCTATGCCTATGACTATTGCATACTTCTCCCCTTCAACTGGCTCACCAAGAATGCCAGTTGCAGCTGTCGTTGTGCTTGTTCCTCCACCTCTTCCGCCGCGGAATCCTCCGGCCTTTGGAATGTAGTCTACGGTTATCTTGTGCCCTATCTTCACGTCTTCAGCATACAGGGGCTTGGAGTAGTCTATTCCATGCCTCTGGGGAACAGGGGATGCTATTGGCAGACTTAGCAGAACCACCAAGACTATAAATATAGCTGAAAGCTTCTTCATGGGCATCACCGCACCTTAGTATTGACTCGTGTATAAAAATTTTTCTTTAATATTTGGATCTTCCTCAGAATGAAATTACAAGCCAACAAATTAGCTCTCTAGAAAGGAAATGAGATAAAAGAAGTTTTAGTGCTTCCCGTGCCTCTCGTACCATCCCCACTCTTTTTTTGGCCCAAAAGCCCTAACTCCTTTGTGGACGAGGGTCACTCTCAGCTCCTTGGCAATCTCAGATGTAATTTCGCCCCGCTTTTCCATCCAGTTGATTATCTCAAGTGCCTCCTCGTCGGTCTCGCACCTACGGAGGAAATCTATGATAGTCGGGTTATAACCCGAGAAGTCTATTCCCTCTTCCTCTTCCTTAAGGAACTGGTATTCATCGAGCCTAATACCCTCTATAGGAAGCCCCTCTTCCCCATCCAGCTCCTTTGCAAGGGCCGGAAACTTTTCCTTGAATTCTTCAAGCTCGTATTCCTGCCAAGGAAGCTCGTCTATCGGATTTTTCTTTTTGATATCTTCTTTCCTCTCCATAGCAAGGGCCACTCGGTAAAAACCCTTTTAAGTTTTTGGTGTTGATGCATGTTTTCAGGAGAAAGATATTTAACTTGGATGCCGCAAAAGTTCATTAACCATTTTGTGGAGAGGAGGGAGCAACATTGGAAGGCAGGTCAATAGTCTTCGCCTCCGGAAAGGGCGGAACTGGTAAAACCACAACGGTTGCTAACATCGGAGTAGCACTGGCTCAATTTGGAAAGGACGTCATACTGATAGACGCGGACATAACAATGGCAAACCTGAGCCTCATTCTCGGAATGGAAGACATTCCCATAACGCTCCACGACGTCCTTGCAGGCGAGGCAGATTTGAAGGACGCCATATATGAGGGGCCCGCCGGTGTCAAGGTAATTCCCGGTGGACTCAGCCTTGAGAAGGTTAAGAAGGCCAAGCCTGAGAGGCTCAGGGAGCTCATAAGAGAGATCGGCCAGATGGCCGACTTCATACTTATCGATGCGCCCGCGGGCCTTGAGCTGACATCTGTAACGGCACTCCTCATAGGAAAGGAGCTCATCGTCGTCACGAACCCTGAGATATCAGCCATAACAGACTCCCTCAAGACAAAGCTCGTCGCCGAGAAGCTGGGCACGCTTCCGCTCGGTGCAATCCTTAACAGGGTAACGAGCGAGAAGACAGAGCTAACCAAGGAAGAAATTGAGGCTATTCTTGAGGTCCCTGTCATGGGCATGGTCCCCGAAGATCCGGAGGTCAAGAGGGCCTCTGCATATGGTGTTCCCCTCGTCATAAAGAATCCAACAAGTCCGGCGGCCATAGCTTACAGGCAGATAGCCGCCAAGCTTGCTGGAGTTAAGTGGACTCCACCCGAACCCGAGAGCCCTGTCAAGAGAATATTCAGAGCACTCTTTGGAGGGAGGCGCTGATGAATGGGCTGGTTTACGTCCTTATCCTAATACTCTTTGTCCTCAACGTAATTCTAGCCATGCTCTACCTCTCCGCAAAGAGGAACCCCTACTATGTGGTTTACGATGAGGAAACAAAGACCGCTCTCAAGAGGCGTGTTATGCACCTTAAGGAGGACCTTGAGTCAGAGCTCACAGAGTTCGATGTTGCTGAGTGGGAGAGACAACTTGAGAAATCCCTAGAAGAAGAGATAAAGGGCCTCTGAGCCCTCACGCAGCAACTTTTTTCCAATTGGGTACAGTCATAAATCTCTTTCTTCCAATATTCATGGCCTCAATTGCCACCAGGACATCCCTAGCAACTTCCTTCAGTTCCTCCGGGATTATAGCTTCCTCACCCATCGCGTAGCTGAGCACCTCCTCCAGAGGAGCCTCCACGAGCTTTCCCTTGAACATCCTCACGAAGCCGTCTTCGATGACAACTAGAGCTTCGGGATACACCAGTCTCACAACCATTTTACTCACCTCCGTTAACTATAATATATTAAGCGGGCTTTAAGTTTTTCGCCTACCTTCTTCCTGCCGTTGTCTCCTCCTGGCCTTCTGCTCCCTTAAATAGGGATAACGCATCATATGACCACACTCCAGACATGTTATCACAACGTGGGGCATTCGTCTTTCCCTGAGCCTTACTCGAGCGTTGATGCCGGGAACGAGGAAGGCATGACACCTCTTACAGTACCTTCTCTTCCACTTTCTGGGCATCCTAACCTTCGCCTTCTGCTGAACCGCGAGCGCTATCTCCACGTACCTTCTCGCTAGCTCCCTGTCATAGGGAAAAACCCGTTCGGCCATTGTGAACAGCGTTTCTATTCTCTCAAGAGCTATCCTTTTTTTCTCCCTCTTTTCCCAGTCCCTCCTCATTCTGGCCTCACCATCCTGAGCCTTCCTAGGATTGGCTCGTATATGTAGCCGTCAGCCTTGAGCCTCTCGATTAGAATCTCAGCATCCTCCTTGGATAAGCCCCTCTCCAAAAGAGCCTCTACGAACTCTTCTCTGGTCACGGTTCCATCAACTGACGTCGCTTCAAGGTCGAGGAACACCCTAAGGGCTATCGAGGCCCTTCTATCTTCGCCAACGTATCTTCTGTGGTCCCTGAGAAGTGATATAAGCTCTTCTCTTGGAACCTCGTTGATCCACGTATCGAGAATTTCCTGTTCTATCGCCAGCACCCTCCTTACAAAGGCCCCCCTGAGCCTTCCCTCTATCCGACTCATTGAACCGAGGACGTGAAGGGAAAGGACGTACCTCCGCCCAACGTCAAGAAGGCTGTTCTTGACGAGCAGGGCATCCAATATCTCCCCATACTCCTCCCTATTTCTCCAAAGCCACCTCTCGAAGGCTTTTCTGAACTCCTCAACTTCCTCTCTGAGTGGATTAAGTGTCCCAATTTTCACCCGGCCCATAAATATCGTCGCCACCAGGTTAGGCCAGAGCTCCTCGAGCTCATGCATTTCGAAGGCAACCGGCTCGTTGAGTATGAAGGGTGTCTCGGAAAGGGAAGCGAGGTAATCCCTTGGACTCGGCCTTGCAAGCTTAGAGATTAGGAAAATCGCAGCCTTTCGAGCGAAAATGTTCATAGCCCACTTTGGAACGGGGATAGCCCTCCTCAGGAGGTTAGGAGTGGGAGAGTAGTATTTCAGGGAAGTGTTCGGGTCGAAGAGCGTGAAATCTAAACCAAGGCCCTCGTCTTCTATCTTCCACTTCCCAGCTTTCTCCAACCTAAGCTCCCTGGGAAGGAGGGCGAGGAAGCGACTCGTGAACTCGTGAATGGACTTCACTACCCTTTCATCGTCCTTGAGGACAGAAAATGTGAATCCCTCCCTCCATCCTAGGGGGTTCCCCAATATCTCCGGCCCGCCGAAAAGAGAGTACGTGAGGGCTTCTTCCACTTGCCTCGTCGCGTAGAAGGTTCTCGATATGAGATCCTCGATCTCACCCTTGGACAGAGCATATTCTTCGAGAGCCCAGTAATGGGCATAATCCGCCGGAGCTATCTCCTCCGCCACTATGACCCTCATATTGCCGCAGGGATACGGCTCTACCCTTCCCCTCACGATCACATAGTGCCCGCTCTTCAGAAGTCCCTTAATGATTGTTTTGCTGCCTATCCTCACGACGGCGTAGCCCCTGAAATCTGATCTTTCGAGCTCGCCCGGGGAGAGGGGAGAGATAAGGTACTCGATATCCTCTTGGCCAGGGCAGGGAGGTCTCCTTAGGAGCAAGAATCCATATATTTGAACATAGTCTCCCCTAAGCTCTTCGAAGAACTTCTGAACCCTCCTTCTGGGGTTCAGCCGAGGAAATACTTTCACCGCCCTGAGCAGGTCCAGCACCTCGTCCATCGTATCCAGTTAGGGGCCTGAATTTTAGAGCTTTCCTCACCAAAAAGCAATTAAATTGGTTAGGTGAATCTAATTCCAGGTGGTAGAGTTGAAAATATCAAAGAGGGAGGAAGAGTACCTCGAGGTCATGTACCTTCTCCAGAAGGACAAGGGCGTGATAAGAGTCAAGGACATAGCAAAGATATTGAAAGTGAGACCTCCGAGCGTTGTAGATGCCCTAAAGAAGCTTAGCCAGAAGGGACTTGTTCAATATGAGAAGTACGACAGGATACTCCTCACAGAGGAGGGCAAGAGAATAGCGGAGAAAACCCACTTAAAGCATCTTCTCCTCACACAGTTCTTCACTGACGTCCTTGGAATACCGACGGATATCGCCGAGGAGGACGCATGCCAGTTCGAGCACTACGTTCACGAGATAACCCTCCAGAGGATTAAGGAGTTCATCGAATACATCCAAGAGAACTGTCCTTACGTTCTGAAGCAGTTTCTGAAAAAATATAGATCAGAAGAGGCCGCCAAGGTAAGCGAAGTAGAGGACGAAGATGATGGCCAGTATGTACATTAGCGGATGGACCTCCTTCCAGCGGCCGCTGAAGACCTTGATTATCGTGTAGCTTATGAAGCCCATGCCTATTCCGTCGGCTATTGAGTACGTAAAGGGTATCGTTATGAGGACGAGGAAGGCCGGAATGGCCTCCGTCGGGTCTGTGAAGTCAACCTCTTTTATGGCACTGAGCATGTAGTAACCGACGATGACGAGGGCCGGTGCGGTAGCAAAGCCCGGAATGGAGCCGGCAAGCGGCCCTATGAAGAGGCCGAGCGCGAGAAACAGGAAGCCCGTCACGAGGGCAGTCATGCCCGTTCTTCCACCCTCCTCAATGCCAGCGGCGCTCTCGATGTATGTGGTCACGGTGGATGTTCCAAGGAGAGCACCCATTGTTGTACCAACGGCGTCCGTGAGGAGGACTTTGTCGGCGTCGGGTATCTTGCCTTCCTTAGTCAGGAACCCGGCCTTGGCACTAAGACCCGTGACGGTTCCTAGGGTGTCGAAGAAGTCGACCATGAAGAACGCGAAGATAGCACCGAAAGCACCGACGTTGAGGAGTCCCTGGAGGTCAAGCTTCAGGAAGGTGTAGCTTATGTCGGGCCAGGAGAAGAGCTTCTCAGGCCAGGGGGCAGCTCCCGTTAACCATCCCAAGATGCTGGTGACGAGTATTGATATCAAGAGAGCTCCTTTGATTCGGAGTGCAATAAGGACGGCGGCGAAGAACAGCCCGAAGAAGAAGAGGAGCACCGGCTTGGTGGCGAGGTTACCGGCATTGAGGGCCAGTATAGTTGGCCCACTCGTGATGACCCCAACATTCGAGAGCCCTATGAGGGTCAGAAAGAGGCCTATGCCTGCTCCGATAGCGTACTTCTGGCTGAGGGGTATGGCGTGGATTATGGCACTCCTGACTTTCGTCAAGGAGAGGATTATGAAGATTATGCCCTCGACGAAGACGGCCGCAAGGGCCACCTGCCACCCAAACTTAGGCGCAACCGTGAAGGCGAAGTATGCGTTTAGACCCATTCCTGGCGCAAGGGCAAAGGGCTTTTTGGCGTAAATACCCATCATTATCGTCGAGAAGCCCGCCGCAAGGGCCGTGACAGCTACAAGGGCCTCCCTAGCCTCGGGACCCATGGCGGTGCTGAGTATCTCCGGGTTCACGAAGAGAATGTACGCCATAGTCATGAAAGTTGTTACACCGGCTAAGATCTCTGTCTTCATGTCAGTGCCATACTTCTCGAACTCGAAATACTTCTCAAACCATCCCATTCCTGCACCTCCTTAGCTTTTGTCATGTCAATTGCTCGGGCATTTTTAAGGTTTATTAGACAAAAAAATGTCAATGGATTTACCCGGTGGCACCCTTGAGGGCATCCTTGCAGGGACACCCTCTCTCCTTCGGTATGTAAGATATGGCTCTCGTTATGAGGCGAACTATCTCTTCCCCCTTCTTCCCCATCAGTTCCACGACCTCGGTGTGGGTCAGCTTCCTGCCGCTCATGCCGGCCGCGAAGTTTGTCACTATGGCTACGGAGGCGTAACACATCTCCAGCTCCCTCGCGAGAACAGCCTCGGGACATTGGGTCATGCCCACGACGTCACCACCCAAAATGCGGTAGGCCCTTATCTCTGCTCTCGTCTCAAAGCGTGGGCCTTCCGTGCAGACGTAGGTCCCCCGTGGGTGATAAGACAAGCCCAGCTCCCTTGCCGCCCTTATTAGAGCCTCCCTTATCTCGGGGCAGTAAGGCTCCGTGAAGTCAACGTGGGCAACGAACTTCCACTCATGCGGACTTTCCTCCCCATCGTAGAAGGTTCTCGGTCTTGAAACTGTGAAGTCCATGAGCTGGTCGAGAATTACGAAGTCCCCTGGTTTCATTTCAGGGTTCATTGAACCCACCGCCGACGTTGCTATTATTCTTTCCACGCCCAGCTCGTGGAGTGCCCAGATGTTGGCCCGATAGTTAATCTTGTGGGGAGGAACGCTGTGCCCCTCGCCATGCCTTGCGAGGAAAGCAACTTCTTCCCCGTCCAAAAGCCCGACCCTGAGCTTAACGGGCCCGTAGGGGGTTTCCACAGTCACATCCTTCGGCTCTTCTACGGGGAATCCATAGACGCCGGAACCTCCTATAATGGCCACCCTAACCATGAGACCACCCATGATAGTGAGGAACACCACCTTTATAGGGGTATGGCAAAAGCGTTTTAAGAGGAAGACCAGAGTACTTCCCGGGAGGGCCGGTAGTTTAGCCAGGATAGAACGCCGGCCTCCGGAGCCGGAGGTCGCGGGTTCAAATCCCGCCCGGCCCGCCAGCCCACGTCATTTGTCTCCGAGCACAGCCTTTGCAACGTCCTTTCTCGGCCCCCTGAAGTATAGCACATCCGAAACGCCAACAACTCCGTGCTCTTCCCTGCCTATAAGTCTCCATTCTCTGAAGAACACGCTCCCGATGGCCAGCTGTGAAGCTATGTCCCAGAGCCTGAACTCCTGCTCCGCAACCTTATCAAAGCCCGGAAGCTTGTAATATGTCCGCCTGAACATTCCCCTCATAATGTTATAGCCCTCATGAAGCGAGATTAGCGTGTAGTCCCCTCCCTTTGCCTCTATCAGCATGTCCTTGTAGCCGATGCGATAGAGGATACCGTATACCCTGTCAGTTTCCTCGATGAGGAAGACACCATTATCTGAGAGAATGGAGGCGACGCCCGCGAAGAGCTTTACGGCATCGAAGGGATCAAAATGAGGCATCGTGAGACCCCAGAGAACTGCGATGTC
The DNA here is from genome assembly GCF_000215995.1 of Pyrococcus yayanosii CH1. Lineage (NCBI taxonomy): Archaea > Methanobacteriati > Methanobacteriota > Thermococci > Thermococcales > Thermococcaceae > Pyrococcus > Pyrococcus yayanosii. The sequence goes on along the minus strand of NC_015680.1, from coordinate 393,885 downwards.
ATGCTTCCCCACGAGCTCTGCAACGTTCCGGGCATCCCCGATGACCTTTCTAACATCCGGCCCTATCTCCGCGATGTCCACCCAGGCGCTCACTTTTTCAAGGTCTTCCCTTCTGGCGTCCAGCACCGTAAGAAGCTTCGCACCCGTGGCCTTCGCAACAGCGGCCCCCGCTATTCCGGTGCCAGCGCAGATGTCCAGGACCCTGCCACCCCCCGGAAGGTCCGGCAAGGACTCAAAGAACTTCACTATCCGCCGGAACCTCTCCACAGCCCTTTCATCCTCAGGGTCCATCCTCCATCTCAGATAACGGTAGAGCTCCTCAAGGGACACAAAATCACCTCCCCTTCCCCTTCCTGCACCTTATATCAAGGCATATCTCATACTCTCTCCCGTCCTCCTCCCTGATTATAACGATGGGAGTGCCGTCACAGCAGGTCTTATTCGTCGGGATTATCTCGCCCCGCTGGAGTATAGGATAGGTAACATCGCACTTCGGCCAGTTGGAGCATCCGACGAACCTCTTTCCAGTCTTCCTGTTATACTTCACGACGAGGTCGCCGCCGCACTTGGGGCACTTGCCCACCACGACGATGTCCTCTCTCTTATCCTCCACGAGGTCTTCTCCTATAACTATTTTGGCGAGCTCCCTGCCTATCTCCAGCTCCTTCCTCTTGAACTCCTCCAGGATTTTCAGCAGCCGCTCCTTCGCCTCCTCTATAACGGCCTCCTTCGTGAGCTTGCCATTCATTATGAGTTCCATCTTTTCCTCGAACTCCCTCGTAAGCTCGACGCTCACTATTTCGGGCACGTGTTTCTCCAGGGTCTCCACTACCTTCATGCCGAGGGGCGTCACCTTGATGCTCTTCTTCCCCTCTATATAGCCCCTCTGGTAGAGAGTTTCAAGTATCTGGGCTCTCGTAGCCTTGGTTCCGAGGCCGAGGTCCTCCATCTTCTTAATCACAGCCGCAGGTGAGTAGCGGGCGGGCGGTTTAGTCTTCTTCTTCTCCCTCTTCACCTGAAGGACCCTAACAGGCTCGCCTCTCCTGAAACCCGGCAAGAGAACCTCATCGAACTTGACGTACTTTCCGTAAACCCTCAGCCAACCCTCCTTAACGGTCCTGGCACCGCTCAGGATGAAGCGGTGGGAACCTGCCTTAATCGTAACCTTCACGCTCTCCCTCACAGCCGGCTCCATAAAGAGGGCCAAGAACCTGCGCACTATCAGGTCGTAGAGGTTCTGCTCATCCTTCGTCAGCTCCCCCGGCTTTGGCACCTCACCCGTGGGGTATATAGCCGGATGAGCGGGATCTTCCTTCTTGCCCTCCACGGGCTTCAAGACTTCCTTGCCAAGAAGCATGTGGGCGAAGGGCCTGTATTCGGGAAGCTTGGAGAGCCCCTGAAGGATAGCCCCGAAGTTGAGGTTCTTTGGAAGTTTCTGGGACGAGGTTCTTGGATATGAGCAGTTGTGAACAACAACGCCGTTGGCGATGAAGTTGTGATAGTCTTCCACAACGAGGTCATACACCTTACCACGGTAGCGGAACTTCTCAATGCCATTTACCTTCAGAAGGTAAACGTCTCCCGTGGCGATTCTCCTCAGGTCTTCATCGGTCAGGGGAATGGCTGTTTCCTCGATGTTTATCGCACGCTTACCTGCCACTATTTCAATAACCCTTTCGAGGTCTTTCCGCTTGACTATGAGAAAGCTCCTCAGAACTTCGTAAAACCTGGGAACATCTTTGGGATAAACTTTCAACTCGTACACGACTCCGTTTTTATCTTTTTTCTCCAGCAGATAAGTCCTGACACCCAAGAGCTGCCACATCAGCTTGATGGTATAGATTACTTCCTTGTTCTTCGACGTCAGCACTATCTGGGGCGAGAGCGACTTTCTGCTTCCAGTGGGCTTAACTCTTATATGGGCATCAGCGTCACAGTAGCCTGCAAGGAAAGCCGCTATCCACCCAGGTCTTGATACAACAATACCCTGGATTCTAAATGTTCTCGTCTTGTTCCCATATGAGCAACCGAGCAGTTCAAAGAGCCTTGTCAGGGACTTACTGCGGATAATTATGAGCTTATACTTTGCATCGTACCTGAATGGCACTCCTAGGGAATTGGCGACCTCCCTGATGGCTCTCACGATGTCCTCTTCCCTTTCCTTTGCGGATATCACTAATGCGCCATTCTTTACGGTATAACTGCTACCGACAACAAAACCGTACAGATACCAGAACTCCTCGCTGAACTCGAAGCTGATTGGGGAGAGAGATGTGCTGTAGGCAAAGCCTCTAAACACACTTCTGAGTTCCTCCCGAGAAATAACTCCTTTGTCAAGCAGGAACTTCGCGATTGGCACGGGCATCTTGCCGCGGAGGTAGTTGTAATACGTTGACTCCCGTATGTTGAATTCTGCCATCACCTCAACCTTCAAACCCCTTTCCTTGAGCCTCCTCCTGAGATCCTTTCCGAATTCGGGGTCGTACAGGATGTAGTCCTTCATCGTGCGGGCGTTTTCTAAGAGGAAGTCAAGAAGTGTTGGCGGATTTTCTCTACCTTTAAAGCCTTCTCTTGCAATCACGAGAACGACCTGGTCGCTCTCCTTCAATTCTTCCGCTGGGACAAAAATGAGCTTATCGTCACGGCAAACGAGCACCGGATGGTCGGCGGTCAGATAAAGCTCGGTTCTGTCACCCAGGGTAACCTTGTACATAAGTTCGTCTGCATCACGCTCGAGGAGGCGGTATCTAGCCCTCGAAAGCTTCAGGTTAAAGTCGAGTGCAAGCACTTCTCCCTCTTTGGGTAGTTCGGCTATCTTCTTAATCCCGTCCGGGGTGGGTATTAGGGAATCCGGATGGAGGCAGTATCCTTTTTCATACAGGCTCTGCGCTATGTCGAGGGTCTTCTTAGGAGAGTAACCGAAGGCCGAGTAGGCTTCCCTCTGTAGAGTTCCAAGGTCAAAGGGGACGGGGGGATTCCTTTGGAGCCTCCTAACATCGATGTTCTCGACGATCGCATATCCTTTCCGGGCCTCCTGAACTATTCTCTTGGCTTCCTCCTCGTCCCAGACCTTGTCCTTCTCGTACGTGGCCGTCAGCTTCCGCCCATTCTTCTCGAGGATGAGCTTGATGATCCAGTAAGGCTTGGGCACAAAGTTCTGAATCTCCCTTTCCCTGTCCACTAGGAACTTTAGCGTCGGTCCCTGAACTCTACCGGTTGAGAGGACTACCCACTTTCCGCTGGCCCTTTTGATCGCGTGCGTTAGCGCCCGGGAGAGGTTCACTCCCCAGTACCAGTCGAGGACGTGACGAGCTATTCCAGCCCCCGCCATTCCAAAGTTTATTGTCGGCTCAAGGTTATACCACGCCTTAAGAAGATCCCTTTTTGTAAGGGCAGAGAACTTCATGCGCTTGGCTTTCCTGGGGTCGACGCCACAGGCATATTTTAGTGCGGTGTAGCCTATGACCTCGCCCTCCGTATCGTAATCCGTGGCCACGACAAACTCTTTCGCCCTCTTCGCGAGAACAGAAAGAGCCTTGATATAATCCTTCGCGTACTCCTTCCCTTTCTCCGCAACGTAAACGGGCACCCACTCGATATCGAATATTGGATAGCCAAAGAAGTCCCGCTTTGGGGCGAGGCCGTAGAGATGGCCCACTGCGGGGGCCACTATGAGCCTTTTCCCGTCCCTTGTCAGCTCGTAGTAGGGAACGCCGTAGATTGATTTCTTCACAGGTCTACCTTCGGCGAGGGCCGAGGCTATCTTGCGGGCGACGTTGGGCTTCTCGGCTATTATCAGGATCATCTTCCTTCCTCCACCCTCCTAATAAGCTCCTTAATCCTCTCGACTTTGTATTCCTCTATTACTCTAAGCACGCTCTCGAGCTCCCTCTCCTTCTCTTCCTCCGCCCATTCCTCGAGCTTTCTCCTCACGGCCTCCTCAAGGGCATTCCTCTCGACTACGGCAAACTCATCAACTCTCTTAACCTCAATCTCCCCTTCGAGGAGGACTGGAATTTTCCTTTCCCTCAAAGCCTCATAAACGGGAACGGGAAGTTCTTTTACGGTTATCAGGGCCTTAATTCTCTTCGCGGCCAGATGTTCCCCAATGCTCCTCCCCGCACCTGCTGGATTCAGCACGTAGAGGACATCACCCTTCTTTATTCCCACATTGCCTTCGAGCTCCTCTATCTCTTTCCAGGTCAAGTTCTCAATGACCTTAACTGGGATGACCTTTCCCCGGAGCTCCATGAGGCGCATCCTCTTCGTGAGCGCTAAGTCCCTGCTGAGCTTCTCTACCATCTCCCTCGCCTCTCTGAGCTTCTCCTCTAGCTGGGCTATTCTCCTGTCTCTCGCCTGAATTTCCTTCTCCCTTATGATCTTCGCCCTAACCTTTTCGTCGAATTCCCTCAGCATCTCCTCAAGCCTCTCTATCCTCTTCCTCTGCTTTTCCACGAGGCTCCTGAGCTCGGCGTTCTCCCTCTCCAAAATCTCGATGGTCCTCTCAAGTTCTCTTATTCTCTCGAGATAGGGCGTTACGTCCACCTCGGGCTCGTGTTTCTCCTTAACATCTTCCTTCGGCCTCTCGGCCATCTTAACCTTCATTATGGCCTCGCCAAGGTTGTAGCCGCTCAGAACGAGGGCCTTTATTTCATTCCTCTTCTTCCAGAGGCCCAGCTCCTTGAGTCTTGCCTCTATGTGCTCAAACTTCGGCTTATAGCGGAGATATGCCTTGTAGGCAGCAGCCAAAGCATCGCGCTGGTGGTCGTCCTCCACGGTTATGCCCAAGCTCCTAAGTAACTCGTTCTTTTCCTCAACCTTCAGACTCTCCCTTGGAACGAAGAGCTGGGCCTTGAAGGAGCGGGCCATCTTCTCCACGAGGCCCGGCGGTGGGTTCACGTCCGTCGCTATGATTATCGGATGGCCGAGTTCGCTTATGAAGCGAACTATTTCACTCAAGGCCATGTTTTTTTCACTGTAAACGGCGACCACGTTCCCGTCTAGATCAACGGCCGCTATACCGACAGTTATCCCGGGGTCGAGGCCGATTATTATGCTCCTCCTCTCCTCTATTGCCCTCTCAACCCTCAGTGGAACGAACTCTAGGACCTTCCTCTCCACGGGCCTTATCCTAACCTCAACATCCCCGCCACGCATAGGTCTTACGAGCCCCGCCAACTCCTCTCTGCTCGCGTAGACCTTGAACTCACCCCTCGCGACTCCTCTGTCTCTTTCCTCCGTTTCAAGATCAAAAGGAATGTCCGCTCTGCGAAGGGTTTCCTCTATCTCCCTCACCTTGGCCTGAACGAGACTGTAAACTCTTCTCCTGTAGCGATCTTGACTCCAGCCTCCCTTACCTTGGCTCCTGCCCCTAGTAACGGTTATTATAACCTCATCCTCAAAAGCGAGGACCTCATAGCCGACTCCCTTGGCCGCGAGCAGGGCACAGACCTTAGCCTCCTCGTAGGGGTCAAACTTGTCCCCTATTCTGATGCCGTGCTCTCTTGCGAGACTCCAAAGGGAGCGCTGTTCGCCTGGCCTACCAGTGACCTGAACAAGTTTCGTTCCCTCCGGCAACGCCCGCAAGAACTTTCTCAGATCATTGCCCAATTCGGTAACGCTGTCCATGGCAACTATGTCGGGCCTCTTGGCCCTTATGAAGCGTATCAAACGGTATAGGGTAAACTCACCCTTCTTCTCGAGCTTTCCGTTGAACCAGCTCACGACGGCGAACCTCTTGGGGTCCTCGCTGATTATGTCGAGGCCGAGTACGAGAATACGCATCACCCTCATGGAGCGCTTTCTGTGGGACACTCACCAACCGGGCTTAAAAGGTTTGATGGCGGAAAGGTTTAAGGTAGGAAGGGAGAGCCTTTTTCTGATGATCGAAAAACTTGCGAAGGTTCGTGAGGCCATTGAAAGGGGAAAACTAGAAGAGGCCATCAAGATATCCAAGAACATAAACGATCCCTACTGGAAGTCCTATGCCATGAAATGGCTGTCGCAAGCAATGGCTTCTAAAAACCCGGCCGAGGCTAGAAGATTGGCCAGCTCGATTCCAATTCCATCCCTCAGGAATGAGGCCCTTCTCTATCTGGCCTACGAGCTCTCAAAGAGGGGGAAGTTTAAGGATGCCGTGGATAGTGCTAGGCTGATAGTGGACGTATACATGAAGAAAAAAGCTCTGAGGAGCATCAGTGATGCCCTCGCAGAGGCCCTCAAGAAAATGAACATCATCGAGATAAGTTTAGGAGAGCTGGGCCTTGAGGAAGCTGATGTTGAGCTCCTTAAGCCCCTTCCCGAGGGTATAAAGTACGAGGATGGTAGGTTTCTCGTGGACGCTACCATCCTCCCGGTCTCAGAGGAGAAGGGAAGCGCCGTAGTGGAAATGCGGGACGAGAAGGCTAATCTCAAAGAGCCAGAGTTGGAACCTCTGGAGATGGAGCTCCTTGAGCTAACAGAAGAAAATTTCGAAAACTTGCCCGAACCATTCAGGTCGGCCCTTATCGAGAGCATTGGTCTTCACCGCCTCGAGGAGGGAGATGTGGAGGCTGCTGAGGAGCTGGTAGAAAAGATTACAATAGGGGGAGGAACCCTAGCTAGACTTCTCTTCTTCCTGGGAAGGGAAGAGCACTTAGAAAAAGTTAGGAGACCCGTAGACCGCATTCTCCTTGCCTACAGAGTGCTTCTCCTTAAACCCACCGATGATGCAATTCCCCTCATCTACACCCTCTTTTCAGACTTAAGGAATAGGAATCCCTGGAAGTTCGCTCGGCTCATGAAGTTCCTAGCCTTTGAACTCCTTGAAGAGGGAAGAAAGAGAAGGAACAAGGCCCTGCTCATAAAGTCCAAGGAGCTGTTCAGGAAGGGAAAGGAAGAGGAGCTCAGCGCCACAGCTCAAGCTTCTCTATGAACCTCTTGGCGTAGCGTATGTCTCTCTCAAGCTCCGCCTTCTGGAGAAGCTGCCTCTCTATGGCCCTTATGGCGTCGTGGACTGCTTGTATGGCTCCCCAAGTCTCTCCCCTTGCCACAAAGACCCCCTTGTCAGTAACGACCCTCATCCTGGCCTGATAAAGGTGGACACCACGGAATTTCTCGTTGAACCTGCGGATGTAGAGGTATATTATTCCCTCATTGCCTAAGAGATCTGAGTAGCCATCAACGAAGCGCTTTATATCGTTTATTATCCTCTCCCTCGTGAACTCGCTCAGGGCGGCTGCATCACCTCCGAGCTGGAGGTAGAAGCGGGCCTCCTTCTCGACCATCTTGGATATCGGAAGCAACAAGTCCTTGCCCGTTATGATACCAACAACCTTGTTATCCTCGTTAACGACGACGAGGCCGTTTATGTCATTGTCAATCATCGTAGCGACGGCCTCCCTTATGGTTGCATCCGGCATTATGGTTATGACACCCCTGATCATAGCCTCCCTGAGTTTCATGCTGAAGGGAGGTATCTTCTCCCCTACGAGCTCCCCCGCTTGGGCCCTGAAACGAGGCTTTATAAACCTGAGTATCAGGTCGTGAAGGGTCACAAGACCCTCTAAGCGACCTTCCTCGTCGACGATGGGAATCCTCGATATGGAGTGGTCTCTCATGACGGCGAGAGCCTTGGCGACCGTGTCGTCAGGCGAGAGCGTTATGACATCCTTTGTCATGAACTCCTCCACTTTCCTCTTTCCGAATTCCTCGGCGACAACTCTGTCAAGCAGGGCGAAGTCGCTTACGATGCCCATTATGTTGGCCTTGTCCTCTCCAACGGGCAGGGAGCGGAGATCCGTTTCAAGCATGAGCTTGGCGGCATGGCTGAGGTCATCCGTGGGCTTGACAACGGGTGCAGGCTTGTAAACGTCCCTGACTTTTGCCTTCGTGGGATCCCACTTAAGGTGAGACCTGATTATAAGGTCCTGGGTGAGGACACCCTTGTAAACGTTCCCATCGAAGACAAGAATGAGATCTGGATCCTCCTTCTCGATTACTCCAATCGCCTCAGAAAGCGGGGCGTTGATATCTATCTTCGCGTACTTGTCGGTGGTAACTTCCTGAACCTGTATCCCGACCACCTTTTCCACCTCCTAACAATATTTATTCGCTCCGCATCAATTTAAACCTTGTTGGTCCGTATAAATTTTAGTAAATGCGGGTTAATAAAAATTTCGCTCAGAGAAGCTCCCTTCCCGTGGTCGTCATAACGAGCTTTCCATGCTTAACTCCCTTCAGGCTTATGAGTCTGTCAGCTATCTCCTTTATCTTGCTCGCTCTCCCCTTCACAACGACGACCTCAAGGCAGTTGTGTTCGTCCATGTGAACATGGAGACTGGAAACTATCTCGTCCAAGTATTCGTGCTGGAGATCGAGAAGCTCCTTGACGACGTCTGCTTCATCGTGATTGTAGACTATCGTTATGGTTCCTGCAACCTCCATATCCCCCTTCTCCCACTCATACCTTACGATGAAATCCCTTATCAGATCCCGAATCGCCTCACTTCTGTTGGCGTACCCCTTTTCATTTATTATCTTGTCGAACTTCTGGAGAAGCTCCTCAGGAATAGAAACACCGAAGCGGACTATCTTCATCCAACCACCCAGAAAGGATAGGGGCTAGGTGTTAATAAGGTTAGTGCGGGGGCGGGGATTTGAACCCCGGAACCCCTACGGGACGGGACCCTAAATCCCGCGCCTTTGACCAGGCTCGGCAACCCCCGCTCCGTCCGATACTAATCAGCCCATCTTTTAAAGCTTACTCAAAGGCTTTAAAACTTGCAATGAAGAGGCCCTTGGGGAGACAATGATTCCAACGACAATATTCTACTCCCCGAAGTTCCTCGATCACAGGCCAAGAGGTTACCATCCTGAGAACCCGGGGAGGCTCGCCTTGGTTTTAGAAGCTCTTAGGGAGAGAGGACTGTGGGCGAACGTTAAAGAACCCAACCCGATTTCGGAGGAGGAGCTGCTATCAATACATGCTGCCGAATACGTTGAGGCGATTAGAACGGCCTCGAAGAGCTTCACGTACATAGATCCGGACACTTACGTCTCCCCCGGCACCTGGGAGGCCGCTCTTCTGGCGATGGGAGCCGCAAGGGAAGCCGCACTCCTTGGCACCAAAGAGAGAGGACTCCATCTCGTCCTATCAAGACCGCCGGGACACCACGCCGGTCGGTCAGGTCGCGCCCTAGGGGCCCCGACGCTCGGATTCTGCATATTCAACAACGCGGCGGCCGCCGCCCGGGTGGTGAAGGACGAGAAGGGGAAGGCTCTCGTCATAGACTTCGACGCCCACCACGGCAATGGAACTCAAGAGATATTCTGGACGGATTCCAACGTCGTTCACGTGGACATCCACGAGAGGGACATATACCCATGGACGGGTTATGAGGCGGACATTGGAGGGAAGGGAGCCGAAGGAAGTAAGGTGAACATCCCCATGCCCCACTACGCCGGGGATGACAACTACATACTTGCGTGGAACGAAGTGGTCCTTCCAATTGTAGAAGCACTCAAACCGAAGGTCATCATCGTGTCGGCGGGCTTTGACGGCTTCAAAGGAGAGAACCTGACTACCCTCATGCTCACGGAGAGGTTCTTTCACCATGCTGGGGCCACGCTCTCGAATTTCTCTGTGGTAATGGTTTTAGAGGGAGGATATGGTGTGGGCCTCAAGAAGGGACTCCCTGCCTTTATAGAGGGCTACGAAAGGGGGGAACCCATAGAAGAGCCACGAGATATTAGCTATGAAACTCTCAGGATAATCAGGGGCGTGAAGGAAGTTCAAAAGGAGTGGTGGCAGTTCTGACCTCCTCCCCGGCCTGAAGGGCGAGGGTTCCAACGAGTTAACCCCTCGCCATTGGCGGGGAGGTTTGAGGGGTCTTCATCAGGAACCCTTTCGAGGGTTCCCTGAACCCCTCAGGGGCGGTCTTGCCCCCATTACCCCTCACCCTGAAGGCTTTCAAACCCTCAGGGCTCGGGGTTATCGTTCTAACAACCTTCTTCAAGATATTAAACGCTCCAACAAGGTCGGCATTAAAAACAAGCCCCTCTGTGGGACACTTGAACTTCACTCAAGCGTTTTATCACCGTATTAAAACGCCAAACATGGGAAAGCAAGAAGTTTTGCTTCCTCCCCCTGCGTGAATTCCTTGCAATTTCCTTTGGATACCCCACGACAATTCTGCTAACGCCCAGGTGATAAAGCCTTTCAACAGTTTGTCTGACTGCAGTGTTAATGTAGTGTTTAGCTTGGAGTTTTGCTCTCTCGTGCATTCTTCTGAGTTTTCTACTCTTTTTACAGCCTGATTTGTTGATTTTAGACTGATACTCGGCAATCTTCTTCTGCCAATAAAAAGCAATGCTTTTTAATGGCCTACCATTAACTAAGAATGATTCACCATTCTCGACATAGACAGCCATTAAATTGTTTACTCCCAAGTCAATTCCAGCCGTGAGGTCTCCCAAAGGTTCTCTTGGGACTTTAATCCAACCATTCTTGGACAGCTTTTCTTTAACGTTAAAACTAATGTGAGCATACCATTTTCGCTTAACATCATCGTAGATAATTTCAAGTCTTCCCTGTTTTCCCTTCCAGTGTATTCTGCCTTTAAACTGGACTTCCAGCTTCTTGAATTTTCCAAGACCCTTCAAAATTAGCTTATTACCTTCAATCCTGTATTGGTCGTTTCTCAGGATTATTTCTTTTTCCATTCTCTTTTTGGTAGTTTGGTGGTTTTGGCTTCAACAATTTGGGGAGTTCTTTCCGCTTTTTGATTAGGGAAAAGAAGCTTTTCCAAGCTTCGACATTCTTCCTGCAGATTTGTTGGACTGTTGCAGAGCCAATCTCACGCTTGTATTTCTCATAAACGATTTTCTCAGTCCTATTAAAATCCACTGGCTTGTGGTTGAAGAATTGTTGTCTTCTTAAGTAGTTTACTTCATTCCAGACTTTTGCTCCAATATCAGCTATCTCAAAGAGGATTCTCTCAACTTCCTTTGATGCTTGGAGTTTAATCGTTACTGTTCTTTTCGTTTTAACTCACGCTCCCATTGTGTTTCAATGTAGTGTTTAACAATTTCGTCAGTTATGTATCCAACTGAGGCTACGAAATAGGAGCGAGACCACAATCTTCCCTTGGTCGTTTTTGCTCTTAACTCTGGAAATTCTTGCAAGAGTTTTCTTGCACTCTTCCCTTTCAAGTGGTTTATGATTTGTGCTGGTGAGAGGTTGGGTTTAGCTCTGAGGAAAACATGCACGTGGTCGGGCATTACTTCGAGAGAAATTACCTCACACCCGATTTCTTCAGCAAACTCCCTAAGCATTTGCTTTAGTCTTTCAGCGACTTTTCCGATGAGAATATCCCTACGGTATTTGGGTATCCATATAAAGTGATAAGCTATGAAATGCTTTGCATGTCTTGTTGAGCCAAACTTTGGTATTCTACTTTCCATATTGAACCCTCTAACGTATGGTATGCACTTAGAGTTTAAATACTTTAATACTTTTCACTTTCCTGCTAAAGGGCTTGTTTTAGAATTTCTGCATCCCCGCCCTAAAGGGCGAGGCTTTCAAAAGAAAAATGTAATAAGAGAGGTGGGGTTGAAATATGACAGGCATCAATGGGAAGCGTCTGCTTTGCTACATAATCCTAGTGGCAATTTTGATTACTTTTCCCTACTTCTTTACAAGGAAAACACCACCGGGATATATTATAGGCGGAGACACACTCGTCCACGCGGCAATAGCTCGGGGGATATCCCTTGGAAGAAACCCCTTTCTAGATCAGACTTACAATGTGTACCCGAACTGGTACCCGTTCTTTTACCATTTCCTCGTCGCGGGGATATCATGGGTGTTTGGCTTCTCAATTGAGAAGAGCATGATCATGTTGCAAGCGATTTTGGCAATCTCAATGGTACCAGTTATGTTCCACATAGCCAAGGAACTTTGGGGAGACAACGCCGGAATAGCGGCAGCATCCCTCTCCTTAATGCTATTAACAGCCCACATTTATCCTAATCCAAAGGAACTTGCCCCACTGCTTGGAGTACTGTCTCTTCTCTATTTCATCAGGCGGCAATGGATCGTATCGGGCATTCTAATGGGTCTCGCCATGTGGACACACTACGCGCTCGTGCTACCCCTGCTCGGCCTCCCTATAGTGGTTGGGATTCTAAAGGGAGAAAAGCGGGCGTTGTTGACGTTCCTCATAGCGTTGGCCATCTTCTCTCCCTTCATTATTAACGCCCTTATTCATGCCGAAGCACCTCCTCACATCGAGGACATATACAGGTTTTGGGAAACGGACACCCTGGAAAGGAAACTCATTAGCCTGCTTCCTCCCCTGTACCTCATTCCATTTCTTGGCCTAGCGATGATAAACTGGAGCAAGAGAAGAGAGACTGCCGTTACGACGTTGCTTCTATTCATTGGGCTCATATGGGTTGCTCGACTTTCTCCGGAGCTTCTCAAACCCTTTGGGATAAAACTCTGGTCATCCCGATTCAGCGGTTTACTCCCGTACATTTATACCCTCTTGGCGGCGTACGGTCTCTCCGCCGTTGGGGCATCCTCTAGGAAAATGGCGACGATGTTCCTAATCATACTATTCTTGTGTCCTGTGGCCGGGGCGTTGAATTTCTGGAACTCCATTAGAGAAGATCCTTTTGTGAAGGTTTCTGGAGTGGATTTTTCCCGTTATTTTCCGGGGGAGCACTTCCTAGAGGTTAGGGAGTGGATACTGAACAATACATGCCGGGATGATACGATAGCAACGAGCGAAGAGGCGGGGATGATGTTAAATGCGCTAACCGGAAGGCCAATTATAGCCACGATGTATGGGCATGGTAACACGTTCCTCGACAACGAGCAAAGGAGAAAAGACCTAAAAAAGCTGTTTACAGGGGATTGCAACGAGAAAAAGCTCGTTATTGAAAAATATCGCGTTAAGTATATCATCATCGAACCCTTTGTATACGAACGGTGGGGACAGGTTGATATGAGTTGCGTGGCATCTCCAGTTTACAGGATTGGGAACGTGACAATTATGGAGGTGAAAAAATGAGGCCTTTACAGAATTCTGGTGGTCCCGCGGCCCGGATTTGAACCGGGGACCTGCGGATCTACAGTCCGCCGCCACTACCAGGCTAGGCTACCGCGGGACCCTACTGCCCGAACCCGGTATCTGGTGGAAAGGTTGAGGTTTATAAACTTTTCGCGGGACAATGTTTTAAACCACCGCCCCTAACCTGAATCCATGGGGTGTCCTTTTTGTAAGCCTCGGGAAGAGGTCCTGCTCTACGAGGACAAGCTGATAAGGATACTGCTTGACTCGTATCCAGCAAACAGGGGTCACCTACTCGTAGTTCCTCGGAGGCATGTGACGCATCACGACGACCTCACGGAGGAAGAAAAAGTCGCACTGATTAGGGGCATCGAGCTCGCGATGAAAGCCCTCAGCCTCGTTCTCTCCCCGAACGGGTTTAACATAGGAATAAACATCGGCGAGACAGCAGGTCAGACGGTAGAGCATATCCACGTTCACGTGATTCCGAGGTATAGAGGAGACTGCAGGCATCCAAGGGGAGGTGTAAGGAAGGCTGTACTCGACATCGAGGACGAGAACTTAGCAGGGGACAAGGAAAGGTGGCTCAGGAATAGGCTAGGGGAAAAAGAAATCAGGGCCCTCAGGAGGGCACTGAATGAAATGTGAAACGGTGGTTTGGATTGCCATTGGCATTGTGATTCTTTACATGGCTTTCAGAATCATCGGCACCTTCTTCTCCCCACTATTTTTTGCCTTTGTGACGGCCTACGCTCTCTATCCTGTCCACACTCGCCTCTCGGAGAAAATAGGTTCTAAGACATCGGCGACCCTTCTCCTCCTTATCCTCCTCTCCTGCGGAATTGGGACACTGCTTCTCCTTGTCTACACGCTCACACCCCTCATTTCGGAAGCTTATGAATATCTTAGGGACGCTGAGAGACTCGTTAGTGGCCTTAAGCTCCCCCTTGGTCTTTCCGATGCTATCTCCTCGATAACCACCCAGATGATGGGAGGGCTGCAGGACTTCCTCCTATCCTTCACCTTTTCGATTCCGAAATACCTGCTCCAGCTCGTCGTTTACTTGTCCTTCGTTTATTTCTTCCTGGTTAGGGGTAGGGAACTTGTTGACCTTCTGAGGTTCCAGAACGAACGCCTTAATAGGATCATTGAGAGGGGCAACCTAACGCTCCAAGCCCTCATAAGAGCATGGCTCCTTCTAAACATCGCCAAGGGAATCCTTATGACCTTGGGATTCTTAATATTCAGGGTTTCCGACCTGCCTACAGCCCTCCTCGCCGGTCTGCTGACGGTCTTCTTCTCTTTCGTGCCCCTTTTCGAGGGATGGATGATATGGGTGGTCGGAGCATTCTATCTTTTCAGGGCGGGCAGGGTTCTCACTGCCCTTGCCTTCGCCATCTACGGCTTCATTTTTGTATCTCCCCTCCCCGACTTCACGATAAGACCAAGAATAGTGGCTAGGGAGGCCAAGTTCAACGAGATAATCGTCCTCATAGGGATGATAGGCGGGACATGGGGCCTCGGGCTGAAGGGCCTCATAATAGGGCCCATAGTCCTAAACGTTGCCATAGAAATCCTCAGGGAATGGAAAAGCCTTAAAGGGAAGGAAGTATCTTGACTCCGGCTTCTTCCATTTCCCTTATGGCCATCTCCTCGTCCCCAGGCTTAATGCCCTTGACGGCATCCTTCAGTAGGTAAACCTCGAAGCCGTGCTTCACAGCATCGAGGGCTGTGGCCTTGACACAATACTCGGTGGCAACGCCGCATATGTAGACGCGTCTAACGCCCTTTTCCTTTAGTATCCCGGCGAGGTTCGTTCCCTCGAAACCGGAGTAGGCCTCCTTGTCAGGCTCCGTGGCTTTGGATATTATCACCGCATCGGCCGGAAGTTCCACCACGAACTCTGCCCCTGGAGTGTTTTGAACACAGTGCCTCGGCCAAGGGCCGCCAAGCTCCCTAAAGCTGATGTGGTTATCGGGGTGCCAGTCCCTCGTGGCGACTATCAATGCTCCCTTCTCCCTGAACCGCCTTATGTACTCGTTCACGCGGGGGATTATCCTGTCGCCGTCAGGAACGGGCAGAGCACCGCCGGGCATGAAATCCCTCTGCATGTCAACAACTATAAGGGCCTCCTCGGGCATCTGCCTCACCGGAATAGATTCGCGAAAAAGGTTAAAATCCTTACCAGAACAGCCAGCCATTTATGAACTTCCGGGTCCCTCCCAACTTGAGGAAAGCAACGTAGTCGACTTGCCTTAAACATCATATGCCTACCTTCATAGGTTTAGCTTTTTTAACCGAAAGTATGCTCTTTAAGATGTTCTCCTTGATCCAGTAATCTCTAATTTCCCAGATAACGTTCTTTGGCTTGTGTGAAAGCACTCTGAAGAGAAGAGTGTCAAACTTTATGCAGCCTTCACCCATTGCTTTATGCTCATCCCTCACACCGTTGTTGTCATGCAAATGAACGTGTTCTATGCCGGGCAAAAGGAAATATTCGTTAATGTTTATTCCGTATTTCATGGAGGTAAGAAATGCGTGTCCAATGTCAAAGCACACAGAGACGTTTTCTTCAAGGAACGGCAAAAGCTCATGCGGGAATGCCCCAATCCTGTTGTCCGTGAGGTTTTCAACAACAAGTTTTATCCCATAATCCTCCGCTATGGTTGCAATCTCCATAAGTTGTTTTCTCGTGTTTATGAAGGCTTTGTGGTAGCTCTCTCTGATATCTCCTCCGTGAACGACGACATAGCGAGCATCAAGGAGCTGGGCTATTTTAAACACGTTCTCCATGATTCTTATGTTTCTCCTTGAGTTTACGCCAAGGTCGATGGAAACGTTTTTTCCATCCGAGCATGGAGCGTGAATTGTGAAGTTTATGTCAAGCGACAAAATCCCATGGAGAACTTCCCAGTCTATGCCCTCCTCACTTAAAACGGGGGTGTCGTCAAATCCTAGCTCAACAACATCAACTGGAAGTTCGTCAACTGAAAACCCATGTCCGGAGATTTCCCTTATTATGTATGAGTTCACACCGACTTTCATCTCCTACCCCTCTCCCATTGTTTCAGTCAGTATAAGGAAGAAAATGACACAACTTGTTTTGCAGTTACGGTAACGATCTCCTTTTGAGGAACGGTCTCTTTTGGGTTTGTGTCACGGTTTTTACGATCTGTGTAGGATTATTGCCCCCGATACAGCCGCCTGAAATAACGGCAAACTGAGGAACTCTATCAATCGTCAGGGCGAAGACCCTATTCATGGTATCACCAAGGGATGATAAGGCCGTGCGGATATAAAGATTTCCGCAATAGAATATAGTTTAGCCGGTAGGTATATAGATAGCAATGTAGAACTATAGAAAATATTTATCACTTCGATCAACATACTCCCGCTTCCGCACATCGAGGTTAATCAATCATTGCATTTGCTATTGGAGCTTTCGGGGGCTGGATGGTCATAGACACGCCGAGGTCTCTTATGTAGGTCCAGTTGTATCAACTCCTTAAGAAGAATGCATCCTAAATGAGTTCGGTCCTAAAAATCATGCCAGGATGATCTAAATTCACTTCTAGGCTTTTCATACCTGCTGAGCCTGTCATAAATTGCACTCCCAACTGTTTTTGCAATATCAACGCTTGTAAACTCATGCTCGCCTTTCCTAAATGGCCCAACAGCAAAGCTTTCTGTTATCTTCACGTAGTTTTCAATGATAGAGTTTCATGC
This sequence comes from Pyrococcus yayanosii CH1, assembly GCF_000215995.1. Lineage (NCBI taxonomy): Archaea > Methanobacteriati > Methanobacteriota > Thermococci > Thermococcales > Thermococcaceae > Pyrococcus > Pyrococcus yayanosii. Next base: position 377,104 of record NC_015680.1, on the reverse strand, counting down.
TCATACTCCGACTTATAAGCTTAGCTCAGAAAAGTTCCCCATTAATGAATCTTTTTGTTAGTTCACTTTTTGGTCTTTCGAACACTTCCTTAGTTTTGCCAACTTCAACTATCCTTCCAGCGTACATGTGGGCGACCCTGTCTGCGAGCCTCTTCGCCTGGAACATGTTGTGGGTCGAGAATACTATCGTCGTGCCGTTCTCCTTGGTAATCTCCCTCACGATGTCCTCTATTATAGCCGAGTTCGTTGGGTCAAGATTGGCTGTAGGCTCGTCCATCAGGAGGAGCTTCGGCTCAAGAACTATCGCTCTCGCTATTGCAACCCTCTGCTTTTCTCCGCCGGACAGCGTTTTGGCCTTTCTCTTTTCGTAGCCCTTAAGCCTCACGAGGGAGAGCACCTCGTGAACTTTTTTCTCTATCTCAGCCTTAGAGTAGCCCCTCAGCTTTAACCCATAGGCGATGTTCTTGAAAACGGTCGTGTTGAACATTACCGGGGTCTGAAACACCATGGTAATGCTTTTTCTCAGCTCCCCCGGCCGGCTCCAGTTGACGGGCTTCCCATCGAAAACGTACTCTCCAGAATCGGGCCTCTCAAGCAGGGCCAAAATCCTCAGCAGGGTGGTCTTCCCTGCTCCACTGTGCCCCATAACGCAGAATATCTCGCCCTTTTTGACCTCAAGGTTTATCCCGTCGAGAACCTTCTTCCCTTCATATGACTTGGAGATGTTGCTGATCCTCACGAGGCTCATTCCAACCACTTCCTCACGAGGTTTGAGAGCAGGTTCACGGCAAGGACTATGCCCATGAGGATTATGCCAAGGGCAATAGCTATGCTTATCTCCGCCCTGACGGTGTACATCTGTATTGCCGTGGTGAGAACCCTGGTGTTGTAAACGCCGCCCCTGACGTAGATGTTACCTCCTATCATGAGGGCTATGCCGAGCTCGGATATTGCCCTGTTGAAGGCCGCAATAATCGCCAATACTATCCCGCCGATGCTCTCTCTGACCACCTGGAAGGATGCACGTATCTCATCGGCACCGAGAGTTAAGGCCAGCTCCCTAATCTCGCCCTCTATCGACTCCAGAGAGTTCACGACTATGCTCATGATTATCGGGGTTATCAACAATGCTTGACCGACGCTTATCCCCATCTCCGTGTAGAGAAGGCCGAGGGAACCGAGCGGGCCGAGGGGGACGAACATAAGGTAGAGCACTAGCCCCCAGATAACGGTCGGGACTCCCATGAGACCGTTTATAAGGGTCTTAACCAGCCACTTGCCGGGGAAGTCCTTCAGGCCGAGGAGCACTGAAATAGGCAGAGACCATGCCACCGCCATCAGTGTAGCTATGCCTGAAACCTTGATGGAACGGATGGCTATCTCTATCACATACGGATCGTCTATAAGCTTCACCGCCTCTGAAAATCCCTGGATTATGTAGTCCCACGCCATCTTTCATCCACCCGAAAATGGAAGGAAAGAATAAAAGGCTTAGCCTTCAACCACAGACGCTGGAAACTCGAAGAAGTCGTATTTGGGCTGATACCTGAACTTCTCGGGGCATTCGGTGTATTTATCCCCGTCCTTCATGAAGCCGTACTTGATAATCCACTTGAAGACGTCTCCCTGCTGGTTCTTGAGAACCGGAACGGCCGGATAGAACAGGGGCCTTCCAAACTCGTCCTTCCCGTACTCGGCTATGGCCTTCTGACCCTCATCGCTGGTGAGCCACTGAGCTAAAAGCATCGCTCCCTCAAAGTCCTTGCCAGGTATCTTCTTCGGGTTTATAATGATTATGGCGTAGACGTTTATGAGCTCCTCCCCCTTGTCAACGAGGACATCCAGGTTTATCTTGCCTTCCTTCTGGTACTTGAGGTAGGTTCCTATGTCCGAGATGGTGTATGCCTTCCTCTCGCTCGTGTAGAGGAGCGTGTTGCCCATTCCTGAGCCCGTCGTTCCAAACCAGCTCTCGTTCTTCAGCTCATTGAAATCGAATCCAGCGTTCTTCCACAGGGCTATCTCCTTCGTGTTTGTTCCCGAGCCGTCGTCTCTTGAGACCCAGACGATTTTGTCGGGATGGGCCCTACCGTACTCGACGATCTTCTTGAGCGCCTCGGAAACGCTTAAACCTCTAATTCCAGCGGGGTCGTCCTTCGGGCCAACTATCACGAAGAAGTTGTACGCGAAGACCTTTCTGTTCACGCCGTAGCCCTCCTCCATGAATGCCTGTTCCTTTGGAAGTGCATGCACGAGTATGGCATCGCTGGCACCGCTTTTAGCATCGAGAATAGCCCCACCGGTTCCCTTGGGGATGAAGCGGAGCTCTATGTTGTACTTCTCCTTGAAAATTGGTGCAATCACATTCTCAAGGATTCCGGTATCGTAGAGGCTGGTGGTGGTTGAGATTGTCAGCACTTTGGGCTTCTCCGTCGCAGTTTGAGTCCCGTTGGTGCTCCCTATGCATCCGTAGGAAAGCCCGGCTAGGAGCAGGACAAGCAAAACAAGTGTGTTTGCCCCCTTATTCACAGCGATCACCGTTATCTGGATGAAGACAAAACTTATAAACGTTTTTTGCTGATTTTAAGTGATTTTGTTTAACAAAAATGCCCAGAGGCTCAATGATTATCAACTAAGAAAGCTGAACGAAAAGCTTTTATCGCCCTAGTCCAGCTCCCTTAAAAGTTTTTCCGGGAAGCTTTATTAATTCTCGGGGAGACCGGCCTCTGGTGGTGGGTGTGAGATTCAAGGAGCTCGACGAGAAGCTCAAGAAGGTTTACGCCAAAGTCAGGGGCCTTGACGATTACTATTGGAGCATCCAAGATGGAGAAGTCCGAGGCATCCACAAGAGGAGCGGGATGAGGGTCAGGATAAGGATAGCGGAGGGAAGAGAGCATGCCGACAAGATGAGCAGGGAGAAGGAGGTAGGCGTGATAGACCTCATAGTGATCCCGGGCAAGGGAACCTTCTATCTCAACAACGGGACGTTCATAATGTCCCTAAAGTTCTTAAGACCGACCCTTCAGGATGTTTCGGATCACATAGTCTGGAGCGGCTTCAAGGTAGTCGAGAAGGACGGGGCTCTCGTCCAGGAGGACTTCTACGAGTACCTCGGAGGCAGGCTCATAGAGCATCTGAAGAGAAACATGATAGGCGGTAGGGACTACGTCTTCTGGCAGTTTTACAGGTGTCCCTACTGCAACAAGTACGTGGATATAGAGAGCCTGCCGAGGCACATGAAAGCCCATGGAGAGGACGTAAAGGAGTGGAGCGAGGAGAAGTACGAGGTCCTCGAGATAAACTTTGCCGATGGTAAGGTTTACAACAAGTTTGGGAAGGAAGTTCCGATGGAGGAGTTCAGCGAGGAGGCGGTAGATTTCATAAAGGAAAGCTTCGAGGAGGAGTGATATGAGGGGCTTCTTCTTCCTGAACACGAAGGTCGTTCTCGGGAGGGAAAGCCTGTCGTATTTAGAGAAGGCCCTCAGAGGCAAGGAGAGGGTTCTCTTCTTATCGAGCAGGTCCATGAGAACCCACGGCTTCCTAAAGGAGGCGATGGACTACGCCGAAGAGGCGGGGGCCCTCGTCGAGGCAATAACGTCCGTTCCAGCCGAACCCACGATAGATGCAGTCGAGGAGCTACTTCCAAAGGTCAGGGAGTTTTCCCCCGACGCCCTCGTCGCGATAGGCGGGGGGAGCGTGATAGATGTCGCCAAAGCCGTGAAAGTGTTTTACGACGTTCCAGACGTGGAATTCGATAAAGTCGCCTTCTTCAGCCGGTTCCAGAGGCCTGAACCTCTCCCCAAGCTCAGGACACCGCTGATTGCCGTGCCCTCAACGAGCGGCGCTGGAAGCGAAGTCTCCGCGGCCACCGTGATCAAAAAGGACGGGATAAAGTACACCATCGTGAGCCCCGAGATAACGCCGGACGTCGCGATACTCGATCCAAGGCTCCCCGAGAAGATGCCTCCAGAAGTTGCCAAGAACTCGGGCCTCGACGTCCTTGTCCACGCTATTGAAGCCTACGTCTCCAAGGCGGCCACACCCTTCAGCGATGCCATGGCCATCAAGGCCGCATTGACGGTCTTTGAAAGCCTTGAGAGGAGCGTAAAAAGGGATACCGAGGCAAGGGAAGCCATGCACTACGCGGCCACGATGGCGGGCATCGCCTTCCTCAACGGGCGTCTTGGCCTTGTTCACGCCATGAGCCACAAGGCCGCATGGATGGGGCCCCACGGCCTTCTGAACGCTATATTGCTTCCTTACGTCATGGAGTTCAACATGGCGAGGGCGAGAGAGCTCTACGAGAGGCTCGCGAGGGAGCTGGGTCTTAGGGATGCGGGGGAGCTCCTGGAGAGGGTGCGTGAGCTGAACGAGGCCCTCAGCGTTCCAATGCTCAGCGAACTCGCTGAGGAAGATGTCTTTATGGAGAGGCTCGATGAGATGTCAAGAAAGGCCTATGAGGACCCGCTCGTTTCCTTCAACCCAGTTGAACCAAAGGTGGATGAGATTAGGGAGATATACCTCCGGGCCTTCCGTGGGGAGTGAAGCGATGGAACTTGACAGGGGGCTCGCGAAGCTTGGCGATGCTATTGTGAACTTCCTCTTTTCCCTCGCACTTACGGAATTCCTTGGGAGACCAACGGGAGACAGAGTCCCCAACGCCTCTCTCGCCATTGCCCTCGACCTAGCGGGTCTCTCCAAGGACCTCAAGAGGATGGACAAGCATGGAAAAGGGGACTATGCGGAGGCCCTCATCGCCAAGGCCTGGCTTAACGGCCTACTCAATGTGGAGGAGGCAGTAAGGATAATCCGGGAGAACCTGACCGAGGATGTGACCGACTTCTCGAAGAAAAAGGAGGCAATAGGAAGGGCCCTTGCCCCCCTCCTCAAACTCATTGCCGAAAGAATTACCTTCGCTCAAGCTTGAACCTTGGCTCCTCTATCCACTCCGACTTGCACCGGGGACAGCGAGACGGTACGTTTATTTCGGGCTTGAATAAGAAGCCACACTTTCTGCACTGGGCTGGCCTTACAAGGAGGGTCATTCTTTCCCTCTTAGCTATCCTCGATATAGCCTTCAGCTCCTCTATGATGGCCTTCCGAGCACCCTTGCCCTTTATCTCAAGAATCCTAGCCAGCTCACTTACGCTGTAGTCCCTCTCGAGCAGTAGCTCGATTATCCTTTCCCTTCTCGTCATTATAGGGCTCCCATTGAAATTTGGGATCAAAAATTTAAAAGGCTTTCACTTGAGCAGGAGGGACAGTTTCCTTAGGACATCCTGAGGAGTTTCGCCGAAAATTATTGCCATGGGCTCCTTACCCCAGTCCCCGAGGTGGTATATCAGATCCGGTCTCCTTCCAGCCCTCCTTATGGCAGTCTCGATGCCCCAGGGAATCGTGGCTCCTTCTCTAGCCTTGACCTCGGGAGGCTCCTCTCGCCTGTCGTAGAAGGACACGACAAGCCCAACCTTCTCCGCCTTCTCGACGAGGCCCTCGCTGTATCTTAAGTTCAGGGCGCTCCTGACCTCCGGATGGAAGTCCATAAATCTCAGGACGGCCCTTGCTAGGTGGTCGCTTGCCCCGAACTCAACGGGACCCACTGCCTTAACGGAGCGACCATAACGGACTATCCTGCCCTTCACGCCAGCCACGTCCTTTTTATCGCGGGCATAGGGCTTGGGTAAGGCGTAAACGAAGTTCGCGCCAACCTCCGGAATCAGGGCGACGGGGTTCATCCGCTCGAACTCCCTTACAGCCTTTTTGAGAGCCTCATAGACCCTCCACTTCTCGGCCGGAATCTCTAGCCAGGCGATAGGGTTAACAGGGCAGTGACCGTGTCCTATTCTATGGCCGGTTACTATGCCGAGGGTTATGAACTCCTTGGCGAGGGATATTGCCTCCTCGAGGGACAAGCCTTTGGCGAGGTTGGCCGTTATGGCGGCTGAAAAGGAGCAACCAGTTCCATGGGTGCATCCCTCGACTCTCGGTGCCCTGTACTCTCTGAAATGCCCCTGGTAGTAGAGCACATCAACAGCATCACCGCCTTCAATATGTCCCCCCTTGATTATCACGCCTTCAGCTCCAGTTTCCTCTGCTATGGCTCTCGCGGCCCTCCTAGCGTCCTCCAGGGTTCTGATAGTCATCCCACTCAGCTTCTCGGCCTCAAACCTGTTGGGTGTCACAAGGGTTGCTCGGGGGAAGAGTTCATCCACAAGCACCCCTATGGCGCCCTCCGTTAAGAGCGTTACACCTGTCTTCGATACCATCACGGGATCAACGACCAGTGGAAAGTCGTACCTCTTTAGGGTTCTCGCGACGGCCCTCACTATTTCCGCGTTACTCAGCATGCCGGTCTTGGCCGCGTCAACGCCTATGTCCTCGGCGACGGCCTCTATCTGCTTCACCACGACTTCAGGTGGAACCTCATGGACGGCGATTATGGAATTGGTATTCTGGGCCGTAACCGCTGTAACGGCGACAAGCCCGTGGACGCCGAAGGCAGAGAACGTCTTAAGGTCTGCCTCTACACCGGCACCTCCCCCGCTGTCGCTACCCGCTATCGTGAGTGCCGTCTTAACGTAAGGCCTCAAATCTCTCACCCTAGCGAGCATCTCCCGAGGGCCTTTTATACCCTTTCCCAGAAAATGCCCAAGGGTGCACACGATGAAGGTTAGGGTGAGGTATTTCGCTAGGTTTAGGGACTTGGCGGGCGTCGGAGAAGAAGATGTGGAGCTACCGGAGGGTGCCACCGTGAGGGACCTAATCGAGCTTATAAAAGATAGGCACCCGAGGTTCAAGGACGAGGTCTTCGGAGAGGGGCACGATGAGGATGCGGATGTGAACATCTCGGTGAACGGGAGGTACGTTGACTGGGATCAGGAACTCCACGATGGGGATGTCGTTGGGATATTCCCACCAGTCAGCGGCGGCTAGCACCTGCAGACTTTGACGTAAACCTCTCTATTCCTCGGTCCATCGAGCTCCACGAAGAGTATCCTCTGCCAGGTACCAAGGAGGAGCCTGCCCTCCTCCACGGGGACGGCAACGCTCGGACCAAGGAGAATACCTCTGAGGTGAGAATGGGCATTGTCGTCTATGCGGTCGTGCCTGTAGCCGGCACCTCTCGGGACTAGCCTCGATAGAAGCTCCTCCAGATCCCCAAGGAGACCCGGCTCGTTCTCGTTTATTATTACGGCTGTCGTCGTGTGCTTGGTGAATACGAGAGCGATGCCACTCCCAACGCCGCTCCTCTTAACGATGTCAGCCACTTTTCCCGTTATATCGATGATCTCGACCTCCCTCGAAGTTCTGAAAGATATCTTTTCCACCATCTCCATCACCCCAGATATTCCCTAAGGACTTCGTGGGCCTTCTGCAGATGCCTTTCGACCGGCGGCTTTTTACTCAAGGCGTATCGGGCGAGGACTATCTCCTCAAAGGCCTCAAGTATATTCGAATTGCAATCGGCCAGGAGCATCTCCTTAAGAAGTCTATAGAGCTCGTCGAGGGAATCCTCCAAGGGAGCATCTCCATCCATCAGCAGGTGCTCGAGGAGGCCAACGGCAAACTCAAGCCTCTCTCTCTTTCCTCCACTCCTTAGTCGGCTCAGCAATTCCATCCTTCTCACGCTCCTCGACGACTCTCACCAGTATCTCGGAGGCCAGCCTTGCGGCCAGATTCCTGTCCCTTATCTGAAGGACGACGTCAACGGCCTCGCTTATCCTTCCGACCTTTATGAGGTAGTGGGCGAGCCATCCGAGGGCAAGAGAGCGCAACCTCTCGTCCGTTATTTTGGAGATAACCTTAACGGCATCAGGCAATGCGCCCACCTTCAAATAGTAGGCGGTTGCCTTCGTAAGGATGTCCTGGGGTGGTTCTTTCTGAACTAAGGCATCCACCACGGGCTTGTACTCCCCGAGCGGCTCATCTAGAATGATATTCATGAGGTGCTTAAGGGCTGGGAGCATGTCCTCCGGGAGGGCGCTTACGTAGTCAATTAGAAGGGTCATATCCCTCTTGAAAAGCATTTCAAGTATCTCTTTCAACCTTTCTTCCCACTTGGGGCTGCCCCTGAGGAGTTGGATGGAGTATTCGGGATAGCCGTAGGCGGCGAAGATGAATGCCATGTCATCCCTTATGTCCTCTCCCAGCCTCTTGGCGATGTTGAGGGAGAGGATTATGAGCTTCTCGGCGTATTCTTTTCCAACCCTAGAGCGCCTCAGGTGAACGAGTATCTCCCGGAGAGCCTGCTTTAGCCAGTGCCTATTCCCTATTGTCTCAACGAGGTGTATGGCCTTTTCGTACTCGCCTACGGAGAGGAAAGCCTTTATAGTTTCCACTATGGCCATGGAACGGTAAGGCTCGTCAGTTACATGCTCCAGTATAAGCTGTATTTTCCTACGCCGATAGAGCCTATTCATCTTATCCCCCGACAGCTCCCTAAGGGCGCGTTTGAGAACCGCTAGGAGGGTCTCGTTCCGCGCCTTCTTATCCTCGATTTCAAGTGTGTAGAAGAGGGCTTCCTCCACCTCACCCAGGGCAAGGAGGTATTTGACAGCCTCTATCCTTAATGAATCCCTCAGGGGCTTGGGAAGAACCTTAGAGCTTTCCATGACCTCCCGAAACGCCTTCTTTGCCGATTTGAAGCCCGCGAGGCTCGTAGAGTACGCGAGGGCTAGGAGGGAACGCAGGAGGATGTAAGGATCGTCTATCCTTGCAAGCTCAGAAAGAGCGAGCCTAAAAGCCTTCTCGTACCGCGGGTCCTTAGACTTCGCGAGACTAACGCCTATCCTGCCGTAGGTGACGATTCTCAGATAGGGGTCAGGAATCGAGGAAACGGAGGCAAGGACTTCTTCGACGACCATTCACACCACCTGAATTTGAGCACCTTCTATTTAGCGTATCTGGATGGAAATTTAGATTTCGGGCCTAATTAAGATTTCGGCCTTTCCTCTAACCCTTTGAGTACCTTTTGAAGCCTTAAGATGCTTCCTCCGATGTTATCCTTGTCGAACTCAAGCCAAACAGCTTCCATATTCCCAAACCGATGCCTCAGCTCCGCGAATAGGCCCCCCTCCCCATTCACGAGCTTCAGACCTGCCCTCTCGATGATGTCCCCATATGTGACCAGCCTCTCCCCCTTCGAGAGGTAAAAGAAGTGCCTCACCTCTTCGATGGGGTATTCCTCCGGGTCGCTTGACGTACTCGTGAAGACACCGCAGGTGGGTGAGCCCTTAACGCCTACGAACACAACAGTCTCCGGTTTTTCCTCCGTCAAAACTCTCCCTATGAAGTCCGCAATGACTTCAACTTTCTCCCTTATCCCCAGGGCCTCGAGAACCTCCCTGCTCATAGGGGGCCTCGGCCATCCAAGGAGCTCGAACTCGGGACAGGGATATGCCAGAACGTGCCAGTCATCGCCAAATTCGGCTAGCAGCCTTCTTATTTCGGTGGCCGTCCTTAGCTCCTTCTCCTTTGGACCCCTGTAAACGTAGAAGGGGCTTAGTAGGCAGGGGGCGATTATGAGGAGCCTCATGGAAGCCGGTTGGGGAGGATGGTTATTAGCTTTTCGCTAACTCAAGTTCGAAGCCAAAGAAAGCGAAAGGTAGAAGAAAGGGGGAATCACTCCTTCTTCTTGAGCTTCTCGCAGTTCTTGACCCACTCCTCTAGGATGTCCTTGAGCTTGGGCTGGCCAATCTCTTCGAGCTCGTACTTGACCCTCACCGCTGGCTTGTTGAGGTTCATGAACCTGCGAAGGTCAACGGGCGTTCCCATGATGACGACGTCTGCATCTGCCCTGTTGATGGTCTCCTCGAGCTCCTTAATCTGCTTCTTGCCGTAGCCCATGGCGGGCAGGATGTTGCTGAGGTGCGGATACTTCTTGTAGGTCTCGATGATGGAGCCAACAGCGTAGGGCCTCGGGTCGATTATCTCCTTGGCACCGAACTTCTTGGCAGCGATGTAGCCGGCACCGTAGCTCATGCCGCCGTGGGTGAGGGTTGGGCCATCCTCAACCACCAAAACGCGCTTGCCCTTGATGAGCTCGGGGTTGTCAACGAATATCGGCGAGGCAGCCTCGATGACGATGGCGTTCGGGTTAATCTTCTCGATGTTCTCTCTGACCTTCTGGATGTCGTCCCTGTTAGCTGTGTCGACCTTGTTTATGATTATGACGTCCGCTGAGCGGAAGTTGGTCTCGCCCGGGTGGTACTTGAGCTCGTGGCCGGGCCTGTGTGGGTCTGTAACCACTATCCAGAGGTCGGGCTCGAAGAACGGGAAGTCGTTGTTTCCGCCGTCCCAGAGGATTATGTCAGCCTCCTTCTCAGCCTCGCGGAGAATCTTCTCGTAGTCGACTCCAGCGTAAACCACCATGCCCCTCTCGAGGTAGGGCTCGTATTCTTCCCTTTCCTCTATGGTGCACTCGTGCTTGTCGAGGTCCTCGAAGGTTGCAAATCTCTGAACGACCTGCTTTCTCAAATCACCGTAGGGCATCGGGTGCCTGACGGCGACGACCTTGAACCCCATCTCCTGGAGGAGTTGAGCAACTTTCCTGCTGGTCTGGCTCTTTCCACAGCCTGTTCTGACTGCCGTAACCGCTACAACAGGCTTCTTGCTCTTGAGCATGGTTGATTTGGGCCCTAAAAGCCAGAAGTCCGCTCCAGCTGAGTGAGCTCTACTTGCCAAGTGCATAACGTGCTCGTGGGAAACGTCGGAGTAAGCGAAGACGACTATGTCAACGTCCTTCTCCTTGATTATCTTCTCTAGGTCGTCCTCGGGCAGAATCGGGATTCCGTTCGGGTAGAGCTCGCCGGCGAGCTCCGCTGGATAAACCCTGCCCTCAATGTCAGGAATCTGGGTGGCCGTGAAAGCCACGACTTCGTAGTCGGGGTTGTTCCTGAAGAACACATTGAAGTTGTGGAAGTCCCTTCCAGCAGCCCCCAAAATCACGACCCTCTTCCTCTTCTTCTCGGCCATACTAACCACCTCGAAATATTTACTTCCGGCAAATTCCACTTCTCCCCAGCTCTTATAACCCTTATCGTTGCCTATGCCAAAGCTCTCACGTTTTGTTTTCAGCATCTAAAGGCCGCAACCGAAGTTCGTTCAGGAAGAAGCGTGGATTAAATTGCCGAGACAAACTTTTTATTATAGCGTTTCGATTGGCGTTTGAGTAGTCATGAGGCAGGACAGGATAGACGCTATGAGGTACGAAATAGTCGAGGGGCATATCGAAAGGACGCTAATCCGGTTAGCTTGGCCCCTCATAATCAACAACATGGTTCAGGTCTTATACAATCTCACGGACACCTTCTGGCTGGGTAAGCTTGGCAAAGAGCAGCTTTCGGCTCCGGGGACAGCTTGGCCTCTCGTATGGTTCATTATGAGCCTAGGAATGGGGTTTGCCACTGCGGGATTCGCCTTCGTGAGCCAGTACATAGGAGCCCAGGAGTACGAAAAGGCCAACAAGGCCGCTGGAGCCCTTTATTCTCTCATGCTTATATTTTCCATCGCCGTGGCGGTTATCGGCGTTCTTATAACTCCTTTCGCCATGAAGTTTATGAACGTGACCTCCGAGGTCTACCCTTACGCAGTTAACTACACGCGCGTGATATTCCTCGGTATTCCATTCTCCTTCACGTTATTCGCCTTCAATTTTCTCCTGAGAGCCGTTGGAGACACGAAAACGCCGGTAAAGATTAACATATTCACGGTCTTCCTTAACATAATCCTCGACCCGATATTTATATTCGGCTGGTTTGGCTTCCCAAAGCTTGGAGTCGTTGGCGCTGCCGTGGCCACAATGCTCTCTAACACCGTAGGCTCGCTTATAGGCGGCTACCTGCTCTTTACGGGAAAGGTCGGGATCCACATTACCTCCGAAACGCTCATGCCCGACATTGAGCTCTACTTTAAGATGTTCCGCGTTGGTCTTCCGGCGAGCGTAGGGGGTTCCACGGATGCCTTCGGCTTCGTCGTGCTCACGAGGATAATCTACACCTACGGGACGGTCGCCTTTGCCACGTACAGCATCACGAATAGGCTCACGAACTTCATGTTCGCCTTTGCCAATGGAATAAGCCAGGCTATGGGAACGATGATCGGCCAGAACGTCGGTGCAGAGAGGTACGAGAGAGCCAAGAAGATAGCGGAGAGAGCTATGCTCATCAACTTAATAATCCTCGGACTTGGCACGGCAATCATCGTCATCTTCCGCGCCCAGATATTCTCGTTCTTCATAAAGGATGAGGCCATACTCGCGGAGAGCGTCAAGGTTGTCCGTTACTTCTCAGCCTCCCTACCTTTCTTCGGGATATTCAGTGCCGTCACGAACGTCTTCCAGAGCTCTGGGCATACGAAGAAGAGTATGATACTTGGCATGCTCAGGCTGTGGGGCTTGAGAATACCCCTCAGCTACAGCCTTGGAAAGGTTATGGGAGACAGCACAGGCGTGTGGATTGGAATGGGACTGAGCAACGTCATCTCAGCCCTTATCGGTTTCGCGTGGTTCTTGAGGGGCAGTTGGATGAGGAGGATAGTGGAATGAAGAGTGATAAAATCCGGAGGATGCGCGAGGAGATAGTGAGCGGCCCCATAGAGAGAACGCTATTAAAGTTGGCCTATCCTCTAATAGCCAGCAACCTCGTCCAGGTTCTATACAACATGGCGGACACCTTCTGGCTTGGAAAACTGGGAAGAGAAGCCCTAGCAGCCCCTGGGACGACGTGGCCCGTGATAGGGACACTGATGCATTTTGGCACGGGCTTCGCTATGGCAGGTTTCGCCTTTGTTGGCCAGTACGTCGGGGCCGAGAAATACGAGAGGGCAAACCGGGCCGCCGGTGCCCTCTACTCCCTCATGCTAATCTTTTCGATGATGACGGCAATAATAAGCCTCCTGGTACTCCCTTACGCCCTCAGCTTTATGCGGGTTACTCCTAACGTCCTTCCCTACGCCAAGACGTACGCGACGATAATATTCATCGGCGTTCCTTTTTCCTTCACCTTTATGGCCTTCAATGCCCTCATGAGGGCAACGGGAGATACCAAGACGCCCGTGAAGATAAGCATGTTCACGGTCTTCCTTAACATAATCCTCGACCCGATATTCATATTCTCCCTCGGAATGGGAGTTGCGGGAGCGGCCCTTGCCACCGTCTTCTCCAACGCCGTTGGGGCCGTCATAGGGGCCTACCTAATGATGACAGGCAGGGTAGGTCTCAGGATAACGAGGGAGAACATGAGACCTGATTGGTCATTTTACGGGAGGATATTCAGGGTGGGCCTTCCCTCCAGCATAGGGGACTCCGCAAACTCATTCGGTTTCGTCGTGCTCACAAGGATAATCTACGGTTTTGGTGATGTCACGTACGCGGCTTATGTCATAACGACACGCCTCGTGAACTTCATAACAAGCATAGCAAGGGGCATAAGCATGGCAATGGGTGCCATGGTGGCCCAGAACGTCGGTGCAGAGAGGTACGAGAGGGCCAAGAAGATAGCAGAGAGGACTATGCTCATCAACTTCGGAATCGCCAGCTTTGCCGTTTTGACGATCGGCTTCTTCAGGGTGCCAATATTCAAGGTCTTTCTCGACGATCCGGCCGTGATAGCGGAGAGCGAGATTGTCCTAAAGTACTTCCTTATCTCGGTCCCCTTCTTCAACGGCATCTTCGTCGTTGTGAGGCGGGTCTTCAGTTCTGCGGGGCACACAAAGAAAAGTATGTTGCTTGGCATACTCCGACTCTGGGGCCTCAGGATTCCTCTGAGCTACGCATTCGGCTACATACCGGCGGTAACAATACTCGGTTTTACAATGCCCCTAGGCGAGCTTTTCGGGATGACGAGCAGAGGTGTCTTCTTTGGAATGGGTATGAGCAACTTCCTCGCGGCTCTAGTCGGATTGGCATGGTTCCTGCGTGGGAGCTGGATGAAGAGGATAATAGAGGAGGATTAAGTGGAATGAAGTCTCGAGAATTGGTGTGGTGGACCGGGCGGGATTTGAACCCGCGGCCTCCGCCTTGCGAGGGCGGCGCTCTCCCAGGCTGAGCTACCGGCCCACCCGTCATGTTATAGGGGTCTGCCCGGTTTTAAAAGCTTTTGGTCCGGAAGGCTTATTTAGATAACCTGCCAAGTAAAAAGGGTGATACACCCGTGATGGGAGTAGTGCTAGCAGGCCTTGGTATATTGGCAATAATAGTGTTCTTGGTTGCCCTCTTCATAGCGGGGCTCTTTATGTACCTGGGAGCCAAGCTGGCGGGAATAGAAAAGGCCAGTATAGGCAAGGGCATGTTGGCGGTCCTCGCCGGTAGCATCCTAGGGGTAATCGTTGGCTTTATATTCGGCATGATTCCGATTCTTGGAATGATACTAGGACCTCTCATGGCGTTTATAGCATACGTGTGGGTCGTGAAGGCCATCTTTAGCACCGGGTGGCTGAAGGCATTCATAGCAACCATACTAGCAATCGTGATAGAAATTGTGACATTCTTCTTGCTAGGGGCTCTCTTAGGAGCCGGCTTATGGGCATTAGCTTTTTAAAGAGGTTTCTTTTTCCAAATTTTTGGTGATTTGGATGGGTGCTCTAAAGGCATTTGGTGACGCTGTGAATTTTACCCTTAGAAATCCCAGGCTCGCGCTAATTCCCCTTTTGATAGCCCTAATCCTCGCACCTATGTCTGCCTACATTCAGAGGGATATCGAACCCTTTTCCCCGATGGAGCGCGGGAAGGAGATTGAGGGGATAATAATTGAGGAACACGGTGCCACCGGAGAGATGGGCTTAGAAAATCTTTGGCCTCTTCTCTTCCTTCTCCTCCTCTCCCTTCTCCTCAACTCCGCCGCCCAGTATTCGGTAATCTACGGAGCACTGAGGGCAGGGGAGGGTAAAGATGTCCCTCTCTCGGAGCTCTTCGTGAAGGGCTTGGAGCACATCGTTCAAGTGTTCGGAATAAACGTCCTAACGACCATCATTGTTGCCGCGGCGGCTATAGCTGCTGGCCTCCCCTTCCTGATGCTTGTGATTGGGGGTGCGTTCGTCAACTCCAACTCCCTCATGCTTGCCGGTGTCATCCTCCTGCTAATAGTGGAGGTTATTATCTTGCCCTTCCTCGTCGGAGCCAGCTCTATGACGGTCCCAGCCTACGTGGTCAAGGGCTCGTTCGGTAGCTTCATAGATGGCTTTGCTGTGGCCTGGAAGAACAAGCTTTCCTCGATGGGCTTTGGCGCCCTCCTTCTCATATTCATAATGGCCATTGTAATAGCCCCAGCTGCCATCGTCGCAATAATTCTTCTGGCCTCCCAGGGGCTTACCGCAAGGATCGTCGCCGCCCTTATTCAGGCACCGTTTCAGGCGGTTGCCCAGACCTTTGCCTCGGTGGCCGGTCTCTTCCTTTACCTGGAGCTGAAGGAGGAACTGGAAAGGGCTGACAACCTTTAAAACCCCCTTCCCCTCTAACCCCCCAACATGTATGAGCTCACTGAGGACCTGAAGCTCAGGAGGATAACAAAGTACGAGCTTGACGGGGTGGAAGAGAGAGAGGACCTGCTCGTAATACCACCGTCCTCCAAGGCAGGCCCCTGCGGCAATGCCTGCGTCTTCTGCTACCTCCTCCAGAACCCACCAGCAATGATATACCGCGTTGCAAGACACGACACGCTCAACGATCCCCACCTCGAGGCTCGGATAAGGTATGCGAGGGAGCACTACGACCTCTGGATTAGAGTTACTGACACGGCCGGCAACGTTCGCTTCGACGAGAGGAGGATAGAAAGCCTATACTCGGCTGGTCTTGACGAGATTCAGATATCCGTGCACACAACGAAAAAAGATGTTAGGATAAAGCTCATGAGGAACCGGCACGCCGGAAAGCTCATAGACCTACTCTCTACAGCTACGAAGCATTTCAGGGTTATAGCTGACATAATCCTGACGCCCGGCTACAACGTGGACGATATAGGAGAGATAATCGAGGATCTCGACGCTATGGGCGTTCACGAGGTTCGCCTATTTCCCGTCGGTGTAACGAAGTTCAATAGGGATGTCAGGCCACTAATGAGAGATGAGCTTCTCTACGTTAAGGAAACAGCCCTACAGAAGGATAAGGAGCTTGACATAGAGGTTGTCCTCCCACCAATATTCCTCGCACTTCTTGGAGAGTTCACAACCGGCCTTGAGCCCTTCGACGTTGAGCCCGAGTTCCCCACCTATGTTCTCACTGGAGAGCTGGCCTACCCTGAAATGAAGCGCCTCTTCCCGAAGCTTAGCGTCATCCCGGTTAAGAATGAGTTCTTCGGGGGCAACATAGGAACTGCGGGACTTTTGACTGGTGCGGACGTACTGAGAACCGTGAGAGAGCTTCCAGATGTTGATCTCGGCCTCCTACTCCTTCCTGAGCTGATGTTTTACGGTGAGATGACGCTCGACGGCTGGAGGAGGGACCAGCTGTTCACGAAGATACTCACGGAGAAGGGCTACATCGTGGAAACTGCGCTGGAGCCTCAAGATATTCCAAAAATACTTGAAAAACTGTGAATTCAGATAACTTTAGCCATCAGGGTTCTTTCTCCGCATCAACGCCACAGTACGGACAGAAATCGAGATACAGTGGCTTCATAGCACCGCAGTTTTCGCATTTTTCTTTCAGCCTTGTCCCGCAGTTGGGGCAGTAGAGATAGTCGTCCTTAACGGGGAATCCACAGCGGTAGCACCTGTTCTGCCATATCCTGCGCCTGTAAACCCTCTCAGGCCTGAAGTACTCCTTTCTAAGGTAGTAGAGTGCCACGGCTGAAGCCCCTGCTCCAAAGAGGCTCAGTCCTATCACCTGAACCGTGCTCCAGATCACTGAGAGGATCAGGTAGACGAGCAACAGCGAAGAGTATGCTATCAAAGATGTTGTATAAATGTTCCTACGCTTTCTGAAGAGCAGGAAAGAAGCTATGAAAATCGGCAGGGCGAAAAGAAGCTTCAGCGCCAGGACTTTGAGCCTATAAAGCTGATACTCTCGATTGTACTCCTCCCAGGCTCTTGCACTCAGCTCGTTTATACGCGCGTTGAGCTCCGCCAGCTGTTGGCTGACTTCCTCATAAGCGCTTTTAGCTGCCAGATACTTTGCGTATGCCCTTTCATAGTTTTCTTTTGCCTGAAGGTATTCCCGCTTTAGCACCTCAGTAGCGTTGCCGCTTTCTATGGCAAGGCGATATTCCTCGCGCTTGAATAGGTAGACCCTTTCCGCCTCAGTTAGATTATCCTTGAACTTTTGATACGTCCTCAATAGTTCCCGCTCAAGAACCATTAATCTGCTCTGGTTATCGCGGAGTTCATCTACACCGTATTTGGCCTCATAGTAGGAGTAGCTCGGTCTTGCAGGAATGCCATCAAGCTCACGGAGAAAGTTGATGCTCGCCAGAAGGAGGAACACAACAAATAGCGTTGCAAAGAGTTTTTCGGCTCGGGAATACTCACTTTCCATTTTGATTCATCAATTACAAATCTGCCATAAGATTATATAAGGGTTTGGAACGCCGAACCGCACGAATTCAAAGTTGAAGAAGGGGAATCAGGCCTTTTCTTCCTTTATGAGGACGGCGTTGACGACGCCATCCTGACCGGGCCTGGAGGTGACCCTTGCCTTCCCTATCTCGGTCTCGATTATGGCCCCTTTGGTGATTATATTCCTCCTCGCGAACTGCCTATTGGCAGGGTTCTCTATGACCCTCAGTATTTTAACCTTCCTACCCCTGCCGTTCTCATCGAAGACGTTAGCGTATGCAGCCGCGGTAAGGCGAACCTTCCTGTTTCCGCCGTAGGTCCTGATGATCTTCCTCTGGTCCTTCTCAGCGACCCTCGTGTTAGCGGGCTCCCTACCGAGCTCCCTCTTCCTCTTCTTCCTTGCAAGGATGATCCTACCACCAGAGGGCTTCTTGAGCGACCTTCCCTGCCAAATCGCCATTCTTCTCACCTCAATATTCTCTCAACCTACCCTCGGTTCAGGTGAGTGGCTTATAAGTTTTTTCATCGGGAGGGATTTAAAGGTTCTCGCCGAGATCCGGGAGGTGGGCCCCAATGGTCAAAAGGGATGAGGTAGTGACGTTCCTCGATGAGTACCTGAACATTGCTATCTACCCTGACAAGTCTAGGAACGGCCTTCAGGTCGAGGGGAAGGAAGAAATTGACACGATTGCCTTCGCTGTCGATGCTTGCCTTGACACGATAATGAAGGCAAGGACCTTCAAGGCGGACATGCTCATCGTCCACCACGGGCTCGTCTGGGGCGGGATAGACTACGTCCGCGGGCTTATCGCAAGGAGACTTAAAGCCCTCTTAAAGGCAGACATCAATCTCTATGTAGCTCATGTGCCACTCGACGCCCACTCAGAGGTCGGCAACAACGCCCAGCTTCTCAAGCTCCTCGGCCTTGAGCCGAAGGAGGCCTTCGGGGAATATAAGGGGATTAAAATAGGCTTCATCGGGGAGTTCAAGGACCCGAAGCCTCTGCCATTAATAGCCCAGATACTCGCCGAGAAGCTACCCGTCGATTACGTCAGAAGCTACGAGTTTGGTCTCCAAGAGATAAAAAGGGTCGGGGCCATAAGTGGGGCAGGTGGCTTCGCTCTTGAAGAGGCTGCAGAGAAGGTTGACCTCTTCATAACGGGCGAGTTCACCCACGCGGATTACAGGACGGCCGAGGACCTGCGTCTAAGCGTCATAGCCGCTGGCCACTACGCCACAGAGACCTTGGGCGTGAAAGCACTTATGCCCATCCTCAGGGAGCGCTTCGGTGTTAGAACGATCTTTATAGACAGCCCTACGGGCCTCTGAAAATGTGAAGAAGCTCATCCCAGTCCACGTTCAGCTCCAGTCCCTCGATTCCCGCAATCGTCCCGAAAAGCGTCAGGAAGAACACCACGACTATGAAACTTACCAGGAAGCCAAACTCGGCCGTCAGGGCCGTGACGAAGGCCTCCCTAAATCCCAGCCTCCAGAGCAAGAGGGCGATAAGGAGGAAGATCAGGCCTAAGAAGATGTCCAGGTAGAGGGTTATGAAAGTTCCCAAGATTGTCGCGGGAATTAGAAAACGAAGAGAGGGCCTGCGGTAAGTGAATACCTCCACAGAGGTCTTCAGGAACGTGTAGTAGAGGAGGAACGCCAGCGCTAAGAGGAACAGGTCAGCGGGCACCGGGCCCGTGGACGCTTGGACCGAGGGGTTCATCTTTGTCCCTCTCCCTACCCCTTATCTCGTCGAACTTGTAATCGGTGCGAAGGCCGAGGAGAATTTCAACCTCTGGCGGAGTGAGCACGGGCTTCCTCCAATTCTCAACGTCATCTATGGGGACTCTAGGACAGGCAACCACGACGTAGGCATCAAAGGAAAAGCCTTCCAGTTTCGAGTAACTTATCTCATCCATCGCGATTAGCATCGCTTCGCGGCCGTGCTCTCTGAGGAGCCTGACTATTCTACTCGCCTCCGCCAGCCGGAGCTGTCCTTTCTTCGTGCTCACCACCACGCCAAAGCGCCTCGCATCCATGGCCTTGGCTATCTGGGCCCAGCGCTTCCTTATGAACCTCTCCGCCATCTCGTCCATCCAGAGGGCGTCGCCGCTGTAAGGATTCACGGCAAGCACCCTTTTTCCGGTTGCGAGAGCCACTCCAAGCGGATGGAATGTTCCGGCTCCGATGAAGAGGATACCGTCCCCATCCAACCTCGCGGCCGAAAAGTTGCAGCCAAGAACTTGGCCAGGCCAACTCACCCGCGAGTCTCCCCGGCCGATGACAACCTTAAAGCCAGCCTTTTCCAAGAACGCCCTTGCCCTCCGAAGCTGGTGAATGTGCTGAGCCGTCGTTACAAGAATTATCCTGCGGCCGAGCTTCTTAATCTCTCTGAGGTTTCTCTCAAGGGCCAAAACGACGTCAACGCGGGCGAAGGCGGGGATGAATATCGTGGGAACCTCAAGGGAGAGCCGCATATAGGAATGGCCGAGATGTATGAGGGCATCGCAGCCGAGCCTCTTGGCCTCTGCGTCGGCTGGGTCGCAGGCTCCGTAGTTCACCTCACCGTGGAGGATGGCCTCTATGCCCTCTCTTTCCAAGAACTCGGCGAGCTCCTCAGCCTCTCTCCTCAGGCCCTCGGGTGACTGGATTAAAACGCGCCTCGCTCCAAGCCTCCTTAGATCGCTGAGTACCTCCTCGAAGGGAACCTCATGCAACATGCCCTTAGTTGCCGGTTCTGTTATTTAGCCTTTTTGCGACCTCAACGATTTCCTCAAAGGCCTCCCAGCTTGAATCAACGGCCCTCGGATGAACGCCGACGCGGAGACAGGGAAAAGCTTGGAGGTCGCTTCTGAAGAGAGCCACGAGAACGGGCTTCAAGAAGGAGGGTGTGTACCAGGTGTACTCCCTGTATGGGCAGAATTCCCCTCCCATGTACCGCTCGGTGAGGGGTGTTAGATTGAAAGCTCCGAGGGCCTCCAGGCAGCTGGAGGTATAATCATAGTCGTAGGGGGCGAAATAGTCGGAGGTTAAGTTAACGGCTCGCAGGACTTTGAGACCCTTTTCAACGGCCTCCAGGTCGCACTCGCCAGGCCTGTGCTCGTATCCGTGAAGAACAACCCTGTACTTTCCAAGCTTCGTCGCAAAGTCCCGATGTCGCCTCAGGTCAGCAACGCCACCATGATTAGGGATTACGAAAACTAACACGTCCAAGCCGTCGAGCTCGTTGAGTATCCTCTCCACCTCAGCTTTGTAGAGAGGGCTAACATCATGGGCCTCAAAATAGATCTTAACGGAGTGCGGTTCTCCAAGGGAGCTGCCGACGAAGAGGATTAAAACAAGGGGGAGGAGCCGGTTTAAGGCCATCCTCCCCATCCAGAAGCGCATTCAGCCGATAACCTCCGCAAAGGCGAAGCGCCTCTTCACGGAGTTTATGACTATCTCAACTTCCTCCCCAACCTTCGTGTTGGGCACGAACACCACGAAGCCCTTTATTCTGGCTATGCCATCTCCGCCTTTTCCTATGCTTTCAATCCTCACTCTGTAGCGTTCTCCAACCTTAACGGGGGCCTCAAACCTTTCCCTATCTCCAAATCTTCCACCATACATTTCCAACACATCCACAGACTTTCGACGCCCCGAGAAGGGCGTCTGGGAGACTTGGGGGAAGAGGTTATAAAGATTTTGGTGTTTGGAAAGTTGGAAAAAGCTCAGCCCCCTGAGACAACGGGAATTATCTCCACGAAGTCGCCGTCCCTTACGGGAGCATCCTCAAGGGCGACTTTGCCATTCACCTTAGCGATAGCGCTCTCAGTGTTAAAGCCCACTGCTTTAAGAACGTCCCTGACGAGCATTCCCTCCCTCCACTCGATCTCCCTCTCAATGCCCCTACCGATGACCTTAACGCGAATCATAGCATCACCCCCGATGAGGAGCTGAGCCCGGCACTGAGGATGATGAGGGCCACCACTCCCGAGGGGTCAACCGAAGAACGCCCCCATTCCCTCCATCTGCTCGTCGCTGAAGCTCCTAACCTTGAACTCTGGCATCTTCTCCTTCAGGGCTTCGTATTCTTGGGAGCTTATCTCCTTGACCTCACCGTCCTTCACGTGGAAGTAGAGGACTCCGCCGTCCCTGTAGGCAATGAGGAACTCGGATGCCTCGATCTCCGATGTCCTGACCAGTATGAGGTTACCGCCCGTGTAGGGCCTCTTGCACTTAAAGGGGACGCTCGCGGAGTTCAACATAGCGTCTCCAAGGGCCATATTAGCCTTGACGCCGTTTATCTCGGTCCAGAAGGGCTTCCCCTCGAAGTCCCCCTCCACAACGATGAGGAACCTCTCGCCGTCGAGCTCGATTACTGGTGCCCCCTTCTTCCTCAGTATGGTGAAGAGCTCCTTTATTGTTTCGGCGTTCCTCAGGCTCGCCACGAGGCCTTCGACTTTCATGCAATCACCGGATTCCCATGGAAGGGGACGTTAATAAAGTTGGCGGAGGAAGTCCTCGAAGATGGCCGCCCTGACAGCCGCCGCCGAAAACCGCTCAAAGAGCTCCTTCCTCACTAATTCGACAGTGTAGGCGTCCACCTCAAACTCAACGCCCTCGTATTTTACGGCCCAGAGGACTAAGCCTTCAGGTGGGGCCGGCGGGAGCTTCCTGCTTTCCTCAAACTCGCCACGGAGCATGGCCTCAACATCCCCCAATTCTAGTTTACCCTCGCCACAGAGCCTTACGGCGGTAACAATCCTTCTAACCATCTCCCAGAGGAAACTCTCCCCTTCAATTTCTACAACCACGATTGGACCCCGCTCCTCCACGGATGCCCGGAGTATTCTTCGGACAGGGTCCCTTCCGTCAAGCCTCGCAAAGGCAGAGAAGTCGTGCTCTCCAACAAAGAGGGCGGCACATTCCCTCATCGCCCCCACGTTGAGCCCCCACCCGACGAGATAGTACCTGTAAACCTTGGACTTTGCCCAGAAGCGGGGGTGAAAGTCCTTGGGAACCTTCGCCACGCCCAGCACCCAGACATCCTCCAGCCGAGCGTTGAGAACCCTTGGTTTTACTAGATGGGCCGCATCATCTGGCACAGTGAACGCCACGACGTTGCCAAAGGCACTCACACCCTTGTCCGTCCGAGAGGCCCCCTTGAAGTCCACGGGCTCGAGGCCCACCTCTTCCAGAACCCTCAGAAGCTCGCCCTCCACAGTCCTCAGGCTAGGCTGCCTCTGAAAGCCGTGAAACTGCGTCCCGTCGTAGGCTATCCTTAGGGCAACCTTCATGCTCGTACCTCGACCTAACCCTTAATAAGGAGCTCGGCCCTACATCCATTGGGTAGCGGATATGGTTATGGGAGGAACCGTGAGCAAGGTTGTTAGGTTCGACGACGAGGAGGAGTTCCTCGAAGAGATGAAGGCCACTATGGAGGTCCTCGACGAACTCAGCATGAAGTACGGGGGTGCGAGGGTTATAGAGGGCCTCATCCTCTGGGACTCGATAGCCGTTAGAGATGATGAGGACGTCAAGGTGTTCCGCATAGGGCAGTTCCAGTTCGTGAGAGGCGCGCTGAAGCTCGATATCGAGCCCCTCATGAAGCTTGAGAGGTTTATGGACGAAATGGAGAGCAAGCGGGACGAGCTGAGCGTGGAGGATATTCGATACTTCGTCGATATAATGAACGAGGCCCTGGGGGAGGAGCGGGTTTACTACGACGCCTACGACCTCGGTCTCGACAGGAACGAGGCATATATGATAATCAACCTGAGGGCTCTTCAGTACCTCGATCATGTCGTGGATGTCGAGGATAGGGAGGCCTTCGAGTGGGCCCTCAACACGCTAATGAAGTATCTGTGAGGTGGGTCTCATGGACGTGAAGAAGCTCCTCATCGAGGGCTATGGCTACGCCCCTGACCTCATCTATGAGGTAAGAAATGACCGCGTTTACGCGTACAAAGGATGTAAATTTGGAGAGAAGGGCCATCAGGGAGTTTACTTCGGGAAGATTGAGAAGGACGGGATAAGGCTGACGATAGAGGGCGCATTCCTCGTGGGTCCTAAGGCGACAAAAAACGTGATAGAGCTAGACGATAAGAGGGCTCTCGCATGGCTTAAAGGTGAAGATGTCCCCGTGAACGTCAAAGGACGAGCCTGGGTAATATTGAAGTGGAAGGACTACTGGCTCGGCGGCGGGAGGCTCGTGGACGGCGTCGTGAAGAACTACGTGCCGAAGGAAAGGAGGTTGGTGGATAAGTGAGTAAATTTCACATCTCAAGCACGTGCTTCTCGAGGACGTAGCAGTGGAAGGTCCCCTCTAAAACCTTCTCCCCCTCCCTCCTGAAGACTTCCACCCAGACAATCTTCTTCCGACCAAGGTCCTCAACAACCTTGGCTTCTGCCACGAGCTCGTCCCCTACCTTCACCGGCCTCGTGAACCTAACCTCCGCCTTTCCAAGCACCACCGTGGGTTCATTAACGGCGAGCATGGCGGCGTAATCGGCGAGGCCGAATGTGAAACCTCCGTGAACGAGGCCCTTCTCATCAACTTTCATATCCTCTCTCGTCTTCAGCCTGACCCTTGCATAGCCCGGCTTAAGTTCAAGGGGCTCCCCAACGAACTCCCTCGACGTGAGCAGGTGTGTCCTCTGCTCCATACCATCACCATAGAAAGTTGGGGGGCAACCTTATTATCCCTTCGCCTCAACCCCTTTAGGGATGCAAATGTTCAGGGGGCTCGCTATAATATTCGGGTTTCTATTCCTCGGCCAGCTCCTCGAGGAAACTTTCAACCTCATGGCGCCGGGCAGCGTCATCGGGATGCTCTTCCTCCTCCTCGCCCTGCTAACCGGCCTCGTGAAGCTCGAGCACGTTGAAAGAGAAGCCGAGTTCCTCGTGAGGAACATGAGCATCATGTTCATACCCCCGGGCGTCGGGATAATCGCTTACGCAGGCCTGCTGAAGGGCAACATCGTTCCCGTATCCCTAGCACTCGTCGGAAGCTTTCTCCTGACGCTGTCCCTGACGGGGAAGCTTGTGGAGCTCGTGCGGGGTGGTGGCAATGCCTGAGACCTTCGGCATCTTCGCAACCCTGCTTTTATACTGGTTATTCTCGGGGCTATACGCGAGGAAGAGGAGCCCCCTTCTGAACCCTGTCCTACTCTCAATAGCGGCCATAGCAACCTTCCTCTGGATCTCTGGCATCCCTTACGAGGACTACATGGCATCGGCAAGGTTCCTTAGCTTCCTGCTCGGACCGGCCGTCGTAAGCCTAGCGGTGCCGGTTTACAAGCAGAGGCGCATCATAGCTGAATACGGAAAGGAAATAGCCGTTGGCATCGCCTTTGGCTGCCTGACGGCATTCTTCAGCGTTTACCTGATTGCGAAGGGGCTGGGGGCCGGTGAAGATATTCTAAGGAGCTTAGCTCCAAAAAGCGTCACGACCGCGATAGCCGTCGGAGTTAGCGAGAAGATAGGAGGCATCCCAGCACTGACCGCCGTCTTCGTTATTCTCACCGGGATTATGGGCAACGCCTTCGGCGTCGAGCTTATGAAATTCCTCCGCATCCGGGACAGGGTCGCGAGGGGTCTCGCGATGGGGGTTACCTCACACGGCCTTGGAACGGCCAGGATAATCCTCGATGACGAACTCTCGGGAGCTGTGAGCGGGCTGGCGATGGCCCTTAACGGTGTCCTAACGGCGGTTATTCTTCCCTACCTCCTGAGGTTACTCAACCTTTAAATATCTGCCCCATATATTAAGGCTGGGTGTGGGCCGGTGGTCCCGCTGAAAAGGATAGATAAGATAAGGTGGGAGATACCGAAGTTCGACAGGAGAATGCGTGTTCCGGGGAGGGTTTATGCTGACGAGGTTCTGCTCCAGAAGATGAAGCAGGATAGGACACTTGAGCAGGCCGCCAACGTTGCAATGCTTCCGGGCATCTACAAGTACTCCATAGTCATGCCCGACGGCCACCAGGGCTACGGCTTCCCAATAGGTGGCGTTGCGGCCTTTGACGTAAACGAGGGTGTTATAAGCCCCGGAGGAATCGGCTACGACATAAACTGCGGCGTCAGGCTCATAAGAACCAACCTTACCGAGAAGGATGTCAGGCCAAGGATTAAGGAGCTCGTCGACACGCTTTTCAAGAACGTTCCGAGCGGTCTCGGCAGCCAGGGCCGCGTCAGGCTACACTGGACCCAGCTTGACGATGTTCTTGCCGATGGAGCCAAGTGGGCAGTCGACAACGGTTACGGATGGGAGAGGGACCTGGAAAGGCTTGAGGAAGGCGGCAGAATGGAAGGAGCAGATCCGAACGCAGTGAGCCAGAGGGCAAAGCAGAGAGGTGCTCCTCAGCTCGGTTCTCTCGGCTCTGGAAACCACTTCCTCGAGGTTCAGGTCGTTGATAAGGTTTTCGACCCCGAAATAGCCAAGGCCTATGGACTCTTCGAGGGACAGGTCGTTGTCATGGTTCACACAGGATCAAGAGGTTTGGGCCACCAGGTGGCGAGCGACTACCTCAGAATAATGGAGAGGGCCGTGAGGAAATACGGTCTTCCCTGGCCCGACCGCGAGCTTGTGAGCGTTCCCTTCCAGAGCGAAGAAGGTCAGAAGTACTTCAGCGCCATGAAGGCTGCTGCCAACTTCGCCTGGGCCAACAGGCAGATGATAACACACTGGGTCAGGGAGAGCTTCCAGGAGGTCTTCAGGCAGGATCCCGAGGACATGGGAATGGAGATCGTTTACGACGTGGCCCACAACATAGGTAAGGTCGAGGAGCACGTCGTTAATGGGAAGAAAGTCAGGGTCATCGTCCACAGGAAGGGAGCCACGAGAGCCTTCCCGCCCGGCCATGAGGCCGTGCCGAAGGTATACCGCCACGTCGGCCAGCCCGTCCTCATCCCGGGAAGCATGGGAACGGCCAGCTACGTCCTAGCGGGAACGGAGGGTGCCATGGAGGAGACCTTCGGTTCCACCTGCCACGGTGCCGGGAGGGTGCTGAGCAGGAAGGCTGCCACGAGGCAGTACCGCGGCGACAGGATAAGGCAGGAGCTTCTCCAGAGGGGAATCTACGTCAGAGCTGCTAGTATGCGTGTGGTCGCCGAAGAAGCCCCGGGAGCCTACAAGAACGTGGACAACGTCGTCAAAGTTGTCAGCGAGGCCGGAATAGCGAAGCTCGTCGCCAGGATGAGGCCCATAGGCGTCGCGAAGGGATGACTTCAACTTTGCTTCTATTTCATTTTACCTTCATTTCTAGGCGGTCGCTAACCGTTATAAGGGAGGAGCAGAATTAAACTCGGTGATTCCCATGCTGAAGTATAGGCCCGAGGAGCTTACGAAGCTGCCGAGGAGCGTGGAGTACAAGGCGGGCACGGTCTACATCATCGATCAGACGAAACTACCGGCGGAGTTTAAAATTATTGCCCTAAGGACCGTTGAGGAAGTTGCTGAGGCCATAAAGACTATGAAGGTGCGCGGTGCTCCTGCCATCGGAGCGACGGCCGCCTTCGGCCTGGCCCTCTATGCAGAGACCTCGAAGGCAAAGACCAAGGAAGATTTCTTCGCCGGTTTCTACAAGGCCTACGAGACCCTCAAGAACACGAGACCCACCGCTGTGAACCTCTTTTGGGCCCTCAACAGGGTTAAGGAGCTCGCTGAGGAGCACCGGGAGGATTCACTCGACGAGATCAAACGCCTGATTGTCGAGGAGGCTCAGAGGATTGCCGATGAGGATGTAGAGGCGAACCTCAGGATGGGTCACTACGGTGCGGAAGTTCTGCCCGAGGGCAACGTTCTAACGCACTGCAACGCCGGTAGCTTGGCAACCGTCCACCTCGGCACGGTGGGGGCTGTCCTTAGGGTGATGCACAAGGAGGGGACGCTAAAACTCCTCTGGGTGGACGAAACGAGGCCGGTACTACAAGGAGCGAGGCTTTCGGCCTGGGAGTACAGCTATGACGGAATACCGCTCAAGCTCATAGCTGACAACGCAGCCGCCTTCGTAATGCAGCAGGGGAAGGTCGACGCGATAATCGTTGGAGCAGACAGGATAGTGGCCAACGGAGACTTCGCCAACAAGATAGGAACCTACATGCTAGCAGTTCTCGCGAGGGAGCACGGAATACCCTTCTTCACGGTGGCACCTCTCTCGACGATTGATATGAGCCTGAAGAGTGGTAAAGATATTCCGATAGAGGAGCGCTCACCCGAGGAGGTCCTAAGGTGCGGGGGCTGTAGGGTGGCACCAGATGTAGACGTCTACAACCCTGCCTTCGATGTAACCCCGCACAAATACCTCACGGGAATAATAACGGACAGGGGTGTAGTTTGGCCACCATTCAAAAGGAACCTCAAAAAGTTATTTGGGGAAATTTATTGACTAATTTCAATTATTTCCCAAATATTTTCCCTCTCTAGGGACAAATTTTTAAGGCGGGCTTCTCTACCCACTAGGGGGAGAGATATGGAAAAGGAGGAAGCAAACGAAGTATTGGAAGTGTTCAAAATAACCCCCGAGCCCGGCACGGTCGTCTCGATAATCCATGATACGTATTCCGCGGGGTGGCAAATATTCTTTGGTATCATAGCCGAACTTCTCGAGAAGGGCTATTTCCCCGTGATATCCAACTACAACCTTCCCCTCCCAAACCTTTTCAAACGTGCATCTGCCGTGGGCCTCAACATGCGGCGGGAGCTGGAGAACGACAAAATGGCCATAATCGACGTTTTCGGCTCCAAATACGGCCTAACTTACGACTTCAAGAATACTTACTACCTCCAGGGAGTTGACCCAGACACCCTAAACCCGAAGATCTCCATGATTTACGATATGCTAAGACCAAAGATGAAGGGAAAGGAACTCATAAGGGCCGTGTACACCCTTGGCGGTGCCGCGATGATGCTTGGGGAAGAAGAAGTGCTGAAACTCCTTAGCATTACCGTGGCCCAGAGGATAATACAATTCCCCAATTCAATTCTCCTTATGCTCATGAACAGAGACGTGCTTTCGAAGAGGTTCATAGCTTGGGTTTCAGAGATGAGCGACTACGTCATAGTGACAAGGTCGGAGTTGACAAGCGAGGGCATAATGGAAAGGCTCTACGTCGTCAAGAGCCCCAGCGAGGGATTTATGCCCTCTGCATACAGACTGCACATAGCCGAGGAGAAGACAAAGGAAAGAATAAGGGTGGAGAGGCTCAGCCCCTGAACTTAGGGCGCATGCTGAGGAGAAGGGGTAAGGGCCTTGGCTTGTATGGGAATCCCTCTGTCTGGCTCTTTATCTCCCTTATCAGCTCTTCTATCCGGGTCTCGTACTGCTTGCCGTCGCTTCTCCTCCTGACCGTTATCGTGCCGTTCTCCTTCTCCCTTTGACCCACAACAACTATGTAGGGTATCCACTCCTTCTCGGCCTTTCTTATCTTCTTGTTGAGCCTGTCGTCCTCGTCGTCAACGTCCACCCTTATCTTGGCACCCTCGAGCTTCCCGGCAATGTAAAGGGCGTAGTCAAGGTACTCCCCGCTGACGGGGATGACGCGGACCTGTATCGGACTGAGCCAGAGCGGGAACATAGGCTTCTTACCCTGAGCCATAAGGCGAGCCTGCTTCTCCAATATAGCATACATCACGCGCTCGATTGCACCGCTCGGCGAGCAGTGGAGGATTAGCGGGTGCTTCTCCTCACCATTCTCGCCATAATAGGTTATGCCGAACCTCTCGGCGTTCTCAACGTCAATCTGGACCGTGGAAAGGGCGGCGGCCTTGTCGAGGTTGTCGACGAAGTTGAACTCGAACTTGAGGATGAAGTAGAAGAACCTCTGCTTCCACATCTCGACGAGGACAGGCTTGCCGATTATCTTGACGAGCTCTACTATGAAGTTCCTGTTCTCCTTCCAGAAGTCCTCTGTGAAGCGTATGGCCACTTCATAGTCCTCCGGTGTAAGCCCAACGCCTTCAAGGACCTCCATGCTGAGCTTGAACTGCTTCTTGAACTCCTCCTTCGCTTGCTCTATGTCTTTAGCTAAGGTGTGCATATCGGGCATCGTAAAAGCCCTGAGCCTTCTAAGACCTGAAAGCTCTCCCCTCTTCTCTCTCCTAAAGGAGTAGCGGGTGAGCTCGTACATCCTGAGTGGTAGGTTCCGATAGCTTATGATTGCATCCTTCTTTATAAGGAACTGACCGAAGCAGGCCGCGAAGCGGAGGAAATACTTCTTGTCGCCACTGAGAACTATATACTGCCTTGCCGGGAAGCGGTTGAGGTATTTCTCTAAGGCTGGATGCTCAAAGTCGTACATAATCGGGGTCTCGACTTCCATAGCCCCGTACTCTATTACCTTCTCCGTGACGTACTGCTCCAGCAGGGACTTAATGAGCCTTCCCTTTGGGTAGTAACGGAGGTTTCCGGGGTCGCTTCCGGGTTCATAGTCCACAAGCTCCTGCTCAAGCATCAGCCTTACGTGCGGCGGCTCCCTTTCCGCAATCCTGTTCTTGGCTATCTCGTAGTTCACGAACTTCCTAAGGTTCTCGTGGCCGGTGAAGTCGAACTTGTCCACCTCTATGAGCTCCCCTTCTGGCGTGAGGATGTACCAGTAGCTGACGAGCTCCGTCTCCTCCTTCTTCAAAGCCTCAGGAACCTCTTCTTCTACAATCCCCTCTGGCACTATCGTCCTGCTGAGCTCGGCGAGGGGGTGACCCTTACAGGAGAGCTTGAAGGCCTTGTAATAGCCAAAGGGAGCCCTGCCCACGTTGTAGCCCGCGTTCCTGAGACCTTCCTCAACCTTTTTAAGAACCTCTAGGGCCACCGAAGGTTTCGCCAGCTCGCTACTGAGGTGGGCAAATGGGTAAACGAAGACGTTCTTGGTTTTGACCTGCTCCGCAACTTCGACTATCTCCTTAACGGCCCTAGCAACAACTTCTTCAGGATTCTTCTCGTCCACCTTCTCAACGCTTATGAAGGCTACGAGAACCTCTTCCATCCGACCCTTTTTCATTTCTTCGGGTATCGGCTCGGGCTCCTTTAGGGCCTTGTCCTTTACCTCGTACTCTATGTAGTCGCTGTGGATGAGGAGAACCCTCATGTTACCACCCCTCCAACTTTGACCGCGACCGCTTATAAGTGGTGCGGTTCCCATAAGATTTTTAAACGCCCCTCCCGAAGTGCTCTTAGCCTCCGCCTCGATTTCTTGAAAACGATGGGGGTGAGGGAATGAAGGCACCAATTTGCGAGGTCTGTCTTAAAACGGACGGGATTCTTTGTCCTGCTGACGAGAAGAAGCTCCAGGATGGTGTCATAACTGAACTGGACGTTAAAATCTCGCGCATGCTTTATAAGCTCCTCGGGGATGCTGACGTTGAGTTCAGGAAAGCCGTTGAAGCCGGTGACCTCGTGGTGCTCATAGTGGGCGAAGGCGATGTCCCCGTCGTCATAGGCAAAGGTGGAAAGAACATAAAGCTTCTCATGAGGGAACTTGGCAAGAGGGTCCGCGTTATCGAGGGCAGAGAAATTAAGGGCACCGACGACGTCAAAAAGCTTGCCACCGACCTGCTCTATCCAGCCGGCGTCTTTGGAGTGAATATAGTCTACAAGCCCGGAGGCGGCCAGTACTACAAGGTCCTCGTGCTCGGAAGGGACAAGAACAAGCTCCCTGAGAAGGCAGAGGTCCTGGAGAACATACTCACGCAGATAACCGGCATGGAGACCAAGATAGCTTTTCTTTGAACCTTTAAATTTAAAAGCATCTAGGCTCTTCTTTTCGGGGGGTTAATCATGTTGAGGACCCACTATTCAAACGAGATTACTGAAGAGCTCAACGGTCAGAGGGTTAAGGTCGCCGGCTGGGTTCACGAGATCAAGGACCTTGGTGGGATAAAGTTCCTCTGGATACGGGACAGGGAGGGCATAGTCCAAGTCACGGCCCCGAAGAAGAAGGTGAGCGAAGAAGTCTTCAAGCTCATCCCGAGGCTCGGGAGCGAGGATGTTGTGGCTGTCAAAGGCATCGTCAACTTCACGCCGAAGGCAAAGCTGGGCTTTGAGATACTCCCCGAGGAGATAATAGTTTTGAACAAGGCTGAGAAGCCCCTTCCACTTGACCCCACGGGCAAAGTCAAGGCCGAGCTCGACACGAGGCTAGACAACCGCTTCATGGACGTGAGAAGGCCCGAGGTCATGGCGATATTCAAGATACGCTCCAGTGTATTCAAAGCTGTGAGGGACTTCTTCCAGAAGGAGGGCTTCATTGAGATACACACGCCCAAGATAATCGCCACGGCCACGGAGGGAGGAACGGAGCTGTTCCCCATGAAGTACTTCGAGAGGGACGCCTTTCTGGCTCAATCTCCCCAGCTCTACAAGCAGATGATGATGGCAACCGGCCTCGACCGCGTTTACGAGATAGCGCCCATATTCAGGGCCGAGGAGCACAACACAACGAGGCACCTGAACGAGGCCTGGAGCATAGATGCAGAGGTTGCCTTCATCGAGAGTGAGGAGGATGTTATGGAGCTCCTCGAGGGGCTTGTGGCCTATACAATCGACTACGTGAGGGAGAACAACGAGAGGGAGCTGAAGACCCTTGGCTTCGAGCTTGAGGCTCCGAAGAGACCCTTCCCGCGTCTCACCTATGACAGGGCCCTTGAAATACTGATGGACCTCGGCAAGGAGATACCGTGGGGAGAGGACATAGACACCGAGGGCGAGAAGCTCCTAGGGAAGTACATGATTGAGACAGAAGAAGCTCCGCTCTACTTTATATGCAGATATCCGACCGAGGCCAAGCCCTTCTATATAATGAAGTACGAGGACAGGCCCGAGATCTGTAAGGCCTTTGATCTTGAGTACAGAGGAGTTGAGATAGCATCGGGAGGACAGAGAGAACACAGGGCTGACAAACTCGTCGAGCAGATAAAGGAGAAGGAGCTCAACCCGGAGAGCTTTGAGTTCTACCTCAGGGCCTTCCGCTACGGTATGCCACCCCATGGAGGCTTCGGGCTCGGTGCCGAGAGGCTCATAATGAGGATGCTGAATATAGGGAATATAAGGGAGGTAATCCTCTTCCCGAGGGACAGGAGGAGGCTCGTGCCATAGTCAGGAGATCTCGGTGGCGAGCCTCGACATCGCCCACGTCTTGACGTCTTCGTCAAGGATTTCTTTTATTATTCGCAGGGCCTCTTCTATCCTTCCCCTCTTTGCGAGGACGAGGGCCACTTCGGCCTTCACCTTCGAGGCCGCCGAGATGTCCTTTATCAGGGAGGCAACCTCCAGGGCATCCTCAAACTTCTCGACTTCCAGAAGGTCGAAGGCGAGGCTCATCAGGAATTTAGCCACCGAATCGCCATTAAGGGAGAAAATCGCCTCCTCGGCCTTCTTGAGGGCATCTCGGTAATCAAGGCCTCTCTTCGCCATCTCAACGGCTATCTTGGCGAGACTCTTCGCCCTCATAGAGCGGTCAGGAATCGTGGAGGCAACCTGAATCGCCGTCTCAAAATTGCCCCTCTCGATTAGCTTCAGCACCATCTCGTAGAGGCCCCGGGATTGGTACCACTCCTGCAACGGTCACACCCTAACAATTTCGGCATATAAGGATTTAAGGATTAGGGTAAAAATCCGGTGGGGAGTTGAGATGGGGTTGTTGGACAGATTGTTTGGGAGGAAGATTGAACGTATCCAGATAGCCTCACGGGAACCCATCGGGAGCTTTCGCGTTGAGGACGTCTTCAGGGTCATGGGGAGGCATGTCCTTGTCGGTGAGGTCCTCGGGGGAGTCATATATCCCGGCTACAAGGTGAAGGGTGAAGGTGTGGCCGAAATATATAAAATTCAGATGGAGAGGAGGGAGGTAGAATTCGCAATTTCAGGCGACAGGGTTGCCCTAATCTTGGAGGGAAGCCTAAAGGCAAGAAAGGGAGATGTACTTGAGGTGTACCGGGCATGATAATTCTGGACAACCACTTTCACGTCGATCCGTTCAAGGGGCTCTTCCTCGAGGCGGTTAAGCAGTTTCATCGCGCTGGAGGCACTCACTTGGTAGTCGTGTATAAAACGGCCCACGACTACGGCTTTCCCGGCCTTAAGGCAGAGGACTTCATCAAGGCAATGGATTTCCACGTTGAACTCGTGGAGAGGATAAACAAGGAGACACCTGTTAAGGCCTACGCCGTCGTCGGTGTGCATCCGGCCGAGTTCGTATACTTGGCAGAGCAGAAGGGCCTCGAATATGCCAAGGGTGAAGTCATGAAAGCCCTCGAATACGCCCAAAAGCTGTGCCTTGAAGGAAAGGCTATAGCGATAGGCGAGATTGGCAGACCGCACTTTGATGTTCCTTCTGAAGTGTGGGAGGCTAGCATCGAGCTCATGAAGTATGGAATGACCCTCGCGAAAGAAGCTGATTGCGCCGTGCAATTGCATACCGAGAGCTTCGATGAGGCGAAGTTCAGGGAGCTTGGCGAAATCGTGAGGGAGGTTGGCATAAAGCCCTACCGCGTTGTTAAACACTTCTCGCCACCGCTGGTTAGAGTGGCCGAGGAGGTAGGTGTCTTCCCGAGCATCATAGCGAGCCGGAAGAACATCGAGGAGGCCATAAGGCAGGGAAACCGCTTCATGATGGAGACAGATTACATAGACGACAAGCGCCGTCCTGGAGCAGTTCTCGGTCCGAAGACAGTTCCCCGGAAAACGAAGGCGTTCTTGCAGAGTGGCCTCTTCAGGGAAGAGGACGTTTACAAGATTCACGTGGAAAATCCGGAGAAGGTGTACGGAGTTGAAATGACCGAGTAGCCCCCGGAAAGGGGAAATATTAGTCGGAGCATCACCGCTTCTTCTTCCCGAACTTTAGCCTCGCCGTCAAGAGCTTCTCCGTCCTGAAGAACCTTGCCGTCACGTAGAGCATTGCCGCCGAGACAAAGGCTAAGTAGGCAACGCTGACGTAGAGATGGCCGTAGTCCCCCAGGAGCATGGCCCTTGAGGCAAGCACTGGGTGGCTGAAGGGAATCGCCAGCAGGGCGTATTTGATTATTGCGGGAAGTGCTTCGACATCGGTAACCATGAATATGAACGTTGGAAAGAGCAGGGGCATCATGACTGCGCTCACGAGCGTCCCGGCGCTCCTGATGTCCTCGGCGAATATCCCGAGTAGCATCGCAAGGGAGAGGGCGAAGGTTATTGCAAGGAATATTGTCAGGGCGAAGAGGGCCATGCCAAGGGGTGTTACGTGTAGGCCCAGCTCCTCCAAGCTGATATTGGACTGGGAGAAGGTTCCAAGGTAACGCTTCATGCCAATCATATAGGCTATCGCCGCAATGAGACCCATGACACCCGTTCCCATCATCTTGCCCGCCACTATGGCCGTTCTCGACACCGGCAGGGTCAAGAGTGTCTCAAGGGTCTTATTCTCCTTCTCGCTCGCCATTGTTCCAGCGGCCATTTGGGACACGAGCGTGAGCATTATGAATATTACAAGCGGTATCGAGAAAGCCTGCGAGGCAAGCACGTTTGCCACGACGGAGGGAGGCATATCTATTATTTTACCCCTCAGCACGGAGTATCCCCTAACCTCTATGGGATGGAGAACCGCCTCTGGGTTTCCAAAGTTCTTAAGCTTCAGCTTGGACAGCTCCTCCCCAAGGACGTTAACTACGGCGTTTATCCTTCCTTCACTCACGCTCTCCCTCATCCCGAGACTCATCCCTCCGAATATGCCGTAGACCTCGACGACGGCCTTCTCGTTGGCCTCAATGCTCTCTGAGAAGTTGGCGGGAATGATCACGAGAACGTTCTGGTCCCCATTTATAGCTTCCTGTAGAGCCTCGTCAACGCTCGACGCGTTTATCTGAACGACCGTCACGTTCGGAGCGGCAATGAGGGCTTTTATCAGCAGAGCTCCATAAGGCCCCTCGTCGAAGTTAGCTATGACGACCTTCGTTTCCTCCTGAGCCTGCTCCATGCCAAGCTGGACAACCTGCCCGAGTGCCGGGTACAGAATGAGAGGAACGATGATTATTCCGAATATCAGGCCCCTGTCCCTCAGCATATGCTTTAGCTCCTTCATGAATATTACCCAGAAGTCGCTCATGCCCTTCCCTCCACGGCCTTCATGAAAACCTCCTCAAGGTTCTGGGCATTGTAGCGCTCCTTCAGCTCCCTTGGAGTGCCCACCTCGATTATCTGGCCGTTGCTTATCATGGCAACCCTGTCGCAGAGGAACTCGACCTCCAGCATGTTATGGCTCGAGATAAGGAAGGTTACACCCTCGCGGGCGAAGGCCTTTATGGTCTTCCTGACCTCGTATGCATTCATTATATCGAGGCCGCTCGTGGGCTCATCGAGGATCGCCAACTTTGGTTTTACCATAAGGGCCCTCGCGAGCAGAAGCTTCCTCGTCATCCCCTTGGAATACGTGGAGACTTTGTCCCCAAGCCTGTCTCCGAGGCCGCTAAGCCTAATCCCAAGTTCCAGCATCTCCTTGGCTCTCCTTTTGTCCTTAGCGTAGAGCCTCGCCATGAACTGGAGATATTCGAGGCCTGTGAGGTTCTTATACGCACCCGCTTCCTCGGGCAGATAGCTTATAAGCTTCCTGACCTCCTCAGCTTCCTCCACAACGTCATAACCTGCTATTGTTACCTTCCCGGCCGTTGGTCTGAGCAGTGTGGCCAGTATCCTGAGCGTCGTACTCTTCCCAGCCCCATTAGGTCCTATGAGCCCAAATATCTCTCCCTCATGGACTTCGAAGCTTATCCCCTTAAGAGCCTTGACCTTTCCGTAGTCTTTCTCGAGGTTCAGAACCTCAACCATGGGCATTTTCAGCCCTCCCAACTTTGTAAACGAGCAGTCCAAGGGTGGCTAGAGTAACCCCTAAAAGGAACAGCTCCATTATCCCAGCGTAGCTCCCGATGATGGCAACGCCAAGGCCACTCGAAACTCCGAGCCAGCCATTCAATTCGTGATGGTTTTTAAAGCCATGGCTAAGCCCCATAAGCAACGCTCCCATCATCACAAGGCCGAGCTCAAGGATTAGAAGGGGTGTGTTTACCCCCGTGCAGACATCTCCGCTTGGCACTTCCATACACGCCAGTCGTTCAATGGGTGGCTTTGCTATGCCAAGGCCTGTGCCGAGGAGATAAACCATCAGTCCGGCCAATTTCTTACTCATCTTCATCACCCTCGTAAATGAATACATCCTCGATTTTAACCCCAAAGAACCTTGCAATCTTGAAGGCCAGTCTCAGCGATGGGTCGTATTTACCCTTTTCAATCGCTATTATCGTCTGCCTCGTCACGCCAAGGGCTTTAGCGAGTTCTTCCTGAGTCAATCCTCTTGCTTCTCTAAGCTCCCTTAGGCGGTTTTTCAATTTACATCACCCTGCTATAATAAGCTCTAAACGCCATGTGAAGGAGCATCACAGCTACGAGCAAAGCCTCTGCCAGAATAAATGCATCTCTGAGCGCCGGATTTTTCTGCTGGGCTACCGAGAGGTATATCACAGCAAATGCCAATCCAATCATAAACACTTGAAGGGTTCTTCTTGCTGAAATCTCTTCGATTCTCAGAGTTCTTTCGTCTTCAAGCACATAGCCTCTTCTCTTCATTGAAGCATAGTAGAGATTGAGCATGATACCTCCAACCAAAAAGACGGAAAATGCAAGGGGTAAGTTACCGTTGCTGACGGCGTAGCCCATCAAATAGCCCATTGTCAATATCACAAGCATTGCAGGGATGAGTGTTTTCTTTTTCTCATCACTTTTTGAAAGTTGGAGCAGGATTAACGTTGTTATTATAGCCAAGAAAGCCCATATGATGAAATTAACTATTGCCTCATTCATTCACATCACCTTCGAATAGTACACAAACCCCAGAATGTATCCGATACTCACCACTATTACCGCAGCTGTAAATCCTAACACGAACATTTTGTCGGTTTTATTAAGGTAGTTGAGAGTTTGTACTAGCAAGTTTACGAAAAGGAGGAGCATAACCGCCCATATGTGACTCTTTGCATTTATCGTCCTGAACCTCTCGTCCCTGTTCTCGAATCTCAGAACTAAATAAACGTAACCAAGAATTGCCAATATCCCCAATACGCCAACAACTTTCATCATGGTGCTCCCTCCATGTAAAGCTTCCTTTACGTAAAGTTCACTTTACATCATTTATAAGTTTTATGCCAATATCTGTCCATTTCACCCAAAGGACACAGAATCATAGAGGCAAAAGTGCGGGCAAATGCTTTAATTCCTGCCTTCTAAGCAAGGAACCTGAAGAAACGTTTTGAAATCTGTGAGTCCAACAAGTTCCTAATATACAGGTGACCATCTACTCGCAATCAGGTGAGAACCCATGAAGATGAGTATGAAAACACTGCTGGTGCTCTTCATAGGGGCACTGATACCTCTAAGCACTGCATGGGGGGCAACCAACACAACCGCAGTGAGCAACGTCTCGGTGGTCAACGCCACGAACGTGACCAGCACCACCCCCGTTAACATGACCAACGTCACCAATACAACGAACACGAGCGCTGTTCAGGCGTACAATCTGCTCCTGATACTGGACAAGGTCGCCAACTATAGCGAGAGCCTGATGGCCGAGCTCAATGCGAGCAACGTCACAATATCCAACTACACCCTCGAGCTCTACTCCCAGGCTGAAGCAATGCATACCAAGGCGTGGAAGCTTTACAATGCCGGCAACTACAGCGAGAGCATAAACGCCTCCATAAATGCCCTCTACCTCTACAAGGAGGTCATAGAGGAGCTCACCGACCACTACAAAGAACACATTGAGGAACAGTACGAGTACTACGAGTACTATGAACTCATAATGGACGCCAAGGAGGAACTTCAGAGGGCCAGTGAGTACTTCCCGTACGTGGAGAAAGTTATCGCGGAGGCTAAGGCAGAGGGGCTCAACGTCACCTACGTCATGGAGCTTTACAACGAAACTAAAGCGGCTTATATGGTCGTCGCCCAGGATCTTGCCAGTGGCAACGTCACAACGCTCAAGACAGACCTTGAGTATGCGGAAGAGCTAATGGACAAGCTTGAGGATGCCGTTGAGGAACTCCAGGAGCAGATAGTCAGCGCAAAGGCTGATGAGATAAGCCAAGCCTTCATGGAGAAGCTCCAGGAGCAGATGAAGCTCATGAATGAATTGCTTGCCATGCTCCAGAACTCCACGATAAACGCCACTTACCTACAAGAGAACCTCATGGAGCTCCAGACGATGTACGAGCAGTTCAACGCCCTCGTTGAGAGCGGCCAGTACGAGGAGGCCCTTGACATGCTCCACGACATCAACGAAGAGCTCCACGACATCGTTGAGGAAGTTAAGGAGTTGCAAGAGGAATACTATGAAAAAGAACACGATGAATACGAACAGGATCACGAGGATGATCACGACGAACATATAGAGGAAAATGAGAGCGAGCACGAGGACGATCATGGGGAACATGACGAAAAAT
This sequence comes from Pyrococcus yayanosii CH1, assembly GCF_000215995.1. NCBI lineage: Archaea > Methanobacteriati > Methanobacteriota > Thermococci > Thermococcales > Thermococcaceae > Pyrococcus > Pyrococcus yayanosii. The sequence goes on along the minus strand of NC_015680.1, from coordinate 338,184 downwards.
ACGCCGAGGAGGAGAGCGAAGACGACCAGAATGAGAGCTATGAAGAACAAAGCGACAATGATTATGGCAACAATGGAAACTACGAAGAGCAGGAGTCTCATGATGACGATAACGGCCAGTATGAGGACTCTGAGGATAACAACGGAGACGGGAAACACAACGGTGAAGACGAATTGGAGGATGAGGAGTGAACATCTTTTTAAGTATCTTTTTCTTGGTTTTAAGAATATTTTTTAAGGGGAATTTCTTAACTTCAGGAGGTGCTGGAATGAAGAGCAAAGCAGCAATACTGCTGGCAATTGCACTCATGATTCTGCCTTTCATAAGCGGGCAGTACTCCGTCGAGTCTCTAAGCCTTACAGTCTATTCCGACGGGTACGTTAAGGTATCCGAGGTCATTATCCCAGAAAACTACACGGTCAGCTTTTCCATATCACTTCTCGCCACCAACGTTGAAGGGCTGACCGTTATCGATGAGAATGGGAATCCTCTACCGTACAAAATAAACGGTTCCATTCTTACCGTATACTTCGAAAACGCCATCCCAATTAAAATAACTTATTATACTCCCGATCTTACATCAAAGAAAGGGGCAATATGGAGTGTCCATTTCACTTCAGAAATACCAGTTAAAATCACGTTTCCAGATAACGCTGTTATAGTCGACCTTACAGATATACCCCTTAAGATAGATGGAAACTCGATTCTCATGCCCCCTGGAAATCAGACGGTTTCCTATGTCCTTGAATACAGACCAGCAAGAACTGAGGCTCCCGCATCGGGAACAGCCACCGAATCCTTCAACTCAACGGCACCATCAAGCTTAGGCTCTTCATCTCAGAGTTCAAGCACTTCCAGCGAAAGCTCCACGAATTGGGCGATGGTTGGTATATTGACCCTTCTCGCCATTGCTGCTGGGAGCTTTGTCTACATGAGACGAGGGAGTAAAGAAAAAGTCGTCGGCATTAGCAGGGAGGACTTTGAGAAACTTCTCAAGAAGTACGAGCTAACAAAGGACGAAGAAAAAGTTCTGCTCTACTTGTTTGACAGGGGCGGAAAAGCGAGGCAAGCGGAGGTCAGGGAGATGCTTGGGATTCCTAAGACGACCGCCTGGAGAATGTTCAACCGCCTTGAGAAGCAGGGGCTGGTGAGGGTTTACAAGAAAAGGAGGGAAAACTGGGTGGAGCTTAAGCTTTGAAGCAGTTTACCCTCCTCAGAAACTTAAAAAGTGTAGTTTGCCTCGGCCGGACGTCTTCGCTGGGAACCTCAACATCCACACTCTCCAGCTCGTCCACTCTAGCTTTCATTATTTCAGGAGGAAGCTTTATTTCTCCATACTTGCCGCCTCCGCCCGGAATCACTATGAGCTTTCCCTTCCTGTAGGCCCAAATTGCCTTGGCAACGTCCTCATGAACGTCCGCTAGGGCCTCTATGGGGATGTCAACGAGGACCTGAATCTCACTCCCGAACTCCTTCAGGAAACGCTCCCACACAATTTTCACGGCCTTCGTCTCGACACCCTTTCCCAGGGCCATGGCTATTATCTCGGCGAGCGGGGCGAGCTTGAGGTAGGGGGGCCTGTCCTTGGGCCTCTCCTCCGTGTCGGCGAGTTCGAGTATCCTGTCGCGGACACCTTTCTTTATCCTTCCTCCACAGCGAGGACACCTCCACTTCAGGGCTCTCGCCTCGTCGAGCGAGTATTTCGTGTAGCACCGGGAGCATGCCGTTAAGTGATACTTCCCCAGTCGGGGATCAAGACCGGCATTAAGGACGATTCTCCTTCCTCCACGCCCGAGAATTGCCTTTCTAACCTCCTCAAAGGTGGCCTCTTGAATTTCAAAGCGGTTGAACTCCCTGCCGAGCCTGTGAGGCATTGGGGAGTGGGCGTCGGAGTTTGAGAGGTAAGGGAGCTTGTGGTGGGCCTTTATCCTGTCGGCCATCTCGCTGTCCGCCGAGAGGCCCAGCTCTAGGAAGTGAATTTTTGCATCGCCGTAGGCTTCCTTCAAGCTATTATATTCCTTGTAGAGGCTCGTCCAGGGTGTGAAGGCGTGAGCTGGCCCTATTAGGACGTCAAGCTCCCCTGCAAGCTCTGCTATCTCCTCCGCGGAGAGGTTTACATGCGGTCTTCCCTCGCTCTCGATGTTCCCGATCCGGGTTCTCATCTCTCTAACCGCCTCGATATTCGGGAATACGAGGAGGTGATGGACTCTCTTTTCGTCCTCGATCTCAGCCGTGAGAAGGAAACGGACGCCCTTCACCTCGTAGGTGCCCTCATCAACCTCTTTCCCATATTTGAGAAGCTCCTTCTCCCACTTCGGGTTCAGGATATCCCCAGTGCCCACTATACCAAGACCCTTGAGCCTTGCGTTCTCGGCTATAACGGGGAAGACCATCGTCCTCGAGACCGCCTTAGAATAGTGGGAATGAATGTGAAGATCGGCGTCGACGAGCATTAAACCACCCAAAAGGAAAGGGTCAGAGGTAGCCCCTGTCCTCCTCCTCGTGAGGCCTCGGAAGCTGCTGTTCCAGCATGGCCCTCTGCATCTCCTCGACCTTCCTCAGAATCTCCTCCGTCTCCTTGGCCCTCTCCTCAAGGGCCGTCATGTCAATCTCGAGGCCGAGTATCTTAGTAACGGCCGAGAGGACGGACTTGGCGGCCTTAGCGTCCACTATGTAACCGAGGCTCTCCCCTAGCAGGCTTATGCCGTACATCCCGCGGAGCTTCCCTATGCCGAGCAGCAGTCCAGCGGCGCCGACTATCGCACCGCCCTCGTCCTCCCTCCATATGATCTCGACGCTACATCCCTCAAGCTTGGCCTTGTAGTAGTCTATGAGGTCCTCGTGCGTTACCGCTGCCAGCACTCTTGGCTCTCCTTGCAGTTCGGGCACTTGGTAGCCCCCCATAGTTATAATCTCCCTCGTGCCAAACTCGGCCACGAAGTCGAGCATCTTGCTGACGACCTCAAAGTGACCGTAGCTGTCCGTTGGGGGAACCTGGGTGTCACCCGTGATGATTATCAGGTCCCTGTGCTCGTCATCGGGGCTCTTCCAGTAGTAGAACTCGTTCTTCATGAGCTCAACGGTGGAGTTCTTCCTTATGAGGACCTGGTGCATGAAGTGGGGCGAGTATAGCTCAGCGAACTTCTTGGCATTGAGTTCTTGGATGAGATGCTCGGCCGCCAGCTTTCCGACGAGCCCTATGCCGGGCAGACCTTCGATGAATATGGGATCATATATGTCGGGCCTCTCGTAAACGACTATTGTCGTCTCCCTCATGCTCCTTCCTCCTTGCGCCTTATACCGAGAATCTCCCTCTTGAGCCTCCTCCTATACTCGCCGTAGGGATCTTCCGGTGAAAAGCGGGGCGGATGAGCCACCTTTGTCTTCGCTCCGCAAACGGGGCAGACATCCTTTAGTGTGTAGCGGCCGCATTCCGGGCACTTCCTTATTCGGAACCTCATCTTACTTCTTCCTCCTCTTAACCTTCCTAATCCTCTTCTCCTTCCGCAGGAGGGTGGCTTCACCGCCGGCCTGCTTTATAACGCGCAGAATTTCTTCGGCAATGTCTTCCAGGACCTCCTCTGCCTTATAGTAGTCAGGGGCGGTGATGTCTATTCTATAACGGGGCGCACCCTGATAAGTGAATTTCACTTCTATGTCCTTCTCCTTGTTCACCCTGTCCCTGGCCTTTATCAAGGCTTCCCTGATTATTTCTATGCCATTGGGCTTGGGAACCGTTATCTCGAACTCAGCGTCGATGGTTACGGTGGGCACTTCCACGTAGTTCTCGACTATCTCCTTGAGGACGGGAAGCCACTCGTCGGGGATGAGCCCCTTGAGGACCTCTATACCCTCCTTGGCGGCCTCCTCGAAGGCCGCATAAACCTCTCCGTACTCCTCCTCGAGGGGAACCCAGACCTCCCTCCAGGCCGTCTCGAAATCCTTACCGAGCTTCCCGGCGGCCATCTTGAGCAGGTTCTCGGCCTTCTGGGCCCTCTTAAATTCCTGAAGCTTGGCCTTCCTCTGCTGCTGGGTGACCCTCCTGAGGCTCAGGTCTATGTGGCCCTTCTCGGGGTCGACGCGGATAACCTTGGCGACTACCTTCTGTCCCTCCCTGAGGTAGTCCCTGATGTTCTTCACCCAGGTCGAGGCGACTTCGCTTATGTGCATGAAACCTTCCTTTCCGGGGTACTCGTCAAGCTCGAGGAAAGCACCGTAATGGTGAACCCTCTTGACCGTGGCGACTACGAACTCTCCCTCTTCAGGGAACTCCCTTGCCCTCCTCGGCATCTCCATCAACCTCCAAACTCCCTTCACGGTCATCCTTTTAAAGTTGTGCCTTCAAAGGTGTAGGGATGATAATAGTCAAGAAGGCCGCGGAAGTATTGGGGAAAGTTGAGCTCTGCAACCACTGCCTCGGCAGGCTCTTCGCGAAGCTTGGAAAGGGTAGCAACGAGGAGAGAGGAAAGGCGATAAGGTTCGTCCTGAACATGGAGAGGGCCGCGAGCGAACTACCCTTGCTGAAGGAGCCAAAGAGGTGTGAGCTATGTGGAGGTGTCTTCGAGAGGCTTGAGGAATACGCGAACCGTTGTCTCAATGCCGTTGAGAGGGAGGGAATTGAGTTTGACACGTTTCTCGTGGGCTCAAGGTTCCCAAAGGAAGTACTTGAGAAGGAGGAAGAAATCTGGAAAAGGTTCGGTATCGAATGGGGAGAACCGATAAACAGGGAGTTCAACAGGGAGCTTGGAAAGCTCCTCGAGGGGCTCCTCGGCAAGAAAGTTAACAGGGAGAGACCCGATGTAGTATTCATCGTCGAGCCTGCCTCTGGACGGGTGGAGCTCCAGGTGAACCCCATTTACGTTTACGGTCGCTACCGAAAGCTCGTTCGAGGAATTCCGCAGACGCCCTTACCCGGTTTCAGGGACAGCGTGGCGTCGATAATCTGCAGGGCCTTCTCAAGGGCCTTCGGGGGAAAGTGTGTCTTCAAGGGCGCGGGAAGGGAAGACGTTGATGTGAGAATGCTTGGCAGGGGCCGACCCTTCATCGTGGAAATTAAGAGACCTAAGAGGAGGAAGGCTAACTTAGAGAAAATCGCGGAGGATATCGCGGCAAGCGGGAAGGTCGAGGTTCTTGAGATGAAGTTCGTGGGGCCGAAGGAAGCCGAGAAAGTCCTGACGGAGAGACACAGGAAGCTCTATGAGGCCCTCATCTTTGTGAGGGAAGGTGTAATGCCCGAGGAGGTTAGGAAGGTAGTCGAGACTCTCAGAGGGGCGGAGATAAGGCAGAGAACTCCCCGAAGGGTTCTCAACAGCCGGAGCGATACTGTGAGAGTTAGGAGGGTTTACGAGGCCTGGGGCGAGCCCATAGATGAGACCCACTTCCGCTTGCGGCTCCTGACGGATGGGGGTCTCTACATAAAGGAGCTGATATCGGGGGACGGGGGGAGGACGAGGCCATCTGTTGCGGAGATCCTCGGTAAGGACGCTTGGTGCGAGCTTCTCGACGTCCTTGACGTGCTGGATGGAGGTGATGAAATTGCTGAAGGAGATAATTGGGAGGTTCAAGGATGAGCTTGTCGTCATCGAGGAGCCGGTTAGCAGGGAGCTTGAAATAACGAAGTTCCTCCTCAGGTACAGGGACAGGCCAATCCTCTTCAGGGACGTTGAAGGCTGGGAGGTCGTGGGCAACCTCTGGTCGACGAGGGAGAGGATAGCGAGGTTCCTCAACACTGACAGAAGGGGGCTTCTCTTCCTGCTCACCGATGCAATAGAAAATCCCAGGACCTATAGGGTAGTAGAGGATGCTCCGTTCCTGAAGAACGTGGAGAAGGCCGACCTGGAGGCCTTGCCCGTGCCAAAGTTCTACTCGAAAGATGGGGGCAGGTACTTCACGTCAGCAATGGTGATTGCCAAGAGGGATGACTTTGTGAACGTCTCATTCCACAGGATGATGGTGCTCGATAGCGAAAGGGCCGCGATAAGGCTAGTTCCCAGGCACCTCTACGCCATGTGGAAGGAGAAAGCGGAAATGGGAGAGGAGCTTGACGTCAGGATAGTCGTGGGCAATCCGGTGCACCTCCTCCTGGCAGGGGCGACAAGCGTAGCCTACGGGGTGAGCGAGCTGGAAATAGCGTCCGCGATAAGCGAGATTGCCTTTGGAAAGCCGCTGGAAGTGGTTGACGTCGGGGGTATTCCCGTGCCCGTAGAGAGCGAGTTCGTCTTCGAGGCTAGAATTCTACCTGAGCTGACGGACGAGGGACCCTTCGTGGACATAACGGGAACTTACGACCATGTAAGGAAACAACCCATCGTGGTCTTCGAGAGGATGTATCACGTGGACGATCCGATATTCCACGTTCTCCTCCCAGGTGGCTACGAGCACTACATGCTCATGGGCCTCCCGAAGGAGCCCCAGATATACGCGAGCGTCAAGCGCGTTGTGCCGAAGGTTCATGGAGTAAGGCTGACTGAAGGGGGATGCATGTGGCTTCATGCCGTCGTCAGTATAACCAAGCAGCATGAAGGGGACGGAAAGAATGCCATCCTGGCGGCCTTCGCTGGCCACCCGTCCCTCAAGCGCGTGATAGTAGTGGATGAGGATGTTGACATATACGACGACCGCGAAGTTGAGTGGGCAATAGCGACAAGATTCCAGCCCGATAGGGACCTAATCATAGTTCCCAATGCCCGCGGGAGTTCCCTTGACCCGTCTGGGGAGGACGGCCTCACGGCCAAGTGGGGGATAGACGCAACGAAGCCCCTCAAGGGAAAGGAGAAGTTCGAGAGGGCGAGTCTCTAACTCAGGGTGGGCGTCCCTCATCACCCTATCAGGAGTCCAACTACTCATCATCGACCACGAGCTCAACGACTGCAACCGTCTCCGGATCCTTTAGCTTTTCCACAAGGTCCCTCTTCAAATCTTTTGCGGCCTTGTTCGCCCTTATCGCTAGGGTTCTGCCGTCCAGATAGTCACTCTTCCTTACGACTATTGAAACGTCACTCTCAAGGCTCAGCCCGGGATGACCCCAGGCTACTACCTCCTCCTCTAGCTCGTCAACCCGGATTATTATTCTTACCCTCTTCCCGGCCCTAAGGGCCCTCTTGAAGTCCTCTGAAAGGTCTTTAAGAGCCTTGTCGGCGGAGACGCAGATTATGCAGTCTCCCCTCGGAGTCAGGAAGTCTTCCTTCGTTATCTCGAAGGTGGAGCGGTGCGTGGCCCTGACGTTGGGATGACCACGGCACCTGATGACTTCCCTCACCATTTTATCCTGAACTCCCTCCTGGTCCTGGCCTCTATCTGAGCGAGTATCCTCTTCAGCTGGGCATCCGTGAGGGGCTCCCTTATCTGGCCGGTCTGGTAGAGCTGGACTAGTATGAGCTCGACCTGCCTAGCAAGTTCTGGCCTCACCAGCTTTACCCTTGCGAGCCTCTCCCTCGCCTCTGGCGTGAGTATCTTCCTCAGGATGGCCTGTATTTGGGCCTCTATGAGAGCCTGCTGTCTCGCCTCTTCCTCCCGAGCCCTCTGCTGTTCAAGGTACTTTCTCTGAAGCTCAAGGAGCTTCCTCTTCCTGATCTCCTCGATGTCCTCTGCCATGAGCATCACCCCTGAGGAGCTCTTTAGCAATCCTTATAACGCTATCCCCGGTTAGTGGTCCTTCATGATTTCCCGGAGGACGCTCGTAGCGTAAACACCCTTGGGCAGGAAGAACCTGAAGAGGACACTTCTCTCCTCAATCTTATAGGCAAAGTGGAGGGGCTTTATGAGGAGCTCCCTCCTCCCGCCCGGCTCTCTTAGAGGCTTCGGAAGTCTTTTGAAGGCTTCGAGGCTTATACCCTCCCCCTCAAGGATTTCGGTCTCAAGACGGCCAGGAAGACCGCGGGCCCGGCGCATCAAGAGTCCAAATATCGGGCCGGTTACCATAGCTTCTCCAGCCTTTATCTTCTCGTTCACGAAGTCCACGTTTGTCTCGGTAACCCTGTACGTCCTAGACCTCAGGGGGATGCCTCCCTTCACCTGAACAACTATATCGCCGGGTATGGCCTCCGCAAGGGACATCCCTTCCTCAATGCGCCTGCTCAGGTAAAGGTTGAAGAGATACGCTTGATAGGCATGGATGAATATCCTCGCGATAGGTCTCGGGAGGACGAGGAAGGCCTTCTTCCAGCTGCCTGTCTCCCTGTACCGGTAAAGCATGGCCCTTTCGTAGCGGAGGAACTTGGGAAACTCCTCCAACGCCCTCTCAACGTCACCCGTCTCCCAAAAGTTCCTCCTAGCTTCATCCCCCTCCATGTCCCCTTCGGCGTAGCCGAGGAAGAGCCTTGCGGCGCTCTCGAAGTCCCCCAGGAGAAGGAGCTTCCCGACGAGATGATTTACAACCCTCCTTTCCCCAAACCGCTGGGGGCCGAAGTAGTTGGGAAAGCCGCCCTTCTCCTTCAGCTCCCCTATAATCTCCGGAAGATTCTCGGGTCTCTCAGGACCCCTAACCCGGATTAGGAAGCGGTTACCAAGGAGCATTCCAAGCTTGAGCCTTCTGCCCTTGCCGACAAACCTCAGCTCAACGCCCTTCATCTTGATTGAGTTGACTCTCTCCTTGAGCTCAGGCCTGCAGATGCTTATGTACTGGTATGTGACGGCGTGCCTGTCCTTCGTTCCCGCAAAGCCTATCTCCGAGTAGTGGATACCAAGCCTCTTCGCAATTTCCTTAATTGCCGCCATCGTCTCCCAGTTCCGCTTCTTGAGGAGGAAGAGAAGGCAGGGGCCTCTAAAGGCTGCCTTTGGTAGTACCTCCCTAACGATGAAGTCCTCAGGATAGACCTTTATTCTCCCACCTATTCCAGGAGTCTCGCTAAGATGCCTGAACCTTCTGAAGAGCTCCCTGAAGTCCATCGGAGCACCTCACAGTAACTTGAGGTGGCCGGTTACCTTGTCTACGAGCTCCTCCGGGGCCGGTCCTATCGCCAAGCAAGTAACCGTTCCGGGCGGAATCTCCGTCAGACCGGCGTCCCTTATCAGGGCTGTTGGAAGGCCAAGCTTTTCAGCCTGTGCTTTAAGCTGGAACAGTTCTTCTTCGTTCTCCACCTTGACCACGACCTTCTTCTGCCCCTCTCTGAACCATGCCTCAAACCACTCCCTCCTCTTCCTATATGCCTCAAAGGCCGCCGTGACGGCCCCGTGGGCCACTTGCACCGCCAGCTTACCTTTGCTTATCTTCAGGTCTTTCCTAACGACCATGACCTGCTTGTAGTAGAACATGACTCCCCTTGCCCCCTATTCACTCGCATGGAACGAGTAGAACTGGCAACCTGCACTCCCGGATAATTCTTTCAGCCGTGCTCCCGAGGAGTAACTCCCTCAGGACGCTCCTTCCCCTCTTCCCTATAACTACAACGGTGGCGTTCTTTGTAAGGGCCAACCCAATTATGCCGCGAGAGGCTATGCCGGCCAGGACCTCGACCTCCGTTTTCCACGGGAGTTCCCTTGCGTATTCTTTTAGCTTCCTCTCAGCCTCCCTTATGTTCTCCTCAAGCTTCTCGACCTTACCATAGTCAACCACGTGGGCCAGAATTACCTCCTCAACCTCGGGCAACTCCTTGACGACTTCAATAACTCTGGCCGAGCACTCGGAGAAGTCCAAAGCCACGAGGGGCCTCTTGAAAATCGTGGAGCAATCCTGAAGGGCCTTAAGGGTTCCATCCTCGACCTCGTACCTAAGGAGGAGAACGGGCCTATGGGTGGCTCTCACGAGGTTTGAGGCTGTACTCCCGAGGAACATCTGTCTCAGGATGTTCTCGCCCTTGGATGGGACCACAACAAGGTCAACGTCCTTCTCCTTCGCGACCTCTGCGATTTCAAGGGAGGGTATACCTATCCTGACGATGGTTTCGACCGTTATTCCCTTCTCCCTCAGAGCTTCAGCCAGTTTCTTAAGCTCCTCCTCCGCAACATCGGACATTTGGAAGGCTTCCATCTCGGCAAGGGTTATGTCCACGACGTGGAGCAGTATGAGCTCGGCGCCGGTCGCGATGCTGGGAACGCACTCGAGAAGGGCCTTCCTTGAAACCTCAGAGAAGTCTGTAGGATATAGTATCCGCTTAAACATGGCCTTACACCGAAAAGAAGTTTGGAAAAAATCCCCTATATAAGGACTTCCCAAAGGAGAAGTGAGAAGGGCTCAGCGCGAAGACTCGGCGATACGCTCTATCTCCAGCTTCTTGCTGTAGGCGTAGCTCTTGGGGTCCTTGTTGGCGGCGAGGATTATCTCTTCGGCGAGAGCCTCCGCATAGCTCATCTTGGTCCGATAGCACTTGGCACTGGCGCCAAGGGCGATGTTCCTGAGGGCAACGTCAAGGCGCCTGAGCGGGGATATGTCAACGGCCACGTGGTACCTTATTCCACCGAACATGACGCTCGTCGTGTCCTCCCTCGGGGCGGCGTTCTCTATGGCCCAGATGAGAACCTGGATCGGGTTCTTTCCTGTCCTCTGCTCGATTATCTTGAAGGCCTCCTTAACAACCTCGTAGGCCTTCATCTTCTTGCTCATCAGGGAGCGGTGCTCCCTGCGCATGAAGTGACCCGCGACCTTATAATGGCTACCGCCGCTACGCATGACCTTGTTGATGAGCCTTTCAACGATGTGGACGTTGGCCTTACCAAAGTGCTTCTTTGCATGCCTTCCATGGGTGTGCGGGAGGAGGCGAGGCTCAAGGTTTATGTAGGGCTTGAGGGAGGGGTCTCTAACCTCGACGTCCTCGACGCTCCAGCGCCCCATGACCTTAATCTCCTTGGGGATGAAGAACCTCTCTGTGAGCGGCTTGGCCATGGCAGATCACCTCCTCGGCTTCTCCTTCCTGCCCTTGACGAGCTCCTTGAGGCTAACGCGGTTGACCTTGACGACCTTGTAGCGGATTCCAGGGATGTCACCCATTGAACCGCCCTTAGGACCACCGATGCCCTCTATGATAACTTCGTCGTGCTCATCGATGTAGTTGATGGCACCGTCACCGGGACAGAAGGCGGTGACAACCTTACCGTTCTTGATGAGCTGGACACGGACGGCCTTACGCATTCCTGAGTTGGGCTGCTTGGCCTCGACGGCTATCTTCTCTAGCACTATTCCCCTGGCCTGCGGAGCACCTTCAAGCGGGTCGCTCTTCTCCTTGAGGCGAAGGACCCTCCTCTTGTACCTTATGTCACTCCAGCGGAACTTCTTCCTCTTGAGCTTGAGCTTCCTGCCTGCGAACTCACCATTAGGAGCCTTCTTTCCAGGCATTAGCATCACCTTACCTTCAGATTATTATCACGTCATGAATACCATGGTGTCTCTCCATAAGCTCCCTAACGATGTTTATGTTGTGACCACCCCTCCCGATTGCCCTCGGCTTATCCCTCGGGCTGACATCAAGGAGGGCGACCTTTTTGCCGTCTCTCTTCTCAGTGATGTGGACTTTTTTAACCTTTACGCCCATCGTTTTATAAATGTTCTTAATGAACTCCTCAGGGTTCTCGGAGTGCTCGACGAGGTCGATTTCCTTTCCTATCATCCCTTCGATTCTCCTCACGTTAATGCCCCTCTTGCCGAGGGCTAGCCCCATCTCCCCCTTCTTAATGACGTAGATGAGCCTGTTTCTCTCGCTATCTATAAGACAGTCAAGCACCGTTGCCCCCGTGAAGCTCTCGAAGAGGGCTATGTACTTTATCTGCTCCGTGTTGAGCTTCAGCGGCATCCCCTGCTCACCTCACTTCTTGGCGAGGGCTAGTATGTTGCTCTCTCCGGGATCAACGATGGCAAGGGAGGCCACGACGAAGGGCTTGCCCAGGAGGGTTCCAAGCTCGACGCTGGTTCCCTCGAACTCGTAGACTGGAATGTCGCTGAGCTTGGCGTAGTAGTAGATATCGTCCTTTATCTCTTTGGGAGCGTTCCTGGCAACTATAATGAGCTTTGCACCCCCAGTCTTGGCGAGCCTGATTGTTTCATTTGAACCGAGGACAATCTTGCCTGTCTCCATGGCCTTCCTCAGCTCGAACGCAAGATCCATACATCACACCTCCTCCTCTTTCTGCGGCCTCAGTGGTAGCTTCATGGCGAGCCTAACAATGCCCGTCCCGACGGGAACGGGCTGACCGATGAGCACGTTCTCAATCACGCCATTGAGATTGTCAATCTCACCCCTCTCGGCGGCCTCAAAGAGGTGCTGGGTCGTTATCTCGAAGGCCGCCCTTGCAAGGACGCTCTCCTTCTCACCAACGACACCGTGCCTGCCTATGGGCCTCACGATGCCGTCGAGGGTCATGATGTCGGCCACGAGCATGATGTGCCTTATATCAACTTCAAGACCCTGCTCCCTCATCGTGTTGACGATCTCCTCAATTATGGCGTTTCTTGCCGCTTCGATGCCGAGCACCTCAGCGATCTCGTGGATGTTGTTCGTCCTCGTCCTGGTCGGGTCAACGCCGGGAACCTTCAGGACCTGCTTGAAGTTTGAGCCTTCCGTGTAAATGACGTACTCGTCGCCCTCCTTCCTCACTATGGTCTTTCCGACGCCTGACAGACCCTTAAGGCGGTGCTTTTTAACCTTTTCGGCAAGCCTTCTGAGGTCAGAGATTTTCTCAGCTTTCTTGGGGCGAACAATCAATGTATAACCTTCCACTTCAAACTCGGCGCTCTTGAAAGAACCCTGAAGCTTCTTGAGAATCCTCTCCATGCTCAGGCCGCTCTTCTCGAGCCTCTCGGGGTCTATCTCGACGATGAACTCCATGTTTATGAGGTCTATGGTAGTTGAGCGGGCAAGGTTCTCGACGGTTGTTCCCTCAATTCTCCTCGCGACTTCCTCCGCCTTAGCCCTGTCGTGTCGGTGCTCCTCGTCAAGGTACACTGTCATCATAGGAGTTGAGGGGTTCTTCCTCGCGTCCACTATCTCTATTATCCTCGGCAGACCTAGAGTGACGTTTATCTCGGCGACACCGGCGTAGTGGAAGGTGTTGAGGGTCATCTGCGTCGAGGGCTCGCCGATGGACTGAGCGGCAACCGTTCCAACGGCCTCCCCAGGTTCCACAAGGGCCCTCTCGTACTCGCGGACGACCTCTTCTATTATGGCCTCGATTTCGGCCTTCTTCAGCTTGTACTTCTCATTGTACTTCACGAGCTTCTGGTAGAGCTCTTCCTTAACGCTCTTGGGCAGGAGGGAACCTTTCTTCTCTACCAAAGATTTGATTGTGGAGGGGGAAACCACGGGGATCACCTCACGCCTTCCCGTTCACTCTCATCTTGAAGAGGGTTCTCATAATTATCCTGTCCACGTCAACCGTCTTTCCACCCCAGCTCTTCATAGGATCAATACCATCCTCGCCATAGCGGAACTGAACGATGACGCCGTTTGGATCCCTGACGGTTCCATCGTAGTCCACCTTAAGGTCTTGGAGAGCATTTATCAGACGGCGCTGCATGTAACCGCTTTGGGCTGTTCTGACTGCGGTATCAACGAGGCCTTCCCTACCACCCATGGCGTGGAAGAAGTACTCCTGCGGGGTAAGTCCGCTCTTGTAGGAGTTGACGACGAAACCCCTAGCCCTAGCTCCCAAATCGCCAGGCTTGAAGTGAGTCAAAACCCTTCCGCGGTAGCCACGGTAGAGGCGCTTGCCACGGATGGACTGCTGGCCAAGCAGGGCCGCCATCTGAGTTATGTTAAGTATCTTACCCCTCGCACCCGTCTTGGCCATGATGACCGTGTGGTTGTCCATACCGAGATACCTCTCAGCGACGCTACCGGCGTTGTCACGGGCCTCGGCAAGTACGGCCATTATCTTGCTTTCTAGCGTTTCTTCAATGGTCTTACCGGGTAGTGGCTCAAGCTCTCCCCTTCTGTAGGCCTCTATGAGCCTCTCAACTCTCTCCTCGGCCTCGCGGATTATCTCCTTTATCCTATCTATAGCCTCCTGCGGAAGGTCCTCATCGTCTATCGCGGTTGTGAAACCCTTGTGGGTAATGACCCATATGGCAAGCTTGGTAACCTGGTCAAGGAACTGCCTGGCCCTTTCAACGCCGTACTCCCTTACTATGAGGTCGAGGATTATGCCGTCCTCCCTTCCGTAGGCCTTCTTGTCTATGGCACCGCTCAGAAGCTTTCCGTTCTGGATGTAAACAAAGCCGTCGTAGGCTAGCTTTCTGACCTCCTCTGGGTCGGGCATCAGCTTCTCCTCTATGAGCTTCTCCAGAGCTTCACAGCGCTCAGGCTCGTCGCAAAGCTTGTTCCTATACCAAACGGTCAGGTCATCCGGAAGGAGAAGGGAGAATATTGTCTTTCCACTCCAAAGAGGCTTTCCGTTCTCGTACTTGTCGGGCTCAGGTAGTTCCTTCACGTCAACGCCAGCAAACATTAACATCTGCTCTACCTCTTCCCTCGTGAAGTAGGCCCCCTCGCGCGTCAGCAGGTAGCCGCCAGAGATGTGATCTTGTATACCACCAATTATCGGGCCACCGTACCTCGGCGATATGATGTGATTCTGAACCTCCATGAGTATCCTGGCCTCGGCCTGAGCCTCCTCCGTCTGCGGCACGTGCAAGTTCATCTCGTCACCATCGAAGTCGGCGTTGTAAGGCGGGCAAACGGCAAGGTTGAGCCTAAACGTCTTGTAGGGCATGACCCTAACTCTATGGGCCATTATGCTCATCCTGTGGAGAGATGGTTGTCGGTTGAACAGCACTATGTCGCCGTCAAGAAGGTGCCTCTCGACCGTCCAGCCTATGTCGAGCCTCTCGGCAAGGAGCTCCCTGTTACTGTCCATAATTCTTATCCTTCTTCCCTCAGGGTCAATGACATAATTGGCTCCTGGATACTTCTCGGGCCCGTTGAGGACCATCTTCCTGAGTTTCTCGATGTTGAACTCCGTGACCTTCTCGGGAACGGTGAGCTCCATCGCTATCTCTATCGGCACGCCGACCTCGTTAATGCTTATCATCGGGTCAGGGCTGATGACGGTTCTCGCTGAGAAGTTAACACGCTTACCGCTGAGGTTGCCCCTAAAGCGTCCCTCCTTACCCTTAAGCCTCTGGGCAAGGGTCTTGAGGGTTCTTCCGCTCTTGTGCTTGGCCGGCGGAATGCCGGAGGTCTCGTTGTTTATGTAGGTGGTGACGTGGTACTGAAGGAGATCCCAGAGGTCTTCGATGATGAGTTGTGGTGCACCGGCCTCGATGTTCTGCTTGAGCCTATTGTTTATTCTTATTATGTCGACAAGCTTATGGGTGAGGTCGTCCTCGGCCCTAATGCCAGTCTCGAGGGTTATAGAGGGTCTTACGGTGACCGGGGGAACGGGCAGGACGGTGAGAACCATCCACTCAGGCCTAGACTTTTCGGGGTGGAGGCCTAGGAGCGGCAGGTCCTTGTCGGGTATCTTCTCAAGCCTGTCCCTGACCTCTGTGGGCATCATCCTGTGCCTATACTCGTTGCCCTGCTCGTCCTTCCTTATCTCCCAGTATATGGTGGGCTTCTCAAACTTGATGGGAAACTGCGGGGCACCACAGTGCGGACAGACCATTCTCTCCCTCGCCTTCTTATGTATCTCCTTGAGTATCTTGTTGACCTCGCTCCTCCTGTTGCCTGCGAGCTCTAACTTCTTCATATATTCCTCTATCTCCTCATCCGTGAGCTTTATCCTGCCGCACTCGCGACAAGTGCTCTCAAGGATACGGTGGATGGTTTTGGCGAAACCCACGTGAATTACCGGACGGGCCAGCTCTATGTGGCCAAAGTGACCCGGACATTCTCCGGCCCTTGCACCGCAAGTCTCGCACCTAAGGCCGGGATCTATGACGCCCATTCTTTTGTCCATCACGCCGCCCTCGATAGGATAGCCATCGTCATCGTAAGTGTCGGGAACTGTTACTTCGACAGCACTCATCTTCCTGATTTCTTGAGGGGAAAGAATACCAAACTCGATACTCCCGATAACCTTCTTAACCGACTGCATGGCCATCACACCCTCTCCGTAAGGTTGAGCTTAGGCCTAATAATCATAGCCTTGAGTTCGTCAAGGAGCAGCTTGAAGGCATAGCTCATCTCGACCTTGCTAATTCTCTCCTCCTCGCCACAGACGGGGCAGTATACCTTGCCACGCCGCTTGTCTTCGAGTGCTATATGACCGCAGTTCTCGCAGACCCAGACTTCTGTCTTATCGCTCTCCTCCAGGAGACGCTCGATGAGCAACATGGCCGCTCCATGTCCGACCAAGACGTCACGCTCCATCTCACCGAACCTGAGGCCGCCTTCCCTAGCCCTTCCCTCAGTGGGCTGCTTGGTTAGGACCTGGACAGGGCCGCGGGAGCGGGCGTGTATCTTATCTGCAACCATGTGGTGAAGCCTCTGGTAGTAGATGACACCGATGAAGATGTCGGCCACAAGCCTCTTTCCGGTTATGCCGTCGTACATGACTTCCCTACCGTTGTGCTTGAATCCAAGCTCCTCCAGCTCCTTCCTAAGCCTCTCCTCGGGCTCACCTATGAAGGCCGTGCCATCAACTCTTCTTCCCTTCAGCGAGGCGACCTTTCCACCTATTGCCTCTATGAGCTGTCCAACGGTCATTCTCGATGGTATACCGTGCGGGTTGACTATGAGATCCGGCACGATTCCGCTCTCGGTCCAAGGCATATCCTCCTGCGGGACGATCAGACCAATAACACCCTTCTGACCGTGCCTTGACGCGAACTTGTCTCCAAGCTCGGGAATCCTGAGGTCCCTGACGGTGACCTTGACGAGCTTGGTTCCGTCGCCGGTCTCGGTGATTATGACTTTATCAACGATACCCTTCTCGCTCGGCCTGACGGCGACGCTGGTTTCTCTCCTTTCTTGAAGTATCATGCCACCGAGGCCACCTCTCTCCTCGAGGAACCTGGGCGGAGATGTTCTACCAATGAGAACGTCCTTGCCATCGACCTTCGACTCTGGAAAGATAAGACCATCCTCATCGAGGTTGCGGTAATACTTCTCGCCCCTGTAACCCCTAACTGTCGGGTCAGGTATTTCGAAGCGGTCTGTCTGACCTCCGAGGTACTTCTTCTCCTCGGCCTCATAGGTTCTGAAGAACGTCGAGCGAGCAAGGCCACGCTCTATGGAGGCCTTGTTTATTATAATGGCGTCTTCCATGTTGTAACCCTGGTAGGCAAGGATGGCAACGACGAAGTTCTGGCCGGCGGGCCTGTCCTCGTAACCAACGGCCTTCATTATCCTCGAGTTAACGAGCGGAACCTGCGGGTAGTGGAGGAGATGACCCCTCGTGTCCACCCTTATGCGGAAGTTGGCCCACCCAAGCCCAAGGCTCTGCTTGGCCATGCCCGCACCGTAAGTGTTTCTTGGAGCCGCATTGTGCTCCGGATACGGAACGAGCGAAGCAGGAAGACCAAGTATGGCTGCCGGCATGAGCTCGAGATGGGTGTGCTCCTCAGTTACTTCCCACGGCCACATAGCGACGTAAGCGTTCTCCTCCTCTTCAGCGTCTAGGTACTCAATGATGCCCATCTTTATCAGGTCGCTCCACTTGAGCCTGCCCTGTTTCACGGCCTCCACGTGCTCCCTCGTGAGCTTTGGCTTCCCGTTCTCCACTATTATAAGCGGCCTCCTGACACGACCGTCATCGCTGTTCACGTAAACCTCTTTGATGTCCTCATAGTATGCAACATTGATGACGTCACTTATCTTTCCGCTCCTCCTATCCTTCTTTATCCTCTCGACAAGGGCTTTTCCATCCTCAATGGTTCCTATAAGGACGCCGTTGAGGTAGACACGCCAGAGCTCGGGGCTGGGCCTCCTGACCTCTATTGGGATAATGCCAAGCTTCATCAAGTATTCCCTGACCTCCTTCTCAGGAACCGCCGTCGTTATCTGAGCCATAAGGGCAAGGTTCTTGACGAGACCACAGTTCGGACCCTCTGGAGTCTCCGTTGGGCATATGCGGCCCCAATGAGTCCCGTGCAGGTCACGGGCCTCGAAGTGGGGCTGCTCCCTGTCGAGTGGAGAGGTCACGCGCCTTAGGTGGGAGAGCGTGGACATGTAGTTGGTCCTGTCAAGGAGTTGGCTGACACCCGTCCTCCCGCCGGGCCAAGCCCCAGTTGCCAGGGAATGTTCAATCCTCTCCGTCAGAACGTCAGGCCTTATGGAGTTCCTTATGAAGCGGTGAATGTTACCAAAGGTGTACTTCTCCCCCTTCCTCTGGTAGGTCTTGGTCATCTGGTACTGGATGTCCTTCACAAGCTGAGCAAAGGCAACGCGGAACAGGTCCTTGAGGAGATCTCCGGCGAGACGGAGCCTCTTATTGGCGTAGTGATCCTTGTCGTCCTCATCTCTTCTGCCGAGGGATAGCTCGATGACCTTGAGGGCCATCATACCGAGGTAGTAGGCCTTTCTTATTCTGTCCTCGGGGTTCACACCCATGTGCGGAAGGAGGTTGTTGTCTATGACGTATTCTGCTCTTTTCAGCCTGTACTCTCTCGCCTGTCCCGGCGCCACGAGCCTCCCTATGAGTTCAAGGGCCTCCATCTGCGTTTGTATGTCGCTGGCATCTTCAAGATTGTCAAAGAGAACCTGCTGAACCTCCGGGTCGTTGCCAACGGCATCGACGATGTCCTTATCCTTCTCAAGGCCTAGGGCTCTCATAACGTAGACGAACTTGACAGGCTTGGGAACGTTGGGTATGCTGACGTATAGTATGCCGTCCTTCCTCCTCTCCACCGTGATAAGGGCACGGTAACCATGCCTGTAGGAGAAGCACTTAGCTAGGTAGCGCTCCTGCCTCTCGTCCTTCTCGACCAGCGTCCTGTTAGGGGCTATGTCCTCGATAGAAACGATGACCCTCTCAGAGCCGTTTATGATGAAGTAACCTCCCGGATCCTTGGGGTCTTCACCGAGCTTGATGAGCTCCTCATCGCTAAGGCCGTAGAGGCGGCAGACCTTGGATTTGAGCATTATTGGGAGTTCACCAATGCGAACCTCAACGGGCTCCTGCTCGATACCCTTAACCACGGGTATCATTTCGAGGTACAGGGGTGCGGAATACGTAAGGTTCCTTATCCTCGCGTCCATAGGGTAGAGTGGCTTCCTCTGACCGTGGGCCTCCTGGAACTCGGGCTCACCGACCCTTATACGGCCGAACTTGACCTCAAAGTCAGGGATGTCGGGCTTGACGCCTCCGAACTCGTTAACGACCTCCTGAAGGCCGCGTTCGATGAAGGCGTTGTAAGAATCAAGGTGCTGCCTCACAAGGCCCTTCTCCTGCCAATAACTCTCCATAACAACCCAAAGATCGTCGGGAGTAACCTCTACAACCGTAGGTCCCCTCATGCTCTCACCCCAGAAGCTTTAATCCTCAACAACAACCCTGTAATAATAGTAAACACCCGCTGTTGGGCTCTTGCGCTTTATTTCTATTATATCCCCAGGCTTGGCACCTAAGGCCTTAACGGCCGGGTCGCTCGCCTTTATCTGCGGAAGCTGGGAGAGGCTTATACGGTACTTCTCAAGCAGAGCCTTCTTCTCCTCTTCACTGAGCACCCTGTGTTCGGGTACTAATACATGATCAAATATGTTAAACTCCTTCTTCCCCGCCACGGAGAATTGCCCCCCAGAAGTTTTTTCTACCGGGTTTCATCCACATCCCCGCTTCAGGTTCTGGTATATAAGCTTTACTGAGGACTCGGCCCCAGAAATATATATCGGTTGCGAAAAGCTTTAGAAGGGGTGGAGCCCCGGCCGGGGTTTGAACCCGGGACCTGCCGCTTACCAAGCGGCCGCTCCACCAGGCTGAGCCACCGGGGCACCGACGGGATGTCCTGAAAAGATAGTATATAAGGTTTTCGGTCAGCCGGGAGCTCCACCGATGTCCCACAGAAACATAGTGAACTCGAAGTCGTAGAATCTCGATAGCAGTGTTCCGGGGTTGTAAGGGTAGTAAACATAGAACTTCTTCAGACCCGTTATCTTATGGCTGTCCTTAGGGTCCACCTCATAGCTCCAGACCTCTGTAATCGGGAGAGGAAACATGCTCCTCGTTATCACAACGGCGTTCACTTGCTCATACCCGAACTTCATCTTATTGAACTTCTTGTCAACGAGCCTAAAGGCCCTCATGAGACCGAAGCGGGGCATTCCGAGCTTCTGAATGGCTGTCACGTTGAATTTGTAATATTCGTTTCTTTCCATCTCAGAAACTAGGCATGAGGCCGTTAGGCAGGTGTCCGTCCTCGTCAGGGAGTAAACGTAGAGGTAATCGTTGGTAAGCTTGAACTGGAGGAGTGATGTCAGGGAGCTCGCCAATAGCAGGCAAATTATGAAAGGCCTCATGACTTTTTTCCACATCTTCTTACCTATATAGTCCCACTCAGCCCTGAGGACGACGAGGAAAACAAGTGGAATTAGAGCGAAGTAGAGTATCATGCCGAAGATGTAGCCGCCGAAGGTGGGAAAGTGGTCATAATACATGGACACCACCAAATCTTTTTGGTGGGGCCGCCGGGATTTGAACCCGGGTCACGGGCTCCCAAAGCCCGCAGGATGGACCAAGCTACCCTACGGCCCCGTGGAGCCCCGGGCGGGATTTGAACCCGCGACCTGGGGATTACAAGTCCCCCGCCCCACCAGGCTAGGCTACCGGGGCCCGAAGCCGAAGAGAGGAAGGGGGAAGGGCTTATAAATATTACCCTTGGACAGCCTCAAGGATTAGTTTCCTTATTTCCTCAGCCTTCTTAAAGGCAACCTCAACGGCGTACATCACCTCTTCGAGCTTGAATGCACCTCCCTCACTCTTCTGAACCGCGGAGATGTGCCCCGTTTCGTCCGTCGTTATCGTCAGCTTGCCATCCATGACCTGCTCTTCCTCAAGGTTCGGATCAACGACGAGCGTCCCTCCTATCTTGGCGAAGGTCACGGGTATTGGTATTTTCTGAACCGGTAGGGGCTCCCACTCGTCCAGTATCGTTACTTCACCCTTCTCCTCGTCGTACTCGACCTTAGGCATCTTGGCGTTAAGGAGAGCGGCAATGGCAGCTATGCCTATGGCATCCATAAGGTTCCCATCGTGGTCTAGGACGTGAACGTCTATGAAGACCACGCGGACAAGTTTACCCGGAACTATTACAAGTTTTTCGAGGTCAAGGGCCTTGCTCTCCCTTATCCCCCTATCAACGACACGAGCCAGCTCTATGGCCCTTTCATCCGGCGGTCCGGGCTCGAAAGTAGGCGATGCGAGAGGAACAAGTTCAACGTTTGTCGTCATCACGCCCATATTGGGCGTGTCCGGAAAGGGTTCGCCAAGGTCAAGCTTTATGCCCACAAGCACTTGGGTATTGCCGAGCTTCACGAGGGCCGAACCCTCAGCCTTCTCTATTACGCCCACCTGAATCTCTATTGGCCTGTAGTCTTCAAAGCCCCTATCATCTATTCTCTTGCCTTCCTTGAGGATGCTGAGTATGTGATCTCTCATTATGCCGGCCATTACTTCCATTTCACTCACCCGCCTCTACCTCCTGGGCTATCTTGATGTATTTCTCTTTCAGAGCCTCGCGCTGCTTCTGATAAACAGCCTTGGCCCCCTTAATAGCCAGCTTGACAGCCTCTATGAACTCTTCCCTCGTGAGGTAGCCGTCCATCTGAAGGAGGGTTATGTCGTTCTTCATGGGCATTATGGCGACTGGAACGTCTGCCTCACCGTAGTTGTCCTCCTCCTTGTTGAGGTCGAGGACAATTTGTCCCTCTATCTTCCCGGCGGCACATGCAGCCACAAGATCCTTCATCGGTATCCCAGCGTCTGCCAATGCCAGCGAGGCGGCCGTGATCCCGGCCACCCTTGTCCCAGCATCGGCCTGAAGAACCTCTATGAAAATGTCTATGGCGGTTCTCGGGAAGAGCTCCAAAAGGAGAGCCGGCTCAAGGGCGCCCTTTATGACCTTGCTTATCTCTATGCTCCTCCTGTCAGGGCCGGGCTTCTTCCTTTCCTCGACGCTGAAGGGGGCCATGTTGTAGCGAACACGAAGTATTGCTCTATCGGGCCTCTGGAGGTGCTTAGGATGGATCTCCCTAGGACCATAAACCGCGGCCAAAATCTTATTTTTACCCCACTCCACGTAGGCAGAGCCGTCGGCGTTCTTGAGAACACCGACCTCCATCTTTATTGGTCTGAGCTCGTACTTCTTCCTGCCATCTATCCTTCGCCCGTTCTCATCAATAAGCTTCAATCCCTCGGGCTTGTCCATCATGCCTCTTCACCTTCTTCCCCATTTTGCTCCTCCTCAAGCTGGGGGATTTCTTCAATAACGCCCCGTTCCTTGAGCTCCTGGAGCCTATCCAGGAGAAGCTCTTTTATCCTGTCAGTGAGGCCCTTCGTGTGGCTCTCCCTGTCAACCTTCAGTATCGCTTCGATGGCGAGCTTCTCAAGCTCCTCCTTCTTTCCGCTGATCCATACCCAGCCGTTCTGGCCGACGATAATTCGCGTCATCGTGAGCCTCTTTATCATGTTTATCATTGAGCCTCCTTTGCCTATTAGCCTAGGGACCTTTGACGGGGTTATCTTGACTATCTGACCTCCCCTGAGCGGGCCACCGTTGAAAGGCATGCCCTTGGTCGTGAGGTCTATGTTATTCACCTCGTTAATTGCCTTAACCTTAGCGTATATTATGTCCCCTATGTCGAAGAACTTTTTTAGATCTGTCTTGATGAGGTCAATCTTCTCGTCCGTGTGGTCCTGAATCCTAAGGGTAGCCTGGTATGGGGCCCCTATGTCCACGGTCCAGCTCGAGAACTTGACATCTACAACTTTTCCGATGACGTTGTCCCCCACCTCGGGTATGTAGGGCCCCTCGAGAGGTATCACTCTTATGAGGTTCCCCTTTATGTCAACGAGCCCTATCACGGTCGAGTATATTCTGCTACCCTCCCTGAAAGTTCCCCTTCCGTTCTTGAAGGGTCCCTGAGCCAGCAGCGTCCCAGGAACAACAAGCTCCCTATTCTGAACGAAAACTCTCTTCATAGGCCCTTCCTCTCTACAAGCTTAGTCTGAACGTTGCCCTTCGTGAGGGCGTTAAGCTTCTCATAAAACTCCTCCTCGACACCGCCTGGAATCTCGATGAGGAACATCCAAGAGCCATCGCTTCCCCATTCCTCCCTCTTTATCTTTCCGAACTTTCTGACCTCACCGTAAGCCCTGCCAACGTACTCACTAGGTATCTTGACGGCTATTATCTTGACCTCTATCTTCAGCGGAAGAACTCGCCTGAGAGCCTTTATGACGTCCTGAACCTGTGCCTCGGCGTCCTTGAAAATGTCAACCCTTACCCCAACTTCTTCCATGGCCTTGAGTATTCTGTCAACAGGATGAGGATAGCCCGTCCTTGGGTCAACGGCGTGCCTGTGGATTATGGTTGCTATCTGCCTCTTCTTCTCCTCCATCATTTCCCTTCTCTGCTGCGCCGTGAGCTGAACCTCTCCCTTTCGCAGGATTATCTTGGCAACCTCGTAGGGATCGCTGGTTCCAAAGAGCTTTTCCATCTCGTGTTCGCTTGCCTTGTCACCCTTGTGAGCATCCTTAAAAACATAAGGGGTGGCGAGGATCTCCTCTATGGGAACGTCCTTACCCTCTTTAAAGTCCCTGGCGAGATATGGATCAACGAGTATCTCGAAGGTCTCCCCATGAATCTTTAACCTCGCTATTACGGCTTTGTCAACGCTAATCGGCATAGAAATCACCTCAGTAATTGCTGTCAAGCTCAGAGTAATCCTCCTCCTTTTCCTCCACCTGCTCCTGCTCTATCTCCTTCATAACCTCCTCGAGAAACTTGGATATCTCTTCCTTAGTGAGCTTTCTGAATCTTCTGTCCTTGACCGTTATCACGGCAACCTCTATGCTCTCGGCACTCGGGTTCTCCATAGTCTTTGCCAAGGCGAATATCGCCAACTTTATGGCATCTTCGAGCCTCATGTCGTCCCGGTACTTCTCCTCGAATATCGCCATTGCCGTGTTCCTGCCACTGCCTATAGCAACGGCCTTCCATGCGAAATAAGCTCCACTCGGGTCCGTCTCGTAGAGCTCAGGCTTTTCATTAACACCTGCGAGGAGCAGGGCAGCACCAAAAGGCCTGACACCGCCATACTGGGTGTGCATCTGCTTGAGGTCACATATTTTCTTCACGAGAACCGGAAGAGGAGCCGGCTCCCCATAGGTTAGCCTGTAAATTTGAGCCTCAAGACGGGCCCTATCTACGAGGACCCTCGCGTCGGCGATTATACCACTTGAAGCAGCCGCTATGTGGTCGTCTATCTGGAATATCTTCTCGTAACTTTCGGGTTCTATAAGCCTGCTCGTTATCCTCTTCTCGACCGCCAGAACAACACCCTCCTCGCACTTAACACCGGCGGCGGTGGCACCCCTCTTAACGGCCTCCCTGGCATAGTTGACCTGGAAAAGCCTACCATCGGGGCTGAAGACCGTTATTGCCCTGTCGTAACCTGCCTGAGGTGGCACGAACGCCATCTCCCATCCCCCCATCAGCTTATCCTGGGTTAGACTTATATATCTTCCCATCAAGCGTTCTAACTGGGGCTGGAATCGCTTCTGATGATATCATTGTTAGCATGGAAACATTTTAATACTGGTGATCCCTATAGTGGAATGCTGAACATTAATGGGGGGAGGGTTCCATGTGGGGTCGAATAGAGCATTATTTCGAAGAATATCCAGTTAGGAAGCTTATAGCAAAGACGCTCCTGAGGTACGGTCTCAAGGTCTCGGAAGACATGAAAATAAAGGCAGGCAACGTAGAGGTCCCATACACCAAGATAGCTAAGGCCCTCGACGTTGACAGGAGGGTCGTAAAGGAGACCGTCGCGATGATCCTCAAGACCCCCGAGCTCCGCGAAATATACATGAACCTCGAGCCTACGGTTCACATGAAGTACGTTGGAAGGCACGTGGGCTACGGGGTAATCGAGATAGAGCCCGAACCCAGGGCCGTTGGAATTCTTGCCAAGATAGCCCAGAAGATAGCCGATAGAGGGATAAACATAGTTCAAGTTGTTGCTGAGGATCCAGAACTATACCCCGAGGCCACATTGACGATAATAACGGAGAAGCCAGTGCCCGGGGATCTCATTAACGAGCTTTCGAAGCTCGAGGGTGTAAAGCGGATATCAATATATTAATAACTTTTTTCATTAACTTATTCAAGTTCAAGCCACACAGTGTCATCGCCGTAGTAGTCCAGCTTAACAATAAAGAGCCTGAAGGGCTCGTCGCTCTCGTTGATTACCCAGTGAACTGTTCTTGGCTTGACGAGGAAGATGTCTCCCGGCTTCGCGAGGTATTCAGTATCACCGATGCCAAGTCTCGCCTCGCCACCTATTATGTAGAACAGCTCGTACTGCCTTTCGTGATAGTGCTTTTTGACGGTCTGCCTTGGCTTGACCTCGACTATCTGGGCGTAGCTTCCTTCAGGGAGATCTCCTTCGAAGAGAGGGAGCTTCTGGTAGGTGCCCCTGTCGATAAGGTTCTTGATTTCGGCCTTCATGGTTTAATGGTGGAGATGCTTTATTTTAAGCTTCTCGGTTGATAATGGTCTCACTCTCCTTTTGTTTGGTTATTTTTGAATCTCCCCTTTCCTGGGCGACAACCCATGCCATCAGCAGACCAGCAGGAAGTCCGATCACCGTTGCCTCCACGAAAACTCTTGCGTATCCTGTGTATCCACTTAAAGCAAGGATTCCTGAAAGCAACAGTTCAGTTCCGGCGGCTATCACAACGGCCACATAGAGGGACGTCCGATTCATCAGGGTTAGGACAACGATTAAGGGAGGTAGCAATAAACCCAAACCTATGCCGAGACCAGTTAGTGTACCTCTCAGTGGATTCTCCCAAAAAGTTCCCCTCGATATGCCACTGTACGAGATGAAAAGCATAAGAAAAAGAATGAAAAGCATTCCAAATGAGAGTTTTCTATTCTCCATGGCCTGTCACCTAAGAGCCATGATATTCGCACCCAGTACCCCACTCCAGGCAACTTTCTTCAATGCAGAAATAACAGTTAGCAACCACACATGCTGTGCATATCACGCAACCTATTGGATTTATCAGACAGATCGTAGCCCCTATCCCACATACTGCACCACAGCGCCCCGCATTAAGGCAACAGTCAATTGCAGCACCTCTATCATATGAACAGCAATATTCAGTGCAATATTCTCTTGGTCCCGGGCAGTCAGCATTACTACTACACTCATGTCTACAACTGCCGAGTGTAGTAGTCTTTCCTCCATTTACACTTATTAACTCTGGCTTTAGTTTCCCTTCAGAGACATCGATACGGTACCCTCTAACTTTCACTCCCTGCACGGGCTTTGAAAACTCGTACAGCGCTATCACGTGCTTGCCGTCCTTCAGCGGGATTCCCATGGCGAGCATTGTTATTTTTTCGCCGTTGTACTCGATCGTGTGCTTCACAATCTTAACGTGCGAGTAGTCAACGTCCCAAGGTTTTGCCAGCTTCCAGAAGTCCCTGCTCGTTGCCAGCTTTAGGAAAACGTGAGCCTTCGACCAGTTTTCCTGAACCCTGCTTACGGGTGTTGTAACCCTGAAAGGATTCACGCAGCCGTTGACCTCCGGATACTTGGGGTAGCTCACCACGTACGCCCCATAAGCCCCAATCAACAGCAAAACCACAAACATGGCCAGCAGTGCACGCCTCAGCATCGATCCCCCCAACGGGGTTTTGCATACATATTATACTGCCAATGATATATAAGGGTTATTTCAACCAAAGGTTTAAAACTAAACTCGCGAAAGTATACTTATGCTTGCAAAATGTACACTATCGTTCGAAACCTCCTAACTGAGGAATGTCTGAAACTCCAGACTTAAGTCCATTCCGTTTAGATATTCCTTTCGACCTCCATCGAAAGGCTCAAAAGACTTTTATACCCAGCCAGCGATTCATCAGTGAACAGATAGAAACGGTGGTAACCATGGAAGCGCTGGAGAAAGCCCTCCGCTGGGCGGAGGATAACTTGAAGGCCGAATACATAGAACTCCGCTACGAGAACCTGAAGAAGACGGCCCTCAGCCTGAAGGACGGTGTCTTCGTGGGCTTCACGACGAAGTTCCAGAGGGGCGTCGCTATTAGAGTCCTTGCCGATGGTGCATGGGGCTTCTCTTCAACCAGCAGGTTGGAGAATCTTGAGAAGGCCATAGAAGAGGCATACAAGCTAGCTAAGGCAGCTGCTCAGACGAAGAAGGAGAAGATAACCTTAGCAGAGATTAAGCCGGTCGAGGACTTCGTGAAGAGCAAGATGAGAGTTAAGCCTGTGGAGGTTGACATAGAGGAGAAGGTTGCCCACCTCAGAGAACTCGAGAAGCTTCTGAAGGAAGACAAGGCTGTCAAGAGCGTCCAAATCCGCTACGAGGACGGGAGCGGCGAGAAAATACTCCTAACCAACGAAGGCACCAGAATAGAGTGGGACTACAACTACCTATGGCAGGGAACTTACATCACCGGCAAGAAGGAGGGGAGGCTCGCGATGGCAAGGGACAGCATTGGAGCGGTGGACTACGGCTGGGAGCTCATGACAGATATAGAACCAAACGAAAAGGTTACCGAAAGACTGCTCAGAAAGATGCACTCCCAGCTAAACGGCGTGGCGCCAAAGAGGGGCGAATGGCCCATCGTAGCGGGCCCCATAGTTGTTGGCCTAATCGCCCATGAGGCTCTTGGCCACTTGGCGGAGGCTGACCTAACGATAAACTCGCCCTTCAAGGACCTCATTGGAAAGCAGATAGCACCAGAGTTCGTCACCATGAGCGAGCGCTACGTTGAGGGCGGCTTTGGAAATGATAAGTACGACGACGAGGGCGTTCCGGTTAAGGATATCCACATCATCGAGAATGGCATTCTTAAGGAAATAATGCTCAACCGCGAGTACGCTGCCAAGTGGGGCATGGAACCCAACGGCCACGCTAGGGCCCAGGACTACACCTATCCACCGATAATCAGGATGAGGAACACGATTTTTGAACCCGGCGATTACTCCTTCGAGGAGCTCATCGAGGACATTAAGTTCGGCTATTACGTGGTCGATTTCAGGGGGGGCCAGGCCCAGCTCAACTCGGCATTCCAGGTTGGAATTCAGGAGGGCTACGTGATTAGAAACGGTGAAATTGCCGAGCCGATAAGGGACACCTCAATCACCGGCGTGGCAATAGAGGCTCTCAAGAAGATAAGTGCTGTAGGCAAGGACTTCGGCCTTGAAGTAGGATTCTGCGGGAAGGGACAGACTGCTTTCGTCAGCTCAGGCGGACCGCACATGAGGTTCGACGGAGGAATACTGATTGGCTGAGGTGGTGAGGATGGAGAATCTAATCCGCTTCGGGGAGAAGTTCTTCGACGAGCTTGAGATTGCCACCTACAGGGAAAGGGAGGTCGGCGTTGGAGTCGAGCTTAATGAGGTCTCTATAGCGGGCGTCAAGAGCAGGGCCATAACGATAATCCGCGGAGTAAAAGACAAGCGCTTAGGTTTGGCTGTGATAGACGGCGAGGAGCCTGCCAAGATAAGGGAGGCCATTGAGACAGCCGCCAAGATGGCCAAACTCAACAGCCCAGACGAGAAGTGGGTTTCGCTTCCGGAGCCGGGCAAGTACCGTGAGAGACCAAAGCCCAACGAGGAGCTGAAGGAAGTTTCCCCAGACATCCTCGTTGAGATGACCGTCAGGAGCATAAAGCTCGCCCGCGAAAAGGACCCGCATATCACGGTGGCGGGCGGTTCCACTACCGTCTCGTGGCTTGAGAGCTCCATAATCAATTCGCACGGAATAGACGTCCACCAGGCCTTCGGAAACGCCTTCATGTTCCTTGAACTGGTCGGACGGAAGGAGGGCGTAGTAACACCTGGAATCTTCGAGTTCGACGCCCGCACGGACCTTAACCTCGACGTCGAGGGGGTAGTTGAAAGAGCCTTGAAGAAGGTCAAGTGGGCCTACAACGTCAAGGCCAGCAAAAACGAAGAAGTTCCGATAATCCTCAGCCCGTGGGCTATTGCTGGCCTCTTCAGCTTCGCTCTCTTCCCAGCATTCAGCGGTGAGCGCCTCGTAAAGGGGACGACCCCCCTCGCGGAGAAGATCGGGGAGCAGGTGGCAAACGACGTCCTAACGATGTACGACGATCCCTTCCACGAGCTCAGCCTTGCCAAGATGGTGGCGGACGGCGAGGGCGTCCCGACGAGGAGGAACGTCCTCATCGAGAAAGGAATCTTCAAGGGCTTCGTCTGGGACAACTACTGGGCCAAGGTTTACGGAACCGAGAGCACTGGAAACGGAAAGAGGGATTTGAGAAGTGGTGGGATAAGCATTGGACTCAACACCGTTGTCATAGAGCCCGGAAAGAGGAGCCTCGAGGACATGATTTCCGAAATTGAGCGCGGGTACCTCGTGGATGGCCTCCAAGGCGCCCACTCCAGCAACCCGGACAACGGAAACTTCGCCGTCACCGCGAACCCAGCCTATCTCATCGAGGACGGAGAAGTCAAGGGAGCGAGCGTATTCCTGATAGCCGGCAACGTTTACGAGCTCCTCAAGCAGGCTAGAGAGGTTAGCAAGGAACTCACAGTCATGCCAGCCATGTACACCGTCATAACGCCCCACATCCTCTTCGAGAACGTCAAGATTGCCGGAAAGTGAAATTTTTCATTTCACGTTTCGCTCCCCTTTTTGCCATGTAAAAACTAGAGCTCTATCCCTTTCACCCTGTCACTGACATAGCCCTCAAGGATCTCAACGCGAACGCTTCTCTCTTCCCCAATCAGGTCGGCCATCAGCATGACGCCCTTCTGGTAGTCCCAGAGGCGCCTCTTCGCTTCCTCCGTAACTTTCTCTGCCATCACGATGATTTCCGAGGCGTTTTCCCTACTCGCAATCTCTATGACCTTGAGGGCATCTTCAACCGTGAAGACGCCCTTCTTTTTGAACAACACCTCCCTCACCTCGGCTTCCTTATCTTCGCCACGAAGAAGGCTTCCGTATCGTTGTCCTGCGGGTGTATGCGGAGGGTCTTCTTGACCTCGGGGGAAAACTCCCTACCCTCCCACTCAAGGATGGGCTCCCTTCCCTTGACGGGGAGCTTAATCTTCTCAAGCTTGGCGTCCGTCCTCTGCAGGAGGAAATCCACTACAGCCTCGTTCTCGAGGGGGTCAACGGTACACGTGGAATAAACAAGAACTCCCCCTGGCTTAAGAGCCCTGTAGGCGGCCAGTATGAGCTTTCTCTGGATGCGGGTATGATAAAGAACCTTGTGAATGCTCCAGGTATAGGCGAACTTGAAGTTCTTCCTCACCATTCCAACGCTAGAGCAAGGGGCATCGAGGAGGACGCGGTCAAATGTGTTCTCGTAGCGGCCGAAGTAAGCGCCATCCCTCACAGTGACCTTCGCTATCAGAACGCCGGCCCTGTTGAGGTTCGCTATGAGGATATTGGCCCTGTCCCTCTTGGCGTCGTTCGCTATTATGCACCCTTCGTTCTCCATGTACTGTGCTATCTGGGTCGTCTTGCTGCCGGGGGCGGCGGCCATGTCGAGGATAAGCTCGCCGGGCTTCGGCTCGAGGACCACCGGCGGAATCATCGAGCTCGCCTCCTGGGGAATGACGAGGCCCAGCGAATACTCGGGCATCTCTCCAAAGTTCACGGTGCCGCCGCCGGGCGGCCTTATAAAGAACCCCTCCCTCACCCAAGGGACTGGTTCGAGCTCATACCTCTCACTTAACCTCTCAAGGACGAGCTCAAGGGGCGCCTTGAGGGTGTTTATCCTGATGCTCTGCCTTACCGGCTTGAAGAGATAGGCCCAGAAGTCGTCGCTGTCATCCAGCCTCGAATATCGCTCGTAGAAGGCCCTGTTCATCTTCTTGAACTCCTCCTTGGCGTTCATGGGACCACCTCATATGTCGGGCACGAGCTGAGCCATCCAGCGACCGTCCGGGAGCCTCTCAATCTTCATATCATGGTAAGTTATCGCCTTAACCTCCTCCTTCGGCTCGTGTTTCTCCGGGTCGAGGAGCTCCCCATAAGCTTCTGCCATGAGCTTATAACCGTTCTCGGTCTTCTCTATTTTCACCCTGAAGTCGCCGAAGACAAGGCCCTCCATGTCGTGAAGGACGAGGAGTTCCTCGAGGAAGGAGTACAGCAGGGCCTCTAAATCTTCACCCTCAACTTCAACTTCCCTCACTTCCTTTGACTCCACCTTCCTCACGTCGACCATGACGTCGAAGAGGGCCAAGGCAACCGCCTCAAAGGCCTCCTCCAAAGTGTCACCATAGCCACGAATCCCTATGTCGGCCGTATGCTCGTAATGCTCCCATGTCCTCATAGGCTCACCCCCAAATGGTTTCCCGCCCGCGTTCATGTATTTGACCGTTACTATCTGGAACGCGTCAGCCTGATAAATGTGATGCCTCCCGAGGGGCATCGTTTATTAAGTTCAGCGCTTAGCGTTAGGAGGGTGCGAAGGTATGCGTGAGGTAACGCCTCGAAGAATCATCGAGATGAAGGGGAAGGAGAAGATAACGATGATAACCGCCTACGATTATCCCTCAGCCCTAATAGCTGACAAGGCGGGCATTGACATAATCTTCGTCGGTGACTCCCTCGGAATGGTGGTATATGGGGAGAAAAACACCCTCAACGTCTCTATGGAGCAAATGGTCCTCCACACGGGGGCCGTTGCTAAGGCCGTCAAGAGGGCCCTCGTTTTAGCCGACATGCCCTTCGCCAGCTATGAGATAGATGTAGAGGAAGGCGTCAGAAACGCCGTGAGGCTCATCCGAGCTGGGGCAGATGCCGTCAAAATCGAAGGTGGCTACGACCATAGAAAGCTCGTGAGAAAGCTCGTCCGCATGGGAATTCCTGTTATGGGTCACACTGGCTTAACACCCCAGCGCTACCTCCAGCTCGGTGGCTACCGCCTGATGGGCGAGACGGAGGAAGAGATTGAAGAAATCCTGCGCGATGCCAAGTCCTTAGAAAAGTCTGGAGCCTTTGCCATCGTCATAGAGTTCACGCTCGCCGACGTCGCCCGTCTGGTAACGGAAGAAGTCTCGATACCGACCATAGGGATTGGAGCAGGTCCCTATGTAGATGGGCAAGTCCTGGTGTGGCACGACGTCCTTGGCCTTTACGAAAACCAGCCCCCCTTCGCCAAGCGCTACGCCAACCTTAGAGAGGTTATCCTTGAGGCCCTCGTCAAATTCAGGGAGGACGTCAAGGCGGGCAGGTTCCCGGGAAGGGATCACTACTGGGAGTTCCTCGACAAGGAGGACTTCGAGGGCAAAAAGAGGAGGGTCCTGGAAAGGCTTAAGAACTACGAATGAGCCCGAGGGTTCCGAGGGTTATGAGAACGAAGCCTGCCAAGTGCCAAAATGTAACTGACTCCCCTAAGAGCAAGGACATTCCTATGGCAACCACCGGGGCCGGCGTTATAATTGCGGTCGCTAGGGAGAGCTCTATCCTCCTTATGGAGGCGTACCAGACTACTTGGCCGAGCGCTATTATGAGGCCCTCAAGGACGGCATAGGGCGTGAACTCAAGACCCGTGAGAAGGGCGGCTGGGAATAGGAGGAGTGCTCCAAAGGAGTTCCTCAAGAGTGCTATCGACTGCGGGGAGATATCCATGGTCTTCGCGATTACATGGCCGAGCTGCCAGAACAGGGGAACGAGAAGGAGCAGAACGTCTCCCACCCCGGGTTTCACGGCCGCACCATGGGTTAGGACGAGTACCACTCCCGTCAGGACTATTAGGGCATTGATGAGCCTGGCTCCAGTAATCCTCTCGCGGAGGAGCATACCTGCCAGGAGAAAGGAGAAAAGCACCTCTGCCCTTGTTATCAGGGCGGCGTTGGTCGCCGTTGAGAGCTTGGCCCCATAGGAATAGCTTATATATGCTAGAGCCGTTCCGAAGAGGCCAACGAAAAACCCCTTTCTGATACCATTCGCCGCCTCCCGAACTGCTCCCGGGTAGAATGCCAAGAAAATTGCCGCGAAGAGGGCGGAGAAAAAGGCGAAGCTAACTGGGTTGGAGGGATTGGCCTTTATGACGATGGGCTCTAATCCGTAGATGAACATACCAAAGAGGGCAAGAGCAACGCCCTTATTCCTCTCCTCCATCCTTCAGCCCCTTGAGCTTCTCCACGAGCTTTTCCGCTATTGTCATGAAGGCCTTTGCGGCGGGGGTGTCCCCGTAAAGAACTATGGGTATGCCGAGGTCACTCGCCTCCCTCGCCTTCAGGTCTATAGGCACCTTTCCAAGGAACTCGACACCCTCCTTCTGAGCGAGCCTCTCGCCACCGCCCTCCCCGAAGATATCTATCTTGTTGCCGCAGTGAGGGCAGATAAGGTAGCTCATGTTCTCGATTACAGCTATGTAGGGAACCTCCATCTGCTTCATCATGTTTACAGCCTTACCCGTGTCGAGAAGGGCTACCTCCTGCGGCGTGGTTACAATTATTGCGGCGTCGAGGCTTATGTTCTGGATGACTGTGAGTATCTCGTCACCCGTGCCGGGCGGGAAGTCTATTATCATGAAGTCCAGCTCGCCCCACTTCACATCGCCAAGAAGCTGCTTTATGGCCTTCGTCACTAGGGGACCACGCCAGATTATGGGCTGATCCTCTCCCACAAGCATGCCCATGCTCATGACCTTTATGGGCGTGACCTGTCCCATGAAGTCTGCCGTGGGGGGTATCATCTCAAACCTCTCGTCCACCTTCTCAGCGAGGACCTCAGTCTTCTCAACCCCCAACATCTTGGCAATGTTGGGACCATGTACATCAGCATCGAGCACCCCAACGAAGTAGCCCATCTTGGCGAGGGCCGCCGCGAGATTAACAGCCACAGTGCTCTTTCCAACGCCGCCCTTTCCGCTTAGAACGGCCACCTTATACTTCCATTTCTTCTCCTTCTCCTTTATCCTCTGGACGAGCGGATCAACGCCGAGCCCGGGGACGTTTATCGTCGGAGCCTTAATCGTCATACCGATCACCGACAGTTAGGTGGACCGAAGGAGCTTAAAAGTTTTGTCTTAAAATGTAGCATTCCGTAACAGATTTGGGTAATTCTTACAGGTACATGACCTCCCTGCACATGAGGTCCTCAAGCAGGCTCTTGACCCAAGGTCTCCTCGTCCTAGTTGAGATGTGGATTATCCCCTCGACGTGCACACCGTACCTGGCCTTTAGCTCCACCCTCGTAACAGGCTCCTTGAAGAGGAACGGCCTCTCTATGACGAAGGCATAGCCGTAGTCGTTTATGTAGCTCTTCAGCCACCTCCTACCCTCGCTCTCTCCGTGAACGAACGTCAGGCCACTAGTGTCCTTTGTGAGTTCCCAGAGTGTTTCGAAGTCCGCCTTTATCACCTCGCCAACCTCAAAGCCCCCAGCTATCGTGCCCCTCCGGGTTAGGGTTTGCTCCTCCGTTAGTCCAAGTCGCCTCATGGTCCTCTTCAGCGTGTAGAGATCTCCTCTCGCTATGTAAAGAAAGACCATGTCCCCTTCATCGAACACGCGACTCCTCCGAATCTCGTGCCACTTGAGCCCCCTGAATATCAACTCCCCGTAGACCTGGTGCAAGGCGATGACGTGCTGCATGGAGGGAGATGGTTGGAGGGATATAAAAGTTGTGCGCAACCCTTATTTCTCTCTCCGAATAGTTCCTACGGTGGTGCCCATGAGGTATCTTGAACTCGCTCAACTCTACCAGAGGCTCGAGAAAACCACGCTCAAAACTCTCAAAACGAGGCTCGTCGCGGATTTCCTGAAGAAGGTGCCCAATGACCTGCTTGAGATAATTCCCTATCTCATCCTCGGCGATGTCTTCCCTGAGTGGGACGAGAGGGAGCTCGGGGTCGGTGAGAAGCTCCTTATAAGGGCTGTTTCCATGGCCACCGGGGTCGATGCTAAGGAAATTGAGAATTCCGTGAAAGAGACGGGCGATCTTGGTGAGAGCGTCGCCCTCGCCATCAAGAAGAGGAAACAGAGGAGCTTCTTCTCCCAGCCGCTCACGATAAAGCGGGTTTACGACACGCTCGTAAAGGTAGCCGAGATTTCCGGTGAGGGTAGCCAAGATAAGAAGCTGAAGTACCTAGCTAATCTTTTCATGGACGCGGAGCCAATTGAGGCCAAATACTTAGCCCGCACGATCCTTGGGATTATGAGAACAGGTGTAGCGGAGGGAATCCTCAGGGATGCCATAGCGGAGGCCTTCCACGTCAAGGTGGAGCTCGTGGAGAGGGCCTACATGCTCACAAGCGATTTTGGGTTCGTTACGAAGGTTGCAAAGCTCGAGGGCAACGAGGGCCTGGCGAAGGTGACCATTCAGGTTGGGAAGCCCATAAAGCCGATGCTTGCCCAGCAGGCCGCGAGCATCAAGGATGCCCTACTCGAGATGGGCGGCGAGGCGGAGTTCGAGATAAAGTACGACGGAGCCAGAGTTCAGGTGCACAAGGATGGGGACAGGATAATAGTCTATTCCCGCAGGCTGGAGAACGTCACCCGTTCCATCCCGGAGGTCGTCGAGAGGCTTAAGAGAGCTATAAAGGCTGAGAAGGCCATAGTTGAGGGAGAGCTCGTGGCAGTGGGTGAGGACGGCAGACCGCTACCCTTCCAGTACGTCCTCAGGCGCTTTAGAAGGAAGTACAACATCGAGGAGATGATTGAAAAGATTCCACTGGAGCTCAACCTCTTCGACGTCCTATACGTGGGCGGAAAGGCCCTAATAGACGAGCCCTTCATAGAGAGGAGAAAGACGCTGGAGGGGATAATTGAGGCCGATGGATGGATAAAGGTCGCCGAGAATTTGATAACGAAGAGCGTCGAGGAGGCGGAGAGCTTTTACAGAAAGGCCCTCGGCATGGGCCATGAGGGCCTGATGGCCAAGCGTCTTGACTCCGTCTACGAGCCCGGCAACAGGGGCAAGAAATGGCTTAAGATAAAGCCGACAATGGAGAACCTCGATTTGGTCATCATTGGCGCGGAATGGGGCGAGGGAAGGAGGGCCCACGTCTTCGGCTCCTTCATCCTCGGTGCCTATGACCCGCATACGGGAGAGTTCGTGGAGGTCGGCAAGGTTGGGAGCGGCTTTACCGATGAAGACCTCATCGAGTTCACCAAGATGCTGAAGCGCCTAATAACTAAGGAGGAGGGCAAGAGGGTATGGTTCGAGCCAAAGGTCGTCATTGAGGTTACCTACCAGGAGATACAGAAGAGCCCCAAGTACAGAAGTGGCTTCGCCCTTCGTTTCCCTCGCTACGTAGCTCTCAGAGACGACAAGGGGCCGGAGGATGCCGACACGATAGAGCGCATCGCCCAGCTCTACGAGCTCCAGGAGAGGATGAAGGGGAAGAAGATCGCCTAAGCCTATTCCAGATGAACGGACAAGAGCCAAAGGGTAGCCTCACTCTCCCACTTCTTCGATTTCTTCGAGAATTTCCTCGAACTTCTTGAAGTCCTCGGTCTTGGCTAAAAGCGTGATGAACTCGTCAATCTCAGGCTTCTCGAGGAAGGCCCCGGCAAGGAGCTTGCCCGTGTAACGGTTGTCCTTTATCTCCCAGAACATATAGAACTCGGGGAAGTTTTCCTTAATCTTCCTGTAGGCCACCCCATACTTGGAGTCCTTCAGAGGGTTCTGCTCGAGGTAGAAGTGCCCCGGTTCAAGCTCTATCATGTGAAGAATCGCCCCACGCTTTGTTTTGACCAACTTAACTTTGATGTTCCATTCCTTCAGAACCTTCACGGGCGTCACCAAAAAGAGTAAGAATCTTGGAAATACTTAAAGCTGTCGATGGCCGCTCGTAGTCAACAAGCCTTCCTTCGGGCCGATGTTCAAATTTTCTCGACGACTACCTCCGTCGGCGTCGGATTGACGAGATTGTCGCTGACAGGGCAGCGCTCCTCCACTCTCTTAAGCCACTCCCCCAAAGTTTCTTCGTCAACATCTGCCCTGACCTTCACGACGACCTTCACATCCTTATAGCCAGCCCTATCCCCGTTCTTCCCCATGAACTTGGCCGGGTTAAACGTTCCTTCAACTTCAATCTCTAAGCCCTCTATCTCGAAACCCATATCCTTCGCAACCATGTGGCCCACTATGTTTATGCATCCCGCCAGAGCAGCGAGGATATACTCTATTGGAGACGGTGCCTCTCCACCAAGCTTATCGGTAATCACCTCATAATCACCGCAGCGAACGAGAGTCTTAGTAGGGCTCAAAGCCTTGGCTGAAACCTTTATAGGTAGGTCCTTGAACTCGACCATCGGAATCACCGAAAGTATATTTGACCTCGAACCTTAAAAACGGTTCCGAAACTTTTCCTAGCAAAACACTAATAAGGCCCATCAGAATACCACGAGTGGGGATAAGGATGAGGTACCTTGGAGAGCACAAGGCAAGAAAGGGCCTCATAAGGGTGGAGATAGAGGAAAGAGATGGTATAGTCGAGGACGTCAAGATAACGGGTGATTTCTTCATATATCCGGAGAGCGTCGTGGACGAGCTTGAGAATGCTCTAAAGGGCCGAAAGTTGAAGGAGCTCGAAGCAGTTGTAGATGACTTCTTCTCGATGAGGCACGACATTGAAATGCCTTATCTAAACGTGGAAGATTTCAAGCTGGCCATAAAGAAGGCGCTGGGGGAATGGAATGAGTAGAAGTGCGAAGCTCTTACTGGCCCTCCTTGGAACATTCATGGTTGGCGCAGTAGTTGGTGTCATGGTAGCACGGGCCAACCCCGAATTCGCCGATAGTGTTGTAGAAGGAATAAGAAGGTTGCTCGGGGGAGGTAGTAAGCTACCCGATGGCTTCGAGCTGTTCCTGATGATATTTCTCAACAACGCTAGGGTAGCAGCCATAATGGCCTTTGGAGGCATAGCCTTTGGAATAGTGCCATTTGCGGTGCTCCTCTTCAACGGCATGATCGTCGGGATAGTGGTTCAACACGTTATCGGAACGGGAGAGCCCCTTGGGAAGGTTCTCCTCACGATAGTTCCCCACGGAGTCATTGAGATACCCGCTTTCGCTATCGCGGGCCTCGGCGGGCTGGAATGGTTTCTGGAGGTAGTAGAAGGGAAAGGAAAGATGGAAAAAAGGATGAAAAGGGGTCTAAAGAAGATGCTCAGGCGCCTAGCCCTATCAATAGCCCTCCTGTTTGTGGCGGCCCTCGTAGAGGCCTTCGTAACTCCTGAGCTGGCCGGTGTAGGATAGGGCCTCAACTTCTTCTACAATGGCATCAACGGGATTCTCCATGGAGCTCGTAACTTCTCTTATCTGCCTTCTATAGGCGCCGTTCTTCCTGAGAATCTCCCAGGCCTTTGCCGCAACCTCTATCGGATTCGTGGAGTGGAAGTTAACGCCGAGCTCTATGAGCCACCTCGTTACGGCCAGTAACTTTCCTGGATACGTCGAGATGGCCGGTGTTCCGAGGACAAGAGCCTCCCTGTTCATCGTGCCCCCCGCACCTATCATCAGCTTGGCGTAGTAAAGAAGGCTAAGGCTGTCAAGGGGCCTCTCCGGTATTATAACGTTCTCAAACCTGCTGAAGATTCTTGCCTGCTCTTCTGTCCTCGGAAAGAGAACTATTGGGAGGTCAGGGAGGAGGGGTATAACGTCCTCAAGGACACTCCTCTCAGGGTCTCCGGTGAAGTAGTTGGCCTTCACCGGCTCAGGCCTCATGACTATGTAGGAGTACCTCTTCAACCCGAGCTCCTTCAAGGGCTCCTCGCTTGGCATGAACCCGTAAACGTTCGCTATTTCGGCTATTCCATTGATGGGCCTCAGGGAATTGGGATCAGCCCCACACTTCAAGAGCTCGTAGGCATCTATTGCCCGGGGATAGATGAGACGGGAGGTAAAGGGAAACATCAGCTTGTTCTGGGGAATCGCCGTTTCGTTGTCAACGAACCCTATAGAGGGTATCTTGAGGCCAAAGGCTATCCTCGGAGCCTCAGGATTGTTCTTGTAGAGGGCGACGTTGGGCCTTTCCTTTACTATGAGCCTGGCGAGGAGGTGAACTCTCTCCGTGCTCGCAAGGAGCTTACCCTCAAGGCTAGCCCCGCCGTGCTTCCCCACAACCACGTACTCTATCCCAAGCATATCAAGGATTCCCGTGAGCCCGTCAAACTCCCTCGTGGTAACAAGAACCTCATGACCCCTCTTCTCAAGTTCCCTTATTACCCCCTTGAAGAAATGAGCGTGAGGTGAGTTGGTAATATCGACCCAGACCTTCATGGGATCACCGCCTACTATGACCGACTTTGTCCATTATAAGGGTTTTTCCAGCATCGCTTTCTTCCGTGTGTTCTTAAGCTTTCCCATCCTTTCTCTCGCGGTCCCTGACGTCGACACTCTTTAGCCATCCAAAAGACCTATCCCCATTCGCCATTTTAGACATAGAACGTTTATCGCTACTCCCCACTTTTAAGCTCGATTTCCTAGCCTCTGAAATCGAGCCGTCCAGGAAATCCTTAAAACCGGCTAGCTGCACTCCACCTGGGGGTCGTCATGAGGATAGCAGTAATAGGCCTTGGATACATTGGCCTTCCAACCGCGATAATGTTCGCGAGCGCAGGCCACGAGGTAGTGGGGCTGGAGATAAGGGAGGACATCGTCAAGAAGCTCAATTCGGGAAGGGCTCACATAGCGGAGCCCGAAGTGGAAGAGAGGCTTAGGAGGGCCGTTGAGGAGGGTAAGCTCAGGGCCACCACGAATCCCGAGGACATCAAGGGGGCCGACGCCTTCATAATATGCGTGCAGACCCCCCTAAAGGATGGAAAGGTCGACCTCAGCTACTTGGAGAACGCCGTGAGAACGGTGGCAGGGGTAATCGAAAGGGGAGCCCTCGTCATAATAGAAAGCACAGTTCCACCGGGCACAACCCTCAGGATGGCCCGGCTTATAGAGGAGCTGACCGGCTTGAAGGTCGGGCAGGATTTCCACATGGCCCACGCGCCCGAGAGGGTTATGCCAGGCAGAATATTCCACGAGCTTGTTTACAACTCAAGAATAATCGGCGGCGTAACCCCCGAGTCGGCCAAGAGGGCCGAGATTCTATACCACTCATTTGTCAGGGGTGAAATCCTCCTAACGGATGCTACAACCGCGGAGATGGTCAAGCTTATGGAGAACACCTTCCGAGATGTGAACATAGCCCTCGCGAACGAGTTCGCCCTTCTGGCACACCAATACGGCGTGAACGTAATCGAGGCCATAAGACTCGCCAACACACATCCCCGCGTGAGCATACATTGGCCCGGCATTGGCGTCGGTGGCCACTGTCTGCCAAAGGATCCTTACCTCCTGCTTAGCGGCGCGAGGGAGGACTTCGGGCTCATCAGGAAGGCGAGAGAGATAAACGAGGACATGCCCCTCTTCGCAAAGGATCTTCTCTTTGACGCCTTCAAAGAGGCGGGTGTACCTCGGGAGGATGCGATAGTGGTGGTTCTCGGCTTGGCCTACAAGGGGGACAGCGACGACACGAGAAACTCTCCGGCCCTTGCATTCATCGAGGCCATAGAGGGAGATGTAGCCGATGTTAGAACCTACGATCCCTTCGTCGGAGGAACGCACGAGAGCGTTGAGAAGGCCGTGAAGGGAGCTGACGCAATCGTCATTGCAACTGACCACTCAATCTTCAGGTCGTTGAACTGGGAACAGCTTGGAAGGCTCATGAGAACCCGCATCCTTGTGGACGGAAGGCACGTCGTGAAGGATCCCCCAAAGGGTTTCGTCTTCAGGGGGATAGGGAGGGGAGACGTTTGAGGCCCGCAATAATCTTCGGCACGAGGCCCGAGATAATAAAGCTCTCCCCCGTCGTCCGTGCCTTACTCGAGAGAAGCGTTGAACCCCTCATAGTCCACACCGGCCAGCACTACGATTATGAGATGAGCGAGGTCTTTCTGGAGGAGCTTGAGCTCCCCCCAATAGATTATCACCTCGAGGTTGGCTCAGGGACCCAGGGGGAGCAGACCGGAAAGGCCATGATTGAAATCGAGAATGTTCTAATGAAGGAAAAGCCGGACGTAACCATCGTGCAAGGCGACACGAACACCGTCCTTGCTGGTGCGCTCGCGAGCGTCAAGCTTCTCATCCCGGTGGCCCACGTTGAGGCAGGTTTAAGAAGCTTCGACAGAACGATGCCCGAAGAGATAAACAGGATCCTCACGGACCACGCCAGTGAGGTTCTGTTCGCCCCGACTGAGGAAGCAAAGAGGAACCTCGAGCGAGAGGGCATAACGGAGAACGTCTACGTCGTCGGCAACACGATAGTGGATGCTGTCCTCCAGAACTCCGAAATAGCGGAAAAAAAGAGCAACATACTTGAGAGACTTGGCTTGAAGGAGAAGGAGTACATCCTCGTAACGGCCCACAGGAAGGAGAACGTTGACAACCCGAACATGCTGAAAAAGCTCGTCGAGATACTCGAGGCCCTCCCCATTACCCTAGTCTATCCCGTCCACCCAAGGACCGAGAAGAGGCTTAAGGCCTTCGGGCTCTGGGAGAGGCTGGAAAAGGCGGAACACGTAATCCTGACGAAGCCTCTTGCCTACCTTGATTTTCTGAAGCTGGAGAGAAACGCGAAGATAATCATGACGGACTCCGGTGGCATCCAAGAGGAGGCAATAATCCTCAACGTCCCATGCCTGACGCTCCGCTACAACACGGAGAGGCCGGAGACCTTGAAGGCCGGGGGAAACGTTCTCGTGGGCCTCGAGAAGGAGAGGGCCCTTGCTTACGTGGAGCGGCTACTAAGCGATTCAGAGTTCTACGAGAAGATGGCGAGCGCCTCCAACCCCTTCGGCGACGGGAAGGCAGGAGAAAGAATAGCTGAAATCCTCCTCGACCTGTACACAAAAGGGGCCCTCAAAGTGAAGAGTTCTCGGTTTATTTGAGCGATGCCATTTAAAAGCCCTCAAACAGCCTCTCCGCAAGGAACCTGGGAAGACCTGCCTCCAATATCTTCCTCGCCGCCTCTTCAACGTCATACTCGACCCTATAAAAGCTCACCTCCCCAGTCTCCTCATCTAGAAGGGCATAGCTCGCCCTCCAGTCGCCATCCCTCGGCTGACCGACGGAGCCTGGGTTTATTATCCTCCTATCCCCTACCTTTACGAGCATTGGCACGTGGGTGTGACCGACGAGAAGGTCATCTTCCCTTATGAAGCCCAGCACCGCCCTAAACTCACTATCTGGAAGCCAGGGAAACAGATACTCATCAAGGGGGGCCCTAGGAGATCCGTGAATGACGTAATAGACCCTGTTTCCGGCAGTGAAGGAGGCCCTCACGGGAAGCCCTCTCAGGAACTCGAGGTTCTCAACGCTCATCACGCGCTGATGCCATCTGACGGCCTGGCGGGCGTATGGATTGAAGCCCCAGTCTGTGCCAAAGGCTACCGCGTTGTCGTGATTGCCACGAACGCATATGACATTTTTTCTCTCCCTCAGCCTTCTGAAAAACTCCACGACCTCGTTGGGGCTCGCGCCGTAGCCTACGAGGTCGCCAAGGCAGACTATCATGTCGGCATCTCTTATCTCCTTCCACACGGCCCTGAGGGCCTCCCAGTTGGAGTGGATGTCAGAGATTAGGGCTATCATGGGACATCACCTAGCTCGCCAATCGCCTCGATGGATAGAATAGAAGGAGAAGGTCCGCCTCATGGTCATCAGCCCTGGCTGTACTCCTCATTGCACGTGCTCGGGCCGTAGGGAAAGCTCATCACGAGCCCGCCAGAAAATTATTGAATGGGAAGATTTAAAGGCGTTACGCCCTCGTCCCAACGTATATCCCGTGCCTTGTCCTCACTATCTTGACCTTAATTTTCTCGCCCACCCGGGCGTTCGCATCTATGACCTGAATGAGCCTGTTCCTTGCCTTGGCAATCATCTCACCCTCCATCCTGCCCGGAAGGACGACCTCAGCCTTGACTACCTCCCCCCTCTGGAACGCGAGGGGAATGAAGGGCCTTCTGTGCATGCCGAAGTGCTCCGGTCTGAGCACGAGAGGTTTCATGCCCGTCTTCTCTTCAAGCCTCCTGAGCCACGCATAGAATTCCTTGAATGGGATAGGCCTCGCTATGGCAGGGTTTCTCCCAAACTTGTAGGGTATGTAGTTCTGGAAGCCAATTGCCGGCCAGCGTTTTCCTGCCCCAATCCTACGGGCGAACTCTATGAAGGCCTCAGCCTCGTCGTCGTTCACCCCGAATATTATGACGGGGGCTATCAGGACGTCTATCCCCGCGTTAACCAACGCCTCCGCCATCTCGAGGACATGCTCAAGGTCGTAGTCCTTCCGGCCCATGAGTATCTTAGCCTTTTCTGGATTGAGGGAGTGAATGGAGAGGTTCACCCTGTCCAGGCCAGCCTCAGCGAGCTCTTCAACTAACCTATCATCCAAGAGGGTGCCGTTGCTCTGCATAGATATTACTGAGACGTGAGGATGATCCCTAAGGGCCTGAACGAGCTCCACAATAAAGGGGTAAAGGAGCGGCTCTCCTTGGGCGTCCAGATGAGCTTCAAGGCCCTTCCCCTTCTCTCTTGCTACCCAGTCGAACCATTTCATGAGGTATTCGACGTCAACAACGAAGTCTAACGCCCTCGTCCTCGAATATGGCCCCTCATCCACGGAGCAAAAGATGCAGCTCATGTTACAGCCGCTCACACCCCTTACCTGTATGAGATTCGTCCCCCTGTCTATGAGGCCAAAGGCGTTGTAGCCGAGAAGGGGAACGTCCATGCCCTCGTGAATGTAGATGACCCTCCGCCCGGTGTACCTGTTCCGCAACATTGCCCCGAGATTGCTCTGGATGTAGAAGGCTATGAATCTCTCGACATCTGGATTGTCCGTTGTTACCGTGAGGGCCCCATCCTCGGCACCCACGCTAACCTCGACTCTGAACTTCCTTCGGACGGCCCTTTCTAGCTCCCCCTTCTTAAAGTCGGCTATGAGGGTTTTCCTCCACACGAGCCGGACGAAATCTCCGAGGTCCTCGAAGCGGGAGTTCGGTAGCCTAAGCCTTATCATCGAAGGGGCCCACCTCCGTGGGGTTATAAAGGTTTACACCGGGTAAAGCTTTTTAGACCTTTGGCATTCAGGGGTAGGGGGTTGCCCATGGACAAGTACGAGTACCTCCAAGATCTCATGAGGAGGAGAGGCTTCGCCTGGGGGAGCTTTGAAATCTACGGGGGCGCGAGGGGCTTTTACGATTATGGGCCGCTGGGCGCGACGATAAAGAGGAAGATAGAGGAGAAGATAAGAAGGGCCTTCATAAGGGAGGGCTTCTTTGAAATCGAGACGCCGGACATAACGCCCGAAAGGGTTTTCATCGCGAGCGGCCACGTCGAGAAGTTCGTCGACCCGTTGGTAGAGTGCAAGAAGTGCGGTGCCCGCTTCAGGGCTGACCATCTAATAGAGGAGGCCCTTAACATTGAGACGGAAGGTCTTTCGGCCGAGGAGCTTACGAGGATAATAAGGGAGCATGAGCTGAAGTGTCCCGAGTGTGGCGGCGAGCTCTCCGACGTCTGGTACTTCAACCTTATGTTCGAGACCTACATAGGGCCCTATAAGGATAAG
Source organism: Pyrococcus yayanosii CH1 (assembly GCF_000215995.1). NCBI lineage: Archaea > Methanobacteriati > Methanobacteriota > Thermococci > Thermococcales > Thermococcaceae > Pyrococcus > Pyrococcus yayanosii. Next base: position 293,574 of record NC_015680.1, on the reverse strand, counting down.
AAGGCCTATCTGAGGCCCGAGACGGCCCAGGGTATCTTTGTGAACTTCAAACGCTTGAACGCCTTTGCCCGCAACAGGCTTCCCTTTGGCGTTTTTCAGATAGGTAAAGCCTACAGAAACGAGATCTCGCCAAGGCAGGGGATGATAAGGCTGAGAGAGTTCACGCAGGCGGAGGCCGAGATATTCTTCGACCCGAGGAACCCAGAGCACCCGCACTTCGATGAGGTCAAGGACGAGGTTCTAAGGCTCTACCCCACAGAGCACCAACTCAAGGGGCTCGGCGAGATAGAGATTACGGCCGAGGAGGCGGTCAAGAAGGGCTACGTCCTCAACACCCTCTTTGCCTACTACATGGTCATGGTCAAGCGCATCCTTCTTGACATCGGCATCCCCGAGAAGGCCATAAGGTTCAGACAACAACTTCCTGAAGAGAGAGCCCACTACTCCACCGACACTTGGGACGCGGAGATACACAGCGAGCGCTTCGGCTGGGTTGAATGCGTGGGTATAGCTTACAGGACCGACTACGACCTGAAGAGGCACATAAAGGAGAGCGGAGCCGACTTGACGGTTATGATACACTACGATGAGCCCAAGGTTGTCAAGAGACTCCAAGTGAGCCTAAACATGAAGCGTGTCGGCCCGAGGCTCAAGGGGGACGCAAAGAAGGTGAACGAGAGGCTCAAGGCGATGTCTCAGGAGGAGCTCGAGAGGCTCGTCAAGGAGGTTGAAGAGAAGGGCAAAGTTACGGTAGAGGGCTACGAGCTCGAAAAGGAGGACTTCGTGATCAAGGAAATTGAGGAGAAGGTGACTGGGGAGAAAATAATCCCGCACGTGCTCGAGCCGAGCTTTGGCATAGACAGGCCCTTCTATCTGCTCCTCGAGAACTCCCTCGTCGAAGAGGACGGCAGAATTTACCTGAAGATAAAGAAGGACATGGCCCCGATTGAGGTTGCCGTCCTCCCGCTGGTGGCCAAAGAGCCCCTTACAAGCATAGCCTACGAAATATTCAGGACGCTCCAGAAGGAAGGCTTTATAGTAGTCTACGACGAGAAAGACAGCATAGGAAAGCGATACCTACGCTACGATGAGATAGGGACGCCCTACTGCATCACCATCGATAATCAAACGCCCGAGGACGGCACCGTCACGATAAGGGACCGCGACACGAGAGAGCAGGAGAGGGTTAAGATAGAGGAGCTCCCGAAGAGGTTGAGGGAGCTCCTCTTCAGCTCTTCTTAATCATTCTGTTCCTCATGCACACGAGCGATCCCCTAGGAACTCTTAGCTCCCTTGCCATCGGCGGACATTTGGCCTTAAGGAGGAAGAACAACCTGCTGTCCTTTATCTCGCTCAGAGTCTCAAAGTTGCCCTGTCCCTTCGCTATTATCACGTCGGCCGCCTCAAAGACCCTTCTGACTCCTCGCTGACTTCCCCAAGTGGAACTCCCACTATGCGTGTCCCTGTGGAGATTATCATGCCTAGCTCACCGAGACCCGCCCTTCTGAGGTCCTCAACGGTGGCGTCGTTTATTATGGGCCCTTCTTTGCCAGCGATATATATTTCAACGGCGAACTCCTCCCTTACCCTCCTCAGGAATATGGCGTCGAAGTGAATTTCACCAACATTGTCCGTTAAGTAAAGGAGGGTCTTCGCCTTCTTGAGCTCTTGGAAGAGCTCTTCGCTCTCGTCGATGTAAAGGGGAAGCTTCAGCATTTCCTCGACGTCCCTCTCAAGTCTCGCTGGATCATAGCCAACGGAGAAGTCAATGACGTTCCCAATTATGGCGAGCTTCAGGGTCGTCTTCAGATCTGGCCTTAACTTCTCTTCAACGAGCTTGACAATCCTTCGAGCCATTTCATCTGAAACCCTTTTGTATTCCTCGAATGGGCCATCCTTACGAAGGAACCCTAGAGGTCGAGGAAAATCTTACTTCCAGTTATGGCCGGAAGTGGCCATTTCGGTTATCCTCTGGCACTGAGAGACCAGGCAAGGGAGACATTCGTAGTGAACCTTCACGTCATCACCCCTTTGAAAGCCTTAACAATATTTATAGCCTTTGCTCGACACATCATCGGGTGATGAAATGCTCCCTGGAAAAGTTCCACCGGAAGTTCTTGAAAGCATAGTCTTCAAGGGCTTGAAGAAGAACGGCAGGGTTCTGGTGGGGCCTGGCGTTGGCATAGATGCGGCCGCCTTAGACTTCGGAGAAACGATCCTTGTGGCCTCGACTGACCCCATAACCGGGGCCGAAGAGAGGATAGGTTTCTACGCGGTCCATGTGAACGCCAACGATGTTGCAACTTTGGGCGCCAAACCAAAGTGGTTCCTCGTCACGATACTCTTGCCCGAGGGGGCTGATGAAATCATGCTCGCCAAGATAATGGAGGAAATCAGAGAGAACGCCGAAAGGCTCGGTGTAACTATAGTAGGGGGCCACACGGAGGTAACGCTTGGCCTAAAGAAGCCGATAGTAATCGGGACGATGCTTGGGGAGGTTGAGAGGGAGAAGCTAGTAATCCCGAGACCAAGGGCAGGCGATGCCATAGTCCTAACCAAGGGGGTAGGGATTGAGGGAACGGCCATAATAGCCTATGAAAGGGAGGAGGAACTCGCCGGAGTCTTCGGGAGAAGCTTCGTAGAGAGAGCGAAGGCATTCATCGAGGAGATAAGCGTCGTCGAGGAGGCCATGATAGCCAGGGAGTGGGCGACGGCAATGCACGACCCGACTGAAGGCGGCGTCGCTAACGGTCTTCACGAGATGGCAGACGTTGCCAACTTGGGCTTCCGGGTGTTCGCCGAGAAGATTCCAATCAGGAATGAGACAAGAAAGATATGTCGCTTCTACGACCTCGACCCCTTGGCCCTCATAAGCTCGGGAACGCTTTTGATATCCGTTCCGAGAGACCACGCGAGGATTCTCGTCGAGAAGCTTGAGGCGAGGGGAATAAGGGCTGGCATAATAGGAGAGTTCCTGGCGGAGAAAAAGAGGGTCATAATAGAGGGGGGCGTCGAAAGGCCACTCAGGCGGCCCGAGAGCGATGAGCTCTGGAAGGTTGTTTAGCCGTCTCCTTTTCCTTCCATGCATCGAGAAGTGCCGAGAGAAGGCCAAGAGCTATCGGGCCAATTACAATCCCCACGGCTCCGAAGGCGATTATGCCCCCAAATATTCCCACCAGGGCAACCACAGAGCTCACCCTTGCCCTCCTGGCAACGAGCTTGGGCTTGACGATTATGTCTGGAACTGGAGATATGAATATCGCCCCGTAGAGGGCAAAGAGTATTGCGAGGAGCAGGGAGCGGTGGACGAGGAGAAATGCCCCAACGGCCCACATAATCCATCCTCCAACCACCGGAAGGAGCTCGAGCACAACACACAGTATTCCTGCCGCTATAGACCCTGTGATGTTACTTATACCAAAGATATAAAAGCCGAGCGCCAGAAGAAACCCCTTGGTGACGCTGAGGAATAGCCAGGTCTTCAGGATGGCATCAAGGGTTTCTTTTGCCTTTTCTATCAGCTTCTCACCGAGCTCCCTGTTTGTGGAGGGAAGGAGCCTGTATACTTCGGTGGAGAGGAAGTCTGCGTTCAAAAGAGCTCCATAGAAGACCGCCAAGAAGACCACTATCTGGAGGACGAGCTTGGGAAGGGATAATGTGTATCCGAGGAGAATATGGCTTAGCCTTTCCGGAAAGCTCTCCGATAGGGCGTCAAAAACGGCGTTAAGGGCGGGCGGAACGTTCAGACCCTTGAGCCATATGAAGAACTTATCGAGATAAACGTAAATGTTTCGGAGGACATCGGTAACCCAGAGGGCAGCTCCTATTAGAAAGCCGATGGAGGCCACGAGCATCAAGCTGGTTATGATAAGAGAGGATGCCCTATTTCCAACCTTTTCCGAGAGCCTGACGTGAAAGGGGTGCAGGATATAGGCGGCCGCAAACCCAAAGACTATGGGGGTGAATAGAGGCGCTATGGTCTTCCACACGAGGAAGATGACTATAAGGGCAACGGCCGTCCAGACTATCGTCTCCCTCTCCATCTTACCATCTCCCGATGTACTTCAGGAGCATCTCGGCCACGCTCGGCTTGTTGAAGATGAAGAGCCTGTCCCTGTGATCGAGGAGGAAGTTCTTGCCGACGGCCAGGTAGCCCTCCTTGACCTTGTATATCTTCGCTCTCTCAAGGTCGACAAGAGCTTTGACTTCCTGGGGGGCGTCTAACCCCTTCAAGACCTTATCAAGCTTATCAATCACGCTCCTCGAAACGAACTTCGGCTCGCTGAGCTTCATTTCCTCCGGCTCGACCTCGCTTCCGTCCATGTATATTCCCCAGAACTCTTTGGCGCACTCGAAGGGATAGATGTAGTCGGAGCCATAGTCGGGCAAGTAAAGCTCGTAGATCAGGGCGAGGAGCACCTTCCTAGCATCCCCGCCGTAAACCTCCACCCTTATATTGAACTTACCATCCTCAAAGCCGTTCTCAAAGACCTCAAGTTTCTCTTCGCACTGCACGGCCCTCACCTCCCGATGTAGGAGTAAACATAGCGGGCCGGCATGTAAAGGGCGGAGCTTTGTGCTATGCCAAAGTCAGACGTTGGGGAATCATAAACGATTACCCTAGCTCCCTCAACCCCCATCATATCCACCAGCACCTTTAAGGCGTAGTCCATGTCTCCCGTGTCGTCCACGAGCGTGCCTTTGACTTGATAGGCGAACCAAACCCTCCCGTCAGCGAACTCTTTAGTCTTGTTGAGCGTCATGTTGCGGCTCTCACTGACAACTCTGAGGAACTCCTGAAAGTAGGCGTCTATCTGTTCCGTTATAATTTTCTTCTCCTCCTCTGTTAGTCCCCTCCAGTCGGCTCCCATGTCCTTGTGGGGGCCCGTCTTGAAGACATCCACCTTTATGCCGTTCATGGCATAATATTGCTCCGCGTTGAAGTGGACGTAAATGACGCCTATGCTTCCAACTTCAGCGAGGGGGTCGGCTATTATCTTTTCGGCGGCACAGGCTATGTAATAGGCTCCAGAATCCGCGTAACCGGCCGTGTAGGCTACCACCGGCTTCTCGTAGGCAAGTTTTTTGACCTCCTCGTATATCGCCCTCACGGGCCCTATATATCCCCCCGGGCTCTCTATCCAAAGAAGCACTCCCCCAACGCTCGAGTTGTCCCTAAGTTCCCTGAGAATCCTAACAACGTGAAGGGCGAGGTAATCGTCTATTGGGCCAAATATCGGGACCACGGCAATTGTGGCGTTTCCAAAAGTTCCTCTGGATGCCCTCAACTGAGCCCTCAAGTACTCGATTTCCCTCCGCATCTCCTCGATTTGAACCTTTAGAAGACTAACGTTCTCGAAGGTTGAGCTGGTCGCGTTCTCCCTAATCACTATGGTTCTCGTGACATTGTCGAAGGATGTCTTTTGAAGGGTTCCGACCTGAACGTAAAGGAGCACATTGGCAACGAGGGAGAAGCCGAGGATGAGGGCGAGGATGAACGTGAGATACTTCCATACCCCTCTCTCCACGTTGTCCACCAGCCCTCTCTCGCTCCTCATCCTTTAGAGATTTGCGGTGGTGCAAAAATTTTTAAAGGTTAAGAGGAAGGTAGGGGTAGAAAAATTTTGCAAAAATCAAGAGGGGTGATGCTCATGCCGAAGAAGGAGAGAAAGGTAGAGGGAGAAGAGGTAATTAGGGTGCCCCTCCCAGAGGGAAACCAGCTCTTCGGGGTAGTGGAACAGGCACTCGGGGCGGGCTGGATGGACGTTCGTTGCGAGGACGGCAAGGTGAGGCGATGCAGAATACCGGGCAAGCTCAGAAGGAGGGTATGGATCAGGGTCGGCGACCTCGTCATAGTCCAGCCATGGCCAGTTCAGAGCGACAAGAGGGGAGACATAGTCTACCGCTACACCCAGACCCAGGTCGACTGGCTCCTGAGGAAGGGCAAGATAAGCCAAGAGTTCCTCACAGGCGGTGGCCTCACTTTCGAGTGATGAACTATGGAGAGACTTGACAGGGAGATAGCGGAAGTCCTTGGTCTGAGGGAGAGGAGAGAGAAAGACAGCGAGCTGTTCAAGGTCTTCAGCGAGGTTTTCGACCGGACCACCGTTGAGACGATAAGCTACTTTTACAGGCGTGGGAAGATAGATCTACTCTATGGTGTCCTCAGCACGGGCAAAGAAGCCAATGTCTTCGCGGGCTTCGACGCACAGGGCAACAGGATAGCCGTAAAGATATACCGCACCTACACCACGGAGTTCCGCAGGATATGGGAGTACCTCGCGGCCGACCCTCGTGTGGGATATCTGCCAAAGGACATAAGGAAGCTCGTCTTCGTATGGACGAGGAGAGAGTTCAAGAACCTCCAGAGGGCCATGAAATATGCAGTTAGAGCCCCAGAACCTATAGCCTTCCGCAACAACGTCCTGATAATGGAGTTCATAGGAGACGAGACCCCAGCTCCAAGGCTAAAGGACGTGGAGAAGTCCCTAGAGAAGAAGGACTTCGAGGAGCTCTACGACTTCGCAATGGGCTCGATAGAGAGGCTCTGGAAGAGGGGCGACATGGTTCATGGGGATTTGAGCGAGTACAACATCCTCATCTGGGAGGAGCCCGTCATAATCGACTGGTCCCAGGCGACGGTAAAGAGGAACAGGATGAGCCTGACCTTGCTCTATCGTGACATAAAGAACATAACGAGCTACTTCGCGAGAAAGGGCGTGAGCGTTGACGACCCGGAAGAGAAGTTCCGGGAGCTCGCGGGTGATGAGTATGGAGGAAGAATTTGAGAAGCTCCTGAAGAAGTTTGAGAAGGTAAGTAAGGACGGCGAGCCTATTGAGGAAGAAGAGGATGAGTGGGAAGAGGAGTTCAGGCAAGAGGAGTACGTTAAGATTCCAAAGGAGAGAATAGCCGTCCTCATAGGGAAGAAGGGCAGCACGAAGAGAGAGATAGAGAGAAGGACGAAGACGAGAATTGAAGTTGACAGCGAGACTGGGGAGGTCTGGATAACATCGACAAAGGAAACTAACGACCCGCTGGCCGTCTGGAAGGCCAGGGATATAGTCCTCGCGATAGGGCGCGGTTTCTCGCCCGAGAGAGCCTTTAGACTACTTAACGAGGGCGAATACCTCGAGATAATAAACTTAACCGATATGATCATCGGAAACGAGAAGAACGCCCTCCCCCGTGTCAGGGGCAGGATAATCGGGAGGAAGGGAAGGACAAGGGAGATAATCGAGGAGATGAGCGGAGCTAGTGTGAGCGTCTACGGAAAGACCGTCGCAATAATAGGGAACCCCATCCAGATTGAGATAGCCAAGACCGCCATCGAGAAGCTCGCGAGAGGGGCCCCCCACGGAACCGTTTACAGATACTTAGAGAGGCGCAAGAAGGACCTCGAGCTCGAGGGGGCCATGTATTATGAGAACCTGTGAGGTGTGGTGAATGGCCGAGGCAAAGGACATCTTCAAGGAGTTTAAGGTTCAGAGCGTCAGTGAGTTCTTTAGGAGAAACGCCGCAATGCTTGGCTATACCGGTAAAGTTCGCTCCCTGACGACGATAGTGCACGAGGCAGTTACGAACTCCCTGGATGCATGCGAAGAAGCGGGTATACTCCCATACATTAGGGTTGAGATCGAGGAGCTCGGGAAGGAGCACTACAAGATCATCGTCGAGGACAACGGGCCCGGAATACCAGAGAAGTTCATCCCCCACGTCTTCGGTAAGATGCTCGCGGGAACAAAGGCCCACAGGAACATCCAGAGCAGGGGGCAGCAGGGCATAGGAATTTCCGGTGCAGTAATGTTCGCCCAGATAACGAGCGGCAAAGCGACGCGTGTCATTACATCCACGGGCGGGGACATAGTCGAAGCTTGGGTGAAGATAGACGTTCAGAAGAATGAGGGCAAGATAGTGAAGAAGGTCAGGCACCCCAACCCGAAAGGCTGGAGAGGAACGAGGATAGAGCTTGAGGTTAAGGACGTGAGGTACGTTCGCTCCAAGCAGGGTGTTTACTGGTATCTCAAGCTCACCGCCATAGCGAACCCACACGCCCACATCGAGCTCATAGAGCCCGACGGGAAGCTCATTATCTTCCCGAGGTCGAGCGAAGAAATTCCAAAACCACCGGTCGAGATGAAACCGCATCCCAAGGGGGTCATGACCGACGACGTCTATACGATGGCCCACAAAACGGGTAGGAGCACCGTAAGGAGGTTCCTCGTTAGTGAGTTCTCAAGGATAAGCGACAAGAAGGTCGATGAGCTCGTCAAATACATAGCCGCCCTCAGGCTCATAAAGGAAGAGGATGACAAGGCGGTTAGAGATCAGATCTACGAGAGGCTCGCCAATGGCGATGTCGATGGAGTCCTCAAGTCCTTCGGGAGAAAGTGGAGGAAGGTTGTTAGGGAAGTTGAGAAGATAATGGAGAAGCCCCCCGAGAAGCTCACGTGGCATGAGGCCGAAGAAATCGTCGAGGCGTTCAAACTCATGAAATTCCTGGCACCGCCGACGCACGGCTTGAGACCGATAGGGGAGGAGAACATAGAAAAGGGCCTAATGGGTATCCTGAAGCCCGAGTTCGTCACGGCCGTTACGAGGGCACCAAGGGTCTACGCGGGCGGAATCCCCTTTCAGGTCGAGGTTGGCTTAGCCTACGGAGGACAGATAACCGGTCCAGAGATCCTCCGCTACGCCAACCGCGTTCCCTTGCTCTTCGACGCTGGGAGCTGTGTGATAACTTCCGCGGTAAGAAGCATCGACTGGAAGCGCTACCGGATAGATAGCTTCGAGAACGCTCCCCTCGTCGTCATGGTAAACGTCGTTAGCGTTCACGTTCCATACACGAGCACGGGCAAGCAGAGCATAGCCGACGTCGAGGAGATATACAACGAGATCCGTCTTGCGATAATGGACGCCGCCAGGAAGCTTGCCACCTACTTGGGTGGTAAGTACAGAAGGCTCTACCAAGTCAAGAGGAGGAAGACCTTCGAAAAATACCTGCCAGAGATAACGAGGTCCCTACACATCATAACGGGCGAGCCCGAGGAGAAGATCAAGGAGTACTTCTTGAACCTGATAGAGAGCAGGTTCCAGAGCATTGAGGGAATCGAGGAGGTGGCAGAGAATGAGGCTTAAACGGGGGAAGCCCAAGGAGAAGTTCAGCTACGATCCCCAGAAAGTTCTGAGAAAGATAGAGGAGCTCGGCCGGAGAATCCTCGAGGACGTGAAGGCCGGAAAGAACCCCTACTTCGACGTTCCGACGAGGGGTCTGACCAACGTTTACTTTGACGAGGAGGCCAAGCTCATCAGGATGGGAGACAAGCTCTCCCGCAGATATTTCCTCAACGTGGCCCATGCAAGAAAGTTCATGCAGACCCTGCTGCTGATGGCATATATCAAGAGGCTCGTGAGCGAGGGCAAGCACGCGAGCTTGAGAGAAGCATATTACGCCAACAAGCACACGATACCGGGGACTAGAGAGAACACTTTCGAGGATCAGAGTGAAAGCGACCCGATTATCGAGGACCTCGAGAGGATGCTCGGTATCCTCAGGGAGGAGATGCACATAACCGCCGACAGGAGAGGATACGTCTACGGAGACATCGTAATCAAGGACGGAGAGGACGAGTTCAACGCCAGCAAGCTCGGTATGGGGGGTTGGGCCGTTCCCGGAACCGTTGAGCACATCCAGTTCCCAGAGATAAACGTGGACTACGTCCTTGTCGTCGAGACCGCCGCCATGGCCGACCGTCTAATAGAGGAGAAGTATCCGAAGAGGGAGAGAGCCCTCATAATAGCCACGCAGGGGCAGGCGTCGAGAGGTGTTCGGCGTCTAATCCACAGGCTCCACTACGAGGAGGGCCTTCCAATAATTGTCTTCACTGATGGCGACCCCTACGGTTGGTACATCTACTCCACCATAAAGCAGGGCTCCATAAACCTCGCATACCTTAGCGAAAAGTTGGCAACGCCGGGGGCCAAGTTCGTGGGCATGACGATGGACGATATAAAGGAGTACGGCCTCGAGAACGTTACCGAGAAGCTCAAGGGGATACCGCCCGACAAGAAGGGAGGGCCTACCGGAGATTACAAGAGGCTCATAGAGGAGCTTAACTACCCCTGGTTCCAGAACAAGGAGTGGCAGAGGCAACTAAAATTGGCCCTCAAGTGGGGCGTCAGGATCGAGCAGCAGGCCCTGGCAAACAAGTCACTGGAGTTCGTGGCGAAGGAGTATTTGCCCGAGAAGATTAGAGAAGGCAAGCTGTTGCCGTGATGACCCATGCCGACGACGGAAGAACTAGTGGCAAGAATAAACAAAATCCTTGACGACATCGCTATCGACACGCCCGGGTTATTTGAGGATCCCGACGTCCCTCACATCTTCTTCACCCTCAGATCAAGACTCGAAGTTCTGAAGGAGCTGGAAGAAGAGCTTGAGAGAAGGGTGGGAGATTTCGGACCAATCCCAGTGTTTAAGGACAAGAAGTCAAAGGACCCGCACCTCTCATGGCTCTACAGGAAGAGGCATTATCGCGTCCTGACCCTTGAGAGGCTGAGATCTGCAATTACAGCCCACAAGATAGCCCTAGCAATCCTCGAGACTTCCTATTCCTTTAGGAAGGGAAGGTCGGAGGTAGAGCCGGAGTCCCTCAAAGGGAAAGATCTCGGCAAGATAAAGGTAGTGGAGAAGAGCCCAAGGCTCGCCCGCGTTGACATCCTACCATATCTCGCCTATTCGGGCGACGTCCTAAAGCTACTCGGCCAGAGAGGACTGGATGTTAGGGAGCACTTCAAATTCATAAAAGGGAAACTAAGGGAGGAGGGCACCCTTAGGAAGGAGAGCTTCCGCATAGAGGTCGAGTACTGGGAAGGAGGAAAGCTCAAGAAAGAGAGAGTGGAGCTGCCAGTTGATGCGGACATAGAGGGAGAGCTTAGGAAAAGGTTCGGAAAGAGGTTCAGGTGGCGCGTGCTCAGCTATGTGAAGACCGTGGGCGTGTTGATAAACAACCACTACACCGTCGATAACCTCGCCCTCGCCTACTCCTCGCTTGACCCCTCCCGGGGAGCCGAGCTCCTGGCGATGGATCTCTTCCGCTACTACTTCCTGACGTCGGAGAAGGAGAGGGAAACCTTGACGATCTACCCCGGGATAAGAGGGTGCGTTGACTGTCACTACTCCCTTTTCGACCTTCCATTCAGGGGGAGAAAGGACTTCAAGGTCGGCTTTGGGAGCATGCTCCTCATAAGGAAGTGTGAGATTGAAAGGCTTCTGACGAGGAGGAGGAGCGAGATAGCGGGCATCCCTAACTATCTGCTTGGAGGGGTGATACTCTACGCCATCTCTCCCTTCAACGAGACCGAGGTCTCCGAGCTACTCGGGATTGAGGAAGGAGAGCTAAAGGAAGCTATAAGGAAGTTCGTGGTTTCCGGCCTCCACGAATCCCTGTTTACGAACATTGAAAAGTTTGAGAAGTTCATGCCAAAGAGTGAGCGGGCCAAGAAGTTCTTGGAGCTGCTTCAGGGGTGAGGCGTGTGAGGGTGGTGGTAACTGCGAGAAACACGCGCGAGCTCCTGAGAAAGCTCGATGAGATGCTGGGAGAGGACGTTACCGAGGTTTACATAAACATGAGGCCAACGAAGGAGATAATCGTCCGAATACTGGAAAACGCCCCCAACGTTCGGCTGATAGGGTGCCCTCCCAGCCTCTATCCTAAGGTTTCGAAGAAAGTTATAAGGGCCCTTGAGCAGATGGGCATCAAGCTCGTGCCCGTCGAGAGGCGCAGGGGGAGGCCGAGAAAGTACGATGAGGAAACCGTGCGCAGGATTCAGGAGCTCATAAGGAGCGGTAAGACTGCCCGGGAAATTAGCGAGACCCTAGGAATACCCCTCAGAACCCTCTACTACATGATAAGCGGAAGGTGAGCGTCTCGGCCAGCCATCCTCTCATCACCGCTCGGCTAACAGCTTACTCCTCATCGACCTCTTAAAGTCTTAGGCGAAGCCCTTTTAATATCTTTTCCCTACCCTATGCGGTGGTTGAGACGAGAGAAGAGACAGTTATCAAGGCCTCAATTTTCGTCGTCCTTCTCGGCCTAATCACGGGTATCGTTTATGGCCGAACGGACCATATCTACAGGAGCACAACAGCTTTAATCGGCCTTTCCCTCCCGCTTCTCCTTCCGAGGTTCTGGAAGCCACCCGAGAAGCTTGAGCCGTTCGTTAGGCCCCTCTATAACAGAGGAACCATAGCCGTTCTCGCGGTCTTCATAGCGGTCCATGTTTCTCTCGTGAACGTTCCCTTCACCACGATAGACCTCTTCCACAAGGAATGGCGCGATGCCGACATGATAAGCCACTTCCTAGGTGGCTTGACTACGTGGCTAATAACTGCCGAAATCCTCACTGGGCTGAACGACACATGGTTCCGCCTAGAGAGGAAGAAGCTTATCCTTTACTCCTTCATCGTATTCTTCGCTCTCTCAGTGGCATGGGAGGTTGCGGAAAAGCTCAGCGAGAGCCAGATAAGCTTCATTCGGGAGACTCCCGCCAACAAGGGAAGGGACCTCGTGATGAACACGCTTGGCGCTTTGTTCGGCCTCTGGATGGTTGAGAAGAGGGAATATCCCTTCAGCCTTCGAGCCTTTCAACTACGCTCCTCAGAACCCTCAGATACCTGAGGGTCTCCTCCGTTCCCTTCCCCGTTATTCTCACTGCCGTTCTTGGTCTATCGGCGAAGACCTTGTAGAGCTTCACGTAGCCGGCTCTTTCGAGAGCCTTTAAATGGGAGTCAAGGTTACCCGGCGTCACCTCTAAGACATCGAGGAGCTCCTTGAAGAGGGCCTTCTCCCTTAGAAGGAGGTAGAGCATTAGAGCCTCCATGCTATCACCGCTCTATTGCTCTGAAGGCCGAGTAGAGGTACAAAAGCACCGTTGCAGTAAAGCCCACCGTAACGACGAACCCAGCCCAGACTATGGCACCGTTCTCCATCTTCCACGCTATGGGCACCGCAAGGAGCGGCAGGAGGAACGACGGTATCATCTCCCTCTCCCTCCAGTGGCCCCCAGTGAGCACCAGCCACTGCCCGAGCAGGGAAATTCCGATGAAGGTCAGAAAACCAACTGCGAGCCTTGCCGTCTCATTTACCGCCATGGAGGTCCTTGGAATTATTCCCCAGCCGATTACCGAACCGATCATCCACGAGGCAACTATCGGGAGTATCCAGGCCCTTCCAATTTCGCCACCTTTTTCAACCGCACGGTAAAGCTTCACGAACCTCCCCCAGACCTTCCCTATGAAGAAAATCGCCACAACTACCGCACTTCCCCAGTACAGCCCATTTGCCCACCCCGGAAGCTCAGTGAGCCCAATGACCACGTAGTAGATGGCCATTACCAGCAGCCAGAAGGCGAAGTTTATAGCTGCATATATCTTCCCAGCGGCGATGAGCTTACCCTCGACCCGCTCAAGAACCTCCTTGAGCTCCCTAACTTCTTCCATAGCCCACACCTCGATTAAAATTCAGCTTCCAGAATATTTATAACCCGGCGAAACTCTGAAGCTCAGAATCAGCCGCCAGCTCTTGCGAGCCTGAGCTTCTCCATGAACTTCTGAAGCTCACCGGAGCTCCCGAGCACTTCCACGACCCAGAGGCGTCCGTCCTTCCCCAAGACCCTCAGCTCAACATTGGCCCCGGCCCTCTTCTTTATCTCCCCCAGCTCCTCCGGAGGAACAGCCGTCTGAAGCTTCAAGGCCATATTCAATGGATAATCGGAACCCTTTAAAAGCGTGCCCCCAAGCTAAGCCCAAGGTGGTTGTGATGAAGAGGATAAGGCAGCCCATAATAGCGGTGCTCGGTCACGTGGATCACGGCAAGTGTCTCCTTCCGGAGGAGCGTGTCGTTGTTCCCGGGCTCGGAAGCCTAACTCTTGAGGAGCTCTTCGAGATCGCCGATGAAATCGTTGAGAGAGACGATGAGAAGGAGATTAGGAAGCTCAGAATCCCCCTGACGGCAGTAGACGGGAATGGGGCAATAGCTATGGTAGAAGGCTCCTACGTCTGGAGGCTCAGGCACAGGGGCAAGATAGTGAGGGTAAAGTTGAAGAACTGGCACTCGGTAAGCGTGACTCCGGAACACCCGTTCTTGACGACGAGAGGCTGGAAGAGGGCCGACCAGCTTAAGCCGGGCGACTACGTTGCCGTCCCCAGGTACATCCATGGCAACGAGAGCAGGGAGCGCTTCATGGCCTTCGTTTACTCGAAGCTTTCAAAGAGGGATGGGAGGTATGCAAGACTTCCGAGGAGTGATGACGAGTGGAGGGCTTTCTTCTACTTTGCCGGAGTCATGTTCGGCGACGGTAGCCAGAAGGTAACCAACGATTATGCCGAGGTCTTCGAAAGGCTGGAGAGTATTGAAAAGCTAGGCGTGGAGCTCAAGCTCCTCAGGGTTCTCTTTGACTATTCCGATGGGATTCCCGACGTGTTATTCTTGGCACCGAAGGATTACGTTGCGGAATTCCTTAGGGGCTACTTTGATGTCCATGGAAGCCTCGAAGACGATAGGGTAGAGGTCACGGGCGCGTCCAGAGAGTTCATTGAAGGGCTCTCGCTCGTTCTACTTCGCTTCGGCATAGTGTCTAAGATATACCGCTCCGGCTACACCACGCTGGTGATCTCAGGAAGGCGGAACCTCGACGCCTTCAGGAGGCACATAGGTTTTACGGTGAGGGAGAAGGCCGAGATGCTCAAGAGGGCTATTGATAAAAGCAGGGGGAGCGAGGCCTACCCAATCTTCGAGGAGCTCAAGAGGCTCAGGCTTCTCTTCGGATTCACGAGAGCCGAACTGGACTCCGAGGTTCCATTCTACAGCAAATATGAGGAGAGCGAGGCGCCCAGTTATGAGACCCTGATGCAGATTCTCGATGCGATTGAGAGAGGCTCTCCAACGCTGGCAAAGAAGATAGCCGTCCTCGAGGGCAGAGCTAAAGACGTCAATTACCTGAAGGCCCTTGAGCGCGATGGTCTAATCAAAGATGGCCACCTGACCGAGCTAGGCAGGGAACTGCTGGAGGTGTGGCGCAACAGGGAGTTCGACAGTCGTGACGTTGAGTACGTGAGGAACATCGCTGAAAGCCTCGTCTTCATTCCCGTTGAGGCCGTTGAGGAGCTCGACTACGACGGCTACGTCTACGACCTCACCACTGAGACCCACAACTTCATAGCCAACGGCGTGCTTGTCCACAATACAACCCTGCTTGACCGCATCCGCAAAACCAACGTAGCGGCGAAGGAAGCCGGCGGGATAACTCAGCACATAGGCGCGACCGAGGTTCCGATTGAGGTTGTGAAGAAAATCGCCGGCCCGCTCATCAAGCTTTGGAAGGCTGAGATAAAGCTTCCCGGCCTTCTGTTCATAGACACACCCGGCCACGAGGCCTTCACGAGCCTGCGCGCCAGAGGCGGTAGCCTCGCCGATCTTGCCGTCCTCGTCGTGGATATAAACGAGGGCTTCCAACCCCAGACAATAGAGAGCATAGAAATACTTAGGAGGTACAAGACTCCCTTTGTCGTTGCGGCAAACAAGATTGACCGTATAAGGGGCTGGGTCATCGAGGAGGACGAGCCCTTCCTCGTGAACATCAAGAAGCAGGATCAGAGGGTCGTCCAAGAGCTGGAGACTAAGCTCTGGGAGCTGATAGGAAAGTTCTACGAGATGGGCTTCCAGGCCAACCGCTTCGACCGCGTCCAGAACTTCACCCGCGAGCTGGCCATAGTTCCCATCTCGGCCAAGTACGGCATAGGCATACCTGAACTCCTAGTCCTCATCGCGGGCCTCAGCCAGAAGTACCTGGAGGAGAAGCTCAGGATTGAGGTTGAGGGGCCAGGTAGAGGCACGATACTGGAGGTCAGGGAGGAGCCAGGCCTCGGGACAACGATAGACGTCATAATCTACGACGGAACGCTCAGAAAGGACGACATCATAGTCGTCGGTGGTAAAGACAAGGCGATAGTGACAAAAATCCGTGCCCTGCTCAAGCCGAAACCCCTCGACGAGATTAGAGACCCACGCTTCCGCTTCGACCAAGTGGAGGAAGTCACAGCCGCCGCAGGTGTCAAGATAGCGGCGCCCGACCTCGAGGAGGCCCTTGCAGGCTCGCCGGTAATAGCGGCTCGCACTGAGGAGGAGATTGAGAGGGCCAAACAGGAGATACTCAGCCAGATTCAGAGCGTGGTCATCAGCACGGGAAAGGTTGGCGTGATAGTTAAGGCCGACACCCTCGGCAGTTTGGAGGCCCTCAGCAAGGAGCTACAAGAGAAGAACATCCCGATAAGGAAGGCCGACGTTGGGAACATCAGCAAGACCGACGTCATGGAGGCCTTGAGCGTTAAGGAAGAGGAAGAGAAGTACGGCGTTGTCCTCGGCTTCAACGTCAAGGTCAATGAGGATGCGGAAGAAGTTGCAAAGGCTAAAGGCGTGCCAATATTCGTTGGCAACGTCATCTACAAGCTCATCGAGGATTACGAGGCGTGGATGAAGGCAGAGGAAGAGAAAAAGAAGCGTGAATTGCTGAGCAGGGTGACGTTCCCCGGCGTCATCAGGCTATACCCTGACGAGCGCTACGTCTTCAGAAGGAGTAATCCGGCCATAGTGGGCATAGAGGTGCTGGAGGGCAGGATAAAGCCCGGAGTCACGCTCATCAAGCAGAACGGACAGAAGGTCGGCGTTATAAAGTCGATAAAGAGCAGAGACGAGTTCCTGCAGGAGGCTAGGAAGGGTCAGGCCGTCGCGATAGCCATCGAAGGGGCCATAGTGGGCAGGCACATACATCCAGGCGAAATCTTATACGTGGACATAGGCAGGGACGACGCGATAATCCTCCTAAAACAGCTAAGGTCCGAGCTTGAAGATACGGACATAAAGGCGCTAAAGATGACGGCTGAGGTAAAAGCAAAGGAGGACCCGTTCTGGAGGGCCATCTAACGATACCGGCCGCCTTCAACTTCCCATTATTCCCCACAAAACAAAAATTAAAAAAACTCTCAGTCTATCGTTGCCTTCCTGAACTCGAGGGCCGCTATTCCCACGAAGACCACCGCAAGCGTACTCAAGACCGCCCAGTCGGTTGCTATACCGAAGGTCGGCTCAATCCCAGCTAAGTAATAACGGGCACCGTCAACGGCGTAGGTGAGCGGGTTGAGCTTAGCCAAGAACTGCATCCAGTCGGGCATGGTACTTACCGGATAGAAGGCCCCGCTGAGGAAGGTCATCGGGAGCATCAGCATGGTGATAATTATCTGGAAGCCCTCCATGGTGGTCATTCTCATTCCTATCGCCATGCCAAGGCCCGAAACGGCCACACCGACAAGGAATGCTAGAGCCAACGTTGGGAACACCCCAGAGAGCTTGAGTCCGTCGACGATGAGGAAGCTCAGGGCTAGGATTATCGTGCCCTGAATTATCGCCATCAGGGCCCCGCCAACGCTCCTCCCTATTATAGCCTCTACCCTCGAGGCAGGGGCAACTAAAAGCTCCTTGAGGAAGCCGAACTGCCTGTCCCAGATGAGTGTTATCCCCTGCATGAAGCCCATGTTGAAGACGGTCATCGCCACTATACCGGGCACCATGAACGTCATGTAGTCAACGCCACCGAAGAGCATATTTGCCCCAGGGAATTTGAATGCCCCTGCCCAGCCCTTTCCGAAGAATATCAGCCAGATGAGTGGGTTGAGAAGGGAACCTACTACCCTCGCCCTCGAATGGAGGAAGCGCTTCAGCTCCCTATATATCATCGTTGTAAGCACCCTCACCGCTCTCACCTCCTCATCCTCGCGCGCATTATCATCCTCGCCACGTTACCATCGCTGCCTTCGTCGCGGATTTCCCTTCCAGTTAAGTGCAGGAAGACGTCGTTTAGGGTGGGTCTGTGGTAGGTGACCTCGAGTATCTTGACCCCGCTCCGCTGGGCGAGCTCGAAGAGCTTCGGCAGGGCCTCAGCCGCGTTCTCGACGTCGAGTCTCACCCTGCCGTCGGGCAGGAGCTTGCAACCTCTTATGAACTCCGCCTTTAGGCGCTTCAGCTCCTCCTCTGGGCTTTCAAGCCTTAGATATATTATGTCGTTGCCCACGAGCTTCTTCAGTTCCTCGGCGGCCCCCTCGGCTATGATTTTGCCATGGTCCATTATAGCTATCCTATCGGCCAGCTGCTCTGCTTCATCCATGTAGTGCGTGGTAAGGAAAATCGTCATGTCATGCTCCTCCTTCATGGTTCTGATGTACTCCCATATCTTTGCCCTCGTCTGGGGATCTAGGCCTATGGTCGGCTCGTCGAGGAAGAGAACTTCCGGCTCATGGAGGAGTGCCCTTGCTATTTCAAGTCTTCTCTGCATCCCTCCCGAGAAGAACTTTACAGGTCTGTCCCTGAATTCCCATAGCTCGACGAACTTCAGAAGCCTCTCGATTCTCTCCCTGAGCTCCCTTCCACCGAGACCGTAAATCCTTCCGTGTATGTACATGTTTTCCCACGCCGTGAGCTCCCTGTCAACGCTCGGGTCCTGAAAAACTATGCCTATCTTCCTCCTCACTTCCATAGGCTCCTCAACGACATCATGACCAGCGACTATCGCCCTGCCTGAAGTCGGCCTCAGAAGGGTAGTGAGGACGTGGACGGTTGTTGTCTTTCCGGCACCGTTCGGTCCTAAAAAGGCGAATATCTCCCCGCGCTTGATTTTGAAGGAAATTCCCCTCACGGCTTCGAAGTCGCCGTACTTCTTGACGAGGTTCTCAACTTCAATCGCGTACATTCAATCACCTCCCAAAAGGATGAGCCTGATCTTCCTCGTGAACTCCAGGATTTCCTCTCTAATCTTCTCCTTCTCTTCCTCGCTCATCTCAGGAAGCTTCTCAAGGAGTTCCTTCATGGTTTTCGCTAACTCCCTCCCGCCCAGCTTCGAAAATTCCTTGTAAGCCTCAACCTTCCTTAGAATTTCCTCTAACTTCCCCTTATTTTCCTCAAGAAACTCAAAGCCTTCCTGGGTTATACTGTAAACTTTCTTCTCCCTCTTTCCCTGCCCTGTAACTTCGATGAGGCCTAGTCTTTTAAGCTCAGACAAGACCGGATAAACTGCCCCAGCGCTCGGCCCTGGGATTCCATACCTTTTCTCCAACTCACTCATTATCGCGTAGCCGTGCATTGGGTTTTCCCTTAGCATGTGCAGGATCAGCAACTTGAGGTAGCCCCTTAGTCTTGGCCTCTCCATATAACCACCGACATATCGTTCGATATATCGTTTAAAAACCTTGTGCACAAAACGTGCCCGACTCCAAGTATGGCCCCCCAAGAAAAAGAAAGGAGTGCACAGGCCCGCTCTTTCGGCTCTTCCAGGCCTGCCCTCCCTCAGACGCAGGGGATTACCATCCTCTGACTTTTTTCACCACATCATCCGGAACCTTTCCGGCCTCAACGTCTTCTATCGCCTCCTCCAGCCTTTCAAGACCCTCTTCCAGAAGCTCCTCCTCTATAGTTAGGGGAGGCTGTATCCTCAGGACGTTTCCCTGGAGAAAGGCAACGATTAGACCCAGCTCGAATGCCCTCCAGACGACCTTCTTCGTTTCATCGAGAGCCCTCTCCTTGGTCTCTCTATCTTTCACGAGCTCCACTCCCAGCATGAGGCCCAGACCACGAACGTCCCCTATCAGCTCGTGCCTTGCCTTCATACGTTCAAGCCGCCTTTTAGCTTTCTCTCCCAGCCTCTCAGCCCGCTTCACTAGGTCTTTTTCCTCAATCTCCTCTATCACGGCGAGAGCCGCCCTCGCGGCCGTCGGGTTGCCCGACAGGGTGAAGGCGTGGCTGAGGGGTGGTAGGGCATCCATTATCTCGGCCCTTCCAATAGTGGCACTTATGGGAAGGCCACCGCCGAGAGGCTTGGCCACGGTTATTATGTCAGGCTCGACCCCGAAGTGTTCTATGGCAAACCATTTTCCTGTCCTTCCGAGGCCACTTTGGATTTCATCCACCACGAGAAGTATGCCGTGCTCATCCAGAATCCGCTCAATCCTCTTAAAGTAATTCTCGGGCGGCACAACCATTCCAGCGTCGCCCTGGATGGCCTCCGCGAAGAGCGCGGCCACGCCCTCGGCGTACACCTCTCCCTCGAACTTTTCCTTGAGGTACTCCACACACTCAAACCTGCACTTCCCGGACTCCTTTCCGAAGGGGCAACGATAACAGTTGGGGAAGGGTATATAGTGGACCCCGCTTAGCTCCCCGACGAGGGCCCTCACGTGGAAATCGAGACCCGTTATGCTCATGGCCCCATACGTGGAACCGTAGAAGCTTCTCATGTAGCTAAGGATTGTCAAACGGCCCGTATAAGCACGGGCGAACTTTATGGCGCCGTCGTTGGCGTCGGCTCCGCTCAGCCCGAAGGAGACCTTGGCATTCCTGATTGGAACGAGCTGAACGAGCTTCTCGGCGAGAAGGAGGGGCTCTATGGGGAAGGCATAGATAAAGCTCGCGTGAAGGAGCCTCTCGGCTTGCTCCTTGATTGCCATGACGATGCGAGGGTTATTGTGGCCGACGTTCTGGACGGCGGCGTCGCTAAGGAAGTCTATGTATTCCCTTCCCTTTACATCCCAGATTCTCGCGTTCTCAGCTCTTACAGGAACGAGGGGAAAGTACGTCGTCCTGTTGGCCGGGGCTATGACCCTCTCATACCCAGCCACAACCTCTTCAGGATCCACAGCCCTCACCCCTAAGATCATTGCTCTTGGAACCGATAACTTTTTCGCTTAAATTCTGATGAATTAGCAAAAGACTTAATAAGTAATCTGCCGAAAAAGGAAATTGGTGATGGCCAAAATGCTCGATGAGCTAGACAGAGGGATACTCCAAATCCTTCAAGAGGACGGGAGGGTGAGCTATGCCGAGATAGCGAGGAAGCTGGGGGTGCCCGAGTCGACCGTCCGCCTCCGCGTGAGGAAGCTCGTCGAGAGAGGTGTCATTAGAAAGTTCGCGGCTTTGATAAACCCCTTCAAGGCAGGTTACGAGGTTGTAGCGGTGATAGCCGTTGACACCGAGCCCAGCAAAGTCAAAAAGGTAGCCGAGGAACTGGCAAAGCTACCGGAGGTAGATGTCCTTGGGATAGCTACCGGGGCCCATGACATATTCATGCAGGTCACCGTCAGAAGTCTGAGAGAGCTCGAAGAGTTCCTAATTGAGAAGCTCGGAAAAATAGATGGCGTCAAGAGCACGGAGACATCGATACTGACGAGCGTCAAGAAGTGGGGGTACGCGAGGGTGTTCTAAATGAGGCTCGTCCTGAAGCCCCTTTTCGATGTAGAGCTTCCGGTCGGCTTCGAGGACATCCTTAGGGCAAAGCTAAAGGGAAGAGTAGTCAAGACCGGGCAAGAAATCGAAGTCGACCTCCTCGGAAAGCCCCTACGATTCCAAGTTCTCTATGCGGAGCCAGAGCCTCTTATCGTAAACGATAGAACGAGAGTAGAGATTACCGGGGGAGATACCTTCATCCTTGACATTGAGTTCGACGAACCCGTCAAGGGTGTGATTCCGTTCGAAAAAGGCTTTGTCATAGTGTTTCCCAAGAAGGTTCTAATTTTAAACCAAAATGGGCAAAAGATTTATAGTGATGAGTTTGAGGAGCTCAACGAAGTGAGCGTTTCGGGTGACGTGGTGGTGATAGTGCATGGGGAAAAGAGGGTCAGGCTCATTAAGCCCTGAGGGCTTCGCCTTCGAGGAAAGCTGGGCCGAAAAGAAGAGGCGAGCCGAGGAAATAGTTAGAATCCTCAAGGAAGTATACCCAAGGGAGAGGCACGTTTCGGGAGAACCTTACAGGACACTGATCAAGTGCATAATCTCTCAGAGAAACAGGGATGAAGTTACCGACAGGGTAGCTGAAGAGCTGTTTAGGAAGTACCCTACCATAAATGACATAGCCAATGCGAGCGTGGAGAAGATGCAAGAATTCCTTAGGAGCCTCAAGGTTGGACTCTGGAGGAGCAAGGGAAGGTGGATAGTTGAGGTGTCTCGGATCATACTTGAGAGGTACGATGGCCGCGTCCCTGACACACTCGAAGAGCTCATGAAATTGCCTGGAATCGGGAGAAAGTGCGCCAATATAGTCCTAGCCTACGGCTTTGGAAAGCCGGCCATACCCGTCGATACCCACGTAAACCGGGTAAGCAAGCGCCTCGGTCTCGCTCCTCTAGAGGCCTCACCCGAAAAGGTCGAGGAATATCTGAAGGTCCTTATACCAAAGGAGGAGTGGCTGTACGTCAACCACGCCATGGTGGATCACGGGAAGAAGGTGTGCAGGCCGATTAAGCCGAAATGCAATGAGTGTCCCGTAAGGAACCTCTGCCCAAAGGTTGGTATCAAATTCGGGACCTAGCTACTCAAACCAGTAGCTCATGTCCATCAGCTTTCTCCTCAACCATCTGCCGTATATATAACCCAACGCCAAACCCGCGGCCAACCCACCGAAGTGTGCAACTATGTTCACTCCCGGGAATATGCTATTAATCAAAAACAGGATTATTGCGTTCATTAAGGCCTTCTGCATGTTCCTCTTCAAAACCCCCTCTATGGCGAGAGAAGCCCCAACTATTCCAAACAAACCCCCGCTCGCCCCTCCTGAGGCCACATCTAAAGGCAGGGTAAACAGGCTTAGTACATTGCCAACTATCGCGGATAGAAAGAAAACGAGCAGAAACCTTTTACTCCCAACGATCCCCTCGAGATCCATTCCTAAGTAGAAGAGCCAGAACGTGTTCAAGGCAAAGTGTATGAAGCCCATGTGCACGAATATTGCCGTTACTAATCTCCACCACTGGCCAGCGTAAAAAACGAGGAGGTTTATCTGGGCGAGCTGGACTATCGCAGTGTCAAATCCCACGATCAGCTCGTAGATAAAAACTAGGGCTATTATAGTGAGCAACCCTGCCGTTGCAGGAAAGTATTTAACTAGATTCCTCAAGTTAGCCCCCATCGCCTGAGTGCCTTCAACTTTAAAAACGTTTCCAGGACCACAAGCCTTTTAAATTCACATCCTCAACCAAGCTCGACAGATGAACGATGACGTAAGGAGGGATAGAAGATGGCGAAGCCGAGCTATGTGAAGTTTGAGGTTCCCAAGGAGCTCGCCGAGAAGGCCCTCGAGGCTGTCGAGATTGCCAGGGACACCGGAAGGATAAGGAAGGGTACCAACGAGACCACCAAGGCCGTCGAGAGGGGCCAGGCCAAGCTCGTTATAATAGCTGAAGACGTTGACCCTGAGGAGATAGTCGCCCACCTCCCGCCGCTCTGTGAGGAGAAGGAGATACCCTACATCTACGTTCCGAGCAAGAAGGAGCTCGGTGCCGCGGCCGGTATCGAGGTCGCGGCCGCGAGCGTGGCTATAATCGAGCCCGGCAAGGCTAAGGAGCTCGTTGAGGAAATCGCCATGAAGGTTAGGGAGCTCATGAAGTGAGCTCCCTCCCTTTCCCTTTACGCTCACCGCGGGGTGTGAGGTATGGCTGAGGATGAGGGGTACCCAGCAGAGGTTATCGAGATAATAGGGAGAACTGGAACCACGGGAGATGTTACGCAGGTCAAGGTTAGGATACTCGAGGGAAGGGATAAAGGAAGGGTCATAAGGAGGAACGTCAGGGGTCCCGTCCGCGTCGGCGACATACTCATACTCAGGGAAACGGAGAGGGAAGCCAGGGAGATTAAGAGCAGGAGGTGAAGGAGTTGGCCAGGTGGAACATCTGCTCCTACTGCGGCAAGCCCTTTGAGCCCGGAACAGGCAAGATGTTCGTGAGGAACGACGGCAGGGTGTTCTTCTTCTGCTCAAGGAAGTGTGAGAGGTACTTCTTCATGGGCAGGAACCCGAGGAAGCTCAAGTGGACTAAAGCTTACCAGGAAGCAAGGCTCCAGAGAGGCAAGAAGTAGTCTCCCTTCTTTCCTCTTAACGTGCACTTGCCATTTGTTTAGCATGAAAGCCTCACTTCTCGGGAGTTGTTGCTTCCCGGAAGAAACCGTTAAAAGCTCCTCTCCCTATTCTCCCCCATGAACCACAATGCCCTACTCGCGATTCTCCTCTGGTCTACTGTCGCCTCCGCGTTCAAGCTCACCCTTTCAAGAATGAGCCCGGCCAGCATGCTTCTCTACGCTTCCCTAACTTCCTTGACAGTTTTCACGTTCGCGGTGCTTGTGAAAAAGCCAAAAGGCTGGAACTCCCTTAGGAAAAATCTCCAGTCCGCCATCCTCGGCTTCCTGAACCCTTTCCTGTACTACCTAGTCTTATTCAACGCATACTCCATACTTCCGGCCCAAGAAGCTCAGGCCTTGAACTACACCTGGCCCCTCATTCTGACGGTCTTCGCGTGGCTTTTTCTGAGCCAGCCTCTGAGAGTAAGGGGAATTTTCGGCGTCTTCATGGGGTTCCTTGGAGCACTGATTGTATCTTCAAAAGGTAGCATAGGTTCTTTAAGCTTATCAAACATCCTCGGAGATCTGCTGGCCCTTTCCAGCGCCCTTATCTGGGCCTCATACTGGGTTTTGAACCTGAGAGACGGGAGAAAGGCAGAAGTTAAGATGTTCTGGAACTTCCTTTTCGGCTCCCTTTACATCCTCACATACGTCGCGTGGAGAGGTAAGCTAGTCCTTGACGCCCTGGGGATCATTGGATCCGTGTACGTGGGCCTCTTCGAGATGGGTGTTACATTCCTCCTTTGGTTAAGAGCCCTTGAGAAGGAGGAAGCCTCAAAGGTCGCGGGCCTTGTTTACCTGACGCCCGTTCTCTCCCTTTTCTTCATAACCACAATCGTCAGGGAGCCGCTTAGAGCATCCACAATTGTGGGGCTTGCCCTGATTCTCATGGGTGCAAGAATAGCTAGGGGTAGGGGATGATGGTGGGCCCGCGGGGATTTGAACCCCGGACCACGCGGTTATGAGCCGCGCGCTCTGACCAGGCTGAGCTACGGGCCCCCTCTGGCGCCGCCGCCCGGATTCGAACCGGGGACCGCCGGATTAACAGTCCGGCGCTCCACCAGCTAAGCTACGGCGGCTCGCCCAACAGAATGGGTGGGAGAGGAGTTTATAAAAGTTACGGTTGGGGGCTCTTTAACAGCCACCTGGAAAAGTTTATTAGCAGAGGTAGCTAAATTTTACATGGTGAATGCCATGACAGAGATCCGTCACTACAAGATAGGGGAGGACAGGTTCAAGATAAGCGAAGATGAAGTTGCCAGGAGAGAACTTAAGGTTACCAAGGTTGCCGATGACGTCATTCAGATCCAGGAGGAAATTCACGGGATAATCGCGCTCGTTGGGGCTACCAGTACCGTCAACATTAAGAAGGATGAGCTCAAGGAGCTCATCAAGATCGTCAGGGAAGAGTTCGGCTGGACTGACATCTGCTGATTATCTTCAATTCTATTTCCTTTGGCTTTCCTTTCTCCAACATAAAGGCAGCCACTTTATGGCCTGTGACGATGAGCCAAGGCACCGGCCAGAGTGTCATACCTTTGACGTCTTTTGAGCTTGGTCTCGGCGGACAGCTAACGTGGGAATGAAAGATTCCAACGACTTCAAGGTTTTCTTTTTCAGCATCATCCAGCGCCTTCACCATATCCTCAGGTTCCATCTCGAAGGCCGTGGGAGAGTTCAGCCTGTTTTTGACGAACGTAACCTTCCTAACGACCCACTCATCACCTCTCCTTTCGCCGAATAGGAAGCCGCAGACCTCGACATTACTCTCTGAGGCCGCACTGACAATTTCCTCTAAGAGCTCCGCTGGTATCCGCAGGCGCATGGAGGATGTTGGGCGGGAGATTTATTAACTCTCGCTTGAAGGCACAAGCATGAAGCTCCTTGAACTTCCCCTTGTTGAGTGCCGCTTCCTCGAAAGGGTGAACCGCTTCGTGGCCCTTGTAGAGTTTGAAGGAGGCCCCTCTGGCCAACGCCGGCAGGTTGGAAGGGCTCCTCATTCCGGGAAGGAAAGCCCTCTGCATTCCAAAGAAGGGAGGTAAGACTGACTTCGTTTTGGTAGCCTTTAGCAGATGAAGGAGGATACGCAATAGTGGACACGAGAACACAGGCAAGGGCCTTCGAGAAGGCCCTCGAGCTGGGCCTCGTCTTTAGGGGACGCTCCCTGGTAAGGAGAGAGGTGAGTGCCGTGTTGAGGCTTGACGGCTACGCCTCTTACCCGGACCGCCCTTCCGCGAGAGGGAGGAAGCACGTAAAGGAGTTGATAGCTCTCAAGAGAGCTGGAAAGAACGCCGCCATAGTCTTCATCGCGGCCCTGCCCAACGTTAGAGCTTTCAAGCCCAACTCCTCCGCCGACCCTGAGATGGCGAGACTTTTAAAGGATGCCTCCGAAGCGGGCGTTGAGATTATGGCATTCGGCATGCACATCGATCGATGGCGAGCTCGAAATGATATTGGGCGATGATGAATGATGGGCGACCCGATTGATGAGGACAGAGGTGATCTCTGAGCCAAAACCTTTTAATGGGTACGGGGCAGGAAGAACGGGATGATGAGTTCAGCCTTAACTGAGGTGTGATGAGGGAGTGACGGACTGACCGGGGTGATAGGATGGAGGAAGCCTACAAGCCAATTGCCGTGAGCATAGTTGGTAACCTCCTGCTCGCGGCCCTGAAAATAGCCGTTGGCATTATAAGCTCGAGCATAGCCCTCATATCCGATGGAATCCACTCCCTCAGCGATCTTGTTACCAGCGTTATAGGGTTCGTCGGCATAAGGATATCGAAGAAGCCCCCCGACAGCACCCATCCCTTTGGCCATTCTAGGTTTGAACCACTCTTCGCTTTCTTTATGGGAGAACTGCTCCTCCTCGCGGCCTACGAGATAGGCAGAGACTCTCTTGAAAGGATTATAAGAGGCGTCCCCATAGAGGTTACGCCCGTGATGATAGGAGTGGCCCTGATATCAATACTCCTCAAGGAGGCCATGACCCAGTACACTCTGGCCGTTGGCAAAAGGCTCAACAACAGCATCCTCATAGCCGATGCCTACCACCACAGGAGCGACGTCCTGAGCACCGTGGCAGTTCTCATTGGCCTTATCCTCGAAAAGGGTGGTATGGCATGGGGTGACGGAGTTGCAGGTGTAATAGTTAGTCTTTTCATAGCCAAGGTCGCCATCGAGATCATCCTTGAAAACGTCCACTACCTGACCGGAAAGGCTCCTCCCTTAGAAGTGTGCAAGAAGATTGAGGAGGCAGCACTCAGCGTTCCCAACGTTCTCGGCGTCCACGATTTGAGAGCCCACTACGTGGGAAGCAGACTTCATGTCGAGCTCCACATAGAGGTTCCGCCCATGATGACCCTCAAGGAAGCCCACGACATAAGCGAAGAGGTTAAAAAGAAAATTGAGAGGCTGCCCGAGGTTGAAGTTGCATTTGTTCACGTAGACATCAAAGGTGTTACTACTTAGAGAGGTTCCAATTCGGGTTCCCATATCTCTCCTCCACGAGCCTTTCGGCGAGTTCGAGCTCGTAGTCCGTCAGGGGAGCCTCTTCAAGGGGGAACGCCCTGAAGAAGCTTTCCTTTAGCAACTCGTAGGCCTCGCTTCTCGATAACCTCACCCCTTCCCTTTCAAGGGTTGTCACCCTCTCGTATATGCTGGAGACACCCTTGTCCTTCAGCTTCTCCCTCGATACTTTTAGAACCGATGCGAGAACATCAAGCCTCGTCGCGTACATGAAGGTGCCGTGCTGAAGGATAACTCCCTTGGCCCTCGTTTGAGCCGAGCCACTTATCTTCTTACCCCTAACTACTACATCGTTAAGACCCGAAAACTCAGCGTTTAGGCCTAGCTCCTTGAGTGCATCGATTAGGGGGCCTGCCAAATACCTGTAACTCTCTTGAACGTTTCTCAAGGACGGGTGATAGTCCTCTCCGATGATGACAGAATACGTTATCTCGCCATATTCGTCGTGAAAGACGCTTCCACCGCCAGTTATTCTTCTGACCACCGGGATTCCCAGATCCCGGGCCCTCTCGATGTCAACATCATGCCTAATACTCTGGAACCGGCCAATTGTCACGGAGCTCGGCTTAAAAACGTAGAGCCTCACCGTGTCGGGCACCTTCCCCTCAATTCTAGCCCTAAATATCGCCTCATCTATCGCCATCTGGACCTCAGGTCGGGCGACTATGAGGGGGACAAACCTCATAACATCACCCCCAACTTTCCCGACCTTATCTTTATAATCCTAATCCCCAACTCCAAAGCGGTCCTCGCGATGAGGAAATCGGTCTTGACTGAATTATGATGAAAGTGGTCACCGCCGAGCTTCAGTTAATTTTTTAAACCCACACCTGAACTTTCCCCGAGGCTAATGAGGCCCTCTCGTTACGGCGGGTTTCCCGCCGAGGGGGCCGAGGTGCGAAACCTTTAAAAAGCCCGCTCAAAAGTAGGGTTAGGCAGAAGTTTGGGGGTGATTAAAGATGCCGAAGGAGAAGCCGCACGTTAACATAGTCTTTATTGGCCACGTCGACCACGGAAAGAGCACCACCATCGGAAGGCTGCTCTACGACACCGGCAACATACCAGAG
This sequence comes from Pyrococcus yayanosii CH1, assembly GCF_000215995.1. NCBI lineage: Archaea > Methanobacteriati > Methanobacteriota > Thermococci > Thermococcales > Thermococcaceae > Pyrococcus > Pyrococcus yayanosii. The sequence continues at coordinate 264,994 of NC_015680.1, read as the reverse complement.
ACCATCATCAAGAAGTTCGAGGAGATGGGTGAGAAGGGTAAGTCCTTCAAGTTCGCCTGGGTCATGGACAGGCTCAAGGAGGAGAGGGAGAGGGGTATCACCATCGACGTCGCCCACACCAAGTTCGAGACCCCGCACAGGTACATCACCATCATCGACGCTCCCGGACATAGAGACTTCGTTAAGAACATGATCACCGGTGCCAGCCAGGCTGACGCGGCAGTTCTCGTAGTTGCTGCCACCGACGGTGTCATGCCCCAGACCAAGGAGCACGCCTTCCTTGCGAGAACCCTCGGTATCAACCACATCATCGTCGCCATCAACAAGATGGACATGGTCAACTACGACCAGAAGGTCTACGAGAAGGTCAAGGCCCAGGTCGAGAAGCTCCTTAAGATGCTCGGCTACAAGGACTTCCCGATCATTCCGATAAGCGCTTGGAACGGTGACAACGTCGTCAAGAGGAGCGACAAGATGCCCTGGTACAATGGCCCAATCCTCATCGAGGCCCTCGACCAGATACCAGAGCCGCCAAAGCCGGTCGACAAGCCTCTCAGGATACCAATCCAGGACGTCTACTCCATCAAGGGCGTCGGTACCGTTCCCGTTGGTAGGGTCGAGACCGGTAAGCTGAAGGTCGGTGATGTAGTTATCTTCGAGCCGGCCAGCACCATCTTCCACAAGCCGATCCAGGGTGAAGTCAAGAGCATTGAGATGCACCACGAGCCCCTCCAGGAGGCCCTTCCTGGTGACAACATCGGATTCAACGTCCGTGGTGTCAGCAAGAACGACATCAAGAGAGGTGACGTTGCTGGCCACACCGACAAGCCTCCATCCGTCGTCAGGACCAAGGACACCTTCAAGGCCCAGATCATAGTCCTCAACCACCCAACAGCTATCACCGTCGGCTACAGCCCAGTCCTCCACGCCCACACCGCCCAGGTTCCCGTCAGGTTCGAGCAACTCCTGGCTAAGCTCGACCCGAGGACTGGAAACATCGTTGAGGAGAACCCGCAGTTCATCAAGACCGGTGACTCCGCCATCGTCATCCTTAGGCCCATGAAGCCCATCGTCCTCGAGCCCGTCAAGGAGATACCGCAGCTCGGTAGGTTCGCCATCCGTGACATGGGCATGACCGTCGCCGCCGGTATGGTCATGTCCATCCAGAAGGCCGAGTGAGGCCCTTTCTTCCTTAACTTTTTAGGAGGGGCTGAAATGCAGAAGGCAAGGATCAAGCTTGCCAGCACTAATGTTCGCTCCCTCGACGAGGTCGCCAACCAGATCAGGCAGATAGCCGAGAGGACAGGTGTTAGGATGAGCGGCCCCATACCGCTCCCGACGAAGAGGATTAGGATCACCACCAGGAAGAGCCCTGACGGAGAAGGAAGTGCCACGTTCGACCGCTGGGAGCTCCGCATCCACAAGAGGCTTATTGACATCGAGGCCGATGAGAGGGCTATGCGCCAGATTATGCGCATCCGCGTTCCTGAAGATGTCACAATCGAAATTGAGCTTATCTCCTGAACACTTTTATGCGCCGGGGTAGCCTAGCCAGGGAAGGCGCGGGCCTGGAGAGCCCGTGGGCGTTCGCCCACCGGGGTTCAAATCCCCGCCCCGGCGCCACCTCAATCCTTAATAATCCTCTTCTTGACTCCTTCTCGGTGGTTCGATGAGGGTGGTGTTCGATATTGGGGGGTCAGTTCTCGTTCCAGATGAGCCGGACGTGGACTTCATAAGCAGAGTGGCTTATGAGCTCACGAAGGTAAGTGAGGAGCACGAGGTAGCCGTCGTCGTCGGAGGCGGAAGAACGGCCCGGAAGTACATTATGGCCGCTGGCAAGCTCGGCGCGAACGAGACCTTCAAGGACTATCTAGGAATTCTCGTTACCAGAGCAAACGCCCTTCTGCTGATAGCAGCCCTAAGGGAGAGGGCCTATCCCAAGGTCGTTGAGGACTTCAGGGAGGCTTGGAGAATAATTCAGCTCAAGAAGATACCCGTCATGGGAGGTACGCATCCCGGTCACACCACGGACGCCGTCGCGGCTCTCCTGGCCGAGTTCTTAAACGCGGACCTTTTTGTCATAGTGACAAACGTTGAAGGAGTTTACGACAGCGACCCCAAAAAGAACCCAGAAGCCAAAAAGATACCCAAAATGAGGGCTTCAGAGCTAGTTGAGATTGTCGCAAGGGCGGAAGGAAAGGCAGGGGAGAGCACCGTGGTCGACCTTTTGGCCGCCAAGGTCATCCAGAGGAGCGGAATAAGGACGTACATCGTGGGTAGGGAAGATGCTCTGAGGCTCTTCGACGTCATCAAGGGCAAGCACTCTGGAACGGTCATCGAGCCAGACCCTGCACCATTCGTAGATAATCACAGACAGTGATGTACCAGTTTGGTCAGAGAAGGCCTCGGATAGGATGTAAAATCGTACACTGTCCATCTTTGTCGGAACTTTTTGTTATATTTTTCCATATTGGCATTACACATGCTCAGATGAATGATCGACAATTCTCTCAATCTGGTGTAAGGGCATGCCTAAGGTCGAAAAATTTATTAGCTCAGGCATTTCAACATACTTCTGCAGGAATCCCGAGGTGATGGCGGTATGAAAAGGACCATCTTTTCCCTTCTGCTAGTAAGCGTTTTGATTTTCGGAACAATTGCCAGCGGTTGTATTGGAGGCGGTGAAACTGGTACCACCACAACAGCACCACGCCCCACCCAGACGGGGCCCACCGAGACTCAGCCTCAAGGCGTAACTCAGGCCATCCTTGAGCTTGATAAAGTTGCCGTGATTGACACGGGTACCGCTATAGTGGTAGTAGGTCCGAAGGGAGAGGAGCCAACTGTCTCAATACCGAGCGGTAAGAAGGTCATAAGGGTCACATATGTTGTAGACGAAGCCAACACGCCCGACGTCAAGACCCTGATGGAGCAGGGCCAGGGATTCGGTGCTATTAATCCCGCCTTCTTCAGGGAAACTCACGTGGACGCTCTCGTTATAGCCGCTAGGAGAGAGACCCAGCCCGAGATAAGGACCGAGCTGTTCAAGGCACTCTACATTCTCGGCAACTACTACGTGCCCGAGGTCATCCTCGGCCAGAACAGGCAGCTCCGTGTCTATTGGGACTGGGTCAAGGGGCGCTACTACCACCCAACCCTACCCGAGCGCTACGACCTCCTCTGGGAGGATCCAAACGCCCCTTCGGTTGACACTGGTATTGGGAGCTACAAGAACGATGCCGAAACCCTCGTCATAGGCACCATCGGATGGCCCGAGAGCTTTGACCCGGCATGGACCTATGAGACCTTCGGATGGGAGATATGGCACGAGATAGGCGACACCCTTGTTACCTACTGGAAGGAGGAAACTGAGCACGTCACCCCCGACCTAGCGGTAGCGTGGGCTCACAACAAGGAGGGCACCGAATGGTACTTCGTCATCAGGGGAGGCGTCGTCGCCTACGACCCATGGAACGAGAAGACTTACCCGATCGACGCTGTTGACGTGCTCTTCACCTTCTGGCGCGTCCAGAGGCTCGGCCACTCCGTCAGCTGGATGGTAGCCGAGTTCATGGATGTCTCCGCTTCTCAGGCCCTCACCGAAGAGGAGTTCAACAACTACCTCAAGGACCACCCGCTCATTGCCGAGTACAATGGCAAGACCAAGGAGATAAGGTCCCTTGACGAGCTCCTCCAGTTCTTCGGATACAGCGGCAAAACAGCTGGAGTCTTCAAGCTCGTCCTGCCGCACCCGTACGCCGCCATACTGAACATAGTGGCCGATCCGTTCCTCAGCGTCGTGCCGATGGAGTACCTCCTTGGCGACAAGTACGAGGAAGCCCTCAAGGCCAGTAACTACGGTAAGAACCCCGATGCCTGGGCTGACTACGTCAAGGAGGGAGCCGACGACGCCACTCACCAGCTCATGCACAGGCAGCCCGTTGGCACTGGGCCGTTCTACGTCAAGGACTACCAGGAGAACAGCTACATCGTGCTTGAATACAACCCGTACTACTGGAACGCCACCGCAAATCCCGGTCACAAGAGGGTCATCTACATCATCAACGACGACGCTGTCTCGAGGGTTAACCTCTTCCTGACTGGCACCGTTGACATCGTCGCCCTGCCAACGGAAAAGATTGAGGATGTCAAGGGCAAGACCCTTGGCAACTATAAGGTCGTCGTCCAGACGGAGCTCCTCCAGCCCATCCTGACGTTCATAGTCTTCAACACCCAGAGGGAGCCCTTCAACAACGTCAAGGTCAGGCAAGCCCTCGCCTACGCAATCCCGTATGACCAGATAGCCAACGTCGTATACAATGGCCTCCTCGAGAGGAACTGGGGTCCAATACCCAAGCCTTGGCCCGGCTATACCGAGTACGGCATAATCAAGTACGACTACAACCTCGCGAAGGCCAAGCAGCTTCTCCAGGAGGCTGGCATTGACCCGAGCAAGTACTCCATCAAGCTCTACTACAACGCCGGCAACTCCCAGCGTGAGAAAATAATGACACTACTCCAGAACATCTGGAGCCAGCTCGGATTCCAGGTTACTGTGGAGAGCTACGAGTGGCCAGTGTACCTCCAGAAGACTTCGCACGGTGACTATGACGTATATGTCGTGGGATGGGTGCCCGACTACCTCGACTCCGACAACTGGGTTGGACCATTCCTCTACGGAGCCACAAAGTTCAAGGAGGTCAACATCGAAGTTTCCGGATGATGTTTCTTTTCTTTTTGATTTTGCCCCTAAATTCGATGTCAGTTTACGTGTAACAATCTTCATGGAGGGTCAGGGATGGCGAACCTGAAAAAGTTCCTGATAAGGAGGATGCTGACTTTCATACCGACGATAATTGGAGTAACGCTCATAGTGTTTCTAATAGCCTACAAGATACCAGCAGACCCGGCCAGAGCATGGGCTGGCGGTGAGAAGGCCTCCCAGGAGGCCATCGAAAGAATAATCAGAGAGTACCACCTCGACAAGCCTTGGTACGACCAGTACATCTTCCTCATGAAGGGCCTGCTGACGAACTCGATAATTGACCCCAGAACATCTAACCCCGTTATGACGGACATCTCCCGCAGGTTCCCCGTAACGTTGCAACTGGCTATAATAGCGTTCACCTTCATGCTCATAATAGGAATCCCGCTCGGCCTTATATCCGCCCTAAAGAGGAACTCCTGGGTTGATACCCTTGTTAGAATATTCGCCCTCCTTGGCGTCTCGACCCCAGCTTTTTGGCTCGGATACTTGATGATATACGTATTCTTCGTGAAGCTTAGGGTCACTACCCTGGCGGGCGTCCCACCCACTCCCGCAACTCAAATAACCCACGTTCCCATGATAGACGCCCTCCTGACCGGAGACTTCGCACTCTTCAAGCAACACCTCGCAAGGTTCTGGCTGCCAGGCTTTACCCTTGGCTTCCTTGGCATGGGTGTCGTTGCAAGGTTTGTCAGAAACAGCTTCCTCGAAGCCCTTAGCTCTGACTTCGTACAGTTCCTAAAAGCCAAAGGAGTTCCAAAGATGAGGGTATACAGGCATGCCCTCAAGAACGCCCTCGTTCCCATAGTCACGGTTCTTGGTCTTCAGTTCGGAGGCCTGCTCGGCGGAACTCCCATCACCGAGACCGTCTTTTCATTACCGGGAATGGGTAGATATGCGGTCCAGGCAATTCAGAACCTTGACTTTCCAGTGGTCATCGCCGTGACATTCATCTACGCGATAATCTACGTAACGACCAACCTGATAGTGGACATCCTCTACGCGATAATCGACCCGAGAGTTAGGTACTGAGGTGATTCCCATGCAGGAGGAATACAAGAAGACGATACTTGACAAGCTTGCGGATAAACTTGTCTATGGTCTCGGAAAGTTCATAAGCCTTTTCAAGAAAGGGTGGATAGAGAAGAATCGCTCAAAGTTGGAAGAATGGCGCCTAATGCTCTACGCCCTCAATCGCTCCCCTCCCGCCCTGATAGGCCTATTCCTCGTATTGATATTCATCTTCCTCGGTATCTTTGGCCCCTACCTCGCCCCCTGGAAGTACAACTTCTTTCCGACCCTCTATACTGCCAATTACGACCAGGTATATCTCGTCCCGCCCGGTAGCAGGGCCACACTGGAGTTTTATAACAATACAGTGGTCTACTACCCGCTCGGTTCTGACCACTACGGCAGGGACCTGCTCAGCCTAATACTGCAGGGTGCGAGGACGAGCTTCGTGATATCGATAATCGTCATAGCCCTCGGTGTTCCTCTCGGCATAATCCTTGGTCTGATAGCCGGGTACTATGGAGGAAAGATAGACGAGCTGATAATGCGTATCACGGACATGTTCCTCGCGTTCCCAGCACTCATCTTGGCCATAGCCTTCTCGGCGGTGCTTCCTGACAGGATACAGGGATTCATATCGGCCCACCCGGCCCTACAGGACTTTATACTGGCACTCTTCGCTCTCGACCAGAGAGAGGCCGGCAACATTGGAAGGTTACTGGCAGTTATAGTTGCCATGATAATAGTCTGGTGGCCAGGCTACGCCAGAATAACAAGAGGTTCAACTCTCACGGAGAGGGAGAAGCTTTACGTTGAGGCGGCAAGGGCCATAGGGCTCCCATCGAGGACCATAATGCTGAGACACATCCTTCCCAACATCATCGGACCCATCTTGGTGTACATAACCCTCGACTTCGGCGGCGTCGTCCTCATGGAAGCCGGCCTGAGTTTTCTCGGTCTCGGTGCAACTCCACCGATAGCCGACTGGGGAAGGATAGTGTACGACGGTGCTCAGTACTTCCCAAGGTGCTGGTGGCTCGTGTTCTACCCTGGCCTTGTGGTTCTCCTGACGGCCCTCGGCTGGAACCTCCTTGGTGACGGCCTTAGGGACATCCTTGATCCTAAGACGAGAAGGAGCATAGAGTTCAAGGTTAAGAAGAAGGAGGGTGAGGAGGGTGCCTGAGCCAATACTCCAAGTTCGTGACCTTACCGTTCACTTCTATACCTACGCGGGCATTGTTAAAGCGATAGAGAAGGTATCCTTCGACGTTTACAGGGGAGAAACGTTTGCCCTCGTCGGGGAGACTGGTTGCGGTAAGAGCGTAACGTCGAGGGCCCTAACCCAGCTCATAGAGAGCCCCGGCAGGATAGTTAGTGGTCAGGTCCTCTACCACAAGGAAGATGGAAGCGTAGTCGACCTCCTCAAGCTCAAAGAGGAAGAGATCAGGCAGATAAGGGGCAACGAGATAGCCTACATCTTCCAGGACCCGCACGCCTCTCTTGACCCCCTCTATACCGTCGGCTATCAAATAGCCGAGGCCATGGGGGTTCACGGCAAGGTTAAGGACATAAAGGAAGGAATAAAGAGGGCAATTGAAATCCTCAGGTCTGTCCTCATACCCGATCCGGAGAGGAGAGTGAAGAACTATCCCCACGAGCTCTCCGGTGGAATGAAGCAGCGTGTCGTCATAGGAATTGGTGTTGCCAATAACCCCCGCATACTCATAGCTGACGAGCCCACCACTGCCCTAGACGTTACCGTCCAGGCCCAGATACTCGACCTGCTGGAGAGGATGAAGGAGATGTACAAGGCGACCGTCATCCTTATAACCCACAACCTCGGCGTCGTCGCCGAAATTGCTGACAGGGTCGCAGTTATGTACGCCGGTAAAATCGTAGAGATTGGTTCAGTGGATCAGATATTCAAGAATCCACTTCACCCCTACACACAGGGCCTCCTCAGGGCCGTCCCCAACCCAATGACGAAGATAGAGAAACTGGAAGCAATACCAGGAACCGTGCCAAACCTCATCAATCCACCCAGCGGATGCCGCTTCCACCCCAGGTGTCCCCGGGTCATGTCCATATGCAAGGAAAAGGTTCCCGAGCTGAAGGAGATGGAGCCCGGACACTTTGTGGCCTGCCATCTCTACTGAGGTGATTAACCATGGGAGAACCCGTGCTCAAGGTTGAGAACCTCAAGAAGTACTTCCCTGTCAGGGGCCTCATCAGGACGATCGGCTGGGTGAAGGCCGTTGACGGCGTGAGCTTCGAGATAGATAGGGGCGAAACCTTTGGTTTAGTCGGGGAGAGCGGATGTGGCAAGACAACGACGGGGAGGACCATACTCAGGCTCATAGAGCCCACGGATGGTAAGATAATCTTCATGGGAAAGGAGGTTACCAAGCTCAAGGGCGAGGAAATGAAATGGTTCCGCAGAAAGGCCCAGATTATGTTCCAAGACCCGTACTCATCGCTCAACCCGAGGCAGACGGTTTTCCAGATAATCATGGAGCCAGTCCGGTTCCACGGCATAGAGGTGGATGACCCCGAGGAATTCGTGGTAGGGTTGTTGAAGAGTGTCGGCCTGAACGAAATGCATCTTTACCGCTACCCTCACGAGTTCTCAGGTGGGCAGAGGCAGAGAATAGCCCTTGCAAGGATTCTGGCACTCAAGCCTGAGTTCATAGTACTCGATGAGCCCACCTCCGCTCTCGACGTATCCGTACAAGCTAATATCCTCAACACCCTCAAGGAGCTTCAGGAAAAGCACGGCTTCACTTACCTCTTCATATCCCACGACCTCGGTGTCGTCAAATACATGAGCGACCGCATAGGCGTCATGTATCTTGGCAAGCTCGTCGAGGTTGGACCCTCAGACAGGATATTCGAGAATCCATTGCACCCATACACGCAGATGCTCCTGTCCGCCATACCAGTCCCCGATCCGGACATAGCGAGGGAAATGAAGGCAAAGAGACAACCGATAAAAGGTGAGCCTCCAAGCCCCATTAATCCGCCGAAAGGATGCCGCTTCCATCCCCGCTGTCCTTTCGCCAAGGCTGGCCTATGCGATGGAAAGGAGCCAACGATTGTTGAGGCCGAGAAGGACCATTACGTTGCCTGCTGGCTCTACGCTAAGGCATAACCTTCTTTTCTTTTCCAAAAGCTTATTAACGGAACCTTTCCAAACATCGGATGATGAAGAGAGGATCTCTGTTCCGGCTCCTAGACCCGGCTTTCGATGTAATTGTTGTTATGCTCGAGCTGGCTACAATGGCCTTGATAGGCATGGCTATATACAGGATGTTCTTCGCCATAATCTCGGGAGAAAATCTTAACGCCATCCTTGACGACTTTATGCTCGTCATAATATTCGTCGAGGTCTACGAACTCCTGTCCCTTTACCTTAAGGAGCACCACGTCAGCATGAGAAGGGTTGCCGAGCTGGGTATGATGGCCATCGTTCGAAAGCTCGTTATAACGACGGACTTCAGGGAGCTCGGACCCTATCTGCTCTTCGGACTCGCCGCCCTCGTGTTCGCCCTGGGATGGGTCTATGGAAAGGTAGGGGATGATGAGCCTTCCCCTCATCTGATAAGTGATGAGCACACCGGTAGGCTGAGGTGATTGAGATGGGAGTTCCCATAGGTGAGCTCCTGCCGAGGAAGGAGATAGAGCTTGAGAACCTATATGGGAAGAAGGTCGCGATTGACGCTCTCAACGCCATCTATCAGTTTCTCTCCACCATAAGGCAAAGGGACGGAACGCCCCTCATGGACTCTAAGGGGCGGATAACATCCCATCTGAGCGGGCTCTTCTACAGGACGATAAACCTCATGGAGGCGGGAATAAAGCCTGCCTACGTCTTCGATGGGAAGCCGCCTGCCTTCAAGAAAAAGGAGCTTGAAAAGAGAAGAGAGGCAAGGGAGGAAGCTGAGGAAAGGTGGCGTGAAGCCCTAGAGCGGGGGAACATTGAAGAGGCTAGGAAGTACGCCCAGAGGGCTACTAGGGTTAACGAGGCTCTTGTGGAGGATGCCAAGAAGCTCCTCGAGCTCATGGGAATACCTGTTATCCAAGCTCCAAGCGAGGGAGAGGCCCAAGCTGCCTACATAGCTGCCAAGGGAGCTGTTTATGCTTCCGCCAGCCAAGACTACGACTCCCTTCTCTTCGGTGCCCCGAGGCTCGTAAGAAACCTAACGATTACGGGGAAAAGGAAGCTTCCCGGGAAGGACGTTTACGTGGACGTAAAGCCGGAGCTCATAGTGCTTGAGGAGGTCCTCAAAGCCCTGAAGATAGACAGGGAGAAGCTCATAGAGCTGGCTATCCTCGTGGGTACCGATTACAATCCCGGCGGCGTTAAGGGGATTGGCCCAAAAAAGGCCCTTGAGATAGTCAGGCACTCCAAGGATCCGTTGGCGAAGTGGCAGAAGGTCAGCGACGTCGACCTTTACGCCATAAAGGAGTTCTTCCTGAACCCGCCCGTCACGGACAACTATGAGCTCAAATGGAAGGAGCCTGACGAGGAGGGCATACTGAAATTCCTCTGCGACGAGCACGACTTCAGTGAAGAGCGCGTCAAGAACGGCATCGAGAGACTGAAGACAGCAGTAAAGGCCGGAAAACAGGTCACCTTGGAAAGCTGGTTTGGGAAAAAGTGAAGAGTTAGGCTATCGGAACCTTTATTCCCAGCTTTTCCACAAGCTCCTTGTAGCGGTTCCTAACGGTTACCTCGGTAACGCGAGCGACCTCAGCAACCTCTCTTTGGGTTCTTTTTTCTCCTTCGAGGAGGGAGGCGATGTAGAGGGCTGCTGCTACTAAACCAGCGGGGCTTTTCCCGCTTGTCAATCCCTTCCTATAAGCTTCTTCCAAAATTTCCACGGCTTTTCTTCTAACCTTTTCACTCAAGCCTAGTTCATCGGCAAACTTGTTCACGTAATCCGTGGGTTTCACGAATAATTTCTTGGGTGTGAGGTTTAAATTGCGGGCTATGAAGCGATAACTTCTCCCAATTTCCTTCTTATCAACTCTTGAGATGTCGCTGATTTCGTCGAGGGTTCTTGGGACTTTTAGGAGCCTGCAGGCGGCGTAAACGCAAGCTGCAATAACACTCTCAATTGAGCGGCCCCTAATAAGCCCCCTCCTAACAGCCTCCCTATAAAGCCTAGCCGCCTCCTCCTCAACATGCTTCGGAAGCTTAAGCTGGGCCGTAATCCTATCAAGCTCACTAAGAGCAAAAGCAAGATTACGCTCCGCAGCATCACTAACCCTCAAACGAGACTGCCACCTCCTAAGCCTATACATCTTCTCCCTCATCAAACCCGTGAGAGAGCGATCTATGCCTATGTCCGTGGAGAGACCCTTATCATGAAGAAGAATACTCTCAGGAGCTCCTGTCCTAGACCTTCTCTCCCTCTGAGAAGCGTCAAAGGCCCTCCATTCAGGTCCCATGTCGATTATGTTCTCCTCGACAACGTAGCCGCACTTTGCACAGACGATTTCCCCCCTCTCGGGATCATATATGAATTCCGTCCAACCACAAACGGGACAAACCCTCTGCTTATTCACCCCAACACCCCCGCCGGCGGATGCAAGTCAATATAACTACGGATACCGAAAGGTATATAAAGATTTGGGCCAGTGGGATGGAACTTCTGGATTGACCCAAACCCTTTAATACGCCCCCTCCAAGGGACTACCATGAGGGAAAAGCCAAAGACGCTCCCGCCGACCCTCAGGGACAAGCACCGCTACATAGCCTTCCAGATAATAGGAGAGAGGCCCCTGAAAAGGAATGATGTGAAGAGGCTCATCTGGGAGGCATCCCTCAGGGTTCTCGGCGAGCTGGGAACTGCGGAGGCAAAGCCCTGGTTCATAGACTTCGACGAAGAGAGCCAGACAGGAATAGTGAGGTGCGATAGAAACCATGTTGAGAGGATTCGCTTCGCCCTCGCCCTGATCACGGAGTTCAACGGGACGAGGCTTATCGTGAGGACGCTCGGCGTATCGGGGACCATAAGAAGACTGAAGAGGAAGTTCCTCTCGGAATTCGGATGGAGGTGAGGCCATGGAAATCCTCGAGGAGAACCCGAAGGAGGGCAAGGTCAAGCTCAAGGTCGAGACCCTTGACGACCTCTGGCACCTCTACCACATCATAGACGAGGGCGATGTAGTTTACGCAAAGACGCTCAGGAAGCAGAGCCAGCGAAGTGACTCCCTAAGACCCGAGAAAGTAGAGGCCGTGCCCGTATTCCTCGGGGTTAGGGCTGAGAAGATAAACCTTCACCGCTTCGTAAACCAGCTCCGCGTAACGGGTCCGATAGTTTATGCGAGCCGCGATGACGTCCCCCTTGGCCGCTACCATACAATAGCCATAGAGCCCGGCACCGTGATAACGGTTCAGAAGGAGATGTGGAAGGCCCATCACATCGAGAGACTCAGGGAGGCCGTGGAGGCCTCGAAGAGGGCGAGGATGATGATAGTGGCCCTCGAGGACGGGGAGGCAGAAATAGCGGTCATGAGGGAGTACGGCCTTGACTTTATGGCCACCGTTAGGCATAACCTCAGCGGGAAAAGGTATAACTCGAAGAGGGAGGACGAGGAGATGAAGTTCTTCCACGACCTGGCAAAGACAATGCTGGAGATAATGGAAAGGGAGAACGTCGAAAGGGCCATAGTGGCCGGGCCCGGCTTCACAAAGGAGAACTTCGCGGCCTTCTTGAGGGAGAACTACTCGGAGCTCGCCAAGAGGATAGTACTTGATGACGTGAGCACCGGCGGGAGGACCGGGGTTTACGAGGTCATAAAGAGAGGAACCGTGGACAAGGTTTATAGAGAGAACCGTGTTGCGAAGGAGGTAAGGCTCGTCGAGAGAGTCATAGAGGAGATAGCGAAGAACGGTCCCGTCGCCTATGGATTGAGGGAGGTTGAGGAGGCCGTCAACTACGGTGCGGTCGAGACGCTCCTTGTCCTCGACGAGCTACTTAAGGGTGATATGAGGGCCAAGGTTGAAGAGCTCATGGAGACCGCGAGAAACCTCAGAGCGAACGTCGTCGTCGTTAGCGGCGAGCACGAGGGTGGAGATAAGCTGAGGGCCCTCGGAGGGATAGCGGCGCTGCTCAGGTTCAAGATAAGGTGAGGTGAGAAGCATGCTCGAGAGGTTAAAGGGGGAAGTCGGAAAGGCCGTTGCGGACGTCGTTAGGGAGCTCGCCCCAGGATGGGAGGGAAGAATCGAGTTCGCGGACACGCCGAGCCCTGAGATGGGCGACTTCGGAACCGCGGTGGCCTTCCAGCTCGCGAGGGTTCTCAGAAAGGCCCCGAAGCTCATAGCTGAAGAGCTCGCCGAAAGGCTTCGTGACAGGCTTCCGGAGGGCATAAGGGAGGTAAGAGCTGTCAACGGCTACATCAACTTCTTCATAGACTACGGAGCCTTCGCGAGGGCCCTAATACGTGAAATCCTAACGAAGGGCGACCGCTACGGCGAAGGAATAGTCGGGAGAGGAAGGAAGGTCATCGTCGAACACACGTCCGTGAACCCGACGAAGCCCCTCCATATGGGGCACGCGAGGAATGCAGTCCTCGGCGACACGATGGCTAGGATAATGCGCTTCCTCGGCTACGAGGTCGAGGTGCAAAACTACATAGATGACCTCGGCGTTCAGTTCGCCCAAGTTTACTGGGGCTACCTCAACCTCAGGGAGGAGTTCGAGCGTATAATGGCTGAGCTTAAGGAGAAAGGGCTCAAGAAAAACCCGATAGACCATGCCCTGGGCCTCCTTTACGTCGAGGTGAACAGGAGACTTGAGGAGAACCCTGAGCTTGAGGGGCAGATAAGGGCCCTAATGAAGCAGCTTGAGGAGGGGAATGAGGAGGGCAGAAAGCTCGCCGAGGAGGTCGTCAGGGCCCAACTGGAGACCACGAGGAGGCTTGGCATCGAGTATGACCTCCTCAGCTGGGAGAGCGACATAATGAGGAGTGGCATATTCGAAGAGGCCATGGAAATGCTCCAGGGGAACGAGAACTTCTACACGCCCGAGGAGGGGAAGTATAAAGGGGCCTTCGTCATGGACCTGAGGAAGCTCTTCCCGGACATGAAGAACCCCTTCCTCGTCCTCGTCAGGAGCGATGGAACGGCGACGTATACTGGCAAGGACATAGCCTACCACCTCTGGAAGTTTGGCAAGGTTAAGGCGGATATGCTCTACAAGCCTTGGGACGGGAAGACTTGGACAACTGCTCCAGATGGAAAGGAGATGCCCGGCAGATTCGGAAGGGCCGACGTGGTCATAAACGTCATCGGAGCAGAGCAAAGGCACCCTCAGATGGCAATAAAGTACGCCCTCCAGCTCCTTGGATTTGAGGAGAGTGCGGAGAACTTCCATCACCTCGCTTACGAGCACGTTGTCAGGCCGGAGGGCAAGTTCAGCGGTAGGAAGGGAACCTGGGTTGGCTTCACCGTTGACGAGGTGCTCGATGAAGCCGTGAAAAGGGCGAGGGAGCTCGTCGAGGAAAAGAACCCGAACCTGAGTGAGGAGGAGAAGTGGGAGATAGCTGAGAAGGTCGGTGTCGGTGCGATAAGGTTCAACCTCCTCAAGTACAGCCCTGACAAGGTGATAACCTTCCGGTGGGAAGATGCTCTCAACTTCGAGGGAGAGAGCGCGCCCTACGTCCAGTACGCCCACGCACGCTGCGCCTCAATACTGAGGAAAGCCGAGGAGGGTGGCTTGAACATCGAGTGGGAATCTCTTCTTCAGAGGGCCGACTTCTCGAAGCTAACTGAGAAGGAAAGGGAGCTACTGATGCTTCTCGCGAAGTTCCCAGAGGTCGTTGAGACGGCGGGAAAAGACGTCAGGCCACACCTGCTGGCCTGGTATGCAAACGAGCTGGCGTCGCTGTTCAACAAATTCTACATGGATCATCCGGTGCTCAGGGCTGAGAAAGGAGTTAGGGAAGCCAGGCTGCTGCTCGTGATGGCCGTGAAGCAGGTCCTCAGGAACGTCCTCTGGTTGATGGGCATCGAGGCCCCGGAGAGAATGTGATTCAGCCTTCTCGCATCACCTTCACTATTTTGTAAGTCCTCCCCCTGCACTCGAACTCGCCGACAATGTCCAGTATCTTCACGGTATCGCCCTCGAAGAGACCCTCTGGCCTTACCAGCTCGGCCTTCTCGGGGTCATCACAGTCCACGAAGCTGAGCTTGATCTTACTACCAACTATAGCGAGCCTCGGCTCCACTGCAACCTCTATGGCGGGCTCAACAACTTCCACAACTCTAACCTTCCCCTCGTGGAGCGGACAGGGATGCTCTATGTTCCTGACCCTAACTATCTTGTACCTCCTTCCCGGCTCCAAATTGCCTGTGCAGACCCTTGCCAGCCTGCAAGTCTTACAGGGCTCGGCCGGTCCATAATATATGAACTCGAGACCAGGTTTGGCGAGCTTTTCCCCAACCAGCGTGATTACCATCTCCAACACCTCCCCCTCATATTACCCCGGTTATTTCAGCGGCCCTCCTCGCGGCCTCCTTCGTGAGCCCGTCCCTGCCAAGGATTGTGTAGCGCTCTGGCCTTATGGTGTGAGCAATCGTCAGGGCCTCTACGATTATCTCTGGGTCTATACCAAGCTCGTAAGCATTCGTCGGCGCGCCAACCCGTTTAAGGGCCTCCCTTATCTTTCTCCAGTTGATGCCATGGAGGTATGCCATGATTATCGTCCCGACGCCCGTCTGCTCACCATGAAGAGCAGGCTTCGATGCAAGCATGTCGAGGGCATGACTAAAAAGGTGCTCGGCACCGCTAGCCGGCCTGGACGAGCCCGCTATGCTCATGGCAACCCCGCTCGATATCAGGGCCTTAACGACCTTCCTCACGGCGTCCTCATTGCCCAACCTAATCACGTCGGCGTTTTTCATGACCATCTTTGCGCTCATGAGACTGAGGGCAGCCGCGTACTCGCTGAAGTATTCCCCCTTTATCTTGTGGGCCAGTTTCCAGTCCCTAACCGCGGTTATGTTGCTTATCACGTCCCCAACCCCGGCCGCGAGGTAGCGGTGGGGGGCCGTCTTTATGACCCTAACGTCGGCTATGACCGCTATGGGGGGCCTAGCCTTGACCGATGTTTTAGCCCCCAGATCCTTTATAGAGGCGTTGGCACTCGCTATACCGTCATGGGAGGCGGTGGTTGGGAAGCTTACGAAGGGAACGTTCGCCCTGAATGACGCGAGCTTCGCAACATCTATTATGCTCCCGCCGCCAACCGCCACAACCCATTCGATTGCAAGGTCTAAGATTTTCTTCTCGACCTTCTCGACTTCTTTCATGTAGGGCCCCCAGACCGTGAGGGAATGAACGTCAAATGCATCCTTAAGGTCCAGCTCAACTTCCTTCCCCGCTATCTCCTTCGTCTTGGGTCCATAAAGAACGAGAACACGTTCCCCGAGATTCAATCGTCTCGCAACGTTCTTAACCTCGCTTTTCAAGTTCTCACCTAGAAGAACTTCTCGCGGGAACTCTATTAGGTGCATCGTCATCCCCTCTTCCTTTAGACGTTCCAACTTAAAAACTCGTTGGTGAGAATAGATGGTGCCGGGGCGGGGCTTCGAACCCCGGATCTCCCGGTTTCTCAGGCTCCCCCTCCCGGGGGAGTAGCCCTATGAGCCGGGCGCTTTGACCAGGCTAAGCTACCCCGGCACTGCCCGGAATACCTCACCCGCGGAAGACTTTTAAATCTTTCGCCCGAGGGAAGTTCAAGGCAAACCCGGAGGTATCCGACTATGAAGGTTGGAGTCAGTATTTATCCTCACTTCATAAGCGGAACGAAGAGCTTGCCCTCAATCCTAGCCGAAGTCAAGATAAAGGATTACGACTTCGTCCAGATATTCCCCCATGCGCTCGGTCTCATAAAGAACGGAACCGTCGTCGAGAACCATTTAGGGGACATAGAGACGGCCCTGAGAGGGGTTGGAATTGACTATATCGTGAGGATGCCCGTCTCGGTGAACCTCAGGGACAGCGTGTACTATTCGAGGCACTTTAAGGTCGCAAAGGCCACCCTTGACGTCGCCATAAAGCTTGGGGCCAAGATAATAGTCATGCAAAGTGGAAAGACGGGCAGGCTTGATTTGGAAATAGAGGCCATCCAGAGCCTCGCCGACATAGCCTCCAAGTTTGACATAAGGATAGCCCTCGAGAACACCTTTAGCGTCAAGGACACCCTCTATGTTATTGACAACGTGAACAGAGAGAACGTCGGCTTTGCCCTCGATGTAGCCCACGCCTTTCTCAGTGCCCAAGGGGACGAGAACAAGCTCCTCGAGGACGTGAAGCTCGGGGTTGAGAAGACAATACTCCTCATGGTGCACGACAACTTCGGAAAGATGTTCCCCCAGGTCGAACCCGAGGACGCCCTCGCCTACGGCGTCGGAGATCTTCACCTCCTGCCCGGCGAAGGCAAAATACCCTTCGGAAAGGTCCTAAGGCTCTTCGACGACGTGCCCATCCTTCTCAAGGTCAAGGACCGAAAGACTTTCGAAAGTCTCCCGATGAAGGCGGAGCTCGTTGAGAAGCTCAAGAAGTAGGGGGAGAAGCATGCCGGCCAGAGAGATGAGGATGGAGATGTTTCTCAGGGCTCTCTTGAGGAGGGACTTTGACAAGGCAAAGGCACATTTGGATAAGCTCCAGAAGGTAGTAGGGGACGACGAGTGGGGCAGAGGCTATTCAAAGGCCATAAATGGCTTCATGAGCGCCCTCAAAGACGGTGATTCCGATGCTCTCATCGTGAAGCTGATTAACGAGCCTAATCCTGACGAAATCAGAAAGCTACTAAAGCGCTTTGAGGATATAAAGACCCAGGAGTTCAGGGACGACTACGAGAGGGGATACTATACAGCGTGGGTCGAGCTCTTACAGGCATACCTGAGCCAGAAGACGCTAACAGGGAGTAGGTGAGCCCCTTGTCCTCCAAGGAGGAGCTAATGAAGAGGTTAGAGGAAAGGATCCAGACTTGCAAGAAGTGCCTTCTTGGCAACCTGCGGACGAACGCTGTTCCCGGCTCTGGAAGCTACGATGCCAAGGTGATGTTCGTTGGAGAAGCGCCGGGCTACTGGGAGGACCAGAAAGGCTTGCCCTTCGTGGGAAAGGCTGGAAAGGTCCTCGACGAGCTCCTATCCATGATTGGGCTGAGGAGGGAGGACGTTTACATTACAAACATCGTCAAGTGCAGGCCGCCCAACAACCGCGACCCCAGAGAGGAGGAAATAAGGGCCTGCTCCCCCTACCTTGACATGCAGATAGACATCATACGCCCCCGTGTCATAGTTCCCCTGGGGAGGTACTCCATGAGCTACATCCTCAGAAAGTTCGGCTTCGAGCCGGAGCCGATAAGCCGCGTTCACGGTAAAGTTTATGAAGCCAGCACGCTCTTCGGCCGGGTTTACATAATGCCCGTCTACCATCCTGCAGTCGCCCTTTACAAGCCCCAGCTCAGGGAGGAGCTCAAAAGGGACTTCCTGAAGCTTAAGGAGCTTTTATCCCGGGCATGACAACCCTTTTAAATCGTTGACCCTAACCTTCCTTGGCCGATGATGAGTGTCATCCCAGCCGATGCGGGGTCGATGAGGAAGTTAATTCCCCACCTGAGGTGGTCGCATGTTCAAGTTCCTCCGACGCAAGCAGCGGAGAAAAGGCCCTCTTGTCTATTTAAGTGAGCCCACAATTCTCTACCATACGAAAACTGAAAAGGCCATCTTGGAGATAATCGAGGAAAAGCTCGGCTCGACCAACGTCATAGTCCCCTCCGACTACGGCCTCCGCGACGTCAGCCACAGGATTAGGGAGGCAGAGTACCTTGTGGCAGTCGCCCCGCTGGGGAAGTTCACGACCCTCGTCTGCAGGGAGGTGAAGAAGGCAAGGGGATTGGGTGTGAAGGTTTACACCCTCACCGTCGCGAGGAAGGATAATGAGCTTCTATACCTCTTCGAGGAGGGAGTTCCCGACCATATTGAGTGGCTCGATGAGAAGGAGACAAGGGAATTCCTGAACGAGTTTCTCGGAAGCGAGTTCATGGACACCGCCTTCCGAGGCTTTTTCCTTGGAAGCAGAAGGAGGGAGTGGTAATGGTAAGGATACCTAAGAGCCATCCCCGATACTGGAGCCTGCTCTACAGGGAAAAAATAATCGAGAGCATGGAGGAGGGAATAACTGCAAAGGCCGGTCTCATAGCCCATGGACGCGGTGAGGCTTTCGATTACCTCATCGGCGAGAGAACCATCGAACCGGCAGAGAGGGCGATGAAAGTTGCGGTAGCCAAGCTCCTCCTCGCGGAGTATCCCGTTATCTCTGTTAATGGCAACGTGGCTGCCTTAGTCCCCCGGGAAACCGTCGAGCTTGCCAAGGCCGTGAACGCAAAGCTGGAGGTAAACCTCTTCTACAGGACGGAGGAGAGGGTTAGGAAGATAGCGGCACTCCTTAAGGAGCACGGGGCGGGGGAGGTGCTTGGCCTGAACCCAACAAAGAAGATCCCCGGTCTCGAGAGCGAGCGTGGAAAGGTGGATGAAAACGGAATCTGGAAGGCCGACGTGGTCCTCGTCCCGCTCGAGGACGGCGACAGGACGGAAGCCCTCGTAAGAATGGGCAAGTTCGTGATAACCGTCGATTTAAACCCTCTCTCGCGCTCCGCGAGGATGGCTCACGTAACAATAGTGGACAATATCGTGAGAGCATATCCACGGATGATTGAGCTGGCGAGGGAGATGAGAGACTATGACAGGAAGGAGCTTGAGAAAATCGTGAAGGAGTACGACAACGAAAGAACGCTGAGCGATGTCCTTAGGCACATAAGGGACAGACTCACCCGCCTTGCGGAGGAAGGAATCTGGAGGCGGGAGAGGCTGGTTACCTAATCACCCGCTCCTCAACGCTACCCGCCAGCCTCCTGAGCCTCGCTATAAGCTCCCCCTCATTCTCCGCCCTAGAAACGACGAGGGGGACCCTCTCCTTCTCAGCTATCTTGACGGCGAGCCCGTCGAGGTTCTTAACACCGTGGAGAACAACCATAGCGGGCTTCAATCCCTGAACTCTCACGGCTATCATAGGGCTTCTCCCCGTCGTCACCTTCGTGAAGACGAGAGCCCTCTCAGTCGTCCATCCGTAAAGCTTCAGGAACTCGTCCGCGGACATCTCCAGGATAGCCTGGATGCTGTCCACGACTGTGTAGCCATATATCCTCCTATCCACTAGATCGGCGTTGGCCACTATTTCCCCCTTAACGGCTTCTACAACGTCTCTAACCGTGACGGGTATAGCAAACTCCCTTATGTCTAGTATTGCGCTCGTGGGGAAGTCGCTTCCGAGGGTCCGGCTGAAGGCCTTTATGACGTTTCCTCCACGCCTCT
Source organism: Pyrococcus yayanosii CH1 (assembly GCF_000215995.1). NCBI lineage: Archaea > Methanobacteriati > Methanobacteriota > Thermococci > Thermococcales > Thermococcaceae > Pyrococcus > Pyrococcus yayanosii. Next base: position 244,826 of record NC_015680.1, on the reverse strand, counting down.
CGTCTATCTCGAGAAGGGCTTCCACGAACTTCCTTATGGTGGAGGCGCCGGGGCTTTTTCTACGACCACCTTCGTAATCGCTAATGACGGAAGAGGAGACACCGAGGTATTCAGCGAGCTCCGTCTGGCTAATGCCGAATATTTCTCTCCACTTCCGCATCGTCTTGCCAGGATCGGACGATAGGACTATCTCCCCAGCTATCCTCTTCGCTAGGGTCTCCTTCTCCTTTTCCAGCATGTTCCCAAATCCGCAAAGAAAGATATAAACATTTCGGCGATTGCCTAAAAATGTGTCAGGTGGTGGAAGCCTCCTCGTCGTTGTAGAGCTCGCTCCCGACCGTTATCTCATCCTCGAAGCCTCTGGAACCCTCAAGGGTCTCTATTCTGAACATATAACTCTTATACCAGTTGTGCTTCGGCAGACTCTTTATCGGGATGAGCCTCCAGGCCCTCGTCTCTTCGGCGTAGCCCCAATTGACGTACTCGTTGAAGTTCCTGATTACATCGGTTATCACGACATTGAACTCGTTGATGAGGAGCCTCTGTATCTCGCGCCACTTGTCAAGGGAGCTCTCCCTCCTGGTTATCCCAAAGTATCCGGCGCACCTTGGCCCCTTGAGCGTGGCGATTCCCCTGCCGACGAATGCCCTGATAGCTTCTATGGTCTCCGGCGGGTCGGTGATGAAGGTGTCGAACTTATGGAGCGCGTAGTCTGGGAGAGGCTTCCTGAGGTCAAAGGTGAATATATCGATGTCGTTGTAGCCTATCTCGTCGGCGACTCTCTCTATGAACTTCGTGAGCCTCTCGTCAATGTCGAGGACGGCTATCCTCTTCGGGAGACCGCTCAGCATCAGGGCGATGCTCGTTAAATCGTCGTCGCCAAGGACGAACACCTCCTTGTTCTCGAGGTCGCCACGGATGTGCATTAACACAACCCTCGCAATAGTAGTCTCGGGAGTGACGTAGGCCTGGTCAAATTCGTGCTTTGGCTGGGGCCTGTCCTTGGTTATCTCCTTGAACTGCTCGAGCAGGTCGGAGAATGGGTTTAGGTCAACGGTCTTACCTGCACAGTGGGTGCAGGTGTAGTCAACCCTCTTTCCTATCCCCATCTCCTCCAAGAAGGATAATCCTCTCTCCGTCAGCTTGACGCCATCCTCAAAGCTTACGTAGCCAAGCTCGTTGAGGGTCTCGAGAATGGCCACGACGAGTGGAAGCGGCTCCTCACTGAGATCGACGATGCGCCATATGTCGTCGCTCGCGAGAACCGCCGAGAGAACGTTTTCAACGCTCCTCTCGTAGACTGGAATCCTCGTCTTAGTCTTCACCTTCTCAACTATCTCCCTCATTCCCAAACACCCCCCAGAAAGGTTTCTTTCCCTTTCTCCTTGACTCCCCTTTTTAAAAGTTTCTGAGGGCGGGCAAAGTTTATTTATCCACGGGGAGAAATCTTCCCGGTGAGTTGGAGTGGGCTGGAAGAGAGGGGCTTATCCCGAATACACACTCGAGGATGCCGTTGGAACGATATTCTTACTCAAAGAGCTACTCGGAAGAAAGCAGATATCCGAACTTCTTGATCTCGGGGAAGGTAGCGTGAGGACGCTACTCAGGAAGCTGACTAGCAACGGCCTTATAGGGTCTAAGCAGAGAGGGCATTTCCTCACAAAAAAGGGCGAGGCTCTTAGAGAAGAGCTCCTCAAGGAGTTCTCCGAACCGGTACCGCTCCCATCCGTGGATGGATATCCCGCCTGCGGCATCGTGATTAGGAGACCCGGGCCCTTTAAGAGCCTCGAGCTGAGAGACGAGGCCATAAGGTTTCGGGCAAGAGGAGCTCTGATACTCCTTATGAAGGACGGGAAGATAGTCTTTCCTGAGGACGAGAGGCCCCTCGCCGACACTTATCCAGAGCTTGACGCCGAGATAATGAGGAGGCTCTCCCCGGAGGGGGGGGACCTCGTAGTTGTCACGTGGGCCGATGAGCCACCTTGGGCGTTCAAGAGCGCCATCCACGTCGCCCTGTTCTTAAAGGGGGGCAAAATACCAGGCGAACTAAAGGAGGTGATCAGGTGATAGTGCTGGCCCTTGACGTCTACGAAAGGGAGAGAGCCCTCAGGATAGCTGAGGATGTAAGGGAGTACATATCCATGATAAAGGTCAACTGGCCGCTCATACTAGGCTCCGGAATAGGAATAATCAGGGAGCTCAAGGAGAGAACGGGCCTTCCTATGATAGCCGACCTTAAGCTGGCCGACATACCAAACACCAACAGGCTTGTGGCGAAAAAGGTCTTCGAGGCCGGAGCCGACTACATTATAGTGCACGGGTTCGTCGGGAGAGACAGCGTCAGAGCCATTATGGAGCTCGGCGAGATAATAATGGTCGTCGAGATGAGCCACCCGGGGGCAGAGGAGTTCATTCAACCGGTTGCCGACAAGCTCATCGAAATTGCTAACGAGATTGAGCCCTTTGGCGTCATAGCCCCCGGAACAAGGCCTGAGAGGGTAAGATACATACGGAAGATGTTGAAGAAAGGAATAAAGATATTTACACCCGGAATAGGAGCTCAGGGAGGAAGCGCCCGCAAGGCCCTCGAGGCTGGGGCCGATTACATAATCGTGGGGAGAAGGATATACGGGGCTGAGGACCCAAGGAGAGCTGCCGAGGAGCTCTACAAGGAGGTGAGAGCATGGAGCTCAGGGTGAAGCACCCTCTAAGCAAGAAGGAAATTAAAAACATATTGAGGGAGCTCTCGAGGATGTTCGGCGAGGATATCGCAGGGAAGCTGTTGAAGAAGAAGGACGATGTTGTGGTTGCAGAGTTTGACAAGATGACCCAGATACTCCTCGTAAACGGAAAGCCGAGATTCATAAAGAGGGGAGAACTTATATTCCCGCTCGTCATCGCTCTGTACGAGCTCTCGGATGAGGAGGATCTCAGGAGGTGGCCCAGAAGGGTCGTCGTCGACGGGGGAGCCGTCCCCCACATCCTCAACGGCGCGGACGTTATGGCTCCAGGAATAGTGGACGCCGATGAGGATATAGGGGAGGGAGACCTCGTCTTCGTCGTCGAGGAGGAATACGGACGGCCGCTCGCCATAGGGATAGCCCTCATGGACGGAAAGGACATGAAGGAGAGGAGAAAGGGCAAGGCCGTAAAGGTAATCCACCATGCGAGGGACAGGATATGGGAGCTGACCGCAAGGTAAGGGTGGTCGTGGGTGGCGTCTTCGATATACTTCATGTAGGCCACGTCCACTTCCTCAAAATGGCGAAGGAGCTCGGAGATGAGCTGGTGGTGATAGTAGCCCATGACGAGACCGTCAAGAGAAGGAAAGGTCGACCACCCATAAATCCAGCGGAAGATAGAGCAGAGCTCCTTAGGGCCATACGTTACGTGGACGACGTCGTCATAGGAGAGCCGGGGGAGATCAGCCCCGACCTAATAAAAAAGCTTGATCCTGACATAATAGCCCTTGGGCCCGACCAAGAGTTCAGCTGTGAGGAGTTAAAGAAGAGACTCAGGGAGCACGGGATAAAGGCTGAGGTCGTGAGGCTACCCTATCTGTATAAACACGATAGGGCGAAGACGAGCAAGATAATCGAGCGGATAATCGAGACTTTCTGCGAGTGATCATACTTTGAGCTTTCTCAGATACTCCCTCAGGAACTCCGGGTCCTCCCTTCTGACGGCCTCCACGAGCTCTCCGAACTTCCTTTCTCCTAAGGCCATCCGCAAGTAGTAGTAAAGATTAACGGCATCCTCTATTATCCTGCTCTGCCTCCTTCCCTCCTCCGCGTAAAGCTCGATGAGTTTCCTGTTTGTGTCTAGAGTTATGTAGAGGGTCTTTTGCATCTTCTCTCTCTTCAGGTCTTTCCCCTTCTCTGCTCTCTTTCCGGGCTTCTTCAGCTCGTCTATGGAGCCGGAAAAGAGCTTCGGTATCTTGGCATCATCCTTCCTCGACAATCTCTACCACCTCTTTGGCAAGCTTTTCAAAGGCCCTAGCGGCCCTCCCGTCCGGCTCGTAGTCAAAGATACTCAGGCCCTCAGCCTGAGCCTTTTCCAGAGATATTGCCTTAGGTATGGTCGTCAGGAGGGGAGCGTCGGGGTACGTCTCCCTGAGCTCCCTCAGCCTCATCTGGGGGACCTTCGTCTGGCGGGTGAACTTGTTGGGAACTATGCCGAGAAGAGTCAGGGACTCGTTGGTTTCTTCCCTTATCATCTTCATGAGGTTAAACATGAGCTGCATTCCTATGACGCCGAAGTAGCTAAGCTCCAGCGGGATTAGAACGTAGTCGGAGGCCGTGAGAGAGTTCACGAGGAATATGCCCATACTGGGTGGGTTGTCTATGATGACATAATCGTAGTCGGGCAGAACGGGACGTAAAGCCCTTTCAAGTCTCCTCTCCCTATTGTAGGCATTTATTATCTCAATCTCCTTGGCGGAGAGGTTCAAATGACTTGGTAGTAAGTGAAGGTTCTCGTTGACTTCTACGATCGTTTCACGAACGTCGCTCTCCCTAGTCATCAGGGTTCCCACGTTGTTCTCCTCATACTTCAGAACATCCATCCCTATCAGGGCAAACGTTAGGTTAAACTGAGGATCTATGTCCACCAAGAGGACCTTCTTCCCGATGCGGGCAAGGGCATGGCCAAGGTTCAAGGCGATCGTTGTTTTACCTACGCCCCCTTTCTGATTAGCAATGCTGATGATAATTGCCATAGCATCACCTGGGGATATTGGTCAGAATAATTAAAAAGTGTTTAGGAGGTTAGAGCTCGTAGAAGTCCGCGAAGATGTAATCGAGTTCCTTAGGAGTGGACCTAAGCTGACGCTCCCTTCTTGGATCGGGTATTGAACCGAATATCTTATCGACTTTGGAGTCCTTCAGGAACTCCCTCCTGCTCGGCATAACTATTGAAGTCGAGTCCACCAGGGCGTTGACGTTTCCTAGTATCTGCGGGCTCCTAACACCCGTCATTATTACCATGGCCCTCACAGTCTTGCCCATATCCTCGTCCACCATCGCACCCCACTTTATCTCGCTCTTCTCGCCGAGCCGCTCGTAAACGACGTTCATGGCAGCGTTTATCTCGCCAAGGCTGACGTCTGGGCCAACCGTAAAGTGAACAAGTGCCTTATCACCACTGCCAAACTCCACGTCTAGCATTTTGTTGTTAAGGGCGTTCATAACGGCATCCACGGCTCTGTTATTGGAGTCACTCTCCCCGATGCCTATGAGTGCTGGACCGCCACCTTTCATGACACTGTAAACGTCAGCAAAGTCTATGTTGACCATGGAGGGAAGCTTTATAGTCTCGGTTATCCCCTTAACCATCCTTGCTATTATCTCATCGGCGAAGCGGAATGCGGCGTTTATTGGAAGCTTTGGGACTAACTCGAGGAGCTTGTCGTTCTGTATAATTATTACTGTGTCGGAGTACTCGAGAAGAAGCTTTATACCCGCCTTGGCCTTCTCCGTCCTAATAGTACCTTCGTTCTTGAAGGGGAACGTTACGACGCTCACGACTAGGGGTTCTTGAAAGCGGCCGTTATTCCTCGCGGTCTCTTTGACTATCCTCGCCACCACGGGAGCCGCACCTGTTCCGGTTCCATTGCCCATTCCAGCCGTTATGAAGACTAGGTCAACGTCCTTTACGGCCTCGGCAATGTCCTGGGCGCTGGCTTCGGCGGCCATGTAACCAATCCTCGGGTCGCCACCCGAACCTTTCCCGTGTGTTATGTTCTTTCCGAGCAGTATCTTCTTATGGGCCTTAGTCTGGGCTAGATGCTGGGCATCCGTATTCATGGCTATGAGCTCGGCCCCTTGGACACCGAGGTCGTAGAGCCTCGATATTGTGTTGTTACCAGAACCACCGACGCCTATTATTGCTATCTTTATCAGATCATCAAGTCCCCCAAGGTATTCACCAGCTTTTGTTTTTTCTCCGTCGTCAAAGTCCAAGTTTATTCCTGCCTGCTCCAACAACTTAAACACCATACTCTCCTCCCCCGGGGGTTATCTAACAATGTATTCGGGAAGGGATTCCCTCTCAATTTCTTCTTTGTAGAGCTCTCTCTTAAGGAGCTCCCGAATGGCATTCCGAATAGCTTCGCTCCTGTTGGGATATAGCCCCCTTTTAACGAGGGCATCAAGCCCATGTATAAGGCTCGGAGGCAGCTGCACGCTGATTATCTTCATTCTGCTCATCAGTGCAACACCCGGTGCAGCCGTTCACTGCTTTGAGCCTTGCTTTAATTAGTTAAATACTTTTTGCCTCTGGATAATGCCGATATAATATGGATCTTAAAAAATTTTAAAACAATATCTGAAAATTCAAAAAATTTTAACAAGATGCTACGAAAATGTATTAAGTTCACCTGCCGAGCGTGAATCATGAAAATCGTGAGAATTGAACGAAATGAGGAAGAAATCTGTATCGCAAAGATCCATATATCAGACCCAGAGTCCCTCTTAGAAATCCTGGACGAGACCATGCAGGCGGTATCGGTGGAGTGCTGGGAGGAGGTGGCATTCGCAACCCTTCTCGCCCTTAGGGCATTCAAGAATGGAAGGGCCAAGGCCAAGACCGTGAAAGGGGAAATACTCATAAGGCTCGCAGGAACACCACAGATAAGAGACGCTATAGCCAAGGTAGGAGCCAGGAGGGGGAAGAATTATCTTGTGGCTTTCGGGAAAGGAGCCTGTGAAAAACTGAAGGATGTGATTCAAAAACTTAAGCTCGATACCGTTCCTATAAGCAACTGTGCAGAGGAGGAGCTGAAGAAGAGGTTCGAAGAGATGGCACTCGTCGAGGCAAAGTAACAGCGGGCATTTTATCTGAGAAAAATTTTTATAAATAGCAAAAAGAGTTCCCGGATGCAGGGGGGTCAGATATGCGCTACAGGAAGAAGTACTTTATCGCTGGCAGAATGGGTTTGATACAGCGTTCAAAGATTAGAGAGCTCTTTGAAAAGGCTGCGAAGATTGAAAACGTAATATCCCTAGGGATTGGCGAGCCGGATTTCGATACTCCCAAGAACATAAAGGAGGCCGCCAAGAAGGCCCTCGATGAGGGCTGGACTCATTACACTCCCAACGCGGGCATCCCCGAGCTCAGGGAGGCCATCGGCGAGTACTACAAGAAGTTCTACGACATTGAAGTGCCCCCCGAGAACGTGATAGTGACTGCGGGAGCCTATGAGGCCACATATATCGCCTTCGAGACCCTCCTCGAGCAGGGGGACGAGGTTATCATCCCCGACCCAGCCTTTGTGAGCTACATTGAGGATGCCAAGCTTGCGGAGGCTAAGCCTGTAAGGCTCCCCCTAAGAGAGGAAAACGGCTTCCAGCCGGATCCCGATGAGCTTCTTGAGCTGGTTACGAAGAGGACAAGAATGATAGTCCTAAACTATCCCAACAATCCAACAGGTGCCGTCCTCGATAAGGAGGTTGCTAAGGCCATAGCCGACATAGCAGTTGACTACAACCTCTACATCCTCAGTGACGAGCCCTACGAACACTTCCTATATGATGGGGCTAAGCATCACCCAATGCTCAAGTTCGCCCCCGAGAACACAATACTCGTTAATAGCTTCTCCAAGACCTTCGCCATGACAGGCTGGCGTCTCGGCTTTGCAATAGCTCCCGAGCAGATCATAAGGGATATGATAAAGCTCCACGCTTATGTAATAGGGAACGTGGCATCCTTTGTTCAGGTGGCCGGTATCGCCGCCCTCAGGGAGGAAGAGAGCTGGAAAGCCGTTGAGGTCATGAGGAATGAATACAACGAGAGGAGAAAGCTAGTACTCAAGCGGCTCAAAGAGATGCCGCACATCGAGGTTCCGGAGCCCAAGGGAGCGTTCTATATCTTCGCGAACATTTCGAAGACCGGTATGGGCAGCGAGGAGTTTAGTGAGTGGCTTCTTGAGAAGGCGAGGGTGGTCGTAATCCCAGGCACGGCCTTCGGAAAGCAGGGCGAAGGCTACGTGAGGATAAGCTACGCTACAAGCAGGGAGAAGCTCATCGAGGCCATGGACAGGATGGAGAAGGCCCTGGAGGAGCTCTAGGGGGGAAACCCTTGAAGGAAATTCTCTACGTTTTTATTGCTATTTTCCTAGCTGAGCTTGGAGACAAGACACAACTTGCCACAATTGCCTTTGCGTCAAAATACGGCTGGTGGAAGGCGTTTCTGGGAGCCATTTCAGGTCTTACTCTCGTTAACCTGATAGGGGCATTGATCGGCGAAAAACTTGGCGATACTCTCCCAACAGAGCTAGTTCATAAGGCGGCTGGTATCCTCTTCATAATCTTCGGAATCCTCATGCTAATAGGAAAGCTGTGAGGGGGTGCTTAGATGGGTAGATGGCGTCTTGTAATCCTTGATACGCTTCTCATGACGGCCGGATTCGGAACGCTCACCATGATGGGGGTCGCCAAGAACGAGGTGATAACGCACTTCGGTATATCCGGGGACCTGTACGAGTGGCAACACATAGCTTACGTCTTTGGCCTATTCATAGCCTTCCTCCTTGGCCACACGAGGATTTATGAAGGCTCCTTTAAGAGGAGCGTGGCCATAGCCCTCAGCTGGGCCGCAATTCCCCAGATAATTATACCGTTTATCGGCAACTGGTACGTTGTCGTATTTCTGCGCTTCGTTCAGGGATTCGTGGTAACCCTCGTCCCCCTCTTCAGCACCCAGATAGCCCGCTACTTTGTGGCCGAAAGGCCCTTTGCCAAAGGCATAATCCTGTCGGGAATATTCTGGGGCGGCGTCTTCGGAAGCATGAGCGCCCGCTACCTCCTTGGATACGTTGAATGGAAGGTGGGCTTCATCATAACGGGCATTATAATGTACACCATCCTTCTCCTCTGGTGGATTCTCACCGAGGACTTCGAGATTCGCCATGCCCCCTCAGAAGAGGTCAGGGTGAGCGTCTGGAAGATGCCCTTCACATGGCTCCTCGGCTTCACCTTCTTCCCGGCTCTCTGGGTCATATTCACCATAATAGGCTTCTCCACGAGCCTTGGCTACGAGATGGGATGGACAAAGGAGCACGTTGCCACGTTGAGCACGAGCCTTAATGTTTCCAAGGCCCTCTGGAGTATAGCGATGGGCTTCGTCGGATACCAGCTGTCGCGGAAGAATACCAATCCCCGAGGCCTCTTCAATGCCGTAGTGAAGGTTATGATAGCTTCATACTTTATAGCCTTCCTGGGCCTCCTCGTATACTCCAAGGCCATGCTCTCGGGCAACTACTCCCTCGCCCTCGCCAGCCTAGTGCTCGTTGGGGCCCTTCAGGGAACCGGACCTGCCTTCTGGACTAGCGCTCCGGCAACGTATCCCAAGGACATCGTACCGAGGGCAAACTTCGCCCTTGGCCTGATATCCAACTCAGCCAACGCGGTTGCCCCGACGGTTACGGAGCTCCTCGCCCGGCACGGTGAAGCTATAGCACTCGCGGAGCTCACCTTCATGCCTCTCCTTGGCATAGCCGCCCTCATAGCCGTTAGCAGGATGAAGCTTCCGGTGGAGGAGCTCGGTGAGTAACCTCTCTTCTCTTTTATTTCAACATTACTTCCCTACTGAAGACGTAGAGAACGAGGAGGAAGAGGGTTGCCAAGGCCGTTACCTCCAATGATGGGGCAAAGTAGGAAAGGAGACGGATGAGGAGATACAAGGGGAGGGACAAAAAGACCGAGAAAATCACCCAAGCGTAGTGGATGGGAATTGCCCTTGCCCTATCAAGGTGGGCCACTTCCACCGTCAGGAGAGCCATGGAGACTAAGAAAACCCCGGGAGCTCCTCCTACACCCTCGAATATCAGGAAAGCTAGCAGAAAGCCGAGGAACACCACTCCAAGGAGGTATGAAAATAAGGACAGAACCGCCAACGGTACGAGGAGTGCCCCATAAGGCATGGACGAAAGGAGTAATGTAAGGATTATCAGCGGGATTATTGAGGCTCTAATCCTCATCTTAGCACCTCCGCTATGGCCGTCTTAAGGGGCTTCCTCACGTCCCAATCGATTATCGGGCCATAGGCCGAGAGCTTCCTGATTACGGCTTTCCTCTCGAGCATCAGAAGCTTCAGAGCCAGCTCCTCCTCCCTACTTCTCGGCTCTATGAGGGAGCAAGGGTTGGGGCTTATCACAACAACCCTGTAGCCGTAGAGGTAGAGAATTCTGAGGGCCTCCCTACCCTCCTCCGTTATAAGGGGAGAGAAGTAAAGGATTTGGGCCCTCGGCGGGAACCTCGTCCTCGCGAGATGGTCAACTTGGTAGGCTATCATGTTGTTCTTATCGGGCTTCGCGGCGCTCAGAGCGTCTATGCACCTGAAAAAGTGCCTCTTGCCGTAGTCAACCCCTATCCAGAGGGGAACACTCTCGGACAGTAGAAGGCCGAAGCTTGTGCCATTGTTCAGGGAGTCGAGCATGAGTGAAGCGGCGGCCCGTATAAGGTAATCGAAGACGGCTTCGCCCTTGTAGGTCGCGTCGACCACAAATATTACATCCACCTTCCTCTCGCTCTCAAACTCATTGGCCATTATCTTGCCAGTTCTCGCCGTGGCCTTCCAGTTGATTATCTTGAAGGGATCGCCGGGCTGATACTCCCTAACAGCGTGAAACTCGACGCCTTCACCAACGCGAGGTGAGGGCAAGGGGCCGACCGTGACCTTGGTTCCCCTCGTGGAATAGGGAGTTATCACCTCCTCGAGCCTCGGAACACCCACAATCTCTCCGTAAACATCCACGAACCTTTCCTCCTCGAAGAGACCAAAGGGGTCCCGGTATGCCACGTAAAAGCCCCTGAACTCGTGGATGCCTCTCCTAACCCTCACCCTATACCTCAAGACCTTCTCCTCACCCTCCGCCAGCGAGAGGACCCATGAGTTGCTCCCCTCAACGAGCTCGACTCCCTCGGGCAGCTCGTCCCTTATGAAGAGGAAGGGGATGCGGGCAAGGGCCCTCACCCTGACGGTTATCTCAACCTCTTCTCCTTCAAGGACCCTCTCCCTTAGGAGAACCCTCTCGACCTTGACGTCTATGATGGGCTTGAAGAAGAGCACGGCGACGAAGAAGAGAGTGAGTATCGGGAGGGTAAGGTAGATCATATCCCATCTCAGGAGAAGGAAAGAAAGCAGGACTGAGAGCCAGGTGACCGAGAGCAGCTGGAGGGCCTTTCCCGTGGGCCTCATAGGCATCACTCAAACTTGGGGACTGGGACCTTTTCGAGGAGCTTCTCTATTATGCTCTCCTGGCTGACCCTCGTGTACCAGAGCTCCCTCTTCAGGATTATCCTATGGCTCAGCGCTGGCACGGCAACGGCCTTTACATCGTCGGGAATGACATAGTCCCTGCCGTCGAGGATGGCATAGGCCCTAGAGAGCTTGAGCAGGGCGAGGCTTCCCCTCGGCGAGGCTCCGACCTCTATCTCCCGCTTGTCCTCCCTCGTGGCCCACACGAGTGACGTTATGTATTCGAGAACGGGGTCGCTAACGTAAACGTCTTCGATTGCCTTCTGCATCTCTACGACATCCTTAGCAGTCAGGATCGGCCTTATTTCAACTTCCTCCCGCTCCCTCTCAATTCTTCTCCGGAGTATCTCCTTCTCTTCATCCTTTGTTGGATAACCCACCCGAAGCCTAACTAGGAAGCGGTCAAGCTGGGCTTCCGGTAGCGGGTACGTTCCCTCCTGCTCTATCGGGTTCTGAGTGGCTATGACTATGAAAGGTCTGGGAAGCTCGTAGGTTCTGCCCTCTATCGTCACCTGCCTCTCCTGCATAGCCTCCAGCAAAGCACTCTGCGTCTTCGGTGGCGCCCTATTTATCTCGTCCGCGAGGAGAAGGTTCGTGAACACGGGGCCCTTTCTGAACTCAAACTCAAGCGTTTTCTGGTTGAAGACGCTCACGCCGAGAATGTCGCTCGGTAGGAGGTCGGGCGTGAACTGGACGCGCTTGAACTCAAGGCCGAGAGCCCTCGCGAAGCTCTTTGCCATTAACGTTTTGGCAAGGCCGGGCAGATCCTCTATGAGTATGTGGCCGTCAGCGAGTATGGCCGCAAGGATTAGCCTGAGGACATTATCCTTTCCTACTATCGCCCTCTTTACCTCCTTAAGCACGGCCTGCCCCTTCTCATAAACCTCCTCAACCTTCATTCAAATCAGCCCCCACGAGCTCTAAGGCCTTCTCAAGGCCAGCGAGAAAATCATCATAGGAGCGAAGGACCCGGAGGGCTTCGGGAGGGTTCTCTCTAATATCCTCATGTGATCTTCCGAGGTTGGCGTATATCTCGGCTATCCTGTCCTCGATAAGCTTCCTCGCGACGGTACCCTTGGAGGGGCGGGCCCTCCTCACGATATCCGTGAGCCTCTTGAAGTCGTCCCTCCTCCGGACCCGCCCCGCTGGCACTCTCACGGCTTTCCCCTCATAGCTTCCGAGCAGCATCACGAAGAGCATGATGCCCGTCAGGAGGACGCATATCCACCTCAGCGGGTAAGAGCCGAAGAGGAAGGCCCCAAGGAAGAGTATGGCAACTAGTGTCCTAGTGAATCTCATTCTCCTCCCCCCTTATAGCCATGTAAAGCTCATAGGCCCTTTTGGCGTCCTCCCTGGTGATTCTCTCCGGCGCGTACTTCGCTTTCTCGAAGAGCTTAGCTAAGGTCACATAAGCCTGCCTACGGTAGCTCACCCTAGCGGCGTGCTCCCAGTGAGTCCAGCTCTCCTTGTAGGGGTTGCCGAGAACCTCCAGCCAGAGGACCGCCTTTTTGTAGAGCTCTATCACGGCATCCCTTGGGTTTGAGAAAAGATCGAGGCCCTCCTCTTCGAGTCTCGAGTCGAAGGCCTGGAGGGATCTCTTGACAGCCCTCTTCCTGCCGATCTTTACCAGCTCCCTCACCAGCGTGAGCAGAGCTAAACCCATGGCAAGTATCCCAAGGGCCGCGAGGCCGTAGGCATAGTAGCTACCGGCCTCTCCACCCGCCCTTGTCTCCACAGGCCGAAGGGGGACGATAGAAGGAGCCTCAACAGGGCCCAGAATGGTCTCCTGACTGGCTGAGGTGTTTGAAAGGGGAGCTGGAAGGCGCGGAAGCACGAAGAAGTATAAGATTACAGACGCCACAAGAGGGGCAAGCATGGTCAGGAATCTTCTGAGGAACCCGTCATAGGCTTCTTCCTTTGCCGAGATGTCCCGCCAAGACAGAAGCAGGATTACCAGAAAGACTGTTAAGAAGACGTAGAGGGCGAGCAGAAGAACCGCGAGGGCAGTCATTAGATCCTCAATCCTCGTCGTGCCTATCCTGGCGGTACCCGAGGGCAGGAAGGCCATGAGGAGTATGAGACAAAAGAAAGTGGCCGTGAGCCTTGCCTTTCCCTGGTGCATCAAACCTTACGGGATAGTGGCGCTTAAAAGGGTTACGCCAGGCTCCTTAATGAACATTTTTTTACATTACAGAACTAAGAAGGTTAGATAAGCCTTAAATAGCACTATGAAGTATAGATGTTTGCGATATCTCTGCTGGAGGTGCACCGATGGGCGGTATAGTTGACTTCATTAACTGGCTTGATGGAGAGGTCTGGGGTCCTCCTATAATAGTGCTACTGATAGGCACCGGACTATTGCTAACAATCGTCCTCGGTGGTATCCAGTTCCGCAGGCTAGGCTGGGCCATAAAGTTCACCCTCTCCGAGGGAAGGAAAAAGACCGGCGAGGGAGACATCACACCTTTTCAGGCTCTTATGGCCACGATATCGGGAACCGTAGGTATCGGTAACATAGCCGGTGTCGCCACGGCCATACACTACGGCGGCCCAGGTGCCTTGTTCTGGATGTGGGTTACAGCCCTCGTCGGTATGGCCACAAGGTATTCGGAGGGTCTGCTGGGCGTCGCCTTCAGGGGCAAGCTACCCGATGGGACCATGATAGGAGGAACCTTCAACTTCCTCGAGAAGGGCTTCGCCGAGGTCAAGGGGACAGGCATCAGCAGGGCAATCGCGGCCATACTTATGCTCCTCTTTGCGGCGTTCATAGCCAGGGATGGCCTCGGCCTGGCAGGTGGTCTTAAGGTTCTTGCCTTCATAATAGCGATCCTCTTCGCGATACTCGGCCTTGCCCTGCTACAGGAGAGCAAGCTACCCGTGATCGGTAAGATACTGGCAGTGCTCTTCGCCCTGTTCGCCGCCATAGCGGCCTTCGGTATAGGCAACATGACCCAGTCCAACTCGGTGGCGGATGCCATAGAGACAGCCTTTGGCATACCTGCTTGGGTCACAGGGCTCGCGCTGGCAATCCTGACCTTCATAGTTGTCATCGGTGGTATCAAGAGAATAGGCGAAGTCGCGGAGGCCTTAGTTCCGTTCATGGCCATAGTGTACTTCCTCTTTGCGATCGGTGTCTGGATAAAGTTTGCCGGCCAGATACCGAGCGCCATAGCCATGATAATCAAGGATGCCTTTACAGGCAGGGCCGTTGCCGGTGGTGCAATAGGTCAGGTGATAATCTGGGGCGTCAAGAGAGGGCTGTTCTCCAACGAGGCAGGTCTCGGTACCGCTACGCTGGCCCACGCCGCGGCCAAGACCGACCACCCGGCCAGACAGGCTCACGTGGCCATGCTCGGGCCCTTCATCGACACCCTGATAATATGCTCCCTCACGGGTATAAGCATCGTCGTCACGGGCGCCTACACCAAGTACCCCGACCTCAACGGTGCTCCGCTGACCCAGGCCGCCTTCGCCGAGGCCTTTGGGCACCTTGGTGAGATAATGGTCGCCATAGGCATAATACTCTTCGCCTATTCGACGATTCTGGCATGGTCCTTCTACGGCAGGCAGAATATCATGTACCTGGCCAAGTGGATAACCCGGGACCCCGAGAAGTTCGCTAGGCTCTACCCGAAGCTTCACTTAGTCTATAACCTCCTCTTCGTGGTCTTCATATACATCGGAGCCGTCACCAAGCTCGAGACTGTCTGGAACTTCTCGGACATGATGAACGGCCTCATGGCAATCCCGAACCTCGTGGGCCTCATAGTGCTCTACCCCATAATTAAGCAGTACACCAAGGACTTCCTCGCCAAGAACCCGTAAGCCCCCCTTATTTCCTTTTTAATCACCTACAATTTGAGGTGACTCATATGGACTATCCCAAGATTGTCGTTAAACCCCCGGGACCGAAGGTCAGGGAGCTCGTTGAGAGGGAGAGTCGTGTTCTTTCGCCCGGCATCGGCGTGAAGCTCTTCCCCCTCGTCCCTAGAAGGGGCTTCGGCCCCTTCATAGAGGACGTAGACGGCAACGTCTTCATAGACTTCCTAGCCGGGGCGGCCGCCGCTTCGACAGGATACTCCCATCCGAAGCTCGTGGAGGCCGTAAGGGAGCAGGTCGCCCTCATCCAGCACTCCATGATAGGATACACCCACAACGAGAGGGCGATAGAGGTGGCTGAGAGGCTCACCACCATAGCACCCGTGAACGAGCCAAGGATAATTTTCGGAATGAGCGGTAGCGACGCCGTTGACATGGCAGTCAAGGTAGCCAAGTTCTCAACAGGAAGGCCCTGGCTCTTGGCTTTCATCGGGGCCTATCACGGCCAAACGCTCGGAGCCACGTCGGTAGCGGCGTTCCAGAGTTCCCAGAAGAGAGGCTTCTCGCCTCTCATGCCCAACGTCTTCTGGATTCCCTATCCGAACCCATACAGGAATCCCTGGGGAATAAACGGCTATGAAAATCCAGATGAGCTTATCAACCGCGTCCTCGACTACCTCGAGCACTACGTCTTCGCTCACATAACACCTCCGGATGAGGTGGCGGCCCTCTTCGCGGAGCCAATTCAGGGGGACGCCGGCATAGTGGTTCCGCCAGAAGACTTCTTCGTCCAGCTGAAGGGCCTCCTCGAGGAGCACGGGATATTGCTCGTTATGGATGAGGTCCAGACCGGCATAGCGAGGACCGGGAAGTGGTTCGCCAGCGAATGGTTCCGCATCGAGCCCGACCTCCTCATCTTCGGAAAGGGCGTGGCAAGCGGCATGGGGCTGAGTGGCGTTATAGGGAGGGCAGAGCTGATGGAGCTCACGAGCGGCTCATCCCTGCTGACGCCAGCCGCGAACCCCGTAATATCAGCGGCGGCCAAGGCGACGTTGGAGATAATAGAGAAGGAGAACCTCCTCGAGAACGCCCTTCGCGTCGGAGCATTCATTATGAAGAGGCTAAGGGAGATGCAGGAGGAGTTCGAGATTATAGGGGACGTTCGCGGCAAAGGTTTGATGATCGGTGTCGAAATAGTCAGGGATGAGAGGCCAGATCCTGAGCTCACGGGTAAGATATGCTGGCGCGCCTTTGAGCTCGGCCTAATACTGCCGAGCTACGGAATGTTCGGGAACGTCATAAGGATCACTCCACCACTCGTCATAACCGAGGAAGTAGCAGAAAGGGGGCTAGAGATAATGGAGACCGCGATTAGGGATGCACTCGCCGGAAGGGTTTATAAGAAGGTCGTTACATGGCACTAAACAGTTATTCCCCTCTCTTTTAATCGTGAGACTTGGTGGGCCCGCGGGGATTCGAACCCCGGACCTCCACCTTGTCAGGGTGGCGTCATAACCAGTCTAGACCACGGGCCCGCCCATAAAATTTGTGGTGGACCGGCCGGGATTTGAACCCGGGGCCTCCGCCTTGCCAAGGCGGCGCTCATCCCAGGCTGAGCTACCGGCCCACCGGTGCTCGGGCCATCATCCACTACGTAAGACCGAGTTTATAAAGTTTACGGTTGACGACGCCGGTATCTTTTTAGATGGGAGCGAGAAGATTGGGCGAGGATTATGCTCGAATACTTTCCCTACGAGAGCCTCAGACCCAATCAGGAGGAGTTCATTCGACTGGTCAGCGATGCGGTTAGGAAAGGGAAGAACCTAATAGTTGAGGCCCCGACTGGATTCGGAAAGACGATAAGTGTCCTCGCAGGCATCCTTCCCCACGCCATCGCTATGGGATACAAGGTTGTCTACCTTGCCAGGACCCACAAGCAGATGGATAGGGTCATAGAGGAGTTGAAGGCCATAGGGAGGAAGGCAAAGGTCAGTGGCGTCGAATTCAGGAGTAGGAAGGAGCTCTGCCTCCATCCTTACATCCAGACATTTTCCCCCGACGCCTACAATGCCATGGTGGTCTGCAAGAACCTGAAAAAGCTCGGGAAATGCCCCTTCTACGAGAACTTCAAGGAGAAGAGGGAGGGAGTCTCGGAGCTGGTCGAGTTCTTCCTCACAACTCCAGGTCACCCCTCCGAGATAGTCCACTACTGCCGGCTCCTCGAGCTCTGCCCCTACGAGGTGACGCGAAGGGTTGGCGAGAAGGCTACCGTGATAGTGGCCAGCTACCTCTACATGGTGAGTCCCCCGATAAGGGAGGCCTTCCTCGAGGGGCTGGGCCTCGAGTATTCTGACCTGATACTGGTGTTCGACGAGGCTCATAATCTACCGGACCAGGCCGTATCAGCCTTGAGCGATAGGCTATCCCTGAGGAGCCTCGAGAGGGCCGTCAAGGAGGCCCAAGAATACGGGGAGGGGGACATAGAGAGCTTCCTTTTAATCCTTCTGAGAGGGTTGGAACTTCTCTACGAGGAGAGGCTAAAGAACTACGAGGCATATGAGGTTCCGATAAGGCCGGAGGACATCTTCAGGCACGTCATTGAGGTGACCGGCTACTTGGGGAGGGCCATAGTGAGGATGCTCAACGATATGGTGGAGGTAGGGGACGCCATAAGGGAAGACAGGATAGAGCGGAACCTTCCACCAAGGAGTTACATTGGCAGGGTGGGAGAGTTCCTCCTCACGTGGCTCTCCCTCGCGAACAGCGAGGACTATCTGCATCTCATGAGCAGGGAGAAGGGACTCAGCCTCGAGATCGTTGCCCTCGACCCCTCTAGAGCCCTCGACTTCGTGGAGGAGGTTCACTCGGCCATATTCATGTCCGGGACCCTCAGCCCCTTAGAGGCCTTCAGAGACATAATAGGCGTGGAAGCCGAGCTCAAGAAGTTCCCCAGGATTGTGAAGAGGGAAAATGCCCTTGTGCTTGTCGCGAGAGACGTCTCGACGAGGGGCGAGGAGAGGAGTCCGGGTCTCTACAGAAGGCTTGCTGAGTATATCTTTGAGGCCGTCAGGCTGACGCCAAAGAACGTAGGCGTCTTCACTGCCTCCTATGAGGTCCTCGATGGGCTCATAAGCACTAACATACACGTCAAGATCGAAGAAGAGCTCGGCAAGAAGGTCTTCATCGAGAAGAAAGGGGCCAGCTCGAGGGAGAATGATGCCCTCGTGGCCCAGTTCAAGGCCGAGGCGAAGGGGAACGGGGCCGTCCTCTTCGGTGTCATGGGAGGAAGGAACAGCGAGGGGCAGGATTACAGTGGTGATGAAATGAACGGCGTTGTATTGGTCGGCATCCCATACGCCCGCCCGACGCCGAGGGTCCAAGCTCAGATAAGGTACTTCGAGAAGAAGTTCCCGGGGAAGGGCCGCTACTACGGCTACGTCCTGCCCGCCCACAGAAAGCTAGCCCAGGCGGCGGGAAGAGTGCACCGCTCGGCCGAGGAGAGGGGGAGCATAGTGATCCTCGACTACCGTGTTCTCTGGAAGAATGTTAAAAAGGACTTACCCGACTGGATGGTGGAGACGATGAGGGCTGTAACATTGCCCACGATGAGGCTCTACCTCAGGAAGTTCTGGAGGGGGAAAGATGAAGGAGGAAACTAAGGAGTTCGCCATGATTCTCGTTGAGGCCATCCTGATAGCGTGGCTTGGCTATCTCTTCCTATATCAGAACTACCTTCTCTACAGATGGCACAGGAACCTGCCCCTGCCCAGCCGGGTACCCTTCCTGCTCGCTGGGATAGTCATGGGCCTGATTTTTCTCTGGTGGCAGCTCAGGAAGAAAAACATAATTAAGACCATGCCCCCATTAGCCTTTGGTGTTTCCCATGGCGGAAGTCGAGAGAACGCTGGTAATAATAAAGCCGGACGCGGTTGTCAGGGGTCTGATTGGGGAGATAATCAGCAGATTCGAGAAACGCGGTCTCAAAATAGTCGGAATGAAAATGATATGGATTGACAGGGAGCTCGCAGAGAAGCACTATGCGGAGCACAAGGGAAAGCCCTTCTTCGAAGCCCTAATAGAGTATATAACGAAGGCACCTAGCGTTGTGATGGTCGTTGAAGGGAGATATGCGATAAGCGTTGTAAGAAAGATGGCCGGGGCCACCGACCCGAAGGACGCAGAGCCTGGGACTATAAGGGGAGACTACGGACTCGACATAGGGGACGCGATATACAACGTCGTCCACGCCAGCGACAGTCCAGAGAGTGCAGAGAGGGAGATAAATCTCTACTTCAAGCCAGAAGAGCTCTTCGAATACTGCAAAGCCGCAGACTGGTTCTATAGAACAAAGAAGAAGGCGAAGTGCGAAGAGCTTTAATCACTTACCCTTGCCCTCATTTGCCCTTATGCTGGGCCTAACCTTTTCGGCTCCCTTACCCTTGTTCCTCAGGCCACGGCCCTTCTTGCCAGCTGAGGTAAGCCCGCGGAAGACCCTGCGCTTGTGAACCTTAAGGGCTATCCAGGCTATCTTCGGATCGGACTTAATTACGGGGTGGTGCGGGTCGACCATTATGACCTCAAACCACTTGTACATTCCGTCCTCGCCGACCCAGTATGAGTTGAGAACCTCAAGGTTCGGGAACTTTCTCGCCGCCTTCTCCTCGGCTATCCATTGAAGGCTCTTCTTGGGTGAGTACTTGACCATACCCATCTTGGAGGGCTTCCTTCCAGCCCTCCACCTGGGCCTCTTCCTTCCTCCCCGCCTAACCCTAACACGAACGATGACGTAGCCCTGCTTGGCCTGATAACCCAAAGCCCTAGCCCTATCGAGCCTGGTCGGCCTCTCAATCCTAACGACTACCGGCTCCCTTCTCCACTTTATCATCCTCTGCTTGAGCAACTGACCCACGTAGCTCTTCTTGGGGCTCTTCCAAGCTTCCCTAATGTACTTGTACATGCCCATTCCTTTCACCCCTTCCTCGTTTGTGGTTCTCCCGTCCGGGAACATCCCGCGGGTTGACCCCGCCTAGTCGGGCGAAGTTGGATGAAGAGTTTTTAAGGATTGCGGGTGTTGAATTAGAATGGCTTCTCGAGTATGTAAGAGGTTCCCATGCTCTTATGAATGTATCCGTTCTGGTTAGCCGTAATTTGTGTAAAGCCTTGTAAGGCTCATTAACTCCCCATATCTTCAAAACTTTCGGCAGTCCCCATTCGGGCTTACAAACCTCACATATCGGAGATTGCCACCCCCCTAATATGTTTCGATATCCATCCTCGGCCTGAAAAGGACCTCAACTTCCTCCCGCACGTCATCCACATACCCTTCAAGCACAAGCTTGCCATCCGCTATAACCAGAACCCTGTCGGCGAGTGGGAGCAGAGGTTCCCAGATATGACTGATCACGACGAAGCTCGCTTCTCCACTCGTTTTCAGCTTCCTGAGCCTCGGTTCCCCTATGAAGGCCTGGGCTACGCTCAGCTTCTTCACAATTCCAGAAGAGTACCCTCCTTGTCGAGAAAGTCAATGTTAAACAGCTTGGCTACTCTTTCCACCTCTTCCTCTCCATATCCCTTAGCTGACGCAAAGAGCGTCAGCCATTCCCTGCCTGTGATGAGCTTGGGAAAGGAGGGCGGGTCATAGGAAACGCCAATCCTCTCCTTTATCCTCTCGCTCTTCCAGGGATCTTCTCCAAAAACCAGTATCTTTTCCCCTGGTCGGCCTGTAGATTCCAGTGGCGAGCTTTAAGAAGGTTGATTTGCCTCCCCCGTTGGGGCCGAGAATGAGGGTCATTCCCTCTGTAATTTCCGTAGTTATTCCCTTCAGAGCGCATATGCTTCCAAAGCGCTTTACAAGGTTTTCGGCGATTATCACTTCCCCACCTCCTCCAGAGAAGAGCCGCAAGGACGAATGCGGATACTGTTCCGGTAGCGTAGACTGCGTTCTGGACGCTCTCCGTTGGAGTGTTCTTCTTGAGCCTTAGAATGCAGGAAAGAGAGCCGTTGCCAAAATAGGCCACATAATAGGAACCCTCGTGAGGAATAACAAGTTCTTCTGAGAGCTCTCCGTAGATGGGGTGGAGAAAACCTGCTCACCACTAAAGAGATCAACGATTTCGAGGGTTCCAGAACCCCCAGTGCACTCCACCTCGGCCAACAAGTAGGAACGATCACTTCGGCGCTTAATTAAACCGCCCTAGCTAACCCCCATAAGCAGGGCCCTTTCCCTTTCATCCCAAGCCTCCGGGACGAAGGACACCAGCGCCGTTCCCACCTCCACAATAGCGTAGTCCCTCAGATTGTGGAGGAACTTTAGGAGCGATGAGAAGTCGTTGTACATCCGGAGATATTCCAAGCAGTCCAGAGCAACAATACCCCTCGTTCCCATTTCCCTGGCCTCCCTCAGGTAGCGAACCGCCAGATGTGTCATCTTCTCCAGGGAGGTGGGGCGAACGGAGTTAGCAGTTGGAGCGTTGGTAACGTAGAACACCGTCCAGGATTCCGGGTAGTCCCTCACCTCCCGCGTGAACAGAAGAAGAGAATTATCCTCAAGATCCTTGAGCATCACCCTGAACTCCCTCTCGGGAAGCATGAGAAGTCCCTTGGGGAGGTCAGCCGAGCCCTCACTACCAGGCCTGAATAACACCCTCGAAGACGTCCTCACGGTCACCCAAGAGAGCATGACGGCACCAATGGCCACCAGAACCAGCTCCACGTACGTGCTGTGGCAGATTTTGTAGAGGAGGAGGGCTACGGAAAGGGGAACCGCCGAGAGGGCCATGAGCCTACCCTCCCTTCCAAGGACTCTCCACACGACATAGGCTGAGATTAAGAGTATCGTCCCCGAATCCCCCGCTATTCCTCCGACACCCGGGTATTTTATCCCCATGATCACCCACAGGAGGCGGTAGACGATGTGAACCAGTGGGATTAGCAGGAACAGCTTAAAGAGGCGGATAGCGGTGGGAGAGAGCTCCTCCACGATTGACAGTATGTAGAGGGATGTCCCGAGGGAGAAGCCGTAGAGCAGGCCTTCTTGGAGAAATTCAAGCCCGTTAAACAGTCTCATGGCCTCATGGAAGGCCAACATTGCCCATCCAAAGGCCCCAAAGAGCGTGTATTCCTTAGATGCTTTAAGATAGGCAGTGAAGAGATAGGCAGACGTGAGAAGGGATACGATGAGCATCAAGAGGTCAACGTACTCGGCGAGTGGCATCGGGGAATGTCGTCCAGGAGGGCTTTAAAATTTTCCAAAAACCTTAAATACCCGGGAGCCGGAACCCATGGCGATGCCCATGAGGGGGGATCGAGTTCTCCGTCTCGGCACCGATGCCTGATTCCCCCAATAATCCGCCTATTCTAGAGTCTGGCTCTTTTGAAAAGCTTCGGGGGGTATGAACATGGCTGAACTTAACTTCAAGGCCATCGAGGAGAAGTGGCAGAAAAGATGGCTGGAGGAGAAGGTCTTCGAGCCTCAGAGGGACCCAAGGAAGCCCAAGTTCTACATAACGGTGGCCTTCCCATACCTTTCCGGACATTTGCACGTCGGCCACGCCAGAACCTACACTATTCCCGACGTCATAGCACGCTTCAAGAGAATGCAGGGCTACAACGTGCTGTTCCCGATGGGCTGGCACATCACCGGGGCCCCGATAGTTGGAATAGCCGAGAGAATAAAGAACCGCGACCCCAAGACCATCTGGATTTACAGGGACGTTTACAAGGTGCCCGAAGAGATACTCTGGACCTTCGAGGACCCCGTGAACATCGTGAAGTACTTCATGAGAGCAGCAAAAGAGACCTTCATCAGGGCAGGATTCAGCGTTGATTGGAGCAGGGAGTTCCACACCACGAGCCTGTTCCCGCCCTTCAGCAAGTTCATCGAGTGGCAGTTCATCAGGCTGAAAGAGATGGGCTACATAGTCAAGGGGGCTCACCGCGTCAGGTGGGACCCGGTCGTGGGCACGCCGCTGGGCGACCACGACCTCATGGAGGGCGAGGACGTCCCAATACTCGAATATGTCCTGATAAAGTTCGAGCTGCGCGAGGACGGAGAGGTAATTTATCTCCCGGCGGCAACCCTGAGGCCAGAAACCGTTTACGGCGTCACCAACATGTGGGTGAATCCAGAAGCGATCTACGTCAAAGCAAAGATCAGGCGCGGCGATAGGGAAGAAACTTGGATAATCAGCAGGGAAGCAGCTTACAAGCTCTCCTTCCAGGACAGGGAGATTGAAATTTTAGAGGAGTTCAAGGGCGAGAAGCTGATAGGAAAATACGTGAGAAATCTGGTGACTGGCGACGAGGTCATAATACTGCCGGCCGAGTTCGTCGATCCTGACAACGCGACCGGAGTTGTCATGAGCGTTCCAGCGCATGCACCCTTCGACCACGTGGCTTTGGAGGATTTGAAGAGGGAGACGGAGATTTTGCTCAAGTACGACATAGACCCAAGGGTCGTCGAGGAGATAAGCTACATCTCGCTGATAAAGCTCGAGGGTTATGGCGAGTTCCCGGCCGTCGAAGAGGTAGAGAAACTGGGCATAAAGAGCCAGAAGGATAGGGAGAAGCTGGAGCAAGCCACGAAGACGATATACAAGGCCGAGTACCACAAGGGAATCTTCAAGGTCGAGCCCTACGCTGGCAAACCGGTGCAGGAGGTAAAGGAGCTCATCGCAAAGGAGCTCCAGGAGAAGGGTATCGCCGAGATAATGTACGAGTTCGCGGAGAAGAACGTGATAAGCCGCTTTGGAAATCGGGCCGTCATCAAGATAATCCACGACCAGTGGTTTATCGATTACGGGAACCCTGAGTGGAAGGCTAAGGCAAAGGAGGCACTCGACCAGATGACCATCTATCCCGAGAGCCGCAGAGCCCAGTTCGAGGCCGTCATCGAATGGCTCGACAAGAAGGCCTGCGCCAGAAAAGTGGGGCTGGGAACTCCTCTACCCTGGGACCCCGAGTGGGTCATTGAGAGTCTGAGTGATTCAACGATTTACATGGCTTACTACACGATTAGCAGGCACATAAACAAGCTCCGCGAGGAGGATAAACTCGACCCCGAGAAGCTCACGCCTGAGTTCTTCGACTACATATTCAGGGAGGGCTTCAGCGAGGCCAAGGAGAAAGAGCTAGCCGAGAAGACCGGAATTCCGGCTGAGATTATCCACGAGATGAAGGAGGAGTTCGAGTACTGGTATCCATTAGACTGGCGCTGTTCCGCCAAAGACCTGATACCAAACCACCTGACGTTCTTCATCTTCAATCACGTAGCCCTCTTCAGAAGGGAGCACTGGCCAAGGGGCATAGCGGTGAATGGCTTCGGAACGCTCGAGGGTCAGAAGATGAGCAAGAGCAAGGGCAACGTGCTGAACTTCATCGACGCCATCGAGGAGAACGGAGCAGATGTCGTCAGGCTATACATAATGAGCCTTGCCGAGCACGATAGTGATTTTGATTGGCGCAGGAAGGAAGTCGGAAAGCTCAGGAAACAGGTCGAGAGGTTCTACGAACTCGTGAGCGAGTTTGCAAGCTATGAGGCCAAGGAAGGTATTGAGCTGAAGAGCATTGACCGCTGGATGCTCCACAGGCTGAACAAATCCATTGAGGGAACCACCAAGGCTCTGGAGGAGTTCAGGACCAGAACCGCTGTCCAGTGGGCCTTCTACACTATCATGAACGACCTGCGCTGGTACCTGAGGAGGACAGAGGGACGAGATGATGCCGCCAAGCGCTACGTCCTGAGAACACTTGCAGACGTTTGGGTTAGGCTGATGGCACCGTTCACGCCCCACATATGCGAGGAGCTCTGGGAGAAGCTCGGCGGAGAGGGATTCGTCAGCCTAGCGAAGTGGCCTGAACCCAGGAAGGAATGGTGGAACGAGGCCCTTGAGATTGGCGAGGAATTCATTAAGTCTCTCATAGAGGACATAAAAGAGATCGTCGAGGTGGCAAAGATAGAGAACCCGAAGAGGGCTTACATCTACACTGCCCCAGAATGGAAGTGGCGTGTTGTTGAAGTTGTTGCAGAGAAGAGGGACTTCAAGGCCGCAATGGCAGAGCTCATGAAAGATGAAGAGATAAGGAAGCACGGCAAGGAGGTTGCGAAGATAGTTCAGAGGCTAATTAAGGAGAGAGCTTTCGATGTCAAGAGGATAGACGAGGAGAAGGTCCTGAGAGAGGCGAAGGAGTTCATAGAGAAGGAGCTTGGCTTGGAGATAGTCATTAACCCGAAGGAGGACAAGGGCGGAAAGAAAAAACAGGCGATGCCTCTGAAGCCTGCAGTTTACGTGGAGTGATGGCTTTTCTTTCTTTTAAAAGTCATTGCAACCCATGCAATGATAGGATAAACAGGCACAAGGATAACTAGAGACGCCACCCTCAGCCATAATTAGCCAGGATAATCCATGTATAAAAGTCCAAACTGGATAAAACCACGAACGGAGCAAACATCAGAGCTGAAATTACCAGTGCCTCCAAAGGCCTCCTTGATAGTCTGAGCAGTGAACCGAGATAATAGGCAGGCAATGCCATGAGAATCGTAACCCAGTACCATGCTTTTCCCAGCGTTAAAACGACAATGGGCAGGGAGATTCCTAATAAAGATACGAGTTCTAAAAGGTACACTTTATCTAACCATGAAAAAACCACAAAGCTAAAAAGAAAATTAAAAGGATGCTCTTTAAGAGTTTTTCACGCATTAGAGTCACCTCAATTAATAATCGTTTTCGGCATCCTCTCTTGTTCCCTCCTTTGTGGGATAATCTCCAGGTTTCCATAGCTTTTTTCTGTAAGTCTGGATTCGAATCCTCATAGCGTGGTTCCAAGTGTTAACATATATAGCTTTATACGGCTCTCCGTATTTATCATTGTGGGGTCCCCCTCACTTACCTCGTCGGCGAAACCGGTCGCGTCGTTGCTGTTGATCGTTCTTGCTGGAGCTTCTTCGGGGAAATGACATCCTAGACGGGTTTAAAACACAGAATAATCCAGCTTAAAACTGACGAGAGAAAGTAACCTTCGAGCCAGACCTCCTGCACTACCTCGCCTACATCCCGCGCGAGGCGCGTTGTTGAAGTTGTTGCAGAGAAGAGGGACTTCAAGGCCGCAATGGCAGAGCTTATGAAAGAGGCTAATTAAGGATTTGATCCTAACATCTATTGCCTCCCCATATCGCAATATTTATATAAGGCTAACCAAAATTAGCATAATGGTGATTAGCATAGTGAAAATTATTGAACGTCGCGAGCTTAGAGATGTCCTGAACGTAAGATGGTTGCTAATTTACGGAAGAAGGAAAACTGGGAAGACCTTCTACATCAGAGAGAGGGCAAAATATTCCCATTACTTCATTGTAACGAGCGGTAGGGAGATATTTGAAATAAAAAAAGGAGAGATATATTCTTTCTCCGAGTTCATGCGAGTGCTCCCCCTTCTCCTGGACCAAGGGAGAATCGTCATTGACGAGTTCCACCGGCTCGGCGAGTCATTTTTCTCAATTCTCCAGGGATTGTCAGGAAGGGGTGGGCTCATCCTTATAACTTCAACGAGGCACTATTTCAAAAAGCTTATAGGGAACAATAGTCCTCTGCTGGGGCTTTTCTATGTAAGGGAGCTGAGCTTAGTTGATCCGAGGGATGCGATTAACTTTGTTAATGAGTTGGGATATAAAGGAAAAGCCATGGTAGAGCTTGCTGTTCTCGTTCAGGAACCCTGGTTAGCTCCAGCCGTTGAAAGTTTGGGTGAGAGAGTTTTCTCAACCCTTGGATCAACCCTGAAGGGAAACGTTCCCAGCTTAATTGGTGAGATATTCACAGAAGAAGAGCGAGAATTAACGAGAAGATATTCGGCAATACTCGAGACTGTTGCGGATGGCAAGTCAAGTTCAGGAGAGATAGCCAAGGAGCTGTATTCGCGAGGACTCATAGAAAAGGAAACCCACAGTGCAGTCGCTCCATACCTTGAGACCCTTGTCAACATGGGAATCCTCGAGAGAATTTCGCTCTTCGGGAAGAGAAAGAAAATATTCAAGTACCGACATCTGTCCCCTGTAGTGGATTTCGCATATTACCTAAACGCCAAATATGGATTCTTCGAAACTGAGCTTCCAGATGAAACCGTTGAGAGGATTTTTAGGGAAAAAATGCCGCACTACGTTGAGAGATTCTTTGAGAGGTTGTTGGTAAAACACTATTCTTTGCAACCAATCAGGATTGAAATGCCTGATCTGGAAGTAGATGTTGCCCTGTTGAAAAATAGAAAGCTCCATTTGGTTGCCGAGGTTAAATGGAAGGAGAAAATTAAAGAAAAGGATATCAGGAAGGTTGAAGAAAAATTTGAAGAAATTAACGCCAAGAAAAAACTCCTCATAGTTCCGGATAGAAATGACTTGCCAAGAGCTCCAGAAAATGCCGAAATTCTCGACTGGAGAGATGCAGTAGAGCTCAGCAGGGCTCTAATTTAAATTCCCTCTTCTTGTATTTGGGGTGATCATCCTCCTCACTGCTTTTCCTCGGGAGACCGAGAGAAAAATTAGTCAAGAGAGGTGTTAGCTGTTTTGATCCTAGAGATTTTTGACCTGCCATTAATTCTCCCCCATCTTATACAACATTTTCTCCGAAAACGCCTTAAAGACAGCCGTTTTAGCACTTTTGGGTGTTTTCCATGTCCGTTGACGAGGAGACGTTTAGGAGAGATGTCCTATCAAGGATTCCGCTCCGGAACGAGCCGCCTCTACCTCCGGATTGCTTGCCTATTGCGAAGAACGAGAGACAGAGGGCTCATCTTGAGCTGTACAACCTGCGTGAAGAAATTTTTGAAGCCCTTTTCGGGAGAAAGGACGACCTGCATTACCTTCCTCTGGAACGGCTGAAGGAGCTTGTGGAGAAAGCCAGTGGAGAGGTAATAGAAAGCGGAACCTTTGAGCCAGCTTTACCCCAATTATCTCGCCTATATCCCGCGGGAGTACCTCAAGGGGATAAAGGACGAACAAAAGCGTGCCGAACTTTTAAAGCGGTGGGATGAAGCGTACGAAAAGTGGAGGAAAGGGGCAGAGCATCCACCGGTCGGCTAGCTACTTGCCGAGCCTTAACAGTTCTGGCCAAGGTTCCGGGAACGGAATTTCCGAGACCATCTCAATCCCTTCGTCCACTACAAGAGCATCTTTTGGCATTCTAATGAGTACGAGGAGCACCACGATATCTCCAGCGAGACCGGATGTGTTTATTAAAAACGCCATCACCCAGATCGGAGAGCCTGTAGCCGAGCCAAGGATGTAGAAAAGCGGAGAAAGACTGAAGGGTGCTAGAAGCACCGGAATCCACATCTTTACCGGGAGTGGAGTTCTGACGGCCGTATACGGGGCCATCGCAACCCAGCTCTTGCCGAGCTTAGTTATTCCGAACTCCACCCTTGCTCCCTGAAGCCTTGCGACGACTGCATGGAGCCCTTCATGAAGGGCTATGACTAGCAGAACAGGAGCTATGGAGCAGTAGATCACGTATTCGAGGAGCGAGTAGGGTGGCCATCTTACTGGAGGCGAAAGAGAAAGGGAAAGTAGGAACAGGAGCACCGCAAGGATCATTACTCCCTTTTCATGCTTCCGGAGGTCAAAGCGATACTTCATCAACATTCCAGTTTGAGGGAAACTTTATTACCATTATCCCCTAGGTATCCACCATGAAAGTTGTTAGGGTCTCAATTTTCGGGTTTGGAACTGTTGGAAGAGCACTGGCCGAAATAATGGCGGAGAGGGGAAGGAGGTTTGGGGTTGAATTGAGAATCGTCTCGATAACAGACAGGAGCGGCACAATATGGGGCGACATCGACCCCCTAGAAGCCAAAGAGGTCAAGGAAACGATGGGAAGGCTGAGCGCATGGGACGAATACGAGGTTTTCGACTTCTCACCCGAGGAGCTCGTTCAGGAGGTCAGACCGGACATACTTGTTGACGTCAGCAGCCACGACGAGGCCTTTTCCATGTACGAGACGGCACTGAAGGAAGGGATAGGCGTCGTGACCAGCAACAAGCCTCCCATCGCGAATCACTATCGCGAGCTCATGAAAGCCGCTGAGGAGGGCGGTGCAGGCCTATTCTTTGAGGCCACCGTGATGGCAGGAACGCCCGTAATCGGACTGCTCAGGGAGAACCTGCTTGGCGATGACGTACTCTCAATCGAGGCCGTCCTCAACGCCAGCACGACCTTCATACTTACGGAGATGGAACGCGGCTCTTCCTTTGAGAAGGCTGTGGAGAAGGCTAAAGAGCAGGGGATACTTGAAGAGGACCCCTCGAAGGATATAGACGGGATAGATGCTATGCACAAGGCCAAAATACTGCACTGGGTGGCCTTTGGTCAGGAGGCTGAGGAGGTCGAGGTGAAGGGGATAAGGGAGGTCACGGACGCAAGAAGGGTAAGGCTCATTGCAGAGGTGTCCAAGGGAAGGATTAGGGTTCAACCAAAAAGACTCTCCGAGGGCAGCCCCCTGCTAACGGAAGGCGTTCTCAACGCCGCGGTCATAAGGACAGACCTTCTAGGAGAGCTCGTTATTAAGGGGCCCGGCGGAGGAGGGAAGGTTACGGCAAGCGGCGTCTTCAGCGATATCCTGAAGGCGGCCAGCTACATGAAGCCTCTCCGCTAGTGTCTCTCCTTTATCTTCATCGTATACTTGGGGTATATCTCCCGGCTGAAGCGAACGAACTTGGCCTTTCTTGGGCTCTTCTTAACGGTGATCCAGACATTTGACGGAAGGTGCTCATAGTACTGCCCGTCCACAACCAAGATTATCTCTCTCTCCGTGATCAGCTCGATTTCTACCGTTGATGTTCCCGGAATGACTATGGGAACTGAAGTTTTCGGCATCGGGAGGAGGGGAACTATTACCATCGTGTCAAGCCTTGGGTCAAGGAAAGGGCCGCCCGCGGACATAGCGTAGCCTGTGGAGCCCGTGGGAGTCGAGACGACGAGACCGTCAGCTCTGACTTCGTCCGCCAGTCCCCCATCCACGTAGTACTTAAGGTGGATTATCTTTCCGGGGACGCCCGTTAGGATTGCGACCTCGTTGAGAGCGTCGGGAATGTTCCCCTTGCCGTCTATGAACGTCCTTAGCTTTATCCTCTCGTCGATGTAGTAATCACCTTCGAGGAGCCTATTTATTGCGAAGAATGTCTCGCTAGGCTCCACTTCCGTGAGGAAGCCAAGGGTTCCCATGTTTACGCTTAGTATCGGGATGTCCCTCTTTGTGTGGTGCTCAACCCTTAGTATCGTCCCGTCCCCGCCTATCGCGATTATGAAGTCCACATCGAACTCCTCGAGGGGCAGGACATCTCCCTCATCAAAGTGGGGAAAGTGCTTATATGTATCCATATCAACCACGACATCATAACCGCTGACCTTGAGAAAATCATAAACGCGGTAGGCGAGCTTGAGAGCCTCCTCCCTATCCCTTCGAGCCACTATACCGAACTTCATCGACCAGACTCTCTCCTTCGTCGAATTTAAGGATTTCTTTAGTGGTCTCTCTCAACGATGAACTCGGCTAGGAGCTCTAGGTCCTTCCTGGCTTCGCTCTCTGGAAGAATCTTCAGTGACTCATTGGCCTCCCTAATGAGCTTCTTTGCATAGCTGGCGGCGTAGTCTATGCTCCCGTAGGCCTTAAGGAGCTCTATGGCCTCCATAACCTCGGCCTTGACATCCTCCTCGATTATGCCCCTCCCCCTGACGTCGCCCGCGAACTTGCCAAAGACCCTGAGGAATCTCTCCCTATCTCTCTCATCTGCTCTCTCGAAGAAGTGAGCCACTATAAGGGTCTTCTTGCCCTTCCTTATGTCACTTCCAACGGGCTTGCCCAGCTTCTTCTCATCGGCGATAAGATCAAGAACGTCGTCCCATATCTGGAACGCTATGCCGACGTTGCGACCCCAGCGGGCAAGGGACCCTATGTACTCCTCGTTCTCGGTTCCAACGATGGCACCGACCTTGGCAGCAGCCTCGAAGAGTGCCCCGGTCTTGCCGCTTATCATCCTCATATACTCCTCGATAGTTACGGTTTCTCTCTTCTCAAACTCGAGATCCATCGCTTGACCTTCGCAGAGCTCGTTCGATGCCCTAACTATCGTCTCGAGAATTCTCGCCTTCTTCTCGGCGTCAACATCTGCCCCAGAAATAGCCTCGAATGCCTTGCTGAAGAGGAGGTCGCCTGCCAGGATGGCCATATTGATGCCCCAGAGCTTATGGACCGTTGGCCTTCCACGCCTCGTCTCGTCCATATCCATTATATCATCGTGGACGAGGGAGTAGTTGTGGATGAGCTCTATGGCAACCGCCGGGTAGAGGGCCTTCGAGGGGTCGCCACCGACGGCTTCAGCTGCAGTTAGAACGACAAAGGGCCTGACGCGCTTTCCGCCGGCGAGAGGGTAGTGGCGGGCGGCCTCGTAGAGAACAGCCGGCTCCTTCTCGGGTATTAGTTCGAACATCTTCTCATCAACGAGCTTGGCCTTCTCTTTAATCCTCTTAAAGAGGGCGTCGTACTTCATCCCAATCCCCCCTATATGTCAACTCGATGACCGTTCCTTGCCACGAAAACATCTTTTCCAATCATGTAGCCCTCCTCCTCGGCCAGCTCAGCGTAGTGGGTGAGCATTCTAAACTCCCCGTGTGCGGGAACTATATACTCAGGATTTAACAGTCTAATAAGATAGCGATGATCCTCTCTACTCGCGTGACCTGAAACGTGAAGGTTCTTTATCATCCTTACGCCCCTCATCCTCAGCTTCGTCTCGAGGGCGTAACGCTGGGCTACGTTGAGCGGGTTCGGAATCACGCCAGCGGAGAAAACAACGGTATCCCTCTTTCCTATGTCGTAGAGCTCACCACCGGCCATCCTCGTCAGTATTGCTCCAGGCTCCCCCTGGTGTCCAGTGACAACTAGAAGGTAGTTCTCCCTCGCTTGAGAGACCTCCTTCAGGACCTTACTTATGGCATTGGGACTCCTCAAGACACGAGAACCCTTCATCTTTATCAACCCAAGTTGCTTGGCTATGCCAGTGTACTTGGCAAGGGAGCGACCGATGAATATTGCTTGGCGACCCATCTTATTGGCTATCTCTATAAGCTCTTGGAGGCGGGCTATGTGGGAAGCGAACGTTGTGGCTATAAGACCATCAGCCTCCATGCCCTCGTAAAGGAAAAAATCCTCTAAGAGCATCTTCGCGACTGCCTCGCTTGGCGTTTTTGTCTCTTCGGCAACCCTTGTAGATTCAGCTATGAGGACCTTAACGCTTTCCTGGCCGAGCTCCTTCAAACGCTTGTAGTCGGGCTTTTCGCCGTAGGGATGGTTGTTATCGAACTTATAGTCACAGGCATATACCACAGCTCCTTCGGGCGTGTGGATAACGACGATGGAAGAGTGGGGAATTGAGTGTGTTATCTGGACGAATTCTATGGCGAGATTCTCGCTCACCTGAACTATCTCACCGTAGTTCGTCTCGAACATCGGGTTCGTAACCTCGAAGTACTGCTCCCCCTTGACCTCACTCTTGGCGAGCCGAATGGTATAGGGGGTGCCATATACGGGCACATCTGGGTAGTGGGGGGCGAGCTTGGCAACAGCACCTATGTGGTCGAGATGGCCGTGTGAGAGGGCTATGGCAACAACCTTCTTGTCCCTTATGGGCCTGTCGTCTGGGATCGCACCAAGTTTTCTCAGCTCCTTGGAGCTCATCTTTTGAAATTCAACGTCCTCGTGTATAAGGACGCGATCGAGCCTGATACCCATATCGATTATGATAACCTCACCGTTGTACTCGACGGCCGTCATGTTTTTTCCCACTTCCTCATAGCCTCCAAGAGTGTAAATCCTTATCATTCTCTCTCCTCCCAGCCCGAGGGCATGGGACCACGTTGCTCTTACCTCTTAGGGTAGGTTTAAAAAGGTGTGCTCCTCCTGGCCCTCAGGTACTCCCTTAAGTTTATCCTCTCCTCAAGCCATTCCCTCGTGAATCCCGTGATCACAAGCGGGACTCTCCTGAGCTCTTCGACGTTCCTCGCCCCCACTAGGAACATCGCGTTCCTAATCTCCTCGATATAGCACTTCAGGATTTTTATGACTTCCTCGACGTCCCCCTTCACTGCTGGCTTGAGGAGGGGAAGGGCAACGCCCACGAGAGAGGCTCCCATGGCGAGGGCCTTGGCCATGGTTATCCCATCCCGCATGCCGCCGGTCGCTATTATTGGGAGATCAGTTGCATACCGAACCTCGGCGACGCTTATGGCAGTTTTTATCCCCCAATTCCAGAACCTTAGAGCAAGCCTCCTACCGAGCTCGTCCTTGGCCCTGTAGTATTCGACGGCGCTCCAGCTTGTCCCACCGAGCCCACCCACATCTATCGCATCTATCCCGATGGCCTCGAGCCTCACGGCAATCTCCATCGAGACACCAGCCCCAGTCTCCTTTGCTATTATCGGATACGGGAACTCGGCCTTGAGCTCGGCTAACGCCTTCAAAACGCCCCTGTATGTCGTGTCGCCTTCGGGCTGGACGCTCTCTTGAAGGGGGTTCATGTGGATTGCCAAAGCATCGGCCTGGATTGTCTCGACGGCCTTTATAGCTTCCTCAATGCCGTAGCGCTCCGCGGCATTTTCACTAAACTGGGCCGCCCCAAGGTTGCCAACCAAAAAGACGTCAGGGGCCACATCCCGGACATAGTAGCTCTCCCACGTCTCTGGCTTCCTTATCATGGCCCTCTGACTTCCAACGCCCATGGGAATGTTAAGTTCTTGGGCGGCCTTCGCAAGGGTCTTGTTTATCTTGGCGGCCAGCTGGGAGCCCTTAGTGCCGCCAGTCATGGCGGCAATCATTATCGGGTAGTCAAACTTCCTACCAAGGAACTCAACGCTCAGGTCGATCTCATCCTTATCTATTTCGGGAAGGCTCATATGGACGAAATGCACGTCCTCAAAGCCGTTGCTCACGTGAGCCTGGACGTTCTTCGTGAGGCAGTGCTCTATGTGCTCAAACTTCCTAATGACCGTGAGCTCCTCCTTATCGAAGGGCCCCATGACGATCACCAAATAGGAAAGAGCGGGCAGGGTTAAGAGGTTTTTGGAGGCGAAGAGGAGATGGAAGATGGTGCCCTCAAGGGCTCCCAAACAGGCGCTTTAAGATTGTCATGGTCTTTTGGAAACCACAGTTCCAGTTGTGTCGCCCCTAATTGCCCCGGCCAGCCTCCCGGGAACGAGGCCGTTGACAAACCAGACCTCCGAGTACTCCGCTATCTCCCTCGCCTTTCTCAGTTTGTTTGCAATGCCTCCCGTCACGTCTATGCCGGCCGCACCGGAGAGCCTCTCTATGAGGCCTTCTATGTCCCCAGGCCGTAGCTTCTCCACCAGGGAGGCTTCCCCCGGCTTCCCGGCATATATCCCGCCAACGTCCATGAGGAATATGACCTTCTCGGGCCTTAGTTTTCGAGCCAAGTAGGCTATTATCTGGTCGCCCGAGAGTATGTCTATTCCCTTCTTCACATCAACGGAGACGTCCCCGAAAAGAACCGGAATGAACCCCAGGCCAAGGAGCATCTCCACAACTGTTAGGTCGCCGTGGACAACTTCGCCGTTCTCCGTCACGAAGACCGAGGAGGTGGAAACCGGAAAGGCTGGAAGGCCTTCATCGAGGAATGCCCTCACGATCCTGCCGCTGAGATCAAGCATGGCCAGATGGGTTGCGGAGAAGCCAAACCGCTTCGAATCATCGGTCAGGCCCTCCCTTATTCTGAACTTCTTCGCGAGGGGGTGTCCAAAAGAACCCCCACCGTGCACGATCATGAACCTCTTCTCTGGAAAGAACTCGGCTATTTCCCGGGCGATGCGCCTAACGACATCCTCCCTGAACGAAAACTCTACCTTCTTGTCGCTTATGACGCTTCCTCCGAGCTTGACTATTATCATGACATCACACCCGCTTTCTTTTGCCCCATTCACGGCATCGTTGCCTCCACCCTCAGTCCCTCACGGCTTATCTGGGTCACCATGGGCGTTCCTCCCGCTATCGTTATCGCTGTCGCCACCTCGCTCTGTTTTCCTGGTGCCAAAGCGTACATGCAACCACCGCCTCCGGCCCCGGTTATCTTCGCTCCGAGGGCCCCGGCGGTTCTGGCGGCGTAAACCAGCTCACTGAGTTTCTTTGTCGAGACGCCGAGGGCGTCAAGGAGGCCGTGGTTGATGTTCATGAGCTCTCCAAGCTTCCTCAGCTTTTCCTCCTCATCCAGCTCCGCCGTTATCAGGTCACGGGCCTTTTCAACCAGCTTGCCCATGGCCTCGATTATGGGCACCATCAGCTCAGGCATATCCTCGTATCTCCTCCTTACCATCGCGACGAGCTCCTTTGTAGGACCGCTGGAGCCAGTATAGCCCACGACTATTGGAAGCTCCATAAAGGGAAGGTTCTCAAACCTGCCTTTCTCGTAGTAGATAAAGCCGCCGATGGCCGAAACGGTCGGATCTATCCCGCTGGAAGCGCCTTGAACGAGGAGCTCGACCTTATGGCCAAGCTTGGCAATCTCCTCCCGGGTAAGCTCCAGACCTAAGAGCTTTGCCACTGCTCCAATGGTCGCGATCGCTACAGCTGCAGAACTTCCAAGGCCCGCACCAACGGGAATCTGGGACGTTATGCTGACCTTGACG
The DNA here is from genome assembly GCF_000215995.1 of Pyrococcus yayanosii CH1. Taxonomy (NCBI): domain Archaea; kingdom Methanobacteriati; phylum Methanobacteriota; class Thermococci; order Thermococcales; family Thermococcaceae; genus Pyrococcus; species Pyrococcus yayanosii. The sequence goes on along the minus strand of NC_015680.1, from coordinate 209,076 downwards.
CCCGTCTTCTTCCCGGCCTCCTCAAGGACGAGGTTTATGGCCTCCCTCACGTAGCTGAGCACCTCGGCCGCCTTACCGTAGTCGGTCTCGAAGTATATCTCGCTCTCGGAGAAGGACACCGTTAGGCCGGGAACCTTGATGTCATGGGCCTCTATTCTAATCCTCCCGTCGTCCCTGAGTTCGGCCTCGACAAAGGTTCTCAGATCTATCGCCGCAGCTATTGCCGGCTTTCCATAGACGACGCTGTGCTCCCCGAAGAGGATGACCTTCGCGGGAGCAGAGGCGAGGACTCTCATGATGTCACGCCCTCCTCATCACTATGCTCGCGTACCCCACTATCGCATCGGTGCTTCTACTAATATCAAAGCTCGTTGTGTAGTGTAGGAGTTCGGCCTCAACGGCACCGATAAGGCGGGAAAACACCACGCTGGCTCCAACTCCACCGGGACCACACATAGTGTGATCCATCTCACGAATTTCTCTAAACATGCCCTCAACATCGAAGTCGAGTATCCTCCTTATCACCCTGAGATCCCACTCCTTGACGAGGTTGGGCAACTCATTTGCTCTCGCCCTGAACGGCACGTAGCCGTAAAAGGTTCCGTAGTGCATGAAGTCGGTGCTCGCTATAACCACGACGTCCCTTCCAAGCTCCCGGGCGGCCTCAAAGACTGCCCCCCCGAGGTCTTCGGAAACTTCCTCGTCCTGTATGCTGAGGGTTATCGGCACTATTCTAACGGTCTTTCCGGCCCTCTCAGCTATGTACTGGATGAAGGGGAGCTGAACCTCTATGGAGTGCTCGTATTTGTGGGCTATCTCATCTAAATCGGCTATGCCCGAATTCTTCACTATCTCTCTCGCAAGCTCACCATCAACTTCCACCTCACCAAGAGGAGTAACCCACTTGCCCTCCGGATAGACGGCGATGGGCGAGCCGAGGCCCGTATGGTTCGGTCCGAATATCACAAAGGTCTCGGGCAGGCCATCCTCGTAGATGGCCTTGTAGGTCCTCGAGGCGGTGTAGCCGGAAAAGACGTACCCCGCGTGAGGGGCGATACCGGCCGTTATCTTTCTCTCCCCTCCAGGCTCACCCAAATCCCTGAAGAACGCTTTCAGCATGTCAACGAGTTCTTCTCCGAGAGGATAGAATTGGCCCGCAACGGCAGGATACCTAATCACCACACACCACCGAGAGAAATTAAGGGAAGGAACTTAAGGATTTTTCGAGGAAAAAGAGAAGGAGTCAGCGCCTGACTATCTTCATCTCGAAGTCCTCGACGGGGATCTTGAAGTCCTCCCTACTGGCTATCTCGCCACGATTGTAGAGGATTTCCCTGGCGAGTATCCAGTAGATGAGAGCCAGCGCCTTCCTTCCCTTGTTGTTTGTGGGTATCGCCAGGTCAACGTAGCTGAGTAGGTTTTCAGTGTCGACCAGGGCAACTATCGGGATGCCTATCTCGACGGCCTCCTTCATAGCCTGGTGGTCGGCCCTCGGATCGGTGACTATGATCACGTCGGGCTCGAAGAAGTTCTTGACCGCTGGGTTCGTCATCGTCCCCGGCAGGAAGCGACCCGGCATTGCCTTAGCTCCCGTAACCTCGCCGAACTTCTTCACCGGCTTCTGGCCGTAGAGCCTGACGCTGACGGCGAGGATGCTCTGGGGCTCGAACTTGGCGAGGAACTTGCCGGCAACCTTGAGCCTCTCATCGGTCTTCCTGACGTCAAGGACGTAGAGGCCATCCTGCCTGACACGGTATATAAACTTCCTCATGTCCTTGGTCTTCTGTTGAGTCCCTATGTGTACTCCGGCAGCAAGATACTGGTCAAGCGGAACCAAATACTCATCTGCCATTTCACCAACCCCCTCATCCTTCAAACGTTATAATCCTACCCCTTTCCCCAAGATCCTCAGCTATGCGATTCAGCTCGTTTATTTTCTCGATGGAAGTCCAGTCGAGGATTATCGCTGGGCACTTAAGGCCCAGCGCGATATGAGGAAGGGCCTCATCGGCCGACTCATACGTTGATTCCGAGAGGATAGGAGTTATTCTCTCGGCCTTAGCGTCGTTTACAAGGTTGTACAAGTCGGTGAGCGTGCCCAGATTTATGGGCTTTATGGAGAGAGCGTTGTAGTAGCGCCTATCAAGGATATTCTTAGTCCGAAAGAGGTACTCCCCATCAACGAAGACACCGTGCGTTCCGGCTATTAGCTCGAGGAACAGCTCCTCCTCCCCCAGGGGCTTTATGTACGCAACATTATTGTCCTCCACGAGGGCGAGCACTTCCTCAGTCCCCATTGGCATCTTCATACCGATACCGAGAGACACCTCAAGGCCCAGCTCGTCCCCAACCTTCTCCGAGGCCTTGGAGAGGGTTTCGAGGGTTATTGAATCCGCGGCCTCAAGCACCTTCGACACGGCATCAACGACGTCAGTTATCTCGAGGAGGTCTCTAACTACCATGTAGTAGTCAAAGGACTCGTCGGAGGCGAAGCGAAGTATCGGGACGGGGAGCTCCGTGGTGAAAGTCCCGCCGATGTAAGAGTATAGGGGTATGGCCTTGGAGTTTGCGGAAGCCTTAGCGACGGCCACCGAGACGGCGAGGGCCGTGTTGGCCCCTATATGGCTTAAGTCATCCGTCCCGTCTATCTCCCAGAGGTAGCTATCTATCAACTCCTGCTCCACGGAGTCAAAGCCTATGAGCTCCGGCCCTATTATCTCATCCACCTCGCTGACGGCCCTCCTGGCCTCGGCTATGTGGAGGGTGGGATTCTCCTCTATGGGGGCGGCGAACCTCCCAAAACCATCGCTCGTTATAACATCAACTTCAACTGAATACTTGCCGCCCCTAAGCACCGCGACCCTGCCGACCACGTTCTGAATGACGCTCATGGTCATCAGCTCGGCCTTATGACTGTTATGGGGATAACTCCCTTCTCAAACTCGAGTATCGCGGCCTCAAGAGGAGTGATGCCCTCTGGCACATCTATCAGGATTGGTGCTCCCATGGATATTTGCAGAGCCCTCGCCCCTATAATCCTCGCCTTCTCGAACCTCGTGTACTTAAACACGCCGACCACCCGGAAATTTTTTGGTGGGGCCGCCGGGATTTGAACCCGGGTCTCCGGCGCCCCAGGCCGGGAGGATAGACCAAGCTACCCCACGGCCCCACAGAAAGGGGGTTTTCAATATACTCGGTAGTGCATTATGTCGTCGATGAGCTCGACATGGCTAAGGAGCATCCTCCTGCAGCAATACCTCTCGAGGCCGAGATCATCGAGGACCTTCTCAGGGTCCTCCCCGGCCTCGACCCTTGCCTTAAACTCATAGTATTTGTCTCCGATAACCTTTCCGCACGTGAAACACCTAACGGGGATTATCAACCCCATCACCCTATCCGTTCTGCCGGGGAAAGAGTTTTTAAAGTTAACGGAAAGGTCAGCGGTAGGACTTCTGTCTCTTAGCTCTCGGACCTTTGGTGGAGCGGTTGGGTTTGTGAGGCTCCGTCCTTCTGGGGTCACCGACGAGCATGGTTCTGTCGTACTTCATGAACTTCTCCTTGAGGTTCATATCGTTGGTCCACTCGACGAGCGCCCTAGCTATGGCTATGCGGGCGGCCTCAGCCTGGCCCATGAAGCCGCCACCCTGGACCCTGACGTCGATGTCAACACTGTTCCATACCTCCTCTCCAGCCAGGATTAACGGCTCAAGGATAGTGAACCTCGCTATTTCGGGCTCCACGAGCTCAACGGGCTTGCCATTTATTCTAACCCTTCCCTTGCCTTCCCTAATAACGGCCCTCGCAATGGCAGTCTTCCTCTTGCCGCTCGTCTGGATTATCCTCATTCTCCACCACCTCAGAACTTTCCACCAAGGAACTTAGCGACCTCGCCAACGGTCACGTATTTGGGGGTGGCCAGCCTCGACACGTGGGCTTCCATTATGGTCTCGAGCTCCTTGCCCTGGAACTCCTTGGGGATGCCAACGTAGACCTTTAGCCTCTTGAAGGCCTTCCTTCCCCTGTCAGTCTTCCAGGGGAGCATGCCCCTGATAGTCCTCCTGACTATCTCATCGCTCCTCTTCGGGTAGAATGGTCCCCTCCTCGGATTGGTAAGGGTCCTGAGCTCGGTCCTCTGCTTGTACTTTGCGAAGATATCCTCGCGATTGCCGGTTATGACTGCCTTCTCGGCGTTGACTATGACGACCTCCTCGCCCTCTAAGAGCATCTTCGCAACTTTAGAGGCGAGCCTACCGAGGATGAGGCCTTCGGCATTAATAATCCTCATGGCACATCACTCCATTATGATTACTCCACTTCCCTTTGGGTTCCTCTCAACGAGCTCCTCAATCGTGATGGCTTCTCCACCTGCTTCGATTATCTTTCTCCTAGCAGTTTCGCTGAACTTCCAAGCGGCAACAATGACCCTATGGTCAATTTTGCCGGCACCGAGGACGCTTCCCGGAACAACGACCATATCGCCATCCTTGGTGTAGCGGTTTATCTTGCTGACGTTCACTTCAGCCCTCTGCCTTCTTGGCCTCTCAAGGCGCCAAGCTATGTCCTTCCATATCTTAACCCCTTCCTCGTTTGACTTCTTCCTAAGGTAGCGGATGAGCCTCCTAAGGTTCGGATCGGTCGGTCCGGTCCTCTTCATGAGCATTCCCCCTCACAATTTAAGGCTCGCAGGGAAACCGACGAAGGGGCGGGGTGAGCGTAAAGGATGGTGCGGGGGCGGGGATTTGAACCCCGGAACCCCTACGGGACGGGACCCTGAATCCCGCGCCTTTGACCAGGCTCGGCAACCCCCGCACAATCAACCGGCTACTCTACGGAGTTCGCTTATAAACCTATCGCTCTTTCTCATGAGTATCCTAAGGGCTATGCCGACGACCTCTTCCACCGGAAGCTCCCCGTTGGTTTCGACGGTAAAGACATAGGCTTCTGGCACTATCTCCTCCCATATCTCCTTACTCTCGTATTCCTCAAATTCTCTCGGGATGTAGAAGGGCTTCAGCGTTGTGACTATTACTTCCTCGTCAGTTTCCTCGACGGGAAGACCGCGCTTCTCCGCAAGGCTCTTCAGCTTCTCCCACCCCGGAATTGACTTGCTTATGTGGATTTTCGTATAGTACTTGTAGTAGGCGAAGCCCGGTTGCCACTTGGCATGATCCTTCCCGCGGCCGAGCTTTGCGTAAGCGTTGAAGACGAGCCTTTGGCCCTCGGCCAACTTAACTATCGGGATGTCTGGCGTGACTGGCTTTACATCTGGGTCGTCACTCTTGAGGTCACCCGAATAGACCACGCCAGGCCCCTCAGCTTCAAGGGAGAGGGTAACTGTGTAATCGTCCAGCTCGAGAGAATCAAGGGCAAACCTGTCAACGGGTGTGGTGAGGGGTATCATAGCGAGCCTGTGGGCGATTATCTCGTCGAAGAGGGCAGAGTCATTCTCGTAGAACTCGACCTCATCAACGGCAAACGTTGGGACCTCGCCGAGTATGGTTCTCCTAAGGGCATTGGCGAATGCTATGCTAACGCCCTCAAGGATGAACTTTATCGCATTCTCCCTCTTTTCAAGAATCTCAACCTTTACCATATCCTGTCCCCCAAGAAAAAGTTTGGAAAGGTCAGACACGCCTACCCCTTCTGCCGCCCTTGGGTCTCGTTCCATCGTGCGGTATCGGGGTAACGTCCTCTACCCTGCCTATCTTAAGGCCTGCTCTGGCAAGTGCACGAATGGCCGCCTGGGCACCCGGACCAGGCGTCTTGCTCTTACTTCCACCAGGAGCACGGACCCTTATGTGAACTCCGACTATACCCTTCTCAAGGGCCTCCTCTGCAGCTCTCTTAGCGGCTATCATGGCCGCGTATGGTGATGGCTCGTCCCTGTCGGCCTTGACGACCATACCACCACTCCACCTGCTTATGGTTTCGGCCCCCGTGATATCGGTGATGTGGATGATGGTGTTGTTGTAGGAGGAGTAGATGTGGGCGATTCCCCACTTCTCCTTCTTCTTTATGTTGACCTGCTCCTCGCTCATGCTCCACCACCCTCACTCTGCTTGGCTTGCTCTATAACCATCCTCTCGGGGTGGCCGGGATTCGCGAAGGGAGATGTTCTCGCGTAGGTTATGGTGTCCTCTTCCTCCTTGAGGACGAGGTAGCTCGGTGAGCGGATTATCTGGCCGTTTACCTCGATGTGGCCGTGAACGATGAGCTGCCTTGCCTGCCTCATTGTTCTGGCAAGGCCCTTCTTGAAGACTATAGTCTGAAGGCGCCTCTCGAGGATGTCCTCGATGGTGAGGGAAAGGACGTCATCGAGAACGGCGTCAGCCGGGAGTAGGCCAAGCCTGCGAAGCCTCTGAAGGAGTTGCTGCCTCTCAATTTCGGCCTGCTTGCCACGAGCCGCCAAAAGCCTTCTCGCCCTACGCCTGAAGTTCTTAAGCTGGGTCTCATGCTTCCAGAGCTCCTTCTTGTTCTTGAGGGCGTACTTCTCCATCAATACCCTTTCGCGGTCAAGCCTTTCCTTAATCCAGGGGTGAGGGGGAGTCTCATACTTTTTTCTCTGCCTCTTAGGGTCGCCCATTCACACCACCTCACTTCTTCTTCCTGCTAACACCAACCGTCTGACCGCGCCTGAAGTTGGACCTCGTCCTCTGACCGCGGACAGGCAGGCCAAGCTCATGCCTAATGCCACGGTAGGCCCTAATGCGCCTGAGCCTCATTATGTCCTCACGGATAGCCATGTCAAGCTTGGCCGTTATGAGGTGCAGGTCTCTGCCAGTCTCATAGTCCTTCGGCCTGTTGACAGCCCAGCGAGGTATGCCGTGGGCAACGGGGTCACTGAGTATCTCCTCGATCTTCTTTATCTGCTCGTCGGTGAGGTAGCCTGCTTTCATGAATGGGTCGAGACCTGCTACCCTGCAGACCATGGTGGCGAAGTTTATGCCCACTCCCTTTATTCCAGTGAGCGCCCACCTCAGCTGCTTGTGTCCGTCGAGGTCAACACCAGCAACACGCACGATGTGCCTAAAGTCAGCCATTTGAACACACCTCCGGAATATTCTGGCGCCGGGACGGGGATTTGAACCCCGGCGGGCAAACGCCCACGGGCTCTCAAGGCCCGCGCCCTACCAGGCTAGGCGATCCCGGCATATACCCGGTAGCCCGAGCCCTTCGCGACCTCCCTTACCTCAGTGAAGGTCTCCTCCATTAGCGATTTAATAAACTTTGCCCCATGACTCGTTCTGATTACCATCTGGAGCAGGCCGCCATCGTGGAGGTGCCGAGGTGCGTTTATAACTATTTCCCTAAGCACATCCTTCCCAGCGTGCACTGGAGGGTTCGTTATTATCGAGTGGAACTTTTCTCCCTCAACGGGCTCGTAGAGGGTGCCCCAGCGAACCTCCGCGTTCTTGACGCCGTTGATTTTTAAGTTTTTCCTGGCTATCGCCACGGCCCTCCTGTTGATGTCCGTCATGACAACGTAGTCCACGAAGCGAGCCGCGACTATACCTATGGCCCCATAACCGCAACCGAGGTCGAGTATCCTCCAGCCGGGCTGGAGTATCATGTTCTCTATAAGGAGTTCTGTCCCCCTGTCGAGCTTGCCGAAGGAGAAGACCCCACTGGCGGTTATGAACCTGAAGCAGTAACCCCTGATGCAGACATCTATAGTCTTAGTTCTCAATGGGCCGGAAGGCCTCTCGGAGTAGTAGTGGCTCATATGAGATGGTTCGTTGAGGGGTTTATAAAGGTAAGTTATGTCCAAGAAGTTCTAGTCAATGAACCACTCTCCAGCCACAGCAAAACTGTCGCAATAACAACAGCCAGCCATATCCACCCAGCCGCTCCCAGAACGTAGAATGAAATACTATCGTTGCGGATTCCTCAGACAAGGAAACCCATAAGCACCATGAAAAAGACCATCTCCAGCTGAAGACTCACGCGAATGACGCCTTAGAGGCAAAAAGAAGTAAAAGGATTCCCAAACTATTCTTGCGCATGCGCCATACTCCATCCAAGTGCATAAAGAGAGGCATCCTGAGAGTGAAGCCCATGATCCAAAGTCCAGTAGTACTCCGGAAGGAGGTTGTTGGGGGTAATAATCATGTCGCCAGCGTATAAACTCAAAAAATCAGCTTCCGTTTGGTTTCATGGTTTGACCGATTACCATCTTGAAAACGTTCTTCCTCGGATCGGATAGTCTTTCTATTTCTTCCCGCTATCAGCAACATTATAATCAGGGATAATACAGTCAATGCATTAAACGATTTATCGACAAACGAGTAAAATGGAATGATGTTAAAATAAACTGCAGTGCTGTATAATCCTCGAGCCGACATGAGAAGAGCCGCAAGTACTGCCCAAGTTTGAGGTTTCCAAAATTTTCGGGACGTTACAGCCGAGATTGAATAGTATAAAAGTAAAGGAAACATCAGAGCCGAGATTATGTTTCCGGCCAACATGAAGTTCATGGTACCATCACCTATGCGGGTGTTCCATACCCTGGAATACAGACTGTTGTCCAGTCACTAAAGCACTTACCACAGTCTCCACTGATACTGCCAATGGCAGCTACACATGCCGCACATGCTTTAGTATTTGGTTTTCTTACTAAAAGACTTGCGGCACATTCACCACATTCTAACACGCCGAGTATTATTGACGTTGCACAGGAGGTTATTGCACACCACCAATCTATGTGCTTGGGATATGTTATGCAGGTTAATGTTATTCCAATTACATCAGTTACTGCTGTTAACCCCATTGCTTTCTGCTGGTTGTATTCTGGTAGTTTTAGCCTCACCAAGTGCAAGAGGTGCCTCAGCTCGTACGCACTCCTGCCCCAAATCCAGCCCGTCTCGTCACCCCTGCGAAGCTTCATGAGAATCTTGTTCAGAGTCCAGTAGTACTCTGAAAGCGTGAGGTTGTCCCTAGTGACAATAGTGTCAGCAACAAGAACGACCTTGTTTTCATCATTCGGAGCAATGTTCATTCCAGTAAGGAAGACTTTGTACGCTCCAGTCTCAGGATCAGTGAAGATCCTCGTGACGAGGGTAAAGTTGTACTGGCTCCTCTCAGCCCTGTAAACGAGCGCGTACATGGTGTAGTTGAAAGTCCCGTTATAAATTGTTATCCCAAAGAACAGTAACTGCTCGTGCTTTTTCGTCATGTTGTAGAGCGTGACCACGGAAACGTTAAAGTTTGCAGTCAAGTTGGAAGCACAGGAACTTGAGTTGTGACAGGGACAGGAAGTGTTAGTCAAGTTCGCGAAGTCTATGGTTTGATTAATCCAAGTGACGTTCATCTGAAGCCTACTCTTCTCATCGTACCAAGCAACCACAGCCCTCCTGAAGGTTATGCTCGTGGCGTTATCAGTTAAAGCCTTCGTCTCCTGAACAGTCCCAAACTGAAGACTCAACATCATGGCAAGCAAGAGGACAACACAAACCTTCTTAGCCCGGCCTTCCATTGGAAATACCTCCAGAGATCATCACTACATGTAACGTCAAAATCCTTAAAAGCTTTTCCAATTACAAGTTCGATAGCGTTTTCAATTTCCAACGATAACAAAACGACTAGAATGAAACGAAAGAAGCCAGAGTAATTGAATGGACAAAAGAATAGCTCCCCAGCAACTTTTGCTTGGCAAAGTTTCTACCACATCTTCGGATACCAGTCCCTCGGCATGAAGACCTTCTCAACGTCCACAGCTATCCCCCTGCTCTTCTGGAGCATTTCCTGACTAGTCATGAGGGCCTTTCCCAGGGCGACGAGCTCATCCTTGAGGGTCATTATCGCCACGAGGTCCCCCCTCTTTATGCCCGCGTGTAGCTTGACTATGCCCGGGACGGCAAGGTCGGCACCGTGCGTCACCGCGGCTACCGCCGAGTCCTTTATCCAGACCTTCGGCAAATGTTCCACAGCCTTCTCCATCGGCTGAATAGCCCTGCGGAAGTGTTCTTCTATGCCATCTTCTTTCCAGAAGTGATAGTAGTCCACGAGGTCATGGAAAGTTACGAGGGTCTCGTCCTCCTTGAAGGGGCCGCTTCTTGTCCTTCTTAGCTCGGCCATATGCGCTCCAACACCGAGGGCAAGGCCTATATGGTGAATGAGAGACCTTATGTAGGTTCCCGCCTCGACACCTGCCCTAAAGAGGACGTCTCTGCCATCAATTTCTAAAATCTCGATATAGTAAACCTTCCTCGTTCTAAGCCTCCTCTTGACGGCACTTCTCAAGGGCGGCCTTTGAATTATCTCTCCCTCGAACTCCTTCATGACCCTATAAATCTTCTCCTCCGGAACGTCGCCGTGGAGGTGCATTAGAGCCACGTACTCCTTACCGGCGGGGAGGAGGGCTTGGACAACGCGAGTGGCCCTTTCAAGGGCAACTGGAAGGACGCCGCTAACCTTCGGGTCGAGGGTTCCCCCGTGACCGGCTTTCTCAAGGTTAAATAACCTTTTTATCCAAGCGACGACCTCGTGGCTTGTCGGCCCGGGAGGCTTGTCGAGGTTTATTACTCCGAACTGCATGTGCATTTCCATGGGCCTCTTTTCAGGGGGGTATCCCCATTTGGGATTCGTCTCGGCTTTCTCGTCTTTGATGAGAACTTCCCTCTTAACGTCCGCGGGAAGCCTGCGCACCTCGTCCCTCGCCATGATTCTCACCGCCTGAGCTTTTCCTACGGCACCGCATTTATAAAGTTGCCCGAAAAAGGTTTTTAAAGTAGCACTTAACCTTTACCGTTTATGATCACTCCGGGTGATATATCATGATAGACGCGGTTAGGGGGCTTAGGATTTACACGGCTTACAACGCAAACGTGGATGTCATAGTGCATATAGACGGAAAGACTATACAGGGGCTCATAAAGGAGTTCGGTCCCAAGGCTGTGAGGGAGAGAATCGAGGAGTACCCCAGGGAAATAAGGGAGCCCCTTGACTTCGTGGCCCGTCTCGTCCACGCCCTCAAGTTTGGAAAGCCCGTGGCAGTTCCCCTCGTTAATGAAGACCTAAACGAGTGGTTCGATTCCCGCTTCAAATATGAGATGGAGAGTATCGGGGGCCAGGCGGGCATAATCGCGAACCTACTCGCAAGTCTTGGCCTAAGGAGGGTAATCACCTACACACCATTTCTCCCCAAGAGGCTCGCCAATCTCTTCCACCCTTCTGTCCTCTACCCGACCGTGGATGGAAAACTAGTGCTGAAGCCTATAAGAGAAGCTTATCGGGACGGAGATCCCGTTAAAGTCAACAGGATATTCGAGTTCAGGAAAGGTACCGAGTTCAGGCTTGGCGACGAGGTTATAGAGGTGCCCCACTCGGGCAGGTTCATAGTCTCAGCCAGATTCGAGACCCTTAGCAGGATAGAGACAAGGGACGAGCTGAGACCGTATCTACCTGAGATAGGGAAGCTGGTTGACGGTGCCATCCTCTCCGGCTACCAGGGTCTCAGGCTAAGCTACTCGGACGGCAAGGACGCCAACTACTACCTCAGGAAGGCCAAGGAGGACATAAGACTCCTCAAGAAGGAGGCCGACATAAAGGTTCACGTAGAGTTTGCGTCCATTCAGGACAGGAAGCTGAGGAAGAGGGTCATGAACAATATATTCCCGCTCGTGGACAGCGTCGGCATGGATGAAGCAGAAATAGCCCACATTCTGAACGTCCTCGGCTACCCCGACCTCGCGGACAGGATATTTCTCTATAACAGGATAGAGGACACCGTGCTCGGTGGGAAGATAATCCTCGACGAACTCAATTTCGAAATCCTTCAGGTTCACACGATCTATTACCTGATATACATAACCCACAGGGACAACCCTCTGACCGAAGAGGAACTCATGAGAAGTCTCGAGTTCGGAACGACACTCGCCGCGGCTAGGGCATCTCTTGGGGACATAAGAGGGCCCAAGGACTACGAGGTAGGCCTTCGCGTGCCATTCAACGACCGGGGAGAGTACGTAAAGCTCCGCTTCGAGGAGGCCAAGAGCCGGCTGAGAATGAGGGAGTACAAGGTTGTCATAGTGCCAACGAGGCTCGTGCCTAATCCAGTCTCAACGGTCGGGCTTGGGGACACTATTTCGGCTGGTGCCTTTACGAGCTACCTAACAATGCTAAAGAAGAGAGGGGCACTGCCAGGATAAAGCCTTTTATAGAACTCTACCATCTTCCCCCGGTGGTGGCATGGAGTTCAAGAGGCTCACCCCTTACCAAGAGGCTCTAAAGCTCATGCTGGACGATCTCGGGGAGGTTAATGATGAAGAGGTTTCCCTAAAGGAAGCCCTCGGAAGAGTTCTCGCCGAGGACGTAACGACCCCCTTTGAAATTCCCCCCTTTAACAGGGCCGCCGTCGATGGCTACGCCCTCAGGGCCGAGGATACCTTCGCTGCAAGGGAGTACAGTCCGGTAACGCTTGAGGTCATTGAGGAGGTTCCCGCCGGAAGGGCTCCACGAAAGAGGGTTGAGCCCGGAAAGAGCATCAAGGTTCTCACTGGCGCTAAGATACCTGAGGGGGCAAACGCTGTCCTCATGCAGGAGCACGCCATAAGGGAAGGTAACTTGATCAGAGTCCTAAGGCCTGTGGCCCCAGGCCAAAATGTCGCATTCGCAGGGGAAGATGTGAAGAAAGGACAGGTTGTCCTTAGGAAGGGGCAAATCCTGAGGCCCCAGGATCTCGCGATCCTTAAGGCCCTCGGCGTTAAGAGGGTGAGGGTCAAGAGAAGGCCGAGGGTCGGGATAATCGTCACGGGCGATGAGCTCATCGATGAGCCGAGCGAGGACGCCTTTAGGGCCGGAAAAATAGTCGAGACGAACTCCGTCATGCTGATGGGCCTTGTGGAGAGGTACTTTGGCGAGCCCGTCTTCTACGGTGTTCTTCCAGATGACCCGCATGAGATCAGGGAGGCTATGGAGATGGCTAAGAAAGAGAATGACCTCGTGCTCGTGACCGGAGGTAGCGCCTTCGGCGATAGGGACTACGCCCACCACTTCGTCAGGCTCCTCTTCCACGGGACGACTATAAAGCCCGGGAGGCCAATTGGTTACGGAGAGAGAGTCTTCGTCATGAGCGGTTATCCCGTTGCAGTTTTCGCTCAGTTCCACCTCTTCGTCAAGCACGCCCTCGCTAAGCTCGTCGGCGCTAGGGACTGCGAGATTAGGGTGAGGGCACGGTTAATGGAGAGGGTGCCCAGCCAGCTCGGCCGCTATGAGTTCGTGAAGGTAAGGTACGAAGGGGGCATCGCGAGGCCGATAAAGAGGAGGGGAAGCGGGATTATGAGCTCCCTGGTCGAGAGCAATGGCTACCTCGTCATCCCAGAGGACAGCGAAGGATATCTTGAGGGGGAGGAAGTTTGGATTACGCTCTACTGAAGAGGAACTGGAAGACACTGATCTTCCTGCTTTACGTTCTCCTCCTCGTAGGGGGGAGCACTTACTACATGCTCATGTGGGCCTCAAGGGTCAACGACTATATGGGTGATGAGGTCTGGTATGTTCCTGCCACAAGAAACGTCCTCGCAAGACTTGGCATAAACGTTCATTACGTCAATGGGAGCTACGAGGGCGTCAACGTAATCCTGAAGGAGCCCGAGTATCGGGGGGAAGTTAGGGTTTCCTTTCTCGGCCTGACGATCACGGGAAAATACCGCAACTACCCTCACGTACCTGAATTCGCGAGAAGGCTCGGGATAAGGGTGGAAATAATCCCCTACAACGTCTCAACGCTTGACTCGGCCCATTTTGATAGCCTCAAGCTGAAGGTGTGGGAGATAGCCAATAGGTGCGGATTCAAGGATTACGTGCCCTATCAGAACTTTCCCGGCGTTTACTACGAGATTCCGACCAACTGCACGGCCGAGTTCGTGGCCAACGTTTCAAGGCTCGGCAACCTCTCCGTTGTGACGGGCTTCCGCTATCCCGACAAGGAAAACATCCATCGCTACCTGAACACGGAGCACCCCTTCCTCGGCAAGGATATAATCGCTCTCGGCATGCTCCTAGGAGACAAACCCATCTTCTGGCGCCTGCCGGGCATCATCGAGCACATCATCATCGATTTAGTCGTCCTCTACGTGGCCTACAGGCTCACGAAAAGCTACCTGGCGGCGGGGATAGCCCTCCTCTTCGTCGCCCTCGATCCCCTGCTTTTCGCTACCTCCATAGTGGCCATGCTGGACATCCATGTTGCCTTCTTCGTGTCCCTCTTCCTCCTAACGCTCACCCTGAACAGGGACAGGCTCTCAGGCCTGACCCTCGGTCTTGCAACTGCAACCAAGCTGAGCGGTGCTTTCGTCTTCCCCGTCCTCTGGATCAAGCTCATAAGAAAGGGAAGCGTCAAAGAATTCCTGATTTCGGGTATTCTCCTGCCAGCGGCTGGCTTCCTTCTTCCTGAGCTTCCCATAATAAAGGCCATGGGTTTTGTACCATGGCTTCAGGAGTTCCTCGCAAGCTTCTCGTGGCACCTGAGCTTCAAGGGGGAGCACCCGGCCAGTTCTCCCTTCTGGATGTGGTTTATCTCCCTCAAGCCCTTTCCGTTTCACTACAGCCCGGACGTCTACGCCGTGACGGACCCTATACTGATGCTGTCCATGGTAGCATTCATATTCGCGATTCCCTACGCGGCCAGAAGGCAGGTCAAGCTCGCCGAAATTTTTGGCGCCTTCTGGTCCGTGGTGGTCTTCTTCGCCCTACAGTGGATCCTCGGAGGGAAAACTCAGTTCATATTCTACGCGACGCCCCTTGTCCCTCCAGGGGCCATCGTCCTTGGAGTGCTCGGCCACGACATAATTAGGTGGGAGTACTTCGAGGAATCCCTAAGAATTTACTGGAGGTGGATAAGGGGGATCCTGAAGGAAATCAGGGCAAGAATTGGTCGAGGGTAAGTTGGCCCTTTCTCCCCAGCTGTTTCTCAATTTCCTTAACCGTCTTCCATGTCCTGCGGACCATCGGGGGGAAGTCTCCATGTCTCCTGTAGTAGTCCTCGAGAAATGCCCTTGTCCTCGGATCGCTCGGATATCCGGAGCCAAAATCGCCATACTCCAGCTTAAGCTTCTCTATTTCTCTATCCCTTATTACCTTGGCCAAAATTGATGCGGCAGAAACAACAGGATACTTCGCGTCGGCCTTGTGCTCCGACACAACCTTCGCATCGAAGGCTAGCTTCTCCCGGAGGGCAAGCCCAAACCTCTCGCTTCTGACATCGGCCGAGTCCACGTAGACCACGTCAGGCTTCACCTTCAGCGAGTTCAAGGCCTGGGCGAACTTCTCGACCTCCAGCTCATTCATGGTTCCCGCCCTGGCGTCTATCTCCGGCGGCTCCACGAGCACGATGGAGTAGTCATCCACCATCGAGAGTATCCTCTCGAAGAGTTTCTCCCTCTTCTTGGGCGTTAGGGCCTTGGAGTCTCTCACGCCGATGCCCTCGAGCTCTGTCATTTTCTTTTCGTCAACAACCACCGCCACGATGACGAGGGGTCCCAGGACGGGTCCCCTACCGGCCTCGTCTATCCCCGCTACCTTCATTGTAGCCGCCTCCTCACCATGAGTCCTCCATAGAGCATGCCAAGGAATATCGTCGCTATACCGCTCGGGGGCATGTCAAGGACATAGCCAAGGAGGACGGAGGCGAGCTGAACCGAAAGGGTTATGGCGAGACTTATCCCCATCAGCTCTCTGACGCTTTTCGCGAGGCTCATGGCTATAGCCCCTGGCAGGACGGCAACGACCTGGAGGGTTATAAGGCCGACCGTCTTAACTATGAGGCCTCCTGTGGCTCCAACAAGGATGTAGAGGAGGATGAGGTAGAGGCGGACGTGTCCTCCGCAGCTCTCCATTCCCTCAGGATCAAAGCTCAGGTACACAAAGTCCCTGTAAAAAAGGAGCATGAGCCCAAAGATTATGATACCGCCGAGGACGAGCATCCAGAGGTCCTCGAGTGTCACGAGGAATATCTCGCCCGTCAGGTACGTAACTATACTCTCGGATAGGGCAAAGTAGGGCCGGGAGGCCATGACTTTGTAGAGGAGGCCAAAGCCGAGGACCGTCAGGCCTGCAACAAGCCCAGCAACGGCTCCCACGGCCGTGTCTGCCGAGTACCCTCTCATCTCCAGCTCGGCCACCGCGATGACAACCATTATGGCGATTGGTAGAGAGACCCAGAAGATAAGGGAGAGGTTTCCGAATATGAGGCCAAGTATCATCCCCAGCACGGCACCGAAGAGAAGCGAGTGAAAGGTTGCGTGAGTGAGAAATGCGGCCCCCTTGATGTTGATGAGAGGGCTGAGCATCCCAAGGAGCGTCCCAACCATAACGCTTGCCAGCAGGGCCCTGAAGAGGTACTCAGGTATCATGGAGCCACCTCCCTGGGCATGTGGACGTCACCTATTATGCAGTAAAGCCTCTCCCCAACCCTGATCGTCTTTGATGCGGAACCATAGACTTTCGCGATTACCTCATCCTTGAGTACCTCCTCAGGTCCACCAAAGGCCACGAGCCTCCTGTCTATGAGCATGACCTTATCACCGATCTCGATGAGAGGGTTGACGTCATGGGTCGTTATCACCATTGTTATGCTCATTTCATCCTTTATCTTGGAGAGGATAGCCGTTGCGTCGATTCTCGCCTTCGGGTCGAGGGCAGAGAGGGGCTCGTCCAAGAGAAGGATGCGAGGATTTGATATCAGGGCCCTCGCTATGAGGACCCTTTGCTTCTGGCCCCCGCTCAGGTTCCTGAAGGGCTCATTTGCTACATCCCCAATGCCCAGAAACTCGAGAACTTCTTGGGCTCTCCTTACAACATCGGGAGGTATGTTGAGATGGGCCAAACCCGACCTGTAGAGAGCCCCCATCGCGACGACTTCGAGAGCGGAGAGGGGAACACGAACGTTAAGGGCGAAGCTCTGTGGAACGTACGCAACGAATTCCCTCGCCTCATCAGGCCTCTTCCCAAATATGAGAACCTTTCCCCTGTAATTTGTGTGAAACCCCGCAAGAACCTTGAGGAGTGTCGTCTTGCCAGCTCCATTCGGTCCCAGGAGCAGGAGGGTCTCTCCTTGCTCGAGGTAAAACGTCAGGCCTTCAATGGCCTTATATTCTCCGTAATAGATTTCCAAGTTCTCAGCCTCTATGGCCCTCATGACATCCCCGAAAGTTTGGTAGCCCTAACACTTTTAAAAGGTTCCGGCAATAGTTATTGTTGGATGACGAGCGGTTTCGGGACTGAGTGGTGATGACACCAGCTATCGCCGACCCTTTAAATTTATCAAAGGTCGGTTGAATTAAGGGGATCAAATACCTTCTTTTCTGGGGAAACTCCGAACGATTGACGCTATTTTGTCCAAAATAGCACGCGAAGGTCAAGAAAAGTGAAGGTTTTTTCGCATGTTGCGAAAAGCTTAAATGATTTACAAAAGTAAAAGTCGTGAAGGCTAAGCGGGGGATGCTCATGGCGGATAAGGAAAACGTCACGGTCGTTTCCAAGGAGGGATACCTTGTTATAGGGAAGACTCAGGCCGTAGAAATCGACGTTGACACATTCCTCTGCAAGGGATGCGGGATCTGCATCGAGATGTGCCCCAGGAAGGTCTTCGAGTGGAGCAAGGAGCTCAGCGAAAAAGGCGTCCACTACCCAGTGCCGGCCCACGCCGAAAAATGCGTTAAGTGCAAGCTCTGCGAGCTGCTCTGTCCGGACTTTGCCATAGCGGTAAGGTGGTGAACATGATAATAAGGGGTGATGAGCCTGACCAAATAAGGCTTCTGAGAAAGCTCTACAAGCCGGGCAACTACTTTATGATGGGTGATGAAGCTGTTGCTTATGGAGCCATCTTCGCCGGCTGTCGCTTCTACGCAGGCTATCCAATAACGCCGTCGAGCGAGATAGCAGAAACGATGGCAAGGGAGCTGCCCAAGCTTGGAGGCTATTACGTCCAGATGGAGGATGAGATCGCGAGCATCGCCGCCATTATTGGGGCCTCGTGGACGGGCCTTAAAGCTATGACTGCCACGAGCGGGCCCGGTTTCAGCCTCATGCAGGAAAACCTAGGTTATGCTATTATGACCGAAACCCCGATAGTCATTGTGGACGTCCAAAGGAGCGGCCCTTCAACGGGACAGGCCACAAAGGGCGCTCAGGGAGATTTCTTCCAGGCGAGGTGGGGAACGCACGGCGACCATCCAATAGTTGCCGTCTCCCCGGTAAGCGTTGAGGATGCCTTCTGGGAGACCATCAGGGCCTTCAACATCGCGGAGATGCTGAGGATTCCTGTCATCGTACTCTTCGATGGAATCCTCGGCCACATGAGAGAGCAGATAAGAATTCCGGCCCCAGATGACATCGAGATAGCCTACCGCAAGTTGCCGAGGAACGAAGAGGAGGCGAAGTTGCCGTTCGGCGACCCGCACGGCGATGGAGTTCCACCGATGCCCCTCTTTGGCCACGGCTACTTCACCCACGTAACTGGTTCAACTCATAAGGAGAACGGCCTGCGCGATGTATACACACCGGAAGTCCACGACAGGCTCGTGAGGAGGATTCACAGGAAGATCGAGAAGAACAGGGACGTTTATGAGAAGTACGAGGAGCACTTCACGGACGATGCCGAAATACTCGTTGTCAGCTGGGGAGTTACCGCGAGGCCCTCACTCGGGGCCGTCCTGAAGGCCAGGGAAGAGGGCATAAAGGTTGGTCTTTTTGTCCCCAAGACCGTTCACCCGTTCCCGGGCGAGAGGATGAGACAGCTCGGGAAGCAGGTTCGTGCCATAATCGTACCAGAAATGAACCTCGGCCAGATGATACTCGAGGTGCAACGTTTCATCAACGACGACGTTCTTCTCAAAGGTGTGAACAAGATAGGGGGCGTTCCGTTAACGGTTGAGGAAATCCTGCGCGAGATAAGGGGTGTTGCCTGATGGTGAAGCAAATCTATTCCAAGTATCCTATGGTCAAGTACCTCCGCAAGGAGGCTCTGCCAACCGCTTTGTGCCCGGGCTGTGGTGGTGGAACGGTTCTCAACGCTTTTGCCAACGCTATTGACCAGCTAAAGATTGACCCGAGGGATTTGGTTGTCGTTAGCGGTATCGGCTGTTCTGCCTGGATCGCCTCGCCGTACTTCTTGGCGGATACCCTCCATACGACGCACGGAAGGGCGATAGCCTTCGCTACCGGCGTCAAGGTTGGCCTTCCCGACAAGAAGGTAGTTGTCATAAGTGGGGACGGAGATTTAGCGAGCATAGGCGGCAACCACCTCATCCACGCCGCGAGGAGGAACATAGATATTACCGTCATCCTCGTCAACAACTTCATCTATGGAATGACCGGCGGTCAGGTTGCCCCAACCACGCCCTTCGGGGCCAAAACCACCACAACGCCGTACAGGAACGTTGAACATCCCCTCAATATAGCCGAGATGGTCGCCGCCGGCGCATCCTATGTGGCAAGATGGACCACCGCCCACGTCTACCAGCTTATCGAGAGCATCAAAAAGGCCCTAACCGTCAAGGGTTTCTCGCTCGTTGAGGTAATCTCTCAGTGTCCGGTCCAGTACGGAAGGAGGAACAGGATGAAGGAACCTGCGGAGATGCTCCGCTGGTTCTTGAAGAATGCCATCCCCATAAGCAAGGCGAAGAATATGAGTCCAGAAGAACTTGAGGGTAAGTTCATCATCGGTGAGTTCGTGAACAGAGAAAGGCCAGAGTTCGTGGATGAGCTGAACAAGCTGATAGATGAAGTTCAAGAGAGCTTTGGCCTTAAGGGGGAGTGAAGGCCATGCAGATTAGGTTTGCGGGCATAGGTGGGCAGGGTGTTGTCCTTGCCGGTGTCATCCTCGGCGAGGCTGCAGCTATAGAGGGGCTAAACGTTATTCAGACGCAGGACTACAGCTCGGCCAGCAGGGGCGGCCACTCAATAGCGGACGTGATAGTCTCAAAGGGCCCCATCTACGACCTCATGGTAACGAAGGCCGACGTCCTTGTTGCCCTTCACCAACTCGGCTACGACACGGTTAAGGACTCGCTCAAGGAGGACGGCCTGCTCATAATTGACACCGACCTCGTAAAGCCTGATAGAGACTACGTCGGCGCCCCCTTTACGCGCCTAGCTGAAGAGACAACAGGTCTTGCCCTGACGGTTAACATGGTCGCCCTTGGCTATCTCGTCGCCAAGACGGGTGTCGTGAATAAGGAGAGCGTCGAGGAGGCGATAAGGAGGCGGGTCCCGAAGGGAACTGAGGAGGTCAACCTAAAGGCCTTTAACATCGGTTACGAGGAGGGGCTGAAGGGATGAGGGATTTCCACGAGCTTGTCGTTAGAATTCCGGGCGGGGTGGTTACATGAGATACCCGTTCCCCATCGGTCAAGCAGACTTCATTCAGGGAGATGAGGCCATAGCGAGGGCGGCCATTCTGGCGGGTTGCCGCTTCTACGCAGGCTATCCGATAACACCCGCGAGCGAGATCTTCGAGGCGATGGCCCTTTACATGCCCCTCGTGGATGGCGTGGTAATACAGATGGAGGATGAGATCGCGAGCATCGCCGCCATTATAGGTGCTTCCTGGGCCGGCGTAAAGGCCATGACCGCCACATCCGGCCCGGGCTTCTCACTGATGCAAGAGAACATAGGCTATGCTGTTATGACCGAAACACCGATAGTCATTGTGGACGTCCAAAGGAGTGGCCCTTCAACCGGTCAGCCCACCCTCCCGGCCCAAGGAGACGTCATGCAGGCTATATGGGGAACGCACGGGGATCACAGCTTGATAGTCCTCAGTCCCGCGACCGTCCAGGAGGCCTTCGACTTCACGATAAGGGCATTCAACCTCTCGGAGAAGTACAGGACGCCAGTCATCCTTCTAACCGACGCCGAGGTTGGACACATGAGGGAACGCGTTTACATTCCGAGACCTGACGAGATAGAGCTAGTCGAGAGGAAGCTCCCGGCCAACGAAGAGGAGGCGAAGTTACCGTTCGGCGACCCGCATGGCGATGGAGTTCCACCGATGCCGATATTTGGCAAGGGATACAGAACCTACGTCACGGGACTTACCCACGACGAACGTGGAAGACCAAGAACCGTCGAGCCAGAGATCCACGAGAGGCTCATCAGGAGGATAGTCGAAAAGATCGAGAAGAACAAAGAGGACATAATTGACTACCAGACCTTCGAGCTCGAAGATGCCGAGATAGCGATAGTGGCTCACGGCATAGTGGCCCGCTCTGCCATAAGGGCCGTGAAGATGCTCCGCGCTGAAGGTATCAAGGCTGGTCTCCTCAAGCTGAACGTCCTCTGGCCCTTTGACTTCGAGCTCATCGAGAGGATAGCGGAGAGAGTCAAGAGGATATACGTGCCAGAGATGAACCTCGGTCAGCTCTACCACCTCGTTCGCGAAGGAGCAAACGGAAAGGCCGATGTCAAGCTGATAAGCAAGATAGGTGGAGAGGTTCACGCTCCTATTGACATAATCCGCCCCATCAGGGGTGACCTGATGTGAGACTCGTCTCGGCCTACGAGATTAGGGATAGATATCTCAGAAAGGACATGCTTCCCACGATATTTTGCCCGGGATGTGGGATAGGCACCGTTCTGCAGTTCACGCTTAGGGCGATAGACGAGCTCGGCCTAAATCCGGACGAGATCGTCTGGGTCAGCGGTATAGGCTGTTCCTCCCGCGTTCCGGGTTTTGTCAATTTCGACGGCCTGCACACAACCCACGGGAGGGCTCTGGCGTTTGCCACAGGAATAAAGCTTGCCAACCCGAAGCTCAAGATAATAGCATTCATGGGCGACGGCGACGCCGCGGCGATAGGGGGTAACCACTTCATCCATGCCATAAGGAGGAACCTTGACATAACCGTTATCCTCATCAACAACTTCACCTACGGGATGACCGGTGGTCAGGTTGCCCCAACCACGCCGAAAGGATTGAGAGGAACCACAGCTCCCTATGGCCAGTTCGAGAACCCCTTTGACATAGCTGAATTGGCAGTCGCGGCTGGGGCCAACTACGTGGCGAGATGGACGGTTTTCAACTACGTCCAAGGAATCAACAGCATCAAGAAGGCCCTCCAGAAGGAAGGGTTCTCACTTGTCGAGTTCCTCTCACCATGCCCGGTAAGCTTCGGAAGGAGGAACAGGATGAAGACCTCCCCCGAGCTCATCCGTTGGTACCAGAAGATAACCGTGCCCATAAGCAAGGCGAAGAATATGAGTCCAGAAGAACTTGAGGGCAAGATAGTTATCGGTGAGTTCGTTGACCGCGATAGACCTGGCCTCGTGAGAGAATATGAGGAATACAAGAAGCGGGCCAAGAGAATTATGGGGTGGGAGAAATGAGGAAGGAAATTCTTATTGGCGGCTTCGGCGGCCAGGGCGTTATACTGGCGAGCGTCATACTGGGAAAGGCCGCCACCGTTTATGAGGGCCTCTACGCTGTTCAGACTCAAGCTTACGGTCCAGAGTCAAGGGGAGGGGCGAGCAGGGCTGAAGTTGTAATCAGCGACGAGCCCATAGACTACCCTAAGGTCATCGCCCCAGACTACGCAATACTCCTCAGTCAGCAGGCCTACGATAAGTATCTCTCCCTCGTCAAGGACGACGGTCTCGTTATAGTTGAGAGTGACCTTGTGCCTCGCAGGGACGCGGGGATGGAGAAGAGTAAGAAGATTTACGCCCTCCCCCTCACGGAGATAGCCGAGAAGACAACGGGGCTGAGCCTCACGATGAATATACTTACCCTCGGTTTCTTCGTGGGGCTAACGGGGATAGTAAGCGAGGAAAGTATAGAGAAGGCCGTCAAGGACGCCGTGCCCAAGGGGACAGAGGAAATAAACCTGAGAGCCCTCAGGAAGGGCTTTGAGCTCGCTAAGCGCACCCTATGAATTCTTCCTTATTCTTGGCGATTTTATCCAAAAGCTTATAAGCTAAATTATTGCAGGAATGGATGAATAATCCAGGGAGGGGTCTCGATGAGAAAAGGTCTGCTAGTCGGCTTACTAATGGCCATTGTCATTCTGAGCGGGTGCATAGGTTCAAACACCACGACTGCCCCAGCCCAGATGCAGACGGTTACGAGCAGAGAAACCATTACCGTGACCCAGACGGTAACGGAGACGTACACGCCAACCAACTATCCAATAACGATCACGGACTCTCTCGGGAGGAAAGTCAAGATTGAAAAAGAGCCCCAAAGGATAGTCTCCCTCGCACCAAGCATAACGGAGATGCTCTACTTCATCGGAGCCCTTGACAAGGTTGTCGGCGTCACCCAGTTCGATGACTTCCCTCCAGGTGTCCAGGAAGGCAGAACCGTCATCGGAGGCTTCTCGGACCCGAACATCGAGGTCATAGCTTCCCTCAGCCCCGACCTGATAATAGGAACGAGCATGCACATCCAATACCTTGAGCAACTCGAAAAAATAGCCCCCGTAATAATCATCGAGCCCAAGAACATCGACGAGATATACGAGTGGACGATAACCCTCGGAAAGGTCGTGAACAGAGAGGATGAGGCGAAAGGTGTCGTCAACTACATGAAGGCCATCGTCGAATCCGTGGAGACCAAAGTCAACGGAACCGAGAGGCCGAGAGTGCTCTTCATAAGCTGGTGGAATCCGATATACGTGCCCGGAGGAGACACCTTCCAGGGGGCCCTCATAGAGATGGCCGGCGGTAGGAACATCTTCCATGATGTAAGCGGCTGGAAGCAGGTCAGCGTTGAGGAGATAATAGCGAGGGATCCCGAGGTCATAATCCTCTCGGCCCACGCGGGCGTCACACCAGAGGATCTCTGCAATAGCCCCCTGGCCCAGACGACAGCTGTCAGGGAGGGCAGAATATACGTGGTGAGCGACGACAACCTGGTATCCAGGCCGGGCCCGAGGATAGTCCTGGGTCTCGAGGAGCTCGCTAGATTCATTCACCCTGAAGCCTTTGGCTATGCTCACGGGACAAAAGCTTGTGCGGCCGCTTCATCCTGACCCTATCTTATTATTCCGAGCGCCGGTCCCATCGTTATCGCCATGCTCAAGAGTCCGCCGAGAATTAGGGCGGGCACTGCAACCTTTCTCTCGATGCCGAGCAGGTACGACGCCAAGGCTCCGGTCCAGACTCCAGTTCCAGGAAGGGGTATTGCGACGAAAATCGTGAGGCCCAAAAAGCCCCATCTCTCTACGTAGGGGCGCGCCTTCTTCCTTACGCGTTCTATGTAGGAGAGGTAGAGTCGTGCGATTCTCTCTAAGGATGTTTTCTCGAGCCGCAGCATCAACCGGTCTATGTAAGGCAGTAGGGCCGGAAGGACGAGCGAAAGCAGGAGGACGCCAAAAGCCGCGGCCATGAGGGTTTCCCATAGAGGATAACCTTTTCCTATTCCGTAAAGTATGGCATAGCGGCCCTCAAATGTTGGGATTAACGATAGGACGAAGACCTCAACGAAGCTATTCAACGGCAAACACCTCCAGCCCAAGCTTTCTAATGATGGAGCTGTAGATGGGGAGCCAAAAGCTCTCCGTGAGCTCCACCAGCATAAACGTCCAAGGGCCCAGGAGCAGGCTGAAGAGGACGTCGCTGAACCAGTGAACGTGAAGGAGCAGGCGGGAGAGGGCTATTAGGACGGCGTATATCCACCAGATGGGTGCGTATTTAGGGAAGCGCCTGCTTAGGAAATAAGCCAGAATGGCTGCCCTCGCCGTGTGTCCAGATGGAAAGGCGAAGTAATCGGCGTTTAGAAGTGCCTGAATGAACGGAAGAGAAAGGGGAAATTCGTTCGGTCTCGGAACTTCCGTCAAGGCTTTTAGAACCACTACAACCGCCATGCCGAGAGCGAGGGAGATTGCAAAGTTCAAGATAAGGCGGCTCAGCTTTCCACACCTCTTAAAGTCCCAGGCTAAGAACAAGATTAAGTAAACGACGAAGGCCGCAAGGCTCGCTGAATCCGTTATCATAACCACCCAGGAGGAGCTTACAAGGGGAGTGTGGGCATAAATTATGTCATTTATGCCTTTGAAGGCACCAAACCATTCGGCGATGAATATTGCCACAAGCACCCCTGTTAGGATCCAAAACTCCTTCCTTCTACCCATGGCGATAAGAAAGGAGCGGGACGATAAAAAAAGCTTTTCCCTAGATAAGTCCCGCACCGTAGAGGGCGTGGTAGGCCTTCAGAAGGGCTTGCTGGACCCTCTTCGGGCCAAAGTGCTTCACAGCTTCTCTCAGGCCCACCTCGCTTATTCTACGGAGTATTATTTCTGCATCTCTTCCT
The DNA here is from genome assembly GCF_000215995.1 of Pyrococcus yayanosii CH1. Taxonomy (NCBI): domain Archaea; kingdom Methanobacteriati; phylum Methanobacteriota; class Thermococci; order Thermococcales; family Thermococcaceae; genus Pyrococcus; species Pyrococcus yayanosii. Next base: position 183,830 of record NC_015680.1, on the reverse strand, counting down.
AGCCCTAGTTTCTCCCAGTTCTCAAGGCTGAGCTCAACAACCTCGTAGGGATCCTTATAGTTAAGCCCCTTGAGCCACTTCAGAGGGACTCCTTCCTTCAGCGGGCGCACGTCCTCGAATTCTATTATCGTGACCTCGTCGTCCCCGTACAATTCGCCGTATATTTTGCTCAGCTCCCTAACAAGCTCTTTAACGTCAGAAAAGCCGTCCAGCTTCGCGTCCTCGTTGGTCAACTCCAGAACCTTCTTGCTCCTCACCGCCTTTATTCTAGCTTTGGCTATAGCGGTGTCGCTCGGCGTTATGACTATGTATATTTCCGAACCCGGCCTCGCCTCGTAGGCCCCGTACCTAATCGTCGTGACCTTCTTGCCCCTCAGGATTTTCTCCTTATACCTAGCGTCCAGCAGGATGAACTTCCTTATTTGAACCTTCTTCACGCTCCAGCACCCCTATCAGCTCTTCAAGCCTCTTTATCTCGTGGTCGGCGTATTCCCTGTACTCGAGCTCCGCATTGGCGTACTTTCCATAGCGGAACCAGACCGTCATCATGCCAACCCTCTTCGCCCCGTAGATGTCCGAGTAGAGCCGGTCGCCGACCATTACGGCCTCCTCAGGCTTCACGCCAAAGGCCTTAAGGGCCTTCCTGAATATCTTCGGATGGGGCTTCCGAACCCCGGCGAAGTCGGATATTATGACGTGCTCAAAGAAGTCTCCAAGGTCGAGCCTAAGTATCTTCTCCCACTGCTTTATCGGGTTCCCGTCCGTTATTATCCCCAGCCTGTATCCAGCCTCCCGAAGCCTCAGGAGCGTCTTTCTTGCCCCTGGCACTTCCCTCAGGTAGGCAAACTTCGTGTTGTGGTAGGCTATTACGCCGGCGGCAACCCACTTTGGGTTGTAGGGAAGATCAAGTCTTCTCAGGAGATAGTCGAAGTGGTGGGGAAAGTTGCTCCCGTACTCTCTTATGAGCTCCATTAGCTCCGAATAAGCGGTATCGAAGTCCACGGGGAGTCCATGAACTATCATATTCTCGATGGCGTTTCGCCTTGCCATCTCGGCGAGTCGGGACGTATCCACGAGGGTATCGTCGAGATCGAAGAACACGACCTTAATCATCGCCATCAGGAGAGCTTCGACGGATCTGTATTTAACGATTACTCAACAAGAAAAATGAATGTTGGGAGGAGGATATCACTCTTTCATTGGCAAACCATAGTCGAAGGAGTAGTAGACCTTCTGGTAGTCGAGCCTGAAGTAGTAGACGTCCTTCCTGACCTTGGCGGGATCTTCTTTGTCAATCAGTACACGCCTTATGAATCTCGCAATCTCCTTCATCTCGTCCTCCTTCATTCCAACTCTTGTCATCTCTTGGACGCCTATGCGCAGACCGCTAGGGTCGTTGACCTTCTCGAGCGGGTCCCAGGGCAGGAGGTTCTTGTTGAGTATTATGCCAGCCTCTTCGAGAAGAGGAGCAGCCCATCCTCCGCCGGCCGGGTGGAGGTCTGAAACATCAACTATAACCTGGTGGCTCTCGGTGTAGCCCTTGTCCTCGCCTATGACCTTGAAGCCCTCTTCCGCCAGAGCTTCGGCCAGGGCCTTGGCATTCTTGACGATCTGCTTGGCGTAGGCCTCTCCGTATTCAAGCATCTCAGCTGCAGTAATTACCTTACCGGCCATGTGGTGGAGGTGGTGGTTGCTAAGCACTCCAGGGAAGATGGCCCACTGAAGCTTGGCTACCTCATCGCTCGAGCCGAACTGCTTGTAGAGGATGACACCACCCTGCGGACCGGGGAATGTCTTGTGGGTGGAGGCGGTAATTATGTCGGCTCCTTCCCTAAGCGGATCCTGGAACTGGCCGCCCGCTATCAGGCCGAGAACATGGGCCGCATCATAGACGACATAGGCCCCAACTTCCTTGGCAACGGAAGCGAGCTCCTTGACGGGGTGCGGGAACGGGAAGAGCGAACCGCCGAACATCACTATCTTGGGCTCGAGCTCCCTTATCATCTGGGCAGCCTTGTCAACGTCGATATTAAAGGCTTCGTTATCAAAGGGCCAAGTGTGAACCTCAAGGCCGCGCATTCCTGCTGCTCCGAAGGGCATGTGGCTTATGTGGCCGCCGTGGGATGTGTGCAGAACTATGACCTTGTCCCCCGGCTGGGCGAGGCCGAAGAATACGGCCTGGTTCGCATTAGTTCCAGAGATGGGCCTCAGGTCGGCGTAGTCGCTTTTGAAGAGCTTGGTGAAGAGCTCAACGCCTATGAGTTCGACTTCATCAACGTACTTGCAGCCCTGATAGTAGCGTTGCCTGGGCCAACCCTCGGCGTACTTGTGCATGAAGCCGCTAGCAACAGCCCTGTTAACGCTCGGAGAAGTCACGTTTTCGCTCGCTATGAGGTTTATGGTGTGACTCCTCCACTTCTCATGCTCCTCAAGGAAGTGGAAAACCTTGTCGCGATACTCCCTGTAGCTCATAACACCACCTCGGCAATATTTCACGGCCATGTAATTTAAACCTTTGCCCAGAAGAGTTGGTGGGCCCGCGGGGATTCGAACCCCGGACCTCCGCCTTGTGAGGGCGGCGTCATAACCAGTCTAGACCACGGGCCCGCCGGAGTTTTAAGCGCTCGGGGAAAATATAAGCTTTTCGCTGTTCTCTCACCGAAACCTATTTATACACGCGCATGTCAAAACGCTCCGGGGGATGATGCGTGAATCAGCTTGAAGCCCTAAAGGAAAAACTCAGGGTCATCAGGATGCTTAGGGTCTTAAAGAGGAGCTACACCTACGAGGAGCTCTCGAAGATCACCGGCCTACCCATTACTGTTCTAAATCGCTACGTCAGAGGAAAGGTCCTTCCAAGCACCGAGAGAGCGAAAATCCTAGCTCAGCAGCTTGCCCCATACCTTAACCTTGCGGAAGAAGTCAGGAAAAGACTCCAGTTCGACTCCTTTGGATTCTTCGATACGATGAAGGTGCTCAGTGATACGAACCTCGTTGCCCTCATAGCCGAGGACGTAGCCTTACGGTACATGGGGAAGGGAGTCACAAAAGTCCTAACGGCGGCCACGGATGGGATACCCTTGGCCGTCCAGATAGCGGACGAGCTTGGCGTTGACATCGTTTACGCAAAGAAGAAGAAGGAAGTCGGTGTGGAAAAGTTCTACGAGGTGAACTACGTCCCTAGCGCGTCCGGGAGCGTAACAACCCTCTACCTACCCCAGTGGGCCCTGAAGAAAGGAGATAGGGTCCTAATAGTTGATGACGTTATAAGGAGTGGAGAAACCCAGAGGGCTCTGCTCCAAATGTGCAAGCAAGCTAATGCCATCCCGGTTGGCATGTTCTTCCTGATCAGCGTCAGCGATGTGGTAGACAGGCTCAGGGAAGAGTATAACGTGCCCGTAGAGAGCCTGGTTAGGCTTTAGGGCTCAAGTCGGAAGTCCTCCTTTACGACCTCAAGGGCCACGTGTGTGTTCGTCTTCTCCACCCCATCTATGCTGAGTATTTTCTTTACGAACGTATTCATATCTTTTCGGTTTCTAAACTTGGCTATGACAATTATGTCGTACTCACCCGTCACGTCATAAACGCACATGACATGCTCGTCCCTAGCTATCTCCCTCTCGATGTCCCTTATTCTCTTCCCCTGAGCCTTTATTCCAATTATCACCGTGAGGTCGTAGCCAACCTTCTCATAATTCAGCTTCGGGTAGAATCCTTCAATAACACCCTCCTCCTCAAGCCGCTTTACGCGGTTGTAGATAGTCCCGACGGCCACGTCGAGCTCCTTGGCTATCTCCCTGTAGGATATCCTAGCGTCCCTTAGGAGCACCCTTATTATCTTCCTATCTAACTCGTCGATCAACCTCGATACCCTCCGGCATTCCAACTTCATACGCCTGAAGAACCTCACCGAAGTACTCTCTTACAAAGCTCCAGTCTATGGGCCGACCTTCGGGGTGGTTTATGCCGGGGCACAGCGGATCCTTCTTAACGTACACCTCGAGGAAGTTTCCGTGCTTCACGAGGATAAAGGGATAAAGCTTGCAGGCTATGGGTCTGTGCTCGTAGATCTTGCACTTTCCGTTCTCGTCGAGGAAAACGCAGGTGCCGTCGAAGGGCCTCTTTTTGAGAGAATAGCCCAAGAATCTACTTCCCCTGTAGAACATCTTTGTGAAGTCAACGAAGTAATCCTCTTCATAGCCGAGAGCCTTTATCCTCTCTATGTCCCCTTCTCTAAGGGGTATATCTAGCTCTCTGCAGCACTTAGCGCAGTTCTCCACGCACTTGAACTTAAAGTCTTTCCAAACAACTTCGAGATTTAAGGGATTAAGGTGGATAATCGCCACGAGCTCCCTCTCCATCACCTACCCCCATAGGAACTGGCTATGAGGGTCTCAGTCATTTCGATTCCTGGTATCCCTCTTAGGACCCCATCGTGGAACTCATCGAGGGCCTTTATGTTGGGAACTTCGACCCTAATGAGTATGTCATAATCACCATAGACCTTGTATATTTCTTTAACCTCGGGCCTATCCTTGAGAATCTCATATACCTCATCCTCCTTCCCAGGCTGAACTATGAGGAGGATGAACACCTCCATCATATTCCGAACCTCCTTGCTAGCCTTGCCAATTGTCTCTTGTTCATGGTCTTAAAGAACCTTTTCATCTGCTTGTATTGCTCGAGAAGCTCCTTGACATCCTTGACGCTCGTGCCCGAGCCCCTCGCTATACGCTTCATGCGAGAGTAATTGATAATCCCCGGATTCTCGAGCTCCTCCTCGGTCATGGAGTCCATTATAACCCTGAACTTTTTCAGCCTCTCCTCCCCGACCGAGATTACCTCATCGGGGAGGGAGTATCCGAGACCAGGTATCATGCGGAGTATTTGCTTTAGGGGACCCATCTTCTGCATGGCCTCGAGCTGGGCGTACATGTCCTTAAGGGTGAACTTGCCCTTCAGGAACCTCTCAACGTCCTTTTCGCTGAACTCAACCTCCTTCTCAAGCTCCTCGAATTTCTCGAGGAGGCCCTGAATGTCGCCAAGACCCAACAGGCGGGAGACGAAGCGCTTGGGATCAAAAGGCTCTAAATCATCTATCTTCTCGCCGACGCCTATGAACTTTATCGGGGCGCCTGTTGCAGCTACGGCGGAAAGGGCCCCACCACCCTTGGCGGAGCCATCAAGCTTCGTGACTATTATAGAGCCTATGGGAGTGGCCTCCTTGAATGCCAAAGCCTGACTGTAGGCCTGTTGGCCAATGGTTCCGTCTATAACGAGTATGACCTCGTGAGGCCTTATGGCCTCGCTTATCTGGCGCATCTCCTCTATGAGACCCTTCTCCTCCTTGTGTCTTCCGGCCGTGTCCACTATGATTATGTCAACGCCTTTCCCCCTGAAGTACTCTACGCCCTCTCTGGCAAGCTTCACGGCATCTTTTTCCTCCGGGTTCCCGAAGACCTCCACATGGTAAGGGTCAAGGAGCTGGCGAAGTTGATGGTATGCACCGGGCCTCCACGTGTCGGAGCAGACAACACCGACCTTGTAGCCTCTCTTCTGGAAGTGCCTCGCGAGTTTAGCGACCGTAGTGGTTTTTCCAGATCCTTGAATTCCCACCATAAGGAGGATCATCGGCTTCTCCTTGATCTCTATTGGCTTCGCTTCGCTTCCGAGGAGCTTGCTCAGCTCCTCGTAGACTATTTTTATGATGTGCTCCTTTCTGGAGATACCAGCGGGAGGCTTCTCCTCGAGGGCTCTCCTCTGTATCTCCTTCGTGAGCTTGAGGACGAGCCTGACGTTGACATCCGCCTGTATCAGAGCCCTCTGGATGTCCCTTACCACCTCCTTCACGAGGGTCTCGTCAACGGTCCCAGCCCTTGCTATCTTCTTCAAGGCGTTGCTGAGAGCCCGGCCGAGAGCATCGAGGGCCATTGCATCACCTCCTCAAGAGCTCATGCTCCACGAGGGCGACGACGTCCCTGTGGATATCCTCAACGGGCGCCATCGCGTTAACTATTCTAAATTCGGGGAACCTCTCAGCAAGCTTGAGATAGTTCTCTCTAACCTTCCTCTGGAGCTCCAAAAGCTTATCAAATTCACTCTCCGCACCCCTCAGCCTAACCCTCCTCATGCTCTCCTTGGCGGGCAGGTCAAGGAGAATCACCAGATGAGGTCTCGGTGCGAAGCTGTTGACACTTATCAGCCACTCCACATCGAGTCCCCTCGCCCACTGATAGGCTAGGGAGGAATAAAAGTAGCGGTCTGATATTACGACCTTACCTTCCCTTAGGGCCGGCTCTATCACCTTTTTCACGTGCTCGGCCCTATCGGCGGCGAAGAGGAGGGCTTCGGCCTCGTGGCTTATCCTGCCCCCATTGATTATACCACCGATTAGGATGAGCCTCTTGACAAAGTTACCCAGTTCGCTGTCGGTGGGCTCCTTCGTCAGCACCACGTCATAGCCTTTTTCTCTGAACCACTCGGCGAGGAGCCTTGCCTGAGTGGACTTACCGGCGCCATCGATTCCCTCGAAGACTATGAAAAGGCCGTCCATTTGACCACCGGTTAGATGTTCTTTAGGTACTCAAGGAGTCCCCAAAGACTCTTGAACTCCTTCTCCTCTCCCTTTCTGTGAATTTCGACTGTTCCGTCCGGCCTAAAGCGAAGGCCAAAGTCATAGTCTCCCTTGGCCAGCTTCTGAAGGAATACCTCCTTTGGCTTGGGCGGAACGTAGCTAGTCATCATGTCATTAATAAGTTCAGCCTCAAATCCGAAGTGTTCGCCCAACCTGGGAAAGAGTAGGACGGCAGGTGTATTCATGCAATCAACCAACGCCCTTCCGCCGATGGTAAAGTCATAGTGTTTGAACAACTCGCTTAAGATATCCTCTAAGGCATTTGGATAATAGACCGTAGCTCCTATGTCGTTGGGCGGGGCCTCGACGAAGGACTTGGTTTTCAGTATCGCCCTGACTTCGTCGACATCAAGGCCGCTCATCTCTACCCTCATACCTCCATAGTAGTAAACGTACGCGAAGGGCAATCCCTTTCTCCGAGCGAAGTCCCTTAGGGCAATCAGAGGAATTAGGCGAACGTCCATTATCGTGGAGCCCGTGCTGACTATCCCGACAACGAGAGCCCTCTTCCCATATCTGGCTATAGCCCTCCCATCCCTGCCCACGATTATCGTGCCCTGGGACACGGTTCCTATGGCCCTTCCAAGCAGTGCAAGCTCTTCGGGATTGAACCTGTCCGAATGATATATCTCCATCCCCAATCACCTCCTCAGTCAGGCAAGATTACGCTTTCCCTTCCTATCCTTGAGTCGGCCCAAATCTTCACATTAGCACCAATCCTGCTGAAATCCTCTATTATGGCATTGTCACCGATAACGCTACCGGGCTCTACGACGACGCCTTTCCCTATATACACATTCTCCCCGATTATTGCCTCTCTTATCTCGGCACCCTCCTCTATCACCACATTCGAGAAGATAACGGAGCGCTCTATTTTAACGTTTTTCCCAATCTTGACGTTGTCTCCCAGAACCGCGAAGCCAATAATTCTCGTTTTTCTCAAGACGCACTTTCTTCCGGTGTATAGACTTCCGCCCCTCTCCACATTCCCCTTCAAAGGTCCAACGGATATTTGGGGAAGCTTAAGCTTGCCAGCGAAGGCGTCCTCCGTGGCTTGGAGATATGTGGAAGGCCTTCCAACGTCGTTCCAATATTCGTCGAAGGGATAGCCATAGAGAGGCAGGCCTTCCTCTAGGATCTTCGGGAACAGGTGGAGGGAAAAGTCAAAATTCTTCCCCTCAGGTATTAGATCGAAAACCTCAGGCTCGAGGACGTATATGCCGGTGTTTACGAGGTTGCTAAGAGCCTCTTCGGGCCTTGGTTTCTCCTTAAAGCTCCTTATCCTCAGGTCTGTGTCGAGAATAGCAACCCCGTAGTGACTTGGATCCTCAACCCTTGTGAGGGCCATCGTGGCAACACCGTCCTTCTTTTTGTGAAACTCGTAGAGATCCTTGAAATTGATGTTAGTGAGTATATCCGTTGAAGCCACGAGGAAAGAATCCTCTATTTTCCCCTCAATCTTTTTTATGGCTCCCGCGGTTCCCAGCTTCAGGTTATCCCCATTCGAATAATGTATCTCAACCCCAAACTCCTCGCCATCCCCGAAGTGTTCCATTATCTTCTCTTTAAGGTAGCCCACGAGCACGAATACCTCATCCACCCCAATATTTACGAGAGCTTCGAGGATGTATTCCATCAGGGGCCTATTGAAGAAGGGAATCATTGGTTTTGGCCTGTAAACCGTGAGGGGAAGAAGTCTCGTTCCCTTACCACCCGCGAGTAGCACAGCCTGCATGGTCTATCCCTTTCAGTATCTCATTACTTAATCTTATTAATATGCATTGCGGCGGAGAAAAGGAAATGTAAAGAAGATTATTCGGTGAAGGTAACTATCTTGAGGTTTATGGGTCTCCTCACAACGTTGGCCTTCCTTGCCCCCACAAGGTATTTGACTCCCTTCTCGCTCACGAGATCTATGAGTCTCTGGGTTATTATCCCGTTGAACACTACTGCATAAATGCCCTCTTTCTCTTCTATGGCCGTGAGGAGATCTCTTATTGGAACTTCAGCTATGACGTTCTTGTTCTCATCGAGGAGCAATGCCACCGAGTCACCTTTAACCTTCTCTATGAACTCTTCAAACTCTCTGTAATCCTGCTGTGGGGGCTTTATCGGCCTGACGAACTTCTCGTTGGCCTTAACCTTCTCGGCCGCGGTGGATATTGAGGCTGGAGCGAGCCGCTCTTCCCTCTTCTTCTCTTCCTCTTTCTCCTTTTCCTCCTCCCTAACTTTCTTTTCCCTCTCTTTTACTATATCATAGAAACTCTTGCCCTTGTTGAAGAGCTCGTTTATGACTTGCTCAGCTGGAACCTTACTCCTGAGAGCCTTTATAATCTCCTTTTTGGTAAGTTCTTCAACCTCCTTACCCTCAGGTGCCCTCGCCACGTAGTCGATATCAGCGACCTGCAGAAGCTCCTTAAGAATCAGCTCACCGCCACGATCGCCATCGGTGAAGGCCGTGACGATGCGCTCCCTGCTGAGCTTTATGATGGTCTCAGGAATCGACGTTCCCTCGACTGCTATGGCGTTCTTTATGCCGTGCCTGAGGAGGTTGAGGACGTCGGCCCTGCCTTCGACGATGATAATCGAGTCAGAGAACGGGACGTGAGGACCGGCAGGAAGCTTCTCGGGGCCATACTCTATGAGCTCCTTCTCCCTGACGGCCTTTCTGACTTCTTCCGTGAGCTCCTGAGTCTCGGGAATCTCCTCCTCCATGAGGGTCTCCAGTATCTCCTTAGCCCTCTCGATAATGTACTTCCTCTTGGTGGCCCTTACGTCTTCTATCTTAATGACCTTTATCTTGGCCTCGCAAGGCCCGACTCTATCGATGGTCTCAAGGGCAGCCGCTATTATTGCCGTCTCCACCCTGTCGAGGCTCGAAGGAACAAGTATCGTCCCGTAGGTTTTGCCAGCCCTCGTGTGAACCTCGACCTTTATCCTTCCAATCCTTCCCGTTTTCTGGAGCTCCCTAAGATCCAAGTCGTCGCCGAGGAGACCTTCGGTCTGACCAAATATGGCCCCAACGACATCGGGCCTTTCAACTACACCATTGGCCTCAAATTCAGCGTGAATTACGTATTTGGTCGTTCCAAAATCGTCTTTTCCAGCCATATTACCACCCTCTTTCAGCTTTTCTCTTCTCTGCTTTTCAGTGAGAATTTGGTGGAGTAGGGCCTTTTTCCTCTTCATTAAATCCCCTCCGGAGGGGGCCAGAAACGGAGACCCAGGCCCTCCCACAAGGATGGGAGGTCTTCTATACCCTTTATGTCCTTCCTTGCTATGAACTTGAGCTCCCGCCTCGTCTCCAAGTCGACCTTCGTCAGACCTTCTAGGAGCTGGCAGAGCCGCCTTGCGAGATGCTCGCCCGCCTCATCGAGATCAGTCAGGATCATGACCTCCTCATATTCGGAGGCCACGAGAGCAACCTCGGCGAGCGGTGAGCGGGAGAGCCTGAGTATCTCCGTTCTGACCCCCAATCTTCTGAGGGCCTCCTCGTCTCGCCGACCCTCAACTATTATGAGGCCCTCGAACTCTCGCAGTTTCTCTATCAACTTCTCCAATCTTTTATAGTTTTCGGGGTGCATTGACGGTCGTCCCTACCTCGGCTTGGGTTATAAACTTTTGGTCAGAGCATATGTCCAAAACCTTCCCGTGATAGCTGAAGGGCTCTTCATAGAACTCCTCGATGAGCCTCTGGAGCCTTCTGGAGATCTCTATCTGCATCCCCCAAGATCCCTCTATCTTCCCCTCGGCCGCCATCTTGCCCAAGAACTTTTTCATCTCATCGCTCAAGGGCGAAGGCTTGCATCGGGCCCAAGGCGTTCCGGGCAGAGGCATGAAGTAGTGGGCTCTCACCTTGCCCCCTTTCCGCATTATCCACTTCATAAGCTCAATGCTCTTCCTCTGGCTTTCCTCGGTTTCATTGGGTAAACCCACTATGAAGTCCACGACCGGCTCGAGGCCATACTCGAGGGCCAGCTCGACGGCTCTGACCACGTGCTCAACCTTGTGCAGTCTGTGCATAGCCTTCAGCATCGCGTCATCGCCGCTCTGGGCACCGATAGCAAGGCGAGTCGTGTCCGTGTACTGGACAAGGAGCTCAAGGGTCTCGGGAAGGACGAACTCTGGTCTCACTTCGCTCGGAAATGTGCCATAGAAAAGCCTCCTCCCCTCTTTCCTGAGAGGTTGAAGGGCCTTGAGGAGAGCTTCAAGCTTGTCCAACCTAAGTATAGCCCCGGGACTTCCGTAGGCAAAGGCGTTTGGCGTTATATAGCGCATGTCCTTCATCCTCCTCGAATATCTTACTATCTGGTCTATCGGCCTGTGTCTCATCCTGAAGCCCTTCATGTACGGCGTCTGGCAGTAGTAGCAGGCAAACGGACAGCCGCGGCTTATCTCCATCGGCGATATTAGGCGTAAGGCCTCGGGATAGGGAGGAAACTTCGAAAAGTCCATCACCTTGGCGAAGCCTGTAAAGGTGAACTCCCCGCCTAGGTAGAAGGCCAGGCCCTTAACGTTTAGGAGATCCTTCGTGACCTTATAGCCAGTTCTTCCGAGCGTTGTGAGGAGCTCATAGAGAACCTCCTCCCCCTCTCCTATCACGGCAATATCGAAGCCCATCCTGAGGGTGTGCCTCGGCATGGCCGTTGCGTGGTAACCGCCCACCACCAAAATAGCTCCTGTTCTTTCCTTCAGCAGTTTCACCTCTCTCTCAACATCCCAGACCTCTTGAGAGTAGAAAGAGTAGAGCACAATCTTAGGTTTCGCCCGGATTATCTCCTCCAGACTTTTAGAAACAAGGATGTCTCCTAAAGCATAGCCTTGGGTCTCAAGGGCCGCCAGAAGGTGTACGAAAGCGTTATGGTTCCTCCTCGTTAGCCTGAGGGCAACCTCCGGCATAGCTGAGAATTGGGTGAACCCTTAAAAATCTATAACTGGAGAAAGAAAAGGGCATCAAGCCTTTATGGCAAGCTTGATGTCCTCGGCCTTGACGGTCTTCCTGCCGGCGTGCTTGGCGAGCTCAACAGCCTTCTTGGCGATCTCAAGAGCCTTCTCCTCGAGGTGCTCGGCGAGAACCTTGGCAGCCTCCTCACTGACCCTCTGGGCACCAGCCTTCCTTATAAGTCTGTCAACTGGGGCAATTGGAAGCTCAGCCATCTCAACCACCCCCGCAAAGGTTTTGTCGTTTTCTTTTAGGGCAAAGGAGATATATAAACCTTTCGGATTTTGAGGCCTCTCGACCCCGCGATAAGCTCCCATCCCGACGCCATCACCCACCGGCCCCCATATGCCCATCAGGTGTTGGTTGAATGAGCAAGGAGGTGTAGGGGAGCAAATATATTGGATAGAAGGCACCACCTAGGTTGGACCCCCTCACAACCCGTGGCGGCCTATGAGCCCTTTCTCCTCCCATCGAGGATTCGCCAGGTAGCGGGAGTAATGGCCCTATTCTATCCGCCTACCCAATGACTAACCAACGCCCCCTCAGCCGATAACCCTTCAGAAGCAGGAGTGATAGGGTCACTGCCATGATATCGGCAAGGCTTCCAGGATTCCTCAGATCGCCCCTCTCTTCCATGAACCTCTCAAAATCCTCCAGGGTCATTTCACCCAAAAGAACGGCACATGCTCTCTCTCTTACAAGCCTCGCCTCCTCCGGGCCCGCCTTCCTGAGAATGAGCGTGTCTTCCCTCTCAGCAAGGAGCTCCAAGAACGCCCAAAGAACGGCCTCCTCAAGGGGCTTTTCTCCGACGAGTTCTTCGAGCCTTCCGAAGGTTTTATACACAAGGGAATAGCAGTTAAGCCACTCACAGAATATTAGTTCCCTTTCACAGCTCATCTCGGCCAGCCTGAGGAGGTTCACACCGTCCCTCCTCAACTCCTCGAATGATTCGTCGCTGTATACGTCATACTTGACGCCCTTAGGAATTCCCTTGGGGTTCGCAATCCTTATGGCCCTGTAGAGCTCTATGGAGTCCTCAGGCGTCGAAGCCTCTATGAGCGTCCGGGCGATCTTTCCCGCACCCTCAACGCCACCAGAAGGAAGGGCGACCACTAGGGGCACGGAGAGAGTTATCACGCCGAAGTTGGGGTTGGCGTCCTGATAAGCCTTTGACTTCTCCACGGCCGTTCTTATGAACCGGCCTATATTGGCCTCTTCAAGAGGTCGGCGGCCCTCCGCAATTTCCTTCCCCCTGAGGACGGCCTCGCGAAGCACGTCGGCCCACGCGGGCGAGGCGAAGATGAAATGGTAGAGGGTGAGATCATTGAAGTCCCTGCGTCTGCTCACGTTTCCCGGCTTCGGAACGGTGGCTTCCAGTAGAGGGCCGATGACAAACGCCTTAACGACCTCCCACGGGTCCACGAACGTCACCTCTCGATGCTAATCTCACCCACAATGTTCGAGAGGTAGACGGACACCGTAGCGTTACCCTCACCCACCGAGTTAAGGACTTTACCCAAGACGTGCTCTATGCTAAGAGAGACGCCTACTCCAGCGGGAAGCTCGACCACGACGTTTCCCACGACATCCTCCACAATGGCATCACCGCCCGCATGGACCACCAAGTTGCCGACCACGTTTTTAATCGTGTAGCTGGTCCACACATCTCCCCAGAATTCCCCTACCAAGTCTTCGACCCATATGTTCTTTACATCCGCGGAAACCACGGCGTCTCCCACAACATCCTCGATTTTTACGGTCTCAAGGGGCCCGCCCACTACGATGACTATGGTGCCGTTTCTGTATTCACTGCAGACGTTCTTTCCTCCCCTTACTGGGCAGTAGATCCTCAAAGTTGCCCCGCTAAGAGTTGCGTTCACAGGAAGGTTGCTCTTGACGAGGATATGAGATATGTTTCCTTCCACAACCCTAACGTTCCCGACGATATCCCTGACGATGAGAGATGTTGCGTTGAAGCTTCCAACATCGGCCAGGGGACCCGCGGTTTTCTTGGGGTAGAAGTCCTTCACGAAGAGGGCTAATGCAATGGCCGAAAATACCACCATCGTAAGCAATATCACCAAGGCGAGACCAAAAAGACTTCCTTTTTTAACCATTTGAAAACACCTGTGGAGATTCCAGCGTGCGCCGTATAAGCTTTACGCTCAAAAAAGTTAAGAAGCTCAGCGGAGGAGCTTAACGAAGTCCATCATCCAAGCATAGAGGTCACCGGGGTGCCTCGAGCTGACCCAGTTGCCGTCTACGACGACCTCGGCATCGATCCACTCGACGCCTGCATTTATCATGTCATCCTTTATGCCGGCGTAGCTCGTTCCCCTCCTGCCCCTGAGGACGCCGAAAGCGTCTGGATCGACCTCGTCGAACGTCATGTCAACTTTCACCACGTACCCGTGCTTTCCAGTTATGGTTCCCCTCTCGAAGCTCGCCACCTGACCTCCTCCCCGCCCTGAAGGGCGAGGGTTCCAACGAATTAACCCCTCGCCAGAGGCGGTTCGGTTCGCGGGCCCATCACCTACCCCCGTTACCAGTTTCGGTTCAGCCCGCAGGCCGGGTCTTCGGCCCGTTACCCCTACCGGCAAACCCGGATTAGGGTTATCGTTTAGAGGCCACCCCTCAGAGTTTTTGACTGCCAAGAGGCAGTCTTTTGAAAGGACGCTTAACAGCGCCAACCCTCCAACGCTGGAGGGTAACGTGAAACCCCTCATCTCATCGGGTTATCTTACGGTGGCCTCTTCGAGGCCTTATTACGCTGGCAAGACTTAAAAAGGTTTCGGTGGTTAGAATGCTCGACTCAAGAATACTGCAACCCCGCCCTAAAGGACGAGGCTTTCACCGGCACGTAAACCTCGTGGCCATCCTCCTTGAGTCTGTGGAGCGGGTATATCAGCTCCACGTCCTCGAACTGGTCCGCACTCAGAAACAGCACCCTCATATCAATCACCAAAAGTCATTTCTGGGCCCAGCTAAAACAGTTTCTATTCAGAACTGGTCAAGCGACTGGTAGCCATTTCGGCCAGGTATAAACAAAAATAAGGAGGAACAGTCAACCGAGAGCAGCCTGGACTGCCAGGTCGGCCCTGACTATTCCATAGCCGTAGTAGATATCCCATCCAGGGTCTCCAAGATCGTCCGCGGTAACGTGGAGGATTCCCCTGACGGTGTTGGTGCTCATGTCGTCGAAGGTTCCAACCGGAAGGACCTTTCCGTACTTGTTGTAATAGGCAGCCTGTATGAGGGCAACGACACCGCTGACGTGCGGGGTTGCCATTGAGGTGCCGCTGAGGGTCTCGTAGGTGTCGTCCGGGTATGTGCTAAGGATGTCAACGCCCGGAGCAGTGACTTCGGGCTGGAGGTTGCTGAAAGAGGCTATAGCATCGGTAGAGTCTGTGGCACCGACGGCAATGACCTCGGGATAAGCCGCTGGATAGCTTGGCTGGTCAGCACCATCATTACCGCTAGCGGCAACGATAACAACACCGTAGTTGTATGCCTGGATTATTATGTCGTGGAGGTACTGGTCATCAGTTGGACCACCAAGGGACATGCTTATAACTTCGGCGGCATCGTCATCGGGATCACCAACAATTATTCCATCGCCGTCAGCATCGAGGACTCCGTCCGGACCAAGGAGGGCCTGCTCAATACCGATGGCTATGTCTGTGTAGGTTCCGCTTCCCGTCCTGTCGAGAACCTTGATTGCGTATATCTCAACCTTCGGGGCTACACCAACGACACCCATATCGTTGTTGAGGGCAGCTATGGTTCCAGCAACGTGGGTTCCATGGCCATTATCGTCCTGATGGTCTCTGGCTTTTCAGCAACGGCAGGGACGGCGAAGAGTACTGCCAGAAACAGTAGGCTCATTAACAACCCAATAGCTACCTTCTTGCTCATTTAACAACACCTCAGTACAATTTTATTCGCTCCCACATGATAGAGCACATATACTTAAGTTTTTCGTGAATTGCATATTGACATTTTATCATCCAAATATAGGAAAATCCAATGTACAAAATACAACAATCCCCTCAAAATGTGTTTTGAAACATTTCTAAAAGGATGCCTGAAATGCCAAAACATTGCGCTCAGGGAGACTAAAACTCCAAGATACTTAACTTAAACATAATAGAAAATTGAAAATTTTTCGACAATGGAGGGGAACAATCCTGGTCCATCAGGTTTTTTAAGAGGCTACTCTGACTTCCATCCAGAGTGAGTTAGGTGAGGCTAATGGCGATAGTCGTGAGATCCAATCCGAACATGCCCGAGGAAATCGCGGGGCTCTTCAGGAAGCAGCATTACATCATAGTGGGCCACCACAGCGGCGTCAAGCTCTGCCACTGGCTCAAGGAGAGCCTGACAAAGGGCCGCTTTTGTTACAAGCAGAAGTTCTACGGCATTCACAGCCATCGTTGTCTGCAGATGACACCGGTAACGGCATGGTGCACCCACAACTGCATATTCTGCTGGCGCCCAATGGAGGGGTTCCTTGGAACCGAGCTTCCAGAACCATGGGACGACCCAGCCTTCATCGTCGAGGAGAGCATAAAGGCTCAGAGAAAGCTTCTTGTCGGTTACAAGGGCAACCCAAAGGTTACCAAGGAGACGTTCGAGGAAGCTTGGCATCCAAAGCACGCAGCCATAAGTCTCTCTGGCGAGCCTATGCTCTATCCATACATGGGTGACCTCGTCGAAGAGTTCCACAAGCGCGGTTTCACGACATTTATAGTCACCAACGGAACCGTGCCGGAGAGACTGGAGGAGATGATAAAGGAGGACAAGCTACCGACGCAACTTTATGTCTCAGTAACGGCCCCCGACATAGAGACTTACAACCGCGTGAACATCCCCATGATACCTGACGGCTGGGACAGGATACTGAGGACGCTCGAGCTCATGAGGGACCTGCCCACGAGGACTGTGATAAGGCTGACATTAGTCAAGGGCGAGAACATGCACAACCCCGAGGGCTACGCAAAGCTGATAATGAAGGCTAAACCGATGTTCGTCGAGGCGAAAGCCTATATGTTCGTGGGCTTCTCCCGGAACCGCTTAACGATAAACAATATGCCGAGTCATGATGATATCAAGGCCTTTGCGGAGGCCCTCGTTAGGCACCTGCCCGGCTATCACATCGAAGACGAGTACGCGCCCAGCCGTGTCGTCCTCATAATGAGGGATGACGTAGAGGAAAGGTTCATAAAGCACTGACCCTTTTCCTACCTTCCTCCCTTTTAGACTTGAGAACTGGACCATTGAGGTAGGTGAAGTTTTTTCCAGGAAATGGGCAAAGAAATATAAACTACCCCTTCCCCAACATTTTCGGAGGCGAGAGCCATGGCGGAGGAAAGGAAGACGAAGCAGGCAGAGGTAAACATAGGGATGGTCGGTCACGTTGATCACGGCAAGACCACGCTGACGAAGGCCCTCACGGGCGTCTGGACTGATACCCACAGCGAGGAGCTGAGGAGGGGCATCACGATAAAGATAGGCTTCGCCGACGCCGAGATAAGGGAGTGCCCCAACTGTGGAAGGTACTCAACATCGCCCGTCTGCCCCTACTGTGGCCATGAGACAGAGTTCGTCAGGAGGGTTTCATTCATAGACGCTCCCGGCCACGAGGCCCTGATGACCACGATGCTTGCCGGTGCCTCCCTAATGGACGGGGCTATCCTAGTCATAGCGGCCAACGAGCCCTGTCCCAGACCCCAGACGAGAGAGCACCTGATGGCCCTTCAGATAATCGGCCAGAAGAACATCATCATCGCCCAGAACAAGATAGAGCTCGTGGATAGGGAAAAGGCCCTTGAGAACTACAGACAGATAAAGGAGTTCATAAAGGGGACCGTAGCCGAGAACGCTCCTATAATACCCATCTCGGCTCTCCACGGAGCCAACGTAGACGTCCTCGTTAAGGCCATCGAGGACTTCATACCTACCCCCAAGAGGGACCCTAACAAGCCTCCCAAGATGCTCGTTCTTAGGAGCTTCGATGTCAACAAGCCTGGAACACCGCCGGAGAGGCTCGTGGGAGGTGTGCTGGGTGGCTCCATCGTCCAGGGCAAGCTGAAGGTGGGAGACGAGATAGAGATAAGGCCCGGCGTTCCCTACGAGGAACACGGCAGGATAAGGTACGAGCCAATAACCACCGAGATCGTGTCCCTCCAGGCTGGAGGGAGATTCGTCGATGAGGCTTATCCCGGCGGCCTCGTCGGCGTTGGGACGAAGCTCGACCCTTACTTGACCAAGGGTGACCTCATGGCCGGAAACGTCGTCGGAAAGCCTGGAAAACTTCCGCCCGTCTGGGAGGACCTAAGGCTTGAAGTTCACCTCCTAGAGAGAGTCGTCGGAACGGAGCAGGAGCTCAAGGTGGAGCCTATCAAGAGGAAGGAGGTCCTGTTGCTCAACGTGGGCACGGCAAGGACAATGGGACTCGTCACGGGCCTCGGCAAGGATGAGATCGAGCTTAAGCTCCAGATACCCGTGTGTGCCGAGCCGGGCGATAGAGTGGCTATAAGCAGGCAGATAGGGTCGAGGTGGAGACTCATAGGCTACGGCTTTATCAAGGAGTGACTTCTCTCCTTTTCTTTCGGTGATTTTTCATGAGGCGCCCCTGGCTTGTGGTTCCCGACACTAACTTCCTCCTGGTTCCAGGCCAGTTTGGTGTGGACATAATCGGGGAGCTGGAAAGGATACTCGATGTGAGATACGAGATGGTAATCCCCAATGTTGTCCTCGAGGAATTGAGGGTCATAGCGGGTAAGGTTAGGGGCAGGGACCTCATAGCGGTGAGAATGGCCCTTGCGATAGCTGAGCGCTTTCGGGTCATAGAAATAGGAAGGTTCGGCGAGAGACCCACGGACGAGCTCATATATGAGTTTGCCGTTAATAATGACCGCGTTATAGTAGGTACCAACGACAAAATGCTCAGGAAAAAGCTAAGAGAAGCTGGCGTTCCCGTCGTTTTTCTGAGGCAGAAGAAGAGGCTTGAGCTTGAGGGTATGCTGGAGTAAGCGGGTTATGCATTTCGACGAAAGGCTTAAATATCTAAGCAAAAAGTCGAGGACATGCGCCATATAAAACCCGAGCCTATGTTGGCCAAGTGGAGGGATTTTAAAATAGAGCTTTCCGAAGAAGAACGAGAGGAGCAGAAGCCAAGGGTCAGGCTAATTACGACCGTTAAACGCGTTCAGCTCTCGTAGCCCTGATGATGGCCAGCTCCTCGAAGAAGATCCTCTTCTTCGCGATTACTTCAGTCTCGAAGCCGTGCTCCTCGAAGAGCTTTGTGGTACCTTCGATGCCCTCGCCTGTGAGAGAGCTAACAACGACCAAAACTCTCCCGCTAGCCGAGAGATACTCGTCGACCCGGGCTACAAATCTTCTGAGAACCTCGTCGCCCCTCGGGCCGCCGACCAAGGCCAAGTCTATTGGCTCTTCCACCTTCTCACCCGGAAGATAGGGCGGATTGAAGGTTATGAGGTCGAAGGTTCCCCTAACGTTCTCAAAGAGGTCGCTCCTGATAAAGATGGCGTTTTTTATCCCGTTCAACCGCGCGTTCTTCCACGCGAGTTCAATAGCCATGGGGTTTATGTCAACACCCACGACAAATCTCGCCCTCCTCGCGGCGAGGAGAGCTATTATTCCCGCTCCGGTCCCCATGTCGAGAACTATTTCTCCCTCCCGAACGTCGAGATTCTCAGCTAGAAGGAAGGTGTCCTCCGCAGGTTCGTAAACGTCTGGATGAAGCTCTATCCTGAGGCCGGCGTAGTGGATCGCCATAAGAGGGACAATAGAAGAATTTGGCGCCCGGGCCGGGATTTGAACCCGGGTCACGGGAGTGACAGTCCCGTATGATAGACCGGGCTACACCACCCGGGCGCTTTGAGTGGCCGGCGGCGTCCCCGGCTTCCCGCCCCCTCTCGGAGGGCAGTACAACCGGGATCGCTGGGGGGCTTAACTTCCGGGTTCGAAACGAGACCGGGTGTGGCCCCCCCGCTATGGCCGCCGTGCCGGAATACCCTCAGAGCCACCTATTTAAAAACTTTTCGGTCCCACGCCAGCAAGACCTCGAAGGCCCTCAGGACATCCATCTGGTCTTCGGTTTCAATGGCACTCGGCTTGAGGGATCGAACCTTTGAGAGGGCGTCATGGAGGGAAAGTCCCTGGGAATACATCAGGTAGGCGACTGCCACTGTTCCGCTCCGTCCCGAGCCGCTGAGGCAGTGAATTAGAACTTTCTTACCCTCCCTGACCCTCGCCTCTATCCACTGGACTATCTCAAGGAGCTGCTCAAGGCTAGGGGCCGGGAAGTCGGGTATGAGGGAGTAGAGAACGTCCACAACCTCCTCCAGGGCCTCAATATCGTATTCAAGTTCGAAGTCCTCCACAAGCACGACAAACGCCCTGAACTCCTTTAGCAGTTCGCCCAGCTCCTCCAGGGTGGGCATCGGACTGAAGGCCACACGTTCGGTCACGAATTTCACGTGGACAATCTCCCCCTAAATTCCGTGGTCGGAAATGTTTAAAACCTGCCGGTCCAGAAAGCCTAAATTAGCGAATATCAGAGGGGTTCGAACTCGTTGATTAATAGGTGATACTGCCTTTTGTCAAGGGCCTTCTCATCAACGGCGAGTATCAACGCGGAGTTCAGCATTCTCAAATGATCCTTCAAGTTAACGAGGAACTTGAAGACGCTTGAAAACTCGTTGTATATAAGGAGATATTCAAGGCAATCTATAACAACAATAGCATGGTTACTTTCCCTTGCAAATCTTATAGCATAATCCTGGATGACGTGGAGTTTTGTGGGAGGAATACCAACGTCCGTGGCCTGACTAATCCACACGATTTTTACATTCTCATCGAGACCTTTATAGAACTCCGGAGAACGCGTAAAAACTAATATCGGCACCTTAAGTTCTTTTATCATATTTATGACCTCGACAATCTTAACTCTCGAGCCAGAAATTATGTAGGCGCCAACTAGTTTTTTCTCCTCACTGTTGTTGTTTGCAATTTTTGGCGATGGTGATACGAGGACGTATTTAACCTCAAGAAATTTGAGGTAATGAACCGTGGTATATATAACCCCCGCTATTGAAACTCCATATAGAATCGCCGTGGCAATTTCCCCGTAAGGCACCTCAATAAAATTGTCTACGAGGTCTATCACCCTCCCAATAAAGCCGAAACCAAGGAATATTGCCGCTCTACGAGCAAACGATCTGAGTTCGGCCATGTACCGGTTCCATCTCCTTAAGAAGAAAAGCCATACATAACCAATAACCGCAAGCATTGTGATGTCATATGCAACCTCATAGAGAGGCACTATAGGTTTTGCCACTTTCTTCACCTCTCGCCCCAATTTTGCTCAAACACTATGCAGTAGATGTCTTTTTAAACTTAAACCTGCCCAGTATCAAAAACGATCTTTCACACTTCGACTACCAATGCCCTACTTGCATCTCTCTTAGCGGAGGTCTGTGGTGAGGCATCCAAAAAAGATATGAAAATGGAACAACAAAGCTTCAGGCCTTTACGACCAGCTCATGGAGCAGGGAATACAGAATGAAGTTGCGACCCTTGAGGTGGGAGCACTCATCGGGAATGTCGGCATCAAGGATCTTGAAGAGTGGCTGGGTACGCCTTCTAGAACCTTATAATTAGCTCAAGGGACCACGTCAGGACCTCTCACCACGGTGCTCTCAAGGCAGTACGATGTAGCCTACGAGCCGCAGATACTACCGCAGGATGAGGAGGAGGCCATAGTGAACTCCTGATGAGGTCTGGAATGCCGACGAACTGAGTGCTCGTTCCTTATCTCCATTTTCTTCGCTCTAACGTTGCACTCCATCAGCGTCTCAGCAACGCCTTTTATGAGCTTGTGAGAAGGAGCAGAGATATCGAAGGGATAGATTCTAAGAAATTTATGGAGCTCGCCGAAGAAGTTATCGGGAAAGACCTAACAGAGTTCTTCAAGAAGAAAATTTACGGCACTTGAACTATCCTGCTATGATTCCCATTTTCGTTTAGTAACAATGTGCAGTAGTGCTCCAATGACAAATGCCACCACGCAGAATCCGTAAACCTCGATGCCAGAGAACAGGCCATAGAACGGATTCCAGCTCAGAGGAAAGAAGGGCTTTATATCCATATAAAGAAAAGAATCAAGGACTATGTGGAGCCAGATCCCGCTCAGCGCAGTGATTCTGAGCTTCTTGATGTTCACCTCTTTTCCAAACTGGCTGTAGAGGACGACCATACCTTCCGCCAGAATCAGAGCAACGAGCGCCCCTCCGAGGAATGTGTGGAAGAAGCCGTGGAGAGGGTAGCCGTAGCGCAGGTCTAAATCGTAGGTCATCACGAGAAAGGGCTCAAAGTCCACGATGACGTTAGCGATCAGGAATGTCGGGAAGTCGAGAGTTGTCGCGAACAGCAACGCCGGGCCAAGATGAAAGGGAGTGAACGGCATGTTTCAACGAATCTCCTCGGAGTTATAACTTTTTCTGTTAGGAAAAGTTCTTAAGCTCATGAATTTTGTTTCATTGGGTGGCCCCCATGAGAAAGGTGTCCAAAGTGATAGTAGCTCTTGCAGTTCTCACCTTGATGTGTGTCATCGTGGGGGTGAATGGAGAGAAAATAATCAATGCAATCGGCTTCCAGTACCTTGACGAAAGGGAACTCTACAATGCCGGCGAGTTCAAAGTGGACATCCTTCCTGCCAATGTTCACGTCGATGGATACGTCGAGGGGAGGCTGTTCTCGGTTTACGTCCTCGACAAACACAATCTTGAGCACTTTAAGAAGGGCGAGAGCTTCACGGCGGTTTACTCATGGGAGAACATCAACTACGTTAAGCTGAACTTCAACACTACCGAGAACCTCTACATCGTAGTCAAGAACGAGTTGAACGAAAGGGAGTGGATACACTTCAAGGTTAAGGCCAGTAGATGAACTTCCGAAAGGCTTTCTTGAGCGGCCTTGTCGGGTCAAACTTCTCCACCAGCCCCTCAACGACGTCTTTAGGAAGGCCGCTCTCGATTAGAACCTTTCTGAACCTCCTCTTTCCGCGGTTTATCACACCCACTAACCCAGCTAGCTTGAAGAGTAAAAGGGGAAGTCGAAGAAAAAAGCGAAGGGGAAGTCTCAAGCTCCCTCCTCCCCATCGTTTCCAGGCTTTTTAGGTGTCTGCCCCACCATCTTCATCCACCAGTTGCCCTGCTCCTTTCCATGGCCCATCACGCTTCCAAGGGACTCCATAAGCTTCTTGACGATGTTTATGCTGTCCATGTACTCCTTCGTCAGTTTTGTAGCCTCTTCTTTATCCATACCTGCTTCAACGAGAGTTTTATAGAACTCTGCCACACTTCTGCCCATAGCCTCTATCCTGTCTGGGCTATAGAGCTCTGCGAGGAGGTCCTTCAGCGGCCCAATAAGGTTCTCCATGACGTCGCCAAGCTTTTCCACAAGCTTTCCGACCTGCTCAAGGTCTTTGTCTCCCTCGTAGGCCTTGATGAGGTCTTCCACAATCTTCGCCTTCTTCTCAAGCAGCTCTACTTCCTCCGGCGTCTTGGCGTTTTTTATCCCTTCAACCAGCTCATCTAAAAGCCTTTCCAGCTGCTCGGGGGTTTTCTTCCCAGTCTCAACATCCACCATATCAACCACCTCAGTAATCATTAAGCTGGTCAAGCCTAATCGGCATTCCGATCATTTCAAGCCACTTCCTGACCACTTCCCTTGAGAGGGTGTAGGTCTTCCCCCTCTCGCCGGGAACCTCAACGACGATGCCGAGCTCCTTAAGCTCAGTCAGCTTTGCACGCACAGTATTTCTGGAGGCTTTCCCGCGCCTGCCTTTGAGCTCGCGCGCTATCTGACTTACGTTCGCGCGCTTGAGGTCAAAGAGAATCCTCACTATCTCCCTCGCTATGGGATCGCCCCTTACCTCCGGGACTGCCACATCGATGCCCAGCTCCCCATGCTGAGCGTAAATATTGAGCAGCTTGAGATAAGCCTGGGCTAGCTGAGAGACCAGGTTAAAGCTCTTCCTGAGCTCGGCAAGGGCTTTCTTGAGCTCCTGGACTTCCCTGGCAAGGTCATCGTCGGGCATGATTTTCTCTTGTGTGCTCAAGGCTTTAGCTTTTCTGGTTAGGTTTGAGCAGAATTATTTTAAAAGTCGGATTCAGAAAGCACCTCCATGAAACAAGCCCTCTACCGCCTCTACCTGCTCACGGCTTCACTCAGAGACCGTTGCCCTACCTTGGAGCATCTTGAACGCTACGGGCTCACTGATAAGCATAGGCAGCTACTCGCTCTTCACCCACCTGCCATGGGTCATCCTGCCACCTCTCCTCGGCCGAACCCTTGACAGAATGGCCGAAAAGGTGAGGCTGGCCTTTCTCGCGCTCATCCTTCAGGCTTTCCTGGCGGTTCTCATAATCCCTCTCTCCTCAAAAGTCTGGGCCTTCTATCTCCTCGTCTCAGGGATCTCAGCTTTAGACATCCTTCACCGATACTACGGCTTTTCGCTGGTTGCCTCGATGACCCTCCAAGAGTCCGAACTTCAGAGGCTCAACGCGACCAAGGAGACTGCTGGCGAGGCCACTTCACTCCTCGCGTATCCACTCGCAGGTTTTCTCGCCTACCGCTTCGGAATATGGAGCATGCTGATAGATGCAGCCCTCTTACTCATCGGTGCACTCACGCTGATTCCGTACCTCAGCGTTGAGGTGAAGCGGAAAAAGAGACGGAAGAAAGGTCCAAACCAGCTAAAATTAGCAGAAAGCTCGTCATCGGCTTCATGGTAACTCTCCTGCTCTTCAACTTCGCCCTTGGCTCCTTCAGGATATTCGTCTTCTCATCGCTCAGGGCCCTGTAAAAGGGGGAGGTGATATATGGCCTACTTCAGTCGCTGACAACGGTGGGGAGTTTAGTGGCCGTTCTGGGAATCACCTACTTTGCCCACAGAAGGAAACTGGATATCAGAAGGCCACTCTTAGCTGGTATGCTGCTCCAGAGCTTTGCTATCCTCATCGTCGGTGTTCCCGTACTGATAACGCTCTTCTTTCAGGGGTGCCTTTGATGCCATGGTGACACTGGTGATCCCCATCTCGCAGCTGACCTTCGCGTGGCTGATTGAGAAAAATCTCTCCAAACCCCCTGCTCTCATCGACGGCATTCATCATAGCCGTTATAGCCCTGGCATTCATGAGGTTCAGTCTGAGAGAGATTGGGTAAGATTGAAGAGCTTTTCCGCTTGGGCATCACTCAGCTCTTTCACTCCCCCGTTCTGGAGTATCGCGTTTATTTCCCGAGAAATCTTGTTGATAAGCTCCACATTGTCGGATATTTTCTCCTGAGGATTTTGACTGTTCATGGCTGTGTGGAAGTAGACCTCCAGATTACTGGCCGCCACGTGGAGCCTCCAGTATCTCTCATCCTCATTCAGCAGATAGAGGGAGAACGACGCCTTTTCCAGCGTCACAGAGCAGTAAGTGTATCTGCTTAGCCTCTCCCTAAAGACGTCATTGCTCACGTTGTTTTCGAGCATGATTCCGAGGGCGTTCATGTCTTCAAGGCAGAAAAGGGCGGTGTTTGAAACCTCAAACAGCCCATTCACAGTGGCCTCAACCTCTCTTCCCCTGATGGTATAAGTAACCGAGGGACGCGGCAACGACCAAGAGCACGGCGATGATGAGCGACGCAATGCGCCCCATTAATACCACCGGGCGTAATTGGGAAAGGGCCTTAAAAGGTTTTTCTCTGATTCTTCCAGACATTTGTCTGGAAGAGGAATAACTCCGCAAATCTATTCCGGATGGGAAGTTGAAGGGATCACAATAAGTGTAGTTGGACTATATGTGTGCAAATTTGGAATAGGAACAAGAGAAACAACTTGTGGCCATGTTACGAAAACAAATAAGGTCTCAGTGGGGCACCGGTGTTCGTGAAGCCGTACTATACTCCGAGTACAAGGATAGTGGGAATTCACTCAGGTTTCAGTGAAATTGAGAAATTGACGGAATATTCCGTGAGTTAGGAAATATGGAGGTCGCATACAATGGTTAAGCGCTCGATAATAGCCGTTTCCATTTTTCTTTTGCTGTTTTTCGGAGCTTTTGTATTTTCCCAAGCAATGAAAACGGTCGAGGTCTACGTGACCGTCTACTATCCCGGAGAACTCGAGGCTGATGGCTACTACGTAAAAGATGATCAAATAACTCTGACGTTCCACGTCCTCAAGGGCTCTGAGGACCTCAAAGGGCACTTCGAAAAGTTCAAAATTCGGTGCTTCCTCTGCAATCTCGACCTTGAGAACGCGACCGTTGTGGTTGATATTGATGGAACACCTTTGTATCCAACCTGCAGAGATTACATCATGAGCTTCGACAAAGGGGGTAACATCAAGGGAATGCACTATGTCGTTAGTCCTTACAACTTGACCGAGATTGCGAAGATTAGGATTTTGGAAGGATACGTATTCAGAGAGCTAAAATTTGAAAATAACACTCTCACAATTTTCTTATCTCCTGGAAATGGTGAAGAAGTTGAGATTATTCGGTCAAATATCATAGCAGAACACCAGAAGGGGCTTAAGAGGGGATGGGTAAAGGTTGTCTATACTGATGGGAGTAGAAAATGGGAGGGCAGAGTGTATAGCATGGGAGAAGGAGAGTGTCCGGTGCTCATCGAGGCAGAGTAACTTCCAAAGCAATGTGTAAGTCCCAAATTTTCGTCATGGGGGGTCTCTGGCTGTTGCTACATCTCTATCTCTGTCTCTGTTCATTCAGGGGGTACTTCAGAAAGCAAAGGCATAAATGCAAGAAGGCAGGATATATTGTTGGTGAGAATATGGGAATAGATAGCACGCCTAACCTGGGACGGCGGGCGCGGGTCTTCGACGAGTGGCTTCGAGATGGGCACTTCTACGTCCTCGAGCTTGATGGCAAAGTCATCGGCACGGCAAAGCTCACCCCGACGCGAAGGAAGGAGCAAGGAAGATGAAGGCGATGCTTCCAGCGATGGCGTGGGTTGCTTTTGGGTCGAGGAGGTATACGTCAGGTCTAAGTTTAGAAGGCGCGGAATCGAAAGGAAGCTCGTCAAAAAGGTAGAGCAAGAGGTCTTCAAGTGGAACAGCTGGCTCTACCTCTTCGTTCCCCTCAGGACAAGGATGCAGTAGCCTTCTGGAAGAGGCTCGGTTATGACATGATAAACACGATTGAGCTTGTCAAGGATCTGGAGCCAACACCGAGGAGCGAAAAATCCTCATACTGTTGAGTTCTTAGAAGAGCCCTTCAAGATAGCTAGATGGAGCAGAGAAAGGTTTATCAAGGAGAAAAAGAGTTTTTAGGGTTGTTGAATGAGTTTTACAAAAGGAGAGGAACTAAAGAAGAATTTTTAAGAATTGTGAACTAAGGTACTAAAAGAGTGGTTTAAGTGAAAACCTTTTCCATCCACTCAACTTTACCGATTTCCTTAAAGCCTTCTTCCTCTAAAATCTTCCAGTCTTTCATCCAAACCTGAAGGAACATCCTTTTTCCTGATTTTTCTGGCAAGACACTCGGCAACTTCCACAATTCTTCTGTTGAGTCTCTTCCCATAGATGACGACATTTACACAAAGTCCTTAAATCTAACTCGGAGAGCTCTTTTGTGGAGGTTCCAAAGGAAGAGACCGGAAGTATAAACGGCTGAAATGTTTGGAAACGCTGGAGGATTATCATAATTGGCATAACAGGTCTCTATTTTCATGTTACATTCTTCAACATCTTTTATGCCCTTTATCTGCCAGTCTTTTAATTCAAATCCATTTTTCATATAAAACTTCATGGCATTCCTGTCTTCCGGAATGACGCTTAATCCTTTCAGGCCTCGTTTCTTTGCCCATTCCTTGGCAAATGCCAAAAGCGTTGAACCTATTCCTCTCCCCCTACATCCTTCTCGCACCCAAAGAACATGGATGTGAGCTTTCCCATTGAATGGTAAAAGAAAGCTCGATTTCCCCTTTATCTTCGTAAAGAAATATGTCTCCGCCGGAGTTCCTGATGGCTTTCAGGTAAACTTCAAAGTTTTCCCATGGAGGTTCTCCAGCGTGTATTTCTTCTAAAATATCCTCATCTTCAATTCTTGCTCTTCTTATCATCAAAAAAGCTTAGTCCAGCGCCTTAAAAAAATATTTGCTTAATGGTGGAAACCAGAATCAAAAACGAATAACTGAACTGTCAAAAAGACTTGGGAAGGAGTTTAACGTTTCCCTCGAAGAGTTTTACACATACCCGACCGCTGAGGCTTATGAGGACGATAAATACCCGGATGCTGAGGGCTATCTTAGTGATGAGTATCTGCCGAAAGATGTTGAGAGATAAAGTTGTGAAGAAGGCCTTGAACGGGAGATTTCTTACTACAAACTACAAAAGATGCTCCCAGAGGGTCCAGGATTTTCATTGTGCTGGATGCATTCTTAATTGGTCTTGTTGCTGGTTACTTTAGAGCAATCAGTTATTCTTGGATTCCAGCCTATGCCTTTCACTCAGCGGCTAATTGGGTTGGAATGACTGGCTGGCTGTGGCTGGAAAGAAATTAAAACTTTAAGAAGGGTGTTGGATATAATCATCAAATCTCTACAGACCGATGACGAAAGAAATGCATGTCTTGAAGTAGCCCGCAATTTGTCAGAGTGGTTCAATGAAGCTGGACTCAGGGCTATTGAAGAGGATTTAAAAAGTGAGATCACGTTCATAGCCCTCGATAAAGAAGTCCTTGGTTTCATAACTGTCAAGTCTCTTAATGAAAAAGTCCTTGAAATTCTCTGGATGGCGGTAAGAAGGGAACACAGAGGGAAGGGCATTGGTTCCAAGCTGTTAAACTTCGTCGAGGAGTGGGCAAAGGAACATAGATTTGAAGTACTCCTCGTCAAGACATCCGGCGACCTCTCATACAAGCCCTACGATGAAACGAGGAAGTTCTACGAAAAGAACGGCTTCGTGAGTGTCGCGCTCATTGATCCCTATCCCGAATGGGGCGAGCCTGCACTGATATACGTGAAATGCCTAAAGGGAAAGGAAAAGGAGCATTAGGCTTATAAGTTCATTCTAAAAAGCTCATATGGTGTTTCTATGCGCTGGAGTGAAATTCCTAGAGATGCCAAAGCCTATATGCTCTACCACACCATCATAGCTCCCCAGCTGATAGTCTGGATTCTCTTCCCGCTTTACCTCATGAAGACTGGTTATTCCATCCTTGAAGTCGGAGCGTTTTTTACAGCAGTTAATATCGTCTCAATTCCTCTGACTTATCTCTTCGGCAGGGCCTTTAACCGCTGGGACATTAAGAAGGGGCTAATTGCCATCGATTTTCTCGATGGTGTCGCTTACGTCCTCTATGGATTTGCCAAGGGGACAGTAGCCCCGCTTATGCTCTTTGCGGGTAGGATTGTTGAAAAGCTCTCCACGGTACTCTACCCCCTTTACAGAGCATATGAGCAGATAATCTATCCCGAAGACAAGTACGAGGAGATATTCGCCTGGCACCTGCGCCTTCCAGAGATAGCAAGGCTGATAACCTTTCCCATCCTCGGTTACCTCTTCGGCTACGTCTGGAGCTCTGCAGAGCACTACCGCTTGGCGTTCCTCTTCTTCGGCCTGCTCTCGATACCGACCATCGCCTACATCTGGTTCTTCCTTCCGTCGGTTGGCAGAGAGGAGAGGATAACCTCTGAGAGTTTCACCTTCAGAGTTGGCGAGTTTAAGCTCCTGCTGGCCTTTGAAGCGCTGCTGACTCTGGCGTGGTCCCTCGCGCCTGAGCTGGTGCTCATAAACTACGTCGTCTTCGTGCTCAAGAAGACCGTCTTTGAGGTAACACTGATAGCCTGCGCGAGCAGTGTAGCCTCGGTAATAGGAACCTACGCCAGCGAGAGGGTTCCGAAGGAGAAGGGCTTCCATGTCATCGGCCTCGGAATGCTCATCAACGCCTTCTATGCCCTCGTGATGGCTCTAGCACCTCCTTTCTGGCTGGCACTCGCGGTTTATGCCCTGGGGGACTTTGGCAACACTTTCTGGTTCCCATTTTACCGCTCTTGGATGTTTTCTCTTATCCCAAAGGAGCGGGCGAGCGAGTTCCACGCGGCGATATCGAGCTACAACAGGCTTATTGGGCTTTTCACACCCTTCGTTGCCGGCGCACTGGCGAGCGTACATGCGACGCTGCCCTATGCGGTAAGCTTCGGGCTGTTCCTCTTAGCTGGGGGACTTTTCGTTAAAGGACAAGCCTTTAGAAAGGCGAAGGTCAAAAACAGCTCTCAATGAGAATGGACAATAAAGAAGGTCGCAAGAAGGATTGACGAGGAGACTTTCCTTAGGCCAAGGGAGAAGGTCAGTGTGAGCTCCGAGGCAAGAGAGCTCGTCGAGACGCTCAGGGAGAGGGGCTTTAAGGAGGAGATTCTTGAGCCCTTTAAGGCACTCGGAGACCCAACCGAGCAATTTTGAGGACGGGGCAAGGAAGAGCTCCTCGAAAAATTCGGGAACGGTTTTATCCTCGCTATAGGGGACGGTTACGCGGACGCCAAGATGTTTGAGCGGGCAGACATAGGTATAGCCATCGGGAGGCCTGCTATTACGTTAAAGACCTGCGGGAGCTTAGCGGGCGAGACCGGTTGCGGAAAAATCAACCCTCCTCAAAGTGATGACGGGTCTTTTGATTCCAGATCCTGGAACCGTTAGGGTTCTCGGCTTCGATGCCATTAGAGAATGAAAGAAGCGTTTCTCTCGCAAACGAACGCCCCCTCTACTGGAAGCCTACAGACCTAGAGAACTTGGAAGTCTTCGGCGGCCTCTACGGCATTAAAAACGCCCGGAAGAGGGTTGGAACTCCTGAAAAGGCTTGGCCCTAGCGAGGCTAAGGACAAGCTCGTGGAGGAGTACTCGACAGGCATAACATTCGGAACCCTAACCCTTCAACGGTTGGAGAAAATTGCGAGAAAGAAGGGGCTTCAAGGATTCTAAGACGCCTTTGTCCGAATTTCCTTCTTTATTGAATAGCTCAGGCCATAGGCGGGCCAGAGGCCAGGGGGCTGGGAGTAGTGGTGGAGGTTCCTCAAAACCTTCTCAGCCTCCTTCCTGTTGCTTGCTTTAACCCTAAGCTTTCCCCTGCTTAAGATGACCTCCGCCTTGGGAAGTCTGAGGACGATGTCCTCCCCCCTTACCTCCGGCTTGGCCCTCATTAAAAGGGATTTCAGTTCCTCATAAGCGTCATCCGTTATCTCCTGCTCAAGCACCTCTGCCTCAGGCTTCTTCTTAAAAAGCCTCATCAACCAGAAACTATTCGATTCCTCATCCTCCATCGGCGCTCGAAACCCCCATGAGTTTTTCATTTAAAGGTCCAAAAGAGAGCTTTTAAGCTTTTTCCTAGTGGCGGGGACGATGTGATGAAATATAAAAGTTAGTCAGAGAAGCATCCTGGCATCGACGGCAACAGCTCCATCCTCATAGGCGAAGATCGGGTTGATGTCGAGCTCCTTGATTTCTGGAAGCTCAAGGGCGAGCTCGCCGACCTTGACAATTATGTCTGCCAAAGCCTCGATGTCAACGGGCTTCTCACCGCGCGCCCCAGCCAGAATTGGGTAGGCCCTTATCTCCTTTATCATGTCGAGGGCTTCCTCCCTGGTTATCGGGGCGACCCTGAAGGAGACGTCCTTGAGGATCTCGACGAAGATTCCACCGAGACCGAACATTATAGCTGGACCGAACTGCGGGTCGCGGATCATACCGACTATAACTTCCTTGCCGAGCGGAAGCATCTTGTAGACGATGACGCCCCAGAGGTCTGCATCGGGCTTATATCTCTTGGCGTTCTCCATTATCTCCCTAAAAGCCTGCCTGGCCTCCTCATCGTTCTTGATGTTTATCTTAACGCCGCCAGCATCGCTTTTGTGGATGATCTGCGGGGAAACGATCTTCATAACCACCGGATACCCGATTTCCCTCGCGAATTTCACTGCCTCATCCTCGTTGGTGGCAACTTTGAAGTCCGGAACGGGAACGCCGTATAGCTTGAGTATCTCCTTAGCCTCTGGCTCGACGAGTGGCCTGTTCTCGGCCTTGGCCTTCTCAATGATAGCCCTAGCCTTCTCAATCCTGCTCATATCAATCACCCCGTTAGAGGGACTCACCACCGGATTGGTTTACAATGTTAAAAGTCTTTTGGAACCATTCGAGGGTCTCCCTAAGCCCATCCTCAAGGGTGTATCTAGGCTTAAATCCAAGCCGGGAAATCTTCTCCACGTTCGCGACGCTCCTCCTTATATCTCCAGGCCTAGGAGCGTCAAAGAGTACCGGACTACTAGAGCCCGTGAGCTCGATGACCTTGAGGGCAAGCTCCAAGATCGTTGTCTCCCTTCCCGTCGCCACGTTAAAAGTTTCTCCTTCGGCCCTTCTCTTTTCGGCTACGATTATGTTGGCCCTGACTACGTCCTTAACGTATATGAAGTCCCTCGTCTGCCTACCGTCTCCAAATATCACGAGGGGCTCCCCCTTAAGCGCCCTCTCCATGAATATTCGTATGACACCGGCATACTGATTGCCTCCCTGTCTCGGTCCAAAGACGTTGAAGTACCTGAGGACAACCGTCGGAACCCCATAAAGCCTGTGGAAGACCATGCAGTAGTGCTCACCAGCTACTTTACTCACACCATAGGGGGAGAGAGGCCTCGGGGGCTCATCCTCTCTCAGGGGCAGATTTGAGCTGTCACCGTAAATCGCGGCCGAAGATGCAAAGATTAACTTGCCGTGACCTTCACTCAAGGCCCTTAGAATGTTGAGCGTGCCAAGGACATTGACCTCCTCCGTCAGCAAAGGGTTCTCTATGCTCTCCTGAACGCTGACGATTGCGGCCTCGTGGAAGATGTAGTCAGCATGCCTTATCATTTCGGCTATGGAATAGTCCCTTACGTCAGCCTCAACAAATTTGACGTTTGCGGGGATGTTCTCTTTTCTGCCCGTATAGAGGTTGTCGATTACAACGACCTCATTGTCTTCTGCGAGCACCTCGGCTATATGAGAACCTATGAATCCAGCGCCGCCCGTGACGATGATAAACTTGTTCCTCAGCATACAGAGGAATGGAAGCCCTACTCCTTTAAGCCCTTTGCTCAATCCTTATAACGGTTAAAGCATAGGAAACACCATGCTGAGAGGAATAATATTTGATGTCGATGAGACCCTCGTCTATTATGAAGGTTACTCTCTGAGAAAGTGGTACGAGAGCATCGCCTTACCCGCGATGAAGGAGCTCGAGATCGTTGTGGACTGGGAAACCTTTCGAAAGATGGCGAAGGGGGAGCTTCCGAGGAGTTACGTGGAGAAGTTCGGAATCGACCACGTGGAGTTCTGGAAGGCTCTCGATAGGGCCAACAGAGAATATCGGGAGAGACTTTTGAGGGAGGGCAAGATAAAAACTTTCCCAGACGTAGGAGTCCTGAAAGATCTAAAGGCCATGGAAATCAAGCTTGCAGCCGTCAGCAACGCCTCCCAGGACAACACGGAGCTCGTCTTGGAGGCATTTGGGCTGAAGGACTACTTCGACGTAATCCTCGGAAAGGACTACGCGTACCTCGACGGCGTCAAGCCGAATCCGTACCTTGTAAAGAAGGCCCTAAGGCTGATGAATATTGGACCGGAAGAAGCCCTCGTCGTGGGGGACAGCGAGTTGGACGTAAAGGCCGGACACGCTGCAGGCGTGAGAGTTGTCCAGGTCATTAGAGAAAAGAAAGTCGAGGGCGCCGACTATTACGTCAGGAACCTATGGGAACTCCTCGAGCTCGTCAAGGATCTCAAAACTCGTGACCCCTGAAGTTCCTCAGCGCTTCCAAGTATCTAACGAGGGCATCAATATCTTCTCCCCTAAGCTCCTTGTCCGGATTTAGGGCCTCAAACTCCTTTCTCAGCTTTTCAAGCCTCTCTACCTCTTCTTGGAGCTCGAGACTTTTCTGAAGAAATTCATGAGCCGTGTGGGGGCTCTCTAAGATTCTCATCTGAAAAGCCACAATTGCCGTCCTCACGTTTGCCAAGGCCTCATCTATGAGGTTCAAGAGCTCGCCAGCCTTCATGCACCGGGTTAAGGCAAAAACATTTATAACACTTTTTCCTAACCCACCGTTAGGAAAGGAGGTGAGAAAAGATGAAATTTAACGAGGAGCTTGGAAGGCTCCTCGACGTGCTCGGTAATGAGACGAGAAGGAAGATACTCCTCCTGCTCACCAAGAGACCTTATTTCGTCAGCGAGCTAAGCCAAGAGCTCGGAGTGGGTCAGAAAGCCGTGCTGGAGCACCTGAGGATGCTAGAGGAAGCAGGATTGGTGGAGAGCAGGATTGAGAAGATTCCCAGGGGCAGACCAAGGAAGTACTACATGATAAAGAGGGGATTGCGCCTTGAGATACTTCTGACGCCCCACCTCTTCGGCTCTGAAGTCTATGAACCTAGGGACATAACCAAGAGCCCCGAGTATGAGCAGGCTAGGGAGCTCATAAAGTCTCAGGAACCCGTTCAGGTCAAGATGAGAGAGCTTGCAGAGTTTCTGAGCGAGCTGGACGAGAGAATAAGAGAGATCGTGAAGGAGAAGAGGGAGCTCGAAGAAGTCAGGATGCTCGTAGAGAGCTACATTGAGAACGTCATGAGAAGAATGCTCGATGAGAACAGGAGGATGTTCGAAGAGATACTCGCCGAGATAGAGAAGATACTCCCCCCAGGCTACGCGAGGAGGATAAAGGAGAAGTTCATGGAAAACATTTAAAGGTCTCAACGAACCCTCATCGGGGAAGCCAATGAAGAGGCTCGGGAAGGTTAGTCATTATGCCAAACAAGGGCTCCTCATAGTTAGGACGAACTGGGTTCCCACCCTGAACGAGCCAGTCGTTGACAAGAACCTCAAGCCAGTTGGAATAGTGAAGGATGTTTTCGGGCCAGTCAAGGCGCCCTACGTGGCTGTGAAGCCCAAGGTTAAGGACCCGGAGAGGTACGTGGGTGAGGTCCTCTACATCGATGATAGGAGGAAGAGGAAGCACAGGGGGCGGAAAGAGAGGGAGAGAAAGAAGGGCAGATGAGGACCAAACTCACAGCTGAATTATGATGAGAGGGGACCTCACCGATGCTCGTGGGTGTTTTGAGCGATACCCACTATCCGAAAGCCTACTTTCCAGACGTTGTCCTTGAGGTGTTCGAGAAGCAGGACGTTGAGCTGATAATCCACGCGGGGGATATCACTGAACCCATCCTTTTGGAAAAGCTCAACGAGGTCGCCCCAGTCCTCGCCGTCAGGGGGAACGCGGATCCCCCCGGCTTGAGAGAGGTAGAGGTCGTTGATATAGGTGGCATGAAGACTCTCGTAATTCATGGCCATCAGTTTCTCTCCCTAACGGCCCAGAACCTGGTATACAAGGCCTTCGAGGAGGAGGCCACGCTGGTAATATTCGGCCATACTCACAGGCCCTACTTCGAGGCCGTGGAAGCCATGAGGAGAAAGGTCTACCTGCTGAACCCCGGATCACCCACACTTCCTAGGCTCTCTCCACCGAGCTTCGCCCTGATGGAGGTTGAGAAGGAAAGAGTGAAGGTGCGGTTCTACAACCCCTGGGATGTCTAGAGGCCGTCCGGAAAGCAGAGATAGTTGTAGGGGCAAAACCTGCAGTGTGGGCCCTTCCAGCCTCCGGGAAGCTTATCCTTCTCGAAGTATCTCTTTACGGAGTAGAAGTGCCTGACGGTCTCCCTAAAGAGGGAATCATCATAGGGAACCTCGAATGCCTTGAAGTTCCTTCCTTTCACTAAGGGAAAATTGGAGAAGTTTATGGACCCCACTATTTTCTCGGGCCTATTGTCGAGCTTGACGTAGTAGAGGTAGCCATACTCAGTCTCGGCCCACCTCAGGTAAACATTCAGCTGGGCTAGGTGGTAGTCGGGAGGAACCTTGGGAAGGCTCGACTTGCCCTTTATCTCTATGGGAAAATCCCTGAAGGCATCTATTTTCCCGTGTATCTCTATGCCAAGCCTGGAGGAACGGAGCACTATATGCTTTTCGAGCTCGAATCCGAACCTCTTCCGGAGTATTTCCCCGAGAACCGAGTGGGTTCTGTTGCCCTTCTCAAGCCTAGGCTTCGCAATATCTGGCCACCTTTCCGGATACCCCTTTAGGCGGAAGTATATCCTTCTGGGGCATATCAAGGCCTCACTGGCGTAGAACTCTATCATCGGGTACCCCTCCAAGGGGCGTCAGCTAATACCGACCTCATCACGTCTCAGGCTGGGCAAGGCACATCATCCGCCGAAGGCTAGGTCTTTCCAAGGGCATTATAAGGGTTTCCACAAGAGTTTTAAGTTCCACTATATAATTCTCAATCGCCGACAGCGAGGGTACATTTCCTCGCAGGGGCTCGGTCCACCCGCCCCCGCAAGGTTCCGGGTTCGATGAGCGGGGTGTGCTCACGCCGAGCCCACAGGGCCGGTGCATCCGCCCCCGGGAGCGGTGACCGGTGGGTCTCTGTTGCCGGCCCACATCAAAAAGTTAATTAACCTGGCCGACGTTTAATAACCGGTGGTTATTTGTGGTAATAGTGCCCCGGCCGATCGATCCAAGGGATATCAAAAGGATAAGAAAAGAGCTAGGAATAACTCAAGAGGAGCTGGCGAGGAAAGCTGGAGTAACCCAGGCCTACATAGCCAAGCTCGAAGCCGGTAAGGTTGATCCCCGCCTATCTACGCTCAACAGGATTCTTCGAGCCCTTATAGAGTGCCAGAAGGCGAGGGTAACGGCCAGAAGCATAATGTCGAGTCCCATAATCTACGTCAGGCCCGGGGACAGGGTTGAGAAAGTTGTTAGGCTCATGAAGAAGCACAACATATCCCAGGTCCCAGTGATTGATAACGAGAAGGTCATAGGAGCCATAACTGAGAAGAACCTCGTCAGAAGGAGTCTTGAGGATGAGGATATATACTCCCGGAACGTTACGGAGGTCATGGAGGAACCATTCCCTCTCGTTTCTGAGGAGGAAGACATAGAAGTTATAAAGTACCTCCTTGAAAAGCACCCGGCCGTTATAGTTCAGGGGAAGAACGGCAAGCCAATTGGTATAATAACGAGGTCAGACATCTTCAGGCTCGGATAGCTCACTTCCCTTCGGACGTCTAAAAAGGAAAACCAAAGGTGCAAAACTTCTTTATGAAAAAAGCCTCATAAACACCGCCTCATATTTTACCCCGGTGAAATGGGGTGCGCCTTGGTGAGCATCCGATTCTCAACTTCTCCCGCGGAAGGAAGGTCACCATATACTTCGAAGGAAAGCAGATAGAAGCCTACGAGGGAGAAACCATTGCGGCAGCCCTCCACGCGGCCGGTATACGAGTCCTCAACTACTCAAGAGTTGAGGGAAGACCTAGGGGTCTCTTCTGCGCCATAGGCAAGTGCTCCTCCTGCCTCATGACCGTCAACGGCGTTCCGAACGTCAGGACGTGCATAACCCTTGTCGAGGACGGCATGGTCATCGAGCGAGGACAGGGAGAGCTGACAAAGGACAAAGAAATTCCAAAGTTCGGAAAGGCGAGGAAGGTGGAAGGGGACATCATCGTCATCGGGGGCGGGCCAGCAGGACTGATGGCAGCCATAGGGGCGAGCGACGCCGGTGCAAAAGTCGTTCTGATAGACGAGAATCACATGCTGGGGGGCCAGCTCGTAAAGCAGACCCACAAGTTCTTCGGGAAGAGGGAGCAGTTCGCCGGCGTAAGGGGCATTAAGATTGCGAAAATCCTGGAGGAAGAGGTAAGGAAGAGGGGAATAGAGGTGTTCCTCGAAACATCGGCGGTGGGCATATTTCAAGAGGGCGATGAAAAGCTCATCGTGGCCATCAGAAAGAACGAGGAGCTAATAGAGTTCCGCGGTAGAGCAGTGATAGTGGCTACTGGGGCCATGGAGAAGAGCGTCCCCTTCGAGAATAATGACCTACCCGGAGTATATGGAGCAGGAGCTATACAGACGCTCATGAACACTTATGGAGTTAAACCGGGGGAGAGGGCCCTCATAGTGGGGGCTGGAAACGTTGGCCTTATTCTAGCCTACCAGCTTCTTCAGGCGGATGTCGAGGTCAAGGCCATCGTAGAGGCCATGCCAAAGATAGGTGGCTATTTCGTCCATGCTGCGAAAGTCAGGCGTCTCGGCATCCCCATACTAACGAGACACACCATTCTGAGGGCTGAGGGAAGGGAAAGAGTCGAGAGGGCTGCCGTGGCTCAGATAGACGAGAACTGGAAGCCGATTCCGGGGACGGAGAAGGTCTTTGACGTTGACCTCATAGCCATAGCTGTTGGTCTGAGACCAAGCATCGAGCTCCTCCACCAAGCCGGCTGCCAGATAAGGTATGTGCCAGAGCTGGGCGGCCACGTCGCCGTTAGGGACGAGTGGATGGAGACAACGGTGAGGGGAATATTCGTGGCCGGCGACTCCGCCGGAATCGAGGAGGCCACGACGGCGATGCTTGAGGGCAGGATAGCCGGCATTGCCGCAGCTCTGAGGCTCGGTATAGCCGACGAGAGCTGGGTAAGGGAAATTGAGAAAGCGCAGAAAGAGCTGGAGGAGTTCCGGTCCGGACCCTTCGGTCAGCACGTTGTCGAGGGCATTAAGAAACTCCTGGGGGTGAGAGCATGAGCATCCCTCACTACCTTAGAGAGGGCTACCTAACGGTCGAGGAGCTGAAAGAGCTCATAGGTCTGCCGAGCGAGGAGAGGCTGAGGAGAGGACCCGTCGCTATACCCGAGTGTCCCCAGCAGATACCCTGCACCCCCTGCAAGGAGGTCTGCCCCACCGGGGCCGTGGCCATGGAAAGGCCCAATGACATCCCGAAAGTTGACTATGAGAAGTGCATTGGATGCTCCCTCTGCGTGCAAATTTGTCCAGGTCTCGCATTCTTCATGGTCCACTACATTGGCGACAGGGCGAGGATAACGATGCCCCACGAGCTTCTACCCCTGCCGAGGGTCGGGGAGGAAGTCGTTCTGCTGAACCGCATCGGCGAGCCCGTCGGAAAGGGGAAGGTCGTTGCCGTTATCCCACGGGAGAAGGCGAAGGGAGATACACCCATAATAACCGTCGAGGTTCCCATCGAGCTCGCCTGGGAGGTTAGGGCCGTTAGGGTGGTGAGAGAATGAGAATCGTGTGCAGGTGCAACGACGTGACGGTTGAGGACGTTGAGAGGCTAATTGATGAGGGCGTAACAGATATAGAAGAGCTCAAGAGGCTGCTCCGCAT
The DNA here is from genome assembly GCF_000215995.1 of Pyrococcus yayanosii CH1. Lineage (NCBI taxonomy): Archaea > Methanobacteriati > Methanobacteriota > Thermococci > Thermococcales > Thermococcaceae > Pyrococcus > Pyrococcus yayanosii. Next base: position 144,958 of record NC_015680.1, on the reverse strand, counting down.
AGGGATGGGGCCCTGCCAGGGGAGGACGTGCCTGCCGATAGTCATCTCAATCCTCGCAAGGAAGACGGGGAAGAGGCCAGAGGATATCCCCCTGCCGGCGACGAGGTTCCCCGTGAGGCCCGTTCCAATAAAGGCCCTCGTGGAGGGTGAGAAATGATAGGGATAATTGGTGGCGGCATAACAGGCATCGCCACTGCCTACGAGCTGGCCAAGCTCGGCGAGGATGTCGTCGTCTTTGAAAAGAGGTTCTTCGGCTCGGGCTCGACCTTCCGGTGTGCCAGTGGAATCAGGGCTCAGTTCACGGACGAGGCCAACATCAGGCTGATGAAGTACACCATCGAGCGCTGGAAGAAGCTGGGAGAGGAACTTGGCCACGATGTTCACTTCCGCCAGACGGGCTACCTTTTCCTGGCCACGAGTGAGGAGGAAGTGGAAGCCTTCAAGGAAAACATAAGACTCCAAAACAAGCTTGGCGTTCCCACAAAACTCATAGATATGGACGAAGCCAAAGAGATAGTGCCCCCACTCAATACCGAACCATTTCTGGCCGGTGCATGGAACCCCGAGGATGGGAAAGCGAGTCCATTCCACGCCCTCTACGCCTACAAGAAGGCGGCCGAAGAACTGGGAGTGAAGTTCTATGAATACACGCCCGTCGTTGGCTTGGAGAGGCTTGACGGTAGCTGGCTGATAAAGACGGAGCGTGGGGACTTCAAAGTGGATGTCATCGTGAACGCGGCGAACGCCTGGGCCCCCCAAATCAACGCCATGGCCGGCCTCGACGTTGTTCCAATAAAGCCTATAAAGCATCAGATAATCAAGACGGAGCCCATTAAGAGAGGCCAGATAGAGCCCCTCGTCTGCCCTCCAAGCTGGAACGACAGCTACGTGATTCAGGACGGCGAGGATGGAGGTGTCATGTGCGGAACAGGTCTAGAGTACCCATCCTCGCCCGACGACTTTACCCCAACCTACGAGTTCGCCAGGGAGGTCTTGAAGTGGGTCGTGAGGATAGTGCCAGCCCTCAAGCACGTGCACGTCGTCAGGCAATGGGCCGGACACTACGCCAAGACCCCAGACAATAATCCCGCGATAGGGAAGCTCGCCGAAGGATTCTACATCGCGGCCGGCTTTTCCGGACATGGCTTCATGATGGCACCGGCGGTTGGTCAAGCAATGGCGGAGCTCATCGTAAAAGGTCGTTCCAAGGTTCCCCTTGATTGGGAGTGGTTTGACCCAAGGCGCTTTGAAAGGGGAGAATTAAGAAAAAGTGCGTTCCAGATAGGCTAAGCCATGTCCAGGAACTTCCTCAGCACGGAACCGACCACGTAGGAGGTCAGGAAGTACCAGCCGAGGTATCCGAGCTCATCTGCCTGCAGGGCCGAGTGATAAATCTTATGGAAGATGTCGAACAGGAAGAAGTTGAAGGGGTACTTGACTATGGCCACCTCAAAGTACCAGCGCCTTAGCCAGCCCCAGAATACTATGATTATCGGCCAAGTTATGAGCATTGGCTTGAAGAAGGCATCCTTCATGACCTCGTTCTGCAACTTTATGAGCTCAAGCTGCTTCTGCTGAAGCTTTCTCAGTTTCTTCTCATCCCCTTTTTCCCTTGCCTCTCTGAACTCCTTCTGAAACTCCATGCTCATCTTCTGGAGTCTTTTGACTTTCTCTTGGTCAACGAGGAAGTAGTTGAGCAACACGAAGAAGGCACCGAGGATTATGCCAGCTACTGTGACGACCAGCATGGGATGGGTGTTCATCACAAGCGGCCCAAAGAGCTCATCCAGCGCGGCATATATTCCCTCAAGCATACTCCTTCACCGCCAAGTCGAGTATTTTTACGAGCTCGTTTACGGCCTCCTCCAGGCCTTTATCCTCATGGTTTTCAATAATCTTTATCAGGGCATTCGAGTGCATCGCGTAGGCTATTGCTGCAGCTCTATTTAAATCTTGGTGCCTCTGTATCTGCTCCTCAGTCTCGACATCCCTGTCCCTTTTGAGATCCCTCAGCCTCCTGCCAAGTATCTCGGCCGGAGTGGCTTCGATTATGACGATAAAGTTAGGATTCAGTGTCCTGATGACATCGTAGGGTAGACCAAGGAGGTAGCCATGCGGTGTCTTTATCGTGGCGTGCGTGTCGAGAAGAATTGGCTCTTTTTTGGCCATCTCAGCTATCTTTTCCGCAGCCCTATGCTGGAGCTCTCTTTGAACCTCGAGTGGGAGCCTCCTCATCTCGTCCCTGTGCTTGACGAGACCTGCCTTGACAGCCTCCTCAAACATAACGTCCCCAAAGTTTATGAGCTTGAACTTTGCCCTCGTCTTCTTGAGGGCGAGTCTCGTTATAGTGCTCTTGCCAACTCCTGGAATGCCTGTGATTATTACGACGAAGGGCATGCCTCACCCCCATTCTAAGAGAGAAAAGCCGCTTAAAATTGTTGTGGAGGGAAGAAAGTCAGGAACCGAAGAACCTTCTCAGGACCGGGAACATTTCGCTGACCTGTTCCCTTGCTATCTCCTCGTAGAACCTGTAGAGGATGCCAACCGTCAGCAGTATTCCTGTTCCCGTTCCCAGTGCGCCGAGGAAGTCCGCGAGCACAGATATGAGGGCTACCGTGAGCGAGCCCCAGAAAGTCACGTAAGGTATGTACCTCTGGAGCACCCTTTCCAGTATCCTTGGATCCCTCCTAAAGCCGGGTATCTGAAGGCCGGCCCTCTGAAGTTGCCTGGCTATGCTTCTAGCGTCGAGGCCTGTCAGCTCAACCCATAGGAAGCCGAAGAGCAGGCTGAAGCCCACGGTGAGCAGGAGGTAAACGATGGCCCTCACGGGGTTATCAATTACCGTGAAGATGCTTCTTGGCGGTATAACATAGAGGACCGGACCGCTAATAGGATTGCCAGTAGTTGGGTCGAAGGTTCCAAGCCACGGGTGGCCAAACCTGTCCAGTAACCTGGCCCAGAGCTGGATATTTGCATAGAGAGCGAAGGTGAGGATTATTGGTATGTTGCTGACGTAGAGGAACCTTATGGGATAGCGGCCCCTAACCGTTACGCGGCCATAGCTGAGGGGTATCTCGACGCGCATGCTCTCGAAGTATACGACTATGAGGAACACGATTACCGTGGCTATCACGGCTATCATGTCAGGGGCGCTACCTCCTCTGTAGAAGCCTCCCCACAGGTCACCCTTGAGGATGTGCTGGATGAAGTAGGGTATGGCACCAACTATGGCGGGCTCCCCTGTGAGAGGATCAACTATGTTAGGATCTGTGAGGGGGTTGAGGCTCCTAGTGAGTATCGTCTGCGAAACTCCAGCCGCTATGAAGAGGCTTATACCGCTACCTATGCCCCACTTGCTTACAAGCTCATCGAGGATTATCAGGAGGATTCCACCCATAGCGAGCTGGAGGATGAGCAGGACGGCTATTGCATGGGTTATATCAATGCCCACCCTACCGAAGGCCCCTCCAAGCACCCATACTGCCGCCTCGAAGAAGCACATGAATACTGAAAATACCCTCTGAAGGGCCTGATAAAACCGCCTGTCCTCCGGGTTCGCAAGGTCGAGCTTGAGTATCTCGGAACCCACAAGGAGCTGGAGGATAATACCTGCGGTAACTATAGGACCTATACCCAACGTGAGAAGGGAACCGTTCCTACCTGCAAGGACTACCCTCAGGAACTGGAAGTAATCTTGAATTCGCTCAGGGATGCCGTACAGGGGAATTTCAGAGAGCACATAGTAGAGCAGCAGGGCCAGCCCAGTCCACACGAACTTCTCCCTGAGAGGAACGTGCTTCTTCGGCCGCTCGACCTCTGGAAACCATTTTTCAAGCGCGTAGACTACATCTCTTGCCCCCATTTCTCAACACCCTTGAATGTTTGTGAAAAAAGAATCAGGCAAGAACGGCCTCTCCCCCGGCCGCCCTTATCTTCTCCTCGGCCTTAGGGGAGAAGGCCTTAGCCTTTATGACGAGGGGCCTTGTGAGCCTTCCGGTTCCAAGCACCTTGTCGGCAAACTGGGTGGTGTCAACGACTATCCTTCCCTCTTCCTCGTAGGCTATGCCCATCTGCATAAGCTCCTCAAGGTGCTCGTCGATGAACTTAAGGTTGACAACCTTCACGTCTCTCTGAACCTCGGGGGGCCTTGTGAATCCCCTCTTACCGAGGTGGTCGGGGGCGTACTTGATCGTCCAAGTCCACTTGGTTTTGTTTCTCTTGCCAGTTCCGGCCATGCCGCGGCCACCCTTGCTTCCGCCACCTCTGTGCTTCTTCTTGCAACCCCATCCGTGAGTGTGACTGCCCCTCATTTTGCGGACCTTCTTCCTCCTTCTAATCATGTCTCGCCACCTCAGAGCATTCTCTCAATCAAGTCATTTATCTTCTCGCCCCTGTAACCGAGGGCCCCACCCTCCTTAAAAGAGCGCTTTTTGCTGCCCCTGAAGCCGCCCCTGGGCGGGTGGAGCCTGAAGACAGGCTTGAGGTTCGGCAGGTCCTTGAGGCTCATCTCACCCCTGATGACCTTTTCGGCGAACTCTTCGATGGTCATACCAAGCTTCTCCTGAACGTACTCATCTGTGACGGGCTTGTTGCCGATTAGCTTGCCTCTCTTCCTTATGAGCTTGGCAAGGGTTTCCTTGTTAATCTCGCCCCAAGTGATGTAATCCTTAGCCTTCTGGAGCATGCCGAGATAGCTGGGAGTGTCGTCCACGATAACGCAGTGGTTGACTCTGTGGAGCCTGAGCATTGCAAGGGTGTCCCTGATAGGCCTCCTAACGTTGACCCTACCCCTAATCCTTATTACGGCGAGCTTTGCCATCGCTGCTCACCTCACTCGAGGCTGAAGGTAGCGGGCATGGCCCTTCCAACGACTATGCCGTAGCGCTCTATCATCTCGGGGCTTATGGCAACGCGGTTGGTGTTGTAGAGGGCGTCGAAGACTGCCTTGGCAAAGTTGACTGTGGTCCTTGTCTCACCGAGGGTCTGAGACCAGACGTCCTGAATACCGGCAAGCCTAAGGATCTTCTTGCCAACGTCACCTATGACCAGGCCAAGACCACGCGGTCCAGGGATGAGCTTGACGCGGACGCTTCCCTCCTTGCCCTCGACTGTGAAGGGCACGGAGTGAGGCCTCCTGCACCTGCACTCCCAGGAACCGCAACCGCGCTTTATTTCGATGATGTTGAGCTTGGCGTAGTTAATGGCCTTCCTGATGGCTATTCCTACTTCTCTGCCGTGCCCTATTCCCAAGCCAACATAGCCGTCCCTGTTGCCGACCGCCGCCAAAACCCTGAACCTAACCCTCCTACCGCTGTCAGTCATCCTGACGGTAAGGGTTATGTCAAGAACCTCCTGGTTTTCCCTAGCGTTAACCTCGGGTAGGAGGACGTCGATAATCTCGGGCTCCTTTATCTGGTAGCCCCTGCGGAATATCTCGTGGATGTCAGTTATCTGGCCCTCCTTAACGAGCATACCAAGCTTCGTCTTGGGCTGCCACTCGTCGAGAACCCTCTTAGCGTACTCCCTCCACTCCTGACTCATTCTCTCGCCCCCTCACCCTCAAACTTCTCAATTATTCTCGCCTTGACCTCCTCAAAGTGCTCGGGGAGCTTCTCGGGGTCGAGCCCCTTTGCGAGGTAGCCCCCGAACTGCCTCCTAAACATCTCCTCGTCCTGTTCCTTGAGCATCCTCGCGTATTCCGCTATGTGCTCGCCCTTAATCCTGTAATCGTCCGGGAATATCTCGGGGCTGTGTGGAACGTTGAGGCCTGCATCGACGGCACCCTTGAGCACTGCGAAGACACTGGAACCTCTTACGGGCGGATGGAGACCTATGTCGAGGATTGCCTCTTCAATACCGGCCTTCTTGGCCTTGTAGCCTATGAGCAGGCCAAGGAGGTAAGCCGAGGGTGTGTTGCCGCAGTGGCCCTTCCAGCCGAAGTCTCTAATGAGCTCCCTCGTGTGCGCCGAAACCAATGTCCTATCTCCCTTGGGATCGTAGACGATTATCTGGGCTATGTGGTGGTTGAGGCTCTTCCTCACGACGAGCCTTGGCTTGCCGGACTTTAGGAGGGCGAGCCTCTTCCTGTAATTGGTCTTACCTTCCCTCCTTCTCCTGAAGGGAACCCTATACCTAGGTCCATGGGCCATCGCTATCACCTCTTAAGTATGCCCCTCTCCTCAAGGAACAGGTAGAGCTGGTGCTTGCTCTTGAACTGGCCGCCCTTAGCCCTGATGTAGAGCATCCTGTAGGTGTGGGCGTCTATCTTCTTCTCGGCCTTGAGCTTTCTGAGCTCCTTTCTGAGTGCCCGTATGGTCATTATCCAGCGCTCCTTCTTGCCCATCCTAGCTGTCTTCTTACCCTTCCTGCTTCCAGGTCCGCGATGGCGTCCCTTCTTCTTCTGCTCGTGCCTTATCCTGGCCCTGTACCTGCTCTGACCCTTAACAGGCTTCTTCTTAATGATGCCCTCCTTTATGAGCCTCCTTATGTCCTCCCTAGTTATAGCGGCCGCAACGTCATCAATTCTCTCCGGGTCTATCCAAATCCTGTTCTCGCCGCACTTGAGTATGTCAGCGGCGATTCTCCTTTGCATCCTGAGCGTGCTCATAATACCACCTCACACCCTTGGGTTAAGCACTTTTATCCCGAGCTCCTTGGCCCTCTCAAGTATGGCAAGCCTCTTCTTCCTTCCCACGGTGTGAGCTATCCTCGCGGCCTGCCTCGCCGGGTCGAGCTTCTCGAGCTCCTTGACGTTATGAACGAGGACCTCCTCGTAACCGCTCGGGTGGAGACCCCTTACAAGACGGGGAGAGCTCCACCCAATGCTCGGAGAGCGCGGCTTGCCCTTCTTCTTGAGCCTCATCTTGCTGTCAATACCCTTGGGCCTGCGCCACTTCGGGTCGTTCTTGAACTTGGGATAGCGCCACCACTCCTGCCTAAGGAAGCGTGGCTTCTTCCTCTTGAGCTTTGCCCTAACCCTCAGGAGCCTCGCCTTCTCGTCCATCTATCTCACCTCAGAACTTTATCGGCTTGCCCGCCTTTTCGACGATGTATATACCGTCTTGGAAGACACGCCTATCCCACTTGGTTATCCTTGTAGCTTGTTCAATATTTGCCGCGGTCTGACCCACGGCCTCCTTGTCTATGCCCTCGACGGTTATCTCCTGCCCCTTGACCTTCACGGTAACGCCTGGGAGGATTTTAGCCTTTCTCGGGGCCTTCTCACCAAGGAAGTTCTCGATTATAACCTCATCTCCCTGAACCTTGACGGTTATCGGGAAGTGGCTGTAAACGACCTTCAGCTTGTAGACGAAGCCCTCGGTGACGCCCTTGATCATGTTGGTGATGTGAGCCCTGAAGGTGCCGACCACAGCCACGTCCTTCCTCCTAGGGAACTCCTTGTATATGACTACCTTACCGTCCTCGGTGAATATCTTGACGCCCGGATAGCTGAAGTCCCTCTTCAGCTCGCCCTTCGGTCCTTTGACCGTGACGGTGCTCCCCTCAACGATGACCTCAACGCCCTCCGGAATCTCTATCTCTTCCCTAATCCACGCATCAACTGGCATCACTCTCACCTCAGTAGACGTAGGCTATCAGCCTTCCGCCAATACCCTTCTCTCTGGCTTCCTTGTGGCTCATAACTCCCTGGGAGGTCGAGACTATGAGGATTCCGAACTCGAAGGCTGGAAGGAACCTCTTCTCCCACTTCTCAAACTCGGTGACCTTCACAGGGAAGCGGGGCTTTATAGCACCGGCCTTGTTTATCCTGCCGAGCAGCTGAACCCTATAGATGCCGGCCCTTCCGTCGTCTATGAACTCGAACTCACCGATGTAGCCGTTCTCCTGCATGACCCTGAGGACCTCGCCTATAAGCTTTGAGGCTGGCTTTATGTAGACTTCCTTCTTCCCGACCCTCTCGCTATTGGTTATGTGAGAGAGAGCGTTAGCAAGCGGATCGAGCAGCGTCATGTCTCCTCACCTCACTCATACTTTCTGAAGCCAAGCTTGGGCGCTACCTCTCTAAAGCAGTGCCTGCAGAGCATCAGACCATATATCCTGATTATGGGCCCGTACTGCCCGCAGCGAATGCACCTTCTCGCACCCTTACCAAACTTCCTCGGCTTCCTCTTGTTGTAGTCAGCCTTCGCCATGCATCATCCCTCCACAATCTCAACGCCGAATTCCTCCATAAGGTAAAGCATACCCTCCTCCTTCGTCAGCTTGTGCCTTGTGGGTATCTTAGCCCTCTTCCTCTTCCTTCTCGCGACCCTGAAGCCGGGCCTCTCGAGGGTTACGCAGACGTCCATACCGAAGATACCTATTTCAGGGTCGTACTCAACGCCCGGGATGTTTATATGCTCCTCGATTCCGAAGCAGACGTTACCGTGCTCATCGAAGCTGCTGGCCTTAAGCCTATTGTCAACCGCTGCCAGAAGCCTTCGGAGCATCTCGTAAGCCTTCGGACCGCGGAGGGTAACCTTAACGGCTATGGGCTCACCCCTCCTGATTCCAAAGTCCCTGTTAGTCTTCTTGGCCTTCCTCCTTATGGGCTTCTGGCCGGTGAGTTGCTGGAGCATTATCTCGGCCTTTGTAAGTCTTTCACCGCTCTCGCCCACGCCGATGTTTATGGTCACCTTCTGAATCCTTGGCCTCCTCATAGGGTGAGCTTCCCAGTCCGCGAGGATGGCTTCCCTGTTAGGTATGGTAACCGCCATTGCTATCACCTCACGGCAGCGATATCCTCGGGCTATCTTTGCCCACGACAAAGGCGTACTCCTTGAGTGTGTCGAAGAGCTCGCCCTCCTCATCCTCTATCGTCACGACGTCCGGCCAGCCCATTGGGAAGTGCCTTATCTCGACTATCCTGCCCTTCCTTGCAACGTTCTTACCCTGGGTGACGAAGACGTATGCCCCGACCTCGAAGGGAAGCACCTCGATTATCTCCCTCTCGGGGACACGCATTATCAGGGTGTCCGAAGTGTGGTAGCGGTCCTTAGTCTCGTCGGTGAGAGAGCTGAGCCTTATCAGGTGGTTGCTGCCATCGTGAAGGTTGAGCTGGAGGTTACCTCCCTTGACCATGCGCTTGTTCCTGATGCGGAAGGGCTTTATCTTAGCCTCCTCCTCGCTTATCGGATGGAGGATTAGCTTGCCTATCCTGTTGGGCAAAACCCTATAGTGCTCGCCGGTCTCTGGAATAGAGACCACGTCCATTATGCCAACCGGGAACTTGTAGTCTTTCCTGACCTTGCCATCAACGAGTATCTTGCCCTCGTTGAGTATCTTCCTAGCCTCCCTTGCCGTTTTCGCGTAGCCGAGGTAGTCCCTGACGATGTAGAGGAGCGGTATGGAGGTCTTCATGCTGTGCGGTCCGGGCCTCGGCCTGACGGCCCATTTGTAGGCCTTCCTCTCTATATACCAGGAAGTTGGAGCGGCAAGCCTCTTAAGATGCCTCTTTGGGCCCTTTCTCGCCATCAACCAGCCCTCCTCTCAATTATTTTCTTCCTCCTATCATCCTCGAGGTTAAGCTCGATTATCATGACATTGGAGGGGTGTATCGGGTAAAAGACCTCTGTTCCGTTGGTCTTCCTTATGGTGGCACCCTCAACGTAAATCCTGTAGCGCTTGAGGTCAACCTCGACGACCTTACCCTCGTGCCCCCTGAAGTCCCCCCTCATTATCCTGACCTTGTCCCCCTTCCTTATGGGGAGGTTCCTCACGCCGTACTTCTGCCTGAGCTCCTTGCTGAGGGTCGCGCTCATGATTTTATGCCTCAGGTGAAGGGGAGCGTTATAGAGGAACTTCCTCTGCTTCCTTGGTTGCTTGGAGTTGAGCCTCATCCTTATCACCTCATATCACTATGCTCGCTATGCTCCCAATCCTAACCCACTTCTCAGCGGCCTCCCTCGCGACGGGGCCTCTAATTTCAGTTCCCCTAGGAACGCCCTCTGGCGTGACTATCACAGCTGCGTTATCCTCGAATTTAACTCTCATCCCATCGAGTCTCCTGTACTCCTTCCGCTGCCTTATTATGACGGCCCTAACGACCTGGTGCCTCATGTCAGGCCTGCCCTTCTTAACCGTCGCGACCACCATATCCCCAACGCCCGCGCTCGCGAGCCTCCTCCTCGTGCCGTGGTACTCGACAACACCAATAACCTGGATGACCTTAGCACCGCTGTTGTCAGCCACCGTCAAATAAGCCCCCACGGGTATGGCCCTCGTTGGTCTAACGGGGCTCACACCTCTCGTGGCACCCGCACCCTTCTTCGCCATCTACCTCACCTCCCCGCCCTCTCCTCGGCCTTCTCGAGGATTGCCACGACGACGAAGTGCTTGGTCTTGCTAAGAGGCCTAGTCTCTGCAATGAGGACGCGGTCACCAACCTTAGCGTTTATGCAAGGCGGATTGTGGGCATGAATCTTGCTCCTCCTGAGCTCATACCTCTCGTACTTCTTGAGGTAGTGGTAGTACTGCCTTTCCACCGTGACGGTCTTCCTAGGCTTGTCGCTGACCACTATACCTTCGAAGACCCTGCCATGTACCTTGAGGTGCCCGTGCCATGGGCACTTGGGATCATCACACTTCTCAGCAGGAGGCTGAACCCTCAACCCTATGTCTCTCATCTTCTCCACCTCTTTTTCAGTCTCATCTCGGGCCTGCCAACCAGTTCCCGACCGGGTATTTTAATTTTTGCCCCGTCCTCAAGCTCGAACTCAATCTCGACGACGTCCTTAGGGACCACCCAAATCTTCTTCCCGGCTATCACGAGCGTGTTCCGGGTCTCGTCAATCACATACCCCTCTATCCCGAGATAGCCCGGATGCGTAGCCTTGACTATCCTAGCCTTGAGGCCTATGAGTTCGTGCCAGATTATGTTTCTCCGCGTCACTCGACCTCTATGAGCTCCTCGGAAAATCCAAGTTCTGCCAGCAACTTCTTGACCTTGTCTCTGTGGTCTCCCTGAAGCTCTATTCTTCCTTTCTTTGCTGTTCCGCCGCATGCTAGCTTCGCCTTCAGCTTCTTGGCTATCTCCTCTAGGTCAAACTCTTTCTCATCTATGCCCTCTATTATGGTCTTGAGCTTACCGTAGCGGGCCCTTTCCACGTACACCCTTATCCTCTGCTGCTCCTTCAGGACCTCCTTAAAGAGCATCTCGTCAAGGGGGTTTACAATCCTCGGCACCAAACACCACCTTCACTTTTTGGCCCTTTCCCTAAGCTTCTCCCTCTTTATGGTTAGGAGGCGAGCTATATCCCTTCTTAGATTCCTAATCACCATAGGGTTCTCAAGGGAGGTCCCCATGGTGAGCATTCCCCTCTCCTTGGCGAGCTGGAGGCGGAGCTCCCTAATCTTCTGATCTATTTCCTCAATGCTCATCTCCCTAATCTCACTCGGCTTCATTGGTGCTCACCTCTTCCTCAACGGGCTTCTCGATTATCTCTATCTCATCAGGAAGCCTTGCCTCAGGTGGCATTATGGCAACCTTGACGCCGATGACGCCAAGCTTAAGGAGCGCCTGAGCGTAACCCTTGCTGACGAGGGTCTCGGCAGGGTTCCCGACCTTGGCAAGGTAGCCCTGGTAGAAGCGGACGCTCTTGGCTCTCTCTCCGGTTAGCTTTCCGCTGAGCCTTATCTCGACACCTCTTGCTCCGTTGTTCATTATGGCCCTCATGGCAGCATAGGCTGCCCTTCTGAAGTGGATTCCCCTTTCGAGGGCCTGGGCAAGCCTTACCGCCTGAACCTTGGCGTTGAGGTAAGGATTCTTTATCTCCTCTACCTCAATTTGCGGGTTCTCGAGACCGAACTGCCTCTCGAGAACCCTAGTGAGCTCCCTAATCCTACGGCCACCCCTTCCGATGACGTAACCGGGGTTGGCGGCGAAGATTATGACCTTTGTCCCAAGGGGAGTCTTCTTGATGTCGAGACCGCCGTAGCCCGCCCTCCTGAGCTCCTTTTCGAGGTACTCGTCAATGAGCATCTCTCTAACGGCCTCGCGAATGAAATACCTCTCAATTGCCATGGGCTCACCTCCTAACCTCCTCGACAACGACCTCTATGTGGGTGGTTTGCTCGTTGAAGGGGGTAGCTCTACCGAAGGCCCTCGGGTACCAGCCCCTGAGGACGGGACCCTTGTGGGCGGCTATGTGGATTATTCTGAGCCTGTCGGGGTCGAGGCCCTTCTGCTCGGCGTTGTTCTTAGCGTTGAGGAGGACCTTCTTTATGGCCTTAGCGACCTTTACGGGATAGCGACCAGGACCAAAGCCTTTACCCGGCTTGTGGCCTTGGCTGTCGTTGTAGCGCCTGAGGGGAACTGGCCTTTTGAGGGCTATAACTTCATCGAGGTATCGAATGGCGTCGTTGAGCATCATACCCCTTATCTCCCTGCAGACCTCAACGGCGAACTTGGGCGATATCCTAAGGTCTCTCCCGCTAGCCCTTGCCATTCTCTCTGGGTCAAAATTTTGGAAAGAGTAGCCAAAGCGCTTCCCCATTGGGACCACCTCACTTCACGGCGACGAACATCGAACTCCTGGTAGCACCGATACCGGGTGCTCCGTGCTTGACGGGCTTCCTCGTGAGGGCAAACTCGCCGAGATAGTGGCCTATCATCTCGGGCTTTATCTCAACGGGAACGAAGTCCTTGCCGTTGTGGACGTAGATGGTGAGACCGACCATTTCGGGAAGCACTATCATATCCCTGCAATGAGTCCTGATTGGCTTGTTGTACTTGCCCTTCTTCGCGAGCCTTATCTTTCTGAGAAGTTTCTTTTGCTCTGGCGTGAGACCCCTCTTGAGGCTCCTCCTCTGCCTCGCCGGGAGGAGCTTGGCGAGCTCCTCGAGAGACATATTCATAAGTTGCTCAAGAGTATAACCGCGATACCTAAACTCCCTCCTCGCCATTCACACCACCTCACTTCCTCCTTCCGGTTCTTCTCGCGGCTATGTGACCAACCTTCCTTCCAGGCGGGGCTCGTCTTGAGGTTGTCGTGGGTTTGCCCGGGTGGTGCTCCTTACCACCGAACGGGTGGTTGACGGCGTTCATCTTGACGCCTCTTGGAGTCGGCCAGAACCTGTTCCTGGCCTTGTACTTGTAGTAGGCCTTACCCGCCTTAACGAGTGGCTTCTCGAGTCTACCGCCACCAGCAACCACGCCTATTGTAGCCCTGCACATTGGGTTGAAAGCCTTGAGCTCGCCACTCGGGAGCTGAACGATGACCTTATCCTTCTCTCTACTAACCACGAGAGCGTAGGTTCCTCCAGCGCGGACGTACTTTCCACCGTCGCCCGGAACACCTTCTATGTTGTAAATGTAAGTTCCCTCTGGTATCTTGGCGAGCGGGAGGGTGTTGCCTATCGCTACCGGAGCTTCGGGCCCTATGTATATCTCCTGGCCGACGAGGAGGCCCTCAGGGGCTATTATGAGCTTCTCTATGCCGTTCTCGAACTTGACCCTTGCGACGGGAGCTGTCCTGCCAGGATCGTGCATTATCTCCTCGACGACGCCCCTTATGGTTCTCTCTGCGGTGTAGTTCAGCGGGATGTACTTAACGGCACCCCTAAAGCGGTGGGAAGGAGACTTAAACGTGGGGCTTCCCTTTCCTCTCCTCTGCTGAATTAGACTCTTACCCAACTCACATCACCCCCACAACTTCAGAACAATCCAAGCCTTGCGGCGACCTCACTCGCGCTGTATTCAGGCTTGAGTTTCACGTATGCCTTCTTTTCTCCCCTCGGAGTTATGAGTGTGTTCACCTTCTCAACCTTGACTCCGAATATCTCCTCCACAGCCCTCTTTATGTCCGTCTTGGTGGCCCTTCTGTCCACTATGAAGGTGAGCTTGTTCTCCCTCTCGATTAGAGATATGGCCTTCTCGGTGACGACCGGCCTTATGATAACCTTGTATGGGTCCATCTCCCATCACCCATAAATCTCCCTAAGCCTCTCTATGGCTGACTTTGTCCAGATGGTCAGCCTACCCGGGTGGGTTCCAGGGGCCAGGTGTTCTATGCCGAGGTTGTCGACCACAACAACGTCAACACCTGGGTGGTTGCGGGCCCCGAAGACTATGCCCTCGTTCTTGGCGACGACGATGAGCGGCCCCTTTGCCTTCTTGTAGCGCCTGCCACGCATCTTACCCTTGCCCGCCCTAACGCCGCTCTTCTCCTTTGCCCTCATTATATCATCCCAGATGCCAAGCTTCTTAAATATCTCCCTTGTTTCTCTCGTCTTGCTGACTTTCTCGAGCTCGTCAACGACAACAAGTGGTATCTGCGGAACGTTGTCGATTATGTGACCCCTGGCCTTGACAAGGTCGTAGTTGGCCGTTGCCGCTATGGCGCTCATTATAGCAAGCCTGCGCTCCTTCTTGTTGATGTTCTCCCAAATTATCTTCTCCACCTTTGGTGGGTGGGTTCTCCTTCCACCCCTGGCGAAGGGCACGAAGGCGGCATACCTCGGTGGGGTCTTGAGGCGCTCGACTCTCGCCATCCCATGGCCCTTACCGATATTCTCAGTGACCCTCCTCTTACCAGCCATTGGGTCCCTGCCCTGGGGCTGAATCCTGTGGGTCCAAGATGCTATGACCGCCCTCCTTATGAGATCGGGCCTGAAGGGGGTTTCAAAGACCTTAGGAAGCTCTATCTCCTCGACAGGCTCGCCGTTGAGGTCGAAAACCTTAACCTTCATTCTAACCCACCTCACTGCTTGGACTCAACACTCACGTAGGTTATCTGGGGCCTCTGAACGGGCGGCTTCTTCTTGGGTGGCCTTATGGCAGGCCTGACCCTGATTATCCTCTTGATAGCACCGGGGACGCTCCCCGCTATCATCATGAAGTCGCTCCTCACTATACCGTAGTGGGGGAAGCCTCCCTTCGGAGTTATTTCAATCTCGTTGCCGTCAAGTACAAGCTTGCCGTTCTCCCCTATAGCTATGAGCCTCTTGTTGAGCTCGGTCCTGTGGTGGAAGCCCATCTGACCAGCCATAGGAACCGTCCACATTACCCTGGCCGGATGCCAGGGACCTATGGATGCCACCTTTCTCCTGCCCTTGCTGTCCTTATGAGCCCTGAGCTTGACGCCCCACCTCTTTATGACGCCCTGGGTACCCTTGCCCTTAGTGACCGCTATGACGTCAAGGAGCTCGCCCTCCTTGAGGACGTCCTTAACACGGAGCTCCTTTCCAAGCCGCTCCTTTATATAGTTGAACTTCTCCTCGACGCTTGTTCCACCTATAGCGTATTCCATGACCTCGGGTTTCTTCTTGAGCTTGATTATCCAAGGCTGAGTGCTCACGAGGGCCCTAACCTCAACGATCTCACCTTCCTTGATGAGATCTTCGAGCTCGCCAAGCTTCTGCTGGAAGTCGTCCTCAGTGTAGTTCTTCGGAAGCGTAGCTATCCTCCTGCGAAGGAGTTCATAGAAAGTCTTCTGCTTGCCCTTCTTGGTGACGTAGTTGTCGAGGGTAAAGTCCGGAACTATGACCTCCGTGGCCGTTTCAAGGCCAAGATATCCCTGCCTGTAGGCCCTTACGCCGAAGACTCGCAGCGGTGGTGTCTCAACTATGGTAACTGGCATGAATATCTCCTTGCCGTTTGTGAGCCCCGGCTCGTCATCTATCATGAGTATGTGGGTCATTCCTGCCTTGTAGCCCGCAAAGCCAAGCATTCTGACCTCGGTCTCCTTGGGCCAACTCCTAATCCTGGGCACTATGCTCTTTGCCCTCTTCCTTGGGGTGAATCCGAGTGAACCCCTCCTTGGTCTGTGAACCTTTCCCATCTCAATCCCCCCTCATGAGATTCAACACGGCCAGCGTCGCCAGCACGGCTTCCTCCGTTCTAACTGTCTTCGTCTTTTGACCTGGTATCGTGTTGAGGATTACATCGAACTCGTAATCCTCATTGAACTCCCTCAATATCTCCATTACACCCCTCCTCGGGGAGCCGAACACTATCCCGACATCTCCTTCCAGGGTCACATCGGCCCTCCTCACGTCAACTCCCTTACGGGAGGTCGCGATGACCACGTCAAGGTTGGCCTTTTTAAGCGTTTTCGCCAGCGTCATCCTAGTGAGATGCACCTTGTAACCCCAGTATCCTTCTGGCTTAGTCGGGACCACACGGAGGGGCTTCACCGAAATAACTTTGAAAGTTCCTCGACCCTCCTGTGCAACCCCCTTCACGAGGGCTGGCCTGTCAAGGCCTATGTCCGCAAACAGCTTTTTGCCCTTCCTGTAGGCAAAGCCTTCCCTGATTTCTCCTATCCTTGGTGACTCCTTAGGCTTATGGCTGGGTATCTGGAGAGGCGGCATGACGCCCGCATACCTCAGCTCGGGCATCAGCGGGAACAGTCTCTTGCGGAGGTACTGGGGCGTTTCGGCGTATTCGAGGAGTGTTTTTATGAAGCGGCCATCTCTTCCGCCCGCCCTGTATATCCAGATGTGCTCGACGCCGAATATCGCCGCTGCCCTTGCTATCTGACCAACTTTGTAGGCCCTGAGCTTTGGGTCGTGAGTTTCCTCGAGGAGCGAGTCAGGGATAAAGACGTGCCAGGTAATCCCCGCCATCCGCAGCTCCCTCTTACCCGGAAGGCTGTGGTGGTGTTTCAGTGGACGATTTAAAAGGCTTTCGAAGGTTTCCACCCTTCTTGATTTTGATGTTGTGAAAAATTTTTGCAAAGATACGTCTTCACCCCGAATTTGAGAAGAGAAATCCAAAAGAAAACTCCTTTATCACTTCCCCTTCACTAGAACCTTCAGGAGGTCAAAGTCCCTTATCAGGCCAACGAGCTCGCCCTCTCCCCTTATAACGGGGAGCTGCTCTATATGATATTTAGCCATCTTCTTGGCAACCTCGTAAACGGTCATATGAGGAGTTGCTATTATCAGTTCCCTCGTCATGATATCCTCGACGGGCTTGTTGGGAAGCTGCAGCTCGAACTTCTCGAAGAGGAGGGTCGGGTGACTCTCGAGTATCCAGTCCTCCTCACTCGAAGCAGACAAAGAGGTGCTCTTCATGACCCTCACTATCTCGCTGTCCTTGAGAAGATCCGTTTCATCGACTATCCCCACCAGATTACCATTATCATCCACAACGGGCAGGGCCATGGCATTCGAGAGCAGGAGGGCCTTGAGGGTAGCTTTAAGGGGTGTTCCCTTCCATACTATGCTCACGTGCCTCTGGTAGTAGGGCTCTATTTCAACCTCCTTGTATTTCTCATTCTTGGCAAGGTAGCGCCTTATTATGTCCCCGACCGTAAGGATGCCTATTGGCTTGTCCTCATTATCAACCACGACGACCCTTCTGTAGTCATGCTCGAGCATGAGCCTCGCAGCCTTCTTGAGGTCGTCGTCTGGCTTGACGGTGGGCACGTCCCTCTTAACAAGCATCGCTAGCTGTTCCTCATCAGGATGCAGGAGAACACTCTTGATGCTCACTATCCCAACCAGCTTTCCTTCCCTGTTGACTACCGGAAAGCTCCTAACCTTGTGCTTTTTGAATAAATCTAGGGCATAGTTTCTTGTCGCCGGAAGGGTGATGACGGCGGGGTTAGGGGTCATTATCGTCTTTACTTTCACACATACCACCGGTTATCATAGCCAGCCCAGTCCATATTTAAGGCTTTCTGGAGAGAAATGTTCAATGAACTAGACAAAATTTTCCAAGACCGTGCAGCCCAAAATATTAATGTGAGTTAAGAGTCATTCCCTCGATATTTTTATGTCGGAAGGCGTTATTATCAGTTTTATCTCACACTTGGAGATCTTCGCGACATCCCCTCCAAGAGCCTGGGCCATGCCCTTTATCTGCTCCGCAACCTTTGCCAGAATCTCTGTTTTCGACTCCAGAGGTGTTAAGTCAGCTATCACGATGTTGCCAGCCTGAAGCTCAGACGATATCTTCTCAAGGTCGGCGTAGCTTGTAACGACTATCTTCTTGATGTACCTTGTCTGAGGCTTGACGAGCTCTCTCGCAATGGCATCCTCCTCAAGTGGTACGAGCTCGACATCTGGAGTCTTCCCCTTGACATCCTTTCTTATAGACGCCACAGGCTTTCTTTGAGCTTCCCCCTTCTTTAGCTTGTCAAAGAGCCCCACTTCCATCACCTCTACTTCTTCCACTAGACGATTGCTAATCTATCTGAGGGCAGCTCCTTTATATTTCTTTAGGTATCAACCAAAGAGGACTTCTTTCCACACTTTCCTCACGGCTTCCACGTACTCTTCAGGTGTGGCTATTAGAACAACCCATCTCGGAGTTTGACGTCTTTTTATCGCCCCAGCAAGTGGGGTTACCCTAGTTATGGGCTCAACCCTTCCATCGTCAAGAAGAACGCCTATTCCAGCCTGTTTTATCCTAGGCTCGCTCGATATAAGCTCCGCAGTTGAGAACTCCAGGATTATTTCTCCCTCTTTGGCCCCAACTCTGTCCGCAAGCTCCTTTTCAACTTCTCTACGCTTTCTAACGCTTCTATATATTGAGTAAAGAATCCTCTTTTCTTCCCCCGTTAGGTCTTCTGGACCTGCCACGACCGCCGCCTTATAGAGCCTGCGCCTTCTCAGGCGCGCCACTATCTCCGAAGGATATCCCTCAAGGTCTTCAAGCTCCACCATAAGCCTGCAGTCTGTCATCTTCCAGAAGTCCCAGAGCAAGCCCTCCTCAAGAGCGAACTCAAGGGCTCTTGTAAGCATGCCTTCGGCTATCTTAACCGTGTGGTGGAAATATACACGGGAGTACATAAGCGAACGGGCGACGAGCATCCCCTCGACCGCCTCGACGCCCTTTTCATCCACCACCAGTTCGCCCTCATGAATCTTTAAAACCATTAACAGCCTCTCCAAGTCTATTATTCCATGGGCAACGCCTGTATAGTGGGCGTCCCTGGCAAGGTAATCGAGCTGGTCTACATCGACGTCCCCGTGGATCATCATTCCAAGATAACGCTTCTCGTGTGTCCCGAAGATTAATTCTCCAATCTCCCGGGGTTCGAAGCCGAGCCCTTTTATGAGGTCTGGAATCTCCCCCCCTTCTACTATCTCGACTTTCCCCTCAACTATCGCTCTGGTCAAGGACATATGGTCGTGTCCCTTTGCATACTCCCTGTATATGGACTCGAAGGTATGGCTGAAGGGTCCGTGACCAACGTCATGGAGAAGGGCGGCTAGCTGAACTAGGAGGGCCTCTTCTTGAGGGAGTTCTAGCTCAACCGCCAGTTTCCTCGCGAGGTGCCACGTGCCAAGGGAGTGTTCAAACCTCGTATGGTTTGCCCCAGGATAGACTAGGTAAGCAAGACCCAGCTGTCTTATGTACCTCAACCTCTGAAATTCCGGCGTCTCGACGAATCTCATAAATACCTCGGGAATTTTCATGCTCCCGTGAACGGCGTCATGGATAATCTTTCCGTCCGACAACGGAGACACCCGAAGGTATTCCTACACCCGACTTAATAAGGTTTGGAGGGATCGATGTGCTCAGGGATATCCTCAGAATGGAGAGGGGTGTCATAATGATTACCGGGGACGCCAAAAGAATAACCAAGATTCTCGTTGACAACTGGACAGGAAGGGGAATAGTGTTCCTGGCCGAGGAGCTCCCCTTCACCCCTGAGATTCCCGAGATGGTCTACATAGGGAGACCATCCGAAGGTTTCGGCGGCTACCTGCTCGTTGACGTTCTGAAAAAGGGCAAGATGGAAAGGAAAGGTATATACGAATGGATAAACGCCGTTAGAGATATGGCCATTGTTGTGCTCTATGAACGAGCCTATTATCTTGACTCAGTTCTTAGGCACGGAATCTCAAAGTTTCTCGACTATTTACTTGCATACAAAAGAGAAACAGTCGGATTTGAACTTCTAACAGTCTACAAGTTTGAAAATGGCAAGATCGTTGATAGGAAGCGTTACGTTCGAAAGAGATAAGTAAAAAATTTTTTAGTATTGGAAATTATCCAAGCCTCTATAACCGGAAGTCCCGAGAGAAGTCAACTCCTCTCGGCGAGAATGTTAAGATAGCTTAGCAGATGCGCCAAAACTATCGCCAAAACGCCCCAATTCCGAAAAGTTTATATATCCCCTCTTTCAAAAAATAGAATGCAAAACCCCTACAAATAGGGGATTTGGAGGTGATAAAGATGGCCGAGCTTCCAATTGCCCCAGTTGACAGGCTTATAAGGAAGGCCGGTGCTGAGAGGGTTAGCGAGGAGGCTGCCAAGATCCTAGCCGAGTACCTCGAGGAGTACGCTATTGAGATCTCCAAGAAGGCCGTCGAGTTTGCCAGGCACGCCGGCAGGAAGACCGTCAAGGCAGAGGACATCAAGCTTGCCATAAAGGCCTGATGTCCCTTTTCTTTTGTGTAACTTTTCTCGCCAAACCTTAAAAACTTCCCACCAAAGGGTTTCTAGGTGAGGGTATGAGGTTTTATGAAACCCAAGAGGAGCCTCCAGACATTAAAGAAAGGCTTCACCGCGTTGGAATTACCAATCTCAGGACCGTGGCAAAAATAAATTGGAAGGGGAGGGTCTACACGTTCATTCCGACCTTTGAAGTTACAATAGACGTTCCTGAGGACAAAAAGGGCATTCATATGAGCCGCCTCGTCGAGAGCATAACCGAGGCCATGAGCGAAGCCGTCGAGGAAGAGGTCATGCTCTCTCACACCTCCCTCGAGGAGCTCGCTCTCGCCGTGATAAGGCGGATTGAGAAAAAGCACAGGCACAGAAGAGCGGAGGTCTGGATAAGGACACACCTGATACTGGAGAAGACGACGCCTGCAAGCGGGCGGACGAGCCTTGAACCCTATGATGTCGAAGTCGGCGTAATCAAGGAGTATGAAAAGCTCGAGAAGGTCCTTAGGGTGACAGTTATCGGAAATACTGTCTGCCCCCACGCAATGGCCAACAACGATGGGAGAACCCACATTCAGAGGGCCGTTGCTACTCTCGAAGTTAGAACGGACTTTGGGGAAGACATCACCTTGGAAGACATGATAGAGGTCGTCGAGAGCTCATTTAGCTCCCCCACCTACACACTACTCAAGACGATGGACGAGAACGCTGTGGTTCAGAAGATGTATGAGAATCCTAAGTTCGTGGAGGATGTTGCCAGGGAGATTCTAGCAAAGGCCAAGGAACGCTTCAGGGGAAAGATTCACGTCAAGGTGACAAGCCACGAGAGCATACATAAACACGACGTTATAGCGGAAACCTGGGCATTGGTTTGAGTTCTTCCCTGTCCCTCAGCTTTTTCAGACAGGAGTTGCAGTAGGTGGGCGGCCTTGAATCCCACTCCTGAACGTCGGAGGGAGGGTTCATGACACATCTGTTTCTGCAGTGATCTAGACCGTAGAGATGGCCTATTTCATGGAGAACCCCCTTGAAGACACGCTCCACGAAGAGGAACCTGTTTTCAGACTGGAAGGGCTTCATGGAGAGTACCATGACGTGGTAGTTGGCCACAGTCACCTGGAGGCCGAGGTACTTCTTG
Organism: Pyrococcus yayanosii CH1; assembly: GCF_000215995.1. NCBI lineage: Archaea > Methanobacteriati > Methanobacteriota > Thermococci > Thermococcales > Thermococcaceae > Pyrococcus > Pyrococcus yayanosii. Next base: position 123,476 of record NC_015680.1, on the reverse strand, counting down.
TAGAAATCAAGATGAGGGTCGCGGGAGCCGACGGGATAAGTTGTTAAGCCGAATATCTTCGTAAGGCTCTCATCGTGAACACTCTCTTTCATCTCCACAAGCTTGCCGTAGAGGGCCTCCACCACGGCCTCAAAGGAGTACATCTTAACATACCCTTCCGAGGTCTCTACCCTCGCCAGAGTACCAGGGGGAAGGGGTATTCGACCAACATAAATAGGGACAATAGCGAGTCCAACGTCCCTGAAGTACCTTCTCACTCTATCGTAGACTTCAAAAAATACGTCAGAGAACTCCTCACCCCCCATGTAGGCGAAGGCTATTCTATCCATACGGCCCTTGAAAGAGGGGATCAAGTATATAAATTTTCTTTTCGGAGAAAAGGTGGGGGTGATCACGTGAAGCCAAAGGTTCTTGCAATACTTTTCCTCATGTACTTTGTAGTGGGGCTTGCCATTGTCCTTAGGCAAAACCCTTGGTTCTCCTTCACCGAGAATGCTCTAAGTGACATGGGATCGGTCAAAAATCCAGTCGGCTGGATGTTCAACGGCTTTGTAATGGGGCTGGGAGTACTGGGAATTATTACTGCCCTCGCCCTCGAAAGAAAACTGTTGGCCCTTTCAATGGCCTTCCTGTTTCTCGTAGGAGTATTCCCCGAGGAGACAGAACCTCATGGCCCAGTGGCTGTTCTGTTCTACCTACTAGCCTTAACGGATATGGGGCTTTACGGTGGAATCTGGAGGATTATTTCAGTGGCCACACTATTGGGAATGCTCGTCCTCATGAGGGTCTTTGATGGGCTCGCAATCCCAGAGCTCCTCGGAGCAAGCTCGATACTCTCTTATATTCTCTGGCTGGGGATGAGAAAATGAGAGTTGTAGCTCTCCTCAGCTCGGGCATAGACTCACCTGTCGCCATTCACCTCATGGCCAGCAGGGGTGCGGAGGTTTTCCCGCTCCACTTCAGACAAGATGAAATCAAAGAGAGTAAGGTTAGGAGGCTGGTGGGAAGACTCAGAGAAATCCACGGAGAGCTCGTCAAGGAACCGAAAATCGTGGACGCCTTCGAGGTTCAGGAGCCTGTCTTTGACAGACTAAGGGAGATTGGAAAGGAAAAGTGGACGTGCGTCTTCTGCAAGTACATCATGTACATCATTGCGGAAGGTTATGCAAGAAGAATAGGGGCAAAGGCTATAGTAACGGGCGACTCCCTGGGACAAGTTGCCAGCCAGACTCTCGATAACCTGATGGTTATAAGCTCGGCGACATCCCTTCCCGTCATCCGACCCCTTATAGGGCTTGACAAGGAAGAGATAGTCCAAATAGCTAAGGAAATTGGGACGTTTGACATAAGCACCGAGGAGGAGCCCGGATGCCCCTTCGTTCCCAAGTTCCCAGTGGTTAGGGCAAGCCCCAGCCAGTTTAAGAAAATCCTTGAGGAAGTTAAGGACAAACTGCCGAGGGGCTATCCATGAAGCCCTTAAAGCTGGCTACCTCTCTCCTCTTTCTCAACGGATTATTGCTCCTTTACTATGCCCACTCCCTTGGTTCAAGAGCGTATTTGGCTTTTAGCCTTTTCAGCATAGGCTTGGCCTTGGGTTTGCTCTGGGAGAGCAGAAAAGCCGTGAAGGTAGCTCTCATTTACGCCGCTTCCGAGTTCTTTTTCGCTTTGCTCTTCCTTATGGCGGGCAATGTGCTGTCGGCGATTGATGCCGGAATAAGCCTCCTCATAATTCACGACATCATCGGATACATCGAGAAACGGGAGCAAAACTGCAGGGCGTGAAGCAAAAATGAATAGAAAAGGAGTCAGGCCCGTTCCTTCAGTATTATCCTAGCATCCACGATGACGGCACCTTTCCCCTTCTCATAAACAAAGACGGGGTTGAGGTCCATTTCCTTAATGTAGTCCTTCAGCTCGTCCACGAGCTGGCTGACCTTAAGGAGCATGTCAACTATAGCCTCTATGTCGGCGGGCTCCTCACCACGAGCTCCTGCAAGAATTGGATAACCCTTTATTTCGCTGATCATCTTCCTGGCGTCCTTTTCGGTTATGGGCACGAGCCTGAAGGTCACGTCCTTGAGTATTTCAACGAAAATGCCACCAAGACCGAACATTATCGCGTGGCCGAACTGCGGATCCTCGGTGACGCCGATGATTATTTCCCTGCCTGGCCTGAGCATAGGGGCTATAAGAACGCCAAGTATCTCAGCATCTGGCCTATACTTCCTCGCGTTCTCATGGATGAGAGCCCACTTCTCCTTGAGCTCCTCAGGACTCTTTACGTTGAGCATGACAACCTTCGCGTCGCTCTTGTGGAGTATCTGGGGGGACATGAGCTTCATGACAACGGGATAGCCTATTTCCTCAGCGTACTTGAGGGCCTCGTCGAGGGTCTTGGCGAGCTTCTCCTCGGGAACTGGAAGACCATAGGCCTTGAGCACCTGCTTGGCCTCGTACTCAACCATGGCGGTCCTCCCGGACTTTAAAACCTCCTCAATAACCCCAAGGGCCTCCTCCCTCATTCGGCATTCCCCCTCTCAAGATACTTCGCGTATTGAACGAGGGCCGCAAGGGCCCTAACACCCCTTTCAGGCGTCGGATAAACGGGAACACCCTTCTCTTCGAGCATCCTGGCGTAGCGATCCGTCTTCTTACCGCCCATGGCTACGGCAACTATGGGCTTGTCGCTCTTTCTAGCGTAGTCCGCTATTATCTCTATGACTTCCTCCTCGTTCAGGAGCGGGACCTGGAAGAGGACTATGACGAGTATTGCGTCAACGTTCGGATCCTTGACGAAGGCCTCGAGGGCCAGCCTGTAACGCCCCGCGTCCGTATCCCCGACGACATCTGTCGGATTTCCGACGACGGCGTGCGGCGGGAACTTCTCCTTGAGGAACTTGAGCGTCTCTTCGCTAAGCTCCGCTAGCCTAAGGCCGAACTTGGCGACGGCGTCACTTGCCATAACCCCAGCACCACCGCCATCCGTTATTATGCCTATCCTGTCCCCCTTGGGAAGCTTGCACTTGGCGAAGGCCTTGGCTAGGTCAAACATGTGCTCGAAGTCTTCAGCCCTGATTATTCCGGTTTGCTTGAAGACCGCATCATAGATAACATCCTGCCCAGCGAGAGAGCCAGTATGCGACGAGGCAGCTTTAGCACCGTACTCCGTGCGGCCGCTCTTGAGAGCTATGACCGGCTTAACCTTGGTGACCTTCTTGGCGGCCTCCATGAACTTCCTGCCGTCCTTCACACCCTCAATGTAGAAGGTCATGACCTTTATCTGATCATCGTGCATGAAGTACTCCATAATGTCGGCGTCATCAACGTCGAGCTTGTTACCGTAGCTGACCATCTTGCCAATGCCTATCCCGGCCATTGCCGCCCAGTCAAGCATTGCAGCCGCAAATGCACCGCTCTGACTGATGAAGGCTATCGGCCCACTTTTTGGTCTGTCCATCTTCTCCTCGGGCAGGAAGACGGTATCGACGCCAGTATCTGGAGCGTAAACACCGACGCAGTTGGGGCCAATTACCCTAATGCCATTGGCCTTCGCTATCTCCAGTATCTCACGCTCCATCCTCTTGCCCTCTTCGCCAAGCTCTCCAAAGCCGCCAGTGATGATTATCACGGCCTTTATGCCCTTCTTCGCTATCTCCCTCATGGTGTCGGGGACGAAAGGGGCGGGTATCGCTATTACGGCAAGGTCAGTATCATCCGGCAACTCCTCCACGCTGTGATATACCTTGTATCCATCGATTTCATCGAGCTTCGGGTTCACCGGGTATATGTTGCCCTTGAATATCCCGCGCTCCTTGTTCCGCTTGAAGTTCTCAAAGATGACGTTACCGACTTTACCCTTCTTGTTGGTCGCCCCAATGATTGCGACGGCCCTCGGCTCAAAAAAGGGCTTCAACTCCTGAACTATGCGATCGTTCTCCATGGAGCATCACCTTCATCCAAAATTGGGCCCTTTCGTGAAATTTCTGTCAAGTTAAAATGGGGAGAGCTGTATAAAAGTTTTATGGGGGTGAAATGGTTGCATCGACAATAAGGTTTTAAGACCGGGAATTCGAGGGGCTAACCATTAAGGAGGGAGGAAAAATGACGAAGTTCATATTCGTGACCGGCGGTGTCGTGAGTGGGCTCGGAAAGGGAATAACGAGCGCTTCCATAGGGCTCTTAATGAAAGCCCGCGGCTTCAAGACGACGAACATCAAGATAGACCCCTACATCAACTACGACGCTGGAACGATGAACCCTTACCAGCACGGCGAGGTCTTCGTCCTCGACGACGGCGGTGAAGTTGACCTCGACCTCGGGAACTACGAGCGCTTCCTCGACACCAGCTTGAGCTTCGACCACAACATAACGACCGGAAAGATATATTCCGCCGTCATCGAGAAGGAGAGGAAGGGTGAATACCTCGGCGCCACCGTCCAGGTCATCCCACACATAACTGACGAGATCAAGTCAAGGATAAGGGCAATAGCAAAGGACTACGACGTAGTCGTGGTAGAGATAGGTGGAACTGTCGGTGACATCGAGAGCATGCCCTTCCTCGAGGCTGCGAGGCAAATGCAGCTGGAAGAGGGAAGGGATAAAGTCGCCTTCGTCCACGTCACCTACGTGCCGAAGCTCAGGGTCGTAGGAGAGCAGAAGACCAAGCCGACCCAGCACAGCGTCAAAGAGCTCCGCTCCCTCGGAATCCAGCCCGACGCGATAGTGGCCCGCTCCGAGGATCCACTCGAGGAGGAAGCCCGCAAAAAGATCAGTCTCTTCACCAACGTCCCCGAGGAGGCAGTGATCAGCGCCTACGACGTCGAGGACACTTACGAGGTTCCTCTGCTCCTTGAAAGGGAGGGCCTCGGCCGTTACCTCACGAGGAGGCTTGGCCTTCCAGAGAGAGAGCCTGACCTGAGGGCCTGGGAGAAGATGGTCGCGAGATACAAGGCCCTCAAGGAGAGCGTTGAGATAGCGGTCGTCGGCAAGTACGTCAAGCTCCCCGATTCGTACCTCAGTATAAAGGAGGCCCTGAAGCATGCGAGCGTGAGCAATGACGTGAAGGTTAAGATTAGATGGGTTGAAGCTGAAGACGTCGAGAAACACGGAACGAAACTCCTTGAAGGGGTCGATGGCATAATCGTCCCCGGCGGCTTCGGTGCCCGCGGTACAGAGGGTAAGATAATGGCCATAAGGTATGCAAGAGAGAACGACATCCCATTCTTGGGCATATGCTTCGGCTTCCAGCTGACCGTTGTGGAATTCGCCAGAAACGTCCTCGGCCTGAAGGGGGCACATTCAACCGAGATAGACCCACAAACACCCTATCCCGTTGTCGACTTGATGCCTGAGCAGAGAAACCTTGACAGGCTCGGCGGCACGATGAGGCTCGGCGCATACCCCGTGAAGATAAAGTCCGGCACCTTAGCCCACAACCTCTATGGGAAGGAACTAGTTTACGAGAGGCACAGACACCGGTGGGAAGTGAATCCCGACTACATAGAGGAGCTCGAGAGGGCAGGGCTCGTGTTCAGCGGAGTCGCCGGCGATGACGAGAGGAGGATGGAGATACTGGAGCTCCCGGACAAGAGGTACTTCATAGCAACCCAGTTCCACCCAGAGTTCAAGTCGAGACCCATGAAGCCTGCCCCAGTATTCCACGGGCTCGTAAGGGCGGCCAAGGAGTTCAAGAGGGAGAAGGTGGACGTGTGACGGGGAATGCTCCTCACGAGGCATGCCAAGGAGAGGATTGCCAAGAGGCTTGCGAAGAAGAGAAGCCTTTCTCACATCTATTCTTCCCTCTGGGCCTTTCTGGAGCGAGCCGTCAGGATTGAGATTGCAGAGGGCGTCGTGGCATTCACGGACGGCAGGAAGACCCTCGTTTGCGTTCCCCTTGATTGCGAGAGGCTGAGTAGAGGCGAGATACTCGAAAAGGTTAGGGGAGTTGGTGTTTACGAGTGCATCTTCCCGGAGGGGAGACTGGCTAAGCTCACGAGGCCGGAGAAGTTCCTCGAAAGCGTTCCTCCTGGTGAGTACTACTTCTACATGAATGATGAGAAAAAGGTCCTCTACGTTGGCAAGAGGAGGCCCCTGCTGGCCATAACTTTCAGGCCGGCAAAGAGGGACGAGAGGCTCTTCTACATCTGGGCCTGAGGGACAATGTAGATGTCGCCAAATGGCTCCTCCTGAACTAGTTCGACCTTGCCCATGTTGGCGAGAAAGAGTAGGTAAAGGAACGTCCTGGCTATCACCTTTGGACTCGGGTCAAAGACGAGGTCCCAGAAGAGAATCGGCTTCCCCGTCTCCTCATAGAGCTTTTTGACTATTTCATAGAGCCTGTTCACGTGCTTCTCAATGTCCACGCGGAAGTCATCCACGACGAATATCTCCTCCTCTATCTCGACCTTCTTCTTTTTCTTCGGCTTCCTCCTCTCGGCCTCTTCGAGGGCGTCCATAAGGGCCTCTATGAGGTCCTCCAGCGTGTAGTAACGCTCAACCCTTCGGAGAGGCGGAACGAGGGGGTCAACCTCAACCCTTATGCGCTCCTCCTCGGGCTCCTTCTCTTCCTCATCCTCCCTCAGCAGGGCCTCGCTCTTCATTCTCACAAGTATCGACGCCGCTAGGATTGCCCTCGCCGAAACCCTAAGGTCAAGCTCCTGCATCTCTTTGAGCCTTTGAATGTACTTTTCCGTCAAGTCCACTATGTCTATGTTCCAAGGATCCACCTTGCCCATCTGGACCAGCTGGAGGAGGATGTCAATTGGTGTTACCTCGGGCTCGAACCTGGATTCCATTCAAATCACCCGCCAATCGTTGCCTCATTTCTCTTCTTGGCCTCCTCAAGTATCTTCATGGCCTTCTCAAGGCTCAGCGAGACGACCCTTGAAACGCCGTCCCTCATAGATACGCCTATTATCTTGTCCGCGTTGGCCATCATGACATCGCGGAGCGTTATGACTATGAACTGGCTCTCCCTGGAAGACTCCTTTATGAGGTCAGCAACCCTCTTCACGTTCGCGTCATCGAGGTGGGCGTCTATCTCGTCGAAGAGGTAGAAGGGGGCAGGCTTGAACCTTTGGATTGCAAAGATGAAGGCCAGGGCCGTTAAGGCCTTCTCGCCACCGCTCATGGCCTCAATCCTCTTGACGTCCTTTCCGGCCGGCTTAGCCTCGATTTCAAGGCCGCCAGAGAAGGGATCTTCCGGGTTTTCGAGGATTAGGCGGGCGCTCCCTCCTGGCGAGAGTTTGGCAAAGAGCTCCGAAAAGTTCTTCGCTATGGCCTCCAGCGTCCTCATGAAAACGTTCTTCTTCTCCTTCTCAATCTCGTTTATGAACTCGATGATGCTCTCCTTCTCTGCCTCAAGCTTCTCCCTTTTACTCTTGAGTTCCAGGTAACGCCTCTCGACGACCTCGAAGTCCTCTATCGCCTTCATGTTTACCGGCTCAAGGGCCTTTATTTCAGCCTCCATGTCTTCTATCTCCTTTCTCAGGACCTCCAAGTCTAGGGACACTTCCTTCACCGACCTTATGAGGGCCGCGTCGAAGTGCTTCAGCTCTCTCCTCTTCTCCTCAAGCTGGATCCTCAGCTGGGCGCTCTTGACTTTGATTGTGTTCTCCTCTATCTGGAGGGTCTGGAGCCTGTTCCTGAGCTCCTCCTTCTCCTTCCTTAGGGCAGTTATCTCTTCCTCAAGGGTCCTCCTCCTAGCTCTCAGCTCCTTAATCTTACCCTTCATCTTTTCCTCTTCAATCTCAAGCTCCCTTAGCTCCTCCTCAAGCCTCTTGAGGGCTTCCTCGTTTTCCCTGATGTTCTCCTTCAGGGCATTTATCCTGTTGACGAGCCCCTCTATTTCCTCCTCGAGGGCTGCCTTTCTCGGCAGGAGCTCCTCATCGAGCTTGGATTCAAGGCCCTCAAGCTTGCCCTCGACCCTGCTGAGCTCCTCCCTTAGGGCCGCTATTTCCTTTTCAACAGCCCTGATTTTTTCGGTGAGCTCTCTCGCCTCGGGATTCTCCAAGGCTTTCTTCAGCTTGTCCCTCTTCCTCTCTAGCCTCTCGATTCTGCCGCGGAGCTTCGCCAGCTCACCTCTCTCCCTCTCTATCAGGGTGTCGAGTTCGTTTATTCTTCTCTTAGCTACCTCGATTTCCTCCCTAACGGCTCTTTCCTCGGCTAAAACCTTCTCGAGGTCCTTCCTCGCCAACTCCAGCTCCTTCTCAAGGTCAGAAAGCTTTATCCTAAGCTCGAAGCTCTGGCTCTCAAGGGCCCTCAGCTCGACCCTCAGGGCGTTCACCCTCCCCTCAAGGGCCTCCCTTCTCGCCTTTAGGGCATCAACCTTCGCTTTAAGCTCCTTCGTGTCAACCCTAAGTCCCCTCGGCCTGTAATAGCCTCCCGTTATTGCACCGCTCTTTTCGAAAAGCTCACCTTCCAGCGTGACCATCCTGACCTTTCCTATGTACGGCCTTGCCTCCTCCATATTCTCCACGACGACGGTGTCTCCGAGGGCAAACTTGACGGCGGGCTCGAAGCGGGGGTCGTACTCGACGAGATCAGCTGCCCTCACGCCCACCTCTGCCTCCACGCTCCTCGGCCTAATCTTGTTTAGGGGTAAGAATGTCAGACGGCCCAGCCTGTTTGCCTTTAGGAACTTTATCGCCTCTTCCGCGACCTTCTCGTCGTCCACAACCACGTGATCGGCCCGATTTCCAAGGGCGACCTCTATGGCAACGGCGTGTCTCTCGTCCTTCACCTTTATGAGCTCGGCAAGGGCCCCGTGGATTCCAGGAATGCCAGCACTCTTCAGCGCCTCGACGGCCCGATTTCCCCTCACCTCGCTTTGAGCCTCGGCCCTTATGAGCTCTTTCTCAGCCTTCTCAAGTTCCTCCTTTACCTTTTCGAGCTCTTTAACGGCCTTCTCTAGCTCACCCTCCGCCCTAATCCTCTTGGAGGTTATCGAGGAGAGCCGACGTTCAAGCTCGCTAATCTCGGCCCTCTTCTCTTCGACTAGCCGCCTGAGATTCTCGGCCCTCTCCCTCAGGCCAGGAAGCCTCGCCTCTCCCGTGAGGATTTCCGCTTTCAGCCTCTCCTTCTCCTCCTCGGCCCTCTTTATCCTTGCCTCTCCTTCGTATAGAGACTTGCGAGCTTCCTCAAGCTCCTTTACGACGGTGTCGAACTCCTCCCTGGCGACCGCGAACGTCCTGTCTATCTCGCCAAGCCTCACCACGAGGGCGTTTCTCTCCTCCTCCCTAGCCCTTATCTCCTCGATGAGCTTCTCTTTCCTCTTGCCCCACCTAACTATAGCTCCCTTAGTCTTTTCTATCTCCTCGAGCGTCTTCCTGAGCTCGTCCTTAGCCCTTATGAGCCTCATCTGGCTATCCTCTATTTCCCTCTTCGCGAGCTCCACGTTCCTCTTTGCGAGCTCCATCTTCGACCTTACGTCCCCAATCCTCCTCGTTACCTCGATGACACCCTCCCCTCCTTCTCTCTCCAGCTCCTCCTCAAGCTTTCTCAGCTCCTTCTCCTTCTCAACGATTGCCCTCGCAAGCTCTTCAAGCCTGACCTCAATTTTCCGAGCTTCCTCCTCTATCTCGGCCCTCTTCCGCTCTCCCTCATCTATCATGGATTCAAGGCGCTTTATCTCGCCGAGAAGAAGCGCCACCCTCGCCCTCTCGAGCCTCTCCTTCAGGTCAAGGTAGCGAAGGGCGTCGTTCCTCTCCTTCTCAAGCTTGTCCAGTTGCTTTTTAACCTCCTTTATGAGTAAGTCGACACGAGCTAGGTTCTCCTCGGCCTGCTTCAGCTCTTCGAGGGCCTTCTCCTTCTTGGCGTCGTACTCGGCTATGCCGGAAATCTCATCTATCAGCTGACGCCTTTCAAGGGGGCTCATCTTGATGAACTTAGTTATATCCCCCTGGAGCACGAGGTTGTAGCCCTCAGGAGAAATCATGGCGGCGCTGAGAAGGTCGAGTATTTCACTCCTCGTTGCCCTCCTGCCGTTTAGCCAGTAGGCGCTCCTGCCGTCCGGGTAAACACGCCTCTTAATCACCACCTCATCCTCATCTATTGGGAAGCCCCTGTCCTCGTTATTGAAATATATCGCAACCTCGGCGTATTTGGCAGGTGGCTCCCCTTTGCTGCCCGCAAAGATTAGGTCGCTTATCCTTGTAGCCCTCATGGCCTTAGCAGAGAGGCCGCCGAGAACGAAGAGAATTGCATCGCCGATGTTGCTCTTTCCGGAGCCGTTCGCCCCCACTATCGCCGTAAAGCCCTTTGAGAAGGGAATCACGACCTTCCTGTTCCCATATGATTTGAAGCCCTTGAGTTCAAGCTTCTCTATATAAGGCATGGGGCACCCCTATCCTCGGGGCGGGGAGCCGAGGTATATATAACTTGTGGGACTATTCACTAACGGCTGGAAAACTATTGGATGGCCCAGAGCGGTAGAAAAAATTTCAGGACAAGGTAGGCATTGATATAGTCACCCGAGAACCGGCTGGCGTTGTAATCTATAGCCCCCACTTGACAACAAGATGAAAAGGGAGATTAGGATATCACTTCAGCATCCCCTCAAGCTTCTCAACTAGGCCTATGCTCCTCTTAACGTCGGCGAAGTATTCCCTGGCTTTCTCAACATGCTTCTTCTCCACGCGCTTGCCGCCGGCAATTATGCTGGCCGGTGCAAGAAGCTGGACTGCATAGCGAAGACTTGTCTTCTCGCCGAGCTCCGCTAGATACTCGAGGGCATCCTCGCTGAGCTCCACACCCTCTTCCCTGGCCCTTATCTTGACTATCTCCCTGATCTCCTCCTTCTTGTAAGGTTCAGTGTTTATTATCAGCAGTCTGTCGAGCATGTCGAGCGGTATGCCGTGCGGCGCTTCAATGTCCGTGCCTCTTATTTTCGCCACGCCTCTGTTCGTCGCGAGGATAAGTATCGGAGCTAGCTCGCCTTCCATCGCCCTCGCGAGGAAGGAGAAGGCCTCTATGTCCAGCATGTGGCACTCGTCTATGAAGAGGACACCTGGAACGAGCGTGGCCTTGCCCTCCTCAACCCACTGCTTAACCATCTGATCGACCCTTTCCCTTATCTCGTCGTTTATCTCAAGGCCGCCACCGAAGAGCAGGCTGAATATCCCTCCAGCCCTCGCGTTCACGATGTCGAGGTCATGGAGCGTAACCGTGTAAGTGAACTCCTTTATCTTGAGCACGGGGCCGCTCGGGAGCTCCACCTTCCTCCTGAAGAAGAGACCTTCCTCCTCCTTCGTGGTTCCAACCTTGGACACCCTGCCCGTTTCGGCGTCTATCTGGATAACGTCGCCTTCCTCGACACTCAGCTCAAGGAGCTGATAGGCGATTTCACGGCCAGCTCTTATCGTCTTCCTATCGTCCTTCGTTCTGAGCGTTATTATAACGCTCTCCGGTATCTCAACGTAGGGGTTGAAGGGGTGCCTCGTCTTCCTCAGCTCTATCTTCTCGACGGCACCCTCGTAAACCTTCTTCTCCTCACTTATCCTAACGCCTATCGCCCTCCTCAGGGATTGCTTCAAGAACTCCGTCTTCTTGACCTCCGCGGAGTAAATTTCACTCCCGCTTATCTGGACGAAGGGAACGTCCTCTCCAAGCTCCTTCGCTATGCCCATGGCTATCGCGGTCTTACCGCTCCCTGTAGGTCCAACGAGGAGTATTCCCTTACCGGCCAGCTTCCCCTGCTTTATGAGCTTCACGGCTATCCCGGCGGCCTCCCTTGCCCTTATTTGACCAACCATTCCGTCCCCTATGAACCTCGCCCTTCCGTTTTCGTCGAGGCCGAGGCCTTTTATGTGAGAGTGGCTCCCGACGCGCTCGAACTTGACTGTCGGAAGCTCCTCTATGACGGCCATCCTCCTCCCTCCGACACTTTTTTACCGTCTGGTTATTAAAATGGGGGCCTTAAAAATGTAACGGAAGGCCTATCTTTGGAGAACTCTACGAGGCTTGGAAGAGATGTTGAAAGTGCCGTCAAAAAGGAGCATTCAAAGTTTAGGGAAATCGAGCTTTAGCGCCCCAGCATCTTGTGAGCCCTGGCCAGATGCTTAGCTGCGATAGCAGCCAAGAGTGAGAGCTCCCCTGCTAAAACGGCCCCCGCGACTATCTCGGCGAACTTCTTGGCGTTGACGCCGGGCGGATCCCCGCCGCCAGCCACACCCATGATACTCAGGGCTTCCCTCTGCGTAGGCACCCTCGTCCCGCCACCAACCGTCCCGATTTCGAGGCTCGGCATCGTGACGCTTATGTAGAGGTCGCCCTCCGGCGTAACTTCGGCGAGCGTTATCCCATGAGCCCCCTCCGTTATCTGGGCCTCGTCCTGCCCTGTGGCGAGGAATATAGCTCCGACTATGTTGGCGAAATGAGCGTTGAAGCCATAGGCCCCGGCCTGGGCCGAGCCCACGAGGTTCTTGAGGTAGTTAACCTCCGCTATCAGCTCGGGCGTCGTCTTTAGCTTCCTCTCAACTATCCCCCTCGGCACAACGGCCTCCGCTATGACCGTCTTTCCGCGCCCGAGGATGAAGTTGACGGCGTTAGGCTTCTTATCGACACAGAGGTTTCCGGAGAGGGCGAGATACCTAACGTCTGGGAAGTGTTCCTCGATGACCTTCATTATCTCCTCGCTCGCTATCGTGACCATGTTCATGCCCATGGCATCGCCCGTTTCGAACTCGAAGCGCATGTAGAGGTTCTTGCCCACTATGAAGGGTTTAACATCGCGGAGCTTGCCATGCCGTGTGACCTTCGAAACGGCCTTCTCTTGGAGGTACTCTATGTTAGCCTTAACCCACTCCGCGACCTCCCTAGCCTTCCTGGCATTAGGACACTTGATGAGCGGTGCCCTAGTCATCTTGTCGTCGAGGAGCGTCGTCACAACGCCCCCTGCCTCCGTCAGGGCGGAACAACCCCTGTTAACCGAAGCCACGAGTGCTCCCTCGGTTGTTGCAAGTGGTATGTAGAAGTCGCCCCTCGCATATTCCCCGTTTATCCTGAGAGGCCCAGCTACGCCCATCGGAATCTGGACGACGCCTATCATGTTCTCTATGTTCCTGCCGATGAGCTCATTGGGGTCTATGGAGTAGTGACCTATATGCTCCAGCTTAACGCCAAGCTTCCTCTCAAGGGCCTTCCTCCTTATCTCAGTCGCGAGCCTCCTGTCACCCTCCGTGTATTTCTCCACCTGATGGAGCTTTATCTCCCCCCGGGCGACCTTCTCTATAAGCTCTTCGATGTCCATAGAATCACCCCTTCGAGCCGAAAATCCACTCCTCTGTAATCTGACCTGCCTCCTTGAAGGCCAGAGAAGCATCGCTATGGGGCTTGTAAACGAGAACAGGGATACCGGCGTTTATGGATTCGGGAACGCTGTCATCGAAGGGTATAACACCAAGGACGGGAACACCTATCTCCTCCTCTATGACCTCGACTATCTTGTCTATAACGTCAGCGGCCTCCCTGACCTTGTTTATCACGACACCCACCTTAAGCCCGTAGCGGTCTCCGAGGGCCTTTAGCTTGAGAACCTCGTTCTCAACCATCGTCTCAAACGAATAAATAGGGGATCGCTCTATTTCGACAACGATTATCTGGTAGTTGGCAGCCTCGAAAGTAGGTAGGGTGTCAAATGGGACGCCGGTAGGTGAATCAACGAATATTAGGGGATACTTGTATCGGAGGTTATCGACAAGATCCCTGAGCCTCTGTCCCGAGATGCCAAGTACGTCTTCCAGTCTCGAACTGCCGGGCATAACGTAGACGCCCGTCTCCTTGTGCCTGTAGATGGCCCACTCAGGATCCATGTTCGGGTCCTTGAGGACGCTGTGAACGGTGTATTTGACATTGTCAAGGGCGAAGTGAAGGCCAAGGTTAGGAAGGTATAGGTCTCCATCTATGGCAAGGACCCTGTAATCTTCTTGAGCAAAGTACGTGCTTATGTTTGCTGTTGTCGTTGTCTTTCCAGCACCCCCCCTTCCTGTAACCACAACAACTGCCATATTTGCACGCCCCTGCCCTTTGCCCGTCCTTAAACGGCCATTTTTCACTTTTGTTCAGTTAGGGATATAAGGTTTTTGTCATACCTAAAGGTTTTTAAATTAACATTGGTCTTTCACCGTTTAGACAGCCATCTAACGTGGAGGTTATGACCGACATAAGGAAGAAGCTATGGCAGCTGGCATGGCCGGCGATAATGGGGAACATAAGTCAGACGCTCCTCAACCTAGTTGATACAATGATTGTGGGCCACGTCAGCGCCGTGGCTGTTGGTGCTGTCGGACTAGGGGGGCAGGTCAGCTGGTTCATGTTCCCAGTCATGATAGCCGTTTCAACGGGAACGCTTGCACTCGTGGCTAGGAGAGTCGGAGAGGGCAACATGGGTGAGGCATCTCATGTCGCCGAGCAGAGCATGTGCCTTGCATTCCTACTCGGCATACCCATCATGCTCTTCGGCTGGTTCCTAGGAGACGACGTCCTCAGGATTATGGGGGCCAAGGGAGAGGTTCTTGAGCTCGGATACGCCTATCTGAAGGTTCTCTTCGCTTTCTATCCGATAAGGTTCATGGGGTTCGCCTTCTTCTCCGCCTTGAGGGGGGCCGGAGACACAAAGACTCCTATGAAGCTGAACATCCTGATGAACCTCGTAAACGCAGTCCTCGACTACCTTCTCGTATTCGGCAAGCTTGGATTTCCTAGGCTAGGACCGGTTGGAGCTGCGTGGGCGTCGGGTGTTGGGATAACGAGCGCCTTCATCGTTGGGATGTTCCTGTTCCTCAGGAAGAAGCTAATCCTCAAGCCAGTCCTTGACCTAAGGCTGAGGTTGGATATAATCGGGAAGGTGCTCCACATTGGCATCCCCACGATGGTCGAGAGGGGCCTCTTCAGCTTCTACAACTTTCTCTACATGAGCATAGTTACTCGCTTCGGAAACATAGCTCTCGCAGCCCACCAGATTGGTCTCCGCGTCGAGAGCATAGCTTACATGCCAGCTTTCGGCTTTAGCATAGCCACTTCCTCGCTGGTCGGTCAGAGCCTTGGAGCCAAGAAGCCCGAACAGGCAGAGGCAGTTGTGAGGGAGGCCCTCAAGATGGTGACGCTCTTCATGAGCGTTATGGCTATCGTGCTCATAGCCTTCCCCCATTACCTCGTCCGTCCCTTCCTCAACCCCTCTGACCCCCACTACTCCGATGTGCTCAGGCTGGCCAGCATATACCTTATAATCGTCGGAATCAGTGAAATCCCTCTCGGCTGGACCTTTGTCTTCAGCGGCGCCCTGAGGGGTGCGGGCGACACCAAGAGCCCCATGTACGTAACGGCGGTGAGCAAGCTCCTCTTCAGAATAGTACCCTCCTACCTCCTTGGCTTTGGGTTCGCCTTTATGGGATTCACTTTCGAGGGGCTCGGCGTCATAGCGGCCTGGCTCGCCATGACCCTTGAGACCTTCACAACGGCCCTACTCTTCTGGTGGGTATTCAGGAAGGGCAGATGGAAGACAATCAAAATTTAAGCCGGCTCCTTCTCAGCTCTTCAATAACTTCTATGAGCTCATCTACGTCCCTTACCTCTTCGAGTACCCTCTTCGGAAGGAGAGGAACCTCGCTCACGACCTCGGCCTTGACGTCCTTCAGAATGAAGAGACCCTCGCTTCCAACTACCTTCGTTATCTCGCCGACGAGCCTTGCCCTCCTAACCGTCGAGCCCGTTTTCCTCTCGTCTATCCCCGTGAGGAGCCTTATGTCCTCTTCCTCCTCTTTAGAAACGGCGTTGAAGGGAGCCCTCTTTATTTTCACGACACCCATTCCTATCCTTCTCAACCTCTCGAAGATCTCTTGCTCAAGCTTCGTCTCGGGCCGCGCCTCCAGCTCTACGTCCTCCAGCCTAGCGGCCAAGATATCTATGGGCTTCGCTATGGGCTCGTCGAATACCTCCTCGAGCCTAATAGCCACCTCAAGACTGACGGAGCCCTCTCCCCTCTCATACTTCTGAAGGCTCTTCCTCGATATCCCGACGAGGTTGGCTAACTCCCCAAGGGTGTATCCATGCTCCTCCCTGAGGCGCCTCAGTCTCTCGCCGTCAATCCTCACGTAGAACCCGCCTCTCTCAGCCATTATCAGCGGAGGCTCGTTCTCCACGAAGAGTGAGTATAAGGTCTCGGGGCTCACGGCGTATACTCCAAACCTCTCGTAGACGACGCCCTCCTCCAGTTCAACGTTCTTCGTTCTGAGGCCCACTAGAAGGGGAGAAGCCTTGAAGAGCTTAGCCAGCTTCTTGAGATCCTCGGCCTGCTCTTCAGTGAAGGCATCTATGTTGACGAGGGTTTTTATGAATAAGAGCAGGAGGTATCTACTGGCCACTAAGTCGAAGCATCCGCCCCGGAAGTTGAACCTCGCGGTCCTGAAACCTGTCCTCCTCAGCACGCCCTCCACAATGTTTATTAGCTTCTCTTTCTCCATCATTTCAAATTCCGACATTCCAGCTTATAAAAACTTCCGAAAGGGATGACTATGATAAGGCAGATAGTGCTTCGTGGAAAGAAGGTTTCCCTAGGCATCCTTCTCAAAGAGGACATTCCCAAGGTATGGCTCTGGTACAATGATAGGGACATTAGAAGATTTCTCTCGTCCCCAGACGCCCTCTTCTACTTCGAGGATGAGATGGAGTGGTATGAAAGGGTCAGGCGAGAAAAGGAGCGACATAGAGTGTTCGGAATATTAGAAAACCGGAGCGACGGCCTTGTTGGAATACTGGGACTCCATGGAATCGACTTCAAGAACGGTTACGCCGAGCTGGGATACTTTCTAGCGAAGGAATTCTGGGGAAAAGGATACGCTACGGAGGCCGTTTCCCTAGCCCTTACGTACGCCTTCGAGTGGATAAACCTCAGGAAAGTCATCGCTCGTGTTTACGCTCCAAACAAGGCATCCATCCGAGTGCTCGAAAAGAATGGCTTCATTCTAGTTGGCAGGCTGAGGGAGCACGTCTACGTCCCCGGCCACGGCTTCGTTGACGTACTCTTCTACGAGAGATTCAGAAACATTTAATACAGCCGATGAAGACATCTTAAACATGGACGTCAAGATAGACCTCGGTGGCATGGGGGTCCTTGTCACGGCATCCTCCCAGGGAATAGGACTAAATGTAGCTCGGGAACTTCTAAAGCGGAACGCAAGGGTCGTGATTAGTTCCAGGAGTGAGGAAAACCTTAAGAGAGCCGCCGAGGAGCTGTCCTCATACGGCGAGGTCCACTATGTAAGGGCAGACCTTAAAGAGAAAGGAGACCTAGAGAAGCTCGTCAAGGAGGCCTGGGAGCTCCTTGATGGCGTGGACGCCCTCGTATGGAACGCGGGAAACGTCCGGTGCGAGCCCTGCCTTCCCCACGAGGCGACATACATGGACTGGTTAGAGGCGGCCCTCCTCCATCTCGTCGCCCCCGGCTACCTAACGACGCTCCTCGTCCAGACGTGGCTTGAACGGAAGAGGAAGGGAGTTCTCGTGTACCTGAGCTCATCCTCTGTCCTAGAACCAATGCCTCCTCTTCTCCTTGCCGACGCAACGAGGGCCGGCCTCGTCCAGCTCGCCAAGGGAGTTTCGAGGGTTTATGGCAGGAAGGGTATAAGGGCCTACACGGTTCTGCTGGGGAGCTTCGACACGCCGGGTGCCCGGGAGAACTTGAGGGCGATAGCCGAGGAAAGAGAAGAACCCTTTGAAGCCGTCTGGGAAAGAGAAGTCCTTGGTAGAACGCCCCTTCACAGAACCGGAAGGTGGGAGGAGCTCGGTTCCCTTGTGGCCTTCCTCTTGAGCGGCGAGGCTGAGTACCTCCTCGGTTCGACAATCCTCATTGACGGCGCCATGACTAGAGCTGTGAACCTTTAGGGGGTCTGAAAGTGATTGAGAGGCTAATCAAACCAGCTTTCGTGCTCATCGAGGCTGAAACAGAAATGGAGAGGAGAGAAATTGAGAAAGAGCTCAGGCGGAAGGGCTTTCACATTGCCGAGCTCTTCGGAGAAGGCTACGAGCTTGAGTCCCTTGTCGAGTCCTTCATAGAGATGACGAGCGGAAAGTTCGTCTACCTGATAAAGGCCAGAGATGGAAAAGTTCTTGCCAGAGGTAGCGAGGCCGGCGTTAGGAGTCTTAAGATAGAAAAGGAGTATATAGTAAGGAGCGAGAAGGCCCTCGTGAACCTCATCTTGATGAAGGAGTCGAGGAACAAAAAAGCCCTTAGAACCGCCGTGCTCATAGGCCTGGCAGCCGTGGTAGGACTTCTCCTGAACAGTGGAGAGGACTTTTCCTGGATTTGGATAGGGGGGACAGCCATAGCTGGAAGCGAGCTGATGAAGGCTCTCGAATACCTCCTGCTAGGTTATCGCGAAAAGGAAAAATCAGAGAAGCCCAAGAAGCGCCGGCGCAAGAACAAGAAAGAGGACAAAAAGGAGAACCGCCACCGCAGAGCCTTTAGAGGATTTCGTAAGCCTTCCAAGCCTCCAGAGGAAGAGAAAGGCGAGCAGCCCTCCGGTGGTCATCCCAGCGAGGAACTTAGCTACTGAGCCCACGCTCCTCACGGCGATGAACCCGAAGACGTATGCTCCAAAAGCTACAACAGTCCCTGCAACGCCCCACCCAAGACTCCTAGCCCTGAAGAGCACGGAGAGAGCATAAACATAAACCGCTCCGACGAGAAAACCGCAAAGGGCGTCAAGCATTCTCACTCACCCTTCATCTTCTCCACCACCCTGATATTTTCTATTCTCGTGAACGGGTACTGGCCGTGCTCATCCTTCTCTACAGCCTTCACCATGTCCCAAATCGTGAGCAGGGCTACAGTTACGCCCGTTAAGGCCTCCATCTCGACGCCCGTCTTGTAATGAGCGCGGACCTCGCACGTGACCTCGATGTAGTCCTCACCGAATTCAAATGTCACGTCGATACCAGTCAGCGGTATTGGGTGACAGAGTGGAATCAGCTCGGGCGTCTTCTTTACAGCTAGGATGGCCGCTATCTGGGCCGCAGCGAGGACGTTGCCCTTCTCCACCTTCCCCTCCCTTATTAGCCTTACAGTCTCGGCCCTCAGCCTTATCCGGCCCTTGGCGATAGCCTTCCTTATGACATCGGGCTTGTGACCGACCTCGACCATCTTGACGCCCCGCTCATCGACATGGGTCAGCTTCATAGTATCACCCAGATATTATCTAAGCTACAAGCTTAAAGCTTAATAAGCTGCCATAACGGCCTTAGGTATAGGAAACATAACCCAGTCCAACTCGTTTTTGTGCATATGCACAAAAAGTGGTGATGCCGGGGAGGAAATATATAGGCCGATATGGGTCAGCATAGCAGGGAACGTGGGACTCATATATTCGAGCATAGCCCTCATCTCGGACGGAGTCCACTCCCTGAGCGATGTCATCACAAGCGTCATAGGCTACGCTGGGATAAAGATATCCTCCAGACCCCCCCGACAGGAGCCACCCTTTTGGCCACTCTCGCTTCGAATCCCTGGTGGCGTTCTTAATCGGTGAGGCGCTCCTCATAGCGGCCTATGAGATAGGTCGCGATGCCGTTTACAGGATTATTGAGGGTGGAACAATAGAGGTCAACTCCATAATGCTCGGCGTCACGGTTCTGTCCATCCTCTCCAAGGAGGCCATGTTCCGCTATTCGGTTTACGTTGGCAGGAAACTCAACAGCCAGATACTTATAGCCGATGCCTACCACCACAGGAGCGACGCGCTGAGCAGCGTGGCCGTTCTCGTTGGTCTCGGTGCTCAGAAATTGGGTTTCCAGTACGGGGATGCCATTGCGGGCCTCGTAGTCGCGGTATTCCTTGTTAAGGTCTCTCTGGAGATAATCCGTGAAAACGTTCGCTATCTTCCAGGCCAGGCGCCACCCTTCGAGGTCTGTGAGAGAATAAAGAAGATAGCCTTAAACGTTCCCAACGTCCTCGGCGTCCACGACCTGA
The DNA here is from genome assembly GCF_000215995.1 of Pyrococcus yayanosii CH1. Lineage (NCBI taxonomy): Archaea > Methanobacteriati > Methanobacteriota > Thermococci > Thermococcales > Thermococcaceae > Pyrococcus > Pyrococcus yayanosii. Next base: position 103,516 of record NC_015680.1, on the reverse strand, counting down.
GGGCCCACTACGTGGGTAACAAGCTCCATGTCGAGCTCCACGTTGAGGTGCCCCCGGAGCTGAGCCTTAAAGAGGCCCACGATATCAGTGAGGAGGTTAAGAAGAGAATAGGGCAAATCCCCGAGGTGGAGGTCGCCTTTGTCCACGTGGACATAAAGGGGGTTACGAAGTAGCTGACAAATAAGAAAGAGAAAAGGATTAGTGGATTATTGTCCCCTCAAATCGTCTGAAGTGGGGCATATCCCCGTTCTTGGATCGCATGGTGGAAGGCTTCCACTGCTATAGACATAAATATCTCCGTACATACCAGCCAGACTGTACTGGCTGTCCTTATATTGGAACTTGACTTTACTTGAATAGAAAGTTCCGTCCACGTAGTGGTTTTTGTACTCCTCTTTTAGCTGCAGGTTAAGATGAATCAGCGAGAACTCCGCGCTGTCCGTGTTGAACCCAACTCCTATTGCCATCACAAAAGGTGCGATTTCAAGGTTGTTGTAGTTGAGAGTCCCAAGTGCAACCATTGATGCTGAAAAGAGGGGAATCGTGTCGGTAGATGATAAGAAATCCACGTCGAGTTTTGTCAATCCCCCCTGTTGGCTTTCATAGCTTGTTGGCTCCCAGTAGCTGTGGACGAACCACATTGTCCTCCTTCCAATACCTCCATATTGGCTTGGCCACCCGTGCTCCACGAACTTCTGCAGGCTCATGTCCTCTTCATCGGGCTTCCCAAGGATTATGTAGGCAACGTCGTCGAGTTTTTGATAAACGAGACCGTCCCACCAGTAAAGCCTGTATTTTGCCAGCACGACGGTACCCTTGATGCCGGCCCCTATTACAGAAGGATTGGAGAGTTCAGAGCCCCAAATTGTAATGTGAGATTCCGGAATCGTAAGGTCTTCTGTGTTGATACTATAAGAAGTTCCTATTATCTCAGCTTCAGTGGAAGAGCTGCTACCTCCTCTTTGTACGGCCGCGGCTGCAGAGAAGATTAGTTCCAGACTCTGGGTGGTCCTCTGCCGGTACATTGTAGTTATGGTAATCCCGTTTATCTTGCCTGTGTCGCCGGTAACTTGGAACGTGGCGAGGGGTATAATGGTGTTAGATTTTGAGGCTATGACCTGCTCCAGTTTCCATACAAGGCAAACTTGGTAGCATGACCCAGTCCACGGATCGCATTTCGGGTAGCACTGATCATAGTCAAAGCCTGGCGGCCAGTTTTCTGTAGTCGCTGAAATACTGTTGCCCTTAATCTTTTGGGGTTCTATTGATTTGAGCATCTTCTCTATCTGCTTTTTGGTGTAGAGAATTTTAGAGCCCCCTCTGGGTAGCTTCACCCCAATGCTCCTCTTGTCGAGCACTTCTCCTACATTAATCGGCACGGCTTTTATGAAGTACTGCACGTTGTTGTTTTCATCTCGGAGGGTTCCCAAGAGCAGAAGTGATGCCGACACCGCTCTGGAATCGAGCTTGGCACTTTTCAAGTAAGAGCCCCAGAGTTTCATTACTTTAATGAGCTGGCTATAGCTTATTTTTATTTTATCCCGTCCCGAGAAGGTTCCAAGTTCCATCAGAGAACCGTTTGGAAGAAGGATTGATGCCGTAACTATTCCGTATCCCTTCTCCGGAAGCTCAATCTCAAGGCTGGGATGCAGGAGGCTCCTCTTGTATTCAACCTTTGCTCCAAGGTACTCCCTGGAGTCTATTGGGATGTTATACACTGCAGCTCCTGAAGCTATGCTCCCCAAGAATAAAACTACTATCAGTACTATAATAGTTTTTTTCATGGCATCACCTCGATATTACGATTCGGAATCTTTCTTAAAAACTCTTTGATAATATAAAAAGAGGCAGGCCTAATCCGAAAACAATAACTTCCGATTTTAGTACTTCCACTACAACATCAACCCTCTTGTGGTCTACTTGTATCTTTGTGTCCAAGATTAATGTTTCCACTAATCATGACCTGATAGAATGAACCGTTACCTCCCGCAAATCCTCCAAAAACTCCTCCAGATGCTCTTTCTTAACGTGGGGCATCATGACGATTCTGATGTAGCCGCGGTGAGCGCTTATGCCCCAGCCCCGTTTCTTTAGTTCTTCCTCGACCTCCTCAAGGTTCTCCGTTCCAAACGACACAATGTTGAGGAGAGGCTCGCGGATGAGGTAAACTCCGGGGATTTTTTTCAGTTCCCCCGCGAACCACCTGCTCAGCTCCATCGCCTTCCTCACGACCTTCTTGTAGCCTTCGAAGCCGAGGTGCTTTATCATCGCCCAGACGGCTAAAGAGCTCGCTCCAGGCCGGGTTCCGGCCTGCCAGACTTTGCCCCCAGCCAAATATGGTGCGGGGACGCTTATCGCCTCAAGGAATCTCTTTTCCCTGAAGATTATTCCCCCGGCAGGAATGGGGGCCATGCCCATCTTGTGGGGGTCTATGGTTATACTTTTGACACCCTTCAGCCGGAAGTCGAAGAAGGGAGGAGGTAGCCGAGCTCCTTTGCGAAGGGTATCACGAAGCCGCCGAAGGCCGCATCAACGTGGAGAGGAAGGCCATAGTCAAGGGCAAGGTCGCTTAAAGCTGGAATGTCGTCCACCACACCCAGCCCGGTGGTTCCGGCGATGCCGACTATTCCTATGGTGTTGTCCGTGATTTTAGCCTCGACGTCCTTAACGTCGACCGAGTAATCCTTCTTCAGCTTTGCCCAGACGAGTTTAACCTTCAGCATCTCGCTCGCCTTCAGGAAGGAGAAGTGGGCGCTTTCAGGGAGGATGAGCTCTGGCCTTTCGACCTCTGCGATGTTCCGGAAGGTCCTCACCGCCAGAATATAGGCCCCGGTTCCACCCGAAACGATGTGTCCGTAGCCCTTTTGATGCACGTCTTAAAGAACGGCGGTGTTGTCAGAGCCGTCAGCATTGAAACCGTTATGACGCTGGCAAAGAGGGCCTGGTCTAACCACCGGGATCTCTTGAAGGCGAACTCCGAGACGAGGAGCGGAGAGGCAGATGAAGGCGAATATCTTGAGGGTAATAAAGCATCATCATTATGAGCCCGAACTCAGCCAGAACACCAGGCTGTTCCGGCGGCTCATGCTCTTTGCGGTCACGAGGGGAATCCATCCCCTCCTGCTTACCAGCACCGTGGCGATTCCTGCGGCCCTAGCACTGGTTCCGAAAATTATGGGGACGGAGCCTTATCATAGCCTCCCCTCCAAATCTCTGGAAGTGAAGATTATGCCTATTAAAGCACTCATGGGAATCCACGAGTTTCGAGGCATAAAACGCCCGCCGGCCCGATATCCTTCGGGAAGCTGAATTGATGTCGTAAGGCTTGAGAACATTAAGAAGGCTTTTAAACCCCTGATGTAGGAAATAAAGCTCCTAGAGGGAGAGAAATGAAGCTCCACATAGGCATCGATGATACGGACTCGCCAAAGGGGATGTGCACCACCTACATCGGCGCGCTACTCTACCGGGAGCTGTCCCGGTTAGGGGAGCCCCTAGACCTGCCCCGCCTAATCCGGCTAAACCCAAACGTTCCCTACAAGACGCGCGGCAACGGCGCGGTTGCTATGACCTTCGAGGTCGAAGAGGAATTAATCCCAGAGATCAAGGACATCGTGCTCTTCTACGTGAATCAACTCGCGGATTTAGAAGATGAGAACACGAACCCCGGCGTGGTCTTCCTCGAGGGTGAAATTCCAGAGGAGCTGAGGGAGTTCTCCCTTAGGGCCCTTAGGGAGCACGTGACGGTTGAGGAAGCGGAGGAAGCCGCGAGAAGGGCAGGAGCTGAATACTTCAAGTTCAAGCTCGGCCGCGGCATCGTAGGGGCCCTCGCCGCCATCGCATACCCCTTCAAGCACTTTACCTACGAGCTTCTCGCGTACAGGAAGCCTGAGAACTGGGGGACGCCGAGGAAGGTTGACAGAGAGAGCGTCTTCGAGATGGATCGTCTCTTCTACCCCTTCACCTACGACAACGTTGATCCCTACAAGCGGAGTGTCCTCATAGCGCCGCACGGCAAGGATCCCGTTCTAGTCGGCATCAGGGGCATCGATGCTGGCAAGGTCCTTCAGGCCTTTGAGATAGTCCGCTTCGAGGAGCCCGTAGCGCTTTACCAGCTCTACAGGACAAATCAGGGTACGGACGACCACCTAACCTTCAAAAAAATCGGCGAGCTGAAACCCTACGACAGCGCCGTCGTCAGAGGGATAGTTGTCAAGCCCTACTGGGAGAAGGGCCGCCACGTATTCTTCGAGCTGGAGGACGAGACCGGCAGGATAAGGGTGGCGGCCTTCGAGCCCACGAAGAAGTTCAGGAACTTCGTGCGGAAGCTTCTACCGGGGGACGAGATAATCGCCGCCGGTGGAGTGAAAGAGCACGACGGCGTTCTGACGCTCAACCTCGAGAAGTTTTATCCTGTTAAGCTCGCACCCAAAATCGAGTACAGGAAGCCAAAATGCCCCAGTTGCGGAGGCACAATGAAGAGCAAGGGAGATTACCTAAAGTGCAAGAAGTGTGGCCATAGGATGCCCAAGAAGCTCATACCAGTTGAGATGCCACGTGATTTGGAAAAGAAAATCTACGAAGTTCCGCCCGACGCAAGGAAGCATATATCAAGGCCCCTCGTCCTGCCCGGAGGGGAGGATAAGATTCTTGAGGCACTGATAGGGATGCATAAAACGGTCCCTTCCTCTCGCTAAGGGAAAAACCTTTTTATTGGGGGCCAGAATATAACGGCCGGGAGCCATGGCCAAGCTCAGACTCGGCCGCTTTATAAACGTCTCCGATGACATCTTCGTCATAAGGAACCTGATAGGGGCCCTTCTGCAGGGCATTGGGGTAGCCTACCTCGTCCCTGTGCTCATATTATGGTTCTATCCGGAGGAGATAGACTTCGCCCCCTATTATATCGGGCCCGGCGTTGGTAGCATACTTCTTGGAAGCCTCCTTTCCTGGCACATCGAGAAGGTCGAGGACGTGAACCTGAGGCAGGCCATGATTGCATCAGCTTTCGTCTGGCTCTTCGCTTCCTTCGTCAGCGTCCTACCCTTCATGAAGATAGCTAAGATGAGCTTCGTGGACTCCTACTTCGAGACGATGAGCGCATGGACGGGCACGGGCCTTACCATGATGAGCAACCTTGAGAGCAAACCTCACATTCTCCTCTTCTGGAGGGCCTGGATGCAGTGGCTCGGCGGCATAGGCATAATACTCGTGGCCCTCACGATACTCATCCGGCCGGGTGTGGCCGCCGCCCGCCTCTACAGGGCCGAGGCTAGGAGCGAGCGCATACTTCCCAACCTTGCCAATACCGCGAAGATAATCGTTAAGATATACGCCGTCCTGACGCTCGTCGGCGCTTACCTCTACTACCTGAACGGAATGTCCCCCTTTGACGCGCTCCTGCACTCCATGACGGGCCTTGGAACGGGTGGTATGAGCACCCACGATCTCAGCATAGGCTACTTCAATTCTCTCGCCATAGAGACGATCACAATATTCCTGATGATACTTGGCGCAACTAACTTCACCGTCCACTATAGGGTTTTCAAGAACCGCTCCCTCAAGGAGTTCTTCAAGGACATCCAGGTCAAGTACATGTTCTACTTCCTCGGCATGATAATACCGGCCATGGTTTACTCCCTTTATCGGTTTGGAAATCTAAATCCCATAACCGCCCTGAGGGAAGCCATATTTCACGCCGTCTCAGCTATCACGTGCACAGGCTTTAGCATAGATGACCTTTCCTCCTATCCTGAGGTTGCAAAGGTTCTCATCGGCCTGCTGATGGTGATAGGCGGAGGTGCAGGAAGCACGGCGGGTGGGATAAAGCTTATCAGGATCGTCATAACTTTTCAGAGCCTCAAATGGACGATACAGCAGGCAATACTGCCAAAGGGGGCCGTAATAAAGAGGAGAGTTGCCGACTACGAATTCTCGGAGGAGGAAGTTCAGGAGGTGCTCAGCTTCACCATGACATACTTCGCTTTCCTCGTCCTCGGAACCCTTTATATAATGCTCAGGTTGGGAGAAGGATTTGCCAACTCCTTCTTTGAAACTGCCTCGGCTATAGGCAACGTCGGTCTCAGCGTGGGAATAACCTCCCCCGCACTTCCCGTGGATGTCAAGATCCTCCTTATAGTTCTCATGTGGATTGGTAGACTTGAGATATTCTCGACGCTCGTGTTCGTGGTGGGCCTAGCCATGATCCTGCCAAGGGTGTTCAAGAGATGATAATCGAGGTCGAAAACGTGAGCTTCCGCTATGCCCACAGCCCCGAGCCCTCCCTTCGGGGCATCAGTATGGCCGTGAGAAAGGGGGAGTTCGTCGGGATAGTGGGACCGAGTGGGAGCGGAAAGTCAACCTTCTGCCTGACTCTCAACGGGATAATCCCCCACTCGATTAAGGGAGAGTTCAGGGGGAACGTCTACGTGGACGGCCTCAATACTCGAGAGCACAGCGTCGCCACCTTATCGACGAGAGTCGGCCTCGTTCTCCAGAACCCCGACGCCCAGCTTTTCAACATGACGGTGGAGGATGAGGTTGCTTTTGCCCTCGAGAATCTCGGGATTGAAAGGGAGGAAATGGAGAGGAGGATAAGATGGACTCTCAAGCTCGTGGGACTCTGGGCCAAAAGGCACGAATTTCCACCGAACCTCAGTGGGGGGGAGAAGCAGAGGCTCGCCATCGCCAGCGTGCTTGTTATGAAGCCGAAGGTTCTCGTCCTCGATGAGCCAACGGCCCAGCTTGACCCTCTTGGGAGGAAGGAAGTCCTCAGTCTTATTGCCTTACTCAATAGGGAGGAGAAGATTACGGTCATCCTCGTGGAACACAACACGGAATACCTTCTCGAGTACGCCGACAGAATAATTGTCTTCGATAATGGGAGGATTCTTATGGAGGGTAAGCCAGAAGAGGTCTTCGAAAATGTTGAAGTACTGGAAAATATTGGAGTGAGGATACCGGCAAGGATTAAAATTAGTTATGAGCTTAAGAGGATGGGGCTAACAGATAAAATTATCTTCGATAGAGAGAGAATTGTGGAGGTGTTGAGATGGGCATATCAGCGGAGAAAATCCTAAAGATAAGTGGGATATACCTCACGCTATTCCTCCTAATGATAATAATCGCCGGAGCTGTGGGAATGAAAATCAGTAGAATATACGCAAATGAGGCTGTTGATTATATAAAAGTCACGAATCAAAATTTCTATCGGGAATTAGTTGAGAACGCAAGCAAAGAGAACATATCTCCAGAAGAGTATTACTATAGGCTCCTGCTATCAAGGGTTAGCAAAAGCAATAACATAATCTTAGTTGGCCTCGGAATGCTAAGGAGATCCAAGTTGTACCTTAAGAACACACCAAATTTAGATCTAAGTAGGGCTATTCTAGTAAGCTTGGGCATAATGGCAGGATCTTTTTGCATTGCATTGCTAATAGGAACTTTCCTAGGTCTTAAATTCCTTAGGAGCAAAGCTATAGGTGTCATGGCTAGATTCTTTACCGGAGTACCCTCATGGTGGGTGGGGGTTGTACTAATACTCATTTTTGTGACAAAACTTAAGATCCTCTCAATCTCTGATATTGCGATAAGTGCACCTTCATTAACAAGATATGTTCTGCCTGTGACAACGCTAGTCCTCATTTACGTATGGGAGATAGCCAACTTCGTTTCATACGAAGCTCCAAAGGAATTGACTATGCCTTACACGCTAGCGGATAGAGCCAAAGGATTACCAGAAAGAATAGTGCGGAAGCACGTATTGAGAAACATTGCAATAACACTTAGTTCCTTCAGCTTCCAAAAGTTTGGAGAGCTGTTTACAGATTTTGTGGCAATTGACGTGCTTTTTGGACTTGGAGGACTTGGATCGCTTCTAAAGCAGAGTTTTGTTAGGGAAATAGTGCCCCCCTATGGAGTAATAGTTCGGTTTAATTATCACTTGTTTTTCGTCGTTACGTTAACTATAATGACAATTCTATTCTTAATTTCCATACTGCTGGAGACGATAAGAGGCATCCTAGATCCCAGGGTGAGTTAAAATGGGCAGTAGAAGGTTAGGCCTTGGTATCTTAGCACTCTTCACGATATTCGTCGTGTTTTCTAATCTATCAGTCAAGAGTGAAGACATCAGAAACTGGAATAACGGAAATTACTGAGTTGACAATCCAAAATCCGCGTATCCCAACTGGCTATGTTACCTTTATGACAAAACAAGAGACCTAAAGTTGGAAGGAATTAGAGAAGTTAGATACGTGCATAAATACACCGACTGGCCTAACGACGTTGTTTTTTATGACGTTCCAAAGGGCAGCTTGATAACCATAATAAGGCCAGATGGGAAAAAAGTAACTTTCAAAGTTCCATCTAAGAAAGAAAGACTCTCATTGAACATTTATGCAAAGCATGCAATAGTTTCCCAGCTTGATATTCCACCTGAAAAAGCAGTTCTAAAAACGGCAACTTTCTTGCTCTTCTCTACCGAAGATTTTGATGTCTTGAAGGGCGAATACATATTCAGAATTGAGGTCGACCAACATATAAGGTTAGAGATTAAAGGGAATTGTTACGGGCTCCTTGGCACTGACAGATATGGGAGGGATATGTGGGTAGGCTTCGTTGCTGGGATGAACAACACGATAATTCTCTCCCTCCTTATAAGCGGACTAACGTTAATTTTCGGAATAACACTAGGCATTATATCAGCTTACATTAGGGGGATGGACTTAATTCTTGAAGTTCTAGCCGCGATTCCAATGCCACCCTTCTTTGTAGTCCTTGTTTGGCTAGTCTCGACACAGGGGATCGGATACAACGTCAACGTTTCAACTTTGGATTTTGTCTTAATTTTCACAATACTAACGTTTGGAAGGTTTGCAAAGTCAATAAAAATGATCACCCTTAAGGAAAAGGCGATGGAGTACACAAGGGCTGGCTTAGCTTTAGGGGCAAGTGAAGCCTGGATCATTAGAAAGTACATCATCAAACCTGTTCTTGAATTTTCGGCGAGGCATGTAACTTTTATTATAGCAAGAACTATATCCCAGATTTCAATTTTGGGATTCTTTGGTCTTTCACCCGGAGTGAACTGGGGTAGCTATTTGATAGAAGTTATGAGGGAAGGCGTGCTGTACGGAAGTAACTGGTGGTGGATACTCGCCCCCGTCATCGCGATGGGACTACTAAGCCTAGGACTCGCGCTTCTTTCGGAGAATTTGCCGGAATCATAAAGAAGTTAAAGCTTCTCCACACTGAATTAGTCGGTGAAAGAACTATGAATGTGTTTTCAAACACCCTAGAATTATTCGAAAAGTATAAACCAACGCCCCTCGTTAAGCTGAGAGCTCTGAGGGGGGATGTATTTTGCGAAGCTTGAGTTCTTCAATCCCTTCAGCAGGAGCATAAAAGACAGGCCAGTTTTCAACATGATGAAGGATATCAGAAAGAGAACGAGGCTCTATGAGGCCAGCTCTGGCAATGTTGGAATCGCGATGGCAGCCCTTTCGGCGGTTCTTGGCCACAGGTTTAAAGCCTACCTACCGAAGCCGACACCGAAGGCCACGGAGGTCCTCATAAGGATCTTTGGCGCCGAAATAGTCAGGACGGACTTCGAGACCATAGACAGGGCCTTCGTCGAGTTCGTAAAGGAGGAGGCGGCGAGGGAAGGTGCAGTAAATCTAAACCAATTTGAGAACGACGCGAACTTCGAGGCTCACTATTACGGAACTGCAAAGGAGCTCGAGGAGCAGTTGAAAAGCATAGGGAAAGAGGCCGACGCCATAGTAGCTGGCATAGGGACGTCCGGACATATAGCGGCCCTCTCCAAGTACTTCAGGGAGCGCTACGGGACGAGGATTATCGGCGTTGTCCCGGCAGAGGGAGAGAGTATACCGGGAATAAAGAGGCTCGAAACGGGCCCCAAGTGGATATCGGAGGTTGAGATTGACGAGGTCGTCGAGGTTACTGCCAAGGAGGCCTTTGAGGGCGTCGTAAAAGTGGCTAGGGGAGACGGCCTGCTCATAGGGATGAGCTCTGGGGCAGTTGTGAAGGCCTACGAGATGACGAGGCCGGAGGGAACGGTGGTCCTGATATTCCCGGACGACGGCTTCAAGTACGTGGAACTTTTTGAGAAGTTTCTAGGAGGAGCTCAAGGTAGGAGCGTCTCTCCAGTTTTGTGACGCCGAGCTCCTCCAATATTTTCCTCAACTTCTTCACGGCATCCCCTATTTCCTCCTGGCTCTTAACGAGTGTCTCTATCTCCACGAACTTCCCAAGGCCCTCGACCTCGTCGAGTGTTATCGTTATCCCCTTCTCCACGTAGTACTTTTCTCTCGTCTTCACGACCGTCAGCACCTCGCGGAAGCCCAGGGCTTCAAGGAGTTGCGAATACTTGTCCACATCGTCTATCTGAACCTCAATTTCAAGCCTGGTCTTGGAGGTGAGTTCTATCTTTGGACCCTTGTAGGTTAGAAAGGCCTCAAAGTGTCCATTGAACCGCTTTATCCTTATCCTCAGGGCCTCGTCAGTCTTGGAGAAGTCCTTGCAGGGGTGCTGATAGTAGATGTCCTCGTGGACTTCTCGACGCATAAATTCGAACCTCTCCCTCACCCGCTCGAATATTTCATCGTCGGCGTAACCCTTAAGCTCGACCTCAAACATGGCCCATCGAGAGCCTTTTCTTCAGAAGGCTTAAACACCTTTCGCAGTAGAGCCAGCCCTTGGCGTCCGTGTCCAGTATGGAGTTCGAGAAGTGCATGACGCATCTCGGATTCGGACAATGGCCGAGGTCGAAGACGTGACCCAGCTCATGCATTGCCTCCTTAACGGCCCTCTCGATGAAGAGCTTTTCGTCGGGAGCAAGGCCGTAGAATTCGGGCCGAAGGCGTGGAAGGGCAATGACGGCGGCCCTTAAAGATGAATTGGCGAGACCGAAGATGAAGTTGAGCCCTGGCTCATAGAGGTCGAGGTCGACCACGCCAAGGATGGCCGAGCAGTAGGAGCAGAGCCGAGACAGCTCGGGCAGGAAGCCCCTCCCGAGGAACTGACCCCGGAAGGGGTCGTAGAAGCGGAGGAATGTGTCCACAGGAATTCCCGGGTGAACCTCGACCTTGATGCCAAAAGGGGAGTAGAAGGAGGAGACACGGGCCGCGATCTCTTTGGCGACGGCCCGCGTCCCTCCAATTGGGACGACGAGTATCATAACCATCACGGCGTCAGGTCCATGGGCCTGAGCTCCTCGAGGAGAGCCTTCGCGAGCTTTATCGTGTTATCGACGTCCCTCGCGTCGGCCAGCTCGACCTGGGAGTGCATGTAGCGGATGGGTATGCTGAGCACGGCGATGGCAACACCCTCCCTGTTTATCTGCATGACGTTGGCATCCGTGCCGGTGGGCCTTGGGCTAGGCTCCACCTGAAGAGGTATGTCGTGCTTCTTGGCAACTTCATCAGCGAAGGCCCTAAGCTTCGGGTTTATGTTCGGGCCCACGTCCATGACGGGTCCCTTACCCAGCTCCGGTACTATCTTCCCCTTATCGCCCGGCTGCTTCGCGAAGGTGACGTCCATAGCTATGCCTATCTCCGGGTTGATAGCATAGGAGGCCACGCGGGCTCCCCTCAGCCCAACCTCCTCCTGAACGCTCGCCACAAAATATATGTCAGCCTCGTGCTCCCCGAGGCTCCTAGCGGTCTCAATCATGGCGTAGAGGCAGATGCGGTCGTCGAGATAGGGCGTAGCAAAGCGGTGCTCGCTCAGCCGTGTGAAAGCGGGGGCAAACTCACCAACGGTTCCAATGCGGAAGCCCATCTCTTCAGCCTCTTCCTTGCTCCCAGCGCCAATATCCACCACTATCGCGTCCCAGTCAACAGACTTGTTCCTCTCCTCGGGCTTTCTGAGGTGAGGTGGCACAACACCAACGACTCCGTAGCGCTCTCCCTTTTCTGTGAAGAAGCGTATGCGCTGGGCGACTAGCGTCTGAGGGAGGACGCCGCCTACCGGGACGATGTGGAGGTAGCCGTCTTTGTCTATGTGGTTCACCATGACGCCTATCTTGTCCATATGCGCGGAAACCATGACCTTTGGAGAAGATCCCTTGAACCTTGCGATTACGTTACCTAGCTTGTCCACCTTGACCTCGTCCGCAACCTCCTTGAGGATGTCAACCACCAGGTCCCTTATGCCGAGGTGCTCGTAGCCTGAAACTCCAGGAGCCTCTATAACCCGTTGCATAAGGGCCCAGTCCACCATGGGAACCACCTCCGCCGCACATCTTTCGGCACGCTCCCTTTAAATCTATCTCAGGGACAAAAGTATAAAAACCGGCGGACCCTAAAACTCGGGGGGATTGACTATGGATTACCACAGGAGGCATCCCTATCACGCCAGCATCAAGAAGAAGAGGAACTTAGAATATGAGGAATACGCCTACGTCCTCGATTACCTTCCTAACGGCTACCCCGACCTGACCACGGGACAGTACCTCGGAAAGCCCGTGGCTCAGGTTATAGGAGAGAAGGCTTTCACTCTCCTCGAGGTAACTCCTAAGACGGACCTGATGCTCTATGAGAGGGTGTTCGTCGGCAGGGGGAACAGGGACAAGATCCTCGTGATAAACAAGAAGCTGGGCTACGATGAGCTGACGGACACCGCAAAAGCCGAGCTCCCCTACGTGCTTGAGGAAATCGTGAAGAACAACGAGGAGAGATTCGTGAAGTTCTTCAACGTGGCCCCTCCCATCACCAACAGGCTCCACAGCCTGGAGCTACTTCCCGGGATAGGGAAGAAGCACATGTGGGAGATCATCGAGGAGAGGGAGAAGAAGCCCTTCGAGAGCTTCGAGGATCTGAAGCACAGAATTAAGGGGCTCCCGGATCCTGTGAAGATGATAGCAAAGAGGATACTCGATGAGCTCCAAGGAAAGGATCGCTACCGCCTCTTCGTCGGCCACAACAGGATATTCCGTGGATAGACATGAAGGAGCGGCTTTTCTATCTTCTTTCCAAATACGGCCTCAGGCCCAACGAGGATCTAGGCCAGAACTTCCTCATAGTTGAGGACGTCATAGAGAGAAGCGTCGAGAGGGCGGCCATAGGAGAAAGAGATACAGTCCTCGAAGTCGGCCCTGGCCTTGGGTTTCTCACAGAGAAGTTGGCGGAGAAGGCCGGCAAGGTCTACGCCATCGAGAGGGATGCCCGGCTAGTGGAGATACTGAGGAAGGAGTATGACTGGAAGAACGTTGAGGTAATAAAGGGTGATGCCCTCAAGGTGGAGTGGCCTCCCTTCAACAAGGTTGTCTCGAACCTTCCCTACCAGATATCTTCCCCCTTCACCTTCCGGCTCCTAAGGCATGAGTTCGAAGTGGCCGTCCTCATGTATCAGCTGGAGTTCGCCCTAAGGATGGTGGCAAAGCCCGGTGATAAGAACTACTCCCGCCTCTCCCTGATGGTCCAAGCCCTTGCAGAGGCCGAGATAGCAGAGAGGGTTGGGAGGGGAGCCTTCTATCCGAGGCCCAAGGTTGACTCGGCCGTGGTTGTAATCAGACCAAAGCCCCCGAGTGAGCGAGTCGAGCTCGACGAGAACCTCGTGAAGGCCCTTTTCCAGCACAGGAGAAAGGTAGTAGCAAAAGCCCTTAGGGAGTCTATTCACATGCTGGGCCTGACGAAGGGAGATGCGAAGGAGTTGAAAGCGACTTTGAGGACAATTCCCCACGCCGAGAAGAGAGTCTTCCAACTAACGCCCGAGAACGTGAAGGAAATAGAAGAGTATTTGAAGGCAGAGGGAATTCTCAGAAGACGGTGAGCTTGTCCTCGAGTATCATCTTCTGGATCTTGGTTATGTTGGCGAGCCACTCGTCCGCTATGGCATAGGCGTCTCTCTCCATCTCTCTGACGCTGTGACCCTCCTTCGGGATTATCTGGATGCTGGCCACCAGAGGCTGGTCAATGGGCTTGCCTATCTGGCTGAGAATCCTGACGTAGACCTCCTCGACGGGCAGAGCCTCCGCGACGTCCCTGGCTATGAGCATGGCGAGGAGGTTGTATATCTTTCCGACGTGGCTGACAGGGTTCTTACCTGCGGCGGCCTCCATGCTCATGTGCCTGTTGGGCGTGATTAGGCCGTTCACGCGGTTCCCCCTGCCCACGCTTCCATCATCGCCAGCCTCGGCACTGGTTCCGGTAACGGTTATGTAGTAAATGTCCTTCTCAGGATCGTCAGCCGTGTTCACGTAGATGTTCACCTTCCTGCTCGTTATCTCCTTCGCGAGCTCCTTAACGGCCTCGTAGATGCCCTCCTTGACTTCCATGTACTCGTTCGGATTGGCAACCTCGCTGTCAACTATCGCGGCGGCTATCGTTAAGTCTATCTCATCCCCCCTTCTAAGGCCCATCACCTTTATGTCCTCACCAACGGCGGGCCATTCCTTCTTGAACTTCTCGCCGTTGAGCAACCTTTCCGCTTCCAGCACGAGCCTCTCAGTCTCGCTGAGCGGGGCATAGCCTACGCCGAAAGATGTATCGTTCGCTAGCGGAATTGGATTTTCTTTGGCCTTGTTGAAGACGCTCACGAGGTCAACACTTCCCTGGCCTATGCGCGAATCGATGACAACGTGGTTCTCAACATCAAGGTGCCTTATGGTCTTTCTAAGGTAATCCTTGGCGGCCTTTATCGCTACTTCGTGGACTGGGAACATCTCCTTGTCAACGAGCTCGACGGCCCTACCGGAGAGGAGGATGTACATGGGCTTTATGACCTCACCGCCACCGAACCTCGGGTATGCCCTTCCTCCAACGACCTCGACCTGGTCGGTGTTGTGGTGGAGTATTATCCCGTAGCGCTTGATGTACTCCCTGCACAGTGCCCTGCTTACGGCTTCAGCTATGCCATCCGCTATGCTGTCGGGGTGGCCAATGCCCTTTCTCTCGACGAGCTCCACCTTCTGCTTCTCGACCGGGGTTCTTACAAGCTCCTCAACGATTATATTCCTAGCCATGAGCATCACCTCCTTATGATTTGCACGGTGCACTTAGGTGCCCATCTTATATATTTTTCGGCATATAAACGGGGACACTCTTATAACTTGTGGTTATCTCCCACAACCATTATTAAGCCGAGCGAGGAGATAATCCGAGGGGATAGAAATGACGATAGTGGACGTCCGGATACTCGTGGAGGGGGCAAGCGACGTTGAGGTCATCAGTAAGGCCCTCCAAGGATTGGCCTTGGGTAGCGAGTACAACATAACGATATCCTCCATAATTCCAACGACCAACGTCGATATAGCAAAGAGCGCGGCCGCAGGGGCTGACCTGCTGATAATAGCAACTGATGCCGACAGGGTTGGGAGGGAGCTCGCCGAGAGGCTCTTCCAAGAGCTCAGCGATATGGTCGGCCACATAGAGAGGATGAAGCTCCCCCTCGGCCACGACCTTGAACATGTGGACGTCGAGCTCGTCAGAAAGGAGCTCAAGAATGCCCTCGTCAGGGCCGGCCTGAAGGCGCTCCAGCTCCTTCCTGACTACATGGCCCTTAGGAGGGACTTCCTCGACCTTAAGGGCAAGTACGAGGAGCTCCAGAAGGAGAAGGAAAACTTGGAGAAGGAGCTCGAGGACCTGAAGAAGAAGTACGAGGAGCTTCAGGCTGAATACGCGAGGCTGAGGGAGGAGAATGAGAACCTAAACCAGATAATAAAGAGGAAGGTGAACATATTCAAGCTCGAAGAGAAATGGAAGGAGCTCTTCCCCGAGGCTGAGCTACCTGATGAATCAATCATAGCGGAGGCCGTCAAGAAGCTTGGATTTGCTGGGAAAGTGATAGCGGGCCAAGGATACATTTACTCAGAGGATGAGGGTCTCGTTGAGGAGCTCCTCAGGACGGTTTACCTAAGTATGATTATAGCGAAGACCAAGGCCAAGGAGGAGCAAGAGGAAGAGGAGAGGCCCGAGGTTGAAGAGGAGGTTGTCGAGTGAGCCTCGAGGAGTTCTCTACCTTCCTCGAGCTGGAGGGCAAGAGTGAACACACTGTCCGCATGTACACCTACTACGTGGCAAGGTTCCTCGAGGAGGAGGGTGAGCTGAGCTCCCGCTCGGCATTGCGATTTCTCGCCAAGCTCAGGAAGAAGGGCTACTCCATGAGGAGTATAAACTTAGTCGTTCAAGCCCTGAAGGCCTACTTTCGGTTCGAGGGGCTGGAGGAGGAGGCTGAGAAACTGAAGAGTCCCAAGGTTCCAAGGACCCTGCCGAAGAGCCTTACCGTCGAGGAGGTCAGGCGCCTTCTTTCCGTAATTCCTCCCACAAAGCGAAGAGACAGGCTGATAGTTCTCCTCCTGTACGGTGCAGGTCTGCGAGTAAGTGAGCTCTGCAACCTGAAGAAATCCGACATCGACTTCGAGCGCTCCCTCATCATCGTCCGAGGCGGCAAGGGCGGAAAGGACAGGGTGGTTCCAATATCAAAGGTCCTCCTAGAGGGGATAAGGGCCTACCTCGAATCGAGGAACGATGACAGCGAATATCTGCTCGTGGAGGAGAGGAGGAAGAGAAAGGACAGGCTGTCGCCGAAGACAGTCTGGTACCTGCTGAAGAAGTACGGGGAGAGGGCCGGCGTTGAGGTCACGCCACACAGGCTTAGGCACAGCTTCGCGACACACATGCTCGAGCGGGGTGTCGACATAAGGGTGATTCAGGAGCTGCTCGGCCACTCAAACCTCGCGACGACACAGATATACACGAAGGTCACCGTCAGGCATCTAAGAGAGGCTCAGGAGAGGGCTAGGCTCATAGAGGAGCTGGGGGTAGGTTGATGCTGATAAGGGCCTTCGTTCCGGCTCACATAACCGCTTTCTTCGTGCCCGTCATAGAGGAGGACCCTCTGAAGAGCGGCTCCCTCGGAGCGGGAATAAACCTCGACAAGGGAACGAACGTATTCCTGAGTGTAGAGGAGGGCCATGAGGGTAACATTCACGTGACCTTCAACGGTGAGCCCGTGAAAAGGGAAGAGGCCGTAATAACCTACTGGGTGGCGGAGCGGCTTCTGCCCCAAGACTTTATCGGCGAGATTGAGATATGGCAGTATTTTGACTTCCCTAACGGCCACGGCTTTGCTAACAGCGCCGGCGGAGCCCTCGGGACGGCCCTAACCCTTGCGTACCGCTTCGGCCGAACCCTCCTTCAGGCCGCGAGGACGGCTCACGAAGCTGAGGTGAGGCACGGGGGAGGTCTTGGCGACGTCGTGGCACAGCTACACGGCGGCATCGAGATGAGGGTGAAAGCTGGAGGGCCGGGGGTGGCGGTTGTGGATAACATACTGGTCGAGGGATACAGGGTACTCGCGATCCCCCTTGGCAGAATGGGCACAAAGGAAGTGCTTGAAGGAGACGTTATCGAGGCCATAAGGCGGGCCGGTGAAGAAGCTTTGGAGAAGCTCCTGAGAGAGCCGACGGCGGAGAACATGATGAGGCTTGCCAGGGAGTTCGCCGAAGGAACGGGCCTGCTTGAGGGTGAGCTTCTGGAGGTCGCCCGCGAGATAGACCGGGTTCTTAGCCTTCCGAGCTCCATGGTGATGCTGGGGAAGAGCCTCTTCGCCCTAGTTAGGGAAAACGAGGTGAAGAATGTTAAAGCCCTCATGATGGACCTCAACCTTCCCTACGAGCTCTGCGGAATATACTGGGGAAGACCCGTGGTAGGAAGGTGGATTGGGGGTGAGTAAGTGAAGGACGTATTCTTCTGGCTCACCCTGGCCTTCGTATTCATTTCAGCCTACCTTAGCTTCAGGGGTATGAGGAAAGAGGCCATCCTCACAGCCGGGATTGCCGGTGGTTCCGCCCTCGCCTTCGCACTCTTCGAGAGATTTCCGTGGCCCGTGGCCTTTGGGCTCGGATTCTTCGCCACAGTGGTATTTGAGTGGGCCAGGCGGAGAAGCTAACGAGCCATGGCACGAACGACCTCCTCGAAAGGAGCATCCGTCTTGACGGCCGTCGGGGAGAAGTGAGTCCTTGAAGCATTGTAACCCAACTCCCTGAGCCTCTCTATGATCTCCCCCACCTTCCTCGGCTGGATGCCGAGCCTCCTCCCGAGGGCATGGGTGTCGTAGAAGAGGGGAACGTCGAGTTCTTCCCTAAGGATGGCCAGGAGCTTGAGGGCCCTCTTCTTCTCGGCTAGTTCCATTCCCTCCGCAAGCTTCATCATCTCCTCCACAAGCTCCTCGCTCTTCAGAGGACCGAGCCAGACCGGACCGTAAGCGCTCGGCTTCGTCGGGAGGAAGCCCCTCTCAACATCAAACCTACCCGTCCTCTCGTCGAAGTAAACATAGCCGAGCTGCTCAAGGCTCTCATCACCTTTCTTGGCACCATCTCTGAGCCTGATAAAGGCCCTGAAGTAGTGGTCTTTGTAATAAGCCAAGAGCACCTCTATCCCGAGATCATACTTGGCGGCATACCTCGCTATCACGCCAACGAGTATCCTCGTGCCTACCTCATGGCAGAGCTCTCCCCTGAGGGGGACGGCAAGGTACTTCCTAATGCAGGCCTTCGGATGGGCCCCGCAGAGTGGAGCAGCATCGGTTGCCGTAACCCCAAGGATGCCCTTACGCTTGACGGCCCTCAGGGCAGTGTCAAGGAACTCCATGGGAGAGCCGAAGGGGTCGAGGTCTATGAAGTGGAAGTAGCGGTGTTTCTCTGCCATCAGCCTGTTAGCGTCGCCCCTGTTCACAACGATTAGCTTATCGGCTTGAAGATAGGCCCTCTCTCCCTTGACGATGGGCTCCTCGCCGAAGTTGAGGGCCACATTCCTTCTCATAAGTGCGTAGGCCTCCTCGCTTATGTCATTGAGCCAGACCTCCTTTGCGGGAGTCTCAAGGGCGAAGCGGAGGCCTCTTATGCCAGTGGCGGCAAGAGCATCGAGAACCTTTCCCGGCTTGAGGAGGTTGAGCAGGAGAACTGCCACGTCCCTGTTGAGGGCCATCCGAGGGTTGTAGAAGACTGGAGCATTGTATATGCTTTCCGCCTTCGGAACGAGAACCCTTGCCTTACCCTCCTTAACCTCTACTAGCTCCATGCTCCCACCAGAAAAGAAAGGGATCAAAGAATCTCGACGTAGTCACCGAGGGCCTGGCCAGGGAGTCCCTTCTCGAACCTGACCCTAACGGCCCCCTTCGTTCCGTGAACCCTCGTTATCTTGCCCTTCAGGATCTTTCCGCTCGGGCTCTTCCATATCACGAGCCTTCCAATGAGCTTGGCCGCCTCCTCCCTGCTGTTGATGTCAAGGGGCTTGATTATCATGTGGTAGTTGTGCTGATTCTCCTTGCTCCTCCTGTAGCTGAGCACGACAGCCTTCATCCTCATCCTCCCTCACCGGGCCTCACTTCTTCGGCCAGCTTTTAAAGATTATCCATGACCACCGCCAGTGAAAACAACGCTTAAGAGCCCGAAGCCCAAGAAACAGTTGGAGGTAGGGCCATGAAGGTCAAGGTTGGGATAAACGGCTACGGAACGATAGGAAAGCGCGTCGCTTACGCCGTCACAAGGCAGGATGATATGGAGCTCATCGGAGTAACCAAGACGAAGCCCGATTTCGAGGCCTACAGGGCAGAGGAGCTCGGCATCCCGGTCTATGCGGCGAGCGAGGAGTTCCTCCCGCGCTTTGAAAAGGCTGGCTTCGAGGTAGCAGGAACGCTGAACGACCTCCTAGAGAAGGTAGACGTCATAATCGATGCCACTCCCGGCGGAATGGGGGCCAAGAACAAGCCCATCTACGAAAAGGCTGGCGTCAAAGCGATTTTCCAGGGCGGTGAGAAGGCGGACGTCGCCCAGGTCTCCTTCGTTGCCCAGGCCAACTACGAGAAGGCTCTCGGCAAGGACTATGTCCGCGTGGTTTCGTGCAACACGACGGGTCTCGTTAGAACCCTCAGTGCTATACAAGACTACATAGATTACGTTTATGCCGTGATGATTCGCCGTGCAGCAGACCCGAACGACATAAAGAGGGGGCCGATAAACGCCATAAAGCCAAGCGTTACCGTGCCATCGCACCATGGGCCAGATGTCCAAACGGTTATCCCGATAAACATTGAAACGAGTGCCTTCGTCGTGCCGACCACGATAATGCATGTACACAGCGTCATGGTCGAGCTCAAGAAGCCCCTTGAGGCCAAGGATGTAATTGAGATTTTCGAGAACACTACAAGGGTTATCCTCTTCGAGAAGGAGAAGGGCTTCGAGAGCACGGCCCAGCTCATAGAGTTCGCCCGCGACCTGCACAGGGAGTGGAACAACCTCTACGAGATAGCCGTCTGGAAGGAGAGCATAAGCGTGAGAGGAAACAGACTCTTTTACATCCAGGCTGTCCACCAGGAGAGTGATGTAGTGCCTGAGAACATCGATGCGATAAGGGCCATGTTCGAGATGGCGGATAAATGGGAGAGCATAAAAAAGACGAACGAGAGCCTTGGAATTTTGAAGTGAGACTCCTTCTTTCCTTCTTTGCTTTAAACGAGGGAGGCAACTGAGTACAGGAGAACCAGCAGGAAGATCGCACCGGCGAAGTAAGCGACGCCATGGGGAACCCTCACGCATTCACTCTTTACCCTGAGGTACATTGCCACAGGCAGAATCCCGGCGTAGAGGAGACCACCGAAGGTCCCGGCGAGCCATAGAGCCCTGACAAAGCTCTTCAAACCCGCAAAGTATACCAGTAAGGGCGGAACCACCGTAAGGAGCCAGGCGGTTCTCTTGTCGAGCTTGAAGGCCTCGCGGAGGTTGTCCATTTGAGCAAGGGCTATCCCGATGTAGCTTGTGCTTATCGCTGCAAGCGGGAGAATTAAGCCAACGAATCTGCCAAGGCTTCCGTAGTATTCTTCAAGGGCAGAAGTTGCCAGTTCAGGTGTCTTACCGCCAAGGGCACCGACGAATGCGAGGACGAAGAGTGCATAGAAGACCATGGGCACGAGATAGCCAATTAGAACGGCCTTCTTCGTCTCCTCAGAATCTCCAAGCCCCCTGTACATCTCAGGAACTACCATGTGGCTAACATAGGCGAAGATAGCGACTCCCACCCCCGAGATGACTGCGGATGGTGAGCCAATGCCCAAATTATCGACGTTAACCCTTGGAAGCATCAGGACGACTGCTACAGCCAGGGCACCAAGCAGGAGAAAATTTAGCGCTAATTCGGCCTCTCCCGAAGCTTTAAGACCCATAAGCACTATCCAGCTCATGGCAAGCCAGAAGATAGTTGCACAGATCGCTTTGTCAAGGCCAAGAAGAGAGGATAAAATATCACCACTCCCAGCGACGTAAGCTATGAGGGCACCGTAGCTCAACACGGAGATGCTGGCGAGCATAAGCCAGCCGCCCGCCCTTCCAAGCGTCTCGCGAGCGAGGGATGTAAGCGTCCCGCCTCTCTGAACGGCCAGCTCAAGGACGAAAAGGGCCGTGATGAGCGTGAGTATACCGACGGCGATGACAACCATTATTCCCGCGAAGCCAGTATCCTTGAGAGCGTAAGGAAGACCAAGTACACCAGCCCCTATCTGGGTTCCGATTAGTATGGCACTCGCCTCTGCCAGGGTCAACCTCTTCATGGCCACCACCAGAGCGTGAAGAATCCTTCATGAATTTAAGGGTTGCTCCAGAAAAGATGTCCAGCGGTGATATCGAAAAAAGCGGCAAGGACTTAAGTGAACATTAAGGTCCAAGTTTTTTGAGATCCCGTTTTAACGTAGAGCCAGATGAGAAGCCTGATGGAGAGCTTGTGATAGTCCTCCCTCGCTTTGGGACATTTTTCTTTTTCAAGCCTCGCCCTTTAGGACGGGGAGGAGGTCAGCTCGGCGCCGTTCACCCTAAGCGGGGCTAGCATACCCTCAAAGCGGATTTTGCAACCACGACATCGCCTAAATCAGTGACTACCTTATCATCACGCTCAAGAATCCTGTTCGGGAGGCGGCATATTAAGTGAACCCTCACAACATCAATAGCTTCACCAAAAGGCCTAAATATTTTATTGGGAGAATATCCAGGGAGAGGGAGGACGAGATGGGAAAAAAGGAGGAATTCCTAGATCAGCTCATCGAGCTTATCAATACCGCCATAAGGGAGCTTGAAGAGGAGGGACTTAGCCCAGACATATTGCTGGCCGGGAGCGAGTTTCTCAAATATTCCCTGGATATTATTGAGGGACTGAGTCTCTCCGTTTACGAGATAAAGGAGCTGGGAAACGATGCCATCATTGCGGATTCAAAGTACATCGGGCAGCTCAAAAAGGCCTCAAGGAGGATATCAATAGAACCCTTACTTCAAGAAGAAGAGTGGGAAGAAATCCTGAAGAACCTGCCCGAGATTGAAGATTAACTCACTTACATTATGCCAGCAAGCCTTCTTTTGAGGGCATACCCCAAGCCCCCGCCCACTATTATACCAGTCGTTGCCTGGACTATGTCGTTATACAGCTCGATCGTAGCACCAGCTACCCCATAAAGCAGGTAAGCGACACCGACATAACCTATGACCATGACGGAACTACCAGCAATAGTCGCCACCAGTATCCTCGAATAGTTAGCCTCGCCCTTTGCCAGGTACCCGACAACCAGACCCTCGACTCCCTTTATCATTAGGGTGAAGATGGACCAGTGGGCGTAGCCACTGAAGATGTCCGCGAGGGCAGAACCCACGCCGCCGGCGAAGGCACCAACTAGGGGGCCGAACAAAATGGCGGCAAGCATAACCATCGTGTCGCCGAAATTGAGGTATCCCTGCGAGGCTGGTATGTTTATCTGGATGAACATCGTAACGACGGCCACGAGGGCCGTCATGACACCCGAGATTGCGAGGACAAATGGCGTCTTGAACTTCTCCTTGTTGAAGAGGATGTAAGTTACGTAAACCACAACTATTATCCCCACGATCGCTTTAAAGTAGTTCGCGTACGCTATCAACGTCTCCTCCTTCATGCCCACCACCATTCCCTGGTATGGTCTACCTTTAATAAAACTCTCGGTGAGGATTATGAGGGAGCGCGAAATCATTGAGCTCTTCCTGAAGGAGGTGGAGCTCCAAGGCGACCTGCCGCTAGGGGACGATGCAGGAGCAATAAAGCTCGGAAATGCTTGGATAGTCGTTACAAGCGATATGCTCGTGTGGGGCACGGACGTTCCTCCTATAATGACCCCGGAGCAAGCCGGAATGAAGGTCGTCATCATGAACCTGAGCGACGTCGCTGCAATGGGGGCAAAGCCCCTGGGCTTCTTCTTCTCACTGGGCATTCCACGTGATATTGGGGAAGACGTTCTAAGGGGAATAGCAAAGGGTATTGGAAGGGCGGCTAACCTCTACAGAGTTCCTGTCCTGAGTGGGGACACTAATGAGGGAAGAGAGCTAGTAATAGACGGAGGAGCCCTCGGTCTGACAGAACGGCCCCTTTTGAGGAGTGGGGCACGACCCGGCGACCTCGTGTGCGTTACGGGGGATTTAGGAAGGGCCCTTGCGGGTTTGCTAACGTGGAAAAAAGGACTCAATATATCTCCCTCAATCAGGAGATCCCTCTACGAGAAGCTACTTGAACCAACGGCCAGGGTGGAGGAGGGAATCGAGCTGGGGAAGGTGGCAAATGCGGCCATAGATGTCAGCGACGGTCTAAGCAAGGAGCTCCACATCCTTGCCGAGATGAGCGGCGTTAGGATAGTTGTGGAGGAGGACCGCATACCTATAGGGGAGGGCGTACAAGAGGTTGCGGAGTTGCTCGGCTTTGACCCCATTGAGTTGGCCCTCACGAGTGGAGAGGAGTTCGAGCTCGTATTCACGGTAAGTCCAGAAAGGGTCTATGAACTTAGCTTCGACTTCTCAATCATTGGAAGGGTGGATGCGGGAAAGGGTGTTTACATAGAGCGTGGAGGGAGAAAGGAGAGGATGCCGCTCTTTGGATGGGAGCACTTCGCGGAGGGACTGCTGTGATTAGCATTGAGGCCTTTAGCCTTGCGAATAGGAAAATCCTAATAGCCGTTCTCTGGGAGGAAAAGATCGAGGGAATAACTTTTTCCCTCGATGGAAAGGAATTCCTCAAAGAAAGGATTACAAGGCTTCGTGAATTCCTCCTTAGGAGGGGCGCTTCAATATCCCTTAGACTAGAAACCTCCAATTACCCTGAACTCGTTTTCAAGATTCTCGTCGGCGAGGTAGAAAACAGGGAAGCTCTCAAAGAGCTGAGTTTCGCAACATCAACACCCTTTGAGAGGCGCGTTTACATCTGGCTTGCGAAAAACGTTAAAAGGGGAAACATCATAACCTACGGCGAGGTTGCGAGGGCCCTTCGCACCTCAGCAAGGGCCATCGGAGGGGCCATGAGACGCAACCCTTACCCGATAGTCATTCCCTGCCACAGGGTGGTTGCCAAGGAGGATCTCGGCCACTACACGCCAAAGCCCGAGTATAAAAGGTTTTTGCTGGAGGTGGAAGGATGGATAGGCTGAAAATATACATCGCAGCATTCATCGCCATCATTTTGGGAATAGCAGGCCTGATAGTGTGGAAGTGGGGCTTCTGGATGCTCGTGAGAATAATCCTTGGGCTCGGCTTCCTTTTCCTCACGCTGATGCTCGCCTTCTTCCTAGCCCTAACTCTCTACGCAGAGAGCTGGAAGTACGCCGCCATGCTATTGCCCATAACCGCAGTGTCCGCTTATGCCACATATCTCTCCATAACTTGGCAGAGACTCAAGATAGTGGGGGCCGTTATAGCCTTCTTCGTAGCCGCGGTAGCTTTCGGCATATGGTACATCAGCGAGCCCGACCTAAGCATAGCAGACCGCTTCCGCTCTGCCGAGAAGCTGGAGAGGATGGGACGCTACAAGCAGGCGGCAAGGAAGTACGAGAAGGCTGGGAATTATCTAAAGGCGGCAGAGATGTATCTCAAGCTGGGATGGCTAGAGAGCGCAGCCTGGGCCTACGAGAAGGCTGGTCAGTATGCCAAGGCGGCTGAGCTCTACGAGCAGCTCTACGAGAAGGAGAAGGACACCTACTACCTCAAGGAGGCCCACGAGTACTGGAAGAAGGCCGGGAACATGGAGAGGGCCGCCAAAGCATTAGAACGCTACGCCGAGGAAGAACCATGGTTCTGGGAGGACGTAGCTAAGCTTTATGAAGAACTCGGCAACGAGGAGAGAGCCAGGGGAGCCTGGGAGAAGGCTCTTGAATACTACATGAAGGAAGCCAAGGAAGAAGGAGTCTTCTGGGAGGATGTAGGCAATATAGCGCGCAAACTTGGTAGAGAGGAGCTCGCCAGGGAGGCTTATCAGAAATTCCTAGAGTACTGCCTCAAAGAGGTTGAGGAAGATCCGATGTGGTGGAAGCACGTTGCCGAAGCTTACGAATACCTCGGCGAAAAGGAGAAGGCGGAGGATGCAAGGAAGAAGTACGAGGAATACAGGGAAAAGATAATGAAAGCCAACGAAGAGACGTCAAAGTTCCCAAAGTGATGCTTTCTCTTTCACTTTATCTATATCCTCTGGCGCGGTTGGTTCCCACGAGGCACAAACACAACTCAGTCCAAGTTTCTCAAGAGGCTTTCATGTTGTACGTGCATGTAACAGGTAGTACCGTATCCTGGAAAGGCGGTCCTGCCATTGTGTAAACTTCATCCCCAATGGAATATACAAGTTTTGGCTGAATAAATAGACTCCTAACTTTGCCATTTATCTCGAGAGTTATGACAAAATATCTTGACTCTTCGGGAGGTATTAGTTTGCTTGACATTAATTTTGACTTAGCTATTTCGTAGGGAGTTGAAGTATTATAGACTTCTATGTTGACTATTTTGACTAACTTAGAAGGTATGCCAAAGCTTACATTGATAAGCCTCATCGTAACATTAAATGGATTATATAATCCAAAACTATATTTTACTTCTCTCGTCCCCTCTTTGAATTCTATACTTTCTAACGAGAACGCTGTTATATTTGGCTTGAGTTTCTGCTCCTCATTTACAGTTTCAAATGTCCAGTTCCCAAGATTCAACCGTATCCTTTGTTTGCGACCATTTTGTATCCAGTATAAGTCCCCGCTTACATCTAAGTATTTGTAATTTCCAGGAGCTGAAAGGTTTAGCTGTGAAAAATTTATTGGCAGGATAATTCCGAGATATCCATGGTAAAACACGGGAATGTCCTCGCCATTATACGACACCGACAGAAAGGAACCGCCAAAATTCATGGTTACAGAGATGGCTACCGACTGATTCACGACGCTTTTTGGATAACACCAGTACAGCATCACTTGGGCTACTGTATCATTCGGAGTTCCATATATATAGCCAACATATGGCAGTATAAAATCACTTGGACTTGGTGGTGTAACCTCACTTTTCGTTTCTGAAGCCCGATAAGCATTATTGCTGGTCTTGATAAGCTGCTGAGGTGGAGTATTGTTCTCAAATTGGAGAACAACATTACCAGAATTCCCATTTATTAATAGTGACAAGATAAAAAAGGAAAGCATGAAAATGAAAATCCCTCCTATAATAAATTTTTTCATCAATATCACCTCCTTTAGGTCAAGGGATGCAGTACGAACGACATTCAGGGGCAGCATTCATTTTTACATATGCAGATGCTGTTTCACCCAATTCCTCATGTCCATCAGGATACACTATGTGTTTTCTCTGGACTATTTCCTTTATAGGCTCTACATACCTCCATTCAAGAACGGCATCTTTACCATGGCATGTAACACTGCATGTCGTGCTTTCACAATACGTTGCTCCAATTGTCGCTCCTAGTTCCGCTTCTATTAACTCAATTCCTACCTTAACACTGCCAGACACTGAAACAGACATGCAATGTTCAACCGTCTTTGAAACACTGCATGTGGCATCTTGGCTTTTGCAATGATTTATGGCGGCGATTTGCCATGGGCCATAGTTGATAGTGTACAATGTAATCCTCTCTATTGTCCAGTATTCAGTCTTCACTCCAGGGGTTATCCTTTCAGGCAAAACAATGTTCTTTTCTACTGTTATTGCACTAACATTAGTTGCTGTCATTACTACCAAGAGCAATCCAATTAGGGCACTCCCTATTTTTTTCTTTTCCATTTTGGCATCCCCCATACTAGTTGCAGTATTAATTGCTACTAACATATAACATACTTATAAATTTTTCTCTAGCAGAATTTAGTTTGTAATTTTTCAGGATCTTGATTACTATTGCTCTTAATTAACTCTTTTCAATTTACCAATCCAACTTTCCATAGAGGATAAGCTTAAATATAAGCGTGGTAATAATAGCAGTCATGGTTATAAACCTAAGCCACCATTTTCTTATTGCCCCCGTACGCGAGGGCCTGGCTGAGCTGTGAGGTCAGGTGCGACGCGGGGGCAACAGCCCGGCCTAAGCGAGGTCCCCCTGGGAGGGCCTTCCGCGTCACGGAGCACGATGACCGGGGGTAACCCTGGTCGGGCACAGGCCCGTCTGGGTTAGCCCGCCCAAAGAAGCCGAGGGCGTTGATGGGGGCGGGTGTTACGGGCGGGCCACAGAAAGCCTAAAAACTCTTCTGGTGACTCCTTCTGGGATGGGAATGATACGCTTCGTCCTCGACACGAGCATCTTCGTTAACCCAGATGTAAGGAGTAAATTTGGAGCCACGCCAACGGAGGCTATGAAGACGTTTCTGAGGTACGCGGAGAAGCTCTTCGGAAAGGTGGAGTTCTACATGCCTCCCGGCATATACAGGGAAATCATGAACTTCGTTGATGAGCAAGAAGTCTCGCCGGACGTCGAGCTCTATATAATAAAGAAGCCGCCCAATGTCCACGACATCAAGATCCCCGCCTTCGTCGTCTACGAGCTCATAGAGGACATAAGGAGGAGGGTCGATAAGGGCCTGCGGGTGGCGGAAAAGGCCGTTAGAGAGAGCGTCATCGACACGGAAAACGTTGACAAGATAATCCAGAAACTGAGGAGGAACTACAGAAAAGCCCTAAGGGAGGGCATAGTAGACAGCAAGGAAGACTTCGAACTGATACTTCTGGCAAAGGAGCTCGACGCAATTCTCGTGTCCGCGGACGTGGGCGTCCTGACCTGGGCCGAGAAGATGGGCATAAAGTGGGTTGACGCTGGAAAGTTCAGGGAGCTTTTAGAAGAACTCGTGGAGAAATTCGAGAAATGAAATTTCAAGATGAAAAGGAGAGGGCTTCAAGGCTTCTCGAGAACGATCTCGATGGTCGAGGTGTTGGTTGTCCTACCGTCAGCGGTCGGGAGCTCCTCGGTGCCGATCTTGATGTCCTTGACGCTGACCTCCGGGAGGAACCTGTTCCTGACGATCTCGGCAACGTCAACAGCCCTGCTGATGGCCCTCCCACGAGCCTTTATAACGACCTCCTTAGCACCCTCGTTGAACTGGGTTATAACGGCCAGCACGTAGTTCATAACGGGCTTCTTTCCGATGTAAACGACGTGCTCCTCAGCCATCTCTTGCCACCTCCTGGACTTTTGTCATCCCGTTCCTCGTCGTGTTCAAGTTAAATACTTTTCGGTTTCGATTGGTCTAGTGAGGAACAAGAGAAAGGATTAAGAGGGTCAGCCCCTAGCCTGCTTGAACTGCTCCTGTATGCGCTTGTAGTACTCCATGGTCTCCTTGCTCACACTGGGTCCAATCTTCTTTAGGGCCTCCTCGAAGTCCTTCATCGTGACCTTCGCAACCTTCCTTATCTCCTCCGCCTTCATGCCCTCCTTGATGATTCCCTTCTCCAAGGCCTTCCTCATTGCTATCATTGCCGCTTCTCTACAGACCGCAGCTATGTCGGCTCCTGTGTAGCCCTCTGTCCTCTTGGCCAGCTCTTCGAGGTTGACGTCTTTGGCTAGTGGCATGTTCCTCGTGTGAACCCTGAATATCTCCAGCCTAGCCCTCTCATCAGGCGCGGGCACAAGTATCAGCCTGTCGAACCTACCAGGCCTCAACAAAGCAGGGTCTATTATGTCCGGCCTGTTGGTTGCGGCTATAACTACTACACCACTGTTCTCCACTATTCCGTCCATCTCCGTCAGCAGCTGGTTGATTATTCTATCTGTTACCCTGTTCACATCTGTTCCTCTTCTCGGGGCTATTGCATCGATTTCATCTATGAATATCACCGTCGGTGCTGCCTGTCTAGCCTTCCTGAAGATCTCCCTGATGTTCTTCTCGCTCTCACCGACCCACTTGCTAAGTATCTCAGGACCCCTGACGGCTATGAAGTTTGCTTGGCTTTCTGTTGCGACGGCTTTGGCTAGGAGCGTCTTACCAGTTCCCGGCGGGCCATAAAGGAGAATGCCCTTCGGCGGAGTAATGCCAAAAGCCCGAAACGCTTCTGAATGCTTAAGCGGCCACTCTACTGCTTCCCTTAGCTCTTGTTTGACTTCCTCTAGGCCGCCTATGTCGTCCCAGCGGACGTTTGGGACTTCAATGAGCACTTCCCTCAGCGCACTCGGCTCAACCATCTTCAACGCCTCATAGAAATCCTTCCTTGTCACCTTCAACTCCTCAAGAACCTCCCTCGGAATAGTCTCGGCCTCAAAGTCAATCTTGCCCTCTTTTATGAGCCTCCTGAGAGCGGCCATAGCTGCTTCTCTCGCGAGGGCGGCTAAATCAGCCCCGACGAAGCCGTGGGTCACTTCGGCAAGCTCGTCGAGCAACCTGTCAATTAGGCGGGCCTTAACCTCATCGTAGAGCTCTGTACTGACCTCCTTAAGGACCTTCTTGACTTCCTCCTCGTCCCTAGCACCAATAACCTTCCCAATGGCTTTCTCTACGATGCCCCTGAACTTCTCCTCTTTCCTGAGCTCTTCAAGAATCTCAAATACCTCGCCTTTCCTGAAGTCGGGTTCTATGGGCATTCCTCTGGTGTGGATTTGGAGTATTTCTTTTCTGCCTTGTTTGTCTGGTACTCCAACTTCGATTTCCCTGTCAAACCTCCCCGGCCTCCTCAAGGCAGGATCAATAGCATCAGGCCTATTAGTAGCAGCAATAACAATAACCTTACCCCTACTCTTAAGACCATCCATAAGGGTTAAGAGCTGCGAGACCACTCTCTTCTCGACTTCCCCGTGCGTCTCCTCGCGCTTAGGAGCAATGGCGTCGATCTCATCAATGAAGATTATCGCTGGAGCGTTTTCTTCAGCCTCTTTGAACACTTGCCTAAGTCTTTCCTCGCTTTCACCATAGTACTTGCTCATGATTTCCGGCCCATTAATGGCAATAAAGTGTGCATTAGCCTCGTTCGCCACAGCCTTAGCGAGCAAAGTTTTACCCGTCCCAGGCGGCCCATAAAGAAGAACACCCTTAGGAGGCTCAATACCAAGCTTCTCGAAGAGCTCAGGATGCTTAAGCGGGAGCTCTATCATTTCCCTGATCTTCTGTATGACGTCCTTCAGTCCACCGATGTCCTCGTAGGTCACCCCCGTGGTCATTGCCTTGGCAACTTCCTTAACAGGCTTCTCGCTTATGGAGAAATCAGTGTACTCCGCTATCTGTACTACTCCACTGGGCTGTGTGGCTGTGACGATAAAGGTTAACTCTTGCCCAAGAACTCCTATTTTGATGTAGTCGCCCCTGACGACTGGCCTACCTATTAGCCTCTCGTGGAGCCACTCAACGAAGTCTGGACCAAAGCGAATAGGCTCCGTGGGCGCGAGAACGACCTTCTTGGCCTCCCTGACCTCTGCCTTCCTGACCGTAACCTCATCGCCCAGACCAACGCCGGCGTTCTTTCGTATGGTTCCGTCCATCCTAATTATGCCAAGGCCTTCGTCCTCCGGATAGGCCGGCCAAACGATGGCGGCGGTGTTCTTGGTTCCAATTATCTCGACGATGTCGCCAGGCTCAACGCCTATCTCTCGCATCGACTTCCTGTCTATCCTGACTATCCCCCTGCCAACATCCCTCTGATAAGCGGAAGCAACTTTCAGCTTAATTTCCTTCTTATCGGCCATCTTTTCCCACCTCCAAGTTTTAGTTACTAATGGTAACTAAAAAGAAAAGGGTTTATAAACTTTCGGTTCACTCGACCTTAACTTCGAAGCCCTCTTCCTCCCTCTTGGTCGGGTGCTTCTTCGGTATCCTTATCTCGAGGACACCGTTGTTATACTTCGCTCTTGCCTTCTCTGGGATGACCTCCTCTGGAAGCCTTATTACCCTCCTGTAGCCACTGTAGTAGCGCTCGACTCTTATGGCGCCTTCGCGTTCGAGCTCCTTCTCTCTCCTAACCTGAGCCTCGATGTAAACGGTGTTCTCAGTGACCCTAACCTTGATGTCCTCCTTCCTCACGCCCGGAAGCTCCACTGTTATGACGAACTCGTTACCGTTGTCGAAGATGTCAACGAAGGGCTCTCTCCACACTTCTTCAATCCTGGTCTCGTAGGCCTCGGGCTCGCCCCAGCGCCTGTAAGTCCAGAATCTTGGCCCCCTGAATATCTCCTCGAATATGCTGTCTATCTCTTCCTGTATCTCTCTCATTATGTCAAACGGATCCCAGATATTCCATCTCCTCCTCCTTATCGTCATGCTCCCTCACCCCCTCTCGCTCCTGGTTTTGGTTACCAGTAGTTATTAAAACCTTACTTCTTTATAAACTTTTCGCCTCTCCAAGAATTTTTAAGTTCAAGGACCAACTCGTAAGGGTGGGCTCCATGGATGTCGTCTGCATGGGCAATCTCAACTACGACATCACCTTCATCCTCGACCGCTTCCCCGAGTTCCACGAGAAGGTAAATGCTAGAAGTGCTTACTTTGGGCTAGGAGGCTCGGCCGGGAACACGGCCACGTGGCTCGCCCACCTAGGATTAAGGGTCGGCTTCATCGGAGCCGTGGGAAACGATGACTTTGGCAGGCTTCACATCGAGTTCTTTAGGCGCATTGGCGTGGACACCTCCAGGGTAAGGGTCGTAGAGGTGCCTACCGGGATAGCCGTGATGCTGATACACGGTGAGGACAAAAGGATAGTGAAGTTCCCTGGTGCCAACGTCTTCAAAGAGCTCGATGAGGCATATATAGCCCAGGCGAGGCACCTTCACCTGTCCTCAAACCCAGTAGAGCTCGTGAGAAGGGCAGTTGCCATAGCCAAGAGACACGGATTGACCGTTTCCTTCGATCCGGGCGAGATGGAGGTGCCAGAAGATGTGGAAGCCAAGCTGGACTACCTGATAATGAACGAGGACGAGTTCAGGAGGAAGTATGGAGGACTTGGAGCCGTGAAAGACGTGAAGGCGAAGAACGTCGTGGTGACGCTGAACGGCGGAGGGGCTCTCGTTAGGGACTCTGCCGGTAGAGTATTCGAGGTTAAGGGGCTCTCTGCCAGGGTCGTCGACTCTACTGGTGCAGGGGATGCCTTCGACGCGGGCCTCGTTTACGGCATCGTTAAGGGCTGGTCGCTTGAGAATGCTACAAAGCTAGGAATGCTCTTGGCATACCTAACCGTTCAGAAGGTGGGAGCTAGGAGTGCTGTAATACCACTCGAAGATGTCAAGAGGATCGCTGAGAGGCTGAGTCTTGGGATATTTGGTGAAACTTAGACTCACACTCTTCGACGTTTGCCTGCGGGTTATAGTGGGGAGGCGGTGATGATTGAGGGAAGTCATTGAGGAGGTAGAGAAGAGGATTAGGAGACTCGAGGCTCAGGCTGAGATAGCCGAGGAGCTTCTCTACAGGATGGAGGAGAGCGGAATCCTCCGCAAATATAGGATTCTAAAAAGGAAGGGCATGAGTCTCTACACATTCTTTATGCCCTTATGGACTATTGCAGGCCTTATGATGCTCTTCATCCTCCGCTGGAGGTATCCCGAGGTGCTCGGAAGGATTAACTTAACCCCCTACCTCGTGCTCGTGGCCATGGTCTCCCTCCTGCCCCTCCTCGCGGCCCTCCTTGAGAGAGAAGGAGAGGATCCTGTAGCGGAGCTTGAGGGGAAAGCCAGGAACGCCCGGAAGGTTATCAGGGATTTCTACAATCCTTTAAAGAAGGGTCTCGAGGAGGGGAACGAGGAGGTGCTCAGGGGACTGGCCGACAGGCTCCTCGATGATCCTACCTTGGCTCAAGCCATAGAGGCTGTCCACGAGGGCGATGCAAAGCTAATGGCCTACGCCCTCTACCTCTACCTCAACAGGAAGGCTGTTTCGGAGGAGGAGCTCCAGAAAGCTATTATCCTCCTTGGCAGAGGGCCTTTGGCAATGCTCCTTGAAAAAGCCCGGAAAGAACGAGAGGGGGATGGGAGAATATGAGGTTCGAGGTGCTGACTAAGGATGACATGAATGAACTCTCAAGGCTCCTTAGCAAGGCAGGAATAATGAACAGGACTAGGGAAGAGCTCGGGTGGGAGCTCTCCCATACGGTTGTCATCAGAGGCAAGTTCGGTGAGTTAAGGAAGATAGACATTGAACCCGTCAGGCAAAGGCTTGGAGAAATTGAAGCTACCTTCAGGAGCCTGATTAAAGAGATAAAAGAAGGGAAGGAAATCGAAGAACTACTCGACGACACGAATGATGCTAAGGTCGAAGTCTTCTCGGCGCTTGTGGAGGCAGGCTTCCTTGATATAGGAGAATGTGTAAAGCTGAAGAAGGAGCCCGCTCTAGAAGAGTTAAAGATCGAGCTCAGGTTCCCCATGGAAGATGTCATAGAGTACGTAGAGGATCTTGAAAAGCACGGGGCAAAGCTTGTCACGGAAATAGCTCTCATTAAGAGGTACTACGTGGAGGTCATGGAGATAGAGGAGGAGGCCATTGCCAAGGCTATAGAAATCGCTGGGGAATATGCAACGGAAGAGTCCCTAGTAGAGGCCATGTTCTCGGGCCTCGCTAAGTCCGCCCTTGCCAAGAGGATGCTCGAGCTCGTGGAAGATATTAGGAGAAAGGACGAGCTCATAGAGATTATGATGGAGCAAGAACCCATAATCCTGAGGGGCAAGGATGTCGAGCTGGCCGTGTACTACGAGGAGGATGCCATTGAAGACCTGCTGAAAGAACTCCAGACCCTCGGATACCTAAAGGTGAAGGGGAACAGGGTGTGGCCCTATTAAGACTTCGGAAGATGGGGCAGGAGCCAGCTCAGGAACCCGTCCAGGCTCCTAGTTTGGATATAAACGGTCCCAGTACCGCGGAACTCCATGACGAGGCCCTCACCACTGAAGAGCACGCTCTTCAGTCCACCAATACTTTTTACGGTGAAGTCAAGGCCCTCTGTAAAAGCCACCATGTGGCCCGTGTCCACGACGAACCTCTCACCCTTCAGGTGCACCGGCCTTATGGCACCATAGCTAGCCAAGAATACAATCCCTCTCCCACTGAGCTCGAGGAGAAAAAGGCTCTCTCTTCCAAGGAACGTTTTTGCGCCGCCGAACTTGATGTCTATCTGTATGTCCTCGGAGCCCGCGAGGAAGGCTCCAGACTGAGCATAGATGGTCCCATTAATCTCAAGGGCCTCTATATCCCCAGGATATCCAGGGGCAAAACCGACGACGCCCGGACCGTCTTCTGCCCTGAAGACATTGATGAAGAAGCTCTCTCCTCCGAGGACACTCCTCTTGAGGGCCCCGAGGAGCCCTCCCCTCGCCTTGGTCTCCACCCTCACAGTAGGACTCATATAGACCATCGCCCCAGCTTCGGCCTGAACTGCTTCTCCTGGCTGCAGCTCAACCTCGAGAAAGGAGAAACTGGGCCTGTGCTCTATCCTATACTTCATTAAGAACCACCAAAAAATTACAATCCTCAAAGTTTAAAAACGTTTTGATGGGAAGGGAAAATTAGGCCTGCACTTTCTCCCCCGTGAGCCTCTCGTAGAGTTCCCTGTAGGCCTCTATAAGATCGCCCTTGTCAAAACGGAAGACATCCTTGTCGAGGCTCCTCTTCGTTTCCGCGTCCCAAAAGCGACAGGTGTCCGGGCTTATCTCATCCGCGAGAACTATCTCACCCTTCTTGTTCTTTCCAAACTCGAGCTTGAAATCCACAAGGATTATGCCCCTCTCCGCGAAGAACTTCCTGAGAATCTCGTTCACCCTGAGAGCTATGCGCTCCATCTCCTTCAGCTCCTCTTCGCTCAGCCCGAGGACCTTTGCGTGGTAGTGATTTATCATGGGGTCATGAAGCTCATCGCTCTTGTAGTAGAGCTCAACTATGGGCTCTGGGAGCTCATAGCCCTCTGGAAGTGGAAGCCTCTTCCTGAGGCTACCGGCAACCACGTTCCTCACGACAACTTCGAGGGGATACATCTGGAGCCTCTCGACGATTAGCTTGTTATCCCCAGCCACTCCTATGAAGTGAGTCTTTATGCCGTGCTCCTCTAGAAGCTTGAAGAGCTTCGCACTTATCTGGGCATTCAGCCAACCCTTGCCTCTGAACTGGGCTTTCTTAACGCCATCAAAGGCCGTAGCATCGTCCTTAAATTCCATAATGGCCTTATCATCATCAATTGGGATGACCTTCTTGGCCTTGCCTTCATAAACCTCCATTGTATTCACCATATTTATGTAAAAATCCCAACGTTTTTAAGTGTTTTTAGACATGAAAATGGCAAAAGTAGGACAAAGCTTTTAAGCCAGGTCAACCAACCAAAGGCGTCAAAGGGGACAGAGGGTCGGCAGAATGAGGGAGAAGTGCGGAATATTCGCGGCCCTCACGGACGAAGCACCCAAAAAGGCGTACTACGCTCTCTTAGCCCTCCAGCACAGGGGTCAGGAGGGAGCTGGGATAAGCTTCTGGAATGGGAGCCTTAGGACGGTGAAAGGTCACGGACTCGTCCCGGAAGTATTCCGTGAGGATTCCCTAGATGGCCTGGACGCTCAGGCTGCCATAGGGCACGTCCGCTATTCCACTTCCGGCTCCCTCAGCGAAGTTCAGCCTCTTGAAATTGAGTGTTGCGGTCGAACCCTTGCCCTCGCCCACAACGGCACTCTCACTAACTTCCTTCCCCTGCGGAGGAAATACGAGGGAATGGGTGTTAAGTTCAGACATTCCCTGGACTCCGAGCTTCTCGGTGTATCCTTTCTCTGGCACCTTAAGGAAGAGGGAGATGAGTTCGAAGCCATGAGGAGAGTCTTCGAGGAAGTTAAAGGGGCCTACTCCATCGTGATACTCCTCGAAGGGGAGCTAATCGTCGCAAGGGATCCCGTGGGCTTCAGACCTCTGGCCTACGGATGGGGGGGCGGCCACTACTTCGCCTCGGAGGATTCCGCACTCAAGATGTTTGGCCTTGAAACAAGGGACATAAGGCCAGGAGAAGTCTTCCTCGTCTCAGAGGGTGGCGTTGAGAGTAGGATACTCGTTAAAGAAGAGCATAGGCACTGCGTCTTCGAGTACATATACTTCGCGAGGCCTGACAGCACCCTCGATGGGGTAAGCGTCTACCTAGCCCGCTACAGGATGGGGCGCGAGCTCGCCAAGGAAAGTCCAGCGAAAGGAGACGTTGTCATAGCGGTTCCCGATTCCGGGAGGACGGCTGCCCTCGGCTTCGCCCACGAGAGTGGCATACCCTACATGGAGGGCCTTATAAAGAACCGCTACGTCGGGAGGACCTTCATAATGCCCAGCCAAGCCTACAGGGAGCTCAAGGTCAAGCTCAAGCTCAGCCCGGTCAGAGAGGTGCTCGAGGGTAAAAGAGTAATACTCGTGGATGATTCGATAGTCAGGGGGACGACGATGAGACAAATAATCGCCATGCTCCGGAGGGCTGGGGCCAGGGAGGTTCACGTTAGAATAGCCTCTCCTCCGATAAGGTATCCGTGCTACATGGGGATAGACATTCCAACGAGGCACGAGCTGATAGCTGCCTGGAGAAGCCTTGAGGATATTAGGAAGGAAATTGGAGCAGACAGCTTGGCCTACCTGAGCATAGAAGGATTGAAAAAGGCCGTGGGAACGGAAAAGCTCTGCATGGCCTGTCTGACGGGAGAGTATCCGGAGTGGGCCTTTAAGTTTTGAGCTAAGGTTATGGATAAATCCTGTTCGGCGTCCTCGGGAAGAGGGTAGCCCAGCGGATGTGGTCGAGCTTGAGGATCCAAGCCACGAGCCTCTCGAGACCGAGGCCAAAGCCGCTGTGTGGAACGGAGCCATACTTCCTGAGATCTAAGTACCATTCGTAGTCCTTTGGATCCATGCCCTCCTCGATTATTCTCTGCCTCAGCTTCTCCCAGTCCTCTTCCCTCTGCGAGCCCCCTATTATCTCGCCGTATCCCTCTGGAGCTAGCATGTCCGCCGCCAAGACCTTCCTTGGATCCTCGGGATCCTCCTTCATGTAGAATGCCTTTATGTGCTTGGGGTAACCGTAGACGAAGAAGGGCCTGTCGAACTCCTGGGTCAAAATGCGCTCCTCGTCGGCACCCATGTCGTCGCCCCATTCAATGTTCACGCCCTTTGACTGGAGTATCTCTATCGCCTCGTCGTAGCTTATGCGTGGGAAGGGTGGCTCAGTGTTCTTAAGGGTGGTGAGATCGTCCCTGAAGGTCTCTATCTCCTTCCTCCTCAGCTCCAAAGTCCGCTGCACCATGTAGCTGACGAGTTCCTCTTCAACCTTCATTATGTCCCAAAGGTCCATCCACGCCGCCTCAAGCTCGAGGTGCCAGAACTCCGTTAAATGCCTTCTCGTCCTACTCTTCTCTGCCCTAAAGCTCGGCGTTAGCGACCAGACCTTTTCGAGGCCGAATATAGCGGCCTCCAAGTAGAGCTGAGCGGACTGGCTTAGGTAGGCATAGCGATCGAAGTATTTGAGCTTGAAGAGTGTTGCCCCACCCTCAACCGCTCCAGTAACGAGTATCGGCGGAAAGACCTCATACCAGCCGTCCTGGAGGAGCCACTCTCTGGCTGCTTGCATCAGCGTTGCCTTGACCTTCATTATCGCCGCAACCTTAGGGGAGCGGAGGTGGAGGTGCCTAAGGTCCAGGAGAAGTTCGGGGCTCGCCTGCTCAGGGTTCTCTGGAATCGGAAACTCGCTGACGGCTTGAATTATCTGGAGCCTCTCCACGTGGACCTCAGCCCCACCTGGGGCCCTCTCGTCGGCCTTCACTATCCCTTCAACTATGACGCTGGACTCC
Organism: Pyrococcus yayanosii CH1; assembly: GCF_000215995.1. Classification (NCBI taxonomy): domain Archaea; kingdom Methanobacteriati; phylum Methanobacteriota; class Thermococci; order Thermococcales; family Thermococcaceae; genus Pyrococcus; species Pyrococcus yayanosii. The sequence continues at coordinate 65,498 of NC_015680.1, read as the reverse complement.
CTGCCAAGCTTCTTCGCCGTGTTAAAGGTCTCCTCATCTACGACGCCCCTCGCAACAACTGTCTGCACTATTCCTGTGGAGTCCCTTATCCACAGGAAGACCTTCTTGCCGACCCTCATGTTTGTGTAAACCCATCCGGCCAGCCTGACTTTCTTTCCATCCATATCGGGCTTAACCTCAGCGCAGTAGACCTTCTCTATCATGACCCATCACCATGAGAAGTGACTCTCATCGCCCGACGTTTCCGCTCTAGATATATAAGTTCTTCGGTGAGCCCCTGACCTCCCTTGAACTTAATTCAGTTTAACATATTATAAATTGTCAAAATGACGGGTCGGCGAAGGGCGTGTTCATCACCCATCGGCAAAGCAAAAGCTCGTCATCCCCTGTCGGCCCGACCGGAACCCCCGCTTCACGATTCCGCGGAGAGGGCGGGAGTCGGGCCACTGCATTGTTAGGCCCAGCGCCTGAAAAACCTTTTGAGGGCCGGAAGCTTAAAAAGTTCCCCAGATTATTCACCTCCGGTGGTTTTTATGAAAAGGAAGGGGATACTAATAATTCTTGACGGACTAGGCGACAGGCCGATAAAGGAGTTCGGCGGGAAGACGCCTCTCGAATACGCGAACACTCCCAACATGGATGAGCTTGCCCGAATTGGAATTCTGGGACAGCAGGATCCTATTAGGCCCGGTCAGCCCGCCGGGAGCGACACGGCTCACCTCAGCATCTTCGGCCACAATCCATACGAGACCTACAGGGGGAGAGGGTACTTCGAAGCCCTGGGAGTTGGCCTTGACCTTGACGAGGACGACCTCGCCTTTCGCGTCAACTTCGCGACCATCGAAAACGGGATAATCGTTGACCGCAGGGCGGGAAGGATAAGTACTGAGGAAGCTCACGAGCTTGCCAAGGCAATACAGGAGAACGTTAAACTGCCCGTGGAGTTCGTATTTAAGGGGGCCACAGGGCACAGGGCCGTTTTAGTGCTCAAAGGAATGGCCAAGGGATATCGCGTAGGGGAGAACGATCCGCACATCGAAGGAAAGCCTCCTCACACCTTCTCGTGGAAGGACGAAGAGAGCAGGAGGGTGGCAGAAATACTTGAGGAGTTCGTGAGGCAGTCTCACAAGGTTCTTGAGAAGCACTCAATAAACGAGAAGCGCAGGAAGGAGGGCAAGCCGGTAGCTAATTACCTGCTCATCAGGGGTGCCGGCACCTACCCGAACATCCCGATGAAGTTCACAGAGCAGTGGAAAGTTAAGGCTGGAGCCGTTGTTGCGGTTGCCCTTGTCAAGGGCGTCGCGAAGGCTATAGGATTCGACGTCTACACTCCAGAGGGAGCCACCGGGGAATACAACACCGATGCGATAGCCAAAGCCAAGAAGGTCATCGAGCTGCTCAAAGACTACGACTTCGTGTTCCTGCACTTCAAGCCTATCGATGCGGCAGGCCATGACAATAACCCGAGGCTTAAGGTCGAGATGATAGAGAAGGCCGACAGGATGATAGGCTACATAGTCGAGCACGTTAACCTCGATGAGGTCGTCATAGCGATAACTGGCGATCACTCGACGCCGTGCGAGGTCAAGAATCACAGCGGCGACCCGGTTCCGCTCCTGATTGCCGGAGGGGGTGTTAGAACGGACCACGCTCAGAGCTTCGGAGAAAGGGAGGCAATGAGAGGTGGCCTTGGCAGAATAAAGGGCCACGACATAGTTCCAATAATGATGGATCTAATGAACAGGAGCGAGAAGTTTGGGGCTTAGGTTGGTCGCTCTTCGTTTCTTTTTTTCACCTCGAGGCAGAGGGACATCGAGAGAAGGGTCATGAAAATCCTGTCAGCCAGTGCCAGCCTTTTGCTCCCGAGATCAACAATCAGGTAAACGATCCCCATGGCAATCGCTAGATATGAAGCGATTTCTCCCCGGGAGATCATTACATCCATCATGCGTATAGTGGGCTTTTAGCCTAAAAGAGTTCTAGACCGAAAACTTTATAAATCCTGCCCGCATATGTAACATTGAAGTTACACATGGAGGAGGTTGAAAACATGAGAAAGATATGGTTTGGAATTGGGCTAATTGCCCTGTTGATAGGAATGTCCTTGGGAGCGGTCTCAGCGTGGCGCGGTCAGCCAGGGCCAAACCCATACACCTCACATGGCGCCGTTCAGACGGCCCCAATGCTTAACAGAACGCTTACGAGCTACTACTCCGACCTCAGCCAGGAGGAGATAGACAGCCTACTGTACATGGTGGAGAAGGAGAAACTAGAGAGGGACGTTTACATCAAACTCTACGAGAAGTGGGGGCTTCCGGTGTTCCAGAACATAGCCAACAGCGAACAGAGGCACATGGACGCGGTTCTTTCGCTGATAGAGAAATACAATCTAACCGCTCCGGAAACTCTCGACCAGGTTGGAGTCTTCCAGAACGAGGAGCTTCAGGCCCTCTACGACCAGCTTGTTGAGAGGGGGAGCCAGAGCGTCGTTGATGCCCTCAAGGTTGGCGCGCTGATAGAGGAGACCGAAATAAAGGACCTAGAGGGCTGGATAGCTCAGACCGACAACGAGGACATCAAGCAGGTTTACGAGAACATCATGAAGGGCTCAGAGAACCACCTAAGGGCCTTCGCCGGCCAGCTTGAGGGGCTTGAAGTGAGCTACACCGCCCAAGTGCTACCCGGGGAGCAAGTGGATGAGATACTTACATCAGTTCCTGACCACGGGGCTGGAATGAAGGGGGCCGCCGTAGGTATGATGGGTACCTGCCACTGCGAGGCTAGAATCCAGAGCGGAATCGTCGATGGAATCGCCAACATGTTCAGACACGCCTGGGGCTGGATAAGGGGCTTTGCCAAGAGGATTGGAATGCCCCTTTGATGTGTTTCCCTTTCTAACTTTCTTTCCGGGAGGCGAACCGTTGGAGATGGTGAGTTCTCGCTCGACGAGTACGGCAACTACGTAGGCGGCATCAGTCTCCATAACCAGTGACTCAGCAACGGGAACTGCAACGTATTCCAGACGTCTCAACCATACTACCAAGACCTGAGTCAGGACGAAATTGACGCCCTCTGCATGCACGAGGAGCGAACAGACCCACATGGACATAGTCCTCTCGCCCTCAAGGCGGTCTTCGAGAGCCTAATGAAAGGCTTCAGAGAACCATCTCAGGGCCTTCACAAGGCTACTGGAGAACAGATACAACGTAACCCCATTCAAGGTAGTGGACCGCTGAGGCAGGAAACCTTTTTATCCTTGTCCTTTTCATCTTTTATTCGGTGTTTCAATTACACAAAGTCAAGAGTCACAGGGTCAAGAGTGATAGCCATGGTACAGACGATCGAGGAGCTCGTGAGGGTGGGCGAGGCCCTCGGCAATCCCGTGAGGGTTAGGATACTCAAGATGCTCTGCGAAAAGGAGTGGTATGTTTACGAACTCGCCAAAGAACTTGGAATATCGCGACAGCTCCTCTATCTTCATCTCAAGAAGCTCGAAAAAGCCGGACTGGTGGAGAGTGAGCTCCGCCTCGAACCCAATGACCCGAGGGCGAAGAAGTACTATCGTGCGAAGCAGTTCAGGATAGTCATCGACAACGAGTTGTTGAAGAACCTGGAGGGATGAAAAATGCCGTGGGGAGGGGGGTACATGTCAACGCCAAGTGGATGGATAAGCATAATCCTTAGTTTGATAGTTCTTGTGGTACTCATATTCGCGTTCTATCAGGTGAATAAGGTCCTGAACGAGTTCAAGGTTGAGATTGAGAGGCTCAAGAACGTGCTTGAAGAAACTAGGAAAAACACGGAAGAGGTAAAGAGAAAGCTGGAAGAAGTTTAACCGGAAAGCAGCTCCAGCTCCTTCCTATATATCTTCCAGTTGGCCGCAATGTGGAGTATTATCAGGAACATCATGAGGAGCCCGTACCTTGCCCTAAGCTTCAGGAAATCGAGCTGATTCATCCCCAGGAAAGTGCCCTGCCTTGCTGAGATGAACGTCCCCACGGTTATGAATATCACGCCCAAGAACGCAATCATCAGCACCGTAGTGAGGGCCGCCTTTATCCTGAGCTTTTTTCTAAGTTTTGGGTCGTTCTTTGCCTCTTCAATGGCCTTTGAAATCGGATCCATTGTATCACCCTACAGATGAAAAGCACTTGAAGTTCAAAAACTTTCACTTCCTAGGCTTGTCCACTCATCTAAGCGTTAAGACGCAAACCTTAATAAGTTCGGAAACCTATGGCCTTTAGGTGTCCACAATGAAAGACCTAAAGGTTATCGGCGATGACAAGGTTACGGCCATAGGGATAGGCACGTGGGGTATAGGGGGCTATGAAAGCCCCGACTACTCACGAGATCGCGAAAGCATCGCCGTTCTGAAGTACGGCCTCGAGCTCGGGATTAATCTTATCGACACGGCGGAATTTTATGGGGCAGGCCACAGCGAGGAGCTCGTGGGTGAGGCAATAAAAGAGTTCGAAAGAGATGACGTCTTCATCATCAGCAAGGTCTGGCCGAGTCACTTTGGCTATGAGAGTGCAAAGAAGGCCGCGAGGGCGAGTGTTAGAAGGTTAGGAACCTATATAGACCTCTACCTTCTCCACTGGCCGGGAGATAGCTTCGAGAGAATAAAGAAAACGCTCTGGGCCCTCGAAGACCTCGTGGACGAGGGGCTCATTCGCTACATTGGGGTCAGCAACTTTGACTTAAATCTCCTCATGCGCTCCCAAGAAGTCATGAGGAAGTATGAAATAGTCGCCAACGAGGTAAAGTACTCGATAAGGGACAGGTGGCCCGAAACTACCGGCCTCCTTGATTACATGAAGCGTGAGGGCATGGCCCTTATCGCTTACACGCCGCTTGAAAAGGGATCCCTCGCGAGAAACGAATGCCTGGCTAAGATTGGGAGAAGGTACGGTAAGACGGCTTCCCAGGTAGCTCTGAACTACCTCATCTGGGAAGAAAACGTTATAGCCATTCCGAAGGCCAGCAGGAAGGGGCACATCGAAGAGAACGCTGGTGCAATGGGGTGGCGCCTTAGCGAGGAGGATAGAGAAAAGGCCAAAAGATGCGTTTGATTTGCAAGCGCCTTTAGTACTGCTCCCGCATTGTCCTTATGACGGGGTCGTGGATTAGGGTAGATGTAATGCTGTCCACGGTGCGGAAGAATTCATCCTTTCCCTTTTCTAGCTCGAGGCTCTCGGCTCTTATAACCTTCCACTCTCTTCCCAAAATCCACTTCCCGAGGATAATCTTCTCCCTGCCGTTCTTCTTCGCGTCTATCCTTACGAGGCCGTAGGGGATGTCAGCCGTCCACCAGTTCGCCTTAAACGTGACCTTCCACCCGGCGTTCTCTACAGCCTTTGCGATCCTTTCCATCGTCTCAGAGGGACCAAGGGGCGTCTTGAAGATTATCACGAGCCAGAACGTATCACTCTCGATGTTATCCTTTATGACCCCCTCAATCATATTCCCACCCCCTTCGTTATCGCCCCGAACAGGAAACTAACAACCGCTATGAATGTAGCCAGCTTGAGGGCCCTTTGGGCCCTCCCCGCCACCTCGGGCCTAGGTTCCTTGAGCATATCAATACTTGCCTTGAGTATCATCCCATCCACAAGGATCATCGGAAGATAGCCAAGCCCTATTCCGGCCCTAATTGGAAGAAGGGACGCAAGGACTGTTAAGAAACCGAAGAGAGATGCTATCTCGGCTGCTTTTTTGGGGCTAGAAACTATGGGCAGGGTCCTCGCTCCGAGTCGCTTATCGCCTTCCACGTCCTCAATGTCCTTCATTATCTCGCGGGCGACGTTAACGAGGAAGGCACAGATTGCCAGGTAGCCTGCTAGACCTATCCTCCCAACGCCCAAGGCTCCATATATAGGGGTCGCACCCGTCAATAGGGCGACGGCCACGTTGCCAACGAAGGGAAGGGGTTTGAGCTTCCACGCGTAGATGAAGGTTAGGGTGTAGGCAGAGAAAGCGAAGATAAACGCCTTAAAGCCGAGGAAGTATGCAAAGGATAGGCCGAGGGCGTAGAGGAGGAGGGAGTAGTAGAGGGCAAGCCTCCTTGAGAGGGCTCCCCGAGGTAGGGGCCTGTTCGGCCTGTTTATCATGTCGATTTCGTAGTCGAAGTAATCATTTACTGTATTTCCACCGGCACAACCGAGGAAGACCACGAGGAACACGATGAGAAGTCTGTCTATGGGAGGAACGCCTTCATAGGCGACGAGGGCCCCCAGAACACCCACTAAACCTGCGAGAAGGCAGTTGTGTGGCCTAATTATCTCCAGCAGGGCTCTCGTCTCCATTAGCTTCCCCTGAGGAAGTCCCCGGAGGGGTTTAAAAAGCTTGACCATATGGAGAAAGGTTTATAAAGGGCCCGGTCCATCCGAGGACAGCAAAAGACAAAAGCTCCAATTCTCGGAGGTGTGGGGAGTTGGCAGAGGCTGTTGAGATGAAGTTCGAGATACCCGTGTGCACGTCGTGCGGAAGGGAGATAACGCCCAGGGAGCACGCTACTCACTTCGTCTGTCCCAACTGCGGCGAAGCGATAATATGGCGGTGTGAGTCCTGCCGCGTGCTCGCCAAGCCTTACAAGTGCCCTAAGTGCGGATGGGAGGGACCGTGAATGAGCGACTTCAACGTCGTTGGAGTTATTAAGGTTATGCCAACCGACCCGGAGGTCAACCTCGACGAGCTCGAGGAGAAGCTAAAGGCAGTGATACCGGAGAAGTATGGCCTCGCGAAGGTTGAGCGAGAGCCAATCGCATTTGGCCTCGTGGCCCTGAAGTTCTACGTCCTTGGGAAGGACGAGGAGGGCTACTCCTTCGACGAGGTCGCCGAGCTCTTCAGAAAAGTTGAGAACGTCGAGAGCGCCGAGGTCGAGACCGTTTCAAGGATTTGAGTTAGAGGCCAAAGGTCAGCTTCGGCCTCTTCCACTCGTCGAGGATAAGCCTCAGCTCCTCGTTCTTTACCTTTGAATAGAGCTCCTCGAAGCGCTTCTTTGCCTCTTCGTCGCCCTCCCGCCACCGTGCCAGCTCCCCGATGGCTCTGAAGAAGTCGGCAGTGTCGTCCTCGAAGGCCTCGGCTAGTAATCCAACATTCTCGTATACGTCCCCGTATGCCCCCTCGTCCAGAAGGTCCTCCAAGAAGTCCACCAGCGTGTCAAAGACCAGACTGAAGAGCTCCTCCTTTTCATTCGTCTTCAACAGAGCATCTCTCAGCGCTGTGAACGCGGCCCTGTAGTTCTTCCTCCCGGCGTGTATCTCGGCCTCAACCAGCCTCGCGTTAACCTCTATCTCGTCGTTCCTCGGATTTCTCAGAACCTCCCTTATGAGAGCCTCAGCCTCGTCGTAGTGGCCCAGCTCGTAGTGGAAGTGGGCCAAGTCTATAAGGCTCGTCAGCAGATTAACCTCGTCCCCAAGCCTCTCGAATATATCCCTTGCCCTTTCCATAAGGGCAACGGCCTTCTCGACCTCGCCGAGCTCGTCATGGCTCACCGCTAGGTGGGCAAGCGTTAGGGCTGTCTCTCTCTCGTTACCAATCTCCTCCTCAAGCTTGAGGAGTTGTTCGTAAACCTCTATGGCCTTTTCCGGCATGCCGAAGTGCTCATAGGCATCGGCCAGGTAATATAGGGCCACAGCATATTCATCAGGATCGTCCTTCTTCCGCTTCGCTATGCGTTTGTAAATCTCGATGCCCTTCTCCGTCTCGCCCAAGTGGGAGTAGACATGGGCAACCTCATAAGCGAGATCGTAAGGGTCGTCGCATTCGACAAGGACATCCCCAAGTCTTTTAAGCTCTCCTCTAAGGGTCTCTTCGTCCTCTATCTCCTCGATGTAATCGTCAAATAGCTCAAGCAGTCTCCCACAATCCCTCTCGTTTAGGGCTTTCTCCCATTCGGCCTTGATATCGCCCACACTTATCACCGCACTTAGTCGGCAGGAACCGTTAAAAAGATATGGCCGGAGTTTGGCAACATTTAAATATTTTCTCCTAAACGAATAACCTTATGGTGATTGTGGCATGAGGAAGATCGGCGGTGTTTTGCTCGCGACCCTACTGCTAGCGGCCGTGATGGTGAGCGGGTGCATAGGTGGGAAAGAGGAGGCAAAGGTAGTCTGGGCCTCTACCCAGCTTAATCCGCCCGAAGAAAGGGCCTTCGTTCTCGAGAAGCTACTGCCACCCTTCAAGGACGAGACCGGCATAGACGTCGAGTTCGTCCCGCTGAGCTACGCTGACCTCTCAACGAGGCTCGCAGGTGAGATGGAAGCCGGAAAGGTAACCATAGACGTCATAGGCGACCTCCACGGCGGCCTCGATTACTTCAACTCCCAGGGCTGGCTCATGGACCTCAGCGACAAGAAGCTCGAGGGTAGGACCTTCATCGAGAGCTTTATGAAGTACGCCACCGACAAGGACGGCAAGATCTTCTACATACCTTGGATGAGCGCCACCTACGTGATGGTCATCAACAAGGACGCCTTCAAGTACCTGCCGGCCGGTCTGACGGAGGAGGATGTCATAAAGGGGACCGAGAAGTGGACGTACGATGCCCTCCTTGAGTGGGCCAAAAACATCTACGAACAGACCGGCAAGAAGGCCCTAGGATTCCCGGCAGGTCCAAAAGGACTCTTCCACAGGTTCCTCCACGGCTACCTCTACCCGAGCTTCACGGGCTACGAGGCAAAGAACTTCGACACTCCAGAGGCCGTTAAGATGTGGAACTACCTCAAGGAGCTCTGGCAGTATGTGAACCCGACTTCCACGACCTGGGATTCCATGGCAGATCCACTGCTACAAGGAGAAGTCCTCATAGCCTGGGACCACACCGCGAGGATCAAGAACGCCATAGAGACCAAGCCAGACCAGTTTGTCGTCGTTCCCGTCCCGAGGGGACCTAAGGGCAGGGGATTCATAGTCGTTCTCGCTGGTCTTGCGATACCGAAGAACGCGCCGCACCCGGAGGAGGCTTGGAAACTCATCGACTACCTCACGAGGCCGGAGGTGCAGGTGGAGATCCTGAAGAACGTTGGCTTCTTCCCGACCGTCAAGGAGGCGGCCGACGCGGTTCCTGAGGGGCCGCTCAAGATCCTCGCCAACGGAGTAGCTGCGCAATCCTCGACCAAGGACGCCCTCATAGTCATGATTCCCAACCTTGGCGAGAAGGGCGGTGAGTTCAGCGCCATCTACAGGGAGGCCTTTCAGAGGATAGTGCTCCAGGGCGAGGACCCCGCCAAGGTCACTGCAGAGCTCAAGCCGAAGCTCTATGGTCTTTTCCAGGAGAAGGGTCTCGAGGTACCGTGAGGGTCGGCCATGAGGACCCGACACCTTCCCTACCTTTTAATTTTGCCAGCCCTTGCATACCTACTTTTCTTTATCGGCTATCCGCTTCTAGAGGCCCTTTATCTGGCCTTTACGAAGAATGGAACCTTCTCCCTTGAAACCGTTAGGAGGGCCACCTCCGATCCCATGTTCTGGAAGGCCCTGAAGTACACCCTCGCCTTCGCCGCCGTGATAGTTCCCTTACAGCTGGTTCTCGCGCTTATCCTTGCTTTGGCCGTTAATAGAGCCTTTAGAGGGAAGGATTTAGCTATATACGTTCTCGTGATTCCCTTAACTATAAGCGACGTTGCGGCAGGTTTAATATGGTATACGATGCTCTCGGACCACGGCTTTATGAACAAGCTCCTCATGAACCTTGGTATCATAAGCGAGCCTATTCACTTCTTCGGTTACCAGTACAGGAACATGGAGTTCCTTGCCATAGTGATTGCCGAGCTATGGAGGGCCACCGCGATAGTCTTTGTGATAATCCTCGCTGGACTCCAGATGATAAGCCGGGAGTACCTCGAGGCGGCAGAGGTCTTCGGTGCGGGTTATTGGACGAGGCTCAGGAGGATAGTCATTCCTATGCTCAAGCCCAGCATTCAGAGCGCCCTCATAATCAGGACTCTCTTCGCGATGCAGGTCTTTGGCGTCGTCTGGATACTGGCGGGTAGAGACATACCGGTGCTTGCTGGTGAGGGATTCTATCAGCTCACTGAGATAAAGGATTATGGGGTTGCATCAATATATGCCCTTACGATAGCTCTACTCTCAATAGTTCTCGGAGCACTCTACGTTAAGTTCCTCAAGGCGGAGTACTTGGAGGTGAGGCAATGAACGACAAGACGAAGTTCATGCTCAAGAAGATCGCTTTCTATGCCTTTATATTCACGGTTGTCGCCTGGATAGTAATCCCTATCATAGTCTCGACACTTTACGCCTTCTCCAGCAAGCTCGACTACTACGATCCCGAGAAGGTTGTCCCAACGAACTTCACGACGGCGTGGGTGAAGACGATACTCTTCACCCTTGGGGCGTGGGACGGCATAAAGAACAGCGTTGTTGTGGCCCTGCTGACGATAGCCATAAGCTTCTCCCTTGGCATTCCAGCGGGCTATGCTGTCGCTCGCTTTGCCTTCCGCGGTAAAGACACCATAAAGCTTTCCATCGTGGCCTTGAGAATGTTCCCAATCCCGGTCATGGCAATTCCCCTGGTCGTTCTATACATAAGGCTGAACCTCATAGACACCCTACTTGGCGTGGCTTTGGCCCACACGGCCATGGCCCTACCCTTCGTCGTCCTCATAACGTCGAGTATCTTCGGAAGCGTCGAAAAGGAACTCGAGGAGGCCGCCATGGTCTTCGGCCTCACGAGGCTCGGCGCGTTCCTTAAGATAACATTGCCCCTTGCCCTCCCGGGCCTCGCGGCGGCCGCCATGTTCACCTTTGTAATGAGCTGGAACGAGGTGTTCGTTGCCTCGATATTGACGCTTCATAATAGGACCTTGCCGGCTCAGATACTCTCCATAGTAGCGGGAGCGAGTGGGGGGGCAGCTCCAGCTTATTACAAGTTTGCAGCGGCCTTCATAATGACCCTTCCAGCCATGATGTTCGTGTTCTTCGCGAGACGCTACCTCGTGACGATGTGGGGCATAACCCTGAGGTGATGCTCATGGTCGAGGTTCGATTGGAGAACCTGAAGAAGTATTTCGACGGTGGGAAAGTGAAAGCTGTCGACGGTGTCAACCTGACGATAAAAGACGGTGAGTTCCTTGTTTTGCTCGGGCCAAGCGGTTGCGGTAAAACCACGACGCTCAGGATGATAGCAGGTCTAGAGGAGCCCACGGAAGGCAGGATTTGGTTCGGCGATAGGGAAGTAACTTATCTCCCGCCAAAGGACAGGAACATAAGTATGGTCTTCCAAAGCTATGCCGTGTGGCCTCACATGACCGTTTACGAGAACATCGCCTTTCCCCTGCAGATCAGGAAGTTTCCGAGGGATGAAATCGATAAGAGGGTTAGGTGGGCAGCCGAACTTCTCCAGATAGAGGGTCTTCTTGACCGATATCCAGCGCAGCTAAGCGGTGGTCAGAGGCAACGCGTTGCCGTCGCGAGGGCCATAGTGGTTGAGCCAGATGTCTTACTTATGGATGAGCCGCTGAGCAACCTTGATGCCAAGCTGAGGGTGGCTATGAGGGCCGAGATAAAGAAGCTTCAGACGAGGCTGAAAGTAACGACAATTTATGTTACCCACGACCAAGTTGAGGCCATGACCATGGGCGACAGAATTGCGGTGATGAATGCCGGTAAGGTACTCCAAGTCGGTCCTCCGACGGAGGTCTACCTAAAGCCCAACTCCGTCTTTGTGGCAACGTTCATTGGGGCTCCCGAGATGAACATATTGGAGGTCAGCGTGGCCGATGGATATCTTGAAGGGAGGGGATTTCGCATAGAGTTGCCAGATGACATAATGGAAATTCTCAGGCCATACATCGGAAAGGGCGTTCTCTTCGGGATAAGACCGGAGCATATGACTGTGGAGGGAGTCAGCGAGATGAGCCACATGAGGAGAACGGTAAGGCTCAGGGGCAGGGTTGACTTTGTCGAGGCCCTTGGCACCGATACCATACTCCACGTAAAGCTTGGGGATGAGCTGATTAAGGTTAAACTTCCGGGTCACGTTCCCCTCGAAGTCGGCAAGGAGGTAACCTTGTTGCTCGACATTGATATGATTCACGTGTTCGACAAGAGCTCGGAGAATGCGATAATCTAGCCAACTTCCCTCCCTGCCTGTTTCGTTTGTTGAGACGTTGGTCAGGCTACTAAGAAGTTCAGAAACCATAAGTTGAGAATATTTGGTTTTAAAAAGTGTTAAAAATCTCCCAATTCTATCCAGGTCCGTATTACTAAATTGGAATTCAGTGGCACAAGGTGGTGGACACAATGGGAACCCAAAGGGAGCTACTTAACCTGATTCTGGTGGGAGTTTTGATTTTCAGTGTCATGGCAGGCGGTTGCATAAGTGTCAACGAGACCTCAAAACCAACAGCGCCCCTCACTACTACCAATGGCGAGGCAGCCCCTGCACAAGGATCCACAATGACGGCTTCCCAATATCCTATAACAATCACGGACTTTGCTGGCAGGAAAGTGACGATAGAAAAGCCGCCAGAGAGAGTTATCGTCCTTACGAGCTATTGGGCCGAAATTTTGTGCATTCTTGGAGTTCAAGACAGGATTGTGGGCATTGGAAAGTACATCCCTTACGATCCATATATTCCAGATGAGGTTAAAAAGAAGCCCGTAGTGGGGAGTAGCTTCAAAGGGTTAAACTGGGAAACCGTTGCAAGCTTGAATCCAGATTTAATAATCGTGGACTGGTATGGAGGAAAGTACAAAGACGCTGAGACGATTAAGAAAGCTGAAGAGCTTGGAATACCCGTTATAGCTCTGAGTGCAAAGAGTGTTGAGGACAACATCAGGGTTGTTGAGATTTTAGGAAAAGTTTTCGGAAAAGAGGAGAAAGCTGAGGAACTTGCAAGCTGGATGAGGGAAAGGCTGGATGAAATTAACAAAATAGCCGGTCAGATTCCGGCAGATAAGAAAAAGAACGTTCTTCTCATAAGTGCTCCGAAGGACATAGGTGGTCCAATCACCGTTTATGCAAGGGGAAGCGCATGGGCAAGCATCGTTGAGCTCGTCGGCGCTCACAACTTGGCTTTTGATAAGGAATTTGACACCCAGTGGCCAAAGCTTGATCTTGAGAAGATAATCGCTTATTGGGGAGACAAGGCTGATGTCATAATAGTTGTTTCATTCAGCAAAGAGAGGCTTGAAAAGGCGGTAAACGGCATCAGAAATGACCCAAGATGGAGGGAAATAAAGGCGGTTAAAGAAGGCCACGTATATGGAATACAGGCAGGCTCTAAGGCCTTCTTGGACTGGGGACCGAGGATAATAGTTGGCGTCTATCAGATGGGCGGATTAATTTATCCCGAGTATTATCCCGAGTGGAAGCCAATAGCAAAGGAGCTGCTTGAGAAATTCTATGGAATCAAATACGAAGCTCCAGTAACCGTCATGGACTCAATGGGGAGGAAAGTGACCTTTGAAAAAGTTCCCGAGAGAGTAATCGTTCTGAGCAGTTACTGGGCTGAGGTAATGCACTGCCTTGGACTCGACGACAAAATTGTTGGCATAGACACATCAACACCAAAGAACCAGTTCCTTCCCGACAGCGTTAGGCAGAAACCTCAGGTGGGCTCAACTTGGTCGGGCATAAACTGGGAGACCGTTGCAAGCCTAAACCCGGATTTAATAATCATGGGGCGCTGGAAAGGCGGCTTCACTAAGGGTGAGCAGGAAGTTATTGAGAGGTCAAAAGAACTTGGAATCAAGGTTCTTGCATTTGGAATTCCTGATTCTAATGTAACCGGAACGGAAATGCCATACGAAAACATCAGGATAATAAGGGTTCTCGGGAAGGTCTTTGATAAAGAGAAGAAGGCCGAAGAATTAGCGAGCTTCCTTGAGAAATACTACAACGAAGCTTTGGAGATAGCAAGCAAGATACCAGCAGACAAAAAGAAGAACGTTCTCGTAATTTACGGCTCCTCCGTGGTTGGAAAATATGCCACCGGTGCAATAAGCATCTCCTATAAGGGCTCAGCTTACGCTCAAGCCGTTGAGCTTGTAGGGGCACACAACGTTGCTTTCGACTACAACTTCTCAACGCAGTATCCAAAGCTTGACCTTGAAAAGCTCATAGCGTACTTTGGAGATAAGACAGATGTTTTAATAGTGGTTGACTGGGATCCCAAGAGGCTTCCCGAAGCAGTCAAAAAGATAAAAAGCGACCCTGCATGGCAGGAAATCAAAGCTGTCAAAGAAGGGAACGTCGTTGGAATATTAGTGAGCTCATGGAGAAAAGATGCTGTTGCTCTTTATGGACCAAGATTCATCACCGGGATTTATGCTTTTGGACATGCAATTTATCCAGAATATTACCCGGACTGGAAGCCGATATACGAGGAGATTCTCAAGAGGTTCTACGGCATGGAGGGGTGATCATGAGAAAGTTTCTCTTTCTTTTCCTTTTAGCTTCTCCAATTTTTGCGTTCCTCATAAGCCTGTGTATTGGAACGTATCATATGCCACTTCCCGCCATCGTGGATATGGTTGTATTAAAGACCTTTCAGCTTGTTTCTGGAATTTTGGCTAAAGTAACTTTTGGGAAACTTGACTTCACTGTTCAAATTCCCTATCCAAGCGTTTATCAGACTATTCTTTTCAAAATAAGGCTCCCAAGGGTCATTTTAGCAATGATTGTTGGTTCGGCACTAGCCATTTCTGGCGCTGTGCTGCAGGCAATATTTAGGAATCCCCTTGTGAACAGCTATATTTTGGGAATTTCGGCAGGAGCAGCTTTTGGCGCTGCTTTGGCTATAGGTCTTTCCTTAAGCTTGGGAATAGCACCTTTAGCCTTTGCCTTTGCTATACTTGCTGTGTTCTTGACAACTTCTCTGGCCAAAATTGGTGGAAAAATAACACCTGTTTCGCTTGTTCTTGCAGGAGTGATTGTTAATGCATTCTTTTCTGCTTTAACATCCCTTCTAAAGTTCCTGATGGAGCATGAAAAGCTGGCGAGTGTTGTTTACTGGCTCATGGGGAGCTTTGCAGATGCGGACTGGCATTCGGTCAAGATAGCTTTTCCCGTTATTTTTCTTGGGTGTTTGTTGGTTTATCTAATGCGCTGGCAGCTGAATGTCCTGTCTTTTGGCGACGAAGCTAAAATCGTTGGGGTTGAAACTGAAAAGCTGAAGCTTGCTTTTATCGTAATAATCTCTCTCATAACCGCTGTTTCAGTTGCTTTCTGTGGGATAATCGGATGGGTAGGGTTGATGATTCCGCACATTGTTAGGATGGCATTCGGGCCAGATCATAAAACTCTAATACCTCTAACAATAACTGTGGGAGCATCATTCATGGTTTTGGCTGATACATTGGCGAGATCAATTGCCACTTATGAAATTCCAATAGGGATTTTAACGACCTTGCTTGGGATCCCGTTTTTCGCTTATCTGCTGAGGAAGACGGGCGGTGGTTGGAATGCTTGAAGTTAAAGGATTATCATTCAGCTACGGTGATTTTAGCGTTGAAGATGTCTGCTTTGAGGTGAGAGAGGGTGAGATTTTGACCCTGCTCGGTCCAAACGGCAGTGGGAAAACAACGATTCTGAAAAGCATTTACGGGTTGCTGAAGCCAAAGAAAAAGTGCGTCTTTGTGAATGGTAAAGACTTTCACTCGCTCTCTTTAAAGGAAAGAGCCAAGTTAGCTGGTTATGTCCCTCAGTCACATCATCCTCCTTTCCCCTACACGGTTTTAGATGTGGTCGTTATGGGATTGGCATCTCAGCTTGGAGTTTTTGAGAGCCCAAGGAAGGAGCACTATCAAAAGGCTCTGGAGAAGCTCAAGCTCATAGGAATGGAGCGATTTAAGGATAGGCCCTACACCCAGCTCAGCGGAGGGCAGCTGCAGCTTGTTCTTATAGCGAGGGCCCTTGTGCAGGAGCCAAAGGTTCTCCTCTTAGATGAGCCCACTGCTCACTTGGATTTTAAAAACCAGGTGAAGGTTCTCGGGATTGTGAAGAGATTAGCAAAAGAGGAAGGCATCTCTGCGGTTATGACGCTTCACGACCCGAATTTGGCCTCGCTGTATTCGGATAGGATTGCCCTTGTTAAAGAAGGCAGAATTAGAGCTATAGGGAAGCCAAATGAGATTCTAAGAGAGGAAATTCTTGAGGAAGTATATGGCGTTCCAATATGCATTCTTGAATTCAACGGATTTAGACTTATACTTCCAAGAACAGAGGTGGTCTGAAAGTGGAGCTGCTGACAACCTCGGTTGCGATTGCACTCAATTTCCTGAAGCGCTCTGTCCCCGGGCTGCTTATTGGGATATTCATAGCTGAGCTTCTAATCGAGAAGGGCATAGTGGAGAAGATATCTTTCATTGGCAAACCATTCGTTAAGCTCTCAAACCTGCCAGGGGAGTGTGCATTAGCCTTTGCAACAGCTTTTTTGAACACGAGGGCAGCCAATGCCATGCTTGTGGATTTTTATAGGGAGAGCAAAATTGGAAAGAGGGAGCTCTACATTGCCTCGCTCATGAACGCTTTCCCTGCAATGGTTAGGCACTGGAATTCTCTAATCCCTGTTCTCCTGGCTACACTCGGAAAGCTTGGCTTGCTCTACTTTGGAATTTTGGTTTTCATAGGGCTAATCCAGACAACTGTTTTTGCAGTGGCTGGGAAAATTTTGATTAAAAATCCAAGAGAAATCAGCAATTCTCAAAAGCGGATGAGGAAGAAAAAGCCTTTTAAAGATGCCTTAAGAAATGCTTTGACAAAAACAAAGAAAACTTCACTCCAAATTCTGAAGACCATGATCATAGTGACCTACATAACGGCTCTGCTCATAGCGGTTGGGTTCTTCAATCATCTAAGTGACCTCGTGAGGAGCTTTGCACGATCCCTGCCCTTTTCGCCCGAAGAATTAAGCGTCGCATTGAGTGCAATGGCTGGCAGCATAGCAACCTATACCCTCGGTGCAAACCTCTTAAAAGCTGGTTTAATAAGCGAAAAAGCTCTAATAAGGGCTCTTCTTCTTGGTTCGATTTTTGCAAACATAACCTTCCTAAGGGTGCTGATTCCATATTATGTCGGGCTCTATGGTCCAGGAGATGGGATAAAGCTCATGCTTATCTCAATGGCAACGAGGAGCGTGATTATATTGTGCGTTATCGCCGTTATGGGGGTGGTGTTGTGATATGTTTGATCATAGGTTATGGGGCAAGGGCTTTGCCTTTGCTTCAGGAAATCCTCAGAGAAGAAAGAATAGAGGGCATTGTGCTCACTGACCAGAACTGTGAGAGGGAGCTGGAAAAGGTAGAGAAAGCCGAGGTTATCTTCATATATGCCCACGAGCTTCCTGAAACAGTCGTCGAAAAAATTAAAGAAACCAAAGCTAAAGTCATTGCCTGTGCCGGGCTTGAAAGCCTGACCAACGTTCCAGAAGAAGTTATAATCAAGGCGAAGACATATTATGTCCTTGGGGGCGAGAAAAATCTCAGAAATCTGGTCAGATTTTTAGCAAGCTTAACTGGGAAGGCAATTGAATATGAAGAACCGGAAGAAGTTCCCATGGATGGGATTTACCACCCAGATCTTGGGACATTTGAAAGCTTGGACAGATATCTGGAGGTTTACACGAAAAGACCGCTTGTTGGAGTCCTATTCTGGAGGAGCGCCTGGCTTTATAAGGAATTTAAACTGATTAGGGAGCTCATCAAAGCCCTTGAAGAAGAAGGCTTCGGTGTGATTCCTGTTTTCACATACGGAAAAGACCCGACGACAGGACTTGGAAGGGAGAAGAGCGAAGCTGTTGAAGAGTTCTTCATGAAGGATGGAAAGCCGATTATAGAAGCTTTGGTTAGCTTAATTTCCTTCGGTACGGTTGATTTAAAGAATCTGCAAAAGCTCAACGTTCCAGTTTTTGCCCCGATAAGGTCTTACTACCAGTCCCTTGAAGAGTGGGAGAAGAGCAAGCAAGGCGTTGACTATATGACCCAGGTTTATGGGGTGATAATCCCAGAAGTTGCGGGGGCAATTGAGCCAATTTTCATAGCTGGGACCAGAAACATTGAAGGTTACAAGGTTGGAGAACCTTACGAAGAGCACATGAAATATTTAGCCAAAAGGGTAAAGAAGTGGGTCGAGCTCAGGAAGAAGCCAAAAAGCGAGGTTAAAATTGCTATAGTCCTAATAAACCCCCCATGTAAGGGGCTTGAGGCGAATGTTGGTGTGGGTCTCGGCTTGGATGTTCCCGAGAGCGTCGTAAGGCTCTTGCACAAGCTTAAGGAGGAAGGTTATTACGTCGGCGAGAACATTCCAAAGACGGGGGAAAAGCTGATAAAGCTGATTTTGAAGAGAAAAGCGATAAGCGAGTTCAGATGGACGAGCGTTGAAGAGATAGTCAAAAGCGGCGGAGCAATTGATTTCGTAAGCCTGGAGGAGTATCTGGAGTGGCTCAACGAGCTTCCGGAAGATTTGAGGGAGAGAATCATTAAGGACTGGGGAAAGCCAGAGGATGTTCTGGCTGGAAAGGTGGACAAAGCGCTGGTTGGAATGGTCTATGATGGGAAGTTTGTAGTTCCGGGAATAAGGTTTGGGAACGTCTTCATAACCCCTCAGCCAAAGTTCGGCTGTGCTGGAGCAAGGTGCGACGGAAAAGTTTGCAGAATTCTGCACGATCCAACGATAGTCCCGCCGCACCAGTGGTGGGCGGTGTACAGGTGGATAACGCGCAAATTTGGGGCTGATGTAATGATACACTTCGGAACCCACGGCTACTTAGAGTTCAGGCCCGGGAAAGGCGTTGGGCTTTCTCCTTCATGCGTTCCCGAGGCTAGCTTAGATGATGTTCCTCACCTCTACGTTTACGCCGTCTCCAACCCAATGGAAGGCGTCATAGCCAAGAGGAGAGGCTACGCAACGCTTATAGACCACATGTATCCTCCAATGGGGATGGCAGAAGTTCTGGATGATTTGGATTCCCTCCTAACCCAGTATGCAAAGGCAAAGAGTCTCGGCGATGAGGCAAGGAGAAGGAAGATTTACGAGCAGATTTTAGAAAAAGCTAAGGAAAATAAGCTGAGAATAGCCAATCCGGAAGACGAAGAGCAGACGATAGAGGAAATACATCGCTACGTCGAGCTGATGAGAGGTTCCCAAATAAATCTCGGCCTTCACATCTTTGGACATCCACCAGAAGAGCCTGAGAGGCTGGCAGAATACGTTGCCACGGCGATGGCATATGACTCCTACTACTCTCCTTCAATCAGGCGTGTTGTGGCTGAGGCATTGGGCTTTAACTACGATGAGATAAGAAAGAACCCTCTTGGAACTACAAACGGCTTCACGAACAGAGAACTGCTTGAGATTTTCCACAGGATAGCCGTTAAGAGCTTAGAGCGTCTGCTTAAGGGAGAGAGCTTTGAAGTTATTGAGGAAGAGATTGAAAAGTTTGGATTCAAAGTTAAGGAGAAAGAAAAGCTTGAAGAAGCGTTCAGGAAAGCTCTTGAGGTTGCCAGAAGAATAGTTGAATGTGAAAAAGAATATGACGGTTTTCTCAACGGACTGGCCGGAAAATACGTCGAACCCGGCCCGTCGGGAGCGATAACAAGAGGAAAGTTTGAGATTTTGCCGACGGGGAGGAACTTCTATGCTGTCGACCCGAGAACCCTACCAACCAAGGCGGCATGGCAGATAGGGGTTGAAACCGCTGAAAAGCTTTTGAAAGCTTACAAAGAGAAGCACGGGAAATATCCAGAAAGCGTTGGGCAGGTTCTCTGGAGCATAGACGGTTATAAGGCGGATGGAGAGCAGATAGCTCAAATCCTCTACCTGATTGGGGTTAGGCCGGTCTGGAAGGGAGATACGGTTGCCGGCCTTGAGGTAATTCCCTTGGAGGAGCTCGGAAGGCCAAGGATTGATGTTCTGGTCAGAATAAGTGGAGTCGTGAGGGACACATTGCCAAACTACATCTACCTGATTGATGAGGCCATAGAAAAGGTCGTTATGCTGGATGAGCCTTTAGAGATGAACTACATCAAAAAACACTACATTGAGCACATTAAAAAGCTGGTCGAGCTCGGAAAGAGCTTTGAAGAAGCCCAAAGGTTTGCGAGGTTCAGGGTTTTCTCGGCTCCACCCGGTACCTACGGGGCTGGAGTGAATTTAGCTGTTGAATCCTCTGCCTGGAAAAGTGATGAGGATTTAGCAAAAGTTTGGGTTCAGTGGAGCGGCTATGCTTATGGAAAAGATGCCTTTGGCGTTGAGGCTCACGAATCATTGGTTTTGAACTTAAAGGAGGTTGACATCGTTAACAGAAACCACATAAGCGACGAGCACGACCCGACGAACTGCTGTTGCTACTTCGCTTATCATGGTGGATTTAAGGCGGCTGTTGATGCCTTAACGGGCAAGAACGTTGAAGTGGTTCAGACGGACACGAGGGATGTAAGCGATGCCAAAATAGTTGACATGAAAGTTGAGCTTGAGCGCGTTGTGAGGGCGAAGCTGCTCAATGATAGGTGGATTGAGGATATGAAGAAGCACGGCTATCGCGGTGCCGCCGAGTTCTCAAAGAAGATTCTTCACTTGTACGGCTGGGAGACAACGACGAAGCTCGTTGAAGATTGGGTTTTTGACGAGATAGCGCGGAGGTATGTTTTGGACGAGGAGATGAGGAGATGGTTCGAGGAGCACAACCCCTACGCTCTTGAGGAGATTGCAAGGCGTTTGATTGAAGCCTATGAGCGCGGCCTGTGGAAGACGAGCGATGAATTGATTGAAAGGCTCATGGAGGTCTATTCCGAGATTGAGGGGATTTTGGAGGAGAGCCTTGGGGAAGGAGAAGTTCAGGGTGGAACTATCGAAATCTACACGGCTGAGGATGATGAACACTGGAGTGAAAAAATTGAGGAGGTGGATAAAATATGGAGCCTCGTGAAAAACGCTTAGTATTTCCATTCTCCGCAATAGTCGGGCAGGAAAAGGCTAAATTAGCCCTACTCTGTGTAGCCGTTAATCCCCTAATCGGTGGTGTCCTGCTTAAAGGAGATAAGGGGACAGGAAAATCAACCTTGGTTAGGGCTTTAGCCAACGTTTTGCCAGAAATTGAAGTCGTTGATGGCTGTCCCTTCAACTGCAATCCAAGGAATCCCCTAGAGATGTGCGACTCCTGCTACGAGCGCTATGAGAAAGGCGAGGAACTACCAGTGACAAAGAGGAAGATGCGCGTTGTTGATTTGCCTCTTAGCGTTACAATAGATAGACTCGTTGGGACCGTTGATGTTGAGAGATTTTTGAAGGAGGGCAAAAAAGCCCTACAACCAGGAATTTTAGCAGAGGCGAACAGAAACGTGCTCTACATAGACGAGGTGAACCTGCTCGATGATTACATAGCCGACTCACTTTTAGATGCCGCGGCAATGGGGTGGAACACGATAGAGAGGGAAGGAATCTCTTTCAGGCACCCCGCCCGCTTCATCCTGGTGGGAAGCATGAACCCCGAGGAGGGCGAGCTGAGGCCACAGATACTCGACAGATTCGGCTTATGCGTTGAAGTTTCAGCACCAATGAACCCGGAGGAGAGGATAGAGATAGTTAGGAGAGTTGAAGAGTTCCATGAAGACCCGATAAGCTTCTATAAGAAGTTTGAGAGCGAAGAGAAGAAGCTCACGGAGAGGATCGTTAAGGCAAGGGAGATTCTGCCGAAGGTCGAGATAAGCGACGATCTGCTGAAACTTTTAGCCGAAACTGTAATTAATTTGGGAATCAAAACCAACAGGGCTGAGATAGCCACGATAAAGACGGCTAAAGCAATAGCCGCCCTAAACGGAAGGAGAAGGGTCTCACTGGAAGACTTGGAGAAGGCTATGGAATTAGCTTTACCGCACCGCTTGAGGGACAAGCCCTTCCAAAAGCCACCGCAGATGAGGCCCCCAAAGCCTAAAGAGGATAAGGAGCACGATCACGACCACGAACATAACCATAAGCATGAGCACAAGAAGGAAGAAAAAAGTGAAAGCACTCGAAGTCAGGGGATTGGAAATTTAGAACAGAATTTTCGCTCAAGCGAAGCTAAAATCCCAAGGATAGAGAGCAAAAACTTTGATGGAGACGAATTCACCAGCAACCGTTCCTCAAGGGACGTCAGCATCACGGTGATAAACTACCCCAGAGGCATTCCGATTTCATACCTTCCACCTATCAACGGCGAACTTAAAGACGTTGATTTCTACAACTCCTTGATTTGGGCAGTGTTGAACGGCAAAAAGCCGCCGATAAAACTCGATCTAAACGACATCCGCGTCAGGATCAGGAAAGCAAAGGCACCAACGCTCTGGGTCCTGCTCCTGGATTCGAGCGGAAGCATGGCAGTGCAGAAGAGAATCAGCATAGCAAAGGGAATAGCGGAAAAGCTGGTTGAGAACGGATATACAAAGCGGTCAAAGATGGCCTTGATAGTTGCGAAAGGTAATCAGGCGGAAATATTCGTTCCACCTACGAAGAACTACTGGGAAGTGCTTGAGAAAATAGAGAGCGTTCCAACTGGAGGGAGAACGCCTTTAAGCTCTGCCCTCTATAATCTTCTTCTGCTTGCTGAACGTGAGAGGAGAAAAGACAAGTCCCTGAAAGTCAGGGCGTTCTTGATAACCGACGGAAAGGCCAACGTGTCGCTCTTTGGGAAGCGAATTAAAGATGAAATAACGGAGCTGGCAAGGGCCCTGAAGAGGAAAGAAATAGAGCTTAACGTCTACGACACAAGAGGAAGAGGGATACATCCAGGTATTTCGTATGTCCAAATTTTAGAAAAAGTCGCAAACGCTAAAGTCTATAGGATATGAAGATCATCATTGAGCCGAAATTTTTTAGATACTTATTTTTGGGTGCTATTTTTCTCGAAAAGGTTAGGATGTGGTTTGTTTGGGTAAATGGTGGGTTGTGGGGGGTTTGGAAGTCTTTAGTAATTTTTTGTTAGTATATGGCATTTTGTTGTGTTTTCTCGCGTGTTTTGTAACGAAATTTTTTTCGGAATTTGGAGTGGGGCAAGGAGGGCACTCCTTTCACCCCAAACCCTACTAGAATCGTATTTTTTCCAAATCTCTAACATAAAAAGTCTTGATTTTTGATTTAATTGGTTGAGAAACCGTTGGAAGCCTTATGATCACTTTCGATCATTGAAATTATGGGGTTTTTTAGAAGCTTTTTACCAAAAGTTTTGACTCCTCAAGACTGCATTTCAAGCCCTCTCAAGGCCTCGTTAAGACCCCCTCGCCAAAAGATTTATAAAATCCAAGACTCCCAAGAAAAGCATAGAAGAAAACAAGCAAAAAACCCACCTGTTCCAATAAGACTCAAAGAGAATTGAAAGGATAGAATTATCATAAAAAAGGTGGGGGGCAATGGATAGTTCCAATAAGACTCAAAGAGAATTGAAAGGCAAAAGCCGGACGGCTGAGCTGAAGGAAATTTGGGCCCGGCCGGGTTCCAATAAGACTCAAAGAGAATTGAAAGTCATAGTACAGCTTAACGCAACTTCCGTATGGATGCTGTTCCAATAAGACTCAAAGAGAATTGAAAGGCTTCTTCTTCTCGTTGTAGTGCTCTATTGGGACAACGGTTCCAATAAGACTCAAAGAGAATTGAAAGCCTTCTTCCCCTCCTTCACCCAGGCCAACAGGCTGGAGTTCCAATAAGACTCAAAGAGAATTGAAAGATGTAACCAGGATTTTGTGTGTGTCCGTGTGAGAGTGTTCCAATAAGACTCAAAGAGAATTGAAAGGGCTGCTCCAGACGAGATAACAACCAGAAACGTTGAAGTTCCAATAAGACTCAAAGAGAATTGAAAGCGTGGGGTGGATCTGAAGCCCCCTCATTTTTACATTTGTTCCAATAAGACTCAAAGAGAATTGAAAGGAAGCTCGAATAACTCCTCCTCGTCCTCTAGTATCACCGTTCCAATAAGACTCAAAGAGAATTGAAAGTCTATCAGCTCGTACTTGCCGTCATCGCGCTTACGTACCAAAGTTCCAATAAGACTCAAAGAGAATTGAAAGCTTCTGGTTCTTCCGTAAAGAAACTAACTATTTCCTTTGTTCCAATAAGACTCAAAGAGAATTGAAAGCGACCGCGTTCATCCTCCACGCCAGCCCCGCCCTCGTTCCAATAAGACTCAAAGAGAATTGAAAGACGTGGAGAGCTCGAGCTCTGTGGGGAGAACTATTTGCGCGTTCCAATAAGACTCAAAGAGAATTGAAAGAATTGTAGACGACGAATAGTTTGTGCTTGTTGTTGAGGGTTCCAATAAGACTCAAAGAGAATTGAAAGCTTATAAAGGAAAATCGTGGATATATGTATGTGTTCTTGCTTCAGGATTTCCTTGAATGGGGTTTCTAAATAAGGGGAGATGATAGATCCAAAATTACGAGTGGGGGGAAAGTTAGTGAAGGAGCCTAAGATTGGAGTCCTTGTTATAATTATCCTTTTTTCGCTTGCGCTATCCATGGAAGGATGCATAGAAAAAAGTAGGGATACTGAAAGTAAAGATATCTTGACAACAACTGTAACAGAGACCATAACGAGGACTGAGACGATAATGACCACTAGCACTAAAACAATAAACTATACTATAACCAAAAAAGTGACTACAACATACACTATAACAGAAACAAAAGTAGTTACTAAAACTATAACGACTACGGTAACATTAACATCGACAAAATCTTTTGTCACTTGTGCCTCTCCAAATATCAAATATATAAAAGTTGATCCATCTTTCACACCACTAGACAAAGTAGATCATATTACAATCGAAATCTACATCGAGGGAGATACTAACTGCAAAACATATGGAAGAGTAGAAGTCATTCCAAAAACATATCCCCTTCTTAACGACGATGCATTTCCCAATGAAAACAAAAAACAGTTCCTATTTAATGCAAGTGGTGTACATATTTTTGAGGCTAAAATTCTAGGGGGGAGAGAATATATAATAAAAGTCAAGGCATGCAACAAAGGGGGTTGTACCGAAAAAGGCATTGTAACCCCCTATTATAGACAATACAAAAATCTTGCTAAAATATTAAAGGAGAGGGGAATAATAATAAGCACTGTTTATATGGCGCATAGGTCTGGATACTTTTTCTATGAGGAACATTTAATAGGCAAACCTCTTCTAGGTTCCTACGACAGTTGGGGTAATGAGCTTAGTAACATCGTACAGTGGAAGCATATAGATTGGGCCAACGGGCATGGGATATCAGTATTTTGGATAGAAGTTCATGAGCCGGAGAATGTGCCACTCGTATTATCAGGATTTTTAGAGAAGGGAATGAGCGTCGGGCTTATGGTAAGTTGTTGGGATGAAGTTTTGGAAAAAGGAAGCGCTGATCTCTCAGACAAAAATACTAAAGAGAAATTTGTTTCACTAATAAAAAGTCTGGGAAAATTACTAAACGATCCCAACTATTACAGGATAAACGGCAGGCCAGCAATATTCATTTGGGCGGAAGCCACTTTCAAAAATAGAAGGGAAGCTTACGAGGAAATATTCAGATATGTCAAGGAAGTTTCGGGCTCCGAGCCCTATCTCATAACTGACATAATTCCGGCAATATACGAAGAGGGCATAGATCCGGGAGAAGGATGGAAAAGCTGGTGGAACTATAGAAACTCCGACGGGGGTGAAAGCTTCATAAGTGCCTACTCGGGATGGATAGGTTTCTTCGGGGTGGCTCCAATAGTAGGGGAAGGAGTTAAAATAGTCCCCATAAAAAACAAGAGCACGTTCGACAAGGTTTTCCTGAGTAGATATAATAAACATTTGCAGGAGTGGAGAGAATACGTGGAGAACTCTGGGAGATGCTTCATTCCAACAGTGTCGCCAGGCTTCAGTAGGACTTGGGATCCAAGATTTATCTCATACGAAATAGACAGAAACGTATCGAGGTTTAAGAAAATGTTGGAACTTGCCATTAAATATAGAGGGCACTGTGGTGAAATAAGAATAGACACGTGGAATGACTTCGTGGAGGCAACATTTGTAGAGCCCTCCGAGAGTGATAAGTTCCTGTTCCTTGAGGCAATAAAGGATGTTGTAGAAAAATACGTTATAGAGCTCCATTAAATCCTTTTTTGACCTCAACCCACCGCCATAAGGGAACACTGTCATCTCCCTGTCCAAAAAATGTCTAGTCAGGGTATAAAGCGAGATGGTTATGGTCTAAAAAGGGAAATCACTTCAGGACGGGCCTGAACTTGTAGCCGTAGAGTATGAGCCCATCCTTGTCGAATTCCCTTATCTTCCTCGTTACCATCTCAACCTCCATGCCTTCTCTTATATCTTCAGGGTCGACGTCCGTGAGCTGCGCTAAAACCACCGGCCCCTCCTCGAGCTGGACGAGGGCGAGCGGGTAAGGCTTATAGTACTCGAAGCCGCTCGGCGGATTTCTGACAATCGTCCAGCTGATGACTTTGCCTCTGCCGCTGAACTGGAACTCCTCAATGTTTCTCGAACCGCAGATTGGGCAGATCGGTCTCTTAGGGAACATAACGTGGCCGTTCTCGCACTTTCCCCCTATAAGGCGATACTTCTCTCGGAAGTGCCTCCAGTAGCGGGAAACCTGCATGGGTTTCCCCATCTTCAAACCCTCCTCAGGACGGTGACAGTTATGTTCGAACCGGTCCCACCTATATTTTGAGTCAAACCTATTTCGGCATCCGGAACTTGGTTTGGTGCCTCTCCCCTGAGCTGAAGCACAGCCTCAACGGTCTGATAAACGCCTGTAGCTCCAACCGGATGACCGCGAGCCTTAAGGCCACCCATTGTCTGTATTGGATAGTCACCGTCAATGGCTATCTGTCCCTCCTTGGCGAGCTGGGCACCCTTGCCCCTCTCCGCGGCACCTAAAGCCTCTAAGCTGAGGGCGGCCATGACGGTGAAGGCGTCGTGAACCTCGAAGAAGTCGATGTCCTTAGCAGTAACTCCGGCCATCTTGTATGCTCTCTGAGCGGCAACCCTGGCGGCTTTAAGGTCAAGCAAATCGGCCCTGTTGGCAAGATTTATAGTGTCAACCGCACGGCCCATTCCGGCCACTTCGACCCACTTCTCCTTCGGAACTCCAAGCTCCTTTGCCTTCTCTGGAGTCGTTATTATCACTGCCGCCGCCCCATCGCATACAGGGGATGCGTCAAAGAGCTTGAGCGGATCGGCAATATACGGACTCTTCATGACAGTTTCAACGGTTATGGGCTTCTTAAACATCGCATAGGGGTTTTTGGCACCGTTGGTATGAGCGTTGACTGCGAACAAAGCTAAATCCTCCTCGGTGTAGCCATAGGTGTTCATATAGTGGCGCATTATGAGGGCGTTGAGGGCTACGAAGCTGGCCCCATGGAAGAGCTCCCACTCAGCGTCGCTCGCGTAGGCGAGATATCTGGTGGCATCGCTCGGCCAAACATCCGTCATCTTCTCCACACCAACGACTGCCACTACATCCTCTAAGCCGCTCAGAACAGCTTTGACTCCCTCCTGGACGGCGGCACCGCCGCTGGCGCATGCCGCTTCGATTTTCACGGCTGGAATGCTCCCAAGGTTAGCCCAGTCGGCTATGAGTGCTCCAAGGTTCTCCTGCTCCACGAAGGAGCCGGAGGCCATGTTGCCCACATAGAGGGAATCTACACTGTCGACTCCAGCATCCTCCATGGCGTTGAGGAGGGCCTCAACGGCGAGGTCACGAAGAGAGAGCTTCCAGTGCTCACCAACAGGAGTCATTCCAACCCCAATTATCACGGCCTTCATGCTCACCACCTCAGAGAATGTACTTCCTCCTTGCCTTCGCGTAGAGGGCGTAGTCGATGTACTTCTTCCTGTTCACGTAGTCCTGAACTTTCGGAGCTAGATCGCGTTTCTCCTCTATAGCGTCTTGGACGACGAGGCTGAAGGCGTCGCTTCCCGCACCGGAGCCGAAGGAAACCCAGAGGATTCTGTCGCCCGGCTTGGCAACATCCAAAACAGCTGAGATACCGACCATCGTCGCACCGCTGTAGGTGTTTCCGATTATCCCGGTGAGGAGGCCGGGCAGAACCTTCTCCCTCGGAATGCCGAGGATTTTGGCGACGGTGAGCGGGAACTTAACGTTGGGCTGGTGGAAGACGGCGTAGTCGAAGTCGTCAACGGTTAAGCCTAGCTCCTCCATGAGGCCCTTGGCCGCGTTTATTATGTGGTGGAAGTATGCTGGTTCGCCCGTGAACCTGTTACCGTGCCTTGGGTAATGCTCGTGCTGCCTTCTCCAGAAGTCGGGCGTGTCGGTAACGTAGGAGTAGCTTCCCTCGAAATATGCGAGGGTCTCGGAGCTCTTCTTGCCTACGATGAAGGCCGCTCCACCGGCACCGGCGGTGAACTCGAGGTGGTCACCAGGTCTTCCCTGGGCGGTGTCCGCTCCTATGGCCATTGCATAGTCAACCATGCCGGAGCCCACGAATCCTATCGCCGCCTGAAGGGCCTCGGTTCCGGCCTTGCAAGCGAACTCAAAATCAGCGGCCTCTAAATCTGGCGTCGCCCCGATGGCCTCCGCGATTATAGTTGCCGAGGGCTTAACGGCATAGGGCTTAGACTCGGTGCCGAACCAGATGGCCCTTATGAGCCTCGGCTCAATGCGAGCCCTCTTCAGGGCGTTTCTTGCGGCCTCGATACCAATTGTGACTGTGTCCTCATCAAGGCCCGGAACGGCCTTCTCCTCTATCGGGAAGCTATTAACTCCCCAGACTCTGCCAATTTCTTCGTTCCGTATGCGGTACATGGGAATGTAGGCACCGTATCCGACGATTCCAACATCCCTGATTGGCTTCATAAGCTTCCCCATGAGCATCACCTCTGACGGTCATTCACCCTAGAAGGGGCCCTATTAAAAGGCTTTCGGTGAAAGTTAAAGGAATTTTCGACGATTAACGGACAACAATTTGGACCAATGCTCGGGCCTTGTGGGAAGGGCGGACCTCCTTTTTCTCTTGAATTCCTTTGTGCATTTCCTTTTCAAGTGAAATGCTCAAAGAGTACGCCGAGGAAATAGATTGCGAAGTCATTGCCATCGAAGTAATGCCCGACCACGTGCACGTCTTCCTCAGGGCAAAGCCAAACCTTTCACCAACCAAAATAATCAACCACCTGAAAGGCAAGACAGCAAGAAAACTCCTCCAAGAGTTCCCTAAATTAAGAACAAAGACGACCAACGGTCGCTTGTGGTCACGCTCCTATTTTGTCGCCACAGTCGGCTACGTGACGGACGAGATTGTTAAGCACTACGTTGAAACCCAATGGGAGCGTGAGTTAAAACGAAGAGGAGCGTAACGGTTAAACTCCAGCCCTCAAAGGAGCAAGAAAAAACTCTTTTCGAGTTAGCAGACTTAGGAGCAAAAGTCTGGAACAGAGTGAACTATCTCAGACGACAACAATACTTCCAAGAGCAAATCGTAGACTTCAATTCAACAGAGAAGACTGTTTATGAGGAGTTTAAGAGGGAAATCGGTTCTGCCACAGTCCAACAAATCTGCCGGAAGAATGCTGAAGCGTGGCGTTCATTCTTCTCCCTCCTTCGGAAAAAGAGGAATGGAGAGCTACCCTCCTGGCTCAAGCCAAAACCACCAAACTACCTCAAGGAAGACGGGAAGAGAAAACCGATAATAATCCTCAGGAACGACCAGTATCGGATTGAAGGCAACAAACTAATCCTCAAAGGCCTTGGAAAGTTCAAAAAACTCGAAGTCCAGTTTAAGGGCAGGATACACTTGAATGGGAAACAAGGGAGATTGGAGATAACCTTCGACCCCGTAAAGCGGAAGTGGTACGCTCACGTGAGCTTTACCGTTGAGGAGAAACTTGAGGGCGGGGAATGGGTTAAAATCCCAAAAGAACCATTAGGTAACCTTTCCGCCGGAATTGACCTTGGAGTGAACAACTTAATGGCGGTCTACGTGGAGAATGGAGAAAGCTTTCTGGTCAATGGAAGACCCTTGAAGAGCATTGATTTCTACTGGAGGAGAAAAATTGCCAATTACCAGTCAAAACTCAACAAGTCCGGGGTCAAAATGAGCAGAAAACTTAAGAGAATGCATCAAAAAGCCAAACTTCAGGCTAAACACTACATTAACACTGCAGTCAGGCAAACGGTTAGAAGGCTTTACGAACTCGGGGTCTCAAGGATTGTCGTTGGTTATCCGAAGGGCATTGCCAGGAACTCTGATAAGGGCAGAAAGCGGAATTTCCTCCTCTCCCACGTGTGGCGGTTTAATTACGTCATCAAACGCTTGAAGGAAGTTGCGGAGGAGTATGGTATCTCTGTTGTGGTTGTGAATGAGGCTTTCACTTCTAAAACCTGCCCCGTTTGCGGGAAGCCCCACGATGGGGCGCGCTTTGTTCGTGGTCTTTTTGCGTGTCCCGCGACGGGGCTTGTCTTTAACGCGGACTTGGTTGGAGCGTTCAACATTTTAAAGAAGGTGGCGAGAACCATAACCCCGAACTTGGGTGGTCTTTACGCCCAAGGGAGGGGTAACGGGGGGAAGACCCTCCCCGAGGGGTTCGAAGAACCCGTTTTAGTGGGTCCCCTGATGAGACCCCCTCAAACCTTCCCGCCAATGGCGAGGGGTTAATTCGTTGGAACCCTCGCCCTTCAGGGCGGGGAGGAGGTCAGCAACACAAACCTACGGGAGTTCACTCTCTCACCCCAGGAAGCTTTTCTTAATTTGGATGTAATACACACCCCAAAATACTTCGTAAACTAATGGTTAAAAACACCAAAACGAGGAAACGACTAACTGACCTGAAAAATCCTTATGGTTCTCCGCAAGGCTCGGGCACCCTCACGAAGACAAATGACTGGCCCAGAACAGCCATAACTTTGTCTCCAATTTGCAGAAGTATCTTGGGCTTGAAGTAGAGGCCACTTTATCCTACCATCAATGGAGATGTGGACAACGAGTACCCTCTTCCCCCCGGCGGTATCGTCCTATTTAAAGGCTCAGCAAGGAGAACCGTTTTGACATCCTCGATTTTTTTCAACATTGACGACACCAAACTTCACGACCCTCCATCCACCTGAGAGAGCACCTGAGAATCCTTTATGGACTCCGAGTAGGAAACGCTTAGAACCTCGACAGGGCGCTGTGTGGAAAGAATATCTCCACAGCATACACCTCGATGCTTCCCTCTTTCCTGAAGGACAGCACCCCTGATGTATATCCACCGAAATTTATAGAAACATCTTTCGGTGTTAGGTTGGCTACCTCGATAGTGAGCTTGACAAGAGCAGAGTTTTGGAAGGAGGGTTTACCATAAGCAGAGACCACCACTCGGGCCACGTAGCCAATACCGCAAAGTCCTGGCTTTTCGAACCCCACAAAATCCCGTTCCAAAAACACAAAGCCGCACACAATCTCCCTCAGCGGAAACTCTAAAGCTAATGGCGCATTAAGTTCCTTTCCACACGACTACGTTCTACGGAAACTTCAGAGAGATCCAGAGGCAACTAAAAGAGCTCTATCAGTTTCCACACGATTACGTTCTACGGAAACATATGCTCTCCCAGACGAAGTCGAGAGGATTCTTCGTTATGCAACTTTCCACACGATTACGTTCTACGGAAACGTCAAGGTTCGCCAGGTACAAATGCGGGCGTTGAAATCTTTCCACACGATTACGTTCTACGGAAACGAAATCATCTCCCTAAGGTACAGTGTAGAACTCACCGGGAGGCTTTCCACACGATTACGTTCTACGGAAACATAGAATCCCTTTTCCCTCTGCAAGGTCGGGAGGAACTCTTTCCACACGATTACGTTCTACGGAAACGGTGTGTATGAACGACAGCACAAAGCTTGCCCAGGTTACTTTCCACACGATTACGTTCTACGGAAACCGGGAGGGGCTCCACACGGAACCCCTCCCTCCGGAGCTCCACTTTCCACACGATTACGTTCTACGGAAACTGACGTAGACCTTGGGACAGATTTATGGATAAAAACACCTTTCCACACGATTACGTTCTACGGAAACGAGAATGCCCCTGGGCTCCAGTACTGCTTTATGAAGCTTTCCACACGATTACGTTCTACGGAAACACTTTCCAGACTATTTGCTAGAAGCAGATGTGCTTGAGACTTTCCACACGATTACGTTCTACGGAAACGAGGATGGAGGAGAGGAAGAAGCTAGCGGCCGCGTGGACTTTCCACACGATTACGTTCTACGGAAACCCAGTTGCCGGCTGGCAGGCGAGGGCACGAGCACGCGCCCCTTTCCACACGATTACGTTCTACGGAAACATCAATCGACGATATCCTCGAAGGGCTGGGGAATGTCGCTTTCCACACGATTACGTTCTACGGAAACATGACGATCTTGTCCTTGAAGTGTATTCGCTTGTTGAAGAGCTTTCCACACGGTTACGTTCTACGGAAACCCTCAGGCCAGATGTAGAATGTTTTTCCATCAGCAGCTTTCCACACGATTACGTTCTACGGAAACATTCCTGTTCTTTTATTATGCGTGGGGGTGGTGGGAGTGGCTTTCCACACGATTACGTTCTACGGAAACACACCGAAGAAGACCATGACGAAGACCATGCTGACACCGTACACTTTCCACACGATTACGTTCTACGGAAACGCGACCTCTTCAGCAACTGCTACAACAAGAAAGTCAGCCTTTCCACACGATTACGTTCTACGGAAACGGGAGGGTTACGCTGTTATTTATTAGGGTGATGACCATGAACTTTCCACACGATTACGTTCTACGGAAACCACCTGTAGTAATGCGATAACCTGTTGGTGCAATCTCTTTCCACACGATTACGTTCTACGGAAACACGATAAGGGCACCATCCTCCTCCCACATATCCACCTTTCCACACGATTACGTTCTACGGAAACATTAATGGGATGGGGGTTGTGGGAAGAGGCGAAGAGAACTTTCCACACGATTACGTTCTACGGAAACTTCATTAATAGCTTCGTTGAATTCTTCAATAGTTACACTTTCCACACGATTACGTTCTACGGAAACACGGTGGTGAGGGCTATGACATGGAGTATTGACAAATTCTTTCCACACGATTACGTTCTACGGAAACCCTTGGCGTATTCCCTTTGTTCTTCAAGTAATGATATCTCGGAGCTGGTATTTAAAGTTTTTTCTTGGAACCGGTAGCACTGCACTTCATTTATAAATCTGGCCTGAAAATGAAAAAGCTTGCATAGTTCTAAATTTCACTAATAATCCTGATAGAATGCTTGATTTTGGATTTTAGGAAATCGAAAACCAAATGGCCAAAAATAAGCTCGAACTCGCAATTTAAATCAAAAATAGGGAATTGACTAATCTCTTAGACCCTTCAAACTCAATTGTTTGCTCCTCTAACCGCCAGAGCGGGCGGAAGCTACCTCCACTGTCAAATGAACGCATCTGGCAAGAAATTACCACTAAAATGGTAAACCGAAAATGAAAACCATCGAAAGCAGATAGTATCCAAAAATGTTAGTTTTCTCGCCATAATATGAAATTTTGAAGATGATTGGGGAATAAAAACACTAAAAAAAAGTCGGGGTTTGGATTTTTCGTCTTTGGTAGCACGATGGCCAATCATCAACTAAAGCTTGCGAAGCCTATCTCGTAGAGCTGGCGAAGCATGCGCAGAACTTTTTTAGCCGTGTGCTTGAAGCGGAAATGCTTCTCATATTCGCTCCAGTTGGTGATCATTGTAACAATGACATTGCCATCGAGCCTGTCAATTTCATCCGGCAATTTTACTACCTCTTCCTCGCCATTTTTCCTGAACTTTACGATTATTTGTTCATTTTCTTTCATGCAAAGCTTCAGAACTTCTTTTAGAGGTCCTTCAAGCTTCTTCCTGTTCCCATGGAACTTTGGAAGGACTTTCATTAGGAGAGCGAGATCAAATATTTCGTCATCGTCCCCAAATTTAACAATGCCCAGCTCCTGACTCTCCCTGGCACTCCTGAAGAAGAGGGCTATCTCGTCGATCACGCGGTAGCCGAAGTGCAGATCGTATGGTTCAAGAACCTCATTGAGCTTCCTCAACGCATTCCACAACCCCTCGTATCCCTCTCTTAATTCTCTGACGGCCTCATTAGTCTCCTCCTTTGTCCAAGCGAGGAACTTCCCGCCCCTCCTGAGGTCTTTTAGGATAGCACTCCTCAACTCTTCAATTTCTTTCCGCGATAATTCGATTTTCCTTGGCGGGTAATCTTCAAGCTTGACATCGTGGAACTCAATTGTAAATGCCCTGTCGAGAACTTTCGGACTAAAGGCATAAGTTGTTTCGTCCATGTTCACCGTCCCGATGACATAGAGGTTTGGTGGAAGGTGGAGCTCTTTGGGGATTCCATCGAAGGTCTCAACCTCGTCAACGTCATGAAGCTTAATACCCTCCCTCGTGAATCCACCCTCATCCCTCCCACTCTCAAGGACGCTGAGGAAGTCCGCAAAGTAGTACTCAACGTGAGCAAGATTCATCTCGTCGAGAAGAATGAAGTAGGGCACTGCATTTCTTCCATTGCGCTCGTAGTCCTCTTTGGCTTTGAGAATAAAGTCAAGGAGCTTTGTTCGATGATACCTGCCAGTTAGGGGGTTATAATAGCCTAGGAGAGCCTTTGAATCCCTCCAATCCGGGCGAACAGATAGGAAGAGGAAGTTTTCTCCACTCGAATTAAGAAGTTCTGCGAGCTCCTGAACTATTTTTGTCTTCCCTGCCCCCGTGAGACCCGAGAGGATTACAAAGCCCTTGGTCTTAAGGGCAACATAGAACTGGGCAACTAGATGAGATGGATAAAGGTAGCCCCTTAAGATGAGATAATTATGTAATGTAAACTCCTGAGACGAGATATTTTTGCTAGACATAACTCCTAGCTCTTCCGTGGAAAATTTGCTCAAATAAAATGCCAATTCAAGCGTTGTCTCAACATTTAGTTCGTTCTTAACTTTATTTACTATCTGAACGAATTTTAAGTAGTTGTTCACGTAATCCTTCCATCCTCCCCTCCCCCATACCAATTTAAATCCAAACAACCTTTCTAAAAGAGAATTAAATTTATCCGAAATTACTCCTTTATGAACTGGAATGAACAAGTATGGATTGACAACAGTTAACCAAGTACTTATTATTGACAGTCCAACATCCGAGATATCTATCTCTCTGATATTCTCCTTTAACTCTTTCAAGTCTAGGGACTTTATATCCTTCTTATCTTCTACATCTTTAAGGACTTTTCTGAATTTTTGATCTTTTTGATCTGAGAACATGCGTTTGAATTTTTCGGTTATGTCTTCCTTTTTGTATGCATGCATAAAGTAGAGCATAGCTCTGATTTTTGGAGGTAAGCCATTTATTAGTTTCATTATCTCTTCGATCGGAGGATTATCTTTGAAGATATATTTGGACAATTCCTCGAATTTACTTAGGGCCTCTTTTTCATACTTTTTCCATTCGTCCTTGTACTTCTCTTTTAAGCTTTGAATTATGTTCGCTAGCTCAAGTATCCCACTATCCGAAACCATCATTTTCTACCACCTCAGGCCGAAGTTTTAGATACCCGACTCCCTCAAAGTCGTCAAGCAGGATTAGAGTTGCTAAATCGAAATCAGTGAGCTTCCTTCCCCTCGTTTTGAAAAACACACTCACATCTCCGGGATAAACCACCACCGCAAACCTGCACCCCAATGCATCCCTATATGTGTGCATCTTGTATATATCCTCCAGCTTTGCCCATGTCCAATAATTCCACTCTCTCTCCAAAGCTTCGACTTCTTCATCAAAGCTTTCCATTTCTTTGGGCTCATCAACGACATCAAGCTTGAACTTCGCATCGAAGACTCCAATGAGTCTAGTTCCCGCTCTATCTGGATCCCCATCAAAAAGCGAAAAGTCTGGCCTCATGGTTACAGAGTAGCTCCACCTTTTTGGAACTAGCTCCTTATTGTAATAAAGCCTCCAACCATTATCAAACTCCGCATAAACGTCTCCGCTTTCGGGTAGCTCGCCCCCCGGAGTAATTACGATTTTGAGCTCTTTACTTCCGAGAATTTCTCCAAGCTCCTCGACCAGCCTAAAGAAGGCCCAGTACTCGTAAAGTTTCGCTATATCCTTATTGTCTATCGCCCCCTGCAGCTCCTCGAAGAAAGGCGAATACGCCGTGAACTCCCTGTAAAGCTCAAGCAGGTCGCGGTAGCCAACGCCCTTCAAAAGCGCCTGTGAAGTGTAAGGAAAGAACTTCATCTCACCAATCTCTTCCCAAACTCCATTGCTCCTTATGAATTCAAACTCTCTCAAGAGTTCCTCAATAGCATTGACCTCAGCTCTATCCCCAAAGACCCCAATGACACGCTCACTCCACTCCACAAGTAGGTTGAGAAAATACTTGACAAAACGATTTTCCGGTGTATCAACGCTCTCATATTTCCTAAAACTAAGAACCCTCATAGGAACGTGCCCCCTAAGGTACTCGGACAATAAAACCCCCTCCCCCACTGAAACCAGATGTTCTGGGTATTGAACGATGGAAAAGAAAGTCTCTGATGTTACCTCACTCACATCTTCAAGCCCAAGCCAATCCTCCTCGACAACAAGCTTCCTCTTGATGTGCCTCAGCATCGTCTCAAAAGCCTCAAGAATCCTCTCCTTATTCGAACGCAGATAATGATATGCAAAAAGCTCGCTCATAGGCTCCCCCGATTCAACAACTCCAAATCCAGTAGGAGCTCTGACAGAAAATGGCAACAAGGATGAAATCTTGATTATATCGTTAACAATGGTCTCGTAAAATCTTCTATGAACCTCTATAATGGCTTTTATGTCCTCTTCATCCTTTTTTATGCCGTATATTTGGAGTATCTTACGCGAAAGCACCTCGACATCTCTAAAAATCTTCCTCCCCTTCTCTTCAATCACCTCAACGCGAGCTCTCCCAACATAATTCCTAAACGAAAACTGCGCAACATACGCGTTTTCTTTAATCTTCCTTGATACAACCTCCTCCCCTCCAGCCTTGACTATGAACGGTCTTTCTCCCACAACCCAATACTCAGCCCACTCAAAAAGGTAAAGCCGTCCTTCATAAGTTATCAAATCCTCCCCAACTAGCCAGTACCCATCTTCACCGTTTATTGGGACCTCCATATACGTCCCCTCTTCCCGTAGAATTCGCCGATCCCAACAATCAATTTCCAGCAAAGCTTTAAATACTTTACTCTTAAATTACGCACCGGTGAGCCAGATGAAATACATAAACATAACATCATTAAATTACAAGAAAATGGAAGACCTAGAATATATGGCAGCCCTCACCGAAAAAGTTCCCTACTATGATTTTAAAGAGAAAAAGGCAAAATTCATTGAAAAGGAAAAAGTCAAAGAGATCAGCGCAGAACTCGCGAAAAAAGGAATGTTCGCAGAAGCGAAAGAGCTTCTCGAGGCAGCGAAAAAAGATTACCTCAAAGAACTTGAGAAAAAGCTCGTACCTAAGACGGTACCCCTCCGAATATCATTTCCCTCGTGGATAAAACTCCAAGCCCTAGCACTTAAATATGAGACATCCCCCTCCGCAATTCTAAGAAAACTCCTGATTACAGCAACTCAGGATCTCATCGAAACTCTGAAAAAAGATGGCATTATAACTCAAAGAGCATATGAAACAATTAAAAATGCCCTGAACAGACTAGAGAAAATAAAAGAAAGGAGAACATTCAATGAGGACGAAAAAGGGAGAAAATTCGTAATAATTTACGAACACGAGGAACAAATAAACCCCTCCGATCTCAAGCATATCCACCACTTCCTAAAGCATCTTGTGAAAACCCATGCCTCCAAAGAGAATATCCCAGAAGAAATCGTGGATCTCTTGTTCGAAAAGAACATAACTAGCGACTTTAAGACACCCGAAGCCTTCTTCTACACATAT
This sequence comes from Pyrococcus yayanosii CH1, assembly GCF_000215995.1. NCBI lineage: Archaea > Methanobacteriati > Methanobacteriota > Thermococci > Thermococcales > Thermococcaceae > Pyrococcus > Pyrococcus yayanosii. The sequence goes on along the minus strand of NC_015680.1, from coordinate 27,580 downwards.
GCAGGCATTTTCAAAGAAAACGATGAAGTGTTCCTAAAATTTGGCTGTGAAGTCAACACCCTCGACATTGACCACGTCGTATTTGAGTATCCAGTAAGGGTTGTCCAAGAATTCCCGCCAGAAACAATCCTTAAATTCCATAGAAAACTAGGATTCGAAGCGTTCGTTGAGTGTCCTCACGTCATAGAGAAGATTAAGGCCAAGCTGGCATCAGGAGAAAGTATAACCCTCGAGGACTATAAAGACATCTTCTGCCACAAGTTTGACAAGGAGATAGAGGTTCTCTTCAGAGCGAGCCCAGAAAAGCTAACTTTCACCCCGAAGCTCTTACCCTACTTGTTCGAAGACTATCCCCTACCCCTATTCAAGATGACGTTCTCAAAGGACGAACTAAGAATAAATGGGATAAGGCTAAGAAAGAAGGCAAAGCGGGACGAAATTGACAAAAATATCGAAGAGCTAAAGAAACGAATTAAAGAAGCCTACTGGAAGACGCTCAATCTTACGGAAAAAGAAGTTCTTGAAGCCGAATCAAAGCTTAAAGCTGGGTACATTGACGAAACTACCCTCGAGACCCTAGCAATTGTCAAGGGTCTGGAACTATTTGTTCACTATCTGGTCAGGAGAAACAGTGATGGAGGAGATATATTGTCCGCATTTACCAGACCATCAGAAGTGTTCACAACAACATTCCCAAAACCATTAATCAGAATACTTGAGCTATTCCACGGAAAAAAGATAAAGGACATCCTGGAGGAAATGATACTGGAAGAGCCACTCTAAACTGCTCCCCATTTTCTTTTGAGCACAATACTCCAACACATTTTATTGCTCAACCCAACAGCAAAACTTATAAACATTTATGATTATATTACACAATGGGGAACCACGAAATATTACGAGATCATCATAATTATGAGGTGAGTGAGAATGTTTACCAATTCTAAAATCTCCCACACCTGCCCCAACTGCGGCTCGACAAACCTCGTCTACGATCCCTATCGCGGAGAAATATACTGCCAAAACTGTGGAGAAATAATACAGGAGAACATTATCGACCTACGTCCCGATTATCGGATTTTTGACAGCAACCAGTGGAAAAAACGCTCCAGAATTGGAGCTCCTGAGAGTATTCTTCTTCATGATAAGGGTCTCTCCACGGACATAGGCATAGATCGCTCTCTCACGGGTTTGATGAGGGAGAAGATGTATAGGCTTAGGAGGTGGCAGTCTCGTTTGAGGGTTAGTGATGCTGCGGAGCGTAATCTTGCTTTTGCTCTTAGTGAGCTTGATAGGATTACGGCCCAGCTTAAGCTTCCGAAGCATGTTGAGGAGGAGGCGGCTAGGCTTTATAGGGAGGCTGTTAGGAGGGGGCTTATTAGGGGCCGCTCAATTGAGAGTGTTATTGCAGCTTGCGTTTACGCCGCCTGCAGGCTCCTAAAAGTCCCAAGAACCCTCGACGAAATCAGCGACATCTCAAGAGTTGATAAGAAGGAAATTGGGAGAAGTTATCGCTTCATAGCCCGCAATTTAAACCTCACACCCAAGAAATTATTCGTGAAACCCACGGATTACGTGAACAAGTTTGCCGATGAACTAGGCTTGAGTGAAAAGGTTAGAAGAAAAGCCGTGGAAATTTTGGAAGAAGCTTATAGGAAGGGATTGACAAGCGGGAAAAGCCCCGCTGGTTTAGTAGCAGCAGCCCTCTACATCGCCTCCCTCCTCGAAGGAGAAAAAAGAACCCAAAGAGAAGTCGCCGAAATAGCAAGAGTAACAGAAGTAACCGTAAGAAACAGATACAAAGAACTAGTAGAAAAACTTGGACTTAAACTACCCTCAGCTTTCATAACCAACATAGCTAAAGCAGAAGTTCCCCCTGAAGCCACCCAACAGCCGTGAGCATCTCCTCCTCTTTTACCTCTCCCTTCAGATGTTCCCTGAGGACGAATAAATCTATCTCCCTCAGCGGAAGGTTCTTCAGCCGAATTAGGTAGCCATCGCCATAGAGCGTCCTACTTGATCTCACCCCAAGCACTTTTCCCGTTATCATGTAATCGTCCATGAATGCACCGCTGAGGGGCACAGGCAGGAGTAGTTCAGCCTCCTCAAGGTTAACTTTTATAGGTCCGGCATCGGGTAATTCTACCTCAAAGTTATCCCCAGGAGGCCCAGCTCTGGCCCCGTAAGCAAGGAACGCCAGCCTTACTTCGTCAGTCTCAACCCTTAGATAGTCGGCCTTTCTCTCGACATAATCAACCGCGAAAAAACTCACGCTCGGCTTTACCTCCCCGAGAACCTCACCAGCGATATTGCCCTCCAGCCCATTAGCCCACTCAAAGACCCTCTCTACCCGGAACTGACTGCTCGTCTCTGCCATCAGAACTGGAAACGCCGTAACGAGGCGGGGCTCCGGATCTTCCATCACGACAGTCCTCATGAGAACGTCGTCGCCAAAGGGCAGGTCGTATATCCTTACATCGACGGTTTTGGTGCGGGGAAAGAGTCTTCCCTGCCTCAGCTCGGCTTTTACGGTTCTGTATTCCGGGTTCTCCTCGTTCAGCTTTCTCATGAGCCAGCTCACGACCCAAAGAGGGTCCGGATAAACCGTGTCTATGTGGCTCCCGTGGGTTATGCCCTTTATACGTTTTAACTTTAACATTCCTCCGAGTATCACGAGAACTCCCCGGGTTAGTAGTAGAGGACTGCTTTATTTAAAGCTTATGCTCCTTTAAGTGAGGAGGGTGATCAGCATCATTCATCTCTGGAAGTGGCTTCTTCAGGCTCGATGACGACGTAAGGCCCTGTGCTCAAGCTCTTTATTTCCTCCTTCGTCAGTAGCCTGCTCCTCACTTTTTCGCCTATGAGGGCACTGTTTCCAAAGGGGTCCATTACCTTAACCGTCAGAGGCTTTTTGCCCTCTCTGACGTCCTCTATGTAGGCCAACAGCTCATCTATCCTCTTCACGGCATCCTCGTCTTCCTCCTGCTCCTTGAAGTCCCTCGCCATCAGGAGGACCTCCTTAACCCTCTCCAGAACACCTTCAACGTTGCTGACGAAGCCCTCTGAGGCTGGGCCCGGCTCTATTTTCACGCCCAGCTCAACGAGCTCTATGGTTCCGCTCTTGCTTCTAACGACGCGCGTGAAAAGGTCCCTCTCCTCCTCAACCCTGACCTCATAGAGTCTTGGCTCCCTCTCCTCGAGTATCATGACGTCGGCGCTTTTGTAGCCACACTTCTCGCATATCACGGTGCTCTCCATAACCTCGCCAAAGTAAGGAATCCTGTGGATAAGCTGGATAGCCTTAAGCGTCCCCTTTCCGCCACATATCGGACAGTCGCCAAGCCTAAGCTCTTGAATCATCTCGGGTTTAAGCTCTCCCATTCATACCACCTGCCTATAATCCGAAAATTATGGTTTATAAATAAATAGGCATGCAAAGCCTTTTAAACAACAGAGAGAAGGGCCGAGCATGGAGCTGTTCTACCGGGTGAGCCTGCAGGAGATAGTGGCAGACGCTCTCACGCTCGTTGAGGAGAGGGAGCTCTCATCGAAGCATGCCCTCGAGAGGATATTCTCCAAAGTCGAAGGAAGGGACAGGGAGAAGGCAAGAGGAATTGCACACGCTTACGTCTTCGAGATCGAGAAATGGCGAGCCAAGATAGACTTCATAATAAACTCCGTCCTGAGGGGGTCAAAGGTTGATGACCTTGACCCCTATCTGGCGAACCTCCTTCGCATTGGAACGTTCGAGATGAAGTTCAAGGGCGTGAATCCGGCGATAGCGACGGATTCCATCGTGAGGGTCGTCAAAGAGCGCTTTGACTTGGCAAAAGCCAAATTCGTGAACGCCATCCTCAGGGAAGTTGAGAAATTTGACGTAGAAAGGGCTCTGAAGAAGCTAAAAGAGAAAGACAGGGTCGAGTGGTTATCCGTCCGCTTCTCTCATCCCCGCTGGTACGTTGAATATGTAATCAACCTCCTCGGCTACGATGAGGCCGTCCGATTATTGCTTAGCAACCTAAGACCACAACGCTACTACATCAGGGTGAACACGCTAAAGGCGGACGTAGATAAGGTCAAGAAATACCTTGAGGAGAATGGCGTTAGGGTTGCATACACGCCTGTGGACGACGTCCTAAAGGTTCTCGACTACGAGACGCCCGTGACGAGGCTGGAATGGTATAAGAGGGGATACTTCGTGATTCAGGACCTCGCCAGCGCCTACGTGGCCCATGTTCTAAAACCTGAGCCCGGCGAGAGGGTTCTCGACCTTGCAGCGGCACCAGGAAGCAAGACCTTCCATGCCGCCGCCCTTATGGAGAACAAAGGTGAAATAGTGGCCGTGGATTACTCCTACGAGAGACTAATAAAGATGAAAGAGCGAATGAAAAGGCTAGGCGTCAAGAATGTCAGGCTCGTCCACGCGGACGGCCAGAACTTTAAAGATGAGAGGGATTTCGACAAGATCATCCTCGACGCTCCCTGCTCCTCCTCAGGCACCTACAGGCAGTTCCCAGAAGTCAAGTGGCGCTTCGACGAGAACAAAATCAAACGCGTGATAAGCGTCCAGAGGAACATGCTCCTCAACGCCTACGAGAACCTACGCGCCGATGGTGAAATGACGTATTCGACCTGTTCGATAAGGATAGACGAGAACGAGGAGAACGTTCTCTTCGCCCTCGAGAGAGGCTTTGCCCTCATAAAACATCCCTTTAACTGGGGTGACAGAGGCTTCCTTGAAATCGGCGAAAGGGTTTTTAGAACGTGGACCCACAGGCACGACTGCAACAGCTTCTTCATAGCAAAACTGAGAAAAGAATGAAATCAGACGGGCTCGAAGCGGTCCTTGAGCTTCTCGAGGACACCCGGCAGGGTTGTGTACTCCATCTCCTCGAGCGGGAGCCTGTGAGGCTCGAAGGGTCCGTGTCTCCTCATGTACTCGGTAATCTCAAGGGCCTTCTGGCGAGCGTAGTCAAAGGCTGGGTCGTCGAAGAGGTCAACCGGACCGACGAGCTTACCCTCAGGGCTTATCTGCCAACCCAGAGCAACCGCCCTAGGCGGACCGTCGAACCTAGTCGGAGTCGCGTATTTGAGCGGGACAGGCATGAGCGGACCGTTGTGAGAACCGCGCATCCAGCCACTGACGAGGTGCGGGAACGCGAAGGGCTCCAACACCTCTCCAAGAGCCGGGAGACCGCTCTGAGCCCTAACGATTGCGACGGGGTCGTCCTTACCCACATACTCTCCCGCCACTTCATAGAGCTTCTCCGTTGAGACAACGGCGACGGGCTCGTCCTTAGGTATCGGGTGACCCTCCTTCGGGAAGACACGCTTGATGACGTAGCGACTCTTGGCTCCTATGAGGGCGAGGATGTCGTACATTTCCTCGGGAGAGCTCATTATGACGCGCTTGTGCTCGAGGATGTCCCATATCTCGAAGCGGAAGCCCATGTGCATCTTAGGGTCAATGACGAGACCGGCCGTGGTGAAGGGGTCGGCGAACATCCTGAATATCGGCAGGTTGAAGGCTCCAGGTTCGGTCTTGTCAAGGTGGAACGTCACTATGGGCTCGCTCTTCCTAAGGGTTATCTCCATCTCAGCGACGCTTGGACCAAGGCCTCTCACGTTCCCGCTGAAAGCATCCTTAAGGAGATCCTGCCCAGCCCCATAAAGACCAAGGGCCTTAGCTACCTCGGTAGCCTTCTTGAAAGCCTCCCAAGCGAGTCCATGGACATCAGGGCTGTCAACACCCTTCTTGTGGGTCATGATGAGCTGGAGATCATCGCCCACGTAGGTGACATAGAAGTCTATTATCGTGCCCTCTTTCTGGGCCTCTGCAAGAACTTCCTTCGCTCTCTCTATCAGGGCCGGATGAACCCTCGAGTGGCCTGGCCAACCCCCAACATCAGCCTTTATTACGCTTATGGTTATCTTCTCTCCCACCGCCATTTTTTACCACCGGGGAAAGATTTTTGTTACACATTTATAAAATTTGCCAAAGCTAAAGTTTATCACCGCGAATGATACGCAATCACCCAAAGTTTTTCTGGTCATATAACCAGCTGATCGTGGAGTAATCGCCATGATTTTGGGTTAGTTCTTGAAATAGACAAAAAGAGCACAACCGAGAAGTCAAAGAAATCCGAGGAGCGTCGCCTCATCTCCCGGAGCTCCGACCTTCATGGCTGGTGAGATGCACGGCCAGAATGACGGAAGACCGTAGGCAAAAATTTATAAATTTTGATGGTTTCTCTTTACTCCGGGTGTTTGGATGATTGAAGTCGAGAGGCTCACGAAAAGGTATGGAGGAGCGATAGCCGTTAATGACATCACGTTCACCGTTAATGACGGGGAGATATACGGACTTCTTGGACCCAACGGAAGCGGTAAATCCACGACCCTAAAGATAATAGCCGGCATAATAAAGCCAACGTCCGGAAGAGTCATCGTCGAGGGCATAGACGTCCTCAAAGACCCCATGGCCGTGAAAAGAATTTCAGGCTACGTCCCCGAGACTCCCGTCCTCTACGAGAGCCTCACCCCCACGGAGTTCTTCAGCTTCGTGGGAAGCGTGAGGGGAATCGAGGAAGACGTGCTGGAGGACAGGGTAAGGCGACTAGTGGAGGCCTTCGGCATAGAGAAATACATGAACCAGCTTATAGGAACCCTGAGCTTCGGGACAAGGCAGAAGATCTCCCTCATAAGTGCTCTCCTCCACGATCCAAAAGTTCTGATTCTCGATGAAGCCATGAACGGCCTCGACCCTAAGAGTGCCCGCGTTTTCAGGGAACTTCTCATGGAATTCAAGGCCGAGAGCAAGAGCATAATCTTCTCCACCCACGTTCTGGCCCTTGCAGAGCTCGTCTGCGACAGGATAGGTCTCATCCACAACGGAAAACTGATAGCAGAAGGAACCGTCGAGGAGCTCAAGGAGCTCGCAAAAGAGGAGAGCCTCGAGGACGTCTTCCTAAAGCTGACGGAGGCCAAGGATGAGGTCGCTATCCTAGTGAACGTCCTAAAGGAGGCCCTGTGAATGCTTAGGCTTCTCTATAGAGAGCTCCGCTATCGCATAATGAAGGACAACCCTATGATAGCAGGCGACCCCGAGAAGCTGGAGAAGAATCTGAAACATCAAGGTAGCATACTCTGGAGCGTTGGCCTTCAGAGCATCGTCTACCTCGGCCTTGGGGCAATGCTAGGGGCGAGCATTTACTTCGCGAAGGAAGGAAGGGCAGTAATCTTCGCCTCCTATCTTCTCCTCCCCTTCATAATCTCCCTCTACACCTCGACGCTCAACGTATCCTACGCCGTCTCGATGGGCATCTTCGAACCCCTCAAGCCTCTCCCGGTGAAGAGCTCGCCGCTATACCTCTCAGCCCTTATCCTGCTCGACGTCGTTCCGGCCTTCTTCCTGCTCCTACCAGCCGTTCTTGCCCTCGCCAATGTTCCGGCAGCTTTGCTTGGCATCCTCTGGACCCTCACGGCCATATTCATGGGTCATTCGCTGGGCCTCTTCATATACGTCCACTTCGGCACCATCCACGTCGGCAGGAGGAGTATACTGAAGAACATCGGGAAGACCATCGGGATATTGCTCATCGTGGGCATCTACTACGTCATCCGCTTCATGGAGGACTACATAGAGAGCCACATCGAGATGCTTGCCGGTATCTTCGAGCGGTATTCCTTCGCCTTCCCGATGGCCGCGTCCACCGTTTACGAGCCCCTCAAAAGCATTGGACTCCTAACCCTCTATATGGCCTTTTCCCTCGCCCTCTACATCTATACCCTCCGCCGCGTCTGGGAGGCCGTGAGTGAGCCAAGGGTGGTAGGAAAAACGGGAGAAGGCTTCAGGCTCTCGGTGAAAGAGCCAGTCGTGGCGGTGGCCCTCAAGGACCTGAAAACGGTGTTCAGGAGAAGCCAGCTCCTCGCATCCTTCTTGGTTCCCGTTTACGTGGTCTTCTATCCCCTATATCAAGCGATAAGCTCTGGCCTCCGGCCAAGTGAGACACTCCTCGTGCTTCTGATAGTCAGCCTGCTGACATCAATGCTCTCCGATGCCGCCTTAAAACTTGAAGCGGAGGGCTTTGAGTTCCTCCGGACCCTGCCCCTCCAGAGGGAAACCTTCCTCATGGGGAAGGCCCTCACGATGGCCGCGATACCGACTGGAATGGTTGCAATTCTGGTTACCCTCTCGGTGCTCCTAAATGGAGCGAAGGCCCTTCCGCTGCTTCTCTACCTTCCCCTGCCCCTCGCGACGGCCCTAATAAGCGTTGCCTACGTGGCCTCCAAGATGGGCGACGACATCGCGATGCCAAAGATGGGCTTCGTGGATTCCATAGCGATGTTCCTCCTTACCCTCATCCCAGTCCTCCTGATAGGGATCGCTCATCTGCTTATTGGCCATCCGGAAGACTACCTTGCCGGTTTCATCATAGAGATGGCTGTGATGCTCACGGCCAGCCGGATACTGCGCTAGCAGGTTACATGGAATATCGCCAGGACCCTTTTCTCTTTTCGCAGTTCCTCGAAGAGCTCAAGGGCTTCGGGGGTCGGCTTCTCAATGACCTCCCTGTTCTTTACCAGCTCCTTCGCCTCCGGCAGGAGGGAGAGCATGCCATAAATCCCGGTACCGACCAAGAGGACATCAAAGTCCTCCTTTAAATACTCCTTCAGCTCCTCGGGGTCAAGGCGGTGACTCGTGCCGTGTTTCCGCTTGCTTATCTCCTTCCTCCTGCGATCTATCCTCCCGCTCGGATAGACCACGATATCGTGCTCGAACGTCCTACCATCTATGGTTATCCTGCCGAACTTGACCTTCCCCACCCTATCCTCCCCCCAAGGGCATCCCTCAGGATGTCAGCATGGTCGAAGGCCAGGGGGAGGCGAGGGAGAGCATCTATCGGGAAGACCCTGACCTCCCTGGCGTCGTCCCCAGCCTTTAACTCGCCAAGTCCGAGGGCGAGAAAGGCTATCGTAACCGTGTGTCCCCGCGGATCCCTGTCTGGCCTAGAGTAGACACCAACGAGGCTTAAGAGCTTAACGTCAAGGCCGGTCTCTTCTTTGGCCTCCCTCACAGCAGCTTCTTCCACAGTCTCCCCATATTCCACGAAGCCTCCGGGAAGGGCCCAGTGGTCCTTATAGGGCTCTTTTCCCCTTTTCACCAAGACAACGCCACCCTCATAGAGTATCACTAGGTCGACCGTTAGCCCTATGCACCTGTACATCTCCGCCCTTAGTCCAAACTCCCTTGCCAAGGCCTTTACCCTCTCCCTGAAGGGCGTTACATCGACCCCCTTCAGGGCCTTCACCAGTAACACGTACCTCTCCATTGGCACCACCGCTCAGCTTAGTCCCTCCCAATCATCCAATCAGCCAATCGAGGCATCATCATCGCGACCCTTTAAGAATTCCGCCGTCATCCTTAGGGCACCGTCAAGGGCTTCGGTGAAGGGCAGGCGCGTGTAGAGGTAGGAGAAGAAGGCCAGGAAGACGTCCCCAGCCCCGGTAGTATCTCGGACATCCACACGGTAGGGTTTGATGATGTATTTTCGGCCCCTGACAACAGCGAAGCCTTCTGAAGCTCCGTTGGTCACGAGGAGAACCTCGGGCAGGGAGATATTCTTCAGGACCCGAAACTCCTCAACGGAGGCATGAACGACCCTTGCCGCGGAGAGAAAGGAGCCATCGGTCTCCCTGAGGACGACCCGCCCGTTTTCGAAGCCTCTTATAAACCCTTGAACATCAAGGGAGGGGTTATCGAAGAAAGCCACTTGCCTCGGCGCTATCTCGCCGGCGACCGGGTTCAGGATTATGAGATCCCCTTTCACACCGACCAGCTCCTCATCCGTGAAGGGGTCCCCCTTAGAGAGCAGGGTTAACTCCCTCCAGCCATCCCGATAGGTGAATTTGTAAGTTGTGGTAGCCGATGAGGGGAGGGTGCGAACATCAACACCCCTCTCCCGAAGCCCTTCCAGCCACTTCCTTGGAAAATCCGGGCCAACCTTGGTGATTACGGTTACCTTGCAGAGCTCGGAGAGGGCAAGTGAGGAATAGTAGGCACCTCCACCAATCCTTTCGCGACCATTCAAGATGTCCTTCGTCAAATGACCAACGACGATGCACTTCATGGGCTCAGCCTCCCGGTCCCGGGCATCAATACCCCAAAGGCCAATCTACATCATCGCCCCAATAACCTTCCCAGTAAAATTTTTAAAGCCTTCTCCCCCTTCAAAGAAATGGGTGCGGTGGTAGTCTAGCCTGGTCTAGGACGCCGGCCTCCCAAGCCGGCGACCCGGGTTCAAATCCCGGCCACCGCACCATAACAGTTTTCACAAACTTTATAAAGTGCTTCTGAGCGAGTGCCGTGGGGGATGGAGATGGCGGTCCTCAAGGCCATCAAGATTAGGGACAGGGACGGTGAGATACTCTTTAGGTGCCCCCGTTGTGGCATGGTCTTCAGGAGGAGCAAGGACTATATAAGGCACGTGAACAAGGCCCACGGATGGCTCTTCGGCAGGGGTAAGCCAAAGGGTAAGAGGCTCCAGAAGAAATACTCCAAAAACGCCTCCTGAACTCTATTTTTTCTGGATGAGGAAACAGCCAGGACCCTGACGGGATGATGAAAGGTGGGCTTAACCGACGCCTTCTCGACAGGTATGAGGGTTGCTGTCCTTTACTCTGGCGGAAAAGACTCCAACTACGCCCTCTACTGGGCCCTTGAGAAGGGGCTTGACGTCAGGTTTCTCGTCACCATGGTGAGCGAGAACGAGGAAAGCTACATGTATCACGTGCCCAACGTCCACCTCACAGAGCTCCAGGCAAGGGCCCTCGGAATACCCCTCGTGAAGGGTTTCACCGAGGGGAGAAAGGAGGAAGAAGTTGAGGACCTGAAGAGGGTTCTCGAAGGGCTCAAGGTGGAGGGAATCGTTGCCGGGGCTCTCGCCAGCAGGTACCAGAGGGAGAGGATAGAGAGGGTGGCGGAGGAGCTCGGCCTGAAGACCTTTGCCCCCGCCTGGGGAAGGGACCCGGTCGAGTACATGAGGGAGCTCGTGAGGCTCGGCTTCGACATAGTCTTCGTCGGGGTCTCGGCCTACGGTCTCGACGAGGGCTGGCTAGGGAGGAGGGTGAACGAGGAGGCCATAAGAGAGCTCGAGAAGCTCAGGGATAAGTATGGCATTCATGTGGCCGGAGAGGGAGGGGAGTTCGAGACATTCGTGAGGGACATGCCCTACTTCAGGGCCCGAGTCGTCTTCGATGAGGTGGAGAGAATCTGGGATGGGTGTACTGGGTCTGGAAAGCTCGTCGTCAAAGCGGCCCATCTTGAACCTAAGGGAGGGACCCGATGAGGGGCAGGGTAGTTGATATGGACGAGGAGGGCTTGGGAATCCTAGAGAACGGCATCCGAGTTCCCTTCACGGTCGTTGGTGACCATGTGGAGGTCCATCGGACCGTCAACAGGTTCGGGAAGGTTCTCGCCAAGGAGTTTAAAGTTCTGGAGAAGTCCTCTCTCCGCCAGAGGCCTAGATGCGTCCATGTTGGGCGATGTGGCGGATGCCTCTGGGGCCATGTGAAGTATGGGGAGCAACTTAGGCTTAAGAGGGAGCTCTTCGAGCGGATAACTGGAATATCGGCCGAGATAAAGGGATCCCCCAAGGTTTGGAGCTTCAGGAGCGTCAGTAACTTCATAGTGACCATTAGGGGAATGGGCCTCAAGGAGTTCGGCGACCCCCGAACCGTCGTGAACCTAAGGGAGTGCCCCGTTTTCTCGAGTAGAACGCCCCAATACCTCCACACCCTCAGAGCCTTTCTGAAAGAGACGGGCCTAAGGCCTTGGGGTCCAAAGGGAGGTGACGTCCACTACCTCCAAGTGAGGGAGGGGAAGTTCACTGGAGACATCATGATAAACATTATAGCGCACGGAGAAGCAAAGCCCGAGGTCCTAGAGGCCTTCCGGAACTACTTCTCCTTCGCCTCCTCCCTGTACTGGAGCATCAAAGCTGATGAGCGGGACGACCCGAAAGGGGAGCCCCTCCACGTGGGCGGCGAGCCCTACATAAGGGAGAGGATACTAGGAGTTACGTATCTGATTCACCCGGCAAGCTTCTTCCAGACTAACAGCTATGCCCTACCTCTCCTCCTGAAGGCGGTCGAGGGCTTCATCGATGGCTCGAGGGTTCTGGACCTTTATTCGGGGGTTGGGACGTTTGGGGTTTACCTTGCGAAGAGGGGATTCGAGGTGGAGGGGGTGGAGATAAATCCCTTCGCCGTTGAGATGGCCAACAGAAACGCCAAAATAAACGACGTTCAGGCGGAGTTCAAGGTGGGCAGGGCTGAAGACGTTCTGATTGGAAGCTACGACACAGTTATCGTTGACCCCCCGAGGAAAGGACTTAAGGATGGGGCCAAAAGGCTAATGAAAGGCCCAGCGAGGATAGTCTACGTTTCCTGCAACCCCCGGGCCTTTAAGCTTGACTACGAGAGGCACTTATCAAAGGTATATCGCATTGAGGATGTCATTCTCATCGATATGTTCCCTCACACGCCCCACGTTGAGGCTGTTGTGAAGCTGGTGAGAAAGTTTTAAGTTCCGAGAATCAGAATCCATCCGCTCAGAAAGGGATGAAATAAGAGGATAGGAAAGTCCTCAGCCCGTGAAGTAATCGAGCTCCCTCGTCTCACCGGCCGCTCTCTTCCTGCTCTCCTCAAACTGCCTGTAGTACTCCATCATATATTTTGTGACGCTCGGCTTGACCCTCTTGAGGGCCTCCTCGAAGTCCTTCCTCGTAACCACGAGCTTCCCGAGGAACTCCTCGTTTTCCTCCTCAACGAGCCTCTTTGGTAGGGTCAACAATACTCTCCTCATGGCGTTCAGCGCCGCCTCCCTTACAAGGGCCGCTATATCCGCGCCTGTGTAGCCCTCTGTTTTTTTGGCCAGCTCTTCGAGGTTGACGTCTTTGGCTAGTGGCATGTTCCTCGTGTGAACCCTGAATATCTCCAGCCTAGCCCTCTCATCAGGCGCGGGCACAAGTATCAGCCTGTCGAACCTACCAGGCCTCAGCAGGGCAGGGTCAAGGATGTCGGGCCTATTAGTGGCAGCAATTACCACAACCCCACTATTCTCCTCTATTCCGTCCATCTCTGTCAGCAGCTGGTTTATCAGCCTGTCCGTGACCCTCTCACCCTCAACCGCTCCACGGGCCGGTGCTATGGCGTCAATTTCATCAATGAAGATTATCGCAGGTGCGGCCTGTCTCGCCTTTCTGAATATCTCCCTAATCCGCTTCTCGCTCTCTCCTACCCATTTGCTTAGTACCTCCGGCCCGCGAATGGCGATGAAGTTCGCCTGGCTTTCGGTGGCTACGGCTTTTGCCAGCAGTGTTTTGCCCGTTCCCGGTGGGCCATAGAGGAGAATCCCCTTCGGTGGCGTTATTCCCAGCCTCTTGAAGGCCTTCGGGTATTTGAAGGGCCATTCTACTGCTTCCCTTAGCTCTTGTTTGACTTCCTCTAGGCCGCCTATGTCGTCCCAGCGGACGTTTGGGACTTCAATGAGCACTTCCCTCAGCGCACTCGGCTCAACCATCTTCAACGCCTCATAGAAATCCTTCCTTGTCACCTTCAACTCCTCAAGAACCTCCCTCGGAATACTATCAGCCTCCGGGTTTATCTTCCCTTCCCTTATCAGGCGGCGCAGAACGACCATAGCTGCTTCTCTCGCGAGGGCGGCTAAATCAGCCCCAACAAAGCCATGCGTCCTCTCTGCCAGCTCGTCGAGCAGTCTGTCAATTAGGCGAGCCTTAACCTCCGAATAGATCTCACCGTACTCCTTGAGTATCTCCTTCACTTCTTCCTCGGTCTTGGCTCCTTGAATCTTCCTTTCGAGAACCTCTATCCTCTTGCCGTCAAGCCTATCCTCTAATTTCAGCTCCCTCAGAATTCTTAGAACTGTATCCTTGTCGAAATCCGGTTCTATGGGCATTCCTCTGGTGTGGATTTGGAGTATTTCTTTTCTGCCTTGTTTGTCTGGTACTCCAACTTCGATTTCCCTGTCAAACCTCCCCGGCCTCCTCAAGGCAGGATCAATAGCATCAGGCCTATTAGTAGCAGCAATAACAATAACCTTACCCCTACTCTTAAGACCATCCATAAGGGTTAAGAGCTGCGAAACCACCCTCTTCTCAACCTCTCCGATGACTTCCTCTCTCTTTGGCGCTATCGCGTCGATTTCGTCGATGAATATTATGCTTGGCGCGTTCTCTTCAGCCTCTTTGAACACTTGCCTAAGTCTTTCCTCGCTTTCACCATAGTACTTGCTCATGATTTCCGGCCCATTAATGGCAATAAAGTGTGCATTAGCCTCGTTCGCCACAGCCTTGGCGAGCAAAGTTTTACCGGTTCCAGGCGGCCCATAAAGAAGAACACCCTTAGGAGGCTCAATGCCGAGGCGCTCGAAGAGCTCAGGATGCTTAAGCGGGAGCTCCACCATCTCCCGGATTTTCTCTATGGCATCCTTGAGACCGCCTATATCCTCGTAGGTGACCTCGGGCACCTTCTCCTCCCTGACCTCAACGGCCTGTGGGAGAACCTCGACCTCCGTGTTATAGGTTATCTGGACAATTCCCTTCGGAATAGTGTTCACGACGACGAACTTGAGCTCGCTGAAGGCCAGAGGAAGGGACTCGAAGAACCCTCTAAAGAGTTCATCGAATGGTGATCCCGTGTAAAACTCTCCCCTGCTGCTCGCGACTACGACGTCCCCCTTAACAACGGGTCTCCCAAGGAGGTTGTTCTTCACGATCTCGCCCGGTATCTGGATTATGACCCCCTTCTGGGCTGGGGCGAGAACGACTTTCTTTGCCTCCTTAACTTCCGCCTTCCTGACCGTCACGTAATCACCTATGCTGACGCCCGCGTTCCTTCTTATGTAGCCGTCCATCCTTATTATATCGAGACCTCTATCGTCGGGGTGGGCGTTGGCAACTATTGCCGCAGTGACCCTCTCCCCCTCGAGCTCCACGATGTCTCCCGGCTCGACGCCAAGCATCCTCTGATACTTTCTGTCAAAGCGAACTATTCCCCTCCCGACGTCCCTCTTAAGAGCCTCGGCCACGCGAAGCTTTATTTCATCCTTAACTTCCTCTCCCCTACCCAGTATCATCCTTCCTTCCCCTCCTCTTCTGTATCTCGATAGCCTCTTCGAGGGTGAGGTTTCCAAGAGCAACCTCCCTCGCGAGCTCCGAGGATATGGTTATCTTCCCGCCACTTAGTATTCTGCTCTGGGACTTTATATGCTCTATCTCTCCCTTGGTCACCTTGTCTCCCCTTATGAGTTCCCTTATGGTGACCTCCCTTCCCTCTCTGAGCCCGATGTTTATGGAGGCCACTATGTCCTGAATGCCCCATCCTTCAATTCCTCCAACCCTGGGAGTGGTTCCACGCTCGTTCACGACGATTACAGGATAATCCTCACCAAGAACTCGAGCAAGGGCCTTCAGCATAAGGATTCTGTGCATCTTCGCCCCGTGTCCTATCTTTATTTTCGCCTTAGGATACTTCTCGAGGAGCTGGATTATGACGCCGATGTCCTTGGGGCTCTTCAGATGATAAACCTCGAGAACCCTGTTGTCGGCCACAACGCTAACGCCGGGCCTCTCCCCGGGATCTATGGCGATATAAACCCTCTTAAACCTCCTTCCCTCCAGTTTTGCGAGGAGTTCATCTATAAAGCTCTCATCCCTCACGATGATTTTGACGGGGAAGGAAACCTTTTCATAGTCTTTCTCGCTGGTAAGAACGACCTCTACGTCGAATGGAATATCCTCGCCGACCCGAAGGCTGTAAAAAGGTATGCGCTGCTCCTTGAGGACCTTGGCCGCTATGTAGTAAACCCTTGCGTCGCTAGTGATTACGGCTACTCGCATGGTTTCCCCTCATCTTCTCGTCATAAAAACCTTCGCGTGCGTGCCACCCCAAGTGTTTAAGCAATCTTATTAATGGTTTCGGCCCAAAGGAGTCCCAGGTGGTGGGATGTTCAGGCTCGAGGACTTTGATTACTCAGGTAAAACGGTCTTCCTGCGCGCTGATCTTAACTCTCCCATGAAGGACGGGAAGATAATCAGCGATGCAAGGTTCAGGGCAGTTCTCCCAACCATAAGGTACCTGCTTGAGAATGGGGCAAAGGTGGTCGTGGCGACGCATCAAGGGAAGCCTTACGGGGAGGACTACGCGACGACGGAGGAGCATGCGAGGATCCTCGGGGAGCTCCTCGGCCAGGAAGTCGAATACGTGGAAGATATCTTCGGTCGCTATGCCCGTGAGAAGATTAAGACTATGAAGCCTGGCGACGTGATAATGCTCGAGAATCTGCGCTTCACTGCCGAGGAGGTAAAGCAGAAGCCCTTAGAAGACTGCGAGAAGACATTCCTCGTAAAGAAGCTCTCCCCCCTCATAGACTACGTTGTGAACGACGCCTTTGCCGCCGCTCACAGAAGTCAGCCCTCCCTCGTGGGCTTTGCCCGTTTAAAGCCGATGGTCATGGGGCGGCTCATGGAGAGAGAGATTAAGGCTCTCAGCAAGGCCTATGAGAGCGAGGAAAGGCCAAGGGTCTACGTCCTGGGGGGAGCCAAAGTTGACGATTCCCTCCGTGTCGCCGAGAACGTTCTCAAGAAGGGAAAGGCTGACCTCATACTCACGGGCGGCCTGGTTGGTCACGTATTTATCCTTGCGAAGGGCTTCGACCTCGGCAGGGTCAACGTGGAGTTCCTTGAGAGGAAGGGCCTCCTAGAGTTCGTTGATTGGGCCGAGAGGATTCTCGACGAGTTCTACCCCTACATCAGGACGCCCGTGGATTTCGCGATAGACTACAAGGGGGAGAGGGTGGAGATAGACATCATAAGCGACGAGAAAAGGCTCTTTGACGAGTACCCGATACTTGATATAGGGACGAGGACCGTTGAGAAATATAGAGAGATACTCCTGGAGGCGAAAGTCATTGTTGCGAATGGACCGATGGGAGTATTCGAGAGGGAAGAGTTCGCCCTCGGAACCGTAGGAGTGTTTAGGGCAATTGCCGAGAGCGACGCCTTCAGCGTCATCGGGGGAGGACACAGCATCGCAAGCCTGCAGAGGTACAATATAACGGGAATAAGCCACATATCAACGGGCGGTGGAGCCATGCTGACCTTCTTCTCAGGAGAAAAGCTTCCGGTCCTTGAGGCCCTCAGGGTCAGCTACGAGAGGTTCTCCTGATTTTTCCAAACTTTATTAAAGCAACCCTCAGAACCTTTCTGGGGGGTGGGTGGTGAAGGCGGTCATTCTGGCAGCTGGCCTTGGGACGAGAATGGGCGAGAAACCAAAGGGCCTGCTCAAGGTTGCGGGCAGAGAGATAATCTACAGGACCATGAGGATCCTTGAGGAGTTGGGCGTTGAGGAGTTCGTCATAGTTACCAACCCAAGATACGAACCTTTCTACAGAGCTTTCGTTGAACGGAATGGCTTCAGGGCGGAGATAGTCATCAACGAGCACCCGGAGAGGGGCAACGGCTATTCCCTGCACCTCGCAAGAGGCAGTGTAGATGGAAGGTTTGTCCTCCTCATGAGCGACCACGTCTATGAAAGAGCCTTCCTTGAGAGGGCGATTCGAGGGGAAGGCCTCATAGCGGATAGGGTCGGACGTTTTGTTGATATTGATGAGGCCACAAAGGTCAAGGTTGAGGGAGGTAGGGTCAAGGAGATAGGGAAGGACCTCAAGGAGTGGGATGCCCTCGATACGGGTTTCTTCGTGCTCGATGCCTCTATTTTTACGGTCACGGAGGAGTTGGCGAAGGAGAAAGACGTCGTGGAGTTGAAAGATGTCGTGAAGAGGGCAGAGCTTCCCGTCACCTACGTGGACGGCCTCTTCTGGATGGACGTGGACACGCCCCAAGATGTCGGAAGGGCAAGGAAGCTTCTCGTTATGGCATCAATCAAGGGAACGGGGGACGGTTTCATCAGCAGGCATCTCAACAGGAAGATTTCAACCCGAATCTCGGCCCTGCTCGTTGATAGAGTAACGCCCAACCAAATGACAGTTGTGACGTTCTTCCTCGGCCTGTTCGCGGCCCTGCTCAACTTCGTGAGCATGCCTCTGGCGGGTATAATGTATCAGATAGCCTCCATACTGGACGGTGTTGACGGCGAGATAGCGAGGGCGGCGATGAAGGGGAGCCAGTTTGGGGGTTACCTTGACTCAATCCTTGACCGCTACGTGGACTTCGCATTCCTCCTAACCCTCGCCTACGTAACCCTCACGGAGCCCTTCTGGTGGGCCATTGCGGCCCTCGCTATGTTCTCATCGGCGATGGTCAGCTACTCGACGGAGAGGTACAAGGGAGCTTACTTCAGCGACGCCTACAAGGATATAAAGAGACTCCGCCGTCTGCCCGGGAAGAGGGATGAGAGAATATTCGTGACCATGCTCTTCCTCCTGTTTGGCCTCGTGAAGCCCCTCTTCGCCCTTCTCGCGGTCTGGAGCACTCTGAGGGTTGCCATGACAGTCTACCTCGTCTGGAGGGAGAAAGGATGCTCGGAGAGGAGCACGTGAGGCTCGCAATGGAACTCATTAGGGCCGGCTACGACGAAAAGAGGATAAGGCAAAAGCTGGGTCTTTCGAAGGAGGAGGCCGATGAGGCAATAGAGGTTGCCAGGGCGAGGATGAGGGCAAGAGACAAGTTCTCCCGCGATGACCTCTGGCTCGACCTTGAGGGCCTCCGCTACGCCACGCACGAACTCGTGGCGGATTATAGGGGGAAGAGGCTGAGGGAACAAGGCGTGAAGAGCATAGCGGACGTTTCATGCGGCGTCGGGATACAGGTGATATTCTTCGCAAAGCATGGGATAAGGGCCATCGGCGTTGATATAGACCCGAAGAAAGTTGAGTATGCGAGGAGGAACGCGGAGAAGTTTGGGGTCAAGGTGGAGTTCATACATGGTGACGCCCTCAGTCCCGAAGTCATAGGGAGAATAGACGCCCAGGTGGTGTTCTCCGACCCCGCGAGACCGCCCGAGGTTCCCGAGAGAAGTTTGGAGGGGCTCCTTCCGAGCCCCCTGAAGGTTTACGAGGTCTATAAGGAAAGGGTCGAGGCCTTCATATTCGACCTGCCACCCCAGATAAGGCGCGAGAAAGTGCCCTGGAAGGGCGAGTTCGAGTACATAGACCTGTTCGGCCACCTGAACAGGCTGACCTTCTACACTGAGCCATTAGCAAAAGCCGAGAGGAGCGCCGTAATACTGCCCCAGGGTGTGAGGCTGGAGAGCAACCCAGACCTTGAGCCCATAGTCGAGTGGACAAATACGCCAGGCCATTATCTCTACGAGATTCCACAGGCAGTTGACTACGCCGACTTAATAAACGAGCTCTTCCACGCCGTGAAGGGGGAGCTCAAGCTCCTACTGAGGGAGAAGAGGCGTGTCCTTGCGACGGGCGAAGAAGAGCTGAGGAGCCCCTACTTTAAGAGGGCTTACGTCGTCGTCGCCACGATGCCCTTCCACCCCGTCAGAATAAATGACTTCCTCAGGAAGGAGGGCTACGGGAGGGCGACCCTCAGGATAAGCGTGCCGGACTCCGAGTACTGGAGGATCAGGAAAAAAATAGAGGCCGGACTGAGGGGAGAGAGACGGGCCTTCGTATTCCAGGTCGGGAACACGGCCGTCATAGCCGAGGAGCTTGGAAAGGTTTAAACGAGGAAGTTCGTTCAGGGCCACGTTGAAGAGCGAGCTTTTTCCAACCTTCTGAGGCCAAGTAGTAGGATTAATCTCTCCCGCGCTTCACGGCATCTTTAAGCTCCTACTCCGAAGATTTGCGTGATTTTAAAGTTCCTCAACCCTCTTCCTTGCAATTTTCTTCGACCCAATCCGAAGGTTTCTGAAGAAGTTTATGTGCTCCTCGGGCAGGAAGTCGTCGAGGTTTGTAGCCTTTAGTTTTTTCTTCGGCCTTGCCCTTGGCACATCTTTCCTTTTCGGTGCACCGTTGATGAAGTCGTCGAGCTTCCTGTCCATCACGGGCCCCACCGAAAGAAGGTAAGGAAGCTTAAAGCCCTGTCGCTCACTTGGGCTTCAGGTAGCCCCACTTCTCCAAGGCCTTTTTCAGCTCGGGGCTCTCCTTGGCTTTCTCCTCCAGGCTGACCCCTTCGATGGCAGCCTCTATAGCATCTCTGAGGGCCTTGGCACCGGCTCTAGGTCCGTCTGGATGTCCCATCACGCCGCCACCCACCTGAATGACGAGGTCCCTTCCAAATAACCTTATAAGCTCGGGCATCAATCCAGGATGCAGACCGCCGCTGGCAACAGGGAAGATTGGCTTTATATGCTCCCATTCGCTGAGGAGGAAGCCGTTTATTCTCTTGACCTCCTCGTAGTCCCCGGCCATCTTTCCGACGGCGGTTCCCGTGTGTATCTGGTCAACGCCCACCATCCTCGCCGCCTTGGCGAGGACGAACATGCTTATCCCGTGCCTCGGGTTCCTCGTGAACGCTGCATGCATAGCCCTATGGGCGTGGATTGCCAGACCGAGGTCTTCAGCAACTTCTCTCATGTACTGCAGGGCGCTCCATCCAACGACGACGATGTCTATCATTATGTACTGGCCGCCCTCAGCCGCGACGAGCTGGGCTCTCTTCTCCATCACGTGGGCTGGACCCGTTATGTTTATCAGGTACTCCTTTGTCTCTCCAGTCTCGGCCTCAACCCTATCTCTCACGGCGTAGAGCTTCCTAACCCTCTCCTCGAAGCGGTTGAAGGGGAAGCTCGTGAAGTTCTCGTCGTCCTTCAGGAGGTCGATGCCCCCGCTCCAAAGCTCGTAGGCAATCTCTGCATATTCATCAACGCTCCAGCCCATCTTGGGCTTAGGAACAGTAGCCGTCAAAGGCCTGTCTTCTATCCCCATGAACTCTCTAATCCCCTTCACCCCGTACTGCGGCCCCTTGAAGTGTCTAAGATATTCATAGGGCGGGTGGAAGTCGAGGAGCCTAAGGTTCTTGAGGGCTTTCATTCCGAATATGTTTCCCGCTATGGCGCTGAAAAGCTGAACGAGGTTCCCCTCCTCGAAAAGGGTCAGCGGATATGCTATCTTGGCTATATAGCCTTCTCCACTCTTCTCAAGGCTGAAGACCTTCGCCATGCTCCTCTTTGCCATATCGGGGAGCTTCCAGAGAGTCGTCCACGTCCCTATAGAACTCTCGCTGGCAATTCTCCCGGCGGCTTCCTCCGGAGAAACGCCGTTCGGCTCAAAGTAGTACTCCACTATAAGCTCGTCCCTTCCGGGAGTATAGTCGAGGTCAACGAAGTCAAGATACCACTCAACCTTCGACATCGGGCACACCAAGAATATAGGGAGGGTAAGAGAATAAAAGAATTGTCATCCAGCCGCGAGCCCGGCGAGGAGGGGGACCACGAAGGGGACGAGTAGGCTCAGGATGAAACCGTGTATGAAGGCGAGGAGCACGACATCCCTCCCTCCGAACTTGGCGATTATCGGCAAGGTCGAGTCCATGGTCGTTGCACCGCCAATGGAGAGGGCTACCTCGGGCGGGAGAACCCTCACGAGAAGCGGATAGGCCACGATGGTCAGGACTTCCCTGAGGAAGTTGGCAAAGAAGCCCAGCAGTCCGTAGAAGGGGGAGTGCTGGGCTAGGACTGGGCCCGTGAGGGAGTACCAGCCAACGCCCGAAGCCACAGCGAGCCCCCACAGGATGGGAATGCCGAAGGCTACGGAGACGATGGTTCCTCCGAGAATTGAGCCGACTAGGGTTGAGAAGGGCAGGACAAGAGATAACCTACCGACCTTCCTTAGCTCCGAGAGCCTGCCTTCCTTCCCTATGTCGAGCCCTATGACGAATATTAGAAAGTACAAGGCCAACTCGTAGGTGTCTCCTGTCCTGAGGCCCAGCCTACCCGCGGCGAAGCCAAGCAGGAGAGCCGCAATGACGGCGTAGGTGAACCTCATTCCATCGCCCTCCTAAGGAGCGCGGCCATAAGGAGACTGCCAGCTGTCGTTGCTAGGGCGAAGGCGGCGGCCATTCCGGCGATGTTCAAGGCGTTGACCTCAACGTTCCCAGCCTCTACGCCCATCAGGAATACGAGGAGAATTATGGAAATTCCCATGAGCTTCTCGGTGTCTAAGGAGATCCTTCCTCTTAGGAGGTAACCTAGGAGGATACCGACCGCGAGGGGCGCGAGGATGTTCACCGCACCTTCCCCCGTACTATTCTCTCGATGAGTTCAACGGCTCTCGGAACGGCCGCCTCAACCTCTGAACTGAGCTCCATGCCTAGCTCTATCCTCCTCACTACCACGCCAACGAAGTGGATTTCCGCCCTTGCCAACCGCTCGTCGAGAGCCATTAGAAGCCTGAGGGCGTCAATGGCTCCCATAAAGTGGGCGCTCCTTATCTCCCCCTTCAGCCTCTCGAAGACCTCCTCACCGCTCAGGTGGACGAGAGTTCCCGGCTCCAGCTCGTCGCTCAGGATGGCGTCTATGATTATCAACCTTTCTTCGCCCTCGTAGTATTGGGCCAGCTTGAAGATGTCGGTGCCGACCTCCAGAACGTTGTGGCCCCTCTCCATTAGGATTCTCCCGACCCTTAAGCCAAATCCATCGTCGCCCATGACATCGTTGCCAAGGGCTATGATGAGGGTTTTTCCACTCATCACATCAAGATTGCCATGAAGGTTAAAAAAATGACCCAGAATCAAAGCCTCACGACGTGCACAGAACATGAGATACACGGGTCAAAGGCCCTCACGACTTCCTCAAGCCTCTGGACGAACTCCATCTCGGGCAGTTCGCCGTACCTTCTCTTGGCCTCCTCGAATAGGCTCAGCTCAATCATGGCATGGTTGAAGGCGGTGGGCGTTATTATGTTCGAGAATGTTACCCTGCCTCCCGAGTCTATGCGGTAATGGTGGACGAGCACGCCCCTCGGCGCCTCAACGTAGCCGATTCCCTCCCCTTCCCTTACCTCGATGGGGACGTTCTCCCCCTGAATTCCGCGGTCGAGGAGCGTCCTGGCAATCTCGGCCACCCTCTCGAGGGCGTATACGAGTTCTATGGCCTGGGCGAGATTGTTATAAGTGACGTAGCCCGTGGAGAGCTTCTCCCAATGCTCCTCAAGGAGCTTCCTCGCAATTGGTGTAAGCTGGTCCCCCTTGATGATCAGCCTCGCAAGGGCACCCACGAAGAAGGGTTTTCCCCTGTAAAGGCTCTGCTTAGCGAAACTGTATTCCAGAGAGTGCTCCTCGATTTCGGTGTAGTGGAACCTCTCACCATCGCTCGCAACGAGCTCGTCCCCGAACAGGTATCCATCGGTCGCAACGAAGAGCTCAGCTTTCGCGCCCATCGGCTCCTGAGACGCGAAAGTGCTCGCGGCCCTCCTAGCGAATCTTATGAGGCTTTCACTCCGCCTTTCTATTGTCTCGAGCTCCCGAACGCTAGGATACCGGCCGAAGCCGCCAGGCTTGACGTTTATGCCGTGAATCTCCCTGCCCCCTATGAGCTCCCGTATGTAGTTTCCGAAGGCCTTTATGGCAAGACCCTCCCTCACGAGCTCCCCGTGTCTGGTAGCCATTCTGATTGCGTCCGGGTAGCCGAAGAGATCTGGCATGGCGAGGAGGTAAAGGTGGAGGGCGTGGCTCTCGAGAAACTCGCCAAGCAGGCCAAGCTCCCTTAAAAGCTGAATTTCCTCAGGCACCTCAACGTCGAAGGCCCTCTCTATAGCCATTACGGAAGCCGTGCTGTGGGCTAGATAGCATATGGCGCATATTCTGGCCTCAAGATCCGGGACATCGTAGAAGTGGCGGCCAAGGGTCAGGAGCTCGAAGAACCTGGGCCCCTCTATTATCTTGAGCTTAACCTTCCTCACCTCGCCGTCCTCCACAATAACCTCAGCCCTTCCGTTGCCTTCAACGCGCGTGAACTCGCCAATCTCGATTATCACGGCTCCCACCTCGCAAACGTCCTCAGTTTCCTCGCTATCTCCTCGTCGTCTAGGCCAAGGCTTCTGAGGACCTCGACATGGCCGGGCAGGTTCGCCCCGGGCAGGGGTCCACGGCAGCCTATGCAACCGAGACCGGAGCGCACGCAGGGCGCGTTACAGCCCCCGTAAGTTACCGGGCCGAGGCAGGGGATGTTCCTTTTCAGGAAGACGCACTCGTACTCGTTGAGCTTGCACTCGAGGCAGACGGGATAGTCCTTTCTTACGGGCTCTACTCCCTTCGCTATCTCCATCAGAACCTGAAAGAGCTCCTCCTTATCGTACGGACAGCCGGGGAGGGCATAATCCACGGGGACGTAGTCGGTTACGGGCTTCGATTCAAGGGCCTTCATGGGGTTCGCCCTAGTTCCATAGACCCTCTCCAATCTGTCCCTTATCCGACCCTCGACGCTGGCTTGAAGGGAGCCGTGCGTCGCACACGTTCCGAGGGCTATCAAGTATTTGGCCCTGTTCCTTGCCTCTCTCAGGAGGTCTAGGTCCCTCTGAGTTGAAACGGTGCCCGTAACGAGGGCGATATCAAGGGGCCCCTTTTCCTTGATGCTCGTAGCCATGTGGAACTCGGTTATCTCGTAGAATTCGAGAACGTCGAAGAACTTCTCGTAAAGGAAGAGCAAGTTGAGGGCACAGCCACCACAATCGGTGAGCTCGAAAACACCAAGCCTGAGCTTCTCCATCATATCAACCCCCTCGTGGAAAGGGCGTCCCAGTAGTTGAAAACGGGACCATCCCTGCAGACGTATTTTATGGAGGTGCTCGTTCCGACTATGCAGTGGCCGCACTTGCCAACCCCGCAGCGCATGCGCCTCTCGAGCGTCATGTATATCCTGCCCGGAGAGAGCCCTCTGTTAAGGAGCTCCCTGATTACGAAGCGGTACATAATCGGCGGGCCGCATATGAGGGCGTAGGTGTTGTGGACATCGAACTCCTCACCCCTGAAGAGGTCCGTCACGACGCCCCTACACACCTTCTCCGAAAAGCCCCGCTCCAGGTAGATGCATGAGGGGGTCTCAACCTCGTAAGCGAGCTTGACGTGGCAGTTGAGCTTCTCGCCGTGCTTGAGGAGGTAGAGGATTTCGTCCTTGAAGAGGATGTCCTCGTAGCTCTTGGTTCCGTAGAAGAGGTATGTCTTCTCGAACCTCCCGGTGTCTATGGCATACCAGAGGATGGAGCGAAGGGGAGCCATGCCGAGGCCGCCGGCCACGAGGATAAGGTTCGAGCCCTCCATCTTCTCTACGGGAAAGCCGTTTCCGTAGGGACCACGGATGCCAACGACATCGCCCTCGGTCATGCCATGGATGAAGCGTGTCATCCTGCCGGCCTTCCTTATACAGAGCTGGAGCGGCTTCCTCGTCGGCGGGGAGCAAATGCTTATGGGGAACTCTCCAAACCCCCTCACGTCCACGATGACGAACTGGCCCGGCCTAAAGGTGAAGTTCTCCTCGACCTCCGGGTCAAGGAAGCGGAGCGTGAAGAGCTTCTCCCTCGGCGTAAGCTCCCGGACCTCCAGAATCCGGACGTCGTGGCTCTTAAACGGGTTCATACGAGACCCCCCTAACATCGTCGAGGACCTTGACATGCTCTATCCTGGCCGGACAGAACTCATCACAGCGGCCACAGCCGACGCAATTGAAGCCCTCCGTTCCGAAGTAGCTCTTGCAGTAATAGCGGTGCCTGAATCTGTCCAAGCGGGTGGGCCTGAAGTTATGGCCACCCGCCACCAGTCCGTGGCTCTCCATGAAGCAGGAATCGTAGCGCCTCTCCCTGACGGCCTCGTAGGCGTTAATCCATTTATCGCAGACCTCGTAGCAGCGGCACGTCGGACAAACGACGTTGCAATTGCCACAGCCGAGACATATTTCGGCGTACTTCTTCCACACGGGGCTGTGGAAGGCGAGGTCTAGGATGTCAGCGAGGCCCTCCCTGTTGAGGCTCCTCTTGAAGGCCTTGGCTCTCCTATCTTCAAACTCCCTGAAGTGCCTGATGTCCTCGTCCGTTACCTCCTCAAAGAGTCCTTCATTCTCCCAGACGACCTCGTGTCCCCTGACGCTACCCACCCTGACGAGCCAGCCATCGGGGAGCTCGTGGAGAAATAAGTCGAAACCATCCATTGCGAAGTCCGTTCCGAGGCTCTTGCAGAAGCAATACTCGTCGGGCATGCAGCTTATCCCCACTATAAAGGCCTTTTCCCGTCTGGCCTTGTAATAGGGGTCCGGCGGTTCTCCAAGGTACACTCTGTCAAGTATCTTGAGCCCGTGGATGTCACAGGCGTGGATACCGAAAATTACAGAGGGCTCTCCGTCTTTTACCTCCTCCCACCGACTGCCCCTGAGCTTGAACATGGGGTCTCTAGGCCTCACGAAGAACTTCTTTGGGGGCAGGACCGTCCTCGTGTAGTGGAGAGCGACATCATCGATATATTCCACCTGCTCAAAAGAATACGTTGAACCCCTCTGAACGGGTGCGTAAACTTTGCCAAGCTTCTTGAGCCTGTTGAAGAATTCAGGGAGATTTTCGGAGGGTAACTTTACATATCTCATCACCATCACCGACTTAATATTTATTCATCGCGAAATACTCCTTAAGGGTTTTTCAAACCAAATTTTCTAAACTTCTAGTTATGTACTAAAAGCTGCATTCCCACGCAGAAACTTTTAATATTTATAAAACACAACTTTTCCTTTAGGTGATGCTCATGTTCCCCATTCTCCGCAAGGAGAGACTAGCACCCGGGATAAACCTCTTCGAAATAAAGGCACCAAAGATTGCCAGGCATGCGAAGCCAAGCCAGTTCATCATCCTAAGGCTCCATGAGAGGGGCGAGAGGATACCCCTCACTATAGCGGACCATGACCCTGAAAGAGGAACGATAACGATCGTCGCCCAAGAGGTTGGCAAGACCACCCATGAGCTAGGGACCTATGAGGAGGGCGACGCGATACTCGACATCCTAGGTCCCCTAGGGAGGCCGAGCCACATAGATAGGTTTGGCACAGTCGTCATGATTGGCGGCGGTGTTGGAGTAGCCGAGATTTATCCTGTGGCAAAGGCCATGAAGGAGGTTGGAAACTACGTCATCTCGATCCTTGGCTTCAGAACGAAGGAACTCGTCTTCTGGGAAGATAAGCTTAGGAATGTCAGCGACGAGGTTATCGTTACCACGAACGACGGGAGCTACGGGATGAAGGGCTTCACGACTCACGCTTTGGCAAAGCTCATCGAGGAAGGCAAGAGAATAGACCTCGTCCATGCCGTCGGCCCTGTTGTGATGATGAAGGCCGTCGCGGAGCTAACGAGGCAATACGGCATAAAGACCGTGGCAAGCCTCAACCCGATAATGGTTGATGGTAGTGGTATGTGTGGTGCTTGTCGTGTTACCGTGGGGGGTCAGGTTAAGTTTGCTTGTGTGGACGGACCAGAATTCGATGCTCATCTCGTTGACTGGGACGAGCTGATGAAGAGACTGACCTACTACAGGGAGCTTGAGATTATGAGCTTCGAGAGATGGAAAGGGAGAGAGGGGAGGTGATTTGAATGCCCAGGTTGGTTAGAGAGCGT